>JAZKEG010000044.1:0-30440 GCA_040387215.1 Verrucomicrobiota bacterium | reverse complement strand
GCCGTACGCAGGGTGGTGTGGGACCCGGGAGCTAACTACTCCCGGGGACCCGATTGGGCGTTGGTTAGAATTGAATCTCATGGAACCACGCCCTGCGATGATTCTCTGCGACAAACAAGGCAGTCTCGGTCATCCCCTCATTGATCCGCACGTAACGCACAACGTTGCCAGTCACCCCTTCAGGCCGATACTCCTTGATCCACTGAACGGCTTTGTCGTCTGCCAATCTGAACTTGCCCCGTCGGATGAGATCATCGAAATCTCGCGGATCGAGCTGGAAATCAATGGCGGCGTTACCACCCGCAAACGCAACGACACCACTTGCTCTGACATCACGGACTGATTGCGGAGGAGGCGAACATACGAATGATTCGAACGCACGTCTCGGATCCTCGTTCGCGAGATTACGCGGCGTAAGGGCACGCTTGATTGCGAATGCCAGAGATGCCGCGATTGCAACAGTGAGTAGAAACGCAATGAGACAGCCCTTGTTCTTCATTTTCTTGCCCAACAGTGTGGTGGTTCAGCTCGGGAGGATAGAAATTTCGTTAGCTCCGGCAAGCGGGCAGAAATTTGGTTTTTGAGCGCTGGTTTTCAAGCGATTGGGGGTTTGGCTTGGATGGGTTGATTTCTCGGATGGGAAAGAAGCTCACAGAATGGTCCTAACGGATATCGAGCTGCGCTTGGCAAGCCACGGCGTGAATTTTTGAGGGAGTTTTCGAGGGGGTAACCGCGAATCCAACGAATCGGGCGAATCTGAAGATGGGATGCGGGTTGGTGCGGGGATCTTAGCCGCAAAGGAAGGCGAGGAACTCAGAGATTCAGATCTGAAAAATGTTCAGCTTTGAAATCGGTGCGTTCTTTTGCGAACAAAGCTCTCTTTCCTCCGCGATCGCCCTGTCTGGCATGAGATGAACGACCGCCAGCTCTTCAAAAAGGTTGGCGGCCCGAATTCAGCCTCCCGAGTTGAGGCTCTTTCTCCTCCGTGATCCGGTGCTTACTCTCGTTCGTAAGTCACTTCCTCCCGGGAGTTTATCACAAACTCCCGGGAGGCACTCGTTTTCTCCCGGGAGTTTGTCGCATTCTCCCGAGAGTCTGTCGTATTCTCCCGGGAGTTTGTGGTATCTTCCCGGGAGGGCATAGCGTTCTCCCGGGAGAAAATGGCTTCCGATGATTCTTCTGCGGCGAAAACTCGCAGCGATGCGTGATTCTAACGTGAGTTTGGAACGTTCTGATTGTAAGAAGAGAAGAAGTGCCGAGTGATCTGTGAGCAGCAGAGAGATGAGAATGGGCTTTGTTGATTCTTGGCGGCTTGGGCGGCTTCTTTTGGAACGTCAAACATCGAATGCCCGACATCAAAGAGAATGCCCTGCTGGGGGAGGATGAGAATTGAGGGCTTGGTGGGCTGGGGAAGAGGTGGAAGAGGACTTTTTGCGCAAAGATCGACAGGCTCAATGACTTGTGGCATGACGGCTGCGTTTCTGATTTCACCAATGTCTCAATTGATCCAGTTTCCCTGTCCTGCCTGTGGTGCTCAACTGCGCCTGCCTCTTGCCGCAGCTGCTCGCCAAGGAGCCTGTCCGAGCTGTCACGAGGAGATCGTCGCGCCGGATCCGGAGCGTGGCATCGGTGCGCAGGTGGCGATCTCCGCGTTGACCGGAGTTTCCACCGCGCCGGAGTCCCCTGCGGTGACTGAGACGGGAGCCGCGCCAGAGACGGCCACCCCGTTGGAGACTGGAGCCGTGGTGGATGCGGCAACGCCGGAAGTTTCGACAGCGGCTGAAGTTCCCGCATCGCCAGAAATTCCCGCCGTGGCAGAGATTGCGGGAGTTGAAACACAAGTATCCACACCGCCGGAGTTTCCTCCCTTTCCAGAGCCGCCCATCGCTCCTGATCTGCGGGATGCCGCGCTGGCGCTGCCTGCCGAAATCCGCAAGCCAACGTCATGCATCGCGGCGTGCGTGCTGTCGGCGGTGGTGGGCCTGAGCCTTGGCGTCGCGGTGGGTTATGCGCTGGGGTCACGCGCAAAATCCGAATCCACGTTGACGCTTCCTCCACCGCAGCGGACGAATCCCGCCCCGCCGGTGATGGCGGAGAGCGTGACGGAGGAAATCGTGCCAGTGCCTGCCGTGTCCGAAGAGCCCCCCGCGCCCGCAGAAACGGGGGGCGCGGAGGTGGTGGAAGAAGTGGCCGCCGAGGCTGCGCTCATGCCGGAAGCGGCGGTTGAGGAAACTCCTGCGCCTTTGCCGGTTGAGGAAGCCCCCACCCCACCGCCTGCGCCGGTGAAAGCGAGTGCTGCGGCGGAGGCCACGTTGCGGGCGTTTTTGGAAGCGCCGGACTGGGCGAGCCGCAGCGTGCATGTGCTTTTCCCCGAAAAAGTCCGTGCCACCATGGAGGCGTATTCGCACCAGGTGCCCGACGGCCCGACGAACTTCGGCAGCATCGCGGTGAAGCAAAGCCAGATCGACGAAGCGACGGGCAACACGTTGTTCATCTTCCTCGTGAGCACGGAGAAATTTCCCCAAGGCATCCCGGTGGCGGTGAAGGAAACGGCGACGGGCTGGCTGGTCGATTGGCTCACGTTCATTGAGTTCCGCGATGGGTTGTTTCCGAACTTCCTCGCCGGTCCTGCCGATCAAGCCGGGTTCTTCCACCTCATCGCGTCGGTGCCGCCCGCCAATCCTGAAGCCGCGGCCGAAAACCCGAATTTCACCAGCTACCTGATCCAATCGCCGATGACGGGCGAGCCGCAGACCGCGTTTGTGAAGAACGACACTCCTGCGGCGGCCACGCTGGCTGGCCAAACGGCAGGCGGCCGGGTTTACGCTCCGGTGCTGGAGTTGGTGAAACGCGTCACGCCGGACCAGCGCGAGTTTTTAGAAATCCTGTCCATCCGCGCGGACGACTGGTTCCCACGCGAAATCCCGTAACGGTCGCGTGCCGGCAGATTCGCTTGCAAGTCCGGGGCGCATGCCCTCGTTTCTTGCGGCATGAAAAACCCTGCATGGTTGCTGCCGCTCGCCTTGGTCATTCCGCTTTCCGCTCGCGAGATCGCACCGCTGCCCGCCGCCCTTTCCGCCTACTCGCTCGATCCCGCACCGGTGTCGGCAGAACCCGTCATCCGTCAAGGCGACCGGCTCGCGATCTGCGGCGACTCCATCACCGAGCAGAAGCTTTACTCGGTGCTGCTGGAAAGCTACCTCACCGCGTGCATGCCGGACCTTGGCGTGACCTGCCGACAGTATGGCTGGGGCGGCGAACAGGCGGGCGGTTTCCTCGGTCGCATGAAGTCCGATGTCCTGCGCTTCCAGCCGACCGTCGCGACCACCTGTTACGGCATGAATGATTTTCGCTATGTCCCTTTCCAAGACGACATCGCCGCAACCTACACGAAGAACCAAACGGCGGTGGTCGATGCCTTCCAAGCCGCCGATTGCCGCGTGGTCATCGGCTCGCCGGGCATCATCGACACCGTCCCCGGCTGGGTGAAATCCGCGACCGGCACCAAGCAAGATCTCAACCTGAGCTTGGCGAAATTTCGCAATCTCAACATCGCGATCGCCCAAGCGGAAAAAGTCTCTTTCGCCGATGTGTTCCGGCCCATGCTCGTCGCCAATCATGCGGCGCAGGAAACCTATGGCCCGGATTTCAAGCTGGCCGGCAAGGATGGCGTCCATCCCGCGTGGGCCGGGCATGTCGTGATGGCCTACGCTTTCCTCAAAGGCCTCGGCCTCGACGGCGATCTCGGCTCCGTCACCTACGACGAGGCGTCTGGTCAAGCCACCGCCGCCAACGGTCACGAAGTGGTGGCTGCGGAAAAGGGCAAGATCACGCTACGCAGTTCGCGGCTTCCTTTCGCCCCCGGCCCGGGTCCGGTGGATAAGGATGATTCGATACGCGCAGGCATGGCGTTGGTGCCTTTCGATGCCGAATTGAACCGCTTCACCTTCACCCTGAAAGCGCCGAAAGCCGCGCGCTACACGCTCACCTGGGGCGACCAGATGCGAACCTATGATGCGGCGGAATTGGCCGCGGGCATCAATTTGGCAAAAGATTTTGAGACCAATCCGCTGGTACCGGTGTTCAAGCGCGTGCAAGAGGCGGTGACCAAGAAACAGGAATATGAAACGCGCCAAATCAAGCAGCTCGCTCATGGCCCGGAAGGTGCTGCCGACATCGACGCCACCTTCGCCCTGACTGAAAAAGCGCGTGCGCCCCTTGAAAAAGCGGTGACCGCCGCCATGACTCCCACCGAGCACACACTCGTCCTTTCCGCCGCGCCCTAAGTTCGCAAACCTGAAACAATCGCCCGCCGCACCTCGTAGCCCCGCCCGAACTCCATGAAACGCAACCAACTTCTCATCACCCATGCTGCGGTTTTCTCCGTGGGGATCGCCGCTGCCATGGTCGCCAACGGCCTGCGCGACAACTCTGCCGCCACTGTCACCGACGGACCGGATAGCACACGCTCCGCCCGCACGGCATCCGGCAGCTCATTCGCAGGCAGTTCTGCCGACGGAGTTGCAGGGAAAAGCGACCGCAGCGCTGGTGACAAAGGCCGGGAAATTTCCAAACGCGACGCCCGCCCGCTCACTGAGAAACTCGATGAACTCGTCCGCATCGGCGACTCACTGCAACGCCAGCGTGCCTTGCTCGATCTGCTCGACACGTTGGGACCCGACGAGTTTGCCAGTTTCATCAAACAATACGGCGAGCTCAACCACTACGGCGACACGCGCGGCGAGTATGACATCATCCTGCGCAGCTGGGCCAAGGCGGACCCACTCGGTGCGCTCGCCCACATCCAAGAAAACGGCGGCAATCGACGCGCCAGTGCTGCCGTCCTCGCCACCTGGGCAGGCACCGATGCCGCAGCCGCAGAGCGCTGGGCACTGGAAAATCACGACGGTGACGGCCCTAACCCCTACATGGCTTCGGTCATCCGCGGCATCGCCATCAACGATCTGCCCAAAGCCACCGAACTCGCGCTGGCCATGCCGCGCAGCCGTGAGCGAGCCGATGCACTCAATTCCATCACCGAGGCGCTGATGATGCAGGGCACTGAGGCTGCGCTGGCCTATCCCGCCACCATCGCCGGGGATGACGCGATGCGCGGTGGCTTGGTCCAGATGATCGCCGACCGCCTCGCCGACAAGGAACCGGACCGCGTCGCCACCTGGCTTTCCGCGATGGACAATGGAGAAATCCAAAGCCGCGCCGCACGCGATGTCGCCCAAGCGCTGGCGCGTGAAGACGTCACCAAGGCATCCGCCTGGGTAGACACGCTCAAGCCGGAAGCCCGTGGTGAAGCGGCACGCGGCATCATCCCAGCGATGTCAGCGTCGGACATTGCGGGCACCGCGCGTTGGGTTTCTGGCCTGGCCGGCACGCCTGGCTACGACAATGTGGTCGAAGAATTTGTTTGGAGCTGCAACACCCGTGCGCCGGAGCAATCCGCCGCGTGGATCCAAGGCGTGGCCGATCCAAACCAGCAGCGCCGCCTTTACCACCGCATGCTCGGTGAATGGGCACGCGCCGACGCAGCCGCCGTCAAGCAATGGGTCGGCGCCAACAACGTGCCTGACGACGTCCGCCGCCGTTTCTCGCGCTGAACGATTGTCACCCGGCCTTTTTTCGCGACTTCGGCAACGAGGCGGCGACGAGTTCATACGAATGGTCGATGAGCTCGGCGACCAGGCGCGAGGAAAGCGAGCCGTCGAGCAGCAGCGTGTTCCAATGGCGCTTGTTCATGTGGTAGCCAGGCAAAATTCCCGCGTGTTCCTCGCGCAACTCGACCGCCCGTTCCGGATCGCACTTCAGGTTGATGCGCGACGGGAAATCGCTGGGATCGGCCAAGCCGAAGATTTTCCCGCCCACCTTGTAAACCAAGACATCCGGCCCGAATGGCGTGCTTTCTTCGGCTCCCGGCTTGGTCAAGAAGCGGTCAATCACATCGGGCAAGTCCATGGCTCGATTCACCCACAGCGCCCCTGCCCTCGCAAGTCGTCATTGCAGTGGCTTCCATCGATGCGACCGGCAGCTTGGGCTTGCGTCGGTGGCCCATCGTGGGTGATGGAGTGGGCCTCGCGGGAAACATTTCGATCCCGCATTTTTCCATGACCGCCGCATCCCCTTCCCCAATCCTCGTCGGCACGCGCGGCAGCGACCTCGCGCTGGTGCAGGCAACCGCCACCGAAGCCGCACTGGCTGCTGCCTTTCCCGGCCGCCACCTCGTGCGCAAGGTGATCACCACCACCGGCGATCGCCGCACCGATGTTTCGCTGGCGGATGTCGCCAAGGCGGAAGGCACCTTCGACAAGGGCGTTTTCATCAAGGAAATCGAGGAAGCGCTAGAGGCCGGAGAAATCGACATCGCGGTGCACAGTCTCAAGGACTTGCCGACGGTGTTGCAGGAAAACTTTGCGCTCGCCGCAGTGCTCGAACGTGCTCCCGTGCGGGATGTCTTGGTCATGCGCGAACCCGGCGGATTGGCCGCTTTGCCCGTCGGTGCCAAGGTCGGCACCAGCAGTGTGCGGCGTGCGAAACAGATCGAATGGTTGCGACCCGACGTCACCGTGCTCGACCTGCGCGGCAATGTCCCCACCCGCTTGCGCAAGCTGGCGGAAAGCGGTGACTACGACGCCATCCTGCTCGCCGAAGCGGGCTTGGTGCGGCTCGGTTTCATAGCACCATCTGCTACCGATGACGCCGCCGAGCCGGTGCTGGGCATCCCCGGAATTTTCGCCACGCGCTTGCCCGAGAGCCAGTTTTTCCCAGCCGCAGGGCAAGGAGCCATCGGGCTAGAAGTTCGCGCCAACGACGCCACCAGCCGCGTGCTCGCGGAAGCCATCGGCCACCGCGAAACGTGGCTACGCATCACCGCAGAGCGCGAGTTTCTGCGCTTGCTCGACGGCGGCTGCCACACTCCCGTCGGCGTTTTCTCATCCCTTTCTGAAGGAGAAATCCATTTGCACGCCCGCGTCTTCCCCGAAGCAGGCGGCGAACCCCAGACGGGTGAAGCCCATGGCACCGACCCGATTTCCACCGCACTCGAACTTTTCAACTCCCTTTCATGAGCACCTCCGGAACCTGTTATCTCGTCGGCGCTGGCCCCGGCGACCTCGGCCTCGTCACCCTGCGCGCCAAGGAATGCATCGAATTCGCCGACGTCCTCGTCTATGACGCGCTCAGCAGCCCCGAGCTGCTCAACTGGACGAAACCCGGCTGTGAGAAAATTTACGTCGGCAAACGCGCCAAGGACCACTCCGTGCCACAGGATCAGATCAACGGCATCATCGTGGAAAAAACCAAGGCCGGCCAAAATGTCGTCCGACTGAAAGGCGGCGACCCAATGATCTTCGGCCGCGGTGGCGAGGAAGCTGCGGAACTCGCTGCTGCCGGTGTCGCCTTCGAGATCGTCCCGGGCATCAGCTCGGCCATCGCCGGTCCAGCCTACGCGGGCATCCCGGTGACGCACCGCGACCACAACACGCAGCTCACGATTTTCACCGGCCATGAGGACCCGACCAAGGGCTTTTCGTCCGTCGATTACAAGCAGCTCGCGCAAGCTCCCGGCACCAAGGTTTTCCTGATGGGCGTCGCTCGTCTGCGGGAAATTTGTGCTTCCTTCATCGAACACGGAGCGGCGGCGGACACGCCCATCGCTCTAACACGCTGGGCCACGACGGGATCGCAAAAAACCATCACCGGCTCGCTTTCGACCATCGCTGACACGGCCGAAGCCGCGAATTTCACTTCCCCCGCCGTCGCCGTGATCGGCAACGTGGTGAACGAGCGCGAGAAGATCAATTGGTTCGAAAAACGCCCGCTCTTCGGCAAGCGCATCGTCGTCACCCGCACCCGTGAGCAAGCGGGTGAACTCAGCAAAGCGCTGCGAGACCTCGGTGCAGACGTCGTCGAGCTGCCGACCATCCGCATCGAGGGGCCGCCGGATCGCCACGAATTCGCCGAGCTCGTCACCCACGTGCACGAGTACGATTGGCTCGTTTTCAGCAGCCCGAACGGCGTGGAGCGCTTCTTCGATGCGTTTTACGCGACCTACGGCGATGCTCGTAGTTTGGGCAATCCCAAGATCGCCGCCATCGGCGAAGGCACCGCGAAAAAGATCCGCGAGTATCGATTCAACGTCGATCTGATCCCCCAGCGCTTTGTCGCCGAGGGACTCATCGACGCCTTCAAAAAGGAGGACATCGAGAACCTAACCATCCTGTGGGTCAAAGCGGCTGAAACGCGCGATGTCATCGGTGAAGGGCTAACCAAGCTGGGGGCCATCGTCGACAACTGCGTCGCCTATCAAACGGTGGCTGAAACGGAAGATCCCACCGGTGCCCGTGCCCGCCTCGAACAGGAAGGCGCGGACATGATCACCTTCACCTCCAGCTCGACCGTGGATCATTTCTTCAACCTCGGCATCGATTGGCCTGAAGACTGCGTCGCCGCCAGCATCGGCCCGGTGACCAGCGCCACGCTGCGCCAGCACGACATGAAGCCCGCCTTCGAGGCGACACCGCACGACATCCCCGGCCTCACCGCCGCCATTGTGAGATATTTCAAAAAGCACTCATCATGAAACCCATCCGCGTCTTCCTAACGGCACTGCTACTGACCGCTCCACTCGGCGCAGCGGTCGGTGACAAACCCATCGAAGGTGCGGAAGTGCTTTTCGACGGATCCCGTGAAATGCTCGATGCCAAGTGGACCTACTGGCAGGGGCCTGCTTTCGCGTCAGCGTTGCCCATCAAGTGGAAAATCGTCTCGGATCCGGTGGACGCGGGGACCGTGTTGATGACGGACGATGCTGCCGCTGCCGGCGGGAAATACGGCACCGCCGACATCGTCACGAAGAACGCCTACCGCGATTTTCGACTGCACATCGAGTTCGCCATCATGAAGCCCGGTGGCAACAGCGGCGTCTATTTGCAAAACCGCTTCGAGATCCAAGTGCTCGACGGCGACAAGACAGCGCACGGCATGGCTGCCGTCATCAACGAAGCCGCCGGTCCTTACGAGGCCTATCGCGGGCTCGGCCAGTGGAACAGCTACGACATCGTCTTCCGCGCCGCCCGTTTCACCGACGGCAAACTCACCGAGCAGCCGATGGTCACGATGTATTTCAACAGCACCAAGGCGCACACGAACCGCAGCATCGCGCAAGTGTGGGGCGGTCCCAAGTCCGGCATCGACGGCGGAAACGACGGTGGCAAGGGCCTCACCGACGTTCCTGGCGGCCTCAAACTCCAGTGCGAAGGCCACGACGTCCGCTACCGCAACATCTGGATCAAGGAGCTCGATCTGAAAAAGCCTGACACCGACTTCCAGCCCTAAGCGCGCCACATTTTCCCCCCGACCAGATTTCCGGCTTGCGGGAAACCAGCAGCTTTGGTTTCTTGCCGCCGTTCTGCGAGACGCCGCTGTAGCTCAGGGGTAGAGCAATTCATTCGTAATGAATAGGTCGTCGGTTCAATTCCGACCAGCGGCTCCAGAAACCCAGTTTCCATCTCGGAATGGTGACCCTTATCATCATCGCTTGCGCACTTTTCATGCGATTTGTTGGGCCCGCCTGAGGCACCGCGATCTCTCGTTTCTTGCTCAACGATTCTGTTCCTGCGAAAAGCCTGCTGTCGCCCCATCGGCGATAAATCAGCCGCCTGCGAAAATCATCCGACAGCACCCGTGCTATCGCCGCCGTAGAGTCCGTTTCATGAAAACCCTCACCCTTGCCCTAACACTGGCTGGAGCTGGCTCTGTGTTCGCCGCCGAGCCGCTGCCGTTGATTCCCCTTCCCTCCGTCGTCGAGCGAGCGGATGGGCATTTTGAGTTCAGCGGACAGACGGGCATCCGCTATCATCAGACTCTCGCCACCGAGGCAGGGCTTTTCGCCAAGGATTTGGAGAAGCTGACGGGCGATGTTCCGATGATGGCGACTAAAGAACAGCGCTCGTTCATCGCTTCAGAAATTCTGTTGGACGTCGATGCCTCTGCGGACTTGCCGCCCTCCGGCTATCAACTGGAGATTTCGCCCAAAGCGATACGCATCATCGGCAAAGACGCCGCTGGGGCATGGTATGGCACTCGCACGTTGCTGCAGCTCCTGCCGACCGGCAAAATCACAACAGCCGACCTGGATGGATTGCACATCACCGACCACCCGCGCTTCGGCTGGCGTGGCATGATGCTCGATGTGGGTCGCCATTTCTATCCGGTGGAAAATATCAAGTCACTCATCGACTGGATGGCGTTTCACAAACTTAACACGTTTCATTGGCATCTCACCGAAGACCAAGGGTGGCGCATCGAGATCAAAAAATATCCCAAGCTGACGGAGGTCGGCGCGTTCCGTGAATCATCGCCTCCCTATGGCGATCGAAACGGCAGCGATGGCAAGCGCTACGGCGGATTTTACACGCAAGAGCAGATACGCGAAGTTGTCGCCTATGCTTCTGCTAGACACATCACCATCGTTCCCGAGATCGATATGCCTGGGCACATGGCCGCCGCCATCGCCGCCTATCCGGAACTCGGCAACAGCGACATTCCCAACTACGATCCGAAGGTGGTCACGCATTGGGGCGTTTATCCATACACCTTGGCTCCGACTGAAGAGGTGTTTCGTTTCGTGGATGATGTTTTCACCGAGGTCTGTGACTTATTTCCCTCACCCTACATCCACATGGGGGGCGACGAGGCTCCGAAAACGCAGTGGGAACAATCGCCACGGGTCAAGGAACTGATGCAGGAGAAAGGCTTCAAGGATGCCCACGATGTGCAGAGCTATTTCGTCAAACGCGTCGAAAAAATCCTCGAAGCCAAAGGGCGCAAGCTCATTGGTTGGGATGAAATCCGCGAAGGCGGGCTGTCGCCCAAAGCCACGGTAATGTCGTGGCGGGGTGAGGACGGCGGTATCGCTTCTGCCAAGGAAGGGCATGATGTCGTGATGACGCCGACGTCTCACCTTTACATCGATTACTATCAGACTCCTGCCGCGCAGGAGTTGGCCAAGGGAATCGACCACGAAGCGATAGGCGGGTTGGTTACCTTGGAAAAAGTCTATTCCTACAATCCGGTGCCAACGGATCTAACCAAGGATGAGGCCAGACATATCCTCGGCGCGCAAGCGAACCTCTGGACGGAATACATCAAGGACTACAAGAAGGTGGAATACTTCGCCTTCCCGCGCATGGCCGCGTTGGCAGAAATCGTGTGGACGCAGCCCGAGCGCAAGGATTACTACGATTTCCTCATCCGGCTCAAAGGCGTTATGAACCATTACGACGCTGCCGGAGTGAGGCATGGCGAAATTTACATGCCGCCCGTTCGTCAGGCCAACGAAGGAGCCACGGTGGAGACTTCACTCGGGATTCATGGCGAACATTGGCAGGAACTTGCCTTCGATGGCCGCGATGACACGTTCTTCTGGGCAAGCGAGGCGTTGGAAGAGGGAGATCATCTCACGCTTCGCCTCAAAGAACCGATCGCAATCGCACGTTCTGTTAGCGTCGCCACGGGTGGTCCAGCCAGCCGCAATGGTGATAGACTTGAGCAGGGCGTGATCGAAGCATCGACCGATGGCAAGGAATGGCAGCCGATCGGCACCTTCGAAAATGGCAAGGCTGCTGGGACCTTAGCCGTGGGAACAAGCATGGTGCGCATCCGCGTTACCGCCCCTCAATCGAATTGGTTGATCGTGCATGAGATTAACCTCCGTTGAGACAAGCCGCTCTATTCCTTTTTCACGCTCGTTGTCTTCTCGAAAAAACACCCCAATGACACCTTCCGCCTCTCGCGAGAATAGCACCTACAACCGCTTCCTTTTGCTCGTCGCAGGCATTGGTGGACTGCTCTATGGGATCGACATCGGCATCATTGATCCGGCCCTCGGCTACCTCGGCAAAACCATTTCCATGACCGAAGAGAACCAGTCCGTCATCGTTGCGGCGGTGCTCGGAGGATCCATGTTTGCCTCGGTCATCGCCGGATTTTTCGCGGATCTGCTCGGACGGAAAGTCATGATGCTCATCAGTGCGGCGATGTTCGTGGCCAGTGTGGCCATCATTTTCACCTCACAGACTTATGTTCCCCTGCTGCTCGGAAGATTGCTTCAGGGCATGAGCGGCGGAGTGATCGCAGTGGTGGTGCCGCTCTATCTAGCAGAGTGCCTGCGGGCCGACGTTCGTGGCAAAGGCACTTCGATTTTTCAATTCATGCTCACTTTCGGCATCGTCGTCGCCGCATTTGTCGGCGATCACTACACGAGGGATGCGGAGACTGCGATCAATCTCGCAGCAGGCGATCCCAAGGCCATCCTAGCCGCAGCCAACCATGCCTGGAGAGGAATGTTTCTATCGGTGATCTATCCGGGCATCCTCTTTCTCATCGGCGGATGCTTCATTTCAGAGTCGCCGCGTTGGCTCCATCGCAAGGGACGCAAGGAACAGGCGCTTCAAGCCCTGCGACGATCCCGCAGCGCGGACGAAGCTGCGCTTGAATTCGCAGAAATGGAAGAGGCACTCGCCCACGAGCGAGCCAAGCCAAAGATTTCCGTCGGCGTCTCGATGCAGGAAATTTTCACCCAACGAAAGTACATCATCCCCTTCGTCCTCGCGTGCATCATCCTCGGCTGCAATCAGGCCACCGGAATCAATTCGATTCTTGGATTCATGACCAACATCCTCCAACAGGCAGGGCTGGCTGCCGAAGAAGCATCCAAGTGCGGACTGTGGATCAAAATTCTCAACACGGTTATGACCGTTGTAGCCGTGATCCTGGTGGATAAGAAAGGTCGCAAATTCCTCCTCAAACTGGGCACGGGCGGCATCATCGTTTCCCTGCTCGCGGCTGCGGCGGTGTTTTACTCGTTCGAATCCAAACGCGTGGACGTCGCACCGAAAGTGGCAAGCATGATTTCCGCGAATGCCTTGGACTTCGACATCCAACAAGTCGCCGTGGGCCTGGCGAAGCAACCCACCCAACTCAGCATTCTCTATGCCTACGGTGACAGACAGGGCATCGCGACGGCCCTCAGCAATGATCCTAACGGAGACAGAATTAAGGTGTCTCTGACACCGGAAGATTCAAAAAACGCGGGTCAATCGCTGCGCATTCTTCGCGCCAGGATGGGCCCGGTGCCGACGGAAAAAACCGGCTTTCTGGTGGCCACCTGCCTCGCCGTGTTCATTGCCTTTTTCGCCGTCGGTCCCGGCGTCTGCGTTTGGCTCGCCCTATCAGAACTGATGCCAACGCGCATCCGTTCTGTGGGCATGGGAGTCGCGCTGCTGATTAACCAAGGAGTTTCCACAGGGATCGCAGCATTCTTTCTGCCCATCGTTGGCAACCACGGTTATTTCGCAATGTTCGGATTTTGGGCGGCGTGCACGGTTGTCTATTTCATCACCGCTGCGTTTTTTCTACCAGAAACCAAGGGCCGGACGCTTGAAGAAATCGAAGCCGACTTTGAAGGCAAGGCTTCGCCAACCTCTCCCTGATCTGATGAAACTCCACCAAGCCACCGCCAGCATCTTCATTCCCGATGGCATGTCTCAGGATGATGCCCTGAAGCGTGTCACACATCTCGGCATCGGGGCGCATCAGGACGACCTCGAATTCATGGCGCTGCATGGCATCGTCGAGTGCCATGGCCGCAGTAACCGCTGGTTCGGCGGCGTCACGTGCAGCAACGGCGCAGGCAGTTCACGCAGCGGTCCCTACGCGGCCTTTTCCGATGATGAAATGATGGCGATTCGCCGTGAGGAACAGAACGCGGCAGCGCTCATCGGCGAATATGCCGTGATGCTACAACTCGATCATCCGAGTTCTTCGCTGAAGCACGCGAACGATTCTATCATATCTCAAGAGTTGCTAGACATCTTGCTCGCAACCACACCCGAGGTCGTTTACACGCACAATCCCGCCGACAAGCATGACACGCATGTCGCTGTTTGCATCGCGGCGCTGCAAGCATTGCGTGAGATGCCGCGAGACCGCCGCCCGCACCAAGTCATCGGCTGCGAAGTCTGGCGCGACCTCGATTGGATGCCCGACGAGGCGAAGGTGATCATGGACGTGAGCGGTCGTGAGAACTTCGCCGCAGCGATCACCCGTGTGTTCGATTCACAGATCAGCGGTGGAAAGCGCTATGATTTGGCCACTATTGGCCGCCGTGCGGCCAACGCCACATTTTCCGACCCACACCGCATCGACTCGTCAACTCAAGTCATCTTGGGCATGGATCTCACGCCAATGATCCGGGATGACAGCCAAGACATTGCGGGCTTCGTCGGAGATTTGATCGACCGCTTCCACGCTGACGTGCGCGGCAAAATCCACCAACGCCTTGGCATTATCTAACTAAATTCATCATCAGAACCTCATCAACCCATCGCCAATCATGACACCTCAACCCGCTAACACGACACCGCGTCGAAATTTCCTCAAGACGATTGGCGGACTCACCGCCGGTCTCGCAGCGCTACCGGGGCTATCCAAAGCCCAACCTGAAATCCCCTCACGCCCTTCCGCCGCCAAATACATGGGAGATTTCATGGCTCCAAAGCTGGACAAGGTGAAGGTTGCCATCATCGGCGTCGGTGCCCGCGGATATGGCCATGCCAGCCAGCTCGCCGTCATCAATGGCGTTGATTTCGTCGGCGTCTGCGATCTCGTGGATGAACGCGCCAAGCGTGCGAACGATGAGATCACGAAGCATGGTCACACGCCCAAAGTTTACTCGGGCAAGGAAGATGCCTGGCAGACGATGCTTCGCGAAACTCGGCCGGACGCGGTGTTTATTGTCACTCCATGGGATCGCCACGCGTCGATGTGCATCGGCACCATGAAGGCCGGAGCCCATGCGCTGTGCGAGGTTCCCATCGCGGTGACTCTCCAAGAGATGTGGGATATCGTCGATACCTCGGAGATCACCGGCCGCCATTGCATGATGATGGAGAACGTCAACTATGGGCGCGAAGAATTGCTCTATCTCAACATGGTGCGGCAGGGCGTGATCGGTGATCTGCTCCACGGCGAGGCTTCCTACATTCATGAACTGCGCATGCAAATGGAAAACGGCGACAGCACTGGATCCTGGCGCACCTTCGAGTATGCCAATCGCAACGGAAATCTTTATCCAACCCACGGCCTCGGCCCGGTCGCCCAATACATGAATCTCGCGCGAACCGACGATACTTTTGGCCGCATCGTTTCCTTTTCCTCCCCCGCCAAAGGCCGCTCGCTCTACGCCGCGAGTTCCGACAAGCTCAGCAATCCCGATTTCAAAAAACTCGATTTCAAAGGTGGCGATATCAACACCTCCATCATCAAGACATGGCAAGGACGGACGATCATGGTCCAGTGGGATGAAACTTCACCCCGTCCCTATTCTCGCCACAACTTGATCCAAGGCACCAAGGGAACGCTCGCTGGATTCCCCAGCCGCATGGCCATCGAAGGAATCACGAAGACCTATCACGGGTGGACAGGTCCGCAAGAATGGGAGGAAATCGCCGCGAAATACGAACATCCTTTGTACAAACGGATGGGCGAACTTGCGCAAAAGATGGGTGGGCACGGCGGCATGGATTTCCTCATGCTGTTCCGCATCATCGAATGCCTGCGGGAAGGACAGGCTCTTGATCAGAATGTTTACGAAGGATGCTTCTGGTCGGCCGTGGGTCCTCTATCCGAAAAGTCTGTGACGGAGGATGGCGCGCCTCAAGTCTTCCCTGATTTCACCCGGGGTAACTGGAAGACCACCAAGCCGCTAGGGATCGTGTGATTTCTCAGCGTGCAAGGTGGAGCTGCCGTTTCATTGCCCGAGAAACGGCAGCCAAACCCTACCCTCACACACCCTCACTTGATGCGCCGGATGGCTCAGCCTTGCGCGATTTTCTATCCGAAAATCGCTGCACAAAGACATAACAAACGGGAATGAGGAACAGGCCAATAATGGTGGAGATGGTCATTCCATAAACCACGCCGGTGCCCATGGTGGCACGCGAGGCGGCTCCGGAACCCTTGGCCAGCATCAACGGCACGCAGCCGAGGATGAACGCGAAGGAGGTCATCAAAATGGGACGGAGACGGAGTTTGGCGCCTTCGAGCGCAGCTTCGAGCGTGGGCATGCCTTCGTCGCGCTTCATTTTGGCGAACTCAACGATGAGGATGGCATTCTTTGCGGCGAGACCGATGAGCATGACCAGACCGACCTGCGCATAGACGTTCATCTCGTATTTGTTGAGCAACAGTCCAATCAACGTTCCAAGGATGACGGTTGGCACGGAGAGCAGCACCGCAAAGGGCAGCGACCAGCTTTCATACTGCGCCGCTAACAACAAGAACACGAAGACGATGGCCATGCCAAAGATCAGACCGGCTTGGCCTTCGGATTTCTTTTCTTGAAGCGTGAGGCCAGACCACTCGTAGCCGACGTTGGACGGCATTTCCGCCATGACTTCCTCCATCGCCTTGAGCGCTTGCGCCGAGCTGTAGCCGGGAGCGGGCGCGCCCATCATTTCCGCGGACAAAAAGAGATTGAAGCGCGTGGCGAAATTAGGCCCGGACATCTTGGTGACCTTCACCAGCGTGCTGAGGGGAACCATGCCACCGTCGTTGTTGCGGACGTAGAATTTCCCGATGTCGTCCGGCGTGTTGGTGAATTCCGGTTCGGCCTGCAGGAAGACTTTGTAAACGCGGCCGAACTTGACGAAGTCGTTCACGTAGAGGCCGCTCAGATACGATTGCAGGGTTTGGAAAACGCTGTCCACCGGGACTCCGAGCGTGCGGGCTTTCTCGCGATCCATTTCGACCTTCACCTGTGGTGTGGCGGGATTGAAGGTGGTGCTGACGCGGCCGATTTCCGGCCGTTTCGCAGCAGCTGCTTGGACTTGGGCAACGATGGCCGAGAGCTGTTCCACGCCTCCACCGGAGCGCTCCTGAAGCTGCATCGTGAAGCCGGAAACGTTGCCGTAACCGGGCAGTGGCGGCGGGCCAAAGGCAAAGATGCGGGCACCGGGGATGGTGGCGAATTTCTTGTTCCATGATGCGGCGATTGCCTTGGCATGCAGCTCGGGAGTCGCCCGATCATGCCAGTCGTCGAGGCCGATGAACATCAGCGCGGCGTTCGGAACGTTCAAGTTGTTCAGGATGTTCATGCCACTGAGGGCAAGCGAGGAGCGCACGCCGGGGGTGGAAACGACAATTTCCTCCACCTGCTTGAGCATCTCATCGGAGCGCTGCAGCGAGGATCCTTCCGGCAGTTCGATGGCGACGAACATATAGCCTTTATCCTCGTCTGGAATGAATCCGCCCGGCACGACCTTGCCGAGCCCCCAGATGCCGCCGCAAACAACGACGAGCAGCAGCATGGAGAACGTCGCCTTGCGCGTGAGCCCACCGACGATCTTGCCGTAGCGTTCGATGACCCAGTCGAAGAAGGCGTTGAATTTCCGGAAAAACCAAGCGATCGGACCTTTTCCAGGAGTCGGCTTGCGCAGCAGCAAGGCGGAAAGTGCCGGGCTAAGCGTGAGCGCATTGATCGCGGAGAAAATGACGGATACCGCGATGGTGATGGCAAACTGTTGATAGAGACGACCGGTCACCCCACCCATGAAGGCGACGGGCACGAACACCGCACAGAGAATGAGTGCGATGGCCACCACGGGACCGGACACTTCTTGCATGGCTTTGCGCGTCGCATCGACAGGCGATAGTCCGTGCTCGATGTGATGCTGCACCGCCTCGACGACGACGATGGCGTCATCGACCACAATACCGATGGCGAGAACCAGCCCGAACATCGTGAGCGTATTGACGCTGAAGCCGAGCATCGGGAACGCGATGAACACGCCTAGCAGCGAAACCGGAACCGTTAGCATCGGGATGATGGTCGCGCGGAAACTCTGCAGGAAGATGTAAACCACGATGAGCACCAAGATGATGGCCTCAAACAGCGTGTGGACGATGGACTCCATCGAAGCCTTGATCGGTAGCGTGGAGTCGAGCGTGATGCTGTAGTCCATGTCCGGCGGGAAACGCAGCTTCGACTCTTCCAGAATCTTCTTCACGTTGTCCGCGGTCTCTAGGGCATTGGCACCGGGTGCCAGATAGACGCCGAGGGCACCGGCCGGAGCTTTGTCGAGACGGGCGCGGAGGTCGTAGGTTTGCGCGCCAAGTTCCACGCGGCCGACATCCTTGATTTTCACCTGTTGCCCATCCCCACTGGCGCGAACGATGATTTCCTCGAACTCTTTGGGATCTTTGAGCAGGCCCTGGGCGCGCACGTTAAACTGGCTTTCCTGCCCTGTCGGCGCGGGTTCGGCACCGATACGACCGGCGGGTGATTGCGCGTTCTGTTCCTTGATTGCGTTAGAAATATCGGTGGGCGTGATGCCGAGTGAGGCGAGCTTTTCGGGATCCAGCCAGATGCGCATCGAGTAATCCTGCGCGGTGAAATTCTTCACATCACCCACACCACGGACACGCTTGATCTGATCGACCAGATTGATGTCTGCATAGTTGCCGAGAAACACGCCGTCGTAGGTTCCTTTTGGCGAAGAAAGTCCGATGGCTAACAAAATATCAGGACTGGAACGATTGGTAATGACGCCCTCGCGCTTCACCGCATCCGGGAGTTGAGCTTCGGCTTGGCCTACGCGGTTCTGCGTGTTGACCTGCATGATGTCGACATCCGTGCCGACATCAAAGGTGACGTTGAGCGTCATTTTGCCGTCGTTGGCATTGTACGACTGCATGTAGAGCAGCTTGTCCACGCCGTTGACCTTGGACTCAATCGGAGTGGCCACGGATTCCATCACCGCTTCTGCGGCGGCACCGCGGTAGGTCGATGTGACTTGGATGAGCGTGGGACTGACGTTCGGGTATTCCGAAATCGGCAGTCTTGATAGAGAAATGAGACCCACAATGCAGGTGACGATGGATATGACCATCGCCACAATGGGACGGCGGATAAAGAATTCAGCCATGATGGTTTATTCCTTGGAGTGATTTCCCCCTGCGGAAGCGGACTTCATGGCCGTCATCTGCGCCGCAGTCATGGCATTGACTGGGGCATTTTCGCGCGCTTTTTGAAGTCCTTCGAGAATGATGCGCTCACCGGCGTTGAGGCCTTCGAGGATGACATAACTGGAGCCAGTTTGCTCCCCCACCTTGACGGCCCGTTGACTAGCCTTGCCGTCCTGACCGACGATCCAGACGAAGGTCTTTCCTTGGAGTTCCACCAGAGCGCGCTCAGGAATCACGATGCTGTCCTTGCGCGTGCCGAGGTCCACGCGCACCCGTGCAAACATGCCAGGACGGAGAAGTTTTTGCTTGTTAGGAAACTCGGCCCGTATCCGCAGCGTGCCAGTTTTGACGTCCACGGCGCGATCGATGAAAACAAATTTCCCCGAATCCGGATGTACTTCGCCGTCCGAGTGAATAAGGGACAAGGGCAGGCTTGCGACGTCCCGTCCCAGCGTGCGGCTCTTCTGCTCGGCCTGGATGTATTCCACTTCGCTGACATTGCAGTAGAACCAAATTGGATCGAGCGTGGACATGGTGGCCATCAAGGTGGGTTCGCCCTTGCCGACGAGTTCGCCGATGGAAACTTGCTTGGCACCTATCAGGCCGGTGATCGGAGCCTTGATTTCGCAATAGCCAAGATCGATCTGAGCCGACTCCACACGCGCTTGAGCTGTCACCACGCCAGCGAGGCCGACATCCACGGACGCCAGTGCGTTGTCGAGATCCTGTTGGGGAATCGCGCGTCGCGCCGCGAGCGGGGTGAGGCGATCGACATCCTTTTGATACTTGTTGAGGGCGGCATTTGCTTCGCCCAGCGCGCCGGTGGCGGCAGCGAGTTTTTCAATGAACGGCTTGCGATCGAGTTCGAACAAAACATCGCCCTGTTTGACCTCGATGCCCTCGGTGAAAAGCATCTTATCCACGAACCCCTCGACGCGGGCGCGCACTTCGACGTTCTGGGGCGAGTCGAGTTGGCCGATGAGGGTGGAGGTGAGCGGCACTTCGGAGGTGGTGATCTCCATCACCTCGACAATGGGTGGTGGCATGACCACCACTTCGGGTTTCTTGCAGGCACTCAAACACACAGGAACCAACAAGGCAGCCAGACAACGGGCGGCGGTGAATGGCCCAGAGCTTGGGGCGGTGGATCGGGAAGTTGTTTTCAAATCGATGATTCGCTCGGTTCGGATGTGCGGGAAACTGAAATCCACTCTTGAGAGGAACGGAAGGTCATGTCTAACCATGCTGGTCAATGGCTCCCCGGCCTGCCGTTGGACTAGAGAAGTGAGAGCCTTGTGTCAACTTAGACCTTGGTCCAATCGCCGTCACAGTGACGGACGAAGAATCCACTTGATGCCCGGATCGCAACCGTCAGGATCGCGACAGCCAACTCCTACGGGATGATGGGAAACAAGCGTTTTTTCGCCCGTGAGGTTTCGTGCGTTCGCTTTCCCTGTCTCTCACCTGCCATCTCTCACGGAGCTCCAACAAGATGCGATCCACTGCCAGACCCTTCGCCATTCTTTCCGGTTCATTTTTGCTTGGCTCCTGCGTGCTAGGTCCGCAACCGACCTCGCCCGAGTCGAATCTTCCATCAGCCATCCGTGGTGACAGCTCGCCACACGGCAAGTCCTTCGGCGACAAGGCGTGGCGCAAGGTCTTCACAGACTCCACGCTGCGCTCGCTCATCGACAGCGCGCTCGTCAACAACCCTGACCTCGTCGCCGCAACTTATCGAATCGAACAGGCCCGCGCCCAAGCCGTCTCAGCCCGCGCCGACTGGTTCCCACGCCTCGACGGCGGTGGTGGTGGCTCCGCCAACTATGCGTCACCCAACGCCGGACAAGTCGCCTCTGGCGGCGACCGCAGCTCGGCGTCTTACGACCTAACTGCCCAACTCGGTTGGGAAATCGATCTTTGGGGCGGCATACGCCGCAGCAATGAGGCCGCCCGCGCACAACTGCTTGCCGCCGAGTACCAGCGCGACGCCGTGCAAACCACTCTCGTCGCTTCCGTCGCAGCAGCGTATATCCAACTCAAGAACCTCGACGAACGCCTCGCCATATCCAAGCGCACCGCGGAGAGTCGCCGGTCGTCGCTGGATCTCGTCACGGCTCGCCGCGATGGCGGAGTCAGTTCTGACCTCGAAGTCGGCCAAGCCGAAGCGTTGTTAGGCCAGGCACTCACCGCCATCCCCATCACCGAACAGGCGATCTCTGCCAAGGAAAACGAAATCCGCTCGTTGCTCGGAGCCTATCCCGGCGGCGTCGCCCGCGGCGGCAGCCTCGACCGTCTGGATTCCTCGCTCACCATCAAAGGCGGGCTTCCTTCCAGTCTGATGGAAAGACGTTCCGACGTCGCCGCGGCGGATCAAGCCTATCAGGCAGCCGTCGCGCAGATCGGTGTGGCCGAAGCATTGCGACTGCCCACTCTTACCCTAACGGGTAGCGGTGGCCTCATCAGCAGCGATTTGGACAAGCTACTCCAAGGGAATTCCGCCGCATACACCTTAGGACCTCGCTTGGCCGGGCCCATCTTCGACGCAGGTCGCGGCAAGGCTCGTGTCGATGCGGCAAAAGCAACTGCCGGCGAAGCCCTCGCCAATCACGACCGCGCCTCGAAACAAGCATTCCGCGAGGCCGCCGACGCGATCAACGCCCACCTCAAAACGGGCCAAATCGTCACGGAACAATCCCGCCTCGTGGCGTCTAACCGCAAGGTCGCCACCGTCGCCAATGATCGCTTCACCGGCGGTGCCTCCAGTTACCTCGAAGTGCTCGACGCCGAGCGCAGCCTATTCAACTCCGAGCTCGAACTAGCAGACGCGCGCCGCGACCGCCTGCTTTCCGTGGTGCAAGCCTACCGTGCTCTCGGCGGCGGATGGAAATGATCCTTTCCTAAGCCCGATGATCCATCTGCTGTTCATCCTTTTCGCGCTTGTCTCCGCCTGTGTCGCGATCCACGGCCTCGGGATGCTCATGGGCTTACGCTGGTTTCGCAGAATTTCCCTACGGCATGGGCACCATTTCACGCTGCCTGTAATCTTCTGGACTTTGATCCGCGTGGTCTATGGCCTGCTGCTGCTTCACCTGCTGCAAGTCATTGTCTGGGCGACTTGTTACCATTGGAACGAATGCTTTCCTGACTTCGCCACCTCCTTCTACTACTCCGCCACCAGCTACTCCACGGCTGGGTATGGGGATGTGAATCCGCCCGGAAACTGGCGCATTCTCGGAGCGATTGAGGCCGTCACCGGCATCCTCATGTTTGGTTGGAGCACCGGCGTCCTCTTCTCCGTGGTCAATCATTTGTTAGGCCGATTTAAGGACGTCTCTCATCCCGTCACAGCGCGGATGTAATCCGCGCCCTCACTCTCCCAACACATCCCCGTGAACGAGAAAAAGGTCGCAATCAGCCACCGGACATTCCGTCTGTTGCTGTCAGGAATTCTGAATTTCATCAGATCTCCTGTCGGCGGCAAAGCGCGGTTCATGCTCGCTTCGCTGTTGATCCTCATGCTTGCCATCAATGGCATGAACGTCGCCAACAGCTATGTCGGTCGATACTTCATGTCAGCCATCGAGAGCCGCGATTCCGCAGGATTTCTCCGCTTCGCTTGGCTCTACGTTGCCGTTTTCGCCGGGTCCACACTCACCGGTGTGCTGTTTCGTTTCACCGAGGAACGGCTCGGCCTGTTATGGCGCGACTGGCTCACCCGCCGCATCACCGGCATCTACATCGATCGTCGTCTCTATCTGCATCACGATGGCGAAGAGGCACTTAGCAATCCAGATCAACGCATGACCGAGGATGTTAGGCAACTCACCACCACCACGCTTTCGTTTGTCCTTATGATCCTCAATGGCACTCTGACGGTACTCTCGTTTTCAGGCGTCTTGTGGGCGATCAGTCCGAAGCTATTCCTCATCGCCATCGCGTATGCACTCACAGGTTCTGGATTGGCGATCTGGCTGGGACGACCACTTATTCAGCTCAATTACCGCCAATCCGACTTCGAAGCGAATTTCCGTTCGGAGCTGATTCATACCCGCGAGGAGGGCAATGAAATCGCCGCTTCTGGCTCTGAGACTGGCGTCAAGGAACGCCTCAACTCGCACATCGATGGTCTGGTTTCCAACCTCCGCCGCATCATGGCGGTGAATCGCAACCTCAGTTTCTTCACCAGCGGTTATAATTATTTCATCCAGTTGATCCCCGTGCTCATCGTGGCTCCCCTCTTTATCCAACGGCAGATCGAATTCGGTGTCATCGGCCAATCTGCGATGGCCTTCGCGACCTTGTTAGGTGCCTTCTCGCTTGTCATCACCCAATTCCAAGCCATCTCCTCCTACGCCTCGGTGGTCGCACGTCTCGGGGAATTCGTCGAACACGCGGAAAAATGTGCCAAGGCTCAAAACAGCCCGCCATAACGCCATGGAATCCTCCCCCACCAGCGCTATCGGCTGCCTCATCGTGATCAACTGCGGCAGTTCGTCGTTGAAGTTTGCCGTGTTTCCCATGGATGGGGAAACCGTCCTGCTCAAAGGCCTGGCGGAGCGCCTTGGCAGCGTCGAAGCCGTGCTCAAAATCGAAAAGAATGCGGAAACCCTCATCACCCCCATCCCAAGAGCATCACACCACGAAGCCCTGCGAGCGGCCATCCGTGGAATGGCCGGGCTCAATCCCCGCGGCATCGGCCACCGCGTGGTCCATGGCGGCGAAGAATTTACCGAATCGGTGGTGATCAATGACGAGGTGATCGAGGCCATTGGACGCTGTGCCAGCCTCGCCCCACTCCACAATCCCGCCAATCTGATAGGCATAAAAATCGCCCGTGAACTATTCCCCAATCTTCCACAGGTGGCCGTCTTCGACACCGCATTCCACCAGACCCTACCGCCCGAGGCGTTTCTCTACGCGATTCCCTACGAATACTACGAAAACCTCCAAGCCCGGCGCTATGGATTCCACGGCACCAGTCATCATTACGTTTTACTCGAATCTGCTAGACTGCTCAAAAAACGCCCGCAAGACACCAGCCTGATCACCATTCATCTCGGGAATGGCTGTAGCGCCTGCGCGATTCAAAACGGTCGCAGCGTGGACTCCACCATGGGTCTCACTCCTAGCGAAGGCCTTGTCATGGGAACACGCAGCGGCGACGTCGATCCCGCACTCCATCAGTTTCTCCAAGATCAAACCGGGATGCGCTTGAGCGAAATCACGACGATGTTGAATTCCCGCAGCGGGCTGCTAGGTCTATCCGGCCTGAGCAACGACATGAGAACGCTGACGCAGGCCTCACGCGACGGCCATAAACAGGCCCAGCTGGCCATCGGAGTCTTTTGTTACCGGCTCGCAAAATCTGTCAGTGGTCTCATGGCCGCTCTCGATTCCATCGACGCCATCGTTTTCACCGGAGGCATCGGCGAAAACTCCGCGGAGATACGGGATCTAGCAATCCGCCGATTGAAAATCCACGGCATCCATCTCGACGTCGCGAAAAACTCCGAGCATGGTAAATCTTACAGCGGTCACATCAGTTCCACCGACAGCCGTATTCCTTGCCTCGTGGTCCCAACCAACGAGGAATGGATGATTGCTCGCGAAACACTGCACCTGATTTCTCAACCAGATTCACCCTCATGAAGCACACCTTCTTCCTTGCCGCATCAGGTGCCGGAGTCGGACTTACTTCGGTAAGTCTCGGAGTCGTGCGCGCTCTGGATCGCCGCGGTATCCGTGTCGGGTTCTGCAAACCGGTCACCCAAAGCCACATCATCGACGGTGGAATGGATGCGTCCGCACGCTTTATCCAGACAACCATGGCCAAAGTCCCACCGGAATCGATCCCGATCCAAGAAGCCGATGACTATGTCCGCCAAGAACGCGCCGACGATCTGATGGAGCGCATCGTGGGAAAAATCAGCGAAGCGGGCGAAAATGCGGATGTCGTCATCGTGGAAGGGCTGCTGCCAGCGGAAGGCCGCAATTTCAACAATCGCTTGAACCGTCTCATGGCCAGCAGTCTCGACGCAGAAGTGATTCTCGTCACCAGCTTGGGCGAAGACAGCGCGCAGGAGTTTGATCGAAAAGTGGAAACGGTGGCGGCACTCTATGGCGGCATCGACAACCCCAAGATCATCGGCTGCATCATCAACAAGATTGGCAAGCCGCTGTTGGAATCCAAAAATGGCATCGTTCCCATCGTGGACTCACCCGGGGACGGCAACGCCGCAGACGTCACCTCAGCGGAAGAAGCCTCCGCCGCTATCGATAGACTGTTAGCCAAGAGCACGCTTTTTCACAGCGGTCAATTTGAACTCCTCGGCGCCATTCCGTCCAACAGCAAGCTCCAGTCGTTCCGCACCACCGATGTGGCGACCCATTTGAAAGCAGAAATCGTCAGCGCTGGCGACATGGCCACACGCCGCGTCTATTCGATGGCATTGTGCGCTCGTGCGGTATCAAACATCCACCATGTCTTTGCGCCGGGGGCATTACTCATCATGCCTGCGGATCGCGAGGATGTGATCATCGCCGCCGCCCTCGCTGCGCTCAACGGAGTGCCGCTTGCTGGAATCGTTCTCACCGGTGACACGCCACTGAACCCATCATTGCTAGATCTTTGCCGTCGCTCGTTCGACACCGGTTTGCCTGTGCTCAAGGTTCCCACCGGAAGCTATCAGACGGTGCTTGATCTTTCGCGACTGAATCCCGAAGTCCCGCCGGACGACACCGAACGGATGAACCATGTGATGGACTTCATCGCTCGCAACATATCCGGCCAGAAGCTGGAAAACCGTTGCAAGGTGGAACTCGCCGTCCGCATGTCACCCGCAGCGTTCCGTCATCAGCTAGCGTCGCAGGCCCGTGCACTCGACCGACGCATCATCCTGCCCGAAGGCGACGAACCGCGCACGATTCAAGCTGCCGCGGCCTGCCACCAGCGCAAGATCGCGCGTTGCGTTCTGCTAGGCGATCCTGCGGAAATACGCCGGGTAGCCGTGGCCAACGGCGTCGAATTACCCGCTGAAATTGAAATTCTCAATGCGGCAGAGTTGCGTCCACGCTACGTCGCCGCGCTGATGGAGATGCGCAAACACAAGAACCTCAGTGAACATGACGCGATTGAGGCGCTTGAGGACAATGTCATGTTAGGAACCATGATGCTCGCACTGGATGAAGTGGATGGACTGGTTTCCGGTGCCGTCCATTCCTCGGCCAACACCATACGACCCGCACTGCAGGTGATCAAAACCCACCCACATGCCCGCGTCGTTTCCTCCGTCTTCTTCATGTGCCTGCCGGAACAGGTGCTGGTCTATGGCGATTGCGCGGTGAATCCTGATCCAAATTCGGAAGAACTCGCAGATATCGCCATCCAAAGCGCCGAAACCGCCGAGCAATTCGGCATTCCTGCTCGTGTCGCCCTCATCAGTTACAGCACCGGCGAGTCCGGCAGCGGTGCGGATGTGGAAAAAGTCCGGCAAGCCACAAGCATCGCCAAGAAGCTCCGGCCGGACATCCTGCTAGACGGCCCACTCCAATACGATGCCGCCGCCATCGCCGAAGTCGCCGCCACCAAGGCACCCGACAGCCCAGTTGCCGGCCAAGCCACCATCTTTATTTTTCCAGATCTCAACACGGGGAACACCACCTACAAGGCAGTCCAGCGCAGCGCCAATCTCATCAGCATCGGTCCCGTGCTCCAAGGTTTGCGCAAGCCCGTCAACGACCTTTCTCGCGGAGCCCTCGTGGACGACATCATCTACACCATCGCCGTCACCGCCATTCAGTCGGCAAAGGATTGATGATCGCTCAGATATCACAGCACAACCTCTTTAAATCTGATGGAAAGGAATTAATTGGGTAGAATCTCATGCGATGCACTCTCCCTTTAAATCCGCTCTTGGCAAAAAAATCTGTACCGCTACGCTGCCGGATGATGAACCAAAGGCAGAAGACGTTTTGGAGCGGTGACGATGATCCGTTTATCCACGAGTCCTCCCTTTCGTTAGTCTCCTCACAGCCCTTGGCTTCTTCGTCTAGTGCGCAATCTGCTCAACGGCCTGTCAGTCCACCCATTCTAGCGATTGCTTCAGCGACTTTCTGCTTGCTGATTTCTGCCTGCACGATGCTAGGCCCAGATTTCACCCAGCCAGAGGTCACATGGCTGGACGCATGGTCGAAACGTCCCCTCGAACAACCTATCCCACAGCTAACGGGACAACGGCAGGTTTCCGCCGACCAGTGGTGGCGCAACTTCAATGACCCGGTGATGGAGCAACTCGTCGCCGAGGCACAACGGCTCAATCCGGGCGTGCGCACGGCGGGCGCCCGCATCCTGGAAGCCCGCGCGCTGGTCGGCATCGCGCGCAGCGGACTCTATCCGCAGCTCCAACAGCTCGACGCGAATCTGCTAGGAGCCGGCAAGCTGCGGGAGGATGCGCCGGATATCGATGCCTTTACGACTTACGGCACCGGTTTCACCATCGGCTGGGAGATGGATTTCTGGGGCAAGTTCCGGCGTGGTGTGGAAGCTGCGGACTACAACTATCTGGCGAGTCTTGCACGCTATGACGACATGCAGGTGTTGGTCGCAGCGCAAGCCGCGGGAATCTACAGTTCGATCCGTACCTTTGAGCTCAGGCTGCGGATTGCGAAGGAAAACGCGGATCTCCAAAAGCGAAGCCTCGAAATTACGGAAGAACTTTTCAAAAGTGGCAATGACACCGAGTTGGACGTGCAACAGGCAAAAGCCCTTTATCTCAGCACTCTGTCGACAATCCCTGAACTTGAAGCCGCGCAGCGCCAGGCACACAACGCTCTTGGCGTTCTTCTCGCACGGCCTCCAGGGCCGCTACCTGAGCTGGCAATCGGCTCTCAGCAAATTCCACAAGTCCCGCTTGGTCTGATCGTGGACATGCCTGCCAGCCTGATGCGCCGACGTCCGGATGTTCGAGTGGCCGAAATGCAGCTCGCCGCGCAATCGGCACTCATCGGCGTGAGTGAGGCTCAACTCTATCCATCCATCGCGCTTGGCGGCGCAGTCGGGCTTGCTCCCGCCTCCCCTGTCAGAAAGGGCTGGTCACCAGCGAACTTGGATTGGGGATTGGGTCCTAGCTTGGTGTGGAATGTGTTCGACTATGGCCGTCTGAAGAATCAGGTGCTGGTCGAAGACGCGCGCTTCCAACAACTCTACGAACAGTATCAGGAAACCATCTTGCGAGCCGCCCGGGAAGTCGATGATTCCGCCGTCGCATTCGCTCGAAGTACGGTGCAGATCACACTGCTCGAGCAATCGGTGGAAGCGGCGAGGCGTTCGTTAGAAATCGCAACCATTCAGTACCGCGAGGGTCTCGTTGATTTCCAGCGCGTGCTTGATTCACAGAAAACCCTCTTCAATCAACAGGAACGCCTGGTCACCAGCCGAGGCGAAGTTACGCAGAGTTTGATCGCCCTCTACAAAGCGATGGGCGGAGGCTGGCAGGCCGGTCGTGGCCGCACTTTTGTGGACGAGGCGACACGCACCTCAATGAGTGAACGACGTGGCTGGAATGAACTGATTGCAACCCCGCTGCCACCAGCATCAACAACGACTCAATCCCGATGAGCGACCATCCAACACCAGCAGCCGATAAGCCAGCATCCGCAAGTCCGCCAGCTTCGGAAGCGACACCAACGCCCGCACCAACCGGCAAGGGCACTCGCATCGGAGCCGTCGTATTGTTCGTCCTCATCGTGGCCAGTCTGGTGCTCTATTTCATCGCAGATCGCGTGACGCCAAGCACCACGCAAGCACGGATCCAAGCCTTTGTGGTGCCCGTCGCGGCAGAAGTTGCCGGTAAAGTGATTGAAGTGAAAACCCACAACAACGACGAGGTCGAGGCGGGTGAAGCCTTGTTTATCATCGACCAAGGTCCCTATGAAATTGCCCATCAGAAAAGCAAATCGGACTACGAAACGGTGCGCCGCACGGTCAACGCGTCGGTGGAAGCGGTCACATCGGCTGAAGCTGCGTTGCAGGCAGCTGAAGCTAACAGCAAACTAGCCGACGTGGATGCCTCTAGGCAGGAACGTCTCTACGCCGAAGATCAAGGGGCCATCTCCATGCGTCGCCTCGAAATGGCGCAAGCGACACGAATCGAAGCGGTCAGTCAGGTAAGGAAGGCCCAAGCCGACCTGCGCAAGGCAAAGGAATCGGCAGGTGACACCGGTGATCGCAACGCGCAATTGCTGAGCGCCAAGGCCGCCATCGCAAATGCCGAACTCGATCTCACGAACACCACGGTGACCGCTCCGGTGCGCGGCAAGGTCACGGACCTACAGGTGGAGGTTGGGCATTTCGCCCAGCCCGGCGCGCCGCTCGTCACGCTCATCGCCGGAAACAATTTCTGGATCAGCGCCGATATGACCGAGAACAACCTCGGCCATATCGACATCGGCGACGAGGCCGAGATTGCATTGGATATCCTACCCGGACGAGTGCTGAAGGGCCGCGTGCGCAGCATCGGCAACGGGGTGAGCTCCGGCCAGGAGGCGAAACCGGGAACGCTGCCGCCGATCGATAACAATCGGGACTGGCTGCGGCAGGCGCAGCGCTTTCCGGTGGCGATTGAGTTTGGCCCTGGCGAACATGAAGCGTTGCGCCACGCTCGCATCGGAGGACAGGCCGAAGTGCTCGTTCACACGGGCGACCACCCGCTGATGAACCCGCTTTCCTCGGGCTGGCTCTGGTTCAAAAGCAAGCTCTCCTACCTCTACTAACCGATGGGCGGCAGTGCGGACAAGGCGGTTCTCAGACTGGCGCTCGGCCTCGGCCTGGCGGCGCTCGTCGCTTACGGCTTTGCCCTGTCGATGCCCTTCCTGGTCTGCCTGATGGCGATCCCCGTGCTGTGCAAGCCCGGTCCGCCCAAACCGCTGCTCAAAGGGGTGATCGGCGCGCTGGTCTTCGCCGCACTGGTGGCTGCGGGCGTGCTGATGGTGCCGCTGCTGGAACACTACGCGCTGAGCGGCATCCTGCTAACAGCCGCCGTGCTTCACGGGCTGTTCTACACCGGCCTGCTCCGCGCCAATCCGCTGACGATGGTCTTGGTGATCACCTTTACGGTGATCCCCGTGGTCGGTGTCATGGACCAGGGAATGGTTGGTATGATCAGCCTGTCGCTCGCGACAGGTCTCGCCGTAGGCACGCTGGTCAATGCGGTGTCACACGCGTTTTTCCCCGACCCGAAAGTGGCGAACGCCGCCCGGCCCGCGGCACCGGTGCCGGATCGCGATACTGCCAGTTGGATCGCGCTGCGCGCCACGCTGGTGGTGATGCCGGTATTCATCCTGGCTCTAACCAATCCCGCCTTCTACATGGCCGCCATCATGAAAACCGTGGGGCTCGGCCAGCAGGC
>JAZKEG010000043.1:0-36790 GCA_040387215.1 Verrucomicrobiota bacterium | reverse complement strand
GCTTTCCGTGTTTTTGCTTTTCCTCCGACTCTTGGCATGGGACGGGCAAACTAGGCACCAGCCCCCCCTTGGCAAGGCAAAAATGGTGATGTTTCACACAAGTTGACCAAAGCCCGGGAAATGGTCTGCGCGTCAGTCTTTGATGCCAGCATGGAGCAGCAGGATGCGGCGCATTTCGCGGATCGCCTCGGGATCGTCGTAGGCACCATGGCCGTCGGCGACGACCACCTCGGACTGCGCGCCATCGAGGTGCGAACTCCAATAAGGCACCACGCCGTCGCTGCTGTTGGGCGAGTTCCCTTTGCCGCGATCGCCGATGATGGAGTGGTAAGGGACCTGGATGGGCAGCCTGTTGAGAGATTGATAGAGCGGATTGCTCGGCGAAAGGCCAGCCACGCTGGTGAGTCGACCGCGCTCGATGAGATTGGATGGCAAGTCGATGAACGCTCCGGTCAGCGTGCTGGGCAACTTGATCAGTTTGATGAACCAGGAAGTCAGCGAAAGGTCCGACAAGCCACTTCCGCGATGCGGTGTGCAGACGTAAACCTCGCGGCCAATGTGCGGATCCGCTTCAAACAACAAGCTGCGTTTGATGATGTTGTTGGCAGGAAGCTTCGCATAAAGCCGATCCGCATCCTTGCCGAACTCTTCATTCCAAATTTCACGTCCCGGATTGACGACCTGCATGCGCGACAGCAGTCCGCCCATGCTGTGGCCGATGACCAGCATTGGCCGAGTCGGACCGACGGTCTCTTGCAGCGCTCCCAGTTCCTCACGCAGCCGCATCGACGAGTAAGAAATCGGCCATGCCGTGGGATAGTAAAAGAGCATGAACTGATACTTGCCGCGCAGCTTGGGATCAGCGCGCAGGTCATTGATGACATCGCGCCACATCCGCGGATGGGAGTTCAGGCCATGCACCAGCAACACCGGAATGCGCTCCTTGTCGAAGGGTTCTAGCAAAATCAATTTCGAGTCAATTCCACCCGGATGAATCAAGCCGGTCAGCGCTTCCGTGAACTCGTTGATGTCATTGGTTTGCTCCACGATGGGTGCGGTGTAATCCGCTTCCAACGGATACGTCGTAGCACCAAGCGTGACCGTGGATTGATAGGTCGGGTCGTAGCCCGTGATGGAAACGGCGCGGCTGCCGTCGCCGCTTTTGCCGTCAAATGCCATCACCGCTGTGATCGGTTCCAAGTAGCCACGCTGGGTGACGAAACGCTGCATCTTCTTGTCGTCTGGGCGTTTCCATTTCGGCGCACAAGCGACGCCCACGCCATCCTCGGTGTGCCAATTCGCGGTGAGTGTGTGGCGCACCTTGCGCGCAGGTTTCGCCGATTCCAGCCCAGCCAACGGATAAATCCCTGGCTTCTGGTCGATGCCGGCGCTCACCCGATAGCTGAAGCCGGCGTAGCGATAGGTCTTTTCTGGCTTGTACTTCGCACCGATGAAATTTACTGCCACCTGTTCCGTCGCCTCGTCGATAATGCGCAAGGCATGTTTGCCATCTTCGCCGAGCGCATTCACATCCGCCACCTTGCCGCCATCGGTATCGAGGCTTCCCCAAGCGATTTCAGCCGCACGAAGCTGATAGACCGATGCCACTTCTTCGTTCGCCCGGATGCGGCGGCTCAGTTTGATCAATTTCTCGGCATCTGCCAGGGTGTCACCGCGCAATTCTGCGGCGGCTCTATCGGTTTGCGGGACATAGATCGCGCAAGATGCCGCAGACAGGACAACGAGGACGGACGCCAGACGGGCGCTTTGGGAAAGGCTGGACATGGGACTCTCGGGGTTGGGTGCTTGGGGTGAAATCCGTTCGCTCAGAAAAGGCTGAACCAGCTGCGTTTCACCGTCGGGAAAATCTCGATGTTCGCGGACTCCATCAGTTGCTTTGCCCACTCGTCGCAGATGCGTTCGTTCGGCGCGGCGCCCGTCCTTGCTTCGGGATCGATCACCTTGATCTCCGGCACACGGCGATCGGACGCGGTGGTGACGACCGCACCTGTCGCAGCATCGGTCACCCGTGCCTCAAATGAGCAAATCGGCAAACCGGTGAGCAAGCCTGTGACGTTTCCTTCAGCCGGACCAGCGGGCACAACCGGAGCCTCGGAGTCGAAGCGCACCTCCGTCAGCGCGACTTCGAGGATCAATGTCCCCGGCTGCGAAGTGCTGGTGGTCTTGTAGAAAACGCAGATGGGATCTGAAAACGCCTTGTTCAACGATTTCGAGAAATAGCGCGCCAGCTCGGTGCACCTCTTCTTGTAAGTCTTCTCATCCGGCACAAACTCGCTCTTGCTCTGCTCCCAGTGGTCCTTTTTCAGGAACGCGGTCGTCACCGGCCGCACGACGATGTATTTATAATCCGAGATCTTCATCTTCGGATCGCGCCAAGCATACTCGAACGGTAACCGCTCAATCTTGCTGTAGGTATTCACCCCAGTGGACGTTAGAAAGCGCGTTGCCTCGGGGCTTTTAGCGGCTTCCTCCAATCCGCAGCTGGTGAAAGCCAAGGCGATCAGGACGGATGCGGAAAACGGGGCGATAGGGACAAGTTTCATGTTCGGGCGCTAAGGCGGCCATTGGTAGGTCAATCGCCCGCCGCCAGCAAGCCGGTTTCTGAGTCCGCGACAACCCGGTTTTTGCACGATTTTTGCACAACTCTGATCGTCGTTTGGCGCAGGCCTCGCCAGCATCTGCGGTCATGAAGCCCGGGGAACACCTCCCCGCCATCACCATGAAACATCCACTCGCCTGCCTTACGCTCGCCTTATTCGCCTCCGCTGTTCCCGCACTGGCGGAGGAGGCGGCCAATCCCTTCGTGAAAAAGCCCGCAGCCCATCAACCGTTGCCACCTCCAGGTGCCTCGTTTGCCAGCCTGGTGGAAAACTTCCTCGTCCCGCCCGATCTGCTCGACGACTGGCTGCGCGACAATCCGCTGAAGGACGACGCCACCGCGTTGCGCAACGCCGTGCAAGCATGGGTCGTGGCAGGAAAGGCCCAATCCGATCACTCCACGCTCACCCTCGGCACCGCAGGCCGGGAATCGGCTTGCGACAGCATCATCGAAAAAATCTATCCGACGGAATTCTACCCGGGAGGAGTCGGGGCGTGGCCTTGGCCCACCGCATTCGACACCCGCAATCTCGGCCACACGCTCTCAAGCGGGGTCACCAAGGTCGACGAAACAGAGTCCACCTGGGCGAAATTGGAACTGGTGGAAATGCTCTCGTCGGATTCGTCCCAACCGCTCATCGAGCAAACACGCCAACCCAGCGACACGTTTCTTCCACGCGTCCGGGCCATGGACATCAAGCAACACGATGCGGACGCCCCGGCAGATAGCAATGATCCGTTCGCATCCCCTTCCGCGCCATCGACACCTGTCGATTTCACCCTGCCGCATGGCGTTGTTTTCAGTCCTGGCGTCTACCATCTGGCGGGCCGCTTCGATCCAATTCCGGACGACACTTCGGGAAACAAGCTGACCCGCCTCGTTTTCTATCGAAGCGAGATCGCCGCCCCACCGGAGAAGTCCGCGAATCCCGCCCCCGCCCCCAAGCGGGCCTCCTTCCGCGTGCTCCGGGTTTCCCTTCCCGCATTCTCGGCGTGGATAATCGCCCATTCCCCGCTCTCCGCCAAAACCGATGCGTGGGCAGCCGCGGAAAACTGGCGCACCGAGGGCCAAACCGAAAACATCGGCGAACTTTCCTCCACCGTCCGGGAGTCCGCCACCAACACGATGTCAAACGTGATCGAACACATCTATCCGACGGAGGTCGAGCCGGGCACCGACACGACGCTGGTCGAAAAGTGGGAGGAAGGGAAAAAGAAGGATGGCAAGGACGGCGTTGCCACGATGTCCCGCTACAAGGTCACCGCACGTCCCGGCCTCGAGGGTGCCGGACTCGCCACCGCGTTCGACACGCGCAACCTGGGAACCACGGTCGAATCCCTGATCACGCGTGAAGGTTCGGGATTCCTCGTCCGCTGCAGCTACGACCGTGTCCGTCTGCTAGGCGAGAGCATCAGTCACCGCATCAAGGTGGGCGACGAATGGATCCCCGACTACAAGATGCCGATTTTCACCGCCACTCGATTGGCTTCCACGATCCGCGTCGCGCCCAGCCAATGGACGCTGCTCGGTGAAACATCGGAATTTCTCAAATCTGAAATGGTGGACCGCGACCATTGCCTGCTGGTCTTCGTCAAGGTGGACTGACAGTTTCGAGGAAAGCCCCACCATGCGGAAACCAGCGGAAAAACCCACCACCTACAACCCCGCCTCGTGGTGGTGGACCGTAGCGCTGTTTTCCCTATCAGCCATCCTCGTCGCGGCCGCCAGTGTGATACTTTCCACCCAGACGGATCGAATTTCCGTAAAGCCGCCCGGCAACGGCGCGGATGACAGCTTCCGCCAGATCGCCCGGCGGGTGGATGAGATGGAGCGGCTGTGGCAAAGTGCGTTGGAAAAAGAAGCCCAGCGCCTGCTGGCAGCCGGGTCCACAGAGAGAGCCATCGAAGTTTCCGGCGTATCCCAGTATTCGCGGCTCAACGCGAACCTCTCCGACACGGCGCGTGCCCACACCCGGGCAGATGGCGCAGCGCCCACAATCAAGCCGGTGCTCGCAAAATTCGCCAGGAAAGAACCCGGCGAGTGGGTTTTCAGCGAATCCCAGATCCTGACAAACTCCGGCTGGATCGAGATGCCGGACCGGCCGCTCGCGTGGTGGCAAGGCAATGGCCGCGCGGCAGTCGTCCTACTGCTGGACACGCGCGAAGCTTCGGCGGTCGTCGCCGCCGACTTGCAAGGTCGTTTCAAATCGGCGGCGGCCGGCCCCGGAGTGCTGGCGTGGGAAGGCCCGTCCGGAAAAACCTGGCTGGCAAACGGCGAGCTGCCACAGGATGCCAAGCCCGATGAGATCCTCCGCCATGTCTCGCGCTTCGGTGACTGGACCTTGCGGCGCTTCTATCCGGTGACGGTCACGACCCACTACAAGCTGCCGGTTTTGTTGGGCGGTTTCACGCTGGCGGGGCTGTTGTTAGCTGGGGGTGTTGCCATCGTTTCTTGGCAACGCAAGGCGACTCGTCTCGCCGAGCAGCGGGTGAGCTTCGTCAACCGGGTTTCCCATGAACTCCGCACTCCCCTCACCAACCTGCTGCTCAACACCGACCTCGCGCTCGATGGCTTGGCGGCCGATGACGGCAAGGCACGCCGGCGGCTCGGCTTGATCCGCGAGGAAACCGCGCGGCTGTCGCGTATCGTCGACAACGTCCAGACCTTCGCCCGGATGGAAAAAGGCAAACCGGAATTCCACAGCACGCTGTGCGATGTGGAAAAGGTGATCTCGGAGCTGATGGAAATATTCGCGCCGTTGTTCGAACGCAAGTCCATCACCTGCGACTGCATCTGCGACGTCGCCACGCCCATCCCACTCGACCGCGACGCGTTCTCACAGATCGTTTCCAACCTTCTATCAAACGTGGAGAAATATGCCGGGGAAGGCGCGCGGGCGAGCCTAACCGTTTCCATCAAGGGAGATGAATTGATCGCCGAGGTGGCGGACAACGGTCCGGGAATTCCCGCAAGTTCCCGTCAGCGGGTTTTCCTCGCCTTCGAGCGCGTCGGATCGCGGGTCGATGAAGGGGCCACCGGCACCGGCCTTGGGTTGACGATCAGCCGCGACCTCGCGATCCGAATGGGTGGCAGCTTGGATCTGATAGACGCCGCACTTTTCCGCCTGACGCTGCCGCTGGAAAGGAGTCCCGCATGACCATCCTGCTGGCCGAGGACGACACGCTCACCCGCGAGGCGGTTAGTGAGTTGCTGGAGGCGGACGGCCACTCGGTAATCGCCGCCAAGGACGGGAGCGCCGCCATCGACCTTTGGAAAAGCCACCGTCCCGCGCTGGTGCTGTTGGACATCATGATGCCCGGCGCGAGCGGCTACGAGGTTTGCCGTACCATACGCCGCAGCGACCGCACCACGCCGGTCATCTTCCTTTCCGCGAAATCCGAGGAGGTGGACGTCGTGCTCGGATTGGAACTCGGCGCCGACGATTTCCTGCGCAAGCCCTTCGGCAAGCACGAGCTGCTCGCCCGCGTCCGCGCCGTGCTGCGTCGCCACGAGAATCCACCGCCTGCGTCGTTTGCCTTCGGTCCGTGGGAAATCTATCCGAAACGCCTGATCGCCCGCCGCCAAGGCCGCGACACCGAGCTGAGTCCGCGCGAACTCAAAGTCATCACCTTGCTCGCCAGCCGACCCGGCGAGGTGATCACCCGCGACGAGCTTCTCAACGCCTGTTGGGGACTCGAATACTTCCCCGAGTCCCGCACGCTGGATCAACACATCCTCAACCTGCGCAAGAAGATCGAAGAAAATCCGACGCGACCGCGACTCATCGAGACCGTGAGAGGTGCGGGCTACCGGTTTCCGATTCTTTAAAATTCCGTTTGTGAAGCAGATTCTTTTGCAAATTTCCGGTTGCGGGAATCGGGTGCTTGGCTAGTCTCTCCCTCGACTGCTGTGTGCGACTTATTTGGTAGCTGGCCCGAACCGATATGATAGAAACGGGGTCATCTCCCGGTGTCCTATGTCATGCCTTTGAGGAAGACAGAAAACCACCAGGCGACCCCACTTTTTGAGTTTCACGGAACGTGGCTCACAGCGCCAAGGACGGCACAGCGGTTTTCTTTTTCTGGAGGTGGGGCCTGCGCACAGGCCGTGGAAACTGAGCCTTGCGCGGGTTTGCCGGACCCGGCAACGTCCCGCCCGTGATGCGGTTTGCAGTGCTGGGAAGCGGGAGTGGAGGAAATGCGGCGGTCGTCGAATGCGACGGTCTGCGGCTGATGATAGACGCTGGCCTCAGCGCGAAACAACTGACGCTGCGGCTGCGTCAGATCGGCGTGGAACCTGCCACTCTGGATGGCATTTTGCTCACCCATGAGCACGGCGACCACGTCCGCGGTCTCAAGGTTTTTTTGAAACAACACCCGATGCCAGTCTTCACCACCCAAGCCACGGCGCACGTCGTGCGGGAAGCCGGGATCGAAGGCGGGACGTGGAAATTCTTCGAAGCCGGTCAGGTGTTCGCCATCGGCACGCTGGCGGTGGAGACCTTCGCCATCCAGCACGACGCGGTGGATCCCGTCGGCTTCGTGGTGGGCAATGGCAACCGACGGCTCGGCTTCCTCTCCGACGCGGGTTTCGTCACCCGCAGTATGACCGAACGACTGCGCCGCCTCGATGGCCTGTTCGTCGAAGCCAACTACGACGAAGGCCTGCTGGAAGCCGACACCAAGCGCCCGTGGTCCATCAAGCAACGCATCAGCTCACGCCACGGCCACCTTTCTAACACCCAAGTCACCGAGCTGATCCGTGAAATTTCCCACCCCGCCCTCGGCAGCGTCGTCCTTGGCCACCTGAGTTCGGATTGCAACACACCAGACATCATCCTGACCCGCCTGCGCGCCTGCCTCGCCGAGCTCGGCCACGATCACGTCGGTCTCCATTGCGCAGGTCAGCACGAGCCGTCGGACTGGTTTTGTTTTTGAAAGAGCCGCCGCATCGCCCGATGGCGGATTGGGCCGCCCATGAAAAAAATCGTTAGACCGATCTTGCCATTTCTTCCAGCCAAGCATCGTCCGGCAGCGCGTAGGGGCGGAAGGTTTCCATCGTCGCGTGATGCTCGTTGTGGAAAAGCGCGCGGTGCAGCCCCAGCGACGATGCGGCGGGCGAATCGATCAGGTTCGCCGAGTCGTTGGCACTCATCTGGAACAGCACACGCATTTCAAACTCTGCCATCAACTTGCGCGGGATCCAACGGCTGACATTGTTCCAACTATCCGTCGCAGCCAGGACATGCATGCCGACCGGACCGCCTTCTCCGAGCAAGTTCGCGAACACCTGCGACGGAGCGGCCGCTGCGCCGGCATCGTCGTCCATGGAAAAACGAAATTCGTCGTCCGGCCGCAACGCTTTGAAGCGCTGAAGGTCGTGGACGATGAGGAAAACCTCCGCCGCATCACGGCCTGATGTCGGACCGCGTCCTTCAAGCTCGGCAGCAAGATTGCCTAACAAACCCGCCACCTCCGCTGGCCCGCCAACCTGAATGTCATGCGGCAAGACAGCCGCAAGTTTGCGGAACGCTCCGTCCGCGCCGGTGTCATGATCGTGCGGATCGAGGATGACGAAGCGCACCATGCCCACCGGGTATTGCGCGGCCAGCGATGCAATGCCGATTAGTAACAACGCCATCGAGCGCTCCGCGGATTGACCGACGATGAGCAGGTTGCTGCCACTCTGACGCTGGAATTCAGCCTCGGTCGGCCCCTTGATCGAATTGGGCGCACCCAGCCAAGCGCGGGCTGTTAGCGGTCGATTGACAGGTGGATTTAGCAGGAATTTGCGCAGCTCCACATTGTCGCGGACATCGGCAGGCGCATTGCCTTCGAAGACGATGGGCACCGCAGGCGACTTGCCATCTCGCCGTGCGAGCCGGTTCACCTCGTCGAGCATCGCGTCGCGTTCCGCCTCCGGCAGCCAAACGATTTGGAACGGGCTGTTCGCCGCGAGCGCACCGGCTTGGTCGTTGTAAATCCCCTCGCCCGGCCGCGTCAGCATGCGCGGGGCCGGGTTGTCGTCGTCCATGATGAGGTGCGCGTCGGCCTCGTTGCACTGGAGCGCAACGCGGATGACCATTTGCCCGAGTGTTGCCCGAGCCAAGGTGTAGGCTCCGCCCAGCGTTTGCGACCCGAGAATGACGTGGATGCCGAAGGCGCGGCCTTGCCTAACAATACGATCCAACAACAACGACGCTTCTTGCGCCACCGTGTCGTCCTCGGTGAAAAATTCCTGGAACTCGTCGATGAGCAGCAAGCTTCGCGGCAACGGTTCGTGTCCCGGCGTGCGCTTGTAGCCCGCCATATCCTGCGACCCTGCATGACGGAACAACTCGCCGCGCCGCCTCAATTCCGCATCGACACGCCGCAGCACGCTGAGCGCGAATTCACGATCGCTCTCGATGGCGATGACCCGCGCATGCGGCAGCTGCTTCGCCGCGTAGCACTTGAATTCCACGCCTTTTTTGAAATCGACCAGATAGAATTCGACCTGCTCGGGATCGCACCACAACGCGAGGTTGGTGATGATGACGTGAAACAAGGTGGACTTGCCCGATCCCGTCTTGCCCGCCACCAGCGCATGCTGGCGCGTCCCTTTCCCGATCGCGAGCATCTGGAGTTTGCGTGCTCCGGTGCGGCCAATGGGAACGCGCAGTTCCTCGGTGGTGTCAAAACTCCACCGCTCGTCAACAGGCGGCGCGATGTGCTCGAAAGGCACCTGCACCCGGTTAGAATCGATACTCGCCTTGCCGATGCGGTTGACCAGCGTGATGGCATCCTCGTCAGCCGGTGGCGCATCGAACACCACGCGGTCCGCACCGGGTGGCGCGTCGGTTAGGCGAAATTGCCCATCCTTGAGCAAGACACGCAGGCAGCTGCGGCGAAGTTCGTCATCCAATGCGGGTTCCGGGGATGGCTGCCGCAGATCGCGCTGGATGAGCAGATGCACGCCGCAGCGCGCGCCGCTCGCCGCAATGGAAAGCAGGCGTTTCGCCGCCGTTTCGCTGAACCCTGCGGGGAACCCGGCGATGACAAGGAAGCTGTATTTCTCCGCGATGGTTCCGGCCTGCTCGTTGTATTGAGTGATGTCCGCATACTCGTTGCGCAGATACATCTGGATGACTTTCTCGATGTGATCGTTGAGTTCGGCGAGCCGTTCCTCGATCTGCGTGGATTGGGTCCAGATGCGATGATGAATCAGCGTTTCCTCGTAATCCGCGAGATGCATCAGCCCGGCGAAATCCTTGCCCAGTCCGACGGGATCGATGAACACGAACGACGCGCGCCCCGGCGGAAACGCAGCTAACAGCCTGAGAGAACTCGCCTGGAGCGCCCGCGTCGCGGCATCGCCCGTGCCATCGCTCTCGATCATGACAGAACCATGGTCTGGAAAGCCGAGCGCAAACGGGACGGAAAACGTTTCGCGCGCGGGCAAGGTGAGGCGCGCGTCGTGCGGCATCCCCTCCGCGAGAATTTCGGGATTCACCTCGATGCGACCGATGCGCAGCGCCGCGACGGCTTCTTCCGGTGGTGTCCACGTTTCACAAACCTCGCGCGACCACGCGGGAAATTTCTCGATCGACTCCTTGTCCAGCGACACCAGCGATTCGAAAAGCGGCATCACCTCGTCCGCCCAGGATTTTGTTAGCTCGGTGATACGCCCATCCACATCCGCACCGATCGAAGTGTTCACCTGCGAACGCGACGCTTCTACCAACCTTGTGCGTTCAACAGCTTCTCCCTGTGCTTGGACGATGGCACGTTCATGCGCCGCATCGATGGCTGCGAGTCTGCGACGATGCAGCTTCTCCAAGATTGCTGGCAGCCGGGCAACCTGCGCATCAAGCTTTTGCTGGCCCGCGCGGATACGAGTCTTCCATTCGCTATCAGACTCGCGAAACGTTTCGCTGAGACTCTGGCCCTCTTCATCGGCTTCCGTCTTAATCTCGTCCGCCAAGGCAGCGACGCGGGCAGCCGATTGTTTGCTCGCGGCATGTTCCAAGGACTTTGCCGCATACAAGGCCTCCGACAATTTGCGCACGGACGGCAGCGCGAGGATCAAACTCAATCCCCAAATGGCGAACAGGATGCCTTCTGAAATGGCAATTGTTCCCCAAGGAATCGCGGAGACGCCATCACGCATCACGGTCTGAAAATGGAGCAAGGGCAGCAGCACCGCGAGCAACCAGAGCGGAACGAATCGAAAAACCTTTGCGAGCACCAGCTTGTTGGCCGCGCCTAACATCGCCTCGATCTCTCGCAGTTTTTCCACCAGCAACGCACGGGTTTCCTCAGCCGTTGCCGCAGGTTGCGGTGCCGGGGATTTTCGAATCTCGCCGATGAGTCGCTTCCCTAAGATGGGCACATAGGAGCGGAAGGTCAGGATCGCCGATTTGCGCAAACCCCGGCGCTGCGCGCAATCGGCGGCGAGTTGCTGCTGAAACGCCTGATGCGCCTCGGTCGCTTGCTTCAGTTCCTCCTGTCGCTCTTGCCGATTGCGCATGATCTCGCCCTGCACCCGGCCGATGCGCCTGTCTTTCACGCCTTGAGCCCGGTTCGCCAAGGCAGCTCGGCTGGTATGAAATGCGGTTTGGATGCGCTCGGCGTGTTGCACCTTGCGAACTGCCTCACGCTCCACCGCTTGATGGCGTTCTTGGGCCAGTTGCTGGACACGGCGGTTGTGCTTTTCCACCCCAGTTTCCTCGCGCTGCATTGTCTCGCGGCGGACGACACCCATCCGTTCCGCACGGTTTTTGATCAGTTCCTGTTCGGCAGCTCGGATGGCGGAAATGCTAGATTTCAGGACCTCTAACTTCTGTCCGATATTCTCAGGATCTAGGGTGTCAGTCGCAGTCTGCATGGATTTTTTCCAGTAATTGGTCGAGTTCGTCGATCACACGAAGGGCGGAGTTCATGCTCATCATCAGCTCGGCCAGATAGATTTCCTCGAACTCCTGCGCCTTTTCATCGCGCCATGAATTGCGGGTTTCCTGCCACCTCGCTTGGAGCTGGCGTGTCGCGAGCGTGAGCAGCCCTTTGCTGCCGGACATGCTCATGGCTCCCCTCCCGTCTCCAGCGGCAAAGGTGCGGGAGCCGCAGTGGGAGTGCTCTTCTCGGCGTAGGCTTGGAGCGCCTTGATCGATTCGCCCAGCGAATGGACGCCCTTGGGAAGTTGCTGGCCGACGAGATGAAACATCGGGTCGAGTTGGCGTAACAGAGGGGTCGCTCGGGTTTCAAAAGTCTGCCGCCATTTCTTCAGCACGCGCAGTTTCACCTCGGCCTCCTCCACCTTGCGGCGCGCCTTGAGCACCGCCATTTTTTGGAACGCATTGCTCGCTTGGGGACTGGTTAGGTTCGCGCTGTAAAGTTCCTGCTCCGCCTGATGGAGATTTTTCAACCACGCGCGCAGTTCCCGTTCCCAATGCTGCTTGCGGTCCACATCGAGCCACGTCTGCGTCCGCCGCACGTCGCCCTCCATGTCCTCCAGCGCGACGCGCGCCTTGTCGATGTAGCGGATCAGATCGGCCCGGAACGCTTCGAGCGCATCAATGGAGGAAATTTTCGCTTGGCCAGACATGAGAAGACTCAGCGTTGATCGAGGTACTGCTGGATGCGCTCCGCCTTGCGCAAAAGGTAGGGCGTGTGGCGGTCAGAAAGTTCCAGGAACGACTTGAGCGTCTTCATCAACTGAGTGAACTCCGCCGCGAACTTTTCCTGTTCCTGATCTTGCCAGGTGTCGCCCAGCGCGGTGAAGCGCGCCATCAGCGAACCGGACCGCTCGCGCAGGTCACCGTTGAATCGTTTCAATTCCGCCGCGAAACGACGGACCTCCTCGGGATCGATGATGGCTTGTGACATGGTGGGGGCGGAGAACAACTCCGCGCGTCCTTTCCTCCATATCACAACCGCATTTTCAAAGGGTGCCAACGGCATTTTCCATTCCTTTCCAATTCTTCACGCCAGCTTTCCCAGAGTTCTCTAGCGGAACCCGCCCTTGCGGAGTGAAAAAGGGTCGTCCGCAGTGGGCGCGTCGAGGGGCTCCGTGGTTTCGGTCGAGTCGCGGTGGCGTTGCCCTCAGGAAAGATGAAGCGCCTGGATTTCCCGGAATTGGCCGTAAACGCCTTTGAGAATCGCACCTTGACCCCGTCCCCCGCTCCCATTAAGCAGGCCGCCGCATGGGATTTGATACACTTGGGCTCTCCGCAGCCGTCTTGGAAGCCATTGAGGAGTCCGGTTACACCACCCCGACGCCCATTCAGGCGCAGGCCATTCCGATCATCCTCGAAGGAAAGGACGTCATCGGCGCATCCCAGACGGGAACCGGCAAGACCGCTGCCTTCGCGTTGCCAGCCCTCTCGAAAATCACGAAAATGGGCAAGCCCCAGATCCTCGTGCTCGAACCGACGCGCGAACTCGCCCACCAAGTGGCCGAGCAATTCGAAAAATACGGCAAGCACACCGGCATGAAGGTCGCCCTGCTTTACGGCGGCGTCGGCACCGGCACCCAGACCGAGCAACTCGCAGCGGGAGCGGACATCGTCGTCGCCACCCCTGGCCGTTTGGTGGACATGTTCTACCGCACCGCCATGCGCTTTGGTGAAATCAAGGTGCTCATCCTCGACGAGGTGGACCGCATGCTCGACATGGGTTTCCTTCCGCAGGTCCGCAAGATCGTCAATCTCTGCCCATGGGAAGGCCGCCAGACGCTGTTCTTCTCGGCCACCATGCCGCCAGCCATCCAGACTTTCGCCCAATGGTGTCTCACCGATCCAGCGAGCATCGAGATCGCCCGCACCTCCATCCCGACCACCGTCACCCACGCCTTCTATCCCGTCGCCATGGATCAGCGCGACGAGCTGATGCTGGAGCTGCTCAAACAGACCGACTACCACTCGGTGATGGTTTTCACCCGCACCCGCAAGGAAGCGGACCAACTCACCGCGTTGATCAAAACCACCGGCCAAACCAAGGTCGCCGCCATGCACTCGGACATCAGCCAAGTGGACCGCATGAAGGCGCTCGCCGGCTTCAAGGCTGGGGAGTTTGAAATCCTCGTCGCCACCGACGTCGCCGCACGCGGCATCGACATCTCCGGCGTCTCCCACGTCATCAACTACCGCGTCCCTGAAAACGCCGAAGACTACGTCCACCGCATCGGCCGCACCGGTCGTGCTTCAGCAGAAGGCGATGCCTTCACCATTCTCACCGCCGACGAGCTCGACTACGCGAAGTCCGTGGAAATTTTCATCGATCAGGAAATCAAGCGCCGCAAGCTCGACAACTTCGACTACATCTACACCGCGCTGCTCGACGACTCACCGATCAAATCGGTGCGCCGCAAAAAGGTCGGCGGCGGGAAGAAAAAGCGCCGCTGAACGCTGGCCGAGAGCACGCAGCTTGACGACACGCCGAAGCGATTGCCTTTCGCCCGCTGCTATTTTCGTCCTTCTTGAATGTGGGAGCGTTAGAAATCCGGTTGAAATCGGCTTCTGAGCTGCATCCAGCTTGAGCTTCATCTGCAGTTGAATCACTGCCGAGGCAGGAGTCCTGTCAGCGCAGCTTCTCCCCGGCGTCGCTTCTCCGGCGTGAAATGGCCGCAACCTCGCGACGCCCCTTTTTCAACCGACGTCCAAATCACCGACATCCGCAGGATTTCCCCCAAGGACCCCCAGCGAAGCGATTCCCCAGGAGCCGGATGCGCCAAAGTCCCGTGAGTTTGTCACTTCCAACGCAGAGGGGAGAGTGTCAAAAATTTTGTGTCACTCGGATTTCGCGAATCAATCCAATCCGCTAAAGGAACATCCAAATGAAACCGCAAATCCACGACGAGCGGCTCAATCGTCAAAACAGAACCCTGGTAGGGATTACTCTGGCGCGGCTTGTTCGCCACTTCCGATATTCGGGAACCCCGCTCCGCAACAGGGTTGAGACTTGTAGATCCAAAGGATCATTTCGACTCGGGGCGAGTAGTCGATTGTCCACCATCGTCCTGTTCTTCAGCTTTTTTCTGGGGCAATACGGACTCCTTGTGCTGAGTATAGTCATTATCATTCAAAGGCACGGTAACAGAATTACCTTCGCCCATGAAGAAGCTGGGCCTCTTCTTCAGCGTAATCCCAACAGCCTTGGTATACTTGAACCCTTCCATCTTCCACGGCTCTGCAAAGTGATTCACACTCCGGCGGTCTCCAAATGCCGTGAGATACCCATCCTTGTCTCGATCAATCAAAAAGAATATCTCGTCGCCCCAAGGAGTGAAGATCGAACCGTGAAAGAAAATCAAACTGTATTGATCCCCCCCAAAACCACTAACGAAGATTGGACTTTTTGAAGCAAGATACTCAAAAAAACCTTCAACCGTGACAACCTCATCGTCACCCGCGAATTTGACTCGATCAGGATGCTTATCGGTATAGTCGAAAAGGTAGTAGTTTAGCACATCACATCCAGAACAAGGCCTGGACCACAGGTAATCCAAATTAGTAAGAGCGGCCGGACTCTTTCCTTCGAGAGTGACAGTTTGAGGTGGCATTTCGTTACCTAGGACGGGCAAGATGCTTGCGATTAGCAAGAGTAGCTTAAGTTTCATAATAATGTGGGATTATTCATCAAACGTCTATGCCGTCCACGGCAGATATGGAAGCCCGAATTCAAATTGGAGCGTTATCAGCCGTTGGATGGATCGCCTTGTGTGCGCCCAGCATGGGCACGTTGCAAATGGGGTTCAAGCCCCCTGTGGAAATACCAGACATGAAAATGAACAGACCACCACCAGAGGCCAAACGCGGAAGAGCGACCGACCGCGTGAAGATAGGCGGGAAAAACCAAGAAGACAACTCTCGCGGGTCTCATTTTTCACAAAACGTAAAAGATGAGGCATGGATCGAAGCGGAGCTTACTACACCCTTTCTAGATTTTGGAAAGTTTAATTATATAGCTGATAATCCAGAAAAAAGCAATCATGAAGACAGCCAGAAATCCATAGACAACAGGAAACATAATTACATGCATATGACCGGAAGAATGAAGACTGTCAGCCTTGCCATTCGCAGCATAAAAAGTATAGGCTAACATTCCTGTGATACTGATCATGTAGCTCGCCACACAAAGAGGCCAATTTGAAATTCCGTGAAGACGGGTCACCATGAAGAAGGCTGCCATACCCAAAATAGAAGGAACGATTGAAGCCACCACTGTTCCCATGTAAAACACTGCTGTCGGCAGCTCTTCTTCGTAGCTGTTGAATGCAGCACAGAAGAGTATCACAAGGGTGATGATCCCCAAAATGAGGAAGTGAGCTTTCATGATGGATTCTTGCCGATCGTTTTAGAGCACTGGACCGGCGACCTTGGAAGCTTGAATTTAAAAAAGGACGTTATCGCCGGTTCACCGCGAACGTATGTTAGACTCTTTGATTTCTGAATGGCAGCGGGAAGGAAGGCTTGGAAGAAATCGAAGAGTCAGCCACGTCGAGGAGAGCGCAAGCGCCCAAACCGGAGCAGCAACGGCAAGCCACAAGAGCCGGACTTGCCAGAGTGTCGTGCCTCCAAGGAGGTGACCGTGCCACTCCCCGCCAAATCCGTCATTGAGCACCCATTGACCAAAGGGGAGGAACGCATACCAATCCACGAGTCGATCAACGCTGGTGTAGAGCTTGCCGTAAGCAATCGACATAAAGATATAGCTACCCAGGCACCCCCACAACAACATAAATACGTTCAAGACAGCGTAGGCACGAAAGAGCGTGTGGAACGACTTGTTGCTGACTCGGAGGGCAATCAGATAGAGAAAAGGTGCCGCAAGGACCGACCAGCAAAACTGAACGAACCCACCCCAAACGAGGTAAAGCGTAGCTTCCATGAAAAGTGAGGTTGGTTCCATGATCAATTCGGTGGATTCAATTTCTACCCAACGTTCCAGCGCATCCGCGGCGCGATAGAAGCGGGAATTCATTTTGGTGACTTATCACCGTCGGATGGCTCGGTTTGTTCTGCCTTTTGTCTTTTCAGCAGATCATACTTGGACTTCAGATCCACGTCCTGATCGAGCATCTTATAGACGTAACCTTGCAGTATTTTTGTGATCTCAGGAAACTTCCCTAGAACTCTGCCCTCACCTTTCAATCGTATCTTTCGATCAGCTAACGTGCCTTGTTGAACCTCGATCCCCCGCTGATACAGAACGGTAACAACATAGACTTTGGAGTCGATCTGAACGCCACACAGAAAATCGAGAGTATCGAGGAGCGCGGGAGGCGCTTTTCCAGCTTCGGTCAGGGTTTTTGCGAGCGCGCCTGCATCAGGCTCCGGCACACGCATCTGATTCTTAATTGAGTGTTCCCAATGCGCCCCATTCTCAGTTGCTCTGTCGATCTGGTAGACGGTCACCTTTTCATCGGCTAGGCATATGCCACCGATTGCGAGAAGGAGGGTCACAACAAATGTCTTCATTTTCTTGCTGAACAGCACAGATAGTTCCGTGGAGATGTTGGATTTCTGAGTTAGCTCCGGCAAGGGCGGACGGAGAAGGGACTCATGGGGTGTCGGTTGGGGAGATCGTTGGGTTGCGGGGAATTTTTGGATGGGGTGGAGGTCACGGTTCGGGATCTATCGGTTATTGCGGCGGGGGTCGATGGGATTTTCGGCAAGCGGTGGGATTTGAGATTTGGCGGAGCTTCATTTCGTCGCTTGTCTTGCGGGGCTGGCTGCGGGATGAACGATGTCAGCTTGAGCTGTTTCGCCATGACACAACCTTATCTTTCGCTGGAAGCGGAGCTGCATGACGCGTTTTGGGACGCGGAGGATGACGGTTCTGAAGTGCGCCTGATGGCCGATTTCCTGATCCAACGACCGGGCCTTGCGTTGGAGATAGGCTCGGGGTCGGGACGTCTGATGTTTCCGCTGCTGGAGCTGGGTTTTGCGGTGGAGGGGCTGGAACTCTCTGAAGACATGATCGCGCTGGGCCGTGCGCGGGCGGAGCGAATGGATTTATCCCCCAGCGTCCATCAGGGCGACATGACGCAGTGGGACGACGGGCGGAAATTCGCGAACGTGCTGGCGCCAGCGTTCACGTTGCAGCTTGCGAGCGATGCGGCGGCGGCGTTGCTGCATTGGCACGAGCTGTTGGAGGACGGCGGTGGGCTTTACCTGACGGTATTCATGCCGTACGCGGAGCTGTTGGGGGATCTACCGGAGGACGAGTGGTATGAAGACCACCGGGTGACGCTGCCGGATGGACGGGAAGGTTTGCTGGAAACTCGCCATCGCCTGGATCTTGCCAATCAGGTGGTGGCGCGGGAGCACCGCTACACGCTGGATGGATTTTCGCCGCACGAAAGCCCACGATCGCATGTTTCCAGCCAGAGGATTCGCTGGTTTGAGCACTCTGAGTTGGTGGCTCTGCTGAAGCGCTGCGGTTTTCGGGTGGATGGGTTTTTCTTGGATTTCGATCCCGAGCACGTCGCGGCGGACCCGGATCGGGTGAATTTCGATGGGATTCTCACCTACCACGCGACGCGGGTGGCGCGCTAAGTCCAGATTTTTGAAAGATTTCCGAATGGCCATTCTTGACGGACAGGGAGGCCCCGCCGTATGACGACCGACGTGCGAAGGAATTTCATACTGCTAACAGCCACCCTGGGATTCCTGAACTGCGCCGTTCAAGGTCAGACGTGGGAGCGCGAGGACGTCGGATTTGATAGCATTCAGAGTCGGGCGCGGGATTTGGCGAACAAGCCCTACGTGCCGCCCAACCGCGATGCGCTGCCGGAATGGATGAACAACCTGACGTACGACCAGTACCGGGACATCCGCTTCAACCCGAATCAAGCGCTGTGGGCGGCGGACAAGTTGCCGTTCCGCGCGATGTTTTTTCATCCCGGCTATCTGTTCCGTGAGCCGGTGGTGCTCAATGAGTTCACCAGCTCGCATCAGCAGCAGATCCGGCTGGCAGAAGCCTTCTTCAACTATGGACCGCTGATCTCGAACCACGGCGATCTGCCGCCGGACGCGGGATTCGCCGGGTTCCGTCTGCACGCACCGCTGAACAAGCCAGAATATTTCGACGAGCTCGCGGTGTTCCAAGGCGCAAGCTACTGGCGCGCGCTGGGGAAAAATCAACGCTATGGGATTTCGTCTCGCGGCATCGCGGTGAACACCGGGATCGAAGGCCAAGCGGAAGAGTTTCCAAATTTCCGCGAGTTCTGGCTGCGCAAGCCGATGCCGAACGACGTGGTGGCTAAAGTTTACGCGTTGCTCGACGGCCCGTCCTACGCCGGGGCTTTTGAGTTCACCATCACACCGGGTGACACCACCGTGATGGACGTGGACGCCGTGCTGTTCACCCGCACCGAGGTGAAGCGCCTCGGCATCGCGCCGATGTCGAGCATGTTCTGGTTTGGCGAAAACTCACGCCGCAAGTTCGACGACTTCCGCCCGGAGGTGCACGACTCGGACGGCTTGGCCATGCGCATGGGCAATGGCGAACGGCTGTGGCGTCCGATTTCCAACGACTCGGGCAAGCTGGAGTTCAGTTTCTTCGACATGGACAAGTGCGATGGCTTTGGCCTGCTCCAGCGTGATCGCCGTTTCGGTGCCTACGAAGATGGTGAGGCGGCCTACCATCAGCGCCCATCGCTGTGGGTGGAGCCCACCTCGGATTGGGGTTCTGGCCGCGTGATGCTGATGGAAATTCCCACCACCAACGAGCTCAGTGACAATGTGGTCGCGCTGTGGGAACCCGCCGAAGCGGCCAAGCCGGGCGATCGCTTGGAGTTCAAATATCGTCAGCATTGGACGATGAATGACGATCCTTCTCAAGCCGACGGCCATGTCGTCGCCACCCGCACCGGCATTCACGAATGGCAAAAGGAACAACGGACCATCGCGGTGGAATTCGCCGGCAACGCTCTCAACCAACAAAGCGACGTGCCACTGACCCCCATGGTGCAGGCGGTCGGCACCAACTCGGAAAAGATCAAGATTCAGGGCATCACGGTGCAATCGATGCCCGAAGCGCGCTGGCGTGTGGCCTTCCAAATCGCCCCGGCGGTGGATGGCGGCAAGCTTGCCGAGGTCGGCCCGGTCGAACTGCGTTGCGCGATCAAGCGCGGAGAAAATTTCCTCACTGAAACATGGGTCCATCGCCTCACTCCCTAGAGCCGTTCCGACCACTCAGCGAGGGTGAACTCAACGATTGGGAAGAAGCATACGCGGCCGTCGAAGCCTATCTCCAGGCGCTGCGCCTGCGGAACCGACTGCTCGTCGCCGAACTGGTGCGCAGCATTCTTTTCCGAGCATCTGCACGTCAAAAGCTGGAGCCGCAAAAGCCGGCCCGTCTGCTAGCGATGGAAGAGGCGCTCTCTGAAATCGCCGAATGGACGCAAGATGTGCTGGATGTGCCGTTGGAGAATCGCCGCCTCGCCGCGCGCGGCCGCCTCGCGCTGCTGCTCGCCGGCATGCCGGGGAAATGGCAGGGCGTCTTCCTCACTCCCGCTCCGTGGCCCGCAGATTTTGTGGAAGCCATGAAGAAGTCCTACCTCGCCGCTGGTCCGCAGTTCGCCGAACTCACGATGGTGCCCAAGCCGCTGGAATTCAATGCCATCGGCAGCGGCGCAGCGCAGTGGTGGGAAACCATGGACCGCCGTCCCATCACCCGAATGATGTTCGTCGCTCTGATCATCGGCCTCATCGCCCTGTTCCTTTGGTACTTCCTCCTCAAATGATGGACACCACCGATTCTAAGGACCGCGAGGTTTCCAAGCCCTTTTTCGGCCGCTTCCCCACGCTACTCCGCCGCACGATTTTCTTCGGCTGCGTCTTTTTCGTGAATCTCGCGGCCGTGCTGTGGATGACCGACCTGTTCTGGCGCATGAGTTTCCAGAAGGCGCACTACCCGCTGCTGGCCATCTTCGCGATTCTCAACGGCCTGCTCGTTCTCGGCTCCTTCCACGCGATTTTCGGCGCCATCGACATGCTGCGCGGCCGCAAGCGCTCGGTCCGCATTTCCAGCCTCGCGGAGGGAAAAACCGGTCCCCTCGCCCGCCGCCACGCCGTGGTCATGCCGGTTTACAACGAGGATAGCACGCGCACCTGCGCGCGCATCGAGGCGATTTACCGTTCCATCGAAGCCACCGGCCACCTCGATTCGTTCGACTTCTTCATTCTCAGCGACACCCGCGACCTCGACCTGTGGGTGATGGAGGAAACGTCGTGGACCAACCTCTGCCGCAGCCTCGACGCATTCGGCCGCATCTACTACCGCCGTCGCAAAACCAACGAGAACCGCAAGGCCGGCAACATCGGCGACTTCGTCCGCACCTGGGGCGGCAACTACGAATCCATGCTCGTCCTCGACGCGGACAGCCTGATGGACGGTGGCGACATCGTGAAAATGACCCGCGTGATGGAGGCCTACCCACGGCTTGGCATTCTCCAAACGCCGCCGCGACTGATCCGTGGCGTTTCCGTTTTCACGCGCTTGCAGCAGTTCGCGATGCGGCTCTACGGTCCGCTTTTCATCCGCGGCTTGAATTTTTGGCAACTCTCCGGCGGCAGCTACTGGGGCCACAACGCGCTGATCCGGGTGAAGCCGTTTTCCGAATTCTGTGAACTCCCCGCCCTACCCGGCCGCGAACCCTTTGGCGGTCGCATCCTCAGTCACGATTTCGTTGAAGCCGCGCTGATGGTCACCGAAGGCTGGGAAGTCTGGCTCGCTTGGGACATCGAGGGCACCTACGAGGAAGCGCCGCCCACGCTGGTGGACCACCTCATCCGCGACCGCCGTTGGTGTCAGGGAAATTTGCAGCACATGTGGCTCATCTTCGCCCGCAAGCTTCCGTTTTCGGTCCGCATGCACCTATTCATGGGCATCATGGCCTACCTCGGCAGCCCGATTTGGTTCCTCTTCCTCGCACTTGGCACCTGGGTCGCTTGGGAGCGCGCCTTCAGCGGACTGAGTCGTTTGCCCTTCGACGGTTACGTCGCCCGCTGGTTCAACATCTCCGGCGTCCAGCAAGCGCTCTACGTCACCATCGCCATCTTCTTCCTACTGTTCCTGCCGAAGATCCTCGCCGTCATCGGCGGCGTGCTTTCCGGCAACACGCGTCGCTCCTTCGGCGGCGCGTTCCGCATCCTCCTCGGCGCGATGTTCGAAACGATCGTTTCCATGCTGCTGGCTCCCTGCATCATGGCTGCCCACACGATGATGGTGCTCAGCATCATCCTCGGTCGCGCCGTCGGTTGGGGAAATCAGAACCGCGAAACCGACGGCACCTCGTGGGGCGACGCGTTCCGCTTCCACGCCTTCCAAACCACTCTCGGCGTCATCTGGACCGGCATCGCGTTTTGGATCGGCTACGGCCCGCACCATCGTTACGGCCTGCCCGTCAATTTCTCCTTCCTTGCCTGGATGACGCCCATCCTGCTCGGGCTGCTGCTCGCCGCGCCGGTTTCCGTGTGGACCAGCCGTGCGCGCTACGGCCGCGCTCTCGCCCGCCGCAACATCCTCTCCATTCCTGAAGAAATTGACCCGCCGGAAATTCTCCGCCTTGCAGACGCCGCCCACGCTGCCGTCGATCCCGCCCTCGACGCGTCCCTCGACGCCCGTCGCGGCATGGTCGCCGCCGTCGTCGATCCCTACGTCAACGGCGTTCACGTCTCGTTGCTGGAACATGGCGACCTCACCGCCGCTGAGGAAATCCTCGCCGAACGCTGCCTCAGCCTCGGTCCCGACGGACTCTCAAAAAGCGAACTTTCTGAACTTCTTTACCTTGCACCTGCCATGCTCATGATGCACCGCGCAGTCTGGCTGCGCCCTGCGGAAGGCATCCATCGGGTCTGGACTCAGGCGGTGGAAAGTTATCGCCGCCGTCTTGAACATTCTCCTACCGTCGAATCCAACTAAGCGCCAAACCCATGCTCCAGATCAATCCCGACCTCACCGACCTTGTCTCTGACGCGGCGGCCGGCCTCGCTTCCCGCTTCGATGCGGTGGCCACCATCACCGCTGCTGCTCCAGGCCGCGTGAATCTCATCGGCGAGCACATCGACTATTGCGACGGATTCGTCATGCCATTCGCGATCGATCGCTACATCGTCATCGCCGGTTGCGCCAATGGCACCCGCGAAGCCCGCATCACTTCCGCCATCACCGACGAGGTTGTCACGCTGGATCTCAACAAATCCAAAGAGCCCGGCATGCCGAAATGGGCGAACTACATCCGTGGCGTGATTCGGGGTTTCCAAGATCGCGGCCACCACATTCCCGGTTTCGACGCCTACATCCTTTCCTCCGTCCCCGGCGGTGCGGGCCTGTCCTCATCCGCCGCGCTGGAGTGCGCCACTGCCACCTTTCTCGAAGGACTGCTCGACACCGTGCTCGACACCCGTGAAAAGGCGCTGCTCTGCCAAAAGGCCGAGCACGACTTCGCCCAAGTCCCCTGCGGCATCATGGACCAATTCGCGTCCGCCTTCGGCAAGCCCAACCGCCTTGTCCTCATCGACTGCCGCAGCGGCGAACCGGAACTGGTGCCGTTTGAAAATCCTGACCTCACCGTGCTCATCTCGAACACGATGGTCCACCACGAGCTTTCCGACGGAGGCTATGCCACCCGCCGCAAGCACACCGAAGAAGGCCTCGCCGTCCTCGGCAAGGCGTCATGGCGCGATGTCAGCGCCGCCGACGTCCAAAGCCACTGGGAGGAGCTTGGCGATCCCGTCAACCGCCGCTCGCGTCACGTCGTCGGTGAAATTTCCCGCACCATCGCCGCTGCGGCTGCGCTCGCCCGCAACGATTTCGAAACCCTGGGACCACTCATGGCCGCCAGCCACGACTCGCTGCGCGACGACTTCGAGGTCTCGTGCAAGGAACTCGACATCATGGTCGAGATCGCCCGCAAGATCGGCCGCAACGGCGGTGTGATCGGTGCCCGCATGACCGGCGGCGGCTTCGGCGGCTCCACCGTCACGCTTTGCGAATCACGCAAAGCCGCTGAGATCGCCAGCACCTTGGCCACCGAATACGAAAAAGCCACCGGCATCGTGCCGCAGATCTTCGCCTCGCGCCCGTCCATGGGTGCCCATCTCGTCGGTTGAGTGAGAGGCGGTTGCGAAAACGGCGACCGCACTTTCTTGCCTGCGTCACATCAATCCCGGGAATCCCGTATCACGCGGCGGCCCGGCGAAGTTCAGCTCCAGGAAACTGCGCCAGACCTCGCGGCTCTGTTCGGAAAATCCCGCCGTCATCCGGCTGACGCACGCCTTGCACATCAGCAACGGCAGCGGCCCGGTCACCAGTGCGCCACCGGAATCGAACAACGCGGAAATTCCGAACCCTTCCGCCTCGTCTCGCGGCGTCCGGCACGCGATGCACGCGTCCAGCCGTTCCACCGTGTCCTGCGCCATCATGAACTCGCTCATCCGCGCCGCCCAATCGACCTCCTTCTCCAGGAAATTTCGCACCGACTCCTTTGAGTCCTCCGACAGACGATCGGTCACATCATCGCGGCACGGCTGGCAGATTGCGTATTCCAGCACGCATTCCCCCCGCACGAACTCCTTGTTCACCAGCCACGGCGCGGCGATTTCCAGAAGCGGCAGCCGGCAGCATTGGCAATGCGCAAAAGCCTCTCCCGTTTCCTCCGACGCCAACCATTCATCCATCGTCCGCATGGCTCTATCAAAGCCCTTCCCCCAGCCGATGGAATCCTGAAATGCTTCCAATCGCCACCGCAGGGCCGGATCAATGAAGCTCTGCGGGAAGGAAGGCGAAGGGTTCGGTTTGCTGGAACGCCTCCGCCGTATTGCCAGAATAGATCGTGCCGTCGCTGATCTTGAGCTGGCGGACGGGCTGGCTTTCGCTGAAATCCATGGCTCCGACATTCACCCAGAAGACGCTGGGGCTGCGGGTGGACTCGAAGTAGTAGCGCTTGTTCTTGTGGTCGGAAACCGTGCGCCAGAGGGTGGAAGAAATGTTCGGTTGGCCCGGCGTGGTGATGCCCAGTGGCACCGAGACATTGCGGATCACGCCGAAGCAACTGGCCACCGCGTCCTCGATCTTCGCGGTCTTCGGAATGGCATCGATGTAGAACGACGCGCGCGCAAAACGATCCGCCGCGCGGTTGGTGCCGGGCAGCATGACGGTGCCACCTATCTGTTTCCAATAAGCGTTCAGCGCGAGCTGTTGGTCGTAGATCGGTGAGTTCGTCATCACCTGGAACTCCCGACCGTGGTGGATCACCAACTTACCTTTCACATACTCAAAAATGGCCGAATCGCCGGTCGGATCGGAAATCGCGAGGTGAACGCTGCCGGCGTGCCCGTCCGGCGACATGACAGGCACAACGTAAACCGGCTCCGCGCGCAAGGCGTCCACCGCTTCCGCCACGGTGGCGTGATTATCGAGGACATACTGGCACCACGCGGAAATGCAGATGGGCTGGCGCTTGTCATCGGCGGCCGGCGTCGGATATTCCGACTCGGCGAGGTAGAGCAGGTTAGCGACGAGGCCCTTTTCATTCATCCCGTCCGCCGTCGCCGCCTCGAAGGCGGTGGCAATCACGCTGCCGTATTGGGAGGTCCAAGCGATCGACTTCGGCCCGCAAGCGCCGTCGCGTTTCATGCCGCGCGGAAAGGCCCAGAGATTGGACCCAAGATCGGTGGCCCAGTCCATGCTGCGCACCGTGATGATGGTGTCCTCCGTGCCGAGATAGACGGCGCGGGAGCAGGCGTCGGACACTGGGGATGCGAGGAAAGAGAGCGCAGCGGCGGCGAAGAGTGGGCGTTTCATGATTGGGGAAGAAATGGACATGCTCGGCCGCATCTCCGAAACCGTCGGAGATAGCTTTCGAGTGGACGTTTTAGATACCAGTTCGCATGGCCCGTCGATGGTGAAATTTGCCCGTGATCTCCGCGCCGCGACGGGATGGGATGGAACCAAACGTTCCCGAAAAGTCGCCTCCCCTATTCATCCCGTCCCTCAGGCTCAACGCCGCCCGCCGCCACTGTTTCAAACAGGTGTAGCACGATTTTCGGCAATCGCTTGTCACGGGTTGCGCGGTCCGTCCTCCCTGATATGGTCCGCCCGCCGCCGCAGAAACGGGTGGCCACCCTTTTCACTCCCGCATGATAGGCCTCGCTCTCAAGATGCTCTTTGGCGACACCGCCAAGTACCTGATGCTGGTGGCCGGCCTGTTCTTCGCGACCTTCCTCATCGTCCAGCAGGCCTCCGTCTTCTGCGGCCTCATGCGCTGGACCACCTCCACGCTCAAAAACGTCCCCGCGCCCATCTTTGTGGTCGAGGAACGCGTCGAGCAGATCAACGAAACCAATCCGCTGCGCGACACCGACGTCGCCCGCGTCCGCTCGGTTTCCGCCGTGAAATGGGCGATGCCACTCTACTCTGGCATCCAGCGTGCCCGCCTCGCCGACGGCAGCTTCAAAACCATCCAACTCCTCGGCATCGATGCCGCGTCGCTCGCTGGTGCCCCTCAGCGCATGGTGGCCGGAAACCTCGAAGATCTCCGCCTTCCGAACACCGTCGTCATCGACGAGCTCGCGCTCGAACGCCTATCGCTCGATGAGGACGATCCTAACAAACGCATCAAAGTCGGCGATCATTTCGAGATCAACGATGTCGAAGCGCGTGTCGTCGGCATCTGTGAGGCAATGCGATCCTTCACCGGTGGCCCATACGTTTGGACGACCTACGAGCGCGCTATGCAATACAGCCCGCCGCAACGCAAGATGCTCTCCGCCGTCATCGCCGCTCCTGCCGAGGGCTTGACTGCCGAGCAAGCCGTCGAACGCATTGAAAAGGAAACCGGCCTACGCGCCTACGTGAACCGCGATTTCGGCGAAAATGAAGCCGATTTCAACACCTCCACGGTCTGGTGGTATGTGAAAAACACTGGCATCCCGATTTCCTTCGGCACCACCGTCGTCATCGGCTTCATCGTCGGCGTGGCCATCGCTTGCCAAACGTTCTACGCCTTTGTGTTAGACAACTTAAAACACCTCGGTGCGCTCAAAGCGATGGGCATGTCAAATTTCCGCCTCAGCATCATGCTGCTTTTCCAAGCGCTCACTGTCGGCATCATCGGCTTCGGCCTCGGGCTGTTAGCTACCTCCGGTTTCGCCATGGGCGCGTTAGAAAACGGCCAGCCGCCTTTTTACATGCCGTGGCAAATCCCCGTCGCCGCCTTCTGCGTCATCCAAGTGATCTGCATGCTCGCCGCACTGATGGGCATCATCCGACTGAGTCTCTACGAACCCGCCATGGTCTTCCGTGCCTGATCCCGCTCCATCCCCACGCATCGTCGTCGATGCCCGAGCCGTCGAAAAATCCTTCGGCGACGGGTCGAACCGCATCCACGTGCTCAAGAAGGTCGATTTCCAAGCCCGCACCGGTGAGATCATGATGCTCGTCGGCCCGTCCGGCTGCGGCAAAACCACCCTGCTCAGCGCCATCGCCGGCACCATGCGCGTGGACTCCGGGGACATCGATGTTTTTGGCTACGACCTCGGAAACATGTCGGGAGCCGCACTCACGCGTTTCCGCGCGGAAAACATCGGCTTCATCTTCCAGCAGTTCAACCTCATCCCCACCCTCACCGTGGCCGAAAACGTCGGCATCCCCCTTCTCATCCAGGGCCTCTCTAGCGGAAAATCCCTCAAACGCTCACGCGCCATCCTCGATCTCGTCGGTCTCGGCGATCGATGGAAAGAACGCCCTAACAAACTGTCGGGCGGTCAGCAGCAACGCGTCGCCATTGCCCGCGCACTGGTCCACGAACCGCCGCTGGTGATCTGCGACGAACCCACCGCCGCGCTCGACGCGCAGAATGGCGAGATCGTGATGGATCTTTTCCGCCAAGTCGCCCGTTCCGACGACCGCGCCGTCATCATCGTCACCCACGACAACCGCATCTTCTCCTACGCCGACCGCATTTCCCGCATGGACGACGGCGAGATCGTCGAGGTGCGCGAGCAAGATCATTCCGAAAAGCCTCACTTCGAACACGAACACGCGCATTGAAAAAGAGGTCGAGAGTTCATGGTTGAGAGTTGAGAGACAGATTTCGTTTCAGCCCTCCTCCAACTCTCCACCCTCAACTTTCAACCTTCAGCTCTCTTCCATGAACATCCTCTCCAAACTCCTCCGCTACGGCTCGCTTCTCGCTGCTCTGGCCGGCGTGGTGGCCATCATCCAAGTTTCCCGCGTCCAAGCGGCCAAGGAAATGCCACCTGCCGGAGACCCACCCGTGCTCCCGCCGGACAAACCCTATCAGCAAGCCGTCGCCGCCACCGGCATCCTCGAAGCGCTTAGCGAAAACGTCGCCATCGGCGTGCCCCAACCCGGTCTCGTCACTGACGTTTTCGTCAAGGTGAACGACCCGGTGAAGGTGGGCGATCCGCTGCTCAAACTCGATGACAGAGATCTCGTCTCGCAGAAACTATCCACCGAAGCGCAGATCGGCATCGCCCGCGCGCAGATCGAGGTCAGCCAAGCGCAGCTGACGAAAATTGAAGGCCAGCTTGCCCGGCTTCAACGCGTCACCGACACCCGCGCCGTCAGCCAAGACGACGTGGACAACCGGACCCAAGATGTGACCATTGCCCGCGCTCAGGTGGCTGCCGCCAAGGCCCAACTCGCGTCCGCCGAAACGTCGTTAGAAAGCATTTCCCTGCTCATCGAGCGGCTCACCGTGCGCGCTCCGCGTGACGGCTCCGTCATCCAACTCAACATCCGCGCTGGCGAATACGCCGCCACCTCGCCCAGATCGCCCGCGCTCATCCTTGGCGACATCGCCAAGCTCCAGATCCGCGCCGACATCGACGAGCAGAACGCCACCCGCATCCGGCCCGGCCAGGAAGCTTACGGCTACTTGAAGGGCGATCCGAGCGTGACCTTTCCGCTCCAGTTCATCCGCGTCGAGCCCTATGTCATCCCCAAAGTTTCACTAACAGGCTCCAGCACCGAGCGCGTGGACACGCGTGTCTTGCAAGTCATCTACTCGCTCGACAGGCCGGAAAACCCACCGCTCTACGTCGGCCAGCAGGTCGATGTCTTCATCAAGGCACCCGAGAAATGAGCGACAGCCATCCACCATCGCCCGACTGGATCCACCTGAGTCGCGAGCTTAAAGCGATCGCCGAGGCTGGCCTGCGCTACTCGAAGGACGTCTTCGACATCGAGCGATTTCACCAACTCCACCGGCTCGCCTCGCTGCCGATGCAAGCCGCCGCGCCAGCCTTCCTATGGCCGCAGGAAATCGGCTACGCCACGCCAAAAGTGGACGTCCGCGCCGCCGTGATCGATGCAGAACACCGCATTCTCCTCGTCCGCGAAGCCGCGTCCGGCCTGTGGACGCTCCCCGGCGGATGGGCCGACGTCAATTCCAGCCCCGCCGAAAACGCGGTGAAGGAAGTGCGCGAGGAATCCGGCCTCGTCGTCGAGCCGCTGAAACTCATCGCCTGTTGGGACAAGGACCGCCAAGGCCATCCGCGCCAACCGGAGCATGTTTACAAGCTCGTCTTCCTCTGCCGCCGCACTGGTGGCGCACTCGCGACCAACCACGAAACCAGCGGCGCGGAGTTCTTTTCGCGTGAAAACCTGCCGCCACTCTGTCCCCATCGCGCAGCACTGCACTACATCGATCTCGCATGGCAGCATGCCGCCGAGCCATCGCTTCCCACCACCTTCGACTGAGCCATGAAATTCCGCCATCTATCCCTTCCCGCCATCATCCTGCTAGGCTCGTGCACGCTGGGACCAAATTTCCAAAATCCCGATGCTCCAGGCGGGGTGAAATGGAAGGAAGGCGCCGCCACGCCTGCCGCCCGCTTGCCCGACGATTGGTGGCGGCTGTTCAATGACTCCGAACTCAACCGCCTGGTGAACCGCGCGCTCGCGGCTAACCAAGATCTCGCCGCCGCCAAGGCCCGCGTCGATACGTCCCGCGCCCTCGTCGGGTTGGATCGTGCCAAGCTGTTTCCCTCGCTTGATCTGCTAGGCTCGGCTGGCATCCAACGCGCCTCGTCTGACGCATTGTTAGGAAACTTGCCACCCGGCTCAAACGTCGAACTCGAATCCCAGCGCTACCGCTCCACCTTCGATCTCGCCTACGAGCCGGACCTGTGGGGACGCAACAAGCGCCAGATCGAAGCCTCATCCGCCGAAGCCGCTGCCGCCGAAGCGCTGCTCGACTCGCAACGCCTCGGCGTCGCCACCGAGGTCGCCCGCCAGTATTTTCTCCTGCGCGGCTTGGATGCCCAGGAAAGCGTGCTGCGCGAAACCGTCGGCAGCCGCAAGGAAGCCCTCGATATCCAGCAATCCAAGGCCGAGGCCGGGCTCATCGACGGCCTCTCGTCCAGCCGTGCGCGCACCGAGGTCGAGCTTGCCGAGAACGACCTCGCGCTGGTCGAGCGCCAACGCGGTGCGGCCGAGCACGCACTCGCCGTGCTTTGCGGCAGTGCTCCGTCCAGCTTCTCCATCGCCAGCCGCAAGCCGGTTTCCACCTTGCCTAACATCCGCGCTGGCCTGCCCGCGGATGTCCTCAATCGCCGCCCCGACGTCCGGGCCGCTGAGCAGCAACTGCGCGCCGCCAATGCCCGCATCGGCGTCGCCGAAACCGCGTTCTATCCTAATTTCAGCCTCACTGCTAGTGGTGGCTTTGAGTCGGTCGATGTGAAGCGCTTCCTCGATTGGGAAAACCGCATCCTCTCGCTCGGTGCTGGCGTCGCAGCCCCGCTCATCGACGGCGGTGCCAACACCGCCAACTATCAGGCAGCCCTTGCTCGCTACAACGAGGCGCTCGCCAACTATCGCCAGACGCTTCTCGTCGCCCTGCGTGAAGTGGAGGATGCGCTCGTCGATCTCAAAGGCCTCGCCCGTTCGCGTTCCACCTTGGAGCGTGCCAATGCCAGCTCGCGCGACACCCGCCAGCTTTCCCAAGAACGCTTCGACAAGGGACTCACCAACTACCTCGACGTCGTCGATGCCGACCGCTCCGTGCTCCAAACCGCTCTCGCGCTGCGCCGCGTGGAAGCCGAGCAACGCATCACCCTCGCCGCGCTCGCCAAAGCCCTCGGCGGCGGCTGGAGCGGGAAGTAAGAAGGAACGTTTTTTAAGAAGAAAGTCCGCCAAATTTTCACCCGCACGATCGGGGGGGATTGACGTGGCGTCTGCTCTGTTGGAAGGATCACTTTTGATCCAATTTCCCTAACACCGAACCCATCATGCCATTTCCATCCGTTTCCCGCCTTCTTGCCTGCGGCCTCGCGGCCATGCCCTTTGCTGCGCTTGCCAACCCGGTTTTTCCCGGAGCTGATCCCCATGTTGAGGTCATCGGCGACACCTACTGGGCTTACCCGACGCACGCGACGGACCCAAAAGCGCAGTTTCATTCCTACGATTTCGTCGCCTATTCCTCCAAGGACTTGGTGAACTGGACGGCGAGCGAGCCCATCCTGAAAATGGAAGACATTTCCTGGATCAAGGACGATGGCGCGAAGGACCACTGGTTGTGGGCACCGGGCATCACCGAGAAGAACGGCAAGTACTTCTTCTACTACTCGGTCGGGCCGCAAAACCCGACGCCGAGCCGCATCGGTGTGGCCGTTGGCGACACACCGGGCGGCGTTTTCAAAGACATTGGCAAGCCGCTGGTCACCGGCGGCAAGGGCTATGAAGCGATCGATCCCATGGTTTTCCACGACAAGGACGGCACATCCTACCTCTACGTCGGCGGCAGCAATGGCGCGAAACTCAAGGTATGGAAACTCAAGCCCAGCCTCACCGAACTCGGCGAGGAGGTCGAAGTCGAGACACCCGAGCAATTCACCGAAGGCGCGTTCATGCAGGAAATCGACGGCACCTACTACCTTTCCTACAGCCACGGCGGCTGGAACAACCCGAACTACTCGGTCCACTATGCGACCGGCAAGTCCGCCACCGGCCCGTGGAAATACCAAGGTGCCATCCTCAATTCCAACGACACCCACAAGGGCCCCGGCCACCATTCGTTTTTCAAAAACCCGAAAAGCGGCCAGTGGTTCATCTGCTACCACTACTGGAACCCCGGCAAGGGCGACGGCCCGCTCGGCGGCATCCGCCATTGCGCGATCCAGCCGGTGACCTTCACCCAGGACGGCAAGATCGAAGTCATTTCACCCAGCCACGACGGCCCAGCAGCTTCGCCGATTCGTTGATTTTTCACCATGGACTGCGCGCAGCCCTGCTGCCGCTTTCGACTGCCAGCCCTGCTGGCCCGGGGGTGGACATGACTATCCTTGGGAGCGCACCTTCTCGCCCGCAGCAGGCTGCGGCACCAAAGCGGCAGCAGGCTGCGCGCAGTCCACGGCCAAGAACCCAGCTTGCTGAAACCGCCGCAGGCCTCTAGTTTTCGCACACCATGAAATACCTCCCCAACATTTTCGGCGGTTTGCTCGGACTCGCCTTCATCGCCTCTGCGGTCGTCTATTTCTTCAAGTTCGCCGACATGCCGCCACCGCCGGCAGGCAGCCCGGCCGCGCATTTCATGGCCGCCTTCATTCCCACCGGCTACATGCATTTTGTCAAAGTCTGTGAAGTCCTCGGCGGGGTGCTCGTCGCCATCCCACACACGCGCAACTTCGGCCTGCTCATCCTCGGCCCCATCATCCTCAACATCATCGCGTTCCACCTCTTCGTCACCGCCGGCGCGGATCTCGCGGTGCCCGCCGTGTTCGGCCTCATCGCCGCCTACCTGCTGTGGACCGCCCGTGAAAAATTCGCCGCCCTGCGAAACTGAGCGTCTCGGCCGGGATTTTGAGTTGGTCCGGCCGGATTCCACGGCTATAGCGTCCGCGATGAGCGAAGCCGCCGCCCCCAAGAAGAAGTCCCGCGTGAACGTCCGCCGCCCGGACGTGATGGAACGCGTGGCTGCCGAAGTGGCCATCCATTTCCACTCGCTTATCGTCGAAAAACTGCGCGACCGGGGCGGCAAGATGAACGTCGGCAACACCACCGTGCTGCTCGCCGAGCAATTCGGCTTCTGCTACGGCGTGGAACGCGCCATCGACCTCGCCTACGCCTCGCGCAAAGTTTTCCCGGACAACCGCATCTTCCTGATTGGCGAGATCATCCACAATCCCGACGTCAACGCGCACCTCCGTGAAATGGGCATCGTCTCGCTGCCGTGGCAGGACATGGGTGAAAGCTACGACGACCTCACGGAGGACGATGTCGTCATCGTCCCCGCCTTCGGGGCTCCCACCGCCTTTATGGACAAGGTCGAGCAACGCGGCTGCCACATCGTGGACACCACTTGCGGTGACGTCATGAAAGTTTGGCGGCGCGTCCGTGGCTACGCCAAGGATGGCATCACCTCCATCATCCACGGCAAGGCGGGCCATGAGGAAACTCGCGCCACCGCATCGCGCGCCCTCGGTGAAAACGGCGACGGAAACTACCTCATCGTGCTCACCCTGGCCGACGTCGATTACGTCTGCGATTTCATCCGCCACGGCGGCGACAAAGAAGCGTTCCTGAGCCGCTTTGCAGGAGCCACCTCGACCGGATTTGATCCCGATCTTCATCTTCGCCAAGTCGGCGTGGCGAACCAAACGACCATGCTCAAGAGCGAGACCGAGGAGATTCAAAAACGCATCCGCAAAGCGATTGTCGATCGCGACGGCGACCCCGCCGCTTTCCAAATGTTCGACACCATTTGTGGGGCCACGCAGGAACGGCAAGACGCACTCTTTGAAATGTTGCGCAAGCCGATGGACCTGCTGCTCGTCGTCGGTGGCTATAACAGCTCGAACACCGCGCACCTGGTGGAAATCGCCGAGCCGGAGATTCCCACCTTTTTTATCCGCGACGCCTCGTGCATTCGCTCGCTGGAGGAAATCGTCCACTACGACTTGCATCACCGCGAGGAGAAGGCATCCGACTACTCACGCCTGTTTTCCGATGACAGACCCGTCACCGTCGGCATCACCGCCGGGGCCTCCTGCCCGAACAACCTGATCGAAGAAACGCTGGTCCGGCTCTTCGCGCTGCGCGGCATCCCCCGCGAGGCGTTAGAAAATGCCTAAGCCTAGCAGCTCATTGCGGCTCTGGGTCGACATCACTCCCACCGACCTCGTCGAAATCCATCTCGCGCACGCGCTTGCGATCGCGCGTGAGTTCCACCTGCTGGCGCAACAATTCTCGCAACTCCACCCCACCGCGAACCGCAGGAACAACAAGGGTCGGCATCGTGCGATCCGAGGTTTCCATCTGGATCGAAGCCAGTCCAGTCAGCCGCATCCACCAGGTGCGGGAGGTCTGCGTATCCTTCACTCGATAGAGTTCAATCTCGTCGATGGTCTGATTGACCACGCCCGAGGTGATGCGCAAGCGCTGGCTCGTCAGTTCGTAAACCCGAGTTCTGACCACCAAATAGCGCCACAACAGGTAGGCTAACGGAAGTGGCAGTAGCAGAAAGGCTGGCGGCATGAAAATTCCTCCGACCACGATCGCGGCCATCACGACCAACGCGCCACAAAACGGACCTAGATTGAGCCACTGAGACGAGCTGCCCTTCCATAGCGCGGATTCTTCATTCATCGGCCGCATGATGGAGGCCTTGCTGCGCTTCCGGCAAGCGGAGAATGCCGCACGAGTTCCAGCGTCATTTCAAGCGATAGAGACCCGTCAGGGGGAAATCGGCCAGCCTGTCCTCTTCCCGCGCACCGCTGCCGATGTTGTGGATCACCAACGGTCGGCCATCTGCCGTTTTGTGATCGCTCACGATCATCACATGGGGCAAATGCGGCGGCACGGTGCAGGTGACGATGTCGCCGGGTAGAAAGCCATCGACCGCGCCTGGCTTCGGCAACGGCAGCTGATAGCCCTTCCTTTTGAACCAAGTCCGCAAGTTCGGCACCCGTCGATGGTCGATGTTTTTGTCCGGCCGCTTGAGTCCCCAAATTTTCGGATAGAGCGCAAAGTTCGCCGCCATATCCTCGTGGACGAGCCGTTGCAGATCCATTTTTGCGCCCTCGCGCAGCGCCCGGATGAGGACGTCGGTGCAGACACCGCCATCCAATGGCACATCTCCGCCGGGATATTTCAAGGAAACATAGGCAGGATCATAACGCAGCGTCACGCCGACCTGCTTGCGCGCTGCCGCCAGCAGATCCTCCCCCGCCCCGGCAATCGCCAACGGCATCAGGATCGCATGACAGAGGAAAACGAAGAGCAATCTACGCATGATGCCGTCCCGATACGCCCAACGGCCTTGCCGCTCATCACCTGATAGATTGAAAAATTGCATCCTGTCTGACTCGCGAGTTATCAAAAATCACGTCTCCAGCGGCAATGCTAACCTCGCGAGCGTTCCCCCACCATCAGCTGACTCCAAAGTGATCGTGCCACCGTGAAGCTCCGCCGCCTCGCGGACCAGGGTCAGCCCGAGACCCGTCCCCTTGCGCTTTGCTGTGTGGTGGCGCAGCGAGTAGAAGCGTTCAAAAACCCTTTCCTTGGCATACTCTGGAATGCCCGGCCCATGATCTCTCAACGTCAGCGCGACTCGGCCATCATCCACCGCCACGGCAATTTCCACCGCGCTGCCCGCTGGTGAAAAATCGATCGCGTTCTCCAACAAGTTAGAAACGGCCGCCCGCAGAATGAATGCATCGCCTTGGATCATCACGACGGCGGTGGTGATCGATTCTTGGATCGCCACGTCAGCCACCTCGGCCAAAGGCCGCGCTTGGTCGATCGCGCGTGCGACCAGCGCCTTGAAATCGATCTCCTCAACCCGCTCTAGGCTAGCTTGTCCCTCGATCGCGGAAAGTTCTAGCAGCCGATTGATCAGCCGTTCGCTTCGTGCAGTTTCGGCGAGAATGTTGCCAAGGAATCTTTTGCGATCGGCCACCGGCATCTCTTCATCAAGCAACTCTGCCGCTCCGCGTATGGCCGCCAGCGGGCTTTTCATTTCATGCGTCAACGTCTGAATGTAGCGCTCCGCATAACGCCGACCTTCCAGCGCATCGCGCATCGAATCCAGCGCGCGGGCCAGTGTGTTGACCTCGCGACCGATACCGATGTGCGGCTTGGGCGGCCGCTCGCCGCGCTCGATGGCACGCGCGTAGTCGGTGATTTTTCCGATGGGATGGAACAGCCAGAGGAACACCGCACCGATGAGAAAAAGGATGCCACCGCCGATGAGGCCACAAGCCGTTAGGATAATGCGCCGCCGTTGGTGAACCAGCGGGAGCACGTCGGCCTGCGGTTTAAAGACCGTTAGGACGCCATCCGGCTTTGCTCTATCCCCGACGGGCGCGGCCACGTAGAGAATAGAAGTTTTGGAATTGCTCTCGTCATCGCGGCTGCTGCGTGCGCCGTAGTGTCCTCTCAAAGTGCGAGAAACATCGTTGAGATTGGAAAAATTTTCGCCCTCGCGGCGGCCACCGTCGGAATCGAAAATCACCATGCCTCTCGCATCGGTCAGATAGACGTGGATGCCGACGCGTCTTTTGGTGTGCTCGAAAATCCGCGCGCTCAACTCGCGCCGATGAGCTCCCTCGAACGCTTGCCGCAACTGATCCGGTTGAAAGTCATGCTCGCGCACGTCCTTCGTCACCGCTTCTGCCAGCACATTCGCCAAGTCCACCATCACCTCTTCCGTCGCTTGGAAGGTCTGCGGCTCGACCTCGGCGAGGAAATGCCGCGCGAGCTGATAGAACCCAAGCGTGATGATGAACGCAATGAAGAATAAGGTGACCCGAGTGAAGCGCATGGCGGTAGGTCACAGGGACAGCACGTAGCCGAGGCCGCGGCGCGTTTGGATCAAATCTTCCGCTCCGGCTCGTACACCACGCAGCTTGGCGCGGATGGATTTCACATGGGCGTCGATGGTCCGGTCCGTCACTGCGCCAGGGTCCTGCCAAGCTTGGTCTAGCAATTGGTCACGGGTGTAAACGCGACCCGGTTTCGCCAGCAGCACCAGCAGCAGCTTGTATTCGTGAGCGGTTAGATCGAGCGGCTCGCCGTGGCAATGGATGCGCATCGCCGACGTGTCGTGATGCAGCGGACTGGCAGAGCGAATTTCCAACGACTCACCGGCAACCGGCTGCGAGCGGCGTAAAATGGCCCTCACACGAGCCACAATTTCGCGCGGCGAAAACGGCTTCGTCAC
>JAZKEG010000042.1:0-21262 GCA_040387215.1 Verrucomicrobiota bacterium | reverse complement strand
TCTCCTCCAGCGCGGCGGTGATGGCGGTGCGGGCGGCGTTGAGAAGCTGGCCGACGGCGGCCTTGTCTTCTTTCGGCACGTCCTTGATGCCTGCGGCGACGAGGGTGAGGGTGCCTTTTTTGCCGAGCACGGCCACGCGGGCGTCGTCGAGCGAGCGCTCGTCCGCAGCGGCGGAAATTTGCGCAAGCGCTTCAGTTTGGATGGCTTCGATTTGCTCCTTCATGGGAAAGGGGCTGGGAATAGACTCAAACCTGCCATCGGTCAAAGCCAAGCTGCACGCCCGTCCGCTCTGGGAAAAATGATACCCATGGTCGGCCCAGCGCGTATCGTCCGCCCATGCGTTTCCTTGGATTGCTCGTCGCCCTGTTGCTGCCATGGCGGCTGCAGGCGAGCGATGCCGAGAATCCTCTGACCGTCCGCCTGATTTCCGAAACGAAGAACATCCAAGCCGGGCAGCCATTTTTCCTAGGGCTGCATCTGGTCCACCCGTCCGGTTCCCACAGCTACTGGAAACATCCGGGAATCGTTGGCATCGCGACCCGCGTGGAGTGGGACCTGCCGCCCGGCTTCCGTGCAGGGGAAATCCAGTGGCCCGCGCCCCAGGTGGTGAAAATGGCGAGCTACGACGCCCAAGGCTATGAAGGCGAAACACTGCTGATGGTCCCCATCACGTCGCCGGAAAATCTCACCGCGGCAAGCGTCACCCTGAACGCCAAAGCCTCCTGGATGTGCTGTGGCAAGACCTGCAATCCGGCGGTGAAAATCCCGTTCTCCATCACGCTGGCTGTCGCCGATTCTGCGAAAATCGATCCCGGCACGCAGCCCTTGTTCGAAAAATTCCGCGCCTTGGTGCCTCGTCCTGATCCCGCATGGAAATCCTCCGTCAAGCGCGAGGAAGGGCACATCCTCCTCACGCTCCAGCCGCCCGCCGCGATTTCAAACCCGATCGGCATCCGCTTCTTTACGGCGGATGGACAGGTGGATTCCAATCAGAAACAGCTCGTGGAAATCCTGCCTAACGGCGTGATACGAATGACACTCGCGATTTCAGAAACCGCGCCGGATGGCTCCAAAACTCTGCCCGGTGTGGTGAGTTTGCCTAGCGGGGCCTTGCCATTTCCGCTGGAGATCGACCCCGCATTTTGAACACGGAGCGCTGACTTCAGTCGGTCTGTCTTCCATTCAAACTCGCCGATTGAAGTCAGCGCTTCGTTAGGATCACTTCTCCGGATGCGCCGCGAGGTAGGCTTTCACATCCTTCGTCACGATTAACTCGCCCTTCATGATGGCCCAGTGTCCAGGGAAGGTGCAGACAAACTCGTAGGTGCCTTCTTGGGTCGGGGCGGTTAGGTGCAAGGTTTCGGATTTCCCGGCTTCGATGAGTTTGGTGGCGGCAAGGATGCGCGGGTCGTTGTCCGGGACATAGGCGCGGCCCTTGGAATCTAACTTGTCAGGGGCTTGTGTTTGCACGCCGATGGAAATTTCCTGCAAGGTGCCGGGCATCACGAAAACGAGGTTGTGCGGCATGCCATCGGGGTTTTCGAAAATGACTTGGAAAGGTTTGCCGGCTTCCACCACGAGGCGGGCGGTGTCGTAGCGAAGTTGTTCGGGAACCGCGCGGATGGTGAACGATTTCACCTCCAAGTTGCCAAGCGCGTCGGTCGCCGCAGTTGCTTGGTCGGCTGGCAGCCGCGCGATCAAGTTGCGCGCCACCGCGATGGTGGCGGTGTATTCGGCGGAGGTGCGGTTGTCTGATGGGACAGTTCGCGCCCAATTGACGATGCCTTTGGCCGCGATGGCTGCTAGATCGGGGGGGCACGCGGATTCCGCAAGCTGGTCCATCGCGTGAACCGCAACAGGCACTTGGCGGCCATCTCGGATCAAATGGGCGAGCAGCGTGAGCACCGGCTTGGCATCCTGGCTGAGGGCTGGCAGCGCCGCAATGGCTGCGCGGTGGATGGATGCAACAGCGTTGTTCGACACTTGAATGGACGCCGACTCATCGGGTGCAGGATTGTCTGAGCTTTTGAAAACTTCGCGCCGTTGCTCATCCAAAATCGTTAGAGTAAACCCATCGAGCCGTTTGCCGTGGGCCTCCTCCATGCGGTTCCAGACTTGGATCGATTCGACCGGGCGGGTTATGCCCAGATCGACTTCCCACCACGGGTTCGCGGTTTCTTCCTCGGTGTGAGTGATCGAACCGCGGTTGTAGATCGAATCGGTTTTTCCATCGATCGCCCGTTTGGCTTGGCCGCCGTGCGACATGTTTTTCTGCGTGGCGGTTCCGGCGGGAGCGATGTTTTTTCCGTCGCTGAAAACCTGCACCTCGGCGAGCGACAGGGTGCCTTTGCGTGGCAACTCGATGCGGACGATGCGCCCCTCCACGCCCTGTTGCTTGGCGAGCGCGGCATCCATGCCTTCGGGGAGTTGGCTGAGCAGGCCGTTGACGACGTTGAACGAGCGGCTCCGGAGATCCGCGTCTGGGACGAGCGGCAAGGCATGCAAAAATCTAACGAGTTCAGCCGGGGATTTCTGCGCTTCGTCCCAAGCGGCTTTCATCGAGCCATCGGCCATGATCATCGCGGCGATGGCGGCGCGGTTGATCGTTGCTGAAACGTCTGGGGAAGCGAGTTTCGCGAGGGCATCGCGCGAGTTCTTGAGATCTTGCGGAGATTGTTGGAGCAGAAGGGAGCAAAGGTCGCGCGTGCCGCCGTCTTCCTTGTCGACCATTCCGGATAGAAGATTCACCAGTGTTTGCGTGGGCGAAGTTTTGCGGATTTTCGACAGCTCGGAGAGCGCGTCTTCACGCTGCTTGAGATCCAGATCCGGGCGGGTGAGCATGGCGGTGAAGACCACCGGGGATTTTGGCAATTTGGCTAGGTCGACATTGCTGACCGAATCTAGCAGGAATGCGATTCCGGCAGGATTGTCGGAGGCGATGTCCTTGCCCTCGGCGATGGCATCTTTCCACCAAGGCTGCAGCTGGCGCATGGTTTCTTGGAAACAATAGTCGAGGTAGTAGTCGGTCGGATGTTTGAGAATGGTTAGGGCGGCATCGGCCGCAGCGGTCTCGCGGAAAAAACTGGCGACGCGCACGGCTTCTAGGCGGACGCGCGGGGCCTCGTCATCGGCCGCTTTTTTGACTCTCGTGATCGCGTCGGGGACGCGATCACGCCAGTAGCCGAGGACGCGAACGCCTTGGGCACGGGCGCGTGGTTCGGGAGACGCGAGCACGCGATCGAGCAGCGTTAGATCCACGATGTTGTGCCATTGGTGCACCCAGAGCGCTTCGAGCAGATCGTGCTCATGGGTTGCGTCTTTGGGATCGAGGGTTTTTACCCAAGCGTCTACAGCCTCGGTGACTTCTTGGGAATCGCGTTTCCCAAGCTCGATCTTGGCGCGGAGACGGACGTCGTTCTCGGGTTCTTTGAGCAGGTCGAGCAATGCTGGGATAGGCTGGCCGTCGATTTGCTTGGGCACCATGAGTGGGCGTCCCTCGTAGGTGATTCGATAGAGCCGACCGTGTTGATGATCTCTGTTAGGATCGCGCAAGTGGTGTTGGAGGTGGCCGATGAGCATCTGCGACCAATCCATGAAATAGAGCGAGCCGTCCGGTGCGACGGTGATGCCGGATGGGCGGAAGTTTGGGTTTTTTGCGATGTCCGTTTCGATCAAGTTAGACAGCGTTTCGCCCTTGATGCCGGAGCCTTCTTCGGTGATGCGGGCGCGGAAGATGCCTTGCACGCTGATGACGTTGGTGTTGAGGAAAAGCCCTTGCCAGTCCTCCGGGAAATGGCGGCTCGTTAGAATGGCCGTGCCGGGGCACGGGCGTGACGGCCTATCCCAGAATTGGTTCATATTCGGGTGCACACCGCGATCGAGGTGGCCGCTCATGGCGGGGCCGAAGTAGTTTGCATTGCCGGTGGCGTCAGTGATCAGGTCGTTGCCCCAATAGTCGAAGACGCGGCCGTGTGGGTTCAGCAGGTGATAGGGCGCGTGGCGCATGAACTTTCCGCTGACTGGTTCGTAGCGGTAGATGGCTCCATCGACGTTTCGGATAGGCCCGTTGGAGGTTTCCACATTGCTGCGATGGAACACGCCGTCGCTCAGATAGACGGCACCGCCGGGTTCATAACAGATCGAGTTCGTCTCGTGGTGCGAGTCTGCGGCGTCGAGCCCGTGGAGGACGCGCGTGGTGGTGTCGGCCTTGTTGTCGCCGTCGGTGTCGCGGACCCACAGCAGGTCGGGCGACTTCATCAGCAAGATGCCATCCTTGTAAAACTGGAATCCGGTTGGGCAGTTCAAACCGTCGGCGAAAGTGGTGATCTTGGCCGCCTTGCCGGTGACGGGATCGAGATCGACGATGAGGATCTTGTCGAAAACCTTCGTCGTGGGTGAGGTTTCTGGATAGTTCGGCCAAGCGGCGATCCACAGCCGACCCTTGGTGTCGAAATTCATCTGCACTGGGTTGACGAGTTCGGGAAATTGCTTTTCCGACGCGACCAGTTCCACCTTGCAACCCGGAGCGAGCTTGAGGTGCTTGATCGCTTCTTCCGGGTCGTTGTAGGAAGGCTCATCCATGCGGTTAGACGGCGTGAGATCCACGGGCGGCAAGTTGTTGTCCACGACTTGATAGTTCTGCCCTTTCGCGGCGGCCCAGACGAGCGGGTCGCGGTTGGCGGTAAGCACATCGCGCTGAGCCATTTCTTGGGTCAGGATGCGGTTGTTGGTGACGCCTGCGTATTCGATGAGGCCGCGGTCGCCGTAGATGTTGTACTGGTCCACCGTGCGGTAACGGTGGTGCCACTCGACATTCTTGCTCAGCACGGCGTCGCGGATCTTGGCGACGGATGGGTCATCGATGGCGGGTGGCTCTTTGCCAAAAACGGCCTCGAATTGGAGCGGCGCGAGGGCCTTGTCTCCTGCATCGGTAAGGTGAATGCCGTTGATCGTGAGAGCGGCTGCTGATTTCTGATAGAGTGCGGTGGACGGGTTGAAGAGATCGACGAAGGGCACGCCTTTTTCCTTGGCGACCTCCGCCATGGCGTGGGTGTAAAGGCCGAGGTTGCGGTTGTTTTCCTCGCCGTTAGTGATGTTCTCATCGTTGGGGTTTTCGAGCGCGATGGGCGAGAACAGGACGACACGCGGTGGACCGTCGCCGCTGAAGTTGGCCGTGTGGAGCTGGTCGAGATAGTGGCCTAGCTTCTTTTTGAAATCGTCGATGCCCTGAGGTCCGCGGAACGATTCGTTGAAGCCCCAGTAGGCGAGGATCACATCTGCGCCAAAGTCGGTGCCGGCCTTGTAGAGGAGCTTCGAGTTTGCTTCCGGCGAGCTGTCGCCCTTTTTCATCGCGAGAAACCACTCCAAGGGCGGCACACCTTTGGAGCGCGGGCGGACGTCGATCTCGTCGGCCGCGAAGCCGAGGTTGCGGATCACCAACTCATCGTCGGCGAAGGCCTTGTGGATGAGCGCTTCGAACCACGCCTGGTGCTGCTGTCGGTCGGCCAAGCCACTGCCGACGATGGCAACGTGGTCGCCTTTTTTAAATTGCAAAAGTGGCTCGGCGGCGGCCGCTGGGACGAGCATGGCAAGCGCGGTGCAGCACAGGGAAAAGGCAGGGTTTCTGAACATCGGTCGCACCATACGCGCATCATTGCAGCGACCATTCAACCGTGGAGTCACCCAATCCGGTTACCCTGGTAACAAGGAGAACGCGCTGAAACCACGGTCGTGATCGGATCCTAGTTTTGCCTTCACACGCGCGAGGCATCCGTTAGGTTCCGCCGTCCCTTATGAAAACAATGACCATCACCCGCATTGCCGCTGCCATTTTGGGTTGCGGTGCCCTGCCAGCCGCCGCTGCGACCCTGACCTTCGACAGCCTCAGCGTCGCGGCTTACCAAAACACGTTCACCGCCGGTGGCTGGACCTTTTCCGCCGCCACCGCTGGCCCCGGCGCCGTCAATCTCGCGGTGGAGCAGGCGGGCCTCCAGTCCACCTATTCCGGCGATCGCGTCGTGAGCTTTGGCGTCCCCTTCGTCGCCGGGAGCGAGATCACCTCCGTCTCCATCGGCACCGACGATGGGTCTGAATTCAAACTCGAAAAGCTCTCCCTCGGCGACATTTTCGGAAACTCCAAACTCCGACTTCAAGCTTACCGCGATGGTTCACCGCTCGCCTACACTCCCGTCGACGTGGATATTTTCGCCACCGTCAGCAACGTCACCTTCAGCGGCTGGGACAATCTGGATGAAATCCGCGTCACCAACTTCGCGGGCTCACCCGACTTGAACTTCGACATCGACGATCTCGAGTTCTCCACGGCCGTCGTCCCTGAATCCTCCAGCGTGCTCTTGCTTGGACTCGCGGCTCTCGGCGTTTTCCGCCGCAGACGCGATTGAGCGCCTTGGGCACTCGCTCCCATCTCGTCGGCTATGCCTGCGGTAGGGTGGGAGCGATGCTGAGCACGGCATCGGTGAAGGCGGGAAAGCGCGGTTGCCAGCCGCTGGCGCGGAGTTTCGCATTGGCCACCTGCTTGTGCGTCCAGCCGCGCTTGCGATTGAGATCGCGCGGGCCGCTCGGTGGCAGCGGACGGGAGAAAATTTCCGCCAATGCCTGATAGGTGGCGAGCTGGCTGAGCGGCGTGGAATCGCTGACGTTGAAAATTTCCCCGCGCTGGCCTGACGTGGCGAGGTGGAAAATCGCGCGCGCGGCGTCGTCGCGGTGGATCTGGTTGATGAAACGGCGGCCGTCTTCTTCGATCACCGCCTCGCCCGAGAGGAATTTCTTCAGGATCACGCTGCGGCCCGGGCCGTAGATGCCGGACAAGCGCGCGACGATGCCGCCGGCGGCGAGCGTGAGCGCCTCGGCTTCTAGCAAAAGCCGGCCGGTCTCCCGATCTGGAATGGCCGGGCTTTCCTCGCTGACGACCGAGCCATCGATCTGCGCATAGACGGAGGAACTGGACGTGAAGAGCAGTGGTGTTTTTGGGAAATGGGTTGTTAGGTTGCGGCAGCCATCGACATAGACCTGCTGATAGGCTTCCGCGCCGCCGCGGCCCGAAGCAGCGCAGTGGACGATAAAGTCGGCAGCAGGTAGTTGTCTAACGGACTCTGCGTCTCCCACGTTGCACGCAAGCGAACCCTCACCGCCAGAAAGCGAAACCGGGGTGACGTCCCAGCCGTTTTCGCGGAATTCACGAGTGACCGCCTGGCCCAAGTAGCCGTTGCCGATGAGGAGGAGTTTCATGCTTTTTAGAAGGAAAGGAACCACGGATGGACGCGGATAAACACGGATTTCAAGAGAATCATTCCAGCGTCAGCATTGCCCACAGCGACCTCGGGTCCGTGTCCATCTGTGTTCATCGGTGGTTCCTCTTTCTCCCCGTTTCGTCACTTCGCCGCCGCGTTCTGGAACTCCTTGCGGATGTCGGAGCCGTCCGAGCCGCCTTGATTCATGAAATTCGCTCGCTGAATGAGCAGCAGATAGATGCGCTTCTTCACTGGATCGATCCACGCCTGCGTGCCGAAAAGTCCGCCGTGGCCGAAGGATCCGGGCGAGAGCGCGGCGCTGACCCCTTGCGGTTCGCGGGCGATGCTCCAGCCGAGTCCCCACGCGCTGCCGGGGACGAATCCGGCGGCGAGGTCACCGCTTTGGATGGAAGTCATCTGCTTCACGGTTTCCGGTTTCAGGTAGCGTTTGCCGCCGGACTCGCCGCCGTTGAGGATCATCTGGGCGAACTTCGCGTAATCTTCCGCGGTGGAGAACAGGCCGCCGTTGGCCATCGGGTAGCGGGTTTTGAGCGAGGCCAGGTTGCCGTTGAGGAAGAACAGCTCGGACTCTTCCAGTTCGCCCGCCTCGTTGCGCTTGTAGGACGAGGCGAGGTTTTTGGCCTGCTCCTCGTTCGGATAGAACGTGGTGTTTTTCATCCCCAGCGGACCGAACAACCGCTCATCGAGAAACGCAGAAAACGATTTCCCAGAGACCACCTCCACGATGCGGGCCGCCGTGTTGATGCTGCTCTGGCAGTACTGCCACTTGCTGCCCGGCGCGAACTGCACCGGCTTCGCCACCACCACCGGGATCAACTCCTCCAGTGTGGCAATCGTCCTCGCCTCTTCTCCGGAAACTTCGGCCAAGCCGCTGCTGTGGATGAGACATTGGGCGATGGTGATGCTCACCTCGTTGCCCGCCGCGTCTTTCAAGTTGCGAAACTCGGGCAAATATTTGGAAACCGGATCACCCACCGAAAGCTTGCCCTCGTCTTGCAGCATCATCACCGCCGTGGCCGTCACCGGCTTGGTCATCGAGGCGATCCAGAACATCGAGTCCACCGCCATCGGCTTCTTCTCGCCGATGTCCGCCATGCCCGTCGCGGAAAGGTGCAGGATCTTTTCTCCATCCGCCACCAGCGTCACCGATCCGGCGATTTCCTTGGCCTCCACGAAGCCCTTCATCGTCGCCTCCACCCCCTCCATCACCGGCGGCGCGGCGTGTAAGGTTCCGATCAGGGCGGCGGTCATCCAAAGGAGCGGCAGGGTTTTTCGCGTCATGCCGCGAGGCAATCGGATTTCCCCGGTGGCGACAATCCTGAAACCGAATCCGCTCCTCCTCGAACTCAACGCGTGGGGATCAGCCCTCTTTCGGACAAACCGTGGAATCGACCTGAGGTCTTGTCACTCCTCGCCTTCTGAACTTACCTACCTCGTACCCCACCGGCTATTCATGATCGATCAGGAGAAACTCGAAAAAGCCCTCAGGCATCTGGAGCTTCAGCACGCGAACTACCAGCGCGCTCAGGATCGTCCCGAACTCACCGCGATCGACCGCGAGGCCATCGCGGAATCTGTTATCCAGCGTTTCGAGACCGCCTACGACACCCTCTGGAAAGATCTCAAGCGCCACCTCATCGACGCCCTTGGCTTGCCCGATGTCCCGAACAGCTCCAAGCCCATCCTCAAGCTCGCCGGAGAAAACGATCTTCTTCCCGCGCCCGTCGCCACTTGGCTCATCTATGCCGACGCTCGCACCGCCACGGCTCACGATTACAGCGGGGATAAAGCCGCCGAAACGTTGAGTCTCGTGGGAGACTTTATCCGTGACGCCATCCAGCTCTACCAAACTCTCACCGGGAAAACTTGGACTTCTGAAGCGGAAGAACCATGAACCGCCGAGCTATGCAGATGGTCTCGGATCGTAAACTCTCATTCGCTAGATTCGCCCGATTCGCGGTGCCTCAAACTCTGTCTCCCATCGTCCATCCGCGTGGATCGGTGCCGATGTGCGGTTCCACCCTCTCTCATTCCCTGACGTGATGCCCGCCCTTGACCTATCTGCTTCCCAGCGAGAATCCCTCCTCGCCCTACTGCACAACCACCTCCCCGGAGTCACGGTTTGGGCCTACGGCTCCCGCGTCAAAGGCAGCGCCCGGCCAAATTCCGACCTCGATCTCGTCGTCTTCGCCACCCCCGACCAGCGCCCGCAAGTGTCCGAACTCAAGGACGCGCTCGACGAAAGCAACATCCCCTTCCGCGTCGACCTCCATGTCTGGGACGAAGTCCCGGAGCGGTTTCATGAGATCATCCGGAATGAGTATGTCGTTCTATCGTGAATCGACCCGCTACGGTACCGGACGATCCGTGCACGACACCCGGTATTGAAAGTCAGCGACCATCCATGCCAATGAGATGAGAACGGAAGCACTCCTACCCTTCATGTCTGTTATTTGGACTGACTCGTCGCACTGACCCCGTCGCATTTTTATTATTTTTTGGACTGACGACGATTCTTTCTCTTCACAAGCCGTCGTATTGATTTCTTCGTGTACGCCGGATGGCGACTGGACGGGTGTGATGATATGATTGCTCCTCAGATTCAGCTTCTGGGCGAACACCGAACAAAATTGCTTCAGCATCTTTCGAAAAAAGCTCAACCATGTGCATGAAGGTTCCAGGGTGGTTTTGTGGATTTGATGCATCATTGAATACGACTTTTTCGCGTTCGCGGGGTGCATTTGGTTGGAAAATGATCTTGCCGTGCATCTGAGGTGCAAAACATTCGGAATAGCGCTGTTTCAGTTCTTCGCCAGCTTGGTTTGCTGGATCCTGAAATAAGAGAGGATCAAAAACGAAGATCTGATTGAGATTGCGGTTGGGACCAAGCGCTGCTTTCAAAAAATACTGCATATAGGAATCTGTGGTCGGCAGGCTGTAACCACAAATGATCAGGTTTTTGCAGCTTCTCAAGGCGTCAAGCCCGGCCTTCCAGATAGGAGTTCCAAAAGTGGCATTCGCTTTGTTGAAGACCGGCGGAATGATTTGAGGCACGGTGGCTACCTTGAGAGGTGACCATGGCATAGTTTCCTCATTCTCAGGAAAATTCAAAGAGCCATGCAATTTGAGAAGGGATATTTCAATGAACTCAGATGTTGCTTCGTCGTAATCTAAAAATGGTTCCAAGAAAGTCCCTCGGACTTCATCAAGGCCTCCGCCGTCACCACGGTATCTGCCAGGCTTTAGACTGAATGCAGTTGGAGCGCATGCCGGATGATGATAATTCAAATTGAATCCCTTTCCGCGAATTCTTGGTTTTCGGCCGCCAATGTATTTTCCGACTGCCAGTTGGAAAAGTGCGCGTTCAAGAACCAAATCATAGTTGAACGAAAGGATTGTTGGCAGCTCATCTAGTCGGTCATGATGAAGCGTCAGCAATGAATCCCAGAAGTTACGATACACCTCCGGGCCGTCTTCATGAATCGTGTTGAGTTCTCCATGATGCGTTATCGAGCAAGTCAGCTCGATAGTTAGCGAAATTGCCTTTTTGAAAGCCTCAAGTTTTCGTTCGCCATCTTCAACGCCTACTAGCGCTTCGAACGACAAGATTGAAAGAACTTGCTCCAAATTGAACTGGTTGATAGCGACGCGAGGCTGATAGCGCTCCATGCTATCTCGGATCTCAATTACCTCTTGGAGAATTTCTAGTTCTTCCTGAGTCAAATTTCTCATCGGTGATCGTCGAATGTTCGCTAGTTCAAAGATTCTATCCATGAAGGAACCGAGAAGCGGTATGCCAGCGTCAAAACTTGCACCAGCACCCAAGAGAATTACATTATTAGACATATTTTTCAGGAACAGAGTTGCTTATAGATTGCTCCGGAGTAGTCCAAAATAACAGTGATTGACTATGGGTAAAGGGTGGTTGTTGTGAGGTGTTTTTGTGAAACCTCAACCGTCCTCATCAAGGAAGAGTTCGCATGCTTCCTTGTGCCTCCGAAAGGGCTTCTTCTTGGGTCTCGCCACCACTGGAGATGTCGAAGCCTAGACACTGCGCAACGTAATCCGAATCTTCCTGACAGACTTTGCCGTGGATTTTTCTCATGGTTGGCAATGAAGAGGGGTGGAGACCGTGAGGGCAAGCTTGGAGGCGGGTGGTGGAAGGGGGGACAGGAGTGCCCCCGCTCCTTATCACGCGGCGGAGGTGATCGAGAGGGCGGGTTGAATGCCGGAGACGAGTTGGTTGCGCTGATTGGCGAGGGCGCGGAAGTCGCATTCCACCTGGATGCCGTGCCAGAAGGCGTCGGACTGGCCGAAGAAGACGCCGAAGCGGATAGACATGGACGGAGTGATGGAGCGTTTGCCGAGCACGATCTCGTTGATCGCCCGCGGCGGCACGCCGATGGCGCGGGCCATGGCGTTCTGGGAGATGCCCATGGGCTGAAGGTATTCCTCCAGCAGGATTTCACCGGGGGTGACGGGAGCTTTCATGGGCTATAACGTATGGCGTCATAAGGGGGCGTCAATGGTAATCCAAGATGGCGACCTCGGCTGGCCCGGCAGGGGTCCAACGGAAGACAACACGCCACTGGTCATTGATGCGGATAGAGTGGGATCCGGCGAGCTGTCCTTTGAGGAGTTCGAGTCGGTTGCCCGGGGGAACCGCGAGGTCGCTGAGTTTGCCTGCCTGGTTCATTTGGATCAGTTTCCGGAGGGCGACCCGTGCGATGGCGGCAAAGCGACGGTTGGACTCAGTCTGGAACAACTCCTCGGTATCCCGGTCTGCGAAGGATTGGATCATGCCGCGATGGTCGAATCGCTCCGCCTCGCTGAGTGAATGGCATCGAGGTTGTGGGTTGGATTGAAAGAAAAAGGAGTGGGGACAGGAATGTCCCCACTCCTTAACGGGGGTTAGGCGACGGGTTGCGGGGTGGTGAGGGTTTCGGCTTTCTTCGCGGGACGCTCGGTGCGGGAGGCGCTTTTCCAGGCGGCGAGTTTGTCGGGGTCGTTGCGGTACTTGTTTTGGATGGCGGCGTCGAGGCGGGTGATGATGGCTTGGGTGTCGCTGAGCAGGGTGTCGATGGCGGAGGTGCTTTCGACGCCTTCGAGGTTGTCGCTGTGTTTGGCCCGGTTGCAGGTGTCTAGGGCGTCGCGGTCGGTGCGGAGGTCAGTGACGAAGTCGGCGGGAAGTTCGTAGGTGACGAAGCGGGCGCGGAGCGCCGCTTTGGCGGCGAGCTGGGCCGGGGTGTCGGTGGGTTTGTTTTCGAGGAGGTCGAGCAAGGCGTCGGCGTGAGTGGTGATGGGGGTCTCGGCGGAGGTGGCGGGGTGACGGAAGTCGTCGTCCTGGAAGCTGGCATCGTCGAGTTTGATGGCGCGGGCAGTGCGGGCGATGTCCTTGAAATCGGTGGAAAGGGCGTCGATGAGGACGGGCTTGCCGACGGGCACGCGGAGCTGGCCGACACGGGCCTCGGTGAGGTCGAGGACGATGGGATCGAGTTCGAGGAAGAGGGCGGCGACCTTGCTGCCGGGGGCGAAATCGGCGGCGTAGTCGCGGCCGAAGGTTTGAACACGGGTGGCGCGCTCGAAGCGGCGGATGTTGCGGTTGTCCATGGTGGGTGGGGTTTTCGTGGTGATGATGCGGCGGGTGAAATGGATTTTTGCCCGATAGCAGATAGAAGCTGTCAGGAATCGTTAGGTTGGAAAGTTAGAAGTTCGTTAGGTGGGTGAAAATTTCGCAAGTCGCAGATGGCGAGTGAGATGGAATGGGGTTGATGGAGGTTGGGAAGGCGCTAGGGGCGGATTCGCAGGGGCTTTGGCGCGGGGTTGGATGGGCTTGGGGTGGATGCGCACGGACTTTGGGTTGGGGGCGCATGGACTTGGGATGGAGGTCGCATGAACTTGGGATGGAGGTCGCATGAACTTGGGATGGAGGTCGCATGGACTTTGGGTGGGGGCGCGCGGACTTGGGATGGAGGTCGCACGGACTTGGGATGGATGGCGCAGGGACTTGGGGTGGGGCCGCATGGACTTGGAGTAGAAGTCGCATGGACTTGCGGTGAGAAGGGCAGCAAGTCCTGCCGCGAGACGCGGCGGCCAGGGGGCGGAAAACTTCGGCTGGGGTTTTGCGGGGTGGGTGGCTAGGGTGGCCACACGCCGATGAATTTCAGCCTCGATCCGTACAACATTCTCGCGGCATTCATTTTTGGCACCATCGGCTGGGGGGCGTTTTCGTATGGGCGAAAGTTGGAACTGTGGCAGCCGAAAGCGATAGGGCTGGGGTTGATACTCTATCCGTATTTCTTCACGAATCACTGGCTTCTGTGGGGCATCGGCGTGGCGTTGTTGGTCACGCTGTGGTTCTACCACGACCAGTGAGGGCGCGGGATTTCCCTTGGCAGGTGGCGGGTTTCTCGCGCTAGTCTGCCCCCGCCGATGCCTACCGAAGCGATCCTTTCCACCGCCCGCCAGTTCCTCGGAGTGGACCCGAGCGTGACCATCACTCTGGAACCGATACGTCGTGGCGCGTCTGGCCGGACGATTGTGCGGGTGAAGACGCCGGGCCGCGAGCCGTTCATCGGCATCCACTGGACGGAGGATCGCGAGGACAACGCGCAGTTCATCCCGGTGGCGAATTTCCTGAAACAAGCGCGGCTGCGGGTACCGGAGATCATCCACGAGCGGGCGCGCTACCGCGTGGCGCTGATGGAAGACATGGGGGATACCGACCTGCTCTCACTCAAAGACAGGCCATTTGCGGAGCGGCTGCCGCTCTATCGCTCGGCGCTGGAGCAGGTGGACAAGCTGTTCTATGCGAAGCCGCCTAAGGATTTCCACCTGATGCCGCCCTTCGACGCGGGGCTTTACCGCTGGGAGCAGGAGTATTTCTTCGAGCACCTGGTGGAGGACTATCTGGATCTCTACGGCGAGGCCGACAAGCTGCGGAAAAACCCGGTGTTCACGGACCTGGCGGAGCGGTTGGGGACGGTGGCACGGCATTTGGTGCACCGGGATTTCCAGTCGCAGAATCTGATGATCAAGGACGACAAGGCGTGGTTGATCGATTTCCAAGGGCTGCGCCGTGGACGTCAGGAGTACGACTTGGCGTCGTTGATTTTTGACCCCTATCTGGACCACAGCGAGGAGGAGCGCGAGCAACTGCTGGAGCTGTGGGAGGAAATCGCCGACGAGCGGCCCTTGCAGACCTTGTTCCACGAATGCGCGGCACAGCGGCTGATGCAGGCGCTCGGGGCGTTCGGCAACATCGTGAAAAACCGTGGCGATGAGTGGTACCGGCAGCACATCCCGACGGCGGGGCGCTTGCTGGGAGTGGTCACGGCGGGCACCGCGTTGGAGCAGCCACTGGCACCGGTGCTGGCGGCGATCCGAGACAAGAAATCGTGAGTGGGAATTTCCAACGTCGCCTGGGAGTGTTCGTCGTCGCGTCGCTGACGGCGCTGGGCGTGTGGAAAGTGGTGCCGGGAACCGAGCTGGACAGGCTGGCGTTTTCGGCCGTGGCGGGTGGCTCGGCGAACGGGCCCTTGTTCATTTCCGGCAACGGCAGCCGCAAGGAACCGTGGGCGCTGCGGACCTTTACCGCCACGCCGCGCACCGGCAAGCGCGAGGCTCCGGTGATCGTGTCCATCGGCGACGATCCGGAGCGCTTTTTCCAAGCTTCGCCGCCAGCGCCCATCGACATGGCGGTGATTTTCTCGAATTTCCATCGCCTCGGCGCGCGGAAAGCGGCTTCGGCGGCGGCGCTGGCGTGGGAGAAGCCGGATCCCATCGGGCTGGCGGCGTTGGAGAAGTCGCTGCAAAAGTTTGATTCGCTGGTGCTCGCCGCGCCCCTGTCGCGCGGCGTGGTGCCGACGCCGATGCCGCCTGCGTTTCGGCGGACCTCGGTGGCGATTTCCACCATCCGCGGGGATGCCACGGTGCTGCCGTTGGTGAACCGCCTGCCGATTCCGGGCATCGTTCTCGGCGGCGCGGAAACCATCGCGGGGTTTTCGTTTCTGGAGTCAGAGTTGGACAATGGCGAGATCCCGCTGATGGCGCGTTGGGATGATCGCGTGGTGTTCGCATTTCCGCTGATCACGATGCTGCAACGGCTGGACCTGCCGCTGGCGGGAGTGGAGGTGCGCTTGGGCGAGTATTTGAAATTGGGACCGGCCGGGCCGTTGGTGCCGATTGATGCGTTCGGCCGCTTGGCGATGCCGCTCAAACCGGTTTCCCCCTATGTCGAGATCCCGGCGGACGCATTGATCGACGGCGGCGACGACCTTTTCCCCAAGCAAGCGCCGGAGCCGGTCATCGTCCGCGACGACAAGAGCGCGGCGGACACCCGGACGCGGGATTTTTCACGGAATCTGGCACCCATCATCGCGGGCATCGCGTCCAACGGCGGACTGTCAGAGGCGCATGAGTTCCGCCGCTTGCCGGAAAATGGCGAGGCTGGCGTGCTGGCGGGCGTGGTGGTGGCGATGGCCTTTCTCGGCGGGATGTCGCGGTTCGTGCGCAACAGCGGGGCGTTGGCGTTGGCGGGCATTGGCGTGGCGGCGCAGTGGATGGCATTCAGCGCGGGGTCGCTTTGGCTGCCGGGCGTGGCGGTTCTCGCGACGGTGCTGGTGGCCGGCGGGTTGGGGTTTTTGTTGCGGGATAAGCAACCCGCGGGGCCAACGGTCGCTGAGCCTGCGCCTCAGCCCGTGGTGATTCCGACCCCGGAACCGCCGCGGGTGATCGAGACGATGCCAGCGCAGCCCGTCCAGAAGGCGGAGCCGGTCGTCGTCGCAGTGGAGGAGCGACAAGTCGTCGCCGCAGCGCAACCGGCAGTCGTCATTTCACCTGACCCCGTGGTTGTGCCTGAGCTTTCCCCCGAGCCGCCATCGGCTGAAACCGCCGAACCCGCACCGTGGTGGGCGATGTACGCCGACGATGCTCCCGCCCCGTCGGCCCCCTCCGCGCCCGAAAGTGCCCCTGAGGTGATTCCTGAGGTGATTCCTGAGGTGATCGCTTCGGCCGTTCCGCCCGAAGAGATTCCGAAGGCGGAGGAGCGGCCCATCACCCAGGCGCCGAAAACGGACCCTTCTCGCAATGACTCAGGTCGATCTTCCGGCCGCAAGGGCCGCAAACGTCGCTAATCCTCACGCCTTCCCCTTTTCCCACCCGCCCTCATGGACCCCATCGAAAAAGCCAACTCACTCATCGAGGCCCTGCCTTATTTGCAGGCGTTTCGCGGCAAGACCTTCCTGATTAAAATGGGCGGATCCGCCATGGAAGACCCGGATTTGGTCGCCAAGGTGATGCGCGACATCGTTTTCCTCGAGGTCGCCGGGATCAACCCCATCGTCGTCCACGGCGGCGGCAAGGCGATTTCCGCCGCCATGGAAAAGGCCGGGCTGGAGGCGCGCTTCGTCGGAGGTTTCCGCGTCACCACGGACGAGGCTATCGACATCGTCGCCCGCGTGCTGTCGGAGGAAATCAATCCCGGCTTGGTCCGCATGATCCGCGATTTTGGCGGCAAGGCCGTCGGCATTCCCGGCAACGACGTGTTCCTCGGTGAGAAAATCAAAGGCACCGATGCGGATGGCAACAAGGTGGACATCGGCCGTGTCGGCGAGGTCGTCGGCTGCCAGATGACGCACATGGATGCCGCCCATCGCGCTGGCATCGTGCCGGTCATTTCCCCGCTCGCCGCAGAATTGGCGACGGGCCGACCGCTCAACATCAATGCCGATCTCGCCGCCGCCGCGCTGGCCAAAGAACTGCGCGTCGCGAAACTGGTCTATCTCTCGGACGTTCCCGGCTTACTCGCCGATCCCAAGGACCCCTCCACGCTGATCAAGTCCGTCACGCGCACGGAAGCCGACGCGATGATCGCCGACGGCACGATTTCCGGCGGCATGATCCCGAAAATCCGCAGCGCCGTGGACGCGCTCAATGCCGGCGTGCGCAAGGTTCACTTCGTCGATGGCCGCCTGCCGCACGCGCTGTTGCTGGAAATTTTCACCGACGGCGGGGTCGGCACGGAGGTCGTCCGCTAGTCGGCAGCAAGCAGGAATTTCCCTTGGCGAATCGCACCCGCATGCCTAAAGAAGCCGCGCCATGACTCGCAAATCCATCGAAGCCGCCACGATCGTTTACATCGTCGCCCTGACCCTGACCTTCATCTGGACGGTCACGAAGGTGCTCGCGCAGTTCGGCTGGATGTGAGTTTCGCGGCCTGCGGGCTGCTATTTCCAATCGACGGCGACGCTGGCCGTGCCACCGCTCTTGTCGTCGTACTTGAGCAGCCCGTGCTCCAGGGCGTATTCGTGGACGCACTTGGTCACCTTCACGTCGAAGGCGCAATACTCGGCGATCTTGCGCAGTGGGGCGAAGTCACCGGACTTCTTGTGTTCCTGCCACCAGCGCAGCGCGTCCAGGCCGTCGGCGGTTTTGCCCGTGCCGAGCGAGGCGGACGCCACCGAGTCCAGCTTGAGCCGAAATCCGACGATCTTTTCCAACTCCAGCATCATGTCCAGGTTCAGCGTCTGCTCGGCCAGCGTGTGGAAAATGTATGGCTGAAGCACCGGATAGTCGAACTGGAGGTGGTTCCAACCGACGACCAAATCGGCCCGCACCAACTCCTCGCCGAGCCGCTCCATTTCGCTTTCCGGATAGATCTCGTAACTGCCGCGGGCGGTGCTGTAGGTCACGCCCACCGAGATGCCCATCTTCGATTTGTTGGAGAATCCACCCACGTCGCCAAAGCTGCGCTGGGTCTCAAGGTCGAAGTAAACGATGTTTTTTCCTGCCACGCCCCTGTGTAACGAGCGGTGCCGCTGCCCTGCAAGTGTGATGAGGAAACCCGCGAAAAGAAGCGGACGGACCGCTTGGGATGGGTTCGTTTATCCGTCATTGCCGATCGTTTCTGACGGGCATGCAAGCCGAGCTTCCTCCGCTTTGGCGATCTCTCCGGGAGTGGTGGGTTGTTTCCAAACGTAAGTGGCGGCTTCTTCGTCATCGCGAGTGAAAAACTCTGGCGCGATCTCGCGGCAGAGATCGCAATCGATGCAGGTGAGATCATTGTAGTAATTTCCGGGAACGTTGAGGGGATTCTTGTCGGTGGGATCGGGCATGGGCGGTGTGGGGTAGTAGGATTCACGACCGTGGTGGGGTTTTTGAATTGCGAGAAATTCATTTTTGGAAAGGAGTGATGCGTTCAATGCATGAGTGCGGAGCCCAAATCAGAACCCGAAATCGACCTTTATTCCCTCCATTTGCTCAGGCAGGTGGCGAAATTTCGTGGGTTTACCGCAGCTTCGAAAGCATGTGGCCTTTCCCAAAGCGCGCTGACCCGCCAAGTCCAAACCATTGAGGCTCGTCTCGGCATCAAGGTCTTTGATCGCACCACCCGCAGCGTGACGATCACCGAACCGGGAGCGGTGCTTCTCCGCGAAACTGAAGCGATTCCGAACATCCTCAGTGGCGCCATGCGGAGGATTCGGGAGGATTATTTAGGGAAGCGGCGCGAGATCCGGATCGGAATCTCGCCCGATTTGGCTCTCGCCCACATTGCGGGGATTTTTCATCTCCAGCAAAGGCTTCAGCCCGAGGTCAAAATCCTTGTTTCTCAACCTGAAGAAACGGCCTTGTTGCGGCAGGTGGGCAGTTCGACTCTCGATCTCGGAATCCTCACTCACCCTGGGGATGTTCCTCTGGATGTCGAAGTCACTCACCGAATGGCGGATCAGTTTGTGATCGTCGCTTCGAAGTCCGATCCGGACATGGGTTCATTATCCTCGCTGCCCCTATTCCGAAAATGGGCCACTACGCAAAGCTGGCTACTTCCGCCGGGCAAGTCGCGTTCACGGCAGTTGATTGAAGACTGGGCGGCTGGCCAGAAGGTGGATTTGCAGCCTGTCATGGAATTGGAGGACTTCGATCTGATGATCCAGTTTGTTTCCATGGGCATGGGGGTCGCCTTCATTCCGAGGCGAAGCCTGAGCAGCTTCCGTCGCAAACGCCTGCTTGAGATCGTTCATCCTCCGATGGAACTCTGCAGGCAGTTGATCGTGATTTCGCCCAGACACTCCAAATGTCCGGAACACGTCACGCGCTTTGTGGAGGGGATCTTGTTTTCCTGATCGGATAGAGTTTTGAGCAGATGTCGTCGTTGCGCGGCGTTGTGCATTTGTGCAGATTCACCCGCTAAATGAACGCCCATGTCTGAATCCGTTCGTGCTGACAAATGGCTGTGGGCCACACGCTTTTTCAAGACCCGAGGCTTGGCTGCGGAAAAGTGCCTCGATGGCAAGGTCAGGAGAAACGGCCATCTCCTCAAGCCGTCCTCACCGGTCCAGCCGGGCGATCTGTTGGAGATCCCATTTCCCGAAGGTCCGGGAGTTCGCCGGGTTGCGGTGAAGGAGGTCATCGTCAAGCGAGTCGGTGCACCGCAGGCCCAAGCCTGTTATGAGGACCGCACGCCCGCCGAGGTCTACGAGGCGCAGAAGGAATGGCATCTCGCGAGGTTGGAAGCTCCCAAGGGCCGACCCACCAAGAAGGATCGCCGCGATCTCGATCGGATTCACGGATTCTGGGACCGCGAGCCGGAATGAGTGGAGATCGCGGATTGCTCCCCGGCAGATAGGGCGGATGTTGATCGTGAGGTCCGCCGGACGACCTGTGGACGTCTCCTTTCTACCGATTTATCTCATGTCAACTCCCGCAGCCATTCCCATTTCCGTCTTAGATCTTTCCCCCATCGTGGAGGGCGGCACCGTTGCCGAGAGTTTTCAAAACAGCGCAGATCTTGCGCGCCATGTCGAAGCCCTCGGCTACAAGCGGTTTTGGCTCGCCGAACACCACAACATCCCGGGAATCGCCAGCGCGGCGACGGCGGTTTTGATTGGCCATGTCGCGGCGGCCACGCGGACGATGCGCATCGGCTCCGGCGGCATCATGCTGCCAAACCACTCGCCGCTGGTCATCGCGGAGCAGTTTGGAACGCTGGAGGCGCTTTTCCCCGGACGCATTGATCTGGGACTGGGTCGTGCTCCTGGCTCAGACCAGGCAACATCCCGCGCCCTGCGTCGTGATGCCTCGGCGGCGGAGGATTTTCCCGAACAGGTCCAGGAACTCATCGCTTTGCTAGGTCCGGCGTTTCCCGGCCAATCGGTGAAAGCGATTCCGGGAGCAGGTTCGCAGGTCCCTGTATGGTTGCTTGGATCCAGCACCTTTAGCGCACGCCTCGCGGCATGGCTGGGATTGCCGTTCGCGTTCGCCGCCCACTTTGCGCCGCGCCTGCTCCACCAAGCGCTGGATCTCTATCGAAACGAGTTTCGCCCCTCCGAATCCCAGCAACAACCCTACGCCATGGTCGGAGTGCCTGTCATCGCGGCGGATTCCGAGGAGCAGGCTCGCTTCCTCGCTTCATCCTCCCAGCAGCAGGTTCTCAACCTCATCCGCAATGCCCCCACGCCCGTCCCGCCACCGGTGAAGGACATGGAAATGCGCTGGAATTCCGCCGAGAAGGCGGCTGTTGGGGATTTCCTTGCTGCCGCTATCATCGGCGGGCCGGATTCCGTGCGTTCTCAGCTTGAGGAGTTCAAAAGCCTAACGAGCGCGGACGAGTTGATGGTTCACACGTCGTTGTTTCACCACCAAGACCGCCTCAGGTCCTACGAGATCGTCGCGGAAGCGATGCAGATCTCGTCCTCGAAGGTCGAATGAGACGACGAACCGGGTTTACTGAGGCGGATTTGGCGAGATCTTCGCCGATCAGGCCGCGAAATGGCATTTGAGACGGCAGGTTTTCTTCGGATTTCGTCGGATGAGAACGTTGGATTCGTCAAAATTTGCGAAAGCCTCTTCTGGAAATCTGCTTATTTTCAACGAGTTGTGATTCAAAGCGAAAGAAAATTTCAAAAACGGTCACAAAATGGATTGACCGGTGCGGGCGGGGCGGAATAGGTTCCGCCCGTCGCCACGACGGAGGGCGACCGAGAGACAGAGAG
>JAZKEG010000041.1:0-30797 GCA_040387215.1 Verrucomicrobiota bacterium | reverse complement strand
TTGCTGGGATCCCACTGCCATGGCTTCACGCCGTTGCGGTAGTCGTGCTGGAACTCGTGGTGATAGTTGTGGTAGCCCTCGCCGAACGTGAAGAACGCCATGATCGCGCTGTCACGAGCGCTGTGGCTGGTGGAATACGGCTGGCGGCCGACCATGTGGCAGAGTGAGTTGATGAAGAACGTGCAATGCTGGGCGACCACGATGCGGGCGACGCCGGGAATCAGGAAGCCACCGAGCGCGCCGAGCATGGGGTCCAAGCCGCGCGAAGCATTCCACCAGTAACCAAGGGCCACCGGGATGACCACGCCGACGACGAAGCCGATCCAATGCACGTACTTGTGTTGCCACATGACGAGCTTGTCCTTGCGGAGGTCAGCGACGTTGTCCATCGGCGGCTCGGGGTTGAGTTTGAAAAGCAGCCAGCCGATGTGCGCCCAGAAGAAGCCCTTGGAAATGTCGTAGGGATCCTCGTCGTGATCGACGTGCTTGTGGTGGCGGCGGTGATCGGACGCCCAGTTGAGGCAGGAGTTTTCGAACGCGCAGGCTCCGAAAACGAGGGTGAACAGTTTCACCGGCATCTTCGCTTTGAAGGAGAGGTGAGAAAACAGCCGGTGGTAGCCGACGGTGATGCTCATCATGGAGGCGGTGAGGTAGAAGAAGAACAAGGCCACCTGGAACCAGTCGAGACCCACTTTAAAAAGAAAGATGGGAACTCCGACGAGGGCGGTGAAGGCGGTGCCGATGAGGAATGAGCTGGTGACCCAGTTCACCCGATCGAAGGGAATGCGGTGCATGAGTTGTAGTTTTAGGAACCTTCCACAGCCGGATGTTTAACCGAACGGTCGACGCAAACGCGCGCCGATAGTGGCAGGACGAGGCTCAATAGGCGACATCCCCTGCCATGGCAAGCCCCCCTTTTTTTTAATATCCGGGCGGGTTCCGTGTTGACAAGACCGGGGCGATCAAGCATCTAGCGCGCCCCGAAGAAACTGCGGAACCCCATCCAACCAACCAATTATCATCGCATGCGAGGAGTGATCATGAAGAAAGGCGAGCCCGTTGACCGTGCTCTCAAGCGCCTGAAAACCAAGCTTGATACCGAGGGCATCCTCGAGGAAATGCGCCGCCGCCGCGCGTTTGAAACCCCGACCGAGCGCAAGCAACGCAAGCTGCGTTCCGCTTCCAAGCGCAACAAGATCCGCTGGCGTTACTCCAACGCACCAGCAGCCCCCGCTGAGTCGGCCGACTGATTTTCTAGGTTCCGCAACCCTTAGGATGAGAAACGGATGCCAACACGGCATCCGTTTTTTTGTGTCTGGATCACACGATGCGCCTCAAGGCTCTGAGAAAATCAGGTCCCCCACCCTGCCCGCGAAGACTGCGTCGATATTGCTTTGCGGCGCTCGCGCGAGGTCGCTAGGGATCTGGCGATGTCGTCACGCACTTGCGATTTTGCCTATCACCTGCCGGAGGAACTCATCGCGGCGCGGCCGTTGGCGGAGCGCTCGGCGTCGCGGATGATGGTGGTTCATCGGGAAACCGGGACCATCGAACACCGCATGTTCCGCGATTTCCCGGAATACTTGCGAGCCGATGATTTGCTGGTGCTCAACGACACCAAGGTGATTCCCGCGCGGGTGTTTTCGGACGACGGACGCACCGAATTGCTATGCCTTGATCGGCTCTCGCCGCAGAAATGGCGTTGCTTGGTGCGGCCGGGCAAGCGGATGAAGGTCGGCCGCACGGTGAGCGTGGCCGGCGTCACGGGCACGGTGACCGAGGTTTTTGAAAATGGCGATCGGCTGCTGCACTGGGATGCGGAGCTCGATCTGGACCAAGTCGGCCATCTCGCGCTGCCGCACTACATGGGACGCGAGGACGAGCAGGCGGACCGTGATCGCTATCAGACGGTGTTCGCGCGGGAGGAAGGAGCGATTGCCGCACCGACGGCCGGGCTGCATTTCACGCCGGAAATGCTGGCGAAAATTTCCCATGCGTTCCTCACGCTGCACGTCGGCGTCGGCACCTTCCGCCCGGTAAGCGTAGAGGACGTGACCGACCATGTGATGCATTCCGAGCGTTACGCGGTGACTGCGGAAACGGCGGCGCGCGTCAATGCGGCGGGTCGTGTGGTGGCGGTGGGCACCACGGTGACACGCGTGCTGGAATCGCTGGGCAAGCCATTGCGCGAGTGCCGCGGCGAAACCGACATTTTCATTCGCCCGCCCTATGCGTTCCAAGTCGCGGGCGCGCTGCTGACTAATTTTCACCTCCCGGAAAGCACGCTCATCATGCTGGTGAGCGCGTTCGCCGGGCGCGAGTTGGTGATGGAGGCCTACCGCCAAGCAGTGGCCGAGCGCTACCGGTTTTTCAGCTATGGCGATTGCATGTTGCTGGTGTGATGTGGAGACTCGCGCCCGATGAAACTGATCTCGTGGAACGTGAACGGCATCCGCGCCACGATTGGCAAGGGCCTCGGTGATTTTATCGCGGTAGAAAGGCCGGACATTCTGTGCCTGCAAGAAACCAAGGCGCGGCCGGAGCAGGTGCAGTTGCCGTTGGAATTCGGCGGCTATCAGGCGTTCTGGGATTCGGCACAGAAACCTGGCTACTCCGGCGTGGCGGTGTTCACGAAAGAGCAACCCCTGGACGTTAGAATGGGTCTCGGCATTGATGAGCACGACCAAGAAGGACGCGTGCTAACGGTCGAGTATCCGGATTTCTTCTTGGTGAATGTCTACACGCCGAACTCAAAAGAAGGCTTGCTGAGATTGCCCTACCGCGTGCAATGGGACGCTGCGTTCCGCCTGCATGTCGCAGGCTTGGCACAAACGAAGCCTGTCGTTTTCTGCGGGGATCTGAATGTGGCTCACCAAGAAATCGATCTCGCGCGTCCCAAGGACAATCGCTTTTCCGCAGGCTTTTCGGACGAAGAGCGCGCGGGATTCACCGAATTGTTAGGCGCGGGATTCACCGACACGTTTCGCCATTTCTATCCGGACCAGCGCGATGCGTATTCGTGGTGGTCCTTCCGTGGCGGTGCGCGGCAACGCAACGTCGGCTGGCGCATCGATTACTTCGGCGTTTCCACCCCGTTCATGGACAGGGTGGCGTCAGCGTCCATCCTGCCGCACGTGACCGGATCGGACCATTGCCCGGTGGGGATCGTGATGGCCTAACCGAACGTGGCGATGGTGGAACGAGTTTTCCTAGGCTGGCAGCAGCCGTTTTCGACGCTCGCGGTCGAATGGCTGGCAGCGCGGCGCTACGAGCTGCCGGGCATGTTGCTGGTGGTGCCAACGGCGCAGAGCGGGCGACGGCTACGCGAGGCGCTGGCAGAAGCGACCGGCGCAGTGCTCTCACCACGGGTGGTCACGCCCGGTTCATTCCTCCAATCCCGCGATGACGAGGCCGCGCCAGACTGGATGGAACAGGTCGCGTGGATCGAAGTGCTCGACGGCGTGAGCGATTGGTCCGGACTGGAGGCGCTTTTCCCCGAGCCGCCAGACCCATCTAGCGACTGGGCCACCGGGATGGCGCGGGAAATGGTGACGCTGCGTCACAGCCTCCAGGAAAATGGACTTTTGCTAGAAAGCGCCGCACGCAAGTTGGCAAACTCGCCCGAACCCGAACGCTGGCTGGCATTGGCAGCGCTGGAGGATCAGGTCGAGGCCACCCTACGGTCTTGGAAAGCGCCGAGTCGGAGCCGTTTGTTAGCTGGCGGACTCATCCCTCCCACCGACGTTACTTCGGTGGTGCTGGCCGGGGTGTCCGAGCTGCCACCGTTGCTAGAACGAGCGCTGCGGGCGTGGCCTCTGAAAGTGACCACGCTGATCGCCGCGCCAGATGCGGAGGCGGAACATTTTTCGGAATCCGGGATGCCCTTGGAAATTTGGACGACGCGAGCACTGCCGACTCCGACCGGGAGCTTGCAGGTGTTAGCCGATCCGCGCCAACAGGCACTGGAGGCCTTGCGCGTCGTCAGCGAAGCAGGAAATGCCTCCGATGAAATCGCGCTGGGAGCCGCGGACAGCGAGACTGGAGACGAACTGGCGCGCGTCTTTTGTCGCGCGGGGTGGCCCGCATTTCACCCGGCGACAGCAACCATTGCCAGCGGCCTCGCGCGTTGGTTCCGCGTTTGGCAGGCGTGGCTTGCGGATCCCACGCTCGCGCGCTTAGCCGATCTGCTAGGCTTGCCGGAAACGGGCATCCTCGTCAGCGGTAGACGCGCCCGCAAGGCGAGGCGACTCGCCGAGCTGAGAGACGAATGGATGGCCCTACGTGGCGAGGATCTGCAACGCCGGATCGAAACAGAAACGTTCCGCTCCGAGGCGGACCGGGAGTCCGCCTCGGAGCTGCTCAACGCGGTCCAAGCTTTGGAAAAATGGCGCACGAGTTTGCTCGCGGAAAATTTCGCCAACTCGTTAGAAACGTTGTTGGAGATACTCGGAAAAACCAGCGAGGCCAGCGGCGTGGCCGCAGAGGAGATGTCCGCCTGGCTGGCGGAAGCCGCGCCGGTGATGCGGCGCGTGCGACGCGGCGCAGGATTTTGGATCGATCTGATGGTTTCTTCGCTCGCATCCCCTGCCCCGCTGCCCCCGCCGGGCCGGGTACTGGACGTCCAAGGTTGGTTAGAACTGCTGCACGAGCCGGGCCGCCATCTGCTGCTCTGCGGGATGAATGAGGGCAAGGTGCCAGGCCGCAGCGGCGGCGAACCGTGGCTGAGCGAAGCCGGTCGAAAAATGCTCGGCCTGACGCGAGACGCGGATCGCGCAGCGCGCGACGCCTTTCTCTATCAGGCATTGATCGAGTCGCGCCGCGCTGGCGGACGAGTGGATGTGCTGTGCGGCAAGGCGGGATCCGGCGGCGAACCGTTGCTGCCATCGCGCCTTTTGTTAGCAACGGATCGAGCGGAGCTGCCGGAACGAGTGAGGTTGCTGTTCCGCGAAGTCGAGCCGCCGGAAGCGGGGATGGCGTGGGCGGCGGATTGGAAATGGCAACCCACCATCGGCCAACCCAAGCAACGCATCAGTGTGACTTCATTGCGCGACTATCTTGCCTGTCCGTTTCGCTATCACCTCAAGCATGTTCTCAAATTTCAAGAACCCGACACCGAGCGGGCCGAGTGGAATGCGCGAGACTTCGGCAACGCGGCTCATTTCGTGTTAGAAAATTGGGGCCGCGATCTTGCAGCACGCGAGCTGGAGGATGCCTCGAAGCTTCACGCATGGCTTTCGGCGGAACTCGATCGCGAAGTGGAGAAGCGCTTCGGCAAGCGCATCCCGCTGGCGGTGCGCATCCAGACCGAGGCGCTGCGCCAACGGCTGCGTTGGTTTTCCAAGGTGCAGGCGGACATCCGTCAAGAGGGGTGGGAAATCGTCGACGTCGAACGTAAGGTGGAGCTGGAGATCGAAGGCGCGACGGTGGTCGCGATGATCGACCGCATCGACCGCCAGCGCGAAACGGGTCAGCTCCGCGTGATCGATTACAAAACGGGCAAGGTCGATGGCGTGGAAAAGGCGCATCGCAAAAAGCTCAACCCATCCAGCGTTTTGCCCGAGCATCTTTCGCGGGAATGCCCAGCCGTCTATCAGGGTGAAGAAAAAGGAAAAGCTGCCGACTTTCTGTGGCAGAATTTGCAGCTCCCGTTGTATGCCCAAGCGGTGGTCCTACGCGGCGAGGCGATACCCACGCCGTGCTACATCACCCTCGGCGTCACCGAGGAGAAGGTGAAATTGCTTGAATGGTTCGACTTTGAAACGGCGGACTTGGAGGCCGCAGTGGCCTGCGCGCACTGGATCGTCGGACAAATTTCTGCCGGGGTCTTTTGGCCTCCGGTCGAGAAGCTGACTTATGATGATTTCGCGATTCTAGCAGCGGGGAAGAGCTTTCCAGAAAGGGTGGCGCAAGCCGCTCCGTGACGCGGATTGGCCGTTATTTCCGCAAGGCGAAGGCCAGCACCATGAGCGAAACGGCGATGATCCACGAACCGAGCACGCGGATCGCGGTGCGCGCCCATTTTTTTTCGGCTCCGTTGGAGGCGACCATCGCAAGATACGGAACGAGTGCGTTGATGACGAGCCAGGTGCCTAACAAAATCTTCGTGGTCGCGACGGACGGCTGATCCTCGACGCCGGAATCCAAACCGACACAGGCCGCCACCAGCGCAGCAATCAACAGCGTCGCCCACCGCGGCAGGCGAATTTCCAGCCCAACCAAAATCCCTAGCAGCAACGCCAGTGCGACCAAAACAGGCTGATCGACTTCGCCCAAAGAATCGTGAAACGTCAACGCCAGCGCGGCCGCCGAGGCCAGCGCAAAGGTCCGCAATGCCGCGTTCAGCTCGAATGGCACCTGTTGCGCGAGGTGCAGCGCCAGCCCGATGAGGACCAACAGGTGCGCGGGCGACATCAACGGGTGCAGCGCGCCATTGCCAAGATCCCCCGCCCCATCGACCAGCATGTGCGCATGGGCCGAGCGAGTGGTTAGAAAAACCAGCGTTGCCGCGACGAGGGATTTCCACCGCGCCTTGGCGATGTGCGGGATCACAGCCATTGGAAAAGAAAAGCCACGCCCACGGCGGCGATCGCACCACCGCCGACACGGATGGCGATGCGTCCCCATGGCCATTTTGACAGCAGCCCAAATGCGATGCCGGCGAGATGCAGCAGGCCGGTGGAGATCACGAAACCGATCGCATACGCCATGGCGTTCGACGCTTCCGGCATTTCCTCACCGTGCGCATGGCCGTGGAAGATCGCGAAAAATCCAACGATCACCGCCGCCACCCAGACTGGTGGTCGCGCGGCAAAGGTCACCATCAATCCCATGACGACTCCAGAAAGCGCGATGCCCATTTCCACGCCGGGAACAGCCACTCCCATCACGCCAAGCGCGCCGCCCACCGCCATCACCATGGGGAAAACGACAGGCAGCGTCCACATCGCACGCCCGCCGAGGATGGCTCCCCACAAACCGACCGCAACCATCGCCACGATGTGATCGAGCCCCGTGAGCGGGTGACCGAAGCCGCTGGAAAAACCACCCGCGCTGCCGCCCTCGCTGTGTGCGCTGGCCGTGGCTGCAGACAACAACATCGCCAATGGAATCCGAGAGAAGACCGCTGGCGAGAGGCGTTTGGAGACGAAATTCATGGGCGAGGATTTGTTTCGCGGCGGCATCATGGGTCAAGCGTCGAGTCGCGGCACCGCCGTCACAACAAGGGCGAGGCGGGAAAGAAAATCCGTTGCACCGCCCACGCCAATCCGGCGATGGCGATGAACAGCGATCCCGCGAGCTGAATTTGCCGTGTCCATTTTTGCACCGGCCACAGCAGCAAGAAGGCGACCGCTAGAATGGAAAGTTGCGCGAGTTCCACCCCGACGTTGAAGCCCACCAGCGGCAGCACCGGTTTCATCTCAGAGAAGCGCGCGAGCTTCGTTTGCAACACGCTGGCAAAGCCGAGTCCATGCAGCAGCCCGAAGCAAAACACCAACGCGAGCCGATGCCGTGTCAGCTTGCGGAAACACAGGTTCTCGATGCCCACCCAGGCAATGCTCAGCGCGATGAGATGCTCCACCCACACTTCCGGCACACGCACGATTTCCAAAACGGCGAGCGCCAAGGTGATCGAGTGCGCCAGCGTGAACAGCAAGGATTGCTGGAGCAACGGCTTCCAGCGCGGTGCCAGCAGGAACAAGCCGAGGATGAACAGGATGTGGTCCAGCCCCATCACGTGGTTGAACCCGTCATGGATCCAACCGCCCGCCAACGGGGTTTCGATCGGCAAGGCCGCCCCTGCGCCGGACTGCTTGAGCAACATCAGACTGCCGCCGGGCAAGGTGCTGTGAGGGACGGCATCTGCATAGGCCTCGTCGCCGATGATGACGATCAATTCAGTTTCCTGCTCGCCCGCCCAATGCACGCGAAGTTCGCCCGCACCGGGCAAGGGATCGATGACCAAGCGCACGGTGAGCAGCGCGATGTCACCCGCCTCTTGCGGCAATTCAAAAGGGTCCTTCTTGAAATCCGGAAACTCGACGCGCCACGGCACGTCTTGGTCCGCGAAGGTCAGGCGCAGCAGCTTGCGCAAGGTGTTCTCCGTTTCGCGGCAGTAGCGCGCCAGTTCCTCGGGCGATTCCTGCATCGCCTTGGCTCGGCTCATCGGCAGGCCGCCGGGAACGTTTCGCGTCTCGGGCAACATGTAGGCAATGTCCATTTCCCCTTCCAGCCGCCACTCGGTTTCGAGGTTGAGAAATTGGAGTTCCACGAGATCCACCTGATGGGCGCGGACGGTGGTCACGAAGCCTAGCAGGAACAACAAGCAGGCGAAAAAACGGGCGATTCTCATGCAGCGGGGAACTGCCGCAAACGCATAGTCGGCACCCATCCGCTTGGCCACCACGAAGCGGGAAATCCCCATTTCTGACCGCGATTTCGCCGCCAAAAAACCGGGAACTCCCCGCTTTACAAGGGTAAGAGGGCCACCCATAGTCCCGCGCCCATGACTTTCGTTGCCTCCTTCCTTTCCATCAGCATCAATCTGCTGCTCTTGTTCTTCGTGGCGGTCTGCCTGCTGATGACCTTGGTGATCCTGATGCAACGGCCCAAGCAAGAAGGTCTCGGCGCAGCCTTCGGTGGCGGCGTGACCGATCAAGTTTTCGGCGCTCGCACCACCAACGTGCTCCAGCGCGGCACCGTTTACCTCGGTTCCCTGTTCTTCATCATCAGCCTACTGCTCTCCGTCCTCATCGGTCAGCAAAACAAGACCGCCAAAACCGTCACCGAGCAGGATCTCGCGCCCAAGGTTGAGGTCAAAACGCCTCCAACTCCAGCCGTGGAAGTCGTTCCTGAATCGCTCAAGGATGAGCTGCCCCAAGACCCAGCCGCTCCCGCAACCACTCCAGCACCGGCTGAAGTTCCTGCCGATGCCTCCGAAGCCACTCCCGCCGTTGAGCCAACGGAAGCCCCAGCAGCCCCCACCGAAGCTGCGACTCCTGCCGAGGAAACTCCGGCAGACGCACCCAAGGAGCCTTGATGCTCTCCGTGCGTGAACGCCTCTTCACAGGAAACTGACGATTCGCCAGTCTGGGCGAGACCCGAGGCATTTCCCACCGCCCCACCCGCTTGGGGTTGGCTGGATCACAAGGGAAAATCTCACCCCTGCGCGACGCTGGACGCGCTCGCCGCAGCCATCCGGGACGATCGCCATGGCGAAGTCGACCTCGTTTGGACGCCTGCCAACCCGCGCATGATCCTGCCCGAGGAGCTCGACGGCATGAGCCACGAACTCCGCACCGTACGCGAGCAATGGACGCGCGATGATTTGGAGGAATGCCATTACCGGTTGCGCTGGTTCGGCACGATTTTCGCCGCGTTGGCTGGTTACCAATTCATCGCCGGCTGGCTCTTCGCCGCACGCCAAGGGGCAGGGATCGCGATCCGCAATGCCTTCGGCCTGAAAAACGTGTTTGCCTCCACCCAGGTCGGACTGGCGGTGTTGATGTTCATCATTTTCGCGTTCATCCCGTGGTGGCAGGCGCGCAAGCGGCGGCAGGAATTGGTCAAATGGACCGAGGAAGGCATCAAGGATTTCGCGCCAACCATCCGCTTCGAAGCCTGGCTGGATCGCCAAAAAGCGCCGCTCACCCGGGTTTTGCTCGGCCTCGTCCTCGTCGTCGCGCTGACCCAAGTTTTCGGAAAGGTCCGCACGGAAGGCCTCAGCGCCATCCTCTCGTTGTTCCACAACTGGCATGGCACGGACGCGGCCGGCTTGGTCAAACCGCTCTATGTCCAAGGCCAATGGTGGCGGCTGTTCACCGCGCCCTTCTTGCATGGCAACATCGTCCACCTGCTGATGAACGCGGCAGCCATGGCCTACCTCGGCAAACGCGTCGAGGTCTTCGCCCGCTGGCCTCACCTGCCCATGGTGTTCCTCTTCGCCGCGACGATAGGTGGCGCGGCCTCCGCGCGCTTCATCGCCGCCCCCTCGGTCGGCGCGTCCGGCGGACTCATGGGTTGGCTCGGGTTTCTGCTGGTTTTCGAAACCTTGCACAAAAATCTCGTCCCGCGCCGCGCCCGTCGCCGCCTCGCCGCCGGCGTCTTCCTCACCGCACTCATCGGCGTCATCGGCTACCGCTACATCGACAATGCCGCCCACGCTGGCGGATTGCTCGCCGGCATGGCCTACGCCGCCATCGTTTTCCCCTCCTCCGCCTCGCCACGCCGCCCACGCACCACCGGCGTCGACCGCGCCGCCGCCGCCGCCGCCTTGCTCATGCTGGTCGCCGCCGCGGGTTTCGCGGTGGTCAAAATCATCACCGGCTGATTTCGATGTCTAGGTCTCGGGTGAACCGCAGAGAATCTGAAAATTGGACCGCGAAATTCATTTCGCCCGTCGGAAAATTCACAGAGTCATGAACCGCGAATCTGGCGAATCTTGAATTTTTAAGTCTGAAAGAGGACTCAACCCACTTTTTCGATACGCCTAGCGTATCTACGAAAACCCTTCTTCCCAATCCCAGGATCAGAAGGAACAGTCAAAGCACTTCCGCATGAAACCAGAGCAATTATCCCGCATCAAACTCCAGGGATACAAATCCATCAAAGACTGCGATTTGGAACTTAAGGAGCTGAATGTCCTGATCGGACCCAACGGGGCCGGGAAATCCAACTTCATCGGATTCTTCAAACTCATTCAGCAGACCTTGGAGGGCAACCTCCAGCGCTTTATCAGCAAAAACGGCGGACCGGATTCATTCCTTCATTTTGGCCGGAAGAAGACCGAACAATTGAAGGCCGAGGTCTATTTTGGAAACAATGGCTATATGTTTACGTTGGAGCCCACGGCGGACAACCGAATGATGTTCGCTGAGGAACAATTCTGGTGGAACGTCAGTGGCCCTTGGTGGGTGGGATCCGGTCATTTCGAGACGGAGGTGGAGAGCCAGAGACAACGGACAGGCATTTACAAATACACGGTCCCGGCGATGCGTAATTGGCGCGTCTATCACTTTCATGACACCAGTGAGTCGGCCTTCGTCAAGCAACTGCATGCGTTAAATGACACCTCGTTCCTGCGGTCGGATGCCCGGAATCTCGCCGCGTTTCTTTATCTCCTGCAGGGGCAGTATCCGCAAGCTTACGACCGAATTGTGAAAACGATTCGTTTGGTGGCACCATTTTTTGGAGACTTCCGTTTGAGGAAAAGTCCCGAGAACGCCAACCAGATCGAACTCGAATGGTCAGAAATTGGAGAAGATGTGCCATTCAAAGCGCATCATTTGTCGGACGGAACGCTACGCTTCATCTGTCTGGCTGTAGTCTTCCTTCAGCCTGATGAATTGCAACCGGAGACCATCATTGTAGACGAGCCTGAATTGGGCCTTCATCCTTATGCTATCAAAATCTTGGCGTCCCTGATCCGATCCGTTAGTAAGGAAAAGCAGGTGATCATCTCGACTCAGAGCGTAACGCTTCTGAATGAATTCGAACCCGAAAATCTCATTGTCTCCGACCGCAAAGGAGGCTCAAGCGTTCTTCGACGAGTCGGAAAAAACGAACTCGCCGAATGGCTCAAGGAATACACTCTGGGTGAGCTGTGGGAGAAGAACATCATGGGCGGGAGGCCTGCTCGATGAAACGGGTTCACATCATTTGTGAGGGGCAGACGGAGGAGACGTTCGTCAATGAAATTCTTGGCCCCCACTTGGCGGGATACGACGTGTTTCCCTTCGCCTCGCTCGTGGGAAAGCCGGGGCACAAAGGCGGGCACGTGACCACGGCTCGAATGGCCGGTGACATCAAGCTCCGGCTTCTTGGTGATCCACAAGCCTGGTGCACCACCTTCTTTGATTTTTACGGCTTGGACTCGAAGTTCGTCGGAAAACAGGAAGCCAGTTCGAAGCTTTCCTACGAGGATAAGGCCCGGACCATCGAAGCAGCGCTGAGAAAGCACGTGCTCGATGCCACGGATGAAAATGTCATCCTGCGATTTTTTCCCTATGTCCAGATGTATGAGTTCGAGGGACTGCTTTTCAGCGATCCCGTGAAGCTCGCTGCTGGACTCTATGTCGAGGAACTGGAAAATAATTTCGTCGCGATTCGCGACAGTTTCTGCACCCCCGAAGAAATCAACGACAGTCGGATAACCGCGCCGAGCAAGCGGATACTGGGATTGATGCCGGTTTACGAAAAGCCGCTGTATGGAAGTCTCGCGGCCCTTGAAGTCGGCATCGATACAATCCGCCGTGAGTGCAAGCGCTTCAATGAGTGGGTAAACTTGTTGGAGAATCTTGGGAGCAGCTGACAGCTTCCCTTTGGCTAAGCCAAACACATGCGGGAAGCCTTTCCGGGGCTTCGTTAATCAGCTTGACCGGCACGTGATCGAGAAGTTTGTCCCCATGCCGCAGAAGTCGAAGGATCTCAGGGGGAAATCTTGCTGCTTTTTTTGCGAAGCCTGCCAAGGACCGCCGCCCTCGAACGCGCGGGCGAGGCCGTCAGCGGTTTCCCGGCTTTGCGGTTGGCAGGTCGCCCGTCTGCATCAATAGTCCCGCCGCCACCTTGATCCGGTGGCTAAGCCCGTTCTTCACCATGATCCGCACGACTCTTTTCTCGCTGGCGTTGACCGCCACGCTGCCCGCTGCCACTCGCGTTTTTCAGACCTTCGAAGGCGACGGCTACGATGGCTGGACCACGGAAGGAAACGCCTTTGGCATGGCTCCGGCCGCTGGCAAAACCGATGGCATGAAGTCCCCCTTCACCAGCTACTCGGACGAGAGTCTCGCCGCATCCAGCCACGGCGGAGACGACGCCAAAGGCACCCTCACCTCCCAGCCGTTCACCATCTCCGAGGACTACATCACCTTCCTCATCGCGGGTGGGGATTTCGTGGGCAAGACCTCTGCGCAACTCGTCATCGATGGCGAAGTCGTGCAAGAGGCGACCGGCAAACGCAGCCTGCGTTGCATCCCCGTCGTCTGGGACGTGGCCGCGCTCAAAGGCCGCGAGGCACGCATCCGGCTGATAGATGATACAGACGGCACTTGGGGCTTCATCGGCGTGGATCACCTCCTTTTCACCGACTATCCGAACCAGAAATTCCCCGGTCCGACGCGCGAGGGCAAACCCTACATCGACGGACTGAGCGGCGCGGAAACTCTTCCCGAAGCGAGCATCCCGGACGGCAGCACGCTGAAGATCGAAGCCACCCACGCCGACCAACAAGTCACCTCTCCCACCGCGCTGACTTTTGATGATTTCGGCAATGTCTACATTTCAGAAACCCACCGTTTCCGCGAAGGCATCGAGGATGATAGAGACCACCTTTACTGGTATCTCGACGACCTCGCCGCCAAGACCACGGCCGACCGCCGGGCGCTGCATGAAAAATGGAAAGGCAAAGTTTCCCTCGAACACATGACCGCCAAGTCCGAGGTCATCCGCCGCCTCGCCGACACCAATGGCGACGGCAAGCTCGACTCCAATATCTTCGCCGACGGCTTCAACGACGTGCTGGATGGAACGGCTGCGGGCGTCTTCCACTACGGCGGCAGCCTCTACTTCGCCTGCATTCCTAAAATCTATCAACTGCGCGACAAGGATGGCGATGGCAAGGCGGACGAGAAGAAAGTCGTCGCCGACGGCTTCGGCGTGCGCGTCTCGCTTTCCGGCCACGATCTCAATGGCTTCACGCTCGGGCCGGACGGCCGCATCTACGGCACCGTCGGTGACCGCGGCATGAGCCTCATCACGACCGAGGGAAAAAGCATCGACTACCCGAATGAGGGCGCGGTGTTCCGTTTCGAGCCCGACGGCACCGGCTTCGAGCTCTTCCACACCGGTCTGCGCAATCCGAAAGAAATCGCCTTCGACGCCTATGGCAACCCCTTCACCGTGGATAACAACTCGGACCAAGGCGACTCAGCGCGCATCGTCTATCTGGTCGAGGGCGGGGATTCCGGTTGGCAGATGGAACACCAAACGATGCATTCGTTTCACCGCCAGATCGGCCTAGCAGAACATCCGCCGAGCCGCTGGATGGACGAGCGCATGTGGGAAATGCAAAACCCCGCGCAACCGGCATACATCCTGCCGCCCTCCGCCTTGCTCACCTCCGGCCCGTCCGGCCTAACCTATCACCCCGGCGTCGGGTTTCTGGAAAGCGAAGCCAACCATTTCCTCATCTGCGACTACCGTGGCGGCAGTGCGAACTCGGGGATCTGGTCCTTTGAAATGAGTCCTAACGGCGCCGGCATGGAAATGACCGACTCGCGCCAATTCCTCTGGGGCGTCGCCGCCACCGACGTCGAGTATTCGTGGGACGGCAAGGTCTTCGTCACCGATTTCATGGGCGGCTGGGAATCTCACGCAAACGGCCGCCTGCTCTCGCTGGATGCCGGCAAGAAACTCTGGCAGCCCGAGGAAACGGAAGGCGCCGCCCGTATGATGCGGGAAGGCCTTGAAAAACGTGACTCCGCCGCGCTACTCACCCTGCTGCGCCACCCCGACGCCCGCATCCGCCTACGCGCTCAGCTCGCTCTGACCCGCAAGACCGATGGCATCGATCGCCTCGTCGAAGCCACCAACTCCTCCGACCCACTCGCGCGCATCCACGGCATTTGGGGGCTCGGCATCCTCGCCCGCCGCGGCCCAGCACCGCTTCCCGTGATGGAGTTCGGCGCGATGGCGACTCCCGCGATTCGCAATGCCTCGGATGCTAAACTCGCCTCGCTGCTCGATGACAAGGATCCTGAAATCCGCGTTCAAGCGCTGCGGGCATTGGCCGATTCCGCCGCCCCGCTCTCCAACATTTCGTTAGGACCACTGTTCGGAGACGCTTCGCCACGTGTCCGTTACTTCGCCGCCATCGTCGCCGGCAAGCGCGGCCTCATCAGCATGTATGGCCCCATCTGTGAGATGATCGCGAAAAACGACAACCGCGATCCCTATCTGCGCCATGCCGGAATCTTCGCGCTCCAGCATCTCGCCACCAAGCCGACGCTCCTCACCGCGCTGAACACGCACGAATCCGCCGCCGTCCGCCTCGCCGCTGTCGTCGCCTTGCGTCGCATGAAAAACCCTGGCATCTCCCGTTTTCTAGCAGACGAGGACACGCAGGTCGCCGACGAGGCCATCCGCGCCATCGTCGATCTGGATTGGGTCGCCCAGCGTCCTGCCGTCGCCCGCCTGATGGATGACCTCGCTTCCCGCAAGTGGACGCCCTTCATGCTGCGGCGGCTCATTCACAACGCGTTTCGCATCGGCACAGCGGAAAATGCGGCCCGCGTCGCCAAGGTCGCGGCCAATCCAGAAATCCCGGAAATCGTCCGCCAGGAAGCCTTCCGCCTGCTATCAGAATGGGCAACGCCCTTCCCTGCCGACCAACTCACCGGCCATTGGCGTCCGCTCGAAAAACGCGATCCCGCGACCGTCCGCACCGCTCTGCTAGAGACTTTGCCCGACGTGCTGAAGCAACGTGGCTTCGCCGTGACCGCCGCCCTCGGACTCGTCGCCAAGTACGACCTCCAAGTTCCCGGCCTCGATGACAAAGCGCTGCGCGAAATGATTCGTGATGCCGCCCAGCCACCCGCCGCCCGCTCCGCAGCGCTTGACCTCGTGATCCGCCAAAAGCCCGCCGACCTTGATCCTTTTCTAACCGACCTCGCGACGGATCCCTCCGATGAGGTCGCCGTGACCGCATTGGCCACCATCGTCAAGCTAACACCCAGCACCGCCTTGTCGCTGTTGGAGAAATCGATCACTTCCAGCAGCCCGTCCCGTGCTCGCAAGGCATGGCCCATCCTCGCCTCCTTGCCCGGCCCGGAAGCGGATGCCTTCCTCATCGCGCAACTCGATGCGCTCCGCGCCGCCAAAGGTGTTTCCCCCACAGCTCTGGAGCTGATCGATGCCGCCCGCCAACGCAAATCGCCCACCGTAAAGGCTGCTTTCACCGCGTTGGAAAAATCTCTAGCAGATAACAGCGATCCACTCGCGAAATGGAATGCCACCCTCGAAGGCGGCGATCCCGTGGCGGGCCAAGCGATCTTCGCCTCTCACCCCGCCAGCGAATGCATGCGCTGCCACCGCGCCGAAGGCGGCCACAGCGCGGGCGGAGAAACCGCGCCCAACCTCGCCGGCATCGCCAAGCGCCACAGCGATCCCCGTTATTTCCTCGAATCCATGATCGCTCCCAGCGCCGTCATCACACCCGGCTTCGGCAGCGTGCTCATCGATTTCCACAACGGCGCGGACCTCACGGGAAATTTGATCGCAGAAACTCCCGACCACGTGGACCTCGACGCCTCCGGCAAGCTCTTCCGCATCTCGCGCCAAGACATCAAAGGCATCACCACCGCCACTTCGCCCATGCCCGCCATGGGCGAACTTCTCAAACCGAAAGAGATGCGCGACGTCATCGCTTGGTTGGGCAGCCTCACGGAAGGGGGTGAAGAACCCGCCCCAACCGCAGAGCCCATCGCGCTGGATCCTGCCACTTTGATCACGACCGCCACCTCAGAGAAACCTAGCAGCATTGATCCCGCAGTGATGAAAGCCGGCCGCGTTCAATACCTGCTCTGCGGGGCCTGCCACGGCCAAAATGGCGAAGGCACCGCCGCCGGCCCACCGCTGGCCGGCTCCGAATGGGTCACCGGCCCCGAGGAAAACCTCATTCGCATCCAACTCCGCGGACTCACCGGTCCCATCAAGGTGAAGGGCCAAGAATACAACGTCCCCGGCGGCATGGCGGCGCTCGCCTATCAGAATGACGATCAAATTGCCGCCGCCCTCACCTACATCCGCAACTCGTTCGGCAACTCGGCACCCCCCGTTTCTGCCGCAGCCGTCGCCGCCCTGCGCGGAGAAGTCGGCAAACCGCAACTCACCGCTACTGACCTAACACCACCTAACGCGACAGAAAAACCCGCCACACCGAGCGAGCCGAACACTCCTTCAGGCAAATACGACGACCTGCAACGCGAATCCGGTATCGCCAAGTGGGCGCTCCTCGGATCTGCCCTGCTGGCCGCAGTCGCTCTCATCGCCTTCCTCCGCCGCAAGCAAGGCTGACTCGTTAGGTCGTGCGACTTCGATTCATTCTCCACGATCTAGCGAGAACGTCATCTTCGTCCCTTTCTTCGCAGCGCTGATCTCGAAGGAACTTGATGCTCCCGGTTGTATCGCCACGCAGACCGGCGTCGTGTAGGTCACAAACTTCGGCATTTCCACGAGGTTCTCCGAGATCAATCGCTCCTTGGAATCGAGGACAGGCTGGCCGAACTCCCCTTCCATGCGCGAAAACCCACGAAACTCGGTGATCGTCACCGTACCCTCGATGAGCACCGCCGAGCCGACACTCCGGGTGGATAAATCCGCGACCAGTCCTGTGTTCAGATTTTTGAAATCGCGGGGCGTCGACGGCTTCACCGACTGCGATCCCGCCGTCACTTGCGGCGGCTCGTAGCCGGACGGATAGACGAACTCGCGCTCGGCTCCTGCGCGGATGCGATCACCCACTTCAAAACGTTTCGCGTCATAGCTCACCGCCGTTCGCAGCGGCTCTTTGACGTTCATTTCAAAACGAAGCGGCCCGCTTGTCGCGCCCGATGTGCGGCTCACTGCTGCCACCTGACTGGCCGAGATTCCGGTCGGCGCCGAGCAGGATGTTAGAACAATGACCGCCGCTGCGGCGCAAAGGATGGTGTGGGGTTTCATGATTTTGATGCCCTTACGGACATTGAACCCACTAGCGAACCCTCCGCCATGCGTCAACTCAATCGCCAAACCGCAGCTGCCAGCTTCCATTCATTCAATCAATCACCAGCATTGACGCCTCCGTCCATCTCTGCCACATCCGCGGCGTGATGTTTTCTGTCGTCCGAGTTCTAGCGAAAGCCCGCGCTGCCATGATTTGGCAGCTCGCGTTGGCGCACGGGATTTGAGGACGGACATCCTCCAGAATTCCCGGAACGCCCGAGCAAGGCCGGTTCCGGAAATTGAATTCCTCTCACCCGCCTCTCGGATTTTCCGGTTTCACCCGAAACCGCCATGCACTTAAAATCCGATGATTCCTTCGACCGCCGCAGCGTTTTGCTCATGCTGGCCTCGGTCATTCTGTTCGCCGCAAACACCTTGCTGATTCGCGCCGTCGCGCAGCATTCCCCTGCGGTGGACGGTTGGATGGCCACGCTTTTCCGCGGTGCGGTCGGGTTGGCGGTCGTCTTCGCCTGCTTCGGCAATGGCCGCGGGTTGAACGCAGGACGGCTGCTCAAGGGACGCCTCATCACCATCCGTGGCGTCGTCGGGGCGCTGAGCATCATCGCGTTCTACATCACCATCGTGAAACTTGGAGCCGCCCGCGCGGTGATCCTCAACCTGACCTATCCGATTTTTGCCACGCTCATCGCCGCTATCTGGTTGAAGGAACGCATCAGCCGCGCCGCCGTGGTGTGGATGCTCGTCGGTTTCTGCGGGCTGGTCGTTTTCCTCAGCGAGGATGGCAAGCTGCTGCAACCTGCGCCTTACGACCTGTTAGCCCTAGCCGGTGCCGCCGGGGCGGGCTGGGTGGTCGTCATCATCCGCCGCCTGCGCCATGAGGAAAGCCCGGCGACCATCTACGCGTCCCAAGCGCTCTACAGCCTGGTGATCGCCGCGCCCGTCGCGGTGAAGCTGCCTGAAATCGACTGGATCGCCTGCGCCGTGCTGGTGCTGGCCGCCATCATTGTGACCATCGCGCAGCTCGTGATGACGCGGGCCTATCAGTTCATGTCGGTTTCCCGCGGCTCCTCGTTGCAAATGCTGTTGCCGTTGGCGACAGCGGCAGGTGGGAGTTTGTTCTTCGGCGAGACCTTCCATGCCCTGGAAATCGCCGGTGCTCTGCTCACCTTGCTCGCCACTTGGCGTGTCGTCGTCTCGCGATGAGTGGTGTGCCCTAACTGATCCCGCGCAGCGATTTCCACGGCTCCACGTTTGAGACATCAAGCGGGTCGTCGTCGAGTTCCTGCGCGGAATCGAGTTTCGCCGGGGAAAGGATGGCGTGAAACACCAAGGTCGTGTCGAAGGGGTTGAACGTCGCGTGAGGGACGCCCGCCGGGATGAAGGCGATTTCGCCCGGCTCTAGCAGACGATACTCGTCGCCCACCCATTGCTCGGCCCGGCCTTCCACCACATGGATGATTTCTTCCCGATGCGGATGCACATGAAACGGATGGCCGCCACCGGGTTTCATCGTCGCGCGCACCATCAGCAGCTTCTCGGCACCGGTCATGTCCGGGCGGCAAAGGAACTCGTTGCGCGTCCATGCGTTGAATTCCTCGATGACATCTGCGCGCTGGATGAAGGGCTTTTTGACAAGGGCCATGGCGCGTCAGTCTCGCGGATTTCGCGCCGCTCACAAGCACGCATGCCACCACTTGGGCTATCGAAAATCCACCTCCCGCGTCCTTGCCCGAGGTCAGGCCGCATGCGACGTTTTTGCCATGTCCGATGCAGCCGAGTCCGGAGTCGCCCGTTCCCACGTGGTGAGAAGCAGTTCTGGCGATGACCGCGACTGGCTGCGCGACCAACCCATCTGCCAGTTATTGGCGCAGCACCACATCGCCCACGTCGAGGTGATCGAGGCGTCTGCATCGTTCGGCATGACACGGCGTGACCAGTCCGGCACCTTCATGCTCGCCTGCTACGGCGGAAGTGGAATGGTGCTCGCCGACGGGGTTTGGAAAAAAGTCAAAGCGGGCCAAGCCTGCCTGCTCCCTCCCTTCGTCACCAACGGCATGAAAGCCACCGGCTCGGCGCCGTGGCGCATGTGCGGCGTGCGCTATCAGGAATCTCGCGAAGCATTGCCCATCGTTTCGCCCGGCTCACCGGTGTTAGGAAATTACGATCCTCGTCCGCTGCTCCACGCCATCCAAGGCCTCCACGCCGAGTGCTCGGGCGCATCCTCTCCGGCGGTCATGCACCTGTGGACCGAGTTGATCCACTCCTACGTCATGCGCTTCGCCCAACCGCACCAGGCCGACACCCGCTTGTGGAAACTTTGGAACGAAGTGCACAAATCGTTAGATCGCCCGTGGACGCTCGACGAGCTGGCGGACAAGGCCTTTCTCTCCAAGGAACACCTGCGCAAACTTTGCCGCCGCGAACTCGGCCGCACGCCGATGCAGCACGTGACCTTTCTCCGCATGCAGCAAGCGCGCCACCTGCTCTCCACGACTGACGACAAGGTCGAGTCCATCACCCGCCAAGTCGGCTACACGAATCCCCACACGTTCTCGAACACGTTTAAGAAATGGATAGGCTGGCGTCCTTCGGAAATCCGCCAGTGAAAGCCGCGCGCCAGGATGCACATCCGGCTATCGACAATGCTCCGGTGCTGGGCAAGCCGCCAAAGTGTGGTAAACGGTGGGCAATGTTTCGCAGATCCCTCTTGATTTCGACGCTCTGGAAATGGTTCGCGCCCGCGTGTCTGGCCATCGGCATCGCGCTCCCGGTGAGCGCTGGGCGCGACGATTTTCGCGTGTTTTCCTTCATGGAAATCGTGCCCGCCGTGCAATCGGAGAACAAGCTCCGCCCCAGCGATGCCGACCTAACAAACTCCCGCGCCATCCTGCTCACCGAAGGTTTCGTCGCGGGGATGCCTTGGAACGATGCGGATCAGGCCCGCATCAAAGCCTACCTGGAGGCGGGTGGCGGCGTCGTGCTGATGCACGACGCGATCCTGGCGTCCGGACTGGTGAAGGGAACCCCTAACAAATGGTCGGGCACGCTGCCGTTTTTCTTCACTCCGCCCGGACGCGATCACCCGATCACCCGCGGCGTCTCGAACTTCGACATCGAGTCCGGAATGATACACGGCATCGAGCCTGGCGAAGGAAGCCAGATTCTTGCCACGACGTGGTCGCCCAACCAGAAACACCTCAAGGGCACCGTGCCTCAGCCCTATGTGTATGGCGTGTCGCCGTTGATCTGGACGACGGAAATCGGCAAGGGCCGACTGGTTTGCATCGTCCCGGGCATGAACGCCACTTTAAAACACCCCGCGATGCGGACGATGTTTGCCCGCGCACTCGCCTGGGCCGGACGCGAGGAGAAGGTGGATTCCCTTTCAAATTTAGGGGATGTGGCGCAGTTGGTCTATCCACCCGGCGGTCCGCTTGAGCCGAAAAAAGCCCTCGGCAGCTTGGTGACGCATCCCGATTTCACCGCAGAACTCGTCGCCGCCGAACCGCTGATCTCAAAACCGCTCAACCTCGATTGGGACGCACAAGGACGCCTTTGGGTCATCGAAAGCATCGAATACCCCGAAGGCAAACAAGGCGGCGGACCAGAATCCATGTACGCGCTGTGGCAACGCGAAACGCAGCTTCCCAAACCCAACGCGGCCCATCGTCCAGCAGGCGACCGCGTTTCTTGGCTCGAAGATAGCGATGGCGACGGCGTGATGGACAAGAAGCATCTCTTTGCCGACGACCTCGATCTCGCAACGAGCTTTTGCTTCTATCAAGACGGGGTGATCGTCGCCCAGCCTCCGGAAATCCTTTTTCTCCGCGACACCGATGGCGATGGAAAATCGGATAGACGCGGAGTTCTCTACACCGGCCTCGGCACCTCGGATCGCCATGCCGTGCTGAACAATCTCCGCTGGGGACTCGATGGCTGGATTTACGCCACCCACGGCTACGCCGGCTCGCCCAAGGTCACCTCGGCGGATGGCCAGCGGGATTTCGGCGCGATCGGTTCTGGCATCGTCCGCTTCAGGCCGGATGGCAGCGCGATTGAAATGGTCAGCGCCAAGAGCGGCAATTGTTGGGGCGTGGACATCACTTCGGATGGCGAACTTTTCTTCACCCAACCGACATCGGGTGACTTGGTGATGCACGTTCCGGTGAGCGATCGCATCATGGCGGAAGGCCGCATGGGTTCCCAACCGTCGTGGCAGGTGATGGTGCATCTCAGGCCGGTGAAGCCGCTCATGTCATGGGAGGAAATTGTCGAAAACCAGCCCAACGATGTCATCGGCTCGTTCACCGCCGCCTGCGGTTGTGCGATCTACGAAGGCGGCTCGTGGCCGAAAGAATGGACAAACGCCTATTTCACCGCAGAGCCGACGGTCCACATCGTCCATCATGAAAGCCTCAGTCCAGCGGGCGTGACCTACACGGCGGAAAAAACGCGCGACGAGGAATTCTCGGCAACCAAGGATTTCTGGAGCCGTCCCATCGACACCCGCATCGGCCCGGACGGCCAGCTTTACGTGATCGATTTCTACAACCAGGCCATCCTGCACAACGATCCACGCGGGCCCATCCATCTTTGGAACAACCAAGCCGCACGCCCGGATCGCGACCACTTCTTCGGCCGCATCATCCGCTACCGCCACAAGGCATCGCAACCGCTGCCTGCCGTAGATCTATCCGACCTATCAGGACGTATCGCCGCATTGAGCCACCCGAACCGCGAAGTCCGCTTCCGCGCCCAACGGTTGATCGAGGAGGGCGACATGACGGCCGCCGCGAGCCTGCTAGAAAACGCCACTGGGCTGGCAAAAATCCACGCGCTGTGGATTCGCGCCGCAGCAAAAGCCCTTTCCCAAACGGAACTGCTCGCGGCACTCGACCATCCCGACGCGTCCGTCCGCGTAACCACCGCGAGGGTGATCGCCGCCCATCCCGAACTTGCCCGCCCCGCGCTGATCGAGGCCATCGGCAAGCGGCTCAGCCGCGAGGAAGATGCGAGGGTCATTCTGCGACTCCTCGCCGCTCCCCCGGCCGACGCCGTTCTTCCCGCCGCCTTGCTGGTGAGCTTGCAGGCGAAATCCGCAGACACTTGGACACGCGCCGCGATTGCCCGACTTGCGAAAAACAACTCGGCCGAAGTCCTCGCCGCCGCGCTCACCGCTCCCGAACCTCACCAACAAGCATTCCTCGCCGCCTTGCTTTTCGACGCCCACGCTCAGGACGGGATCAAACTCGCCACGATGCTGCGCGCCCTCAGCAATGCCGACGGATTGGAAATCTCGCTCTTCTCCCTCGCGTCGCTGCGCAAGCGTGATCTCCCTCGCGATTCGGAACTCACCGCCGCCTTGGAAGCCCTCGCAGCCAGCGAACATCCTCGTCTCGCGGCGGCCGCATTGCCCCTGGCTGCTAGAGAATGGAGTGACGCAGATGCCGCCAAACGCCTGCCCCAACTCGTCGAGAAAATCACCACAACGTCCAAGCAAGAACCCGACGTTTTCGCAGCACTCGCCAGCCTGCCCATCTATCCGGAACCGCTTGCCGCAACACTCCAGCAAATCCTCACTCACGCCGATGAGTCCTCCATTCCTGTTTTGAATGCTGTCCTTGCGAACCCAAGTTCGCCTGCGACGGACCTCAAACTGGCTCTACTCCCTTCCATCTCCGCCGCAAGTAAGGCGCGCATTTTAGAATCCCTGCTAGGACGCAGCGATTCCGCCATCGCCCTAACGGACGCTCTCGCCACCGAGCGCGTGCCCGTCGCAGTGGTCGGCACCCAGGTGCTTGCGCGGCTCGCTGAGCATCCAGATAAAATCGTTAGAAGGCACGCAGCTCCTGCCGTCGCCCGGTTTCGCGGTGCGGAGGAAGCGAAGGACGCGGTGATTGCCCGGCTTCTCCCTCAGGTGATGACTCCCGGCGATGTCACCATCGGCAAACAACTCTACTCCGCCTGCGCTGTCTGCCACGTGTTTCGCGGCGAAGGGCTCTCGATAGGTCCCGTACTTGAAGGCATGGGCGTGCATGGGGTGGAAGCGCTGCTCACGCACATCGTCGATCCCAACCGCGAGGTGGAACCCAGCTATCATGTCTGGAACGTCGCCACCAAAGACGGCCAAAATCACAGCGGTTTTCTCAGCCGCGAGACCGCCGGCAGCGTTTTCCTCAAGAATGCCGGTGGGGAAATGGAAATCCTCCGCGACTCCATTGTTAGCAAGACCGACAGCGGCAAGTCACTGATGCCGGAAGGATTCGAAGGTTTGGGCGAAACGGGCCTCCGCGATTTGATCGCCTACCTTCGATCTGGCGAGCAACGCTTTCACACCCTCTCATTCGGCAAAGCGGCCACTGCGGATGGCAGCCAAGGCGTCTATCAGGCAAGAGATCTCATTTCTGACAGCGTGGGCCTGAAAAGCTACGGACTGGTGGAAGAACAGGGAATCCCCTTCCAACTGCAAGACCCCACCACCGCCAGCGGCGGCAAGAGCGTCATCGTTCTCAAGGGAGGATTGAACCGGGATGCGGTTAGCCAGACCATGCCCCAGCAGATCGAAATCCCGGTAAATCTCGCTGCCGGACGAATCCATCTGCTGGGAGCCGTCGCAGGCTGGGGCTTTCCTGCCGTCCAGGAGAAGATGCCCATCCTAACAGCCACCGTTGCTTACACCGACGGTTCCACCGAAGAACTCGTGTTTTCCAATGGCATCGACATCGCCGACCATGCCGGTCCTGTTGATGTCCCCGGCTCCGCTCGCACCGGCCTCACCCATCACGGCCAAATCCGCTACCTCTGGCGGGACTTGAAGAAACCCACCGCGACGATTTCAACGATCGTCCTTTCGAGCGCCAGCAACGCCTGCGCCCCGATGGTCGCCGCCATCACTCTGGAGTCTCCCAGCAAAGATGGCCGGATGTCCCCCGCCCCCGCAGTGGGCGGCCCCTCTCACTGAGGAGCGGCGAACTTACGGTCGCCTCTTCGCCTCCTGCCGGAGAACAAAGGGACAATAGTGCCCATTCTCCCCACCCAATAACTCACCTAACACCTATGAAACGCATCTTCCTTCTCCATCCTCAAGACCCCGTTGCCGTCGCCTTGGTCGATCTGCCGGAGGGCGAGGCCTTGCCCGGCGGTGCCACCGTTCGTGGCAATGTCCCACGCGGCCACAAGGTCGCCCTGCACGGGATCGCCGAGGGTGAGGCGGTTTTGAAATACGGCCAGATCATCGGCCACGCCACCCGCGCCATCGCTGCAGGCGAGCACGTCCACAGCCACAACCTCGGCATGTCGGATCACACGGACGACTACGCCCACAGCAGCGCCGCCACGCCCACCGCCTACGTCCCGGAAGACCAGTGCGACAGCTTCCTCGGCTACCGCCGTGGCGATGGGAAAACCGGCACGCGCAACTACGTCGGCATCATTTCCTCGGTGAATTGCTCGGCCACCGTGGCGCACCACGTCGCCCGCGAGGTCGAGCGGCGTGGACTGTTGAAAAATTTCCCGAACATCGACGGCGTGGTCGCCATCACCCACGGCCTTGGTTGCTGCATTTCCAATCGCAACGAAGCCTTCGCCATGCTGCAGCGCACGATCTGGGGCCACGTCCGCCACCCGAATTTCGGCGCGGTCATGATGGTCGGCCTCGGCTGCGAAACGAACCAGATCTCGGCGATGATCGAGACTTTCGGCAAGCCGCCCACGGGCAGCATCCATTACCTAACTATCCAGCAGATGGGCGGCACGCGGAAGACGATCGAGGCTTGTTTGGAAAAGCTCGTCAACGACGTGCTTCCCGCCGCCGACAAGGCCAGGCGCGAACCGGTGCCCGCCAGCGAACTCATCGTCGCCCTCCAGTGCGGCGGCTCCGACGGCCTTTCCGGCATCACCGCGAATCCCGCGCTCGGTCTCGCCGTCGATAGGCTCGTCGCGCAAGGTGGTTCGGCCGTCCTCGCCGAAACGCCTGAAATGTATGGAGCGGAACACCTGCTCACCCGCCGTGCCGTGCGACCGGAAGTCGGCGAAGCCCTAGTCGAGCGCATTCGCTGGTGGGAAGATTACGCCGCCAAGCTCGATGGCGAGATCAACAACAACCCCACGCCCGGCAACAAGGCGGGCGGACTGACCACCATCTTGGAGAAATCGTTAGGCGCAATTTGCAAGGCGGGCTCCACCAACCTCGTCTCGGTGCTCCGCTACGCCGAACCGGTGAAGGAACGCGGCCTGCACATGATGGACACTCCGGGCTACGATCCCATGGGCGTAACTGGGCAATCCGCGGGTGGCTGCAATCTTCTCTGCTTCACCACCGGCCGCGGCTCGGTCTTTGGCAGCAAGCCGGTGCCTTCGATCAAGATTGCGACGAACACGCCGATGTTCCGTCACATGGAAGAAGACATGGACCTCAACGCTGGTTCCATCGCCGACGGGGAAGAAAGCCATGCCCAAGTCGCCAACCGGATCTATCAGGAAATCCTCCGCGTCGCCAGCGGCGGACAATCCAAGTCGGAAGCGCTCGGCTTCGGCGATTGCGAGTTCGTTCCATGGAACATTTCTGCGCAAATGTAGCGGCATCAGGGATACAACACCTCTTGCAGGAAGAGTCCGTCAGACGGCGCGCAGAGCGGGGATTTTCCTAACGGCAGACCGGCTGGCTGGTCGAGCAATTCAGCGAGATCATCCAGGCGAATGCGCCCTTGCGCGGCATGCACGGCACCGCCGGTGAGCAGGCGGACCATTTTGTAAAGGAAGCCATCGCCGTGGTAGGCGATCTGATAGCCGTCCTGCACCGTCGTCAGTTCGACCGACTCGATGGTCCGGCTCCAGTCGATGTCCGGGGTTTCGTTCCCCCGATAGGCGGCGAAGGCGTGGAAATCGTGGTGGCCGATGAACAGCGCGAGCGCGTCCCACAGGACATCGGCGTCGAGCTGGCGCGGCAGGTGCCACGCCAATCCGGCTTTGAGCGGCGGCAGAACGGGATCGGTGCAGAGGTCGAACCGATAGATTTTACCAACCGCGGAAAAGCGGCTGTGGAAATCCGGTGCCACCTCCTCGCAGGCCATGATGCGTATCGTTGCCGGCAGCTTGCAGTTGAGCGCGGGCACCCAGTTGAATGGGTTCATCGAGAGCTCCGGCGGCGCATCGAAATGGGCGATCTGGCCTAGCGCGTGGACGCCGGTGTCCGTGCGGCCGGAGCCATGGACGCGGACCGGGCGTTTCGCCACTTCCAGCATGGCCGTTTGGACGAAGTCCTGCACCGTGTTCCCCTCGGGCTGGGATTGCCAGCCGTTGTAGGGGCGTCCGTCATAAGCGATGGTCAGTTTCAGTCGCACGGCCCGTGGGGTAGCGTCATTCCGCCACGATGAACATCGAAATTTCCCCGGATTCCGGCTTTGCGAAAGGACGGTCCGCCCGCTTCACTCGGCGCATGGACGACGAATTGTTTCCCGATCTCATCACCGCCGTGGAGCAACAAATGGCTTCACCGCAAACACCCTACGTCGCCGCCGCACATGCCAGGCTGATCGCGCTGGGGCTGGATTCCGAGGAGGCGAAATCCCAGATCGCCGTGTGCCTCGGCGAGGAGATGGAAAAAATTCTCAAAACGCGCAAACCCTTCGACGAGGCATCCTACCGCGCTGCGCTGGATGCGCTGCCGCTGGAAGAGGAAGCGTAGCCTTTGGCCTGCGGTGGGGTAAGCTCCTTGGACCGCGGGCAGCCTGGCTGCCGCTTTGGTTCCGCAGCCTGCTGCGGGCGAAATCTGGACGGAGCGGGCAAAACAGAAGAGGGCGATACCATCATCGCGATGGCAGCTCCCCCCGGCCAGCAGGGCTGGCAGATCAAAGCGGCAGCAGGCTGCCGCAGTCCAAGATGTCACTGGATCTGACGCAGTTTCTTCTGCTCGGCGATCCACTCGCGGTCCTTATCGGACAGGCTGTTCTCCTTGGTTTTCGCGCGACCGCCACCCGGTTCGATGAGAACCAGCTCGCCCTTGTTGTAAGAAACCAGCTTGGCGAAAATCTTGCGATCGCGGCGGTCTGACCACTCGCGGTAACCTTTTTTCTCCATGCCTTTGCGCCAGCCGTCGTAGGACGCTTTCGAAACCGCCTCGGCCTGCTTGAGTTGGCCCCACAGAAACTTCGAGTCGCCGCGCTTGTAGCCACGGTAGCGGCCGACCACCTCGCCATTCGGGCTGAGCATCACCAACGACGGATAGCCCATCACCTTGTACTGTTTCTTCAGCTTGGCGTTGTAATCCTTGATCCGATATTCGAGCTGTTGGGCATCGTCGATCTTCATGCCCGGATCGGTGACCTTGACGAAATCGTCCACCTTGAGGCGCACCAGATTCTCGGTGGCCCAGTTTCCAAAATCGTTGGTGGCGAAAAGCTCTTGGCTGAGCGCCTTGCACATCGGGCTGCTCTGCGAGCTGGTGAACCAAATGAGCAACGGCTTGCCCTCGCGAATGGCGCGCTGGGTGGCGAGTTTTTCGCTTTCCTCCCACGGCCCACGCTTACTGTTAGACAACAGCGTGGCCAGCTCGGGGATGGGGGCTTCAGGGTTATCTGGATCGGTGTAAACGATGTCCTCCTGCGGCGTGAAAAGCGATGAGAGCGATTCCGGAGCATTCACATTTCCCCCGGCTGCAACAGGAGTTCCGGGGGCATCGCTCTTCGATCTGAGGTGGGCGGGGATGCCGGTGGGGCCATGCGGTTCCGGTTTCTTTTCCTCCACAGCAGCCTTTTTCCCCACGCCGCAGGCTCCTAGCAGAAGGGCCAGCGCCACGCCGCAGGCAATGTCTCGCATGACGAAGATTCCGCGCATCACTTTTTCAATCGGACAGGGGTGGCGCAATAGGTGCAGCGAAACCACTTGAAGAGCAGGATGTGGATACTTACCGGGACGATGTGCCCGAGTCCGCGGATGTGGTGGGCCTTCGAGTTCTTGAGACAGGTCTTGGGCACAAACAACTTTTGTCCGCAAATGCGGCAGCTGCCGTTGAGCGACCAGATCATGTAGCAAATGCCTAGCACCGGCAGCACCAGCGGAAAGGCTAACAGCCACTCGGGCACCCAGCCAAATTTCTCCGGCACCTCACGCGACAACAACAAGAGCCCGGCAGAAACGATGCCCACCGGCAGGAAAACCATCAGCAGCAGCGTGAAAATCGCACCTGCCGCCAATGAGAACGGATGGCTGTGCAACACGCCGCGAATGTAGCGCCGGGACTTGGGATCGCGCCCTTTGTTCGTCTCCACACGCGGCGTGCGAATCAACGCAACGCGGTCATCGGCAGCCGCCAGTTGCGAAGTGCCGGTTCGCGGTGCAGGACCTGCTAGAGTATCGATGGATTTGATGCGCGAGGCATCGAACTCGACACGCGGTGCCATCGCCGGTTCAGCGATGCGGACATTGCCGGACAAGGGCACCGGGACATGACTGCTGCGCTGCGCAGGCAAGCGATCTTCCACCCGCACTTCGAGATCTCCCGAGTAACGGTTCAGCAAGATGCCCGGCGGGATATCCGCCACGGCCAACTGATGCTCCATGAGCACCCGCGCTGGCAGCGGAATGGCAAACGGCGCGACACCCAGCATGGGGGCCACCTGGGAGGAATCCTCATAATTCACCGGCATCGTCACGGGCTGCGCAGTTTCCTCGCCACCACCACCCGTTAGATCGCGTGCAGATTGGATCCATTTCTTGACGTTGCCACGTGCAGGTGCCCGCTTGGCGATTTGCAGGATGCGGTTCGCCCGCTCCAGCTCGGTGGCAAGTTCGTCCACGCCAGCTTTGGCGAGTGACTCCGCGTCTGGGAACCCCGCCGCCTCGAGCAATTCGAGGGACGACTTGCCAATGCCGGGGATGCTCTTGAGGTTCGTCATGGGTTTTTAACGAAGGAGTTCGACGACGTTTGCCGCAGTGGACGCCCAGCCTATCGCTGGACCTCCCCTTGGCAAGCGGTCATGCCAAGGCCGTGAGCATCTCGTCGAGTTGACCCAGCTTGGTCTTCCATTCTTCGAGGCGAGCCTTCTCTTGCTCAACGACTTCCGGCGGTGCACGATCCACGAAACTGGCGTTCCCCAGCTTGCCTTCGCACTTCTTCACCTCGATCTGCGTGTTGGAAATTTCCTTGGTCAGACGCGCGCGCTCGGCTTCGACGTCGATCAGCCCTTCGAGCGGCATGTAAACCTCGCCCACTCCAGTCACGGCGGCAGGTGTCCCCTTGGGTGCCTCGTAGGAGGAATCGAGCGTGATTTCCTCCGCACCGACCAACAGCGCGAGCACCTTCACCTCGCCCGCCAGCCACTCGGGAGCGGCCTTGATCACGAACTTGATGTCCTTGCGAGAACCCATCTTGTACTCCGCCTTGAGGTTGCGCATGCGGCCTGCGGATTCGTAAACCTCGCCAGCCACGGATTTCGCGGCGGCGATTTCCTCCGCGGAAAGCGAGGCGAGCAACGGTTCGTTAGGCAGCAATTTCTGCATCAGGAATTCGCCTTCTGCCACGTAGCCCATGCGCACGGAAAGCTCTTCCGTCACGTGCGGCATGTAAGGGCTGAGCAATTGCAGATAACGGCCCATGATCGCGTCGAACACGCCGAGCGACGCCGCCTTCGCTTCCGGCGGCGCGGTGTCGCGGAGGTCGAGTTTCACGGCTTCGAGGAACTTGTCACAGAAGTCGTTCCAGAGGAATTCATACAAGCGGTGCGCGATTTCGCCGAAGCGGTATTCGCCGTAGAGGCGCTCCAGATCCACGGCGAGTTCGTCGAGCTTCGCCATCGCGTTGAGGTGATAGGGACGCAGGCCGTCGAATCCGGTGAACGGTTGGAACGGCTCGCCGCCCATCTGGCGCAGGCGGCAGGCATTGTAGAGTTTGTTGGCGAAATTCCGGCCTTCCTCCACCGACACTTCGTCGAAACGCAGGTCGCTGCCTGTCGGTGCGATGCGCATCAGGCCGAAGCGCAAGCCGTCCGCGCCGTATTTCTCCATCAGCTCGATGGGATCGGGCGAGTTGCCTAACGACTTCGACATCTTGCGGCCCTTGAGGTCGCGGATGATCGAGGTGAAAT
>JAZKEG010000040.1:0-16351 GCA_040387215.1 Verrucomicrobiota bacterium | reverse complement strand
CACGTCGTCAAATGAAAGTCCGAGAGAAATCTCTGCCATGGCGGAGTCAATAGAGCCGCCTTTCCCGGCGCAAGCCCGAATCCACCCCGCTCAGAATTTCCAATCCCAGCGGGCAGCATCGGTCGATTTTCACGCCATCCCTCCAATCTCCATTTCCTGCGTCCGCTCGGACTCGGAAGACGTCCATCATTTGACAAATCCATTAACAAAACCAACCAATCAACCTTGGCCAATCACTGCCTCAAATCTTTCTTCGACTTCATTTCGTAACACAAAACTTCTTATTCATCTTAAACAACGAAAGCACCGCTTTTCCGGGTGATCCCACTCCCCATCAGCACCTTAGCCTGAAACTCTCCTCGCTCAATTTAACAGGCATGAGCATTGATATTAAATAGGTCCAACATGCTATGAATTACGGATGATCAATGCATATCAAGAGACTGAAAAACTCTTGGCACAATTTCCAACCCGCACCTAAACATCCGTCGTTGATCGAGGTGAGCAGGCTTTCGCAAGCCGCCTCGATATTCCCCCAATTCGGCCTTGTTTATGAAACCCCCTTTTGCCTTAAAAACCGCACTCGCTGTACTTGCCTTAATGACTTCGGCACATGCCGCTTCGGTTGTTGGCACGATCAACTTCTCGTCGGGTGCCGGGGGCGGCATCATCCTCCAAAACTCATTGGGCATCGCCACGACCAACTTTGCGTCGGTCACCGGAGTGAAGTCATGGAGCCTCGCGAAAGTTGACTCGAGATCCGGTTCCTTCATGTCCATTCCTAACGGACAGTCCGTTTCTTTCAACACCACGCCTTGGGTGTTCAACCCATCCACTCCGATTGCCCCTCTATGGTCGATTGCCGGACCGGATAACTTCAGCTTCACGCTCAACTCCTCGCTGGTTGTGGTGCACACGCAGACTTTCATTGCGGTCACAGGAACCGGCACTCTTTCGGGAAATGGCTACCTCAACACGCCAGCCCAATGGTTTTTCGCGACGCATACCCGCCCTATCAACGGGCAGTATGTTTGGTCCTCGTCCACCGTGGCGATTCCTGAAGCTGGAACCACGACTCTCCTCGCGGCAGCCCTCTGCGGTATCTGCTTGGTGCGTCGGCGGAAAGCGAGCTGAACCATCGGATCGGTTGCGCAAGAATTGCGTTTGATCCACTGCCTTTGATGCCGTTTCGCATCGCGGTCTTTTCACCATCCTTCTGCGATCAGACGCTTCAACTCTGGGTCGCGACCGCTCGGCGCAGGAGGACTGGATGAAGGATGTTCGCGATCAGGATCATCGCGGCACCGGCGAAAAATCCCGGGTGCAGTTCCCGATGTTCGCCGAACAAAAGCGCGGCAGCAGCAATGCCATAGATAGGCTCGAAGTTGAAGGCCAAGTTCATCGTGTAAGCGCTCAGCTGTCGCAACAGGTGGATGTAGAAGGAATGGGCAAACACGGTGCATACCCAAGCGAGTAAAAGCAGCCACAGCCAATCGAAGCGCTGAAAATGAATCAGGCTCTGCATGCCCGACATGCCTTGGAACGAAACCAATCCAAGCAGGCAAATCAAACAAGCCCCAGCCATCTCCCAAGCGACAATCACCATCGGATCATGCCCGAGCTGATTCACCTGCTGACGATTCAGCACTGGAAAAATCGCTGCCAGCAACGCTCCCAGCAAGGCGAGTCCGAGACCGGCGAGATGCGCTCGCTCAACCCCGGCAATCACCAAAATCCCAAGAAACACGAGCAGCCCTAGCAAAACCTCAAGCGGCCTCACCCGACGCCTTTCCAACAACGGCTCCGTGAACGCGGTGAACAACGAAATGGTCGCCAAGCCTGCGAGCGAGATCGAGACATTCGCCACCTTGATCGCGCCGAAAAAGCACAACCAATGCAGCCCGATGATGCCGCCGATTCCCAGCAGCACCGCAATCTGCCGCGCCGGCAACCACAACCTCTTCCGCGCCACGAAGACCACGCAAAACGTCGCCCCCAATGAGGCGAGGAAGGTGCGCCAGATCACCAGCGCCGCCGTCGGCAGCGAAATGAGATTTCCCAGAATGGCGGTCGCGGCGATGAGAAGCACCAGCAGGTGCAGCTCCATGTAAACCCGCCGCGACATGGATCGCCTACAGCTCGCCCTCGATCAGGTCGTCCAGCGTCTGGCGTTTGCGGATCACCGTGGCAGTGCCGCCTTCCACCAAAATCTCCGCCGGCAGCGGACGCGAGTTGTAGTTGGATGCCATCACGAAGCCATAGGCCCCTGCGGACATGAGCGCGACGGATTCGCCCGGTTGGAAATCCGGCAGCGGACGATCCTGACAGAAGAAGTCGCCGCTCTCGCAAATCGGGCCGACGACATCGACCTTGAAACGCTCTCCCGTCGGTGGTTCGGACAACGGCACGATCTCGTGGTGGCCTTCGTAAAGCGCCGGACGAATCAAGTCGTTCATCCCAGCATCGACGATCTTGAACGTCTTGGCGCTGCCTTTCTTCTCGTAAAGGCACTGGGTGAGCAGCACACCGGCGTTGCCGACGATGTAGCGGCCGGGTTCCAACAAAATTTTCAAGCCAAGCCCCTTGAGCCGTGGGACCAGTTCTTGGCCATAGCGCTCAATCGTCAGCGGGCGCTCCGCGATGGGCTGCTTTTCCCACCAATCAATGCTGCCGGATTCGAGCGAATGCTTGTAGATGATGCCGATGCCACCGCCGATGGACCAAAACTCAATGCCATACTTTTCCTTCAACGAGGTGACCAGCGGGATCACCTTGTCCACGGCTTCGATGAATGGCGCGATCGACGTGAGCTGCGAGCCGATGTGCATTTGCAGCCCCCGCAGCTTGATGTTTTTCAGCTCCTTCGAGGCGCGTTCGTAGAGATCCGCGATGGCGGTGAAATCGACGCCGAACTTGTTCTCCGACTTGCCCGTGGAAATGTACTTGTGCGTTTGCGCGTCGACATTCGGGTTCACGCGGACCGCCGCTGGGGCGATCATGCCGAGTTCGCCAGCCACCTTGTCGAGGTAGCGGAGTTCCTCTTCGCTCTCCACGTTGAAGGAGTAAATCCCCTGCTCCAGCGCATAGACAATCTCATCGCGCGTCTTGCCGACACCGGCAAAGGTGCAATGTGCCGGATCGCCACCCGCCTTGATCACGCGGAAAAGTTCGCCGCCCGAAACGATGTCGAAGCCCGCGCCCTTGGTGGCGAGCAAACGCAGCACGGAAAGGTTCGAGTTTGCCTTCACCGCATAAGCCACCTCGTGGTCCACGCCCTTCATCGCCGCGTCGAGACGCGTGTAGTGATCGATGATGGTCCCTGCGGAATAGACATAGAGCGGGGTGCCGTGCTCCTCGACCAAGCTGGCGAGATTGACGTCTTCGCAGAAAAGGGAACCGTTTTTGTAGGAAAATCCGTGCATCGCGCGACGGAATTAGCGGCGAATCCCGTGCGGGTAAAGCGAAGAACTTGAGGCATGAAGCGAAACGCGGAGGCGCAAAGGCCGCAGCGGAAAGACGCAGAGATTTAGAATTTCTGCCAAATCACTCCGCGCCTCTCTCCCCGACCTCCCCACCTCCGCGTTTCGATTTCCCCCCGAGAATGCAGAGTTGCCGCCCCACTCGGAACTGCCACGCTGCGCAAAATGGAAGCTTCACAACCCATCTCCCTCACCCGTTGCCACTCCGGCGGACAGGAGGAAATCCTCGATCACGTCGCCGTCGAGGAACCGTTGGAAATCCGCCTCGATGGCCATCCCGTCGCCGTCGTCATGCGCACACCGGGCCACGACGAGGACCTCGCCGTGGGATTTCTCGTCACGGAAGGGATCATCACCCAGGTGGCGGAACTGCGGAAAATCGAAACCCGTCCCGATGAAAACCGCGTCCTGTTGTTTCTCCACGACGACGTCACCGTGGATCTCGGCAAACTCACCCGCCACTTCTTCACCGGCTCCTCCTGCGGCCTCTGCGGCAAGGCGACGCTCGACGCCATCTTCACCGAGTCACCAATCCTTGCTCAGCGGACTGAAATCTCCGATGCCGCCTTTCTCGCGGCCCCCGCAAAACTCCGTTCCGCCCAAAGCACGTTTGAAACCACCGGCGGTCTCCATGCCGCAGGCCTGTTTTCCGAATCCGGCGAGTTGCTCGCCGTGCGCGAAGACATCGGCCGCCACAACGCCACCGACAAAGTCATCGGTCACGCCCTGCGCCACAGCCTCGATCTTGAAAAATCCTTTCTGCTCGTCTCCGGCCGCGTGTCCTTCGAGATCATGCAAAAGGCTCTCGCCGCCCGCATCCCTGCCGTCGCCGGCATCTCTGCTCCCAGCTCCCTCGCCATCGATTTCGCGAAAACCTCCCGCCAAACCCTCGTCGGCTTCCTCCGCCCGCCGACCTTCAACCGCTATGCGTGACGGAGTGGATCCCGTGAAAACGCTTCGCATCACGGCCCTCTCCTCCTCCATCAAGTTTCCGTCCTCCTAAGAAATAGCCAACCGCAAGGGGAGCGCAGCGGACATGGACGAACGGACGGATAACAACACTTCGTCAAAGGGGCATCCACCTCCAGCTTGCGTGCCCATTCCATCACCCGCGCTTTGAACGCCTCGCGCCCGCTCCAAAAAACAGTGGCTGGGACATCCTGTCCCAGCTCATGGCCAGCCTGTCCCGCCGCGTCTCGGGGTTGCGGCGTCTCGCCGCAACGCTTCCTTTCCCCTGCCTCACTCCTTTCCGAAACGCCTTCTCCCCCGGCATGAACAGCGACTCCACCGTCGTTGCCACTTCGTCCAAATCATCCGTCACTTCAACGCTCCAGGTTCAAAACGTGGCGGTGACTTCCAGTCGCCGTTCTTCCTACCTCTCAAGGATGAACTTTCGCAGCAGAGCGTCGGCCTTGATGTTCACCTTAAAGGCGGGGATTGAATTTCCCTCAAGCGCTTCGAAGTAAGCCTTGGCTTTTTGTTCATCAATCGTCTCATCCGCTTCTCAGCTCCTTCTGCGTCACAAACGTCCAACCGATGGCCTCGGCGTATGCGAGGATCCGGGCTTGGACGGTTTTGTGTTCGGTTGGCCCTGACATGCTCACATGTTTGCTTTTACATCTTCGAGAATCTCCGACTCGAAATTAGAAAGACGCAAGTCAGCCGAGTTGATCTTCCTAATTTGAGCGATTGCCGTATCCAGATCGTCACTCAATTTTATTCTCTGGCTGATTTTCTCTCCAACTTCAAGGGGAAGCCCATATTCTTCTAGAGCAATCAATGATGGACTTCGAAACAACCGCTCAACCTTCCCTGCATAGAAAAAGTAACTTCCAGAAAATCCAAAACGCTGCTGGAATACCGCCCCTTGAATTCTAGACATAGCACTTAGCAAACGAGGAAACTCAAAGCCCGCCCAGTTTCGATCAAAACCCAATACGCGTTCAACGGCTTCATCGGCAGATTCTGCTTGGTATTTCCCAGGTTGAAGTTCGTCGAGCACGCGAGAACTCAAACTCGCCCCGTCCTTCAATCTCCAAACTTTCAGAATTAACTGAGCGGCCGAAAACACCTCATTCTTTGGCTTTTTGATGAAAAACTTCCAAATAAGTTCAACAGTTGTTTTGAGCTGCGCGTAAGTCGGATAATTGGTCCAACACAATTCAATTGCTGACGCTTTTCCTATTTTCGTGAAGTATTCAGCCAGCGCGATCTGATCCGAAGGATCAAGTGTGGAGTTCTTTTTAATAATCTCCACGGAAATAAATTTTTGAGAATATACGTCCTCCATCCTTTCTTTGGAATCGCTTGTCAGGTCCTCTGCATCGATTTGCACCAAGAGGCTGTCCGGAGTAGTGGCATCCTGCGTAATCGAAGGAAAATCTACAAACGGAAGCTCGTCGTCAGGTGGCGGATGAAAGAGAAAGACTCTGCCGATGAAATGCTCAAACATCCGGCCTGATCGACCCTTGACATTATTAAAAGTAAAAAAGTCGATCTTCTTGCGATTGATCACGTGGTCAAAAATGATCACGTTCTTGGCGCAGGTATTTACCCCTTCAATCAAAGTCGAAGTACACACCAAAAAGCGGAGTTTTTCAGAATTGAATGACCTCACACTTAGCTGTCCCAAGGATCTTGGCAATCTACCGTGATGAAGTCCAATTCCCTGTTTCAGCGCCGAAGCATATACCCAGTCCCGATGATAGTTTGCAGCGACCCAGTCCGCAGGCTCTTGCATGTCAGGAGACTCGAATCCGAGTTCATTCTCCAATAGAGCCCTCGCAACTTCATTGACTCGCTTGGGCGACTTGCAAAAAATCAAAGTGGGCTCATCCAATGTTTTGCAAATTTCCACAAGTTTCGCGATTTCATTCGACCACTCGAAAACGTTTACAATATCGCAAGCAACAGTCGCAAACTTCGTCGGAATGAAATAGCATGGAAGCTTGGTTTCCAAACCTTCTGGTATTGCACGGATGCTCGGACCGAGAAGATAAAACTGACCGCCTCCTTTGTTTAGGCGATAAAACGCCTGATTCAACGCCACTGCTCGGCTACCATCGTCCACTCCGATAGCACCAATCTTGTAGAACTCATCAATTACAAAGAAGTCAATTGGCGGCAGATCATCGTAAGCAATTAAACGCTCGGCTGTGAAAACAAAAAGATTTCGATCCGTTGGCTTTTGTGACAACTGAGAAATTACTTTGTAATGAGGCGCAAATTTCGAAAGCCGCCTTCTAGTCTCGTCGATCAATGCAATAGTTGGGACTACTATTGCCATATTGCGAAATTTCCCCGATTCGATAGCTGAATCAATGATGCGACTTTTCCCAAAGCTCGTCGGAGCGCTCAGAATTACATTCTCGCCGTCCATCAAGCGCCGGAAAACTTCTGCTTGAGCCCTGTGGAACACGAATTCAGCCTCTTCAAATGGCCGGTGCAACTCGTAAGCTATTCGATCCCTTAGACCTAATTCTTCTGGGTCTAGATATGGAAATAGACCAACCTCTCGAGTCAGCGCTTCCAAAATTTCGGAGTAATCTGAAAACGCTTTTCGTTTATCGAGAGCACGAAGAACAAGATCGCGAGCTAGCTCGTCCGATTCTTCGTCATTGACGTAATTTGAAATAGCTTGAAGAACGGAAAACGGATCCTTGTCGATCAGTTGCGAATCTCTGAGCGTCGATCGTAGTTCTTGAATTTTCATCGGTCTTGCCAAGCACGGAGTTTTTTATCCAGAGCAGCGATCAGCACCGTCTTCGTGTGAAGCGGTAACAGAAATAGCCGTATCGTAAGATTAGGAGGGAGATTCAAGCCTGCCAATTTGGTGGAAAATGTCTGATGGTGTTTTCTTATTTCTTCCTCAAATTCGCTGCAATAAACGTCATGACATTCATCGTGATTGCCGAGACAGTCGCTTTCGTATGTCAGCAACACGGGGATACACACTCTCTTGAAAACAGAATCCAACGATTTATTTGGAGACAGCAGCTGCTCCAATTGCGCGGCATGTGCAGAAGCCTTGTCGATTTTGCCTTTTATCCAGACAAACTCGTCCCTGAGGTAGTCGCGCTTCGTATGCTGATCGATTTCCACAAGAACGTCGCGTATCGCAGCCCCGATTTTCTTGTAGAATTTAACCTCGCCTATCCAAAGTTCCATATCCTCTGGCGGACCCACAACATGCACGGCGTCAAAGCCCTTTACGGTGTCGTTGGCTGAGGTTTTATAATAGATTTTAGATATCGCCGGGATAGATTTGAAGACCGTCCTGACCGCAGCATGCAGGAATACTTCACCAAATTCACCACGATTTTCGAATTTCTTGGATTCGTAAACCTTGCGTGCCGCTTCTCTCATGAGCCGAACCATATTTCCTGGGTGGATACCAGCGAGTTCAGAATAGCTTAGCGCAAAATCAGGGAGCCATTCCATGATATGGGCAGCAAACTCCTCGGCTCGCCAGTTCTTGAGCTCGTAGCCAACACAAAGCCCTGTGATGTTGGGGTCGACGTCAAGATCGTGAACTCGAATCTCCCAAAATGGGTCTGGATGAGGTATTTGATAATGGCTCATGATTCTATTCGGTTGATTTGATTTTTGCCCTTGGCCGCTTCCTCCACGGCGAGCTCACGCTTGAAGAGCAGGCCGCCGGATCCACAGGTGGGATCGTCGATCTCAATGCCTGGTTCAGGCTTGGGGGCGGTGGATTTGGGGGCGGGCATTTTGGGGAGAACTGCTGGAGCCTAACGGGCGATTTGGCGGCGGGAAGAAATAAAAAGCCCTCCCACGCATTCACGCGGGAGGGCTGGGGATGGGCCGTGGAGAACTTCTCTCCGTGGCATGCGGGATGGCTTTCGGTTGGAGGGCGGGATGAAGTGCCGCGGTCCAGTGTCCAGATCGCCGTTTAGATCATCATGAGTTGGACGACGCTGCTCCAGTCGCCGGCACCGGCGGGGACGCGCACGCGGCAGCGGACGTTCACCCAGGTGCCGGGGGTGAAGCCGGAAAAGGTGGAACGCGAGGAATTCGAGGTGGGCTGAATGGTCCAGTCGGTCGGGTTTTGGCCGACGGCGGTCTGCCACTCGTACAACACGCGGTGTTCGTTGGCATCGCAACTGGCGTCGAGGCTGCCGCTGACCTTGCCATGCTTCGCACGCATGTTGGACGGGGCGGGCTGGATGCCGATGGGAGCGCCTTCCTTGCGCAAGGGATACTTGCTGGAGAGAAATTGCTCCTCGGTGGTGGCCGTGGCGTCAATGTAGGTGCCGAGTTGGCGCAGACTCTCGGCGTAGACAAGCCGTGCGGCGTTTTTGGCTGCGGTCTCTGCCTTGCCTCCGTCCGTGGCGGCGGCAGCGGCGTTGACGTAGTTCGCTTCGTGGCCGATCAGCACAGGGAGCGGTGGATCGAGATCCAGGAAGAACGGATTGTCGGTCACCGCGTTGATGATGGTGTGGCCGGTGACCTCGAATTTGCTGGCCGAATAACTCTGGAGCCAGTTGTTGGAAACTTTTAAGGGCATGATGGGATGGGTGTTGGATGAAATCCCCCAGGATGCGGGCGGCAATCGTGCCAACCTTTCCTCAGGAACAGCGAACTAACAACGATACCCGATTCATGCTGTCGAGAAGATTGTTACTAGGTTGCTAGATTTTTCTGCCAGACCGCTAAAAATTCAAGAATCAGTGCCGATTTGGTCAAAAACCACCATCTCGGTGCCTATGCTAACGGCAATTAGATCGGCGGTTTAATGTTCTTATTCGCATCCACGTTAGAACCCCAAAAAGAAACAGAATTTCCCAACAGAATCCCCTCGAAAGCAATTTGCAGGAAAGAGAAAGCGATAGACGAACGTGACTCCGCAACGAAACCACCTCACTCCGCGACAAAGTCGCGTCACGAAGCCACGAAGTGACATCACGATGCGACTGATGGACATCACGAAGCGACCAAGTCGCATCACGAAGCTGCCAAGTCACATCACGAAGCGACCAAGTCACATCACGAAGCGACGAAGTCACATCACGAAGCGACCAAGTCACATCACGAAGCGACCAAGTCACATCACGAAGCGACCAAGTCACATCACGAAGCGGCCAAGTCACATCACGAAGCGACGAAGTCACATCACGAAGCGGCCAAGTGATCTCACTTAGCGATCGAGTGACATCACTTTGTCGCCGACAACGCAGAGGAAGGAGCTTCCTCGGCAGAGGAAATGACTTACGACGCAGAGGAAGCGATACCCAGCCCACCCTCAGCGACAAACTCCCGGCAGCAAGTGACTCACTTACGCGATCTCACCTCGAAAGACGACGGGGAAGCGAGTCATCAGAGGGAGTGTGAGAAATTCGGAGTAAGTCAGATTTCGCGGACCTTGTTGCGAGACGCAGCAACCTCGGTATTTCGTCGGGCTATTTCAGACCAGAGGAATGAAGACCGAGCCGAGCCAGGTGACGATCAAGCCGACCAGCGACACCAGCGTGAGCAGGACGGACCAAGACTTGAGCGTTTCCTTTTCGGTCATGCCGCTGAGGCGGGAGACGACCCAGAAGCCGCTGTCGTTCATCCACGACAGCGAGAAGGCGGCGAAGCCGATGGAGAGAAACAAATAGAGCGGATGATAGGACAGATCGGGGCCTATCATCGGGAACATGATGGCCGAGGTGGTCAGCATGGCCACCGTGGCGGAGCCCTGCGCGACGCGGATGATGAGCGCCAGCACGTAGGACAGCAGAACGAGGCTGAGGCCCATGCTGTCGGCGAGTTTTCCCACGGCACCACCGACGCCCGCGTTCTTGATCATGGAGCCGAAAGCGCCGCCCGCCGAGGTGATGAGGATGATGATGCCCGCCGTTTCCAGCGGCGGCGCGAGCAGTTCGGCGATTTTCGCCCGATCGTAGTTCCGCGCCTTCGCCAGCAGGGCGATGGAAATGAAGGCCCCGATGAAGAGCGCGATGTTCTTGTCGCCCAAGAAGTCGATGAACTCGCGGATGGATTGGATGGAAGCCACCCAAGCGGCCCCCGAGCCGTCCGCCACTTTCAGGAAGGACGACAGGCTGATGAGCAGGATGGGCAAGATCACCGGCGCGAGCGAGGCGGCCAGGCCGGGGAGTTCGGAGTCCTTTTTATCGATGATGGTTTCCAAATCAGCCAACGAGGTGCCTGGCGTTTCGCGCAGCGGGACGTGGACGCGCTTGTTCAGCACGCAGGCAATGAAGTAACCGGCGACCGCCGGAATGATGCCCGCAACGATGCCGCCGATGATGGAAAAGCCGACGTCGAGCTTGAGATTGTCCACCATCGCGATGGGTCCCGGATGAGGAACCGTTAGGGAATGGGTGATCACGCCGCCGCAGCAAACGCAGAGGATGTAGAGCAGGTAGTTCTTGCCGGTGCGGACATAGAGCGCCTTGGCCAGCGGTGCCATCAGCATGAACATGGTGTCGAAGAAAATCGGAATGGAGAGCAGGTAAGTGCTCACCAACAGGGCGATGCCGGCGTTTTTCTCGCCGAAGATGTGCAGGAAACGCCGCACCACGCGATCGGCCGCACCGCTTTCCATCAGGCAGAAGCCAATGATGGATGCGAGGCCGATGGAAATGGCGATGCCCGCCGCCGTTTTGCCAAAGCCTTCCATCGTCAGGCGTAGCACATCGGCCAGTGAGGAAATCACCACCACGCCATCGACTGCGGTGGAGAGCGGATAGATACGAGAAAGGACACCGGCAAAAATGGCGGCCATCACCAAAGCGAGGAAGGGGTGCAGCTTGAACCTCGTGATGGAGATGATGATGAAAATCACGCTCGCTGCGAGGACCACGAAGGGCCAGTTCTGGACGAGGCCACTCATGGTTGTTTTTTCACGGGAACGGCGCGGGTCGCACCGGTGGAAATGCCGCCATCGATGAGAAGAAGCTGGCCGGTCATGTAACGGCTTTCTTCTGAGGCGAGGAAAATGAGCGGGCCGTCGAGATCACCAGTTTGGCCGGGACGTTTCAGCGGGATGCGATCGCTCAGGTATTCCACCCATTCCTGATCCTGATACATCACGGCGTTCTGCGCGGTCTTGAACCATCCGGGGGCGAGGCAGTTCACGGTGATGCCGTGCACGCCCCAATCATCGGCGAGGCTCATTGTCAGTTGTTTCGTGCCGCCACGGCTGGCGCAGTAGGGCGCGAGGCCCGCGTAACCGGCGACGGAGGTGACCGAGCCGATGTTGATGATGCGGCCGTATTTCTCCGGGATCATGAATTGGGCCGCGACCTGTTGGGCGACGAAGAAGGTGCCGCGCAGGTTGGTGTCCATGACGAGATTCCAGTCGTCCCAAGTGATTTCCGTCGCAGGCTTGCGCACGTTGCAGCCCGCGTTGTTGACGAGGATGTCGATGCACTCCACCTGGGATTTCATCTCATGAATCGCGGATTGAATGCTTTCGAAGGATCGCACATCGAGCGCTACGGGAATGCACTTGCGGCCGAGTTTCTGAATCTCCGCGCAGACATCCGCGAGATCGCTGGAATCGCGGCTGGTGACGATGACGTCGGCTCCAGCTTCCGCGAGAGTTTTGGCAAAACCTTTTCCGAGCCCGCGACTGGCTCCGGTGACAAGGGCCGTGCGCCCGGTTAGATCGAAGGATTTCATGGTTTTAAAACGACTTTGAGCAGGCCTTCCGTGTTGTTCGCGAGACGAGCGAACCATTCGCCACCATCACTCAGTGGCACCGCAGCGCTGAGCAGCGGCTCGACTTGAATGGACCCGTCTTCAATGCGGCGTATCGCCTCGGGATACTCACCGGCGCAGGCGCAGGAGCCGCGCAGGGAAATTTGTCGTGTGACGACTTCCTGCAAGGGCATGGGCACGCTGGCTTGAAGGTTTCCGACCAGCACCACCGTGCCGCCCTTGCAAACGCTGCGTATCGCCAAATCCACCGGAGCCGCCGCACCGACAACCTCGAAGGCCACCCGCGCGCCATCGCCGCCACAAACTTCACGCAACCGTGCTGCTAGAATTTCCTCCTTCGCGGAAAACGTCAGCGAGGCACCCAACTGCTTGGCCAGCTCCAACCGCGAATCATCCAAATCCACCGCAATGATAGAACTCCAACCGCGTGCCTTGAGCGCCTGAATGACCAACAGGCCGATCAATCCGGCACCAATGACGATGGCCGGTTCGTCAAAACTTTCCGGTGCGAGATTCACCGCGTGCAGGGCGATCGCGACCGGCTCGGCAAAGGCGGCTTTTTCAAACGACAGCGAATCAGGAAGGCGATGCAGGATTCTAGCAGGTAAGACCACTTGTTCCGCGAAGCAGCCGTGACGACGGTAGTCCGTGCACGACACCCCGAGCACTTTGCGGTTCGAGCAAAGGTTGAAATTCCCACGCAGGCACTCCTCGCACTCGCCGCAGAATTCGGTGGAATCAAAGGTCACACGATCGCCGATTATCCACTCGGTGATCCCCTCACCCGTTGCAGCGATCACGCCCGCCGCCTCGTGGCCCATCACGATAGGCGGGATGCGCCGACCGCTGCGTCCGTCCATGCCGTGAATGTCGCTGCCACAAATCCCGCAAGCGCGGATGTCGATGAGCACTTCGCCCGGGCCAGGCTGCGGCGCGGGCATTTCCGTGAATTCAAAAGTCGATGGCGCGGTGAGAAGCAAGGCCTTCATGCGGGTGGGGTTTTCCATGTCTCGGGCGAGTTAGCCGACTGCCGGAGGATCCCGCAATGCCAAGTTCAGGTTTGAAATCGATACGGCCAATGGTGACGATCCGTTCATGAAATTTCCGCGTGTCATCATCGTCATGGGCGTCGCTGGATCGGGGAAATCCACCGTCGGTGCCGCGCTGGCCAACGCGTGCGGCGGAAAATTCTTCGACGCCGACGATTTCCATCCCGCCGCCAACGTCGCCAAAATGGCCGCCGGACAGCCGCTCGACGACGCCGATCGCGCGCCATGGCTCGCCACCCTGCGCCGTGAAGTCATCGATGCCGCGCCCCCGGGGTCCGTCACCGTTCTCGCCTGCTCCGCGTTAAAAAAATCCTACCGCGACCAACTCGGCGTCGGGTCGGATCGCGTCGCGCTGGTCTATCTGGAGGGCGATCGCGAAACCTTGACGCAGCGGCTCCACCATCGCGCCGGCCACTACATGAAGGCCGACATGCTCGCCAGCCAACTCGTCACGCTTGAGCCTCCGTCGGATGAGGAAGGCCTCACGCTTTCCATCGACGCGCCCGTCGATGAGATCGTCCGCGCCATCCGTTCTGCCTTCGGCATTTGATTCCGCCCTCACCCAAGCTTGCGCTTTCCATCGCGGCCTTCAAAGTCGCGCGGCTGCCTTTTCACTGACTCATGAACGCATCTAAAATCCTCAAGTTGGCAGTGATCGCAGAGATCGCTCTCATTCCGCTGGGGATCGCCGTGAGTTACTGGGCGGATCGCTTTCTTCCCGAAGAGGCTTTGGCTCTGGTGGAGAATCAAAGCCTTGCGTTCTCCACCGAAGAACCGATGAGCTCCAGCACGATTCTCATCCTGGCGGCGAGTATTCCCATGTTGGGCGTTTGGATTGCGTCGTGGGTTGGCTTGTTCAAGTTGAAGCGCTGGGGCGCTTGGCTTTACCTGATCAGCACCCTTTCGGCGCTGCCTCTCTATCTCCTGTTTGGAATCGATGTCCGCCATCCCATCGACCAAATCTTCGACTCCATCTATGGTTTCATTCCGGGACTCATCATTGGGTTGGCCTTCTTTTCGAACGCCATTCCGCATCAAACCCGCGAGTTGACTCCTCAAGAGTAGTTAGACTCTTCCGACCAAGCCTTTTTTTCCATGATCTCTCTCCCTTCAACCTCCACTCGGCGAACAACACTGGCGAACGCGAGTGAGTTTGTCATCGCCTGAACGATTTCTCCCATGCATCTGCTCGACGTCCGCCATCTCACCACCCGCTTCCACACCCGCAACGGCGTCGTGCATGCGGTTGAGGATGTCTCGTTCACCGTCGATCCCGGCGAAACGCTCGGCATCGTCGGCGAGTCTGGATCGGGGAAATCCGTCACCTGCTATTCCTTGTTAGGATTGATCCCGCAACCACCTGGACGCATCGAGCGCGGCGAGGCGATCTTCGACGGCATCGACTTGCTCAAAGCCTCGGAAAGCCAGCTGCGCAAGATACGCGGCAAGCGCGTCTCGATGATTTTCCAAGATCCGATGACTTCGTTGAACCCGTTCATGAAAGTCAGCAGCCAGCTCACCGAGCCGCTCGCGCTGCACGAAGGATTGACTGGAAAGAAGGCACTCACCCGCGCCATCGACGCGCTCGCCGAAGTCGGCATCCCGGATCCTGAAACCCGCATCCAAGCCTATCCGCACGAATTCTCCGGCGGCATGCGCCAACGCGTCATGATCGCCATGGCGCTCATCACCCGACCCGAACTGCTCATCTGCGACGAGCCGACCACCGCGCTCGATGTCACCGTGCAAAAGCAAGTGCTCGACCTCATCCGCGAGCGCCAACGCGATCTTGGCACCGCCGTCATTTTCATCACCCATGACCTCGCAGTGGTTTCGGAAATGTGTGACAAAATCAACGTGATGTACGCGGGCCGCATCGTCGAAAGCGCCGAAAAAGCCGAGCTTTTCCGCCACCCGCTGCACGCTTACACCCGCTCCTTGTTGAAATCCATTCCGGCCACCCACGCCAAGGGCGAGCCACTCTACACCATCCCCGGCCTACCGCCCGATCTCTCCCGCCCCGCACCCGGTTGCTCCTTCCAACCCCGCAACCGCCTCGGCAAATCCGAACTCTGCCTGACAGACCAATCGCCGTCACTCGACGAGATCGAACCCGGCCATTTCGCGCAGAATTGCCCGGGGTGCTTGGCGCACGTCGGCTGAATTCTCAAGGAGCCGTGCCTTGCTCAACCTGATCTAACGTTTCCGCGCGTTCTTGCAGCGCGTAGCCGATGGGAAATGCGATGGCGAAAAGATAGGCCATTGCCCAGATCGCAATGGTTCCCCAGAAACGCAAGGGGGACTTGTCGCGCGTGATCGTTGTCGACCAGCCTGTCGCCCGAAAGCGCATCGTCCCGCAGTCAATGTCGTGAAGAATGGCTGCGGAGACAAAGAAACACCACACGCCGGGAAATAAGAGATAGAACCCGACAAACGGACCTATCTTGGATGCCGCAATGATCGCTATGACGGCGGGCAGATAGAGGATGGCAAACGCCACCGGATGGCGGCGCACGATGGACCGAAAAGTCAGCTCCGTTGGCTTGACGAGCGCTTGTCGTTTCCGAACCGACCGCGAGGACTTTCGACTCATTTTAAAAAGCGACAGATCCCGATCAATGAGCGTCACCCTTGGCGAGCATCTCCGTTTCTTCCTCGTGAGAATGAATCTGGAGGTTCACCTGCACGCCTTCGCGATCGGCCGCTGCTTTGAGCACGCTGCGTATGGCCGAGGCGGTGAAGCCGTTGCGGCCAATGAGCACCGCCACGTCTTGCTGCGCGAGGATGAGCTTGAAGCGCAGTTTCTTCGGCCCGAGTTCCGCCACCTTGAGCTGCGCCTTCGCGGGTTCGTCAATCAAGTTGACGGCCACGTATTGGAGGAAATTCTTCAATCGGTCGGTCACAGCCTGCATAGCATTGGCAGAATGGTGTCTATCCTCCGTCACCGCAAGCCAAGGATGGCCCATCGAAACCAGGAGGATCGCATCCAACCTCTGCGCCACTCTCTGCGACCTCAGCAAACTCCGCGTTTGAGTTAAATTCCTCACCGCATTTTGCACACTTGCCACGCGCCGGGGTGGCCGCCATTTTCCCGCGCATGTCACGCAGCCACCGCATCACGATCCTCGCCGGAGA
>JAZKEG010000039.1:0-21797 GCA_040387215.1 Verrucomicrobiota bacterium | reverse complement strand
ATCACCCGCGCGATGCAGCTTGTCGCTGCGGCCAAGATGAAGAAGGCGCAGGACCAAGCGCTGGCTGGCCGTGACTACTCGCAACAGCTCAACGGTGTCCTCCAAGACATCAGCGAAGGCTTCACCGACGTCACGCATCCGCTGCTCGAAAAGCGCACGGGCAACCGTGAACTGGTACTTGTCATCTCCACGGACAAGGGACTTTGCGGACCGATCAACACCAACTTGGCCAAGGTGCTCCGCAAGGAAACCTCCGCCGATGCGGATTACGTCACCGTCGGCCGCAAGCTGCGCGTGATGCTGGAGAAAATGGGCCGCACCGTGATCGCCGATTTCAGCGTCAAGGACCCGGTTCCTTTCGCCGACGCACGGGCCATCGCTTCACTGCTTTCACGGCAGTTTCTCGACGGCAGTTATGACAAGGTGACGGTGGCCTTCACCCGCTTCGTCAACACGCTCACGCAACAACCGGAAGTCGTCCAACTGCTGCCTGTCATCCCACCCACTCATGTTGGTGATTCCACAGACACCAACGAGTTCTTGTTCGAGCCCTCGCCCGAAGATGTGCTCAGCGCGATCTTGCCGCTTTATATCAACTTCCGCGTTTTCCAAACGCTGCTTGAGGCACGCGCTTCCGAACACTCCGCACGGATGGTCGCCATGAAGGCTGCCACCGACAACGCGAAGAAGTTCATCAAGGAACTCACGCTCGAATACAACAAGCTGCGCCAAGGTGCGATCACCGCCGAGCTTCTCGAAATCACCACCGCCATGAAGGCGATGGAATAAGCCTCGAGCTGCTAGTTGCTAGGTTTCAGAAAGAATGAAAACCAGCACTGGCCCTCCTCAAGATCTGAAAAACTTCAAACTGATAACTCGCTACTTTTTCCCATGAGCAACACCGGAACTATCGTCCAGATCATCGGCGCCGTCATCGACGCCGACTTCTCCAAGGCCACCAAGCTGCCCGAGATTTACAACGCGTTGGAGATTCAATATGTCCTCAACGGTGTGGACACCAAGCTGACGCTCGAAGTCCAGCAGCACCTTGGCGACGGCTGGGTGCGTGCGGTGGCCATGTCCACCACGGACGGCCTCAAGCGCGGCATGACTTTGGTTGACAAGGGCCAGCCGATTTCGGTGCCCGTGGGCAAGCAAGTGCTGGGACGTATCTTCAACGTCACTGGCGATCTGGTGGACGAAAACGTGCCGCTCGCCGATGCGAACTTCCGCTCGCCTATCCATCGCCCCGCTCCGACGCTCACGGAACAATCCGCAAACACCGAAGTCCTCGCGACCGGAATCAAGGTCATCGACCTCATCTGCCCGCTGCTCAAGGGTGGTAAGGGTGGCATGTTCGGTGGTGCCGGCGTCGGCAAGACCGTCGTCATCATGGAGCTCATCAACAACATCGCGAAAGCGCACGGCGGTTACTCCGTCTTCGCCGGTGTGGGTGAGCGGACCCGTGAAGGAAACGACCTTTACTGGGAAATGATCGAAGGCAACGTCATCGCCACTGAGAAGGACGAGCACGGCCATCCAAAACTCAACGAGCAAGGCAACCCAGTCCTCGCTGAAGGTTCCAAGGTCGCGCTTTGCTACGGCCAGATGAACGAGCCTCCAGGTGCCCGTCTCCGCGTCGCGCTCTCCGCGCTGACCATGGCTGAGCACTTCCGTGACGAAGCGAACCAAGACGTTCTTCTTTTCGTCGATAACATCTTCCGTTTCTCCCAAGCCGGTTCCGAAGTGTCCGCGCTCCTCGGCCGGACGCCGTCCGCCGTCGGTTACCAGCCAACCCTTTCCGAGGAAATGGCCGGTCTCCAAGAGCGGATCACCTCGACCAACAAGGGCTCCATCACCTCGATTCAGGCCGTTTACGTCCCTGCGGACGACTTGACCGACCCAGCTCCCGCCAACACCTTCGCTCACTTGGACGCCACCGTCGTGCTTGAGCGTTCGCTCGCCGAGCAAGCGCTTTTCCCAGCCGTTGACCCGCTCGCTTCCACTTCGAAAGCGCTCGCTCCGGAAATCATCGGTGAGGAACACTACCGCGTCGCTCGTGGCGTCCAGATGGTGCTTCAGCGCTACAAGGACCTGCAGGACATCATCGCCATTCTCGGCATGGACGAGCTTTCCGACGAAGACAAGATGACCGTCTTCCGCGCTCGGAAAATCCAGCGTTTCCTCACCCAGCCCTTCCACGTTGCGGAAGTTTTCACCAACGTCCCCGGCGTCCTCGTTTCCATCGCCGACACCGTGAAAGGCTTCGCGGAAATCCTCGACGGCAAGCTCGACGACGTGCCAGAAGGCAACTTCTACATGAAGGGCGGCATCGAATCGGTGGCTCGCGACTGAAGATTTGAAATTTCAAATCTCAAATTTCAGATCTCAATTCCATGGCTCTCAAACTCGAAATCGTCACTCCCGAGAAGAAGATTTTCTCGGACACCGTGGAGAATGTTTATCTCCCGGGAGCGGATGGTGAGATGGGAATTCTGCCGATGCACGCCGGTCTGGTGACTGCGCTGCAACCCGGCGAGTTGCGTTACCAGCACCGCGGTGAGGTTCAGAAGCTCGCCATTGGTTCCGGATTTGCAGAAGTCACCCAAACCAAGGTCATCGTCCTCACCGACAGTGCACTCGGCGAGGCGGACATCGACGAAGCTCACGTTGAGGAAGCGATCAAACGGGCGCACGAAAAGCTGGCAGCCGTGGATCACAACTTGAACACGGAAGAAGTCGCTTACTTGCAAGGCGTCATCGCCAAGTCCACTGCGGCCCTGCATTTCAAGCGGAAATACCGCCACTGAGGCAAAGCTGCCACCCTCGAAAACTTCAAAGCCCGCCTTGGATCACACCAAGGCGGGCTTTTTCGTGAAGCCGACACGCATCGAGTGCGTGCCATTTCTGGGTTGGATCAAACGAGAAAGCCGTGGACGCGCGTAAAGCTGTCCACGGCCTAGCAGATTGTTGCTCACGTCGGATGGTGACGTGGAAGTCTATCTTCAATAAACGTCGCGCAGGTAGCGCTTCTCCTTCTTGAGCTTGGAGATGAAGGCGACGGCCTCTTCGGGAGTGAGCTTGCCGTGTTCTTCGGCCACTTGATGGAGCGCTAGATCCACGTCCTTGGCCATGCGTGAAGCATCGCCGCAGACGTAGAAGGCTGCGCCGCCATTCAGCCAGGACCAGAGTTCCGCACCATGAGTGCGCATCAGGTGCTGAACGTAGAGCTTTTCTTTTTGGTCACGTGACCACGCAGCATCGAGTCGGGATAATGTGCCATCGGCCAAGTAGCCTTCGATTTCATCCTGATAGAGGTAATCCGTCGCGGCATGAGGATTGCCGAAAAACAGCCAGTTGCGGCCTTTGGCGGCGCTCACCTTGCGCTCTTCCAAGAACGCGCGGAAAGGCGCGATGCCGGTGCCGGGTCCACACATGATCACGTCGGTCGCGCCATCGGCGGGGAGGCGGAAGGCATTGTTGGAATGGACGTAAACGCGCGGCTTGGTTTCCGCCGTCATGCGGTCAGCGAGGAAGGTCGAACAAATCCCGCCGCGTTGGCGACCGAAGGTGTGGTAACGGACGATGCCGACGCACAGATGCACCTCGCCCGGATGAGCGCGCGGGCTGGAGGCGATGGAATACAGCCGCGGCTGAAGCTTTTTCAGAATGGAGACGAATTCCTCGCCATCTGAAAAGTCCGCAGGATGGTCGATCACTAGGTCAATCAGATCGCGTCCCCAGCTGAAGTCATCAAACGCCTTCTTGTCGTCGGCCTCAACCAGCGAGCGGAGGAAGGGCGAACCGCTGCGGGCTTGCCATTTCTGGATGATGGATTTGTTGATGGAGCCGATGTCGTAGTGGCGGATCAGCGCCTCACGCAACGGAGCTTCGCCACCGTCGGGGATGGGCACGTCGCCGGCCTTGAACGGCAGATTCGCGATGATCTCGTCGACCACGCTTTCGGGATTCTGCGGGTAAACGCCCAAGGCGTCGCCGACCTCGTAATCCAAGCCAGAATCGACCAGAGACAGCGCGATTTGGTGCGTCTGCTTGTCGCCCGGGCCGTTGAGATTGCGATTCTCGACCACGGCCGAGGGAAACGGATTGTTCTTGGAATAGCCTTCGGCCGCCGAGTCATCGCCACTTTCGGTATCTGCTGGAATGGCGGCTCCGGAGGGTGCCAAGGCGGCAATCACGGCTTCCGACCAAATTTTGTAGGGCGCATCCGGATCGACGTCTGAATCGACGCGTGCGACCAGCGGTTTCGCGCCGAGTGCGGCGAGGCGGGTGTCGAACTCGATGCCGCATTTGCAAAAATCCGGGTAGCTGCTGTCACCCAGCGCAAGCACTGAGTAGGAAACGCCGTCGAGCTTCGGCGCAGCGTCGCTCAACAGCCAGCCGTGGAGGTCCGCCGCAGAATCCGGTGGCTCACCGTCGCCGTAGGTGGAGGTGATGATGAGAAGGTTGCGCTCTTGCGGCAGGCGCGACCTGTCATAGGCGGCCATGTCATGGAGTTCCGGCGCGAAGTTGCCTTTTTTGAAGGTCTTGATGAGCTTTTTCGCGAGGCCTTCTGCGGTTCCGGTTTGGGAGCCGTAAACCACGGTCACCGGGATGGAAGGGCCGCTCGGAGTGGCTTGAGCACCCGTAGCCAATGCCTTGGACAGAAAATCATTGAGCCATGCCCGTTGCTCTGCATTGAACGGGGCATCGTTTGGAATTTGAATCGGAAATACCATGAGTGATTGAAGAATGTGCGTCCGTCGCCGGGCGCGAAACTTGGTGGTCGGGGAAGCAGGATTCAAGCCCGATTCATACCAATTCCCCTCATGGCGCTCATGAATATTTCAGGGCTTTCGAGGGATCGAGTTCGAAGTCCAACTCGAAGGAGTTGTTGGTGCGCGGCTTGATGGTGTGCTCCATCAGCTTGAGATGGAACGGGTCATCGAGCACGGCACGCAGCTTCTCTCGCGAGTCCACCTCAATGGCGAAAAAGAACTGCCACTGGGAGTCGGGTTCTAAATTGCGACCCGATCTGACGGAAAGGACCTCGGGAATGCGCAACAGCAGGCTGCGGCTGGTCCGCACCATGTCTTCCATCGCGGCCTTGTCCACCTCGGCCTTGAGCTGGAAATAAACGACGTGATGGATCATCGGGCGACCGTCAGGATTTCCAGTTGAGAGCGCCTTTTTTCAGCGCGTAAACGTAGGCGAAAACCAAGATGCCGGCGAATCCTGCCATGCTCACCAGCGCGGTCGCATCCTTGGCGACGAGATCCCGGAACTGCACCGCCCATGGGTACATGAACACCACCTCGATATCGAAAATCACGAACAGCATCGCAACCAGATAGAACTTCACCGAAAAGCGCGGCGCGCCGTCGCCGATAGGCAACATCCCGCACTCATAGGCGCTGTCCTTGGTGGCATTGCGCCTTCCGGAACGCCCGAAAATCACGCTCGCGGTCAAGGTCGAGACTGCGAATCCGAGAGCAATCAGGATCTGGAAAAGGACGGGAAGGTAATCTTGAGGCATGATCTGGCTAGCTGGACGCAGCGGTCTTAAGTTTCCCCGGCTAAAATGGGTAGGAAAAAACCGCGAAAAAAAACCCGCGCCCGATGAAGGCCGCGGGTTTTGTTAAACGGTACTCGATTCAGGCTTCCTCTTGAGCTGCTGCTTCTTGAGCGGCTGCATAAGCGCTGGAGGCTTCGTGAACCCGGGCAGTGCCCTTGTATTCCTTGCCGATCTTTTCGACCAGACCACGGGTGACGAGGTTTTGGAGTTTCTCGTAAGCCCGCAGACGGAGCATTTCTTCACCACCGCTCACCGCATTGCGAACCTTCAGATTGGCGAAAACGCGCTCGAAGAGATCGTTGAAGCCAAACACCTTTTTCTCCGCAAGCACGTTGCAGAGCTCATCGGTGACATGGTCAGGAAGGCGACGTGAGAATCGGGTACGTTTCGTGGTAATTGCCATAACGCCGCGAACCTACATGCCTTGGTGACAAAAGCGACTCAAAAAACCCAGCGGTTCATACCAGCACGAGAAATTTAATCAGCAAGCCTTAAATTTCAAGGAATCCGACTTTTTAAAAATTCGCGTCGGATGGTAGCTTGACAGAGGTGGGTTTTTAGCCACTCTCCGCGTCCCGTCGCGTCGGTAACGTGCCGGTCACCACCATTCCCATGAAAAAGGATCTTCATCCGAAATACAATCCGGTCGTCTTCGTTGACATGACCACCGGCAAGCGTTTCATCACCCGCTCGACCAAGGCCTCTGAAAAGAAGGAAGTCATCGATGGTGTGGAACACAGTGTGATCTCCATCGGCATCACCTCCGACTCCCATCCGTTCTTCACGGGCTTGGCGCAGTTCGTCGATACCGAAGGCCGCATCGACAAGTTCCAAAAGCGCTTCGGTGCTGTCCGCCGCGTGGGCAAGCCGAAGCTCGACTGATACGGGTCGCGCATCCCGATTTTCCCCAAAACGCCTGGCCGCCTCGTGCAGCCGGGCGTTTTGTTTTTCCGGCATCGACCACGCTTGCAGGCCGGGCCTTGGTGTTAGGCTTCTTCCTTGCGCATCTTCGGCTCGAGTTTCGAGTTGCGGTGAATCCACACGCTCTGGACGAGGCCGAGCAGGAACATGCAAATCACCACGAAGGTGCCGGAATAGGAGATGAGTGGTAGCGGGATGCCGGTGACGGGCATGAGCAGCACACACATGCCGATGCTCTCGAAAATGTGTGCGAAAAAGAGCGCCATGATCAGGCAGACTAACAAGCGTCCGGACACATCTCGGCTGTAAAACGCGATAAACAGCCCTTGAATGAGCAGCAGTGCAAACGCGGTGAGCAGCAACAGGCTGCCGCGGAAGCCGAGTTCTTCGCCGATGACGCCGAAGATGTAGTCGTTGTGCGCGGTGGTTTTGGAGCCGAAGCCTTTGGCGATGAGTGAACCGCTTTCCTCGGTGGACTTGTAGCCGCAGCCTTTCCAACCCGCCTTGGCGACGGCCATGGAAACATAGTAGGGCGAATAGGCGTCGCCGAGGATGTCCACCTCGCGGCCATTCATCATGCGCAACCAGGTGTCGATGCGCTCCGGCCCGCGTTTGGAAACCAGCGGCAGCGCGACGAAATAGATCAAAGGCAACAATCCTACGCCGAGGAACGTCATGCAGGTGAGATAGCGGAAAGGGATGCCGCCGATGATGAGCGCGACGATGGCCACGGGGATCCACACCAGCGCGGATCCCATATCGCCCATTTTCATCACCATCAGGAAAGGCACCAAAGCGACCACGCCGATGATGCCGATGCGTACGAAGGGCGCGCCGAGCCAGCGGTGGAGCTTGGGCAAATCTTGGATGAGCCAAGCAATCAGCAAGATGCCGGCCGTCACGCCGAGCTGCGCCGGTTGGAAAGTCAGGCCGCCAGGAAGGGTGAGCTGGTGAACAATTGAGGCGCCGGTTTCCTCCGGTTTAAACATCACCGCAGCCATCATGCCCAAGCTGGCGACGTAAAAAGGGATGCCGAGCCAGCGAATCCAGCGGTAGTCGATGAAGGCGGCGGCGAAGTAAGCCACGCTGCCGAGCAGAATGAAGGTTTTTTGCTTTGATGCAAAATAGGCCCCGGCGCTGCCGAATTGCTTCAGCGTTTCCTGCGGCACGGAAAGGTGGCGAGCCGCGCTTTCGATCATGAAAACGCCGAAGATCAGGAGCCCATACATCACCAGCACGAGCACCCAATTCATCCCCAGGATTTTCCTCAAAAACGGCGTCATGACTGGCTTGGCGGCGACCATACGCCCCGCGCCTGCCATGGCAAGGCAGGCGTTGCTTTTCCTCAGATTCTAGGCCTGTCGCTTACAGCTGGGCGATTTCCGCTGCCACCTGTTCCTCGCGGCCCGTCAGCGTGCGGATGTAAATTTCCTGCAAGCCCTTCTCCGACTGCGTGACCGCCTTGATGCCGCCCTCCAGCGTGCGTTGGATGCGGATGGCTCCGGTAGCCAGCCCTTGTCCCAACGACTTTCCGCCATAGGAACGGCCGATGATCACGCCCGTCACGCCGTCCATCGCCTCGATGCGCTTGAGCAAGCGGAGGCATTCCTTGGACGAACTTTGGTGGCGACCGCGGGAGGGCATGGCAGGACGCTGCTAGCACCGCAGGCGTTTGGCCGCCAGCGCATTCCCGGAAAGGGAAGGGGCCTCAAGTTCGATTTTTCTGGCTCGTGGGAAAATCATGTGACGAGCTTTCCGCGATCCCATGACCTTGCTCGCGTCCACCACTGCCTTTTCATTCACGCTCGGTCTGCTTCAAGTGATGGGGGCGCTCGGGGTGTTCCTTTTTGGGATGAAGGTCATGTCGGAGGCGGTCCAACGGGTGGCCGGCAAACGCATGCGCACCGCCCTATCCGGGCTCACTTCCAATCGGTTTTCCGGCATTTTTACCGGCTTCATCACCACCTCGCTGGTCCAGTCGTCATCGGCCACCACGGTGCTGGTCGTTTCCTTCGTCAATGCCGGGCTGCTCACGCTTATCCAATCCATTGGCTTGATCATGGGGGCCAATCTTGGCACCACCATCACCGCGTGGATAGTCGCGGTGGTCGGAAAATTCAACGTGGCGGATATCGCGCTGCCACTCATCGGCATCGGCCTGCCCTTCGTTTTCATCGGCAAGGACAAAGGCAAGAGCTGGGGTGAGATGATGCTCGGCTTCGGCTTGGTGTTCTTCGGCCTGGGTTTGCTCAAGGACTCCGTGCCGGATGTGCAAATGCTCATGAAGGAGGACCCGAACATGGCTCAGACGATTGAGGGCATCGTTTCCTGGATGGGCGGTCGTGGATTTGCCTCGGTGTTGCTCTATCTGTTGGGTGGAGTTTTCCTCACTCTGCTCGTCCAGTCGTCCTCTGCGGCGATGGCGATCACGATGACCTGTGCGCTCAACGGCTGGCTGGGTGACGTCAACGCGGATCCCATCGCGGTTTTCCAAAACTCTGCCGCCATCGTGTTGGGCGAAAACATCGGCACCACGGTGACGGCTTGGCTGGCGGCGCTGGGAGCGAATGTGCATGCCCGGCGTGCCGCCCGCGCGCACTTCTCATTCAACGTCATCGGCGTTTGCTGGATGCTGCTCGCATTCTATCCATTCAGCCGCCTGTGCTGGTGGCTGGCGGGCATGCTGCCCGAATCCTTGCGAGGAGCGAATGAGAGCATGGCTGGCTTCGATGTCGCATTTGCCACCGCCATTTTCCACTCTGCCTTCAATCTCGTGAATATTCTGTTGCTCGTTTCCTTCGTGCCGCAGCTCGCGCGCCTCGTCGAGTGGTGGGTCCGGGATCCCGCGCCGGACGCCGGTGCCGCCCAGCTGAAGTATATTTCCCAAGGGCTCGTCGATCTTGGTGAACTCAACATCGCCGAGGCCGAGAACGCGGCGCGCCAGATGGCCACGCTCACCAACGGAATGTTTGCGGGCTTTGTCGAAGTGCTGGAAAACCCGAATGAAGACCTTTCCGGTAAAGTCGTGGAACTCAAGCGCATGGAGGACACCTGCGATGTCATGTTGCATGACATCACCTCCTACCTAATCCAATGTTCGAGCCACGAAATAGGTCCGGAAAATGCCGGCCGCATCGCCGCCATGCTGCGCGCCGTGTCAGAGCTGGAGGAAATCACCGATCGTATCTACCGCTTGGTCAAGGTGGTGCAGCGGAAATATGAAAAGGGCATTCAGTTCCAGCCCTTCCATAACGAGGAAATTCGCCGCCTTTGTGCCGAGGTGAAAACCACGTTGCAGACTTGCACCACCTCGCTTTCTGGCGTCGATCCCGGCTTGATGGATGCGGCCCACCAAAACGAGGATCGCATCAACGCACTGCGCAAGACTCACAACAAGGCATCGGTGAAACGCATGCAGGATGGCGGCGACGTCCCCACCGAGATGATCTTCACCGAGATCAACAACCACCTTGAGTCCATCGGCAACCTTGCCCTCAACGTCCTCCAACACGGCGAACCCGCTGTTTCCTAACCGTCGAAGCACTCTAGGCGCAGCGGCCTGATGGTGGGAAATTTCAGAAATGCTTGGAGGCTTGTCCTGATCATGGACAGCCGTTCGTTGTGGTAGAGATTTGCATCATCTATCCCAACCACGACCATGAACGCTGAAAAATCCGTCGATCCCGTGCCAAACGGCATGCACACCGTCACCCCGCATCTTGTCTGCGCCGGTGCGTCTGAGGCCATTTCCTTCTATCAGAAAGCTTTTGGCGCGGAGGAATGTTGCCGCCTCGACGCGCCGGATGGCAAAATCATGAACGCTTCCATCCGCATCGGCGATTCGATGCTTATGCTGGTCGACGAAATGCCCGGCTGGGGGGCGCTCGGCCCCAGCGCGCGCGGCGGTACTTCGGTGACGCTTCACCTTCAGGTCGAGGATGCGGACGCCCTTTTCGAGCGCGCGGTGAATGCCGGAGCCACGGTGAAACTCCAAATCGCCGACATGTTCTGGGGCGATCGTTACGGCATCGTCGTCGATCCCTACGGCCATGAATGGTCCATCGCCACTCATGTTCGCGATGTCAGTCCGGAGGAGTTGGCAGAGGTCGCGAAAGACATGAAATGCGGGGCGGAGAGTTGATCCGACGATTCCACTTGCCCATCACCGCCGCACGAAGCGGCGCAACAGTGTGTCCCGCAGCGCTTTCGCCTGCGGCACGCCTGCCAGCAAGGTGCCGCCGAAATAAATCACGCCGAACACGCCGAAGACGAAGATCGCGACGAAAATCGGGTGCACGGGCTGCGATTCGCGCAGCCATTCGGCCAGCCATTTCATGCCCCAACCGCCCGCAGCTCCTGCCAGCGCGGGAATCCACAACTGCGCGAGAAACGTCACCGGTAGGCTGATCGCGCCGATGCGGAGGTTCATCGCGCGGCGCAGCAGGCAAAACTCGACCCAACCTGCGACGCCCGCCATGGCGGTTAGTCCGACGACGCCGTAGATTGGTTCGAATCCTAACCATCCTGGCAGATAGATGGCGCCGAAGTAGCCGAGGATGCTCACCAGCACGACGCGCACGATGGCGAAGCGTAGCGGGGTTCGCGTGTCTTGTAGCGCGTAAAACGTGGATGAATACAGCCGTCCGAGCGTGGAGGCCAGCAATCCGACGCCATAACCCGCCAAGGTGAACCAAACCAGACGCGCGGCATTCGCGTCAAACTTGCCAGTCTGGAAGATCGCGGCCGCGATGATGTCGCCGAGAAACATGAAGGCCACTGTGGACGGGACGATGAAAAACGCGATTTGGCGCAACCCGCGGTCGAGGTGGCCGCGCAGCCTAGCGTGGGTGCTTTCCTCGTCGTCGTGGCCCGCCCGTTCACGCGACATTTCCGCCAAGCTCGCTGCAGAAACGGACATGCCGAACAGACTGATCGGCAGCAGATAGATAATCTGAGCGTAGCCCAAGGTCGTCACCGCGCCGTCGGGCAGCCAACTGGCGATCATGCTGTCGATGTAGGCGCTGATCTGGACGACGCCGCGGCCGATGACCACCGCACCAAAGCTGGTGAGCACAATGCGGACATTCGCCGATGCCCATTCAACTCCGAATTTTAGATCCGGCGCGAGTTTCCAGACGGTGGGAAATTGCACGGCGAACTGCAAGAAGCTGCCGAGAACAAGTCCCCAGCACATGGTTTTCGCGAGTTCGTCGAGCGATTGGCGGCCACCGAATGCGAGCATCGCACCGATGATGGAGAGGTTCCAGATGACGGGCGCGACGTAGGAGAGGAAAAATTTTCGATGGCTGTTGAGCACGCCGAGGCACCACGCGGACATGACTAACAGCGCTACGCCGGGAAACACGATGCGCACGCACTGGACGGTCAGCTCGCGTTTTTCGGCAGAGAATCCGGGCGTGATGGCGAGGGTCAGGTAGGGCGCGAAAATGAAACCTAACAAGGCCAGTATGGAGGTGATCAGCGCGAGCAGGGTGGCGATCACTCCGGCGACGCGGTCCGCCTCGATATGATTCTTTTCCCCGAGCAGCTTGGCGTAAACCGGGATGAAGGAGGCGGAGAGCACACCTTCCCCGAAGAGGTTTTGCAGGAAATTGGGGATCTTCAGCGCGGCGTTGAAGACGTCTCCGGCCGGCGACTCAGCCCCGAAATAGTGGGCAAACACGCGAGTCCGTATCAATCCGGCGATGCGGCTGAGAAAAATCCCGGCGGCGACAAAGGCCGCGCCGCCGCGTGCGGCCTTGGGCGGTGGTGCGGGAGCGTCAGCCATGTCAGGGCGAGGTGCGGAGGCTGTCCGGTGGTGCGGAAATCACGGTGGCGGCAGCATCGCCATCCGCCGCCCGCCGCCAAGGCGAAAAACCGGGATTGGCCCATCTCCTTCTTCGCTTTGCGATTCTCTCCGCGACCTCTGTGCCTCCGCGTTTCGCTCCTTTTTCAACAAGCCATTTCGTTGCTGCGAGACGCAGCCACCCCGGCATGGTCTAACCATTCAGTTTCTCCAATGCCTTGGGCAGGAAGATGCCATCCTTGCGGATGAGCTTGCCGTCGAACCAGACTTCGCCGCCGCCCCAGTCTTTGCGCTGGATGTTGACCATGTCCCAGTGGACTTGCGAGCGGTTGCCGTTGTCGGCCTCGTCGTAGGCTTGGCCGGGCGTGAAGTGAAAGGAGCCGGCGATCTTCTCATCGAACAGGATGTCACGCATTGGCTCGCGGATGATGGGATGGAAGCCCAGCGCAAACTCGCCGATGTAGCGCGCGCCGTCATCGCTATCGAGGATCTTGTTAAGCTGCTTCGTCTTCGATCCGGCGTCAGCCTTGACGATCTTGCCCTTCGAAAACTCCAGCCGAATGGCATCGAACGGAATCCCCTGATAGATGGTCGGCGCGTTGTAGGAAATGACGCCTTCCACCGAGTCGCGCACCGGTGCGGTGAAAACCTCGCCGTCCGGGATGTTGTAATTTCCGCCGCAGACGACGGAGTTGATGCCCTTGATCGAGAAGCGCACATCGGTGCCGGGGCCGGTGAGGCGGACGTCCTCGGTCTTGTCCATCAGCTTTTTGAGCGCGTTCATCGCCGGGACGAGCGCCTTGTAGTCGAGCAGGCAGACGTCGAAGTAGAATTTTTCGAAGGCCTCGGTGCTCATGCCTGCTTGTTGCGCCATCGACGACGACGGCCAACGCAGCACACACCATTTCGTCTTCTTGACGCGGTGATCGAGCACCGGGCGCATGTGCTTCATCGCGAGACGCATGCGGTCGGCGGGGACGTCGGAGTTTTCGGCGATGTTGCCGCCGCCGCGCAGCGCGATGTAGGCGTCCATGTCCTTCATCTCGGCGAGCAAATGCTTGGCGATGATTTGATACTGGCTGTCCTCCGCACCCTTCATCATCTCGCGGGTGATGCGACTCTGGTGGATGCGGACGAAGGGAAACGCGCCTTTCGCACGTGCCTCGCGAATGAGCGCCAAGCCGATGGAATCCGGCACGTCGTGCAGATCGATGAGCACCTTCTCGCCCTTTTTCAGCGAGGTGGAATAGCGGACGAGCTGGCGGGCGAGGGCATCGATGCGGGCGTCATGCATGGGCCGTTGGATAGTCGCTGAAAGGGTGTCCGAGAAGATTTTTTTAACCGCAGATGAACACGGATGAACGCCGAGGCAGAAGGGGATGATGGATTGGCGATCGGGAGGGCTTCTTTTGGCATTTGTCTGATCCATGTTCATCTGCGGTTCAATTCTCGCGAATTTTCAATTGGCGCTTGGCTGGGCGGGTAGTTGGCCTAAACCAAGCGCATGATCCTCGGCATCCTCGGCTCCGGCTCCGGTTCCAACATGCAGGCCATCCTCGACGCGATCGCCGCCGGGAAGCTCGACGCACGCATCGCCCTGGTGCTTTCCGACAACCCGGACGCGTTCATCCTGAAGCGGGCGGAAAAGCACGGCATCGCCACGGGCGTGATCGATTGTGGCGGATTCAAGACGCGTTTCCCCGACGAGGTGCAGGCAGAGACCGCACTGCGCTTGAAGGAAGCGGGCGTCGAACTCATCTGCTTGGCCGGATTCTTGCGGTTGGTGAAACGTCCGCTGCTCGATGCCTTTCCTAGCAGAATTCTCAACATCCACCCGTCGTTGCTGCCGAAGTACCCCGGGTTGGAGTCGTGGAAACAGGCGCTCGACGCCGGCGAGAAAGAAGCGGGCTGCACCGTGCACTTCGTGGACGACGGCATGGACACCGGTCCCGTCATCCTCCAGGAAAGCGTGCCCATCCTCTCCGACGACACCGCAGAGGCGCTTCACGCCCGCATCCAAAAGATCGAGCACGAACTCTATCCGGCCGCCATCCGCAAGGTGGGAAGAGCGGTGCTTTGAGAGGCCGCGAAGATCATCTCGAAAGTGAGTGAGATGGAAGAGTCAAACGGCAGCTCTGATTTGACCTAGCAGATTATTTCGAAGTGCGGGCGGAATGAATTCCGCTCTCCAGTCAGCGCTGGCCGAGCGCGATGATGAGGAGAAGCACGATGATCGCGGCGAGCACGGCCAAGGTGATCTTCACCCAGCTCAGCGGGTGTTCGCCGGCCATTTTTCCGGTGTAGCCATTGACGACGACCTGATAGTTTTTGCTGCCGTAGGTATAACTCGCCAGCCAGACCGGGACGAGGACGTGTTTGAAGGTGCGGCCCTGATAGAGCGATTCGACGTCAAGATTGCGTTGGGTGTCGCCCGGCACGTCGTTTGAGCAAAGCTGATGGATGGTGCTGTCCATCTGCTGCTTGCTGATCTGCGACGCTTGGCGCAAGTCCACCTGATAGCGTTCCACCGTCCAGCCGCGGACGAACGCGGGTTCGTAGGGTTTTAAATCGCTGGTGGTGGGAAAGGGTTCGACTTTTCTCAGCAAGGCGGTGTGGACGCCGACGGTGCCGGGCACGGCGTCGTCATCGAAAAAATGCGACAGCGAACCGGCGCTGCGTTCCCAGCGGGTGCGACGGACTTGCCGTGTCTGGGTTTTGCCATTGCCGTCGCGGTAAGTCTCGGTTTCGTAGTAGTAATAGCCGGACTCGGCGGTCCAGTCGGCATCAACATGTGCGTCGAAGGTCCAGTAGGGGAGGTAAATCCCGTGCAGCGTGTCGGTGAGCGCGGAGCGTTTCAGTTTGTTCGGTGCCCACCAGCGGCTGCCATACCAGGTGCGGAGTTGGTCGCGCACGCGGGTGGCGGGGACCACAGCGGGCAGCACGCTTTCCGGCGTGATGAGATCTTTCAGGTCGTCCACTGGCACGATGGACGGCGAGCCACAGAAGTCGCAGCGCTGCGCCGCGCGATCCGGATCAAAAATGCTGATCGCCTGGCAGCTCTCGCATTTCACCGATTTTTTCTCCGCCCGCAGGCCACGGTCATCGGGAGAAACGGAGGCCAGTGCCTTTTCTAAATCGTGTTCGACGATGGCTGCTCCGAGCGCGTTCTCGCCGTCCGTCCATGGCAGGATGGTGCCGCAGTACGGGCAGGCAAGAGCCCTCTTGGACGCGTCCCATTCCGCATCCCCGCCGCATTCTGGGCAGGGATGTTTGCGCAGCGCGCTGACCTCGGCCATGGCGGTTACTCGGCGAGAAACGCGTCGAGGGCCGCCCGTGTGATGCGGTAACTGGAGCCGATCTTCTTGCCCTTGAGATCGCCGGCGTCGATGGACGCGATGACGTCCGCCTCGCTCACGCCGAGGACTTGCGCGGCATCGGCGGGGCTCAGGAGTTCGGGAATTCCGGCCGCTGCGGGAGCATTTCCTGGCAGTGGTTGGTTCTGCATGTTGCGCATCATTTCCTGCGCCATGCCGAAGCCCATCGCCATCTGGCCGGCGGCTGCGGCAGGGGAGCCGCCGCCATCCGCGCCACCCTTGGTCATGGACTCGGCCATTTGAAATTTCACGTAGTCGTTGAGGTCGCCGATGACGCCCATGCTCGAGCGCTTGTCGATCGCGGCTTCGACTTCGGGTGGGACCGAGACGTTCTCGACGATGAAGCTGGTGATCTCGATGCCGTATTTTGCGACGACTTGCGGGTTGATGAGCGGCAGCAGCGCTTCGCCGAGCTCCGAGTAGCGCGATGCCACGTCGAGCGCGGGCACGCCGCAGGAGGCGAGCGCGTCGCTGAATACGCTAACAATCCGCGAACGCATGGTGTCGGCAAATTCATCGAGCCGGAAATGGTGATCGGTGCCGGCGACTTCTTTGAGGAATGTCGGCGCGTCGACGATCTTGAAATCATAGGAGCCGAAGGAGCGCAGGCGCACCACGCCAAAGTCCTTGTCGCGCATCATCACCGGGTTGGCCGTGCCCCATTTGTTGCCGGTGAAAAGGCGCGTCGTGACGAAATAGACGTCCGCCTTGAAGGGGGATTGGAAACCGTATTTCCACCCCTTGAGCTTGGTCAGGACGGGAATGTTGTCGGTGACCAGCGAGTGTTTTCCCGGAGCAAAGCAGTCGCCGTATTGGCCCAGATAGACAAACTGCGCGACTTGGCTTTCGCGGACGATGAGCTGTGCGCCGTTCTTGATCGCCTTGTCGTCATCCGGAAAACGCCACGCGAGCGTGTCGCGCGAGTCGTCGTTGAACTCGATGATTTCGAGCAATTCGCCTTTGATGAATCCGAGAATGTCCATGGTGTTCCAGTTGATGGGGTTGTCCTGAACTAACCTGAATTGGACGGGCGGGGAAGGGGAAAACCCGCGGATTATTCCAGCCCGGTGCGCAGGTTGCCGGTTGGGATGCCGCGGCCGGAGTCACTGCTGGAGCGGGATGACTGCCGAGATGCGGAAGAAGCGATTCGGCGCGGCCGAGTCATAGGTGGTGCGGGTGGTGGACGCCCCGGAATCCGCCGTGAAGCCGGCCGCGGGATCGAGAGGCGACAGGTGCCACGGATCTGAAACCCCGAGATCGGTGGAGCATTCGACGCGGTAGCGGCGGTTCGGCGCGCTGGTCCAGGTAAGGTCGATGGCGCTGCCGTCCGGATTCACGGGCTCGATCTTGGTAACCTTGAAGAAGCTCCCAGAATCCAAGGGGTTGGTCATGGCGAGGTATTCTTGCTTGTCGGAAAAGCCGTCGCCGTCCTGGTCGTGGTCCGCGCCGAGAGTGCCGAGGTTTCCGGCGTAGGCGTATTCGTAGGCATCGGAAATGCCGTCGCTATCGGTGTCTGGTAGTTCCATACGCTCGGTCTTCACGCCGGCCAGGGAAATCCAGCCGGTGTTGGCACCCCACGCGTAGCCGGTGAACTGGCCGGTCGTTAGATCGACATGCGGGCGGTTCGGGTTGTCGGGATCGAGGTCGGCCCAGCCGAAGTTGATCCAGCCGGTGTTCGGACTCCAGGCCATGCCATAGAGGTTGCCGGTGCCGTAGTGGTTCACGCCGTAGTCGGTGTTACTGTTATTCTCGTAGTTGATGTGGTTGGCGGGCGTGCCGTCGCCGCAGTCGATCCAGCCGATGTTGGGAGACCAGATCCAACCAGCGCAGGAGAACTCGCCGAAGCGGAATCCGCGGGTGGTGTCCGGGCGGAAATCGAGCCAGCCAGTGTTGCCTGCCCAAGCGTATTTCTGGGTGGAGTTGATGGTGGATTGGGCGAGCGCGGGGAGCGCGACGAATAGGAGAAGGAAGATGGCTTTCATAGTGGCTATTTGGAAAGGGTTCTCAACGGGTCGGTCTCAGGGAGTGCCCAGTTGTTTGGAAATCGAGGCGGTGATGGTTCCTCCGCCGGTGGTGCAACCGATTGCGAGGCCGGCATGGATCGCGGTGCCTCCCGGGCGCGTGCCCCGGCAGAAACTTGCCGTGCCCGTGACGACACTCAGTCCGTAGGTTCCCGAGGTGGACGTGCCGATACAGTTGTTGGCGTGGGCGGCGAAAAGACCGGTTCCCGACGTGCTGGTGCCCGAACAGTTACTCGCCATCGTAGCAAGCAGACCGGTGGAGGAGGTCGAAACACCAGTCGAGTTGATTGCATTTCTGCAAGTCACCCCATTGCCGCCAATGGCGGTTCCGCGAGAATTGCTGACGTTTCCATCCGGCGAGTTAATTCCATTGGATGAATTTCCCACAGTTTCCCCAAAGCAACTGTCCACGGATGAGGAGTCGGGATCCGAGGAGTTAAAGATTGCATGACTTCCTGCTTTTCTCGCCGTGCAGAAGGAAATCGAAGAAGCGTGAATCCCGTAGCCTCCGGTCGTAAAGGATGAGCAGCGTTCGGCCCGGCTTCCTTGATAGGAGAGCGAGATTCCATGGTTTCTGGTACCGATGACGTCGATGTCGGTGGCCACCTGACCGGGCTGTTCCGAAGTGGAAATGATTCCGTTATACCAACCCGCAAGGGTAAAGGTGGACCCGGAAACCGTGGTTCCTCCGAGAATATGTCCGTTCGTTATCCGGACGTTCGACGCGTTGACCAAAGAGACACCAGTACCTCCATCTACCGACGTGCAGATGAGGGCGAAGCCATTCAGATCAACGGTGACATTGCTGCTCGACACGGTGATGCCATTCGCTGCAGCGGAGGTGATCGTGACATTGCCCGTCAGGTAATAGGAACCCGGCTGGCTGATGGTGATGGTGCCCGCGGCGCTGATGGCGACCCCAGGTTGTCCGGCGACGAGCGGCGTGCGGGCCTCGATCTGGTCGAGGGATTTCATGACCGGAGCCGGTGCGCCGGGCGGCGGGGTGAGCGGGCCTTGGGCGTAGGCTCCGGTGGCGAGCGTGAGGGGGGCGAGGAGGGCGAGGAGGTTGGTGATGTTTGATTTCATGAGTTTGTGTAGTTGTGTTAGTTGCTGGCGATGCGTCAGGCATCGGTTGGATTTCTAGCGGGGATCTGAAAATCCGTGAATAGGACTTCGGTCGGTCCGACCATGGTCGGATATGGTTGTCTAACGGCGAAGGTCGGGACCGATGGATGCCACCCGTGCGAATGGCTGACGCTCGATCTAACTGTCGCTGCTGGCGGAGCTCCGCCTTGGCTGGAAAGAGTGTCTGAAGCGCCTTGCCTTCGGTCCTCAAGGTCCGGGCGGGACGCGCGAACGACCAACTGCGGCGAGACGCCACAGCCACCATCACGAAGTCTCCCCTCAAAGCAGGGTGCCCGGCAGTATAGCGCGCCGTTCAGAGATCCGAAGGTCGTCCTACGAAGGACTCGCGTTTGCGGGTCTGGAGCAAGGCGATGAGGAAACTGATCAGGGCGAAGGCTCCGCCGATGATGAGCGGCAGATTCGCTGATAGAGGATGGCGACCCCATTGGAAAGTGGGCAGGAACATCGGGACAGGGAGGTTTTGTGATGCAAGCTGTCGCCGGACAAAGAATGGGACGGGCTTCAAGGTCAGCACGGCATCGCTTGATTGGGCAAGGGCGGCGTCGTTCGCCGGGTTCGGGAAGGGGGCGGCGCTGATAGAGGCGTTTTGCCAATCGATCTCACTGCCGGCCACCAAGCCGATCACTTCGGAGGAACCCGTCTGGCGGATGGGGGTATAGAGGGTCGGGATCGAGTTTCGAAGGCCGACAGAAACCTGCTTTTCGAGATCGATGTTTGCCTGTTCTTTGGCGCGGGACATTTTCGCTTGGGCTGGGATCCACGTTGCTTGGGCGACCGTATCAGCGAGCTCGCCTTCCGGGATGGGTGGAGAAGGGGCGAACAACGGAGCCAGGCCGAACGCGAGGATCACGGCGGTGGCCAGCAGCCCACCGCAGGAGACCGAGCGACTCAGACCGGTGCGGCCGGGTGATTGCGGCACTTCGATGGTTTTGTATTTGGGCGTGAAGGAAAGGATCAGAAACAAGGGGGCAAGGCAGATCAGTACGGTGAGCATGAGGGTGAGAAAGGTCGAATAGCGCCCCATGACGGCGACCTGGAGGCCGCCGACCCAGGCGAACGGACCCGTTTGCGTCCACAAGATGGCGGCGATCCCGAGCGTCAGGAAGAATGACAGGAGAAACCGCAGGATAAACATCGTCGTTATTGTTAGGTGTGGTGCGGGAGAGATGGATTGTGATTGCAAGAGTGGATCTGCTGTCGGGTGATCTGCGCTTCATCGCTCACGCGATATCGCCTAGATACTCGTAGTCCGGCTCACGGAATTGTGATTTGATCCGGGAAATGATTTCATCCCTTCTCCCTTGCGCCCAAGCGGGGTAGGCATTCCATGCCGGGGCTGTGGCGAAGTAGATCACGTGATGAGCGCGGCCCATCAGCATTTCGCCGTCGATATCGATTCTCTCCCAGATGCCTCCGTGGAGTTCCTCGTAATACATGGAATCGCGCCCACGATGGCCGACCCTCCATTTCACCGCGTCGTTGGATGAATCTGCTGTTTCGCAGGTTTTCATGGGGATGAGTCCGAATTCCGCCCGCACGTTCCGGACCAGTAACGCGGCGAGAAGCGCGACGCAGCCTGCGATCACCGGCACGGATCCTCTGCCTCCGGATGCCAGCGTGGTGGTCGGAACACCGCTGGGTGAAACACGGGTGGATTGGGGCGTCGGTCCGCGACCGAGTTGATCGCCGTTGTATGCGAGCACGCTTACTAACAATAGCAGCAGGTAAACGTAGGCCCATCGCCGCCGCCGAATCAGGGCGACTCCCGCGACAAGGGTCACAGGAGGCCCCAGCAGGATGATGATGCCTTCGAGTGTCATTCCAGACGAGGTGCCATAGCTGCCGACGAGGAACATCATGCCGGTGAGCACGCTGATGATGGAAGCCAGCGCGCTACCGAGGATCACGAAGCACCCGAGGATCGTCACAAACAAGGATCGCCGGGCCGGGGCGGCGATTCGCACCGAGGATGTGGGATCTTTCGATTTCATCATAGGCTGGGGGGTGGACGCGGAGACCAACTCGTCCGCCAGGATCATCGGCACGCTGAGGTGCGTGCGCGAGGATCAAGCGGCGCGGTCTTCAGGGAAGCTCCTCCACCTTGAGCCGCACGAAGTATTTGGGCGTGAACTCCGGCTTGATCTGGGTGGTGAAGAAGATGTTCGAGCGACCGCCTGATGGAGGGAGGACGCTAGGAAGGGTGACGCCGACCCAAGAACCGCCGCCGGTGCGGGTGGCGTAGAGGTTCCACGAACCGAGGTCGCTGGTGGCATACTGGAGGGTGAAGCGCACCTTTGGATTGGCCAGGGCGGCGGTGCTGCCGAAGACACGGAGGCTCACGGGCGACTGGGCGTCCGCACCTTGGAGAAGGGTCAGGCCAACGGAGGCGTTGAGCGCGCCCTCCGCAGCTGTCGGGTCGGTGCCGTAGAAATACTCCACGAGGTTGGACACACCGTCGCCGTCGAAGTCGGCGTCATTGGCGGCGGTGCCGGTCGCGTCCGGGGTGCCGAAATGGGTGACGCGCCACTGCTGCAGAGGGGTGAGTGGGGGCAGGATGCTGACGAGCACGGGCTGGTTGTCGGGTAGCAGGGTCGGTTTCCCGAATCCTGCGGAAAACGGACCGCCATCAAGGACACCGGCAGTGATTCGTTGCACCGTGACGAAGAAGCGCGGGTCGGGCTGCAGGTGGGCGTCGGAGGCGATGTTGAAGCGCAGACGGTGATCGATCAAGACTCCGGGGGCGATGGGGGCCGTGGGGTTGCCGGTCTGATGGTCGAGGTAAAGCGTGCCAGCGGAGAGGTCGCTGCTGGTCCGGGAGCTAAGGGTCGAGCCGTTGGCCACCACGGAGACATGGTTGACCATGGACGAAAGGGCAGAGTTGCCCAGCGCCGCTCCGGGCGTCCAAGTGCCGCCGGGGCCGCTGACGGCCTCATGGAATTTCAATTCGAGCCGGT
>JAZKEG010000038.1:110-63438 GCA_040387215.1 Verrucomicrobiota bacterium | reverse complement strand
CACCGGCTTCATCGCCCTCAACGCCCTCCGCCTCAAAGCCACCGCCCGCCAGGGCAACTAACACCCACGCTTCGCGAAACAAAAAAGCCGCGCCCGGTCCATCCGGTCGCGGCTTTTTTGTGAGCGGAAGGCTATCTTCTTGGCTCTTCGATGCCGGGGCGAATCTGGATTGGGTTGTGGTTGGATCCCCGGTGCGGCACCCCCCGTCTGTCCATTGCATGCAGGGCAGGGCGATGGAGGCAATAGTTGATGGGAACCCTCAGCAAGCCGTTGAAGCGGCTTACGGGATAGGATGGTCAGGTGGTTTGGATACCGAGACCGGCCTGTGAATTGAGCAATCCGGTTCGTTTGTGAAAATCCCGAAAGACGCGACTTGTGTCTCCGCGTCATGCATTGTTCGGACTTGTGGCTGTTAGGTGGCGCGCATGGCTCTTCTTTAAGTCGGGATGGGCACTTCACGCCCTTGGCCGGATGCGATCCAGACATGCGGGATTCCGGTTTTTCATCATAGTGTTAGATTGTGGCAATTCCTTCACCCAACAGGTTTGGCCCGAATCACGGTGAGCCACCAGCTTGCGCGTCTCGTGACCCGCTGTATCTCATTTCAATTCTCCTTGCGAAGAGTGACACTCGTTCGGTGGTGTCTCTGCCACATCCGCGGGCGTTTCCTTGCAATGGCTTGGTTGTTCGCGTGGGTGGGAGTGGGAAGCGCATTTGGCCACGGCGCCTACCATGACGTGGTCACGGCGATCCAAGCGGAGCTGCACGTTCATCCCGGCGACACGGCTCTTCGTTACAAGCTCGCGGAGGCCCACGTGGGGCACGACGACTGGCGTGCCTGTCTGAAGCAAATCAAACTGGTCGAGCGACTTGCTCCGGGCGTCTATCCGACAGGTTATCTGCGTGGGCTTGCTCTGCACCTTGCAGGCAAGGATGAGGCCGCAAAGGAGGCGCTCAATGATTTTCTAACGAAAAATCCAGATCACGTCGATGCGCTTGCCACTCGCGGTCGGGTGTTGGTGAAACTGGGTTTCCCACTTGATGCCGTCATGGATTTTCAGAAGGCGGTGAAACTCGCGGATTCGCCGAATACCGAGTGGATTGTGGATCTGGCGCTTGTGTTGAGTGACTCTGGCAAGCCGACGGAGGCGAGTCGGGCGATTGATGAAGGAATCATGACTGCGGGCGATGTGCCGTCGCTGCTGGAATGCGCGTTGGAGATCGAGACCGCCGCCGGGTTGTGGGATTCCGCGCTGGGCCGGATGGAAGGACTTCAAAAGCTCGCTCCGTGTCCGGAACCGTGGATGGCGAAACGCGCGGAACTCATGACGCGAGCCGGCCGTGCCGATGACGCCCGTGCCGCATGGACCGTGTTGCGGGATCGGCTCATTTCCCTGCCAAGTCTCGAACGTGGCACGCCGCAGAATGTCCAGCTTCTCCAACAGGCGCGGCAGTCGTTAGGCGAAACCGCTCCGATGCCGGTCGCCGCGCCACCCGCACCTTAACTTTCAAATTCACCCCCTCACTCCCTAACCAATCATGAGATCTTGCCTTATTCCGGCCGCGTTCGGCCTTTTCACATTGCCGCTTGCGGCACAGGTTTCCTTCACCGGAAACTACACGCAGAACTTCGATGCTATGGGCACCGGCACCGCGCCACCGGCCGGTTGGTCGAATATGGGTAACCTCGGCGGTTCTAACTCGTCATGGGTCACCAGCATCCCCACGAGCGGTGCACCGTCCGCCGCGACGGCGGGCACGGAGAACAACACACTTGTCGTGAACTCCGCCGTCGCCGGTTCCGGCTCCAGCAACACGCAGGCTTACAACTTCGCCTTGGCCGCCTCCAGCACCGACCGCTGCCTCGGCACTTCGCCGACAACGGGTGCGGGAAACGTCCTCCAACTCCGCCTCACCAATGGCACGGCCGCTGCGTTGAGCGGCATCCGCATCGGTTATGACATCCGGCGCTTCAATGCTCCCGCAGCGAATGATCTGCCGGGCTACTGGCTTTTCTACAGCATCGATGGCGGCGTCACCTGGGCGAACGTTTCCGAGCTGAATCCGACGCTCGCGAACGTCCCCAGCACCGCGGGAGTCACCACGATTCCGCTGACCACCGTCACCTTTCCGTCGAGCGTCGCCATCGGCGGGGAAGTCCGCCTGCGCTGGATCGATGACAACGCCAACCAGTCATCGCCCGACCAGATCGTGGGTCTGGACAATCTAACGATCCTGTCGTCGGTGGTGAATGCCTTGCCCACCGTGTCGCTTGCCGCACCGGGGGAGGGGGCGACCTACGACGCGCCCGCAGCCATCCATCTTGCCGCCAATGCCGGCGACACGGATGGTTCCATCGCCAAGGTCGAGTTTTTCAACGGTGCCACCAAGCTCGGCGAGGACACCACGGAGCCGTATGAGCTTGCCTGGAACAATGTCGTTACCGGCAGCTACGCCCTCACCGCCGTGGCCACCGACAACCTGCTGGGCACGGCGGCGTCGACTCCGGTGAACATCACCGTGACCAATGCCGACAACATTTCGCCAAGCGTCGTCCTCACCGCGCCTGCCAACAACGCGACCATTCTAACGAATAGTGTCGCGCTCACCGCCGATGCGGCGGACACGGACGGCGTTGTTTCAAAAGTGGAGTTTTACAACGGCGCGACCAAGCTCGGTGAGGACACCAGCAGCCCCTTCACCTTCAACTGGAGCGGCGTCGCCACCGGCACTTACACGCTGACGGCAGTCGCCACCGACAACGACACGGCCACGACAACCTCATCCGAAGTGAATGTTTCGGTCGCCGTGCCGATCACCAACACCTTGCTCGCGCGTCGCCCGAGCGGCCAACCCGGCCAGGTTTGGAAGTATCTCGACAACGGCAGCGACCAAGGGAACGCATGGAAGGAAACCGCCTTCGACGACAGCTCCTGGGCCTCCGGTGCCGCGCCACTTGGCTACACGGACGGGCACATCGTCACCACGGTGAATTCGCCCGCTTCGCCGAACCGCCACATCACCACCTATTTCCGCCGCAATTTCGAGGTCACCGGTGCCGCCGCCGTCCAGGCGCTCAACCTGAACATCCTGCGCGATGATGGCGTGGTCGTTTACATCAACGGCACCGAGGTCGCCCGCCAGAACATGCCGACCGGGCCCATCACCTATCAGACGTTCACTTCTTCGATTGTCGATGGCGCCAACGAGACCACCTACTTCGCCTCAGCCGCCGCGCCGATGCCCGTTCTTGTTGAAGGGGCGAACACCATCGCCGTCGAACTTCACCAGCGGGATGGGGCCAGCAGCGACCTCGGCTTCGATCTCGAACTGATTTCCCTAACCCCTCCGGGCTCTCCGCCGACCATCGCCCTCACCGCTCCGCTGGAAAGCGCCGTCTTCACCGCGCCGGCCACCGTTTCCATCACCGCCGACGCGGACGACAGCGACGGAAATGTGATGAAGGTCGAGTTCTTCAACGGCGCGACCAAACTCGGTGAGGATACGACCGAACCCTACGAATTCGATTGGACCATGGTGGTGGAGGGCAGCTATTCGCTCACCGCGAAAGCGACCGATAACTACGGCCAGAGCACGACCAGCGCCGCCGTCGCCATCAACGTCGGGCCGCCTGACACCCTCGCGCCGGTCGTCGCCATCACCGCTCCGGCGAACGAATCCAACTTCATCGCGCCGGCCGCCATTTCCATCATCGCCGCCGCGAACGACAGCGACGGCAATGTCGTCAAAGTCGAGTTCTTCAACGGCGCGACCAAGCTCGGCGAGGATACAAGCGAGCCCTACACCTTCGATTGGTCCGGAGTCGCGGTCGGCGATTACACGCTCACGGCAAAGGCCACCGACAATCTCACGGCGACCACAGTTTCCGCTGCCGTCACCGTGCAGGTGCTGCCGAACCTGCCGCCGGTCATCGCACCCATCTCGCCCGCCGATCTTGCCGGGGTGAACGCGCCATCCGCCACGCTGGACGTCTCGCTCGACGATCCCGAGGACCAACCGCTGACCGTCACCTTCTACGGCCGTCCCAAGACCGCGCCACCTGCGGCGGACTTCACCTTGGTGACGATTCCGGACACGCAGTATTACTCGGAGAATAACAACAACCGCCTCAGCCAGTTCACCTCACAGACGAACTGGATCGTGAGCCAGAAGGACGCGCTGAACATCGCCTTCGTCGCCCACATGGGCGACATGGTGAACACCGCGACCGTCGAGCAGGAATGGGTCAACGCGGACGGCGCGATGGATATTCTCGAAAATCCCGCGACCACCCTGTTGACCCACGGCATCCCGTGGGGCGGCGCACCGGGAAACCATGACGTCCAGAGCGGCGGCAACGTGAAGTGGAACCAGTATTTCGGCACTTCCCGCTGGGCCGGACGTCCCTATTTCAAAGGCAACTACAGCACGAACAACGACAACAACTATCAGTTCTTCAGCGCCGGCGGGATGGACTTCATCATCATCAACCTGGTGTATAACTCGAACACGGCGGGCAACCAGGGGGTGATGGATTGGGCGGACGCGCTTTTGAAAGCCCACCCGACGCGCCGCGCCATCGTCACCAGCCACTGGTTGGTCAACACCAGCTTTCCGCCGACCGACGCCACCTGGGGCGGTCACGGCCAGGCCGTCTATGACAACCTGAAGGACAATCCCAACCTGTTCATGATGCTGTGCGGCCACATCCATGGTGAGGGCCGCCGCGACGATGTGTTCGAAGGCCGCACGGTGAACACCATCCTTCAGGACTATCAGAGCCGCTCCGGCGCTCCCGGCGGACTCGGTGGCGGCGACGGATGGCTGCGCTATTACGTCTTCTCCCCGGCGAACAACGCCATCTATGCCAAGACCTACCGCACCACCAGCGGCACCTTCGAAACGGATGCCGACAGCGAGTTCACACTACCCTACAACATGCAATCCGCCGCGCCTTGGACGGAGCTTGCAACGGTCAACGTCTCCGCTGGCGGAAACGCTGCGAGCGGCGAATGGACCGGCCTCACTCCCGGTGAGGAATACGAGTGGTATGCTGCTGTTAGCGATGGCGTGACCTCGGTTGGCACCGCGGTTCGCAGCTTCACCGCGGTCGAACCACCGTCGCTGCCGACCGTGACCATTGCGGCTACGGATGACACCGCCGCCGAGTTCGGCACCGATCAGGCACTCGAATTCAGTGTCACCCGCAGCGGATCCACCGCCGTCGATCTAACGATCCCGCTTGTTGCGGAAGGCAGCGCCTCCGTCAGTGATTACTCCGGTTTCACCAGCAGCATCCTCATTCCCGCCAACCAAGCGAGCGCCACTATGCCGCTCACCGTGCTGACTGATGCTGATGCCGAAGGGACGGAAACCGTGACGATCGCACTCGGTGCCAGCGCGGACTTCACCGCCGGATCGCCTGCAAGCGCGGCAGCCACCATCGCCGACAAACCTGCCCAGAGTTTCTACTTCCTGAACATCGCGGATGCCGACAAGCGCGCACCCGGTGCCGATGCGGACGGCGACAGCAACGCTAACATCGTGGAATACTTCATGGGTTCGCTTCCTGCCGACAGAAACAGCAAGGGTGTTCTGGAAATTCCATCCATCGGCACGAACACGTTCAAAGTCCGTTACCCGCGCGCCAAGAACCTCGCGGATGTCACCGGCAGTCTCCTCTGGTCAGCCGATCTAACGAACTGGCACGCCAGCGGCCAAAGCAACGGCACCCACACGGTGACCTTCGCCGAGGCGGTTGTCTCCGCGAGTGAGGAAAACCCCGAGACCGTCGAGGCCACGGCCACCATCACTGGCCCCGGCGAGGCACCGCAGATCTTCATCCGCCTCGGCGTCCAATGAGCGATCCGGTCGGGTAGGACCCGTCCGCACCCTGCACTCCGGAACCAACCACATCCGGCGAAGGTCGCTTCGTGTCCTATCCCCGATTCCGTGAATTTCCAAAACCATAAGAAAATACATCAAAGCAAGCATCCCATGAGATCCAAACCAATCACGCTCACCCTCGGCCTACTCACCGGCCTCGTAGCAGTTTCCAACGCAACCGTCATCGGCTTTGGCCAGATTGGGGGCAATAACATCACCGTTCCTGACAATCTTGGATCCCGTGCGACAGCCGACGGAAACGGCTTCGTCGTGAGCAACGGTGCTACGCCTAACATCGCGGTCACCTGGGATTCGGTATGGGACTTCCATACGAGCAGTTTTTTCGGCGGCCTTGAAAACCTCACAGTCGGCGGCGGCGCGTGGGATAGCGAGGCTGGTGCTCCCCGGGTCGGTCAGCTCGACGTCGGCTCCCACACCATCGTCCTTGCAGCCGATCCGGGATATGCGCTGGTCTTGAACTCCTTCGACTTCGTTCACACCGCAGAAACGGTGGGCACCACCATCTGGAATCTAACTCTGGCAAATTCCGGATCCACGGTGGTTTGGAGTCAGTCTCTAACGATGAACAACGCGGTTCCCTCAAGCAGCCTCCTCACCGTCGCGCCGAACTTCACTGGAGCCTTGGGTGAGACCTACACGCTCACCTTCAACCGGACTTCGGAGACCTACGCGTCCAACGGTCGTCACGGCATCGACAACCTGAGCTTCACCCAGGCGGTGCCCGAGCCCTCCTCGCTGGCGCTTCTCGGTCTGGGCACCGCAGGCCTGTTCCTGCGCCGCCGCCGTCCGTGATCCCGCCGCTGACCTGACTCCTCCGTCCCGCCGCCGGATCCACCGGTGGCGGGGCATTTCCTACCTGCCCACCACCGCGCGACCAGCTGCGGAAAACCGTTTCAAATGAGAGCAAGATCGATCCTCCTCACCCTCTGTTTCCTCGCCGGCCTGCGGACCGCCGGCCATGCCACCATCGTCGGCTTCGGCCAGCTCGGGGGAAACAACGTCACCGTTCCGGGCAACCTCGCATCAAATGCGACGGCCGACGCGAACGGCTGCGTCGTGAGCAACGGCACCACGCCGAACATCTCGCTGGCCTGGGATGGCGCATGGGACATCCACACCAGCGGCTTCTTCGCCAATCTCGAAAACCTGACGGTCGGAAGCGGCGCGTGGGACAACGAGGGCGGAGTCCCCCGGGTCGGGCAGCTCGACACCGGCGCGCACACGATCATTTTCAGCAGCGACCCCGGCTATGCTCTCGTTCTCAATTCCTTCGACTTCTGCCACACGGCCGAAACCTCCGGCAGCACCGTCTGGGATCTGACCCTGACGGATTCCTCATCCAACCTGGTCTGGAGCCAGACCCTGACACTCAACAACGCGGGCACCGCCACCAGTGTCGTCAAAGTCACGCCGGGCTTCACCGGCGATGTCGGCAAAAGCTACACGCTCGCCTTCAACCGCACGTCCCAAACCTACACGTCCGACGGCCGCCACGCCGTCGACAACCTGAGCTTCAACCAGGTCCCAGCAGGTGGCGAACCTCCGGAGGATCCACCCGTGGACCCCGGCACGGCGCTCTCGGATCTGGTCAACCCGATGGTCGGTGTCTCCGGCGGCTCCGGCACCGGTTCCTGCGTGCCGGGCGCCTGCCTGCCGCTGTCGTCGATCTATCCGAGCCCGGACACCCAGGCCGCCGCGGCGGGCGGATTCGCGCCGGGCAGCCCGGTGGTCGGTTTCTCACAGCTCCACGCCACGGGCTCCGGTTCGAGCACGATGTCGTTCGGAAACTTCCTCGTCTCGCCCCGTCTCGGTGCGGGAATCACGGAAGCCAGCCACGCCTCGCCGATCTCCAATGTCACCGCGCGTCCCTATTCCTATCGCGGCAGGCTCACCACCTGGAACACCGACTGCACGGTGGTTCCCACGGCAAACAGCGCGATCTATCAATTTGATTTCCCGGTCTCGTCCGATGCCCGGATCAACTTCGACATCGCCCGCAAACTCAACAGCGCCACCGGCATGACCAACGGGTCGATCAGCATCGATCCCGCCACCGGCACGATCAGCGGCGGCGGCACCTTCGATGGGAATTGGAACCCGGCGGCCTACAACGTCTATTTCTACGCCAAGGTGGATGCCGCGCCCGTTTCCGTCGGCACCTTCGTCGGCCCGACCTCGCAGGACGGCGTCCTAACGGCGAGCACCGCCACCCGCCAGCGGCTCGGCGGCTGGCTGCGCTTCGACACGACCACCACGCGCACGGTGCGGATGAAGATCGCGGTCTCGTTCAGTTCGGTGGACCGAGCCCGGCAGTATTTGGAAAACGAAATTCCCGCTTGGGACCTTGCCGGCCACGAGGCCGCGGCCAAGACGAAGTGGAACGACGCGCTCTCGGCGGTTCGGACGCCGGGCATCAAGCTCAGCGCCGCGACGCGCCTTTACACCGCGCTTTTCCACAGCCTCATCCAGCCGCGGAACCGCACCGGCGATCCTGCGGGCTGGCCTGCGAATGCGTCCTACTGGGATGATCAATACACGCTGTGGGACACCTGGCACACGCACTTCCCGCTGCTTACTCTCGTGAGTCCGGACTCGGCGGCGGCGATCGTGAATTCCTTCGCCGAACGCTTCGAACGCAACGGCCGCGCGGAAACCGCCTTCATCCAGGGCAAGGATTTCCAAGTCGGGCAAGGCGGCGATGAAGTGGACCGCGCGATCTGCGACGCCTACGTGAAAGGCATTCCAGGCATCGACTGGGAACGTGTCTGGCCGTTGCTCAAGTTCAACGCAGCGCGACGCACCGACGACTATCGGAATCTCGGGTTTGTCTCCACTGACGGCAGCCGCGGCGGCTATGATTCGCGGATGGGTTCCGGCTCGTCCACGCTGGCTTTCGCTCACGGCGACTGGTGCGCGGCGCAGGTCGCCCAAGGGCTCGGTCACACCGCCGAGGCGGCGGCTCTTCTCTCGCGTTCGCAAAACTGGCGGAATGTCTGGGATGCCTCCGCCACCGGAGACGGTTTCTCGGGCTTCGTCCGCGGCCGGGCGCGCAACGGCGTCTTCGCCGCCACTTCTCCGACATCGACTTCGAATTTCTATCAAGGCACGCCGTGGAATTATTCCTTCAGCATCCCGCACGACCAGGATGGCGCGATCGGGCTGATGGGTGGCCGGGCGCGGTTCCTCCAACGGCTGGAGTTCGCTTTCAGCACCAACAGCACGGCCTATGTCGATTTCTCGAATGAAGTGAACCTGAAGGCCACCGCGCTCTTCGGTCACGCCGGCCGGCCGTATCTCCAGTCCTATTGGGCGGACATCCTGCGCCAGCGTTTCGGCACGCTCACCTATCCGGGCGATGAGGACTCGGGCGCGATGTCCTCGACTTACTTCTTCGTCACCGCCGGTTTGTTTCCCTCCGCCACGCAGGACGTTTACTACCTGAGCGGGCCACGGGTGCCGCGTTTGGAATTCAATGTCGGAAATGGAAAAACCTTCACGATCGTGGCGGCGGAGTCCGGCGGAGCCAACACCTTCATCCAGTCCGCGACGCTCGACGGCCAGCCGCTCGATACACCGGTCATCCGCCATTCCGACATCATGGCGGGGAAAACGCTGGCGTTCGTGATGGGGCCGAATCCATCCGTCTGGGGCACCGGCAGTGACTTTGCCGCGCCAGTCGATCCTGACCGAACCCAACCGCTCAGCGGCGACTGGACGGCGGCGCTCGGCAGCCCGGTCATCACCGGCGCTTCGACCAACGCGCCCGTCTGGGGAGGCGGATCCAACGGTGCAGACAACTCCGCGATCCACTCGGAGTTTCCTGAAACGAATCTCAGCCAGGCAGGAGACTCCATCACTCTAACTTCCGTCGTCGCGCTGAACGGAATGACATCTCCGCAAAGCTCTCCGTCGGCCCGTTTCGCGTGGGGACTTTTCCAAAGCAACGGCACCGGGAACACCGGCTGGCCGGGCTACCTTGCCGCCAACGACACCTCGGACACTGCGGGAACCCTGAATTTCTGGAAACGATTCGCTGGCAGCGCGGAAGCCTGGCACACCACCACCGGCGCCAGTCCGGCCGCCTCCTTCAAGCTCGCGACACCGTCGTTCGCGGATGGCAGCTACCGTCTCATGCTGACGGTGACGCGGACCTCATCCGACGCCCTCGACTATCACGCGGCGCTCGTCCGCGTTTCCGACGGGGTTTTGTTCGCGGCCTTCAGCGGCTCGGATCTAACTCCATCCGCTTTCTCGTTCAATCGCGCCGTCCTCCGCGCCGGGGAAGCGCTGGATGCGGACTCCATCGCGGTGAGCGGTTTCTCGGTCGTGGCCAATGGTCCGAGCTTCGTGTCGCCGCCGTCGGTCGCGATGACCTCGCCATCGCAGGGTGCCGGTTACGACGCCCAGGCGACGGTGCCATTGACCGCCACCGCGTCCGACAGCGACGGTGCCATCACACGGGTCGAGTTCTTCGCGGGTCTGACCAAGCTCGGCGAGGACAGCACCGCGCCTTACGAGTTTGACTGGAGCGGCATGCTTTCCGGCAGCTATCAGCTCACGGCGCGGGCGACCGATGACGATGGCGCGACCGCCACCTCGGCCCCGGTCGGAGTCACGATCACGAATCTCGACAACAGCCCGCCCACCGTGGAGCTCACCGCGCCATCCGACGGGCAGACCTACGTGACTGATCCCATCACGATCACGGCGGTCGCCGCGGATGCGGATGGGGTGGTTTCCAAGGTCGAGTTCTTCGATGGCGCGACGAAGCTCGGCGAGGACGCCACCGAGCCTTTCGAATTCGCTTGGAACGGCGCTTCGAACGGAGGCCACACCTTGACCGCCGTCGCCACGGATAACGACAGCGCGGCGACCGCATCAAGCGCGGTGAATCTCACCGTCGCCCTGCCGCTCACCACGACCCTGATCGCGCGCCGCCCGGCCGGCCAACCGGGCGCGGTCTGGAAGTACCTCGACAACGGCAGCGACCAAGGCACCGCATGGAAGGAAGCCGCCTACGACGACAGCGCGTGGGCCTCCGGTGCCGCGCCGCTCGGTTACACCGACAGCCACATCGTCACCACGGTGAATTCTCCAGCCTCACCGAACCGCTACATCACCACCTATTTCCGCCGCACCTTCGAGATCACCGGAGCGGCCGCGATCCAGGCGCTCGAACTGAACATCCTGCGGGACGATGGCGTGGTCGTTTACATCAACGGCACCGAGGTCGCCCGCCAGAATATGCCTGCCGGTTCCATCACCTCCACGACCAACTCCTCCACGATCGTCGATGGGGCCAACGAGACCACCTACTTCGCCTCCACCGCCGCGCCGCATCCGCTGCTGGTGGAAGGCACGAACGTCATCGCGGTGGAAGTCCACCAGCGCGACGCGCAGAGCAGCGACCTCGGATTCGATCTCGAAATGACCGCCGTTTCACTGCCGCTGCCGACCGTGACGATGACCGCCACAGACGCCTCCGCCGGCGAGTTCGGTGCGGATCAAGCACTGGAATTCACCATCACCCGCACCGGCTCCACCGCTGCCGAGTTGGTCGTTCCCATCGTTGCCAGCGGCGACGCTTCATCAGCCAGCGACTACAGTGGACTCGTTACCAGCGTCACGATTCCCGCCAACCAGACCAACGTTGTGCTGCCGCTAACCGTGATTGCTGACGCTGCTGCCGAAGGACCTGAAACCGTCACAGTCGCACTCGGAGTCAGCGCTGCCATCACCATGGGATCGCCCGCAGCAGCGACTGCCCTGATTGCCGATAAGCCGTCGCAAGCATGGTATTTCCTCAACATCGCGGATCCCACCATGCGTGGCGCTGAGGATGACGCGGATGCCGATGATCTCGCCAACGTCATTGAGTATTTCATGGGTTCGCTTCCCGCCGAAGGGAGCAGCAAGGGCATTCTGGAAATTCCATCCCTCGGCACAAACACGTTCAAAGTCCGCTATCCGCGCGCCAAGAATCGGCTGGATGTCACCGGCAGTCTCCTTTGGTCAATCGATCTAACGAACTGGCACGCCAGCGGCCAAAGCAACGGCATCCACACGGTGACTTTCGCCGAGGCCGTCGTCTCTGCGAGTGAGGAAAACCCCGAGACCGTCGAAGCCACGGCCACCATCACCGGCCTTGGCGAAGCGCCGCAGATCTTCATCCGCCTCGGCGTCGAGTGATTCGTTAAATTGAGACAACGGGACGCCTCGTCGGGTCTTCTTTTCTATCGATAAGCCGCGCCCGGTTATCCGGTCGCGGCTTTTTCCGAGGTGATTTCAGTCGTTCCGCAATCCGTCTCGACCATTTCCGGAACTCTGCTATCGAATCATTGTGACCATGAACGACGAGCACGAAACAAACGCAGAATCCAAAGCGACGCCTCCTCCTCACATTCCGCCGCCTGATCTATCCCGAAAGCCAACGGCTCCTGAATCGCCGTTGGACAAAATCAAACATTCGGCAACGCCTGCACCAGCGGCTCCTACCGGCGAGCCTGGAGTGAAGGTGAAACTCCACTCCGGCGACAGCGCGGTGGACGAAACGGCCTCGGTGGATGGCCTTGCGCCGTTCAATGCGCGAGTCATCGCGGTGGTCATCGACATTGTTTTGGTGTGGGGAATTCAGCTCGGGTTGGTGCTCATCCTACCTGAATTCATGCACAAACTGGCGTGGCTCATCGGCTTGGCGTATTTCATCACTCGCGATTCGTTGCCCTTCCTCGGCGGCCAAAGCGTGGGCAAGAAGGCGATGAAACTGCGTGCCGTCACGTTGGATGGAAGGCCACTGACAGGAAATTGGGAACCCTCGCTCATCCGTGCTGGTGTCTTGTGCATTCCGTTCTTCTTCCTGCTAGAACTCTATCTGCTGCTCACTCGCGAGACCGGCGCGGAGCGCGGCCGTCGTCTTGGCGATGAGTGGGCGAAGACGAAGGTCATCGTCGAAACCGTGCCGGTGGCGGGCGAGGAAGACGAGACGATCTAGCAAAAATTGCCGAGGTGAACTTGGGTGGTGTAGCGGAACTCGACTTGCCCATCCACCTGGTGCGTGTCGAAGATCTCTTTGAGTTCCGCGAGCATTTCGTCGTGACCCGCTTGTCCGACATTGGGGACATAGGATGAGGACAGGCAACGTCCTCTAAGGCCCTCGAAGTCGAAGGATTGGGCGTTTCGGAACGTCGCCGTTTCGAAGCGGTTGGGGGCGAAAAACTCGCCGAGAACTTCGGCGGAAATGTTCATGTGGTTGATCGCCGGATAGTCCGTGCGGAGACCGTGAAGCAGCTCCTCGTAGCGTTTCAGAAAAGGCGTGGTTGCGGTTTCGCGGTCGTTCCAAATCAGTGCGACCCAGCCACCCGGAGCGAGAATGCGCCGGAATTCCGCCTTCGCCCGCGGGCGATCAAACCAATGGAACGCTTGTGCCGCGACGATGAGATCAACCGACTCCGCCTCAAGGCCGGTCTGCTCGGCGCAGCCGTCGTGACTCGCGAAACCCGCTAGCGAGCCCAGCAAGTTTTCCGCCGCTTTCCGCATTTCGATGTTGGGTTCGACCGCATCGACCGCCATGCCGGAACGCAGGAACATTTCGGTGAGAATGCCCGTGCCGGAGCCGATGTCGGCCACCCGAGTGTGGCGGCTCAGACGACAGCGTTCTTCGAGCAGGCGGAGGATTTCTGGCGGATAGCCCGGACGATACTTGATGTAGTTTTCTACCCGATCGGAAAACCGGGAGAGGGGATCCTTGGCGGGCAGGTTCATCGCGGCCGAAGGTTGGAATGGCCATGGCCGAAGCGTCAATCGGCGATGCGAGCTGAAAGGTGGATCATCTACGGGCTTCCCAAGCGCCGCCGCAGTTGCCAGTTTTCCCGCCATGGAGAGTCATGAAGTGTTGAAACGGGCGATGCGCAAGACCACGCCCAAGGCGGTCGCCGCAGAACTCGGCGTGTCGCTTTCCTTGGTGTACAAATGGGCCGAAAAACCGAGCGACCTGAGCTCTGGCAGCCGCAATCCGCTTGATCGACTCCAACAGATCATCGAACTCAGCGGGGATAATGGCATCGTCGATTGGCTGTGCCGCCAGCAGGGTGGGCATTTCGTCAAAGACCCGGACGTCAGCGGGCAACCGAGCAAAGAAATCCTGCCATCAACGCAAGAGATCATTTCGCAGTTCTCCAACCTGCTCAACGAAATCTCCTCAGCAGCGGATGACCACTCGGTTAGCCATGACGAAGCTGTTGCCATTCGTCAGGTGTGGGACCGCTTGAAAAGCTACGCCGAGGGATTTGTCCGTTCCTGCGAGCGCGGCGACTACCGGGCATAGGCGCTTTGATCCGTGCTGCGCCTGGCTCGAATGGCGCGACGAATTGCACGAGACTGCGGACACGAATGGGGGGCTTCCGTTCAACGAGATTCTTCATCACGTTTGCCGTTGATGTCCCCATGGGGCATCCCTAGATCTCAGTAAACCCAATGATTCAAAACATTCTTGTCCTCGGCTCGGGAAGCGCCGGCCTCATCGCTGCCCTTTCTCTCAAACGCAAAATTCCCCAACTCAATGTGCGCGTCGTGCGCAGCCCGTCCATCGGGGTGATTGGGGTGGGGGAGGCCACCACGCCGAACTTTCCACGGCACATTTTCGAGTATCTCGGCATTTCGCGGAAGCGCTTCTACGAACTGGCGCAGCCGACGTGGAAACTGGGCATCAAGTTCCTTTGGGGCAGTCGCGGGCGCTTCGATTACACCTTCAATCTCCAGCTCGACACCCAGTATCCGGATCTCGCCAAACCGACCGGCTTTTATTGCGACGACGATTTCGACAACGCCAGTCTTCCCGGCGCGTTGATGCACCAAGAAATGGCCTTTCCGCGTCAGGCCAACGGTGCGCCCGACGTCCATCCGTGGCACGCGTTCCACATCGAGAACAAGAAGTTCGTCGAAATCCTCGAAATCGTCGCCCGCGAGCACGGCATCGAGTTCATCGACGGTAAGGTCGCCGGTGCGGATCGTGGACCAGCCGGGATTGCGGCGGTTCACCTTGAGGATGGTCAACGGTTAGAGGCGGACTTTTTCGTCGATGCCAGCGGCTTCCGCAGCGAACTCCTCGGCAAGGCGCTGGAAGAGCCGTTCATCAGCTTCGACAAGTCACTCTTTTGCGATCGCGCCGTGGTCGCCGGTTGGGATCGCACGACCGAAAAAATCCAGCCCTACACCACCGCCGAGACGATGGACTCCGGTTGGTGCTGGCAGATCGACCACGAGAATATCATCAACCGCGGCTACGTGTACTGCTCCGGAGCCATCTCGGACGATGACGCTGCGGCCGAGTTTCTCCGCAAAAATCCCAAAATCACCGCCACGCCTCACATCGTGAAATTCCGCTCCGGTTGCCATGAGCGCGAGTGGGTGGGCAATGTGGTTGCGCTGGGAAATTCGAGTGGATTCGTCGAGCCGCTTGAATCCACCGGGCTGATGATCCTCTGTTCCCACACCCAGACGCTGGTGGATTTTTTGCTCCACAGCAATTTGCAGCCGACCGACACGATGCGGAATCTCTACAACGACATCACCCTCGCCAGTTGGACGGACATCAAGGAGTTCCTCGCCATCCACTACAAGTTCAACGGCATGCTCGACACCCCATTCTGGACCCAGACTCGCGCCGAGTGCGACGTTTCGGGAGTGGGTGGACTGCTAGAATTCTATAAGGAAAACGGTCCCACCGGGTTCTGCCGCTACCGCATGCCGCGCTCGGAAAGCGACTTCGGTTTGGAAGGCTACCTCGTCATGCTCGTCGGCAACCAAGTGCCCTATGACAAGCGCTATCAGGTCTCTCCCGCAGAGCAGAAGCGTTGGGAAATGCGCAAGGCGAGCTTCATCCAAGAAGCATCCCGTGGCATTCCGTCGGAAGAAGCTCTCGCCTATGTGAAACACCCCGGTTGGCAATGGAACGCGGATATCGCGTGATTTCCTTGGGCTAGGGAGATTTCGGCGGCGAAACTTTCTAGCAACAATCAGATCCGGCCGAGCAGCACTCCGGCTGCTTGCTGGTTCGCACCGACGGCGGAAACGATTGCGCGTCGGTGCGTTCCCTCTTCCAGGGCCCGCACTGCTGCCACCACCTGAAGTCCGCTGGACACGCCCATGCCTTCGCCAAGGATGCGGCGCGGAGACCATCGCGGACCTCGCCAATTCGCCCATGCCATCTGTTCTGGTTTGTCGAAACGCGGCACGCCAGCGCATCCGTCAACCAACAAAGTTTCCCCGTCATCTTCGGCACCGAGCCGATCGCGCGTTTTTCGCGCTGCAACATTTCTGCTAGAAAATGCCAGCGACACGGGATCTGGCAGACGCAGCACTTGCGCAGGACTTTTTGCGTGCTCCAGATAGATGGCCGCCGCGCCTTCGGAGGGGATGAAACTGCGCGAATACAGTCGCAGCCCCTCGGCGCTGAGCCAGTCGATTTCCTCGGCGCAAACCACGATGCAGCCATCCACCTCGCCGCGCTGCAGCCATTCCGCCGCCAAATCCATGCCGCTGAGGAAACCACTGCTGTCGCCGATCAAGGTGTCATTGGGTGCCGCACTGCCAATCATTGCGGAAACGTGGCTGGACGGTGCGTTAAACACCGTTTCTGGAAACAGGATGGGACTGGCCATCGTTGAATCTGCTAGGACTTCAGCGAAGAAGCGATTCGAGTAATTCACCGAGCCGTTCGTGACGGTGAAAACCACGCCGACGCGCAGCGTCCCAGCTGCAATTTCCGCCAGACGGGCTGCACCGAGCGCCTCCGCCACCGCCGAGGCTGCGAATTTTGAAATCGGGCTGGTCCGCCGCAGCCGGGGAAATTTTGGCGAGGTCGCGCCTTCGACTGACACTCGCAGCACAGGCGTCCGGAGGATCTCGCCGTCGATATCGCGCACCAGTTCAGAGCATGCGATGCTTGCGCCGGAATGTATGGCTTCTAACAAAGTTGTGCATCCCCATCCGGCAGGAGAGACAGCACCGGTGCCAGTGATGGCGAGCGGGCATTTCATGCGAGGCCCTCCTTGCCAAAAATGAGCGTGGCGTTGGCACCACCGAAACCGAACGAATTGGTCAAAACGCGCTGCACCACCGCTTCACGTGGCTCCCTCACCAGATCAAACTCGCACACGGCGTCGGCTTGGCGGACATGCAAACTGGCCGGGAGAAATTGCTGTTCCAAGGCCATCAGGCAGATCACCGATTCCACCGCACCGGCTCCACCTAACAAGTGGCCGATGGCGGATTTGGTCGAACTCACGCGGATGCTGCCGACGTCGTTCCCAGCCCAGCGGCGTATCGCGTTGCCTTCCGCGATGTCATTGAGCGGCGTGCCGGTGCCATGCGAATTCAAATAGTCGATCTGCTGCGGGGAAATCCCAGCCATCGCGCAAGCCGCCTGCATCGTCGCCAGCGCGGTGTCGCCTTCGGGATTGGGCTGTGTTAGGTGATGCACATCCGTGGCCGCGCCGTAGCCGAGGATTTCCGCGATCACGCGTGCGCCTCGTGCCTTGGCTGATTCTGCCGATTCCACCACCACGAAGGCCGCACCTTCGCCGAGGGCGAGGCCGTCACGATCCGCATCGAAAGGGCGGGGGATGCCGGAGGGTGCGAGCGCTTGCAACGCATCAAAGCCGGAGAAGACAAGTTGGCAAAGCGCATCGTAGCCACCCGCTAACACGCGGTCCGCACGGCCAGATCGCACCAGATGAAAGGCATGGCCGATGGCATTCGCCCCGGATGCGCAGGCATTGGAAATGATGCGCAACGGCCCTGCCACGCCGAGTTCTCGGGCCATGTCGGTGAGTTGTCGTTGCGCTTGATAGGTTTCCACTCGCCGCAGTTGAATGGCACGGTCAGCCGTCGTTCTAACCGCGTGACGGAAGTAATCCTCACCGATGGGCATGGCCATGGCGGAGGTGCCGACGACCCACGGAAAATCCCCGCCAGTTAGACCGGCGTCTGCCATGGCTTCGCGCGCGGCCCACCACGCGAGCCGACTGCCACGGTCCATCCGCGCCCAGGCTTTGCGCGAAATTTGTCCTGCTGGATGGGCGTCAGACAGTGCGACTTGTCCCGCCGTGCCGACGCGCTGGCGTGACACGTCGAACAAGGTCACCGGTGAAAACGCGGCACGCCCGGCGCGGAAACCGGCGGCATTTTCCTCACAGCCATGACCCATCGGCGAAAGAATGCCCGCGCCGGTCACGACCACCGTGCGGGTGGGGCAAGCAATCGAGGTGTCGGAAGAATAGGCCACGGCAAATAAGGCTCGTCAGGAGGGGGCGCAGCTAGCTAGGCACGCACGTCCACCTTGTCAAATGCCGTATCCCCGCTGGTTGGAAACCGCTCGCCGCTTCGCCTCGCAACCCGCGATTTTCGATGGGGATCGCACGCTCACGTTCGCCGAGCTCGCCGCTGCGGTGGCGCGTGCGCCCATCGCCGAAGCACCCGTGGTGGCACGCACCGGGAGTTGCGAGTTTTTTGTGGAAATCCTGCGCGCCTGGCGTGACGGACAAGCGGTCATCCCGTTAGAGCGCGATGCGGCTGAACCCATTTTAAAAATCTCGCCACCCTTCGGCACGGCGTTGGTGAAATACACCCCGGGTGCCAGCGGCATCCCGCGCGGGATTTTTCTCAATGGCGATCAAGTCATTGCCGATGGCGATCGCATCACCGCTGCGATGGGACTGGTTCCGTCGGTGCCCAACCTTGGCGTGGTTTCGCTGGCCCATTCTTACGGTTTTTCCAATGTCGTCCTGCCGCTCGTTCTACACGGCGTGCCAGTCCATCTCGCCACCGTGCCATTCCCGCGCGTCATCGAGGAAATTTTCCGCAGCCATGCGTCGCTGGTGGTGCCGGCCGTGCCATCGATGTGGCGCGCGTGGCATCGATCCGAGATTCTATCAGGTGCTCCGATCGCCTTGGCCATTTCGGCGGGCGCGCCGCTCGCGCTGTCACTCGAAGCTGACGTTTTTGTAGCGTCGGGCATCAAGATTCGCAACTTTTACGGTGCCAGCGAGTGCGGGGGCATCTCGTTCGATACCTCCGAAAAGCTCCGTGAATCCGCCGATGATGTCGGCACCGCGTTGCCCGGAGTGGACGTCAGCCTTTCTTCAGCAGGACGCATCCTCGTTCGCAGCAGTAGCGTCGCGATGGGCTACGACGCACCACGCGCCGATGATCAACTCGGTGACGGCTGTTACCTCACCCGCGATCTCGGGAACATCGATGGTTTCGGAAAAATTCACCTAACTGGCACGCTGGGCGGAGCCATCAATGTCGCTGGCCGCAAAGTCAGCCCGGCCAAAGTGGAAGCCGCCATTTCCGACACTGGATTGGTCCGCCGCATCCACGTCCACGGCATCCCAAGCAACGATCCCGAGCGATTTGAGGAAATCGCGGCTGAGGTGGAGTTGGAAAATGGCAGTTCCCTAGCAGATTTGAAAACGGCTGTTTCAGCGCGCCTTCCATCGTGGGAAATCCCGCGGCATTGGACGTGTGGCTAGTCCGGTAAGGCAAGTTTGGTGATCGCCGTTACGTTACGGTTTTCCCCAGTGCTTGTCGGCGAAATCGAGGTAGTGATTCCAGTCGCTGACTAGCATGTCATGCTTTCCGGTGCGGAGGTGATAGCCGATGTTGCCGTCCAACATCGCCTTGTCCGGCGGTGGCTGGGTGTCGGATTCTAAGCCTTTTTTGCCATAGAGTCGGAACACCGGTCCGGCCAACACGCAGGACTTGAATTCGTTTTCAGGATGGGCCCACGCGTCGTCGGTCGCGCTGGCAACGTACAACAGCCGTGGCGCAATCAATCCTAGCAGCTGGTGTTGATCGATAGGGAGCGAGTCCTCGCGGTTGGCGAAATTTGCGTAGTTCTGGCAGAACCAGTGCGGGAAACGGGTGGTGATGTCGGCGACGCGTTCGCCCGTTTTGCCACGGGAAAGCGCTGCGCCGCCGCTGCCGGAGTTGTTCGAAACGACGAGTGCGAAACGCTCGTCCTCGGCACCGCACCAGACCGCCGCCTTGCCTGCGCGCGAGTGGCCGATGATGGCGACTCGCTTGGCATCGATGGCCTTGTCGGTTTCTAGGTAGTCCATCACCCGGCTCGCGCCCCAGCCCCAGGCGGAGAGAGCGCCCCACGCGCCCGGTCCCGGTGCTTGCTTACCGAAGAGTGCGCGCACGCCGTCTTTGAAACCATCGGAGCGGTCGGGATCCACCGCGTTGAAATTGAAACAGGCCGTCGCATGGCCACGCGCGATGATTTCGCGAACCGGCCAGAGGCCTGCGCGGTTTTTTTTCAAATCGGGATCAGGATCGACGAAGTTGATCAGCACGAAGGCGGGTGCAGGTTTCGTCGCGGCTTTCGGCACGAAAAGCACCGCTGTAAAACCGCCTTGGCCGCCCGGCCCGGAGTAGCTCAAGCGAATCTCTTTGCGGATGGCGGTGCCGTCCAAAGCCTCCGATTCGCTGACGATCTCTGCCTTGAAATCGTCCGGTTTGTCCACCGGTCGCGCGCCATACACCTGCTGGCGGAACAGCTGCAAGGTTCCCGGCCTGACGTGTTCGCGCCAGATTTCAGCGTTGGTCGCGGCGGTGCCTTCCGGCGCGATCAGCGGATCTGGCGGCTCGGACGCGCCGACGGGGGATGCACAAAATAGCGCACCGGCTAACAGAATGTGGGTTTTGCGGAACATCGACGCAGACCTTGGTCCGATGCACCTGCCGATTCAACCCGGAAATCTTGCGCCGGGGCGGTCCTAACCGGCCAAGGTGACCGAAATGCCCACGAGCACGCCGATGGTGGCGAGCACCTTGCGGCGATCGGGGACTTCGTGGAAGAACGCGATGCCGCCGGCCAGGGCGACGAGCGTGCTGCCTTGGCGCAGGCTTGCGATGAGCGAGACGAGTGCGTTCTTATCGTTGAGCGCGGTGAAGTAGTAGTAATCGGAAACGAGCAGAGCGAGGCTGAGAAACACGATGCTCCAGCGCCAGTGGAAGGCTTGGCGTGCCCACAAGCGGAGTTTCCAAGCCAAGGCGAGCGGTGCGCAGAACATCGTTAGATAGATGGAAAACCACGCTTGCACCGGAGCGGGTGTTAGGCCGGCGGATCCCAACAGCCATTTGTCGTAAAGCGTGCTGATCACGGCGAGCATCATGCCGAGCACCGCCCAGCCGACCCAGCGGTTGCGCCAGATGTTGATGCCCTCGCCACGTCCGGCGATGGATAGTGCGAAGATGGACCCCAGCGTGATGGCGACGCCGCTCAGTTGGATGAAATTGGGACGCTCGGCGAGGACCAGCATCGCACCGCCCAAGGTCCACACTGGCATGGTCGCGCGGATGGGCGAGACGATGGAAACGGGCAGGTGCTTCACCGCAAAATAGGTGGCCACCCAGGAAATGGTGACGATGAGCGATTTCAGAATGAGCAATCCATGCTGGCCGGCGGTGATCGATTCGACCACGAGCGGCTGCGGCAGCCACTCCATGCCTGCGAGATGCAGGCCAATGATGCCTGCCCACACCAGCGCGCCCACCGCTGTGGAGAGGAACAGCACGGGCAGCACCGCGTTGTCATGCACCGCGTGCTTGGTGAAAAGCTCGTAGATGCCGCGGAACCCTGCGGCGATGAGGCTGGCGAGTATCCAATGCATGGGACGATCTAACCGACGAGATCGCCGATGGAACCAAAGTCTGGGGAGAACAAGCGCTTGTAGGTCCGCGCGGCGTAGCCATCGGTCATGCCGGAGAGGAAATCGCAAACGAGGCGGGCGCGCGTCGCTTCATCCGGTGCAGCCTCGATTTCCGCGGCGGTGTCCGCCGGGAGCAGTTGGAAATTTTGGCCGTCGATGGTTTTGCCGGAGATATACCTTTCGCCGAGAACTTCCCACAATTGGCGCAGCATGCGGCTGCCTTTGTGTTCTAACTGCTTAAGCTGCGGGGAAAGGAAGACCACCTCGAAGGCAAGGCGCTTGAACAAGGCGGACTCGGCTTTGACGGCAGGATCGATGGCCAAGCGATAGCGGTAGCGGTTGGTGGTTCCACTGAGGAAATTGACATCCGTTTCTAACTGCGTGGATTGGATGTAGGTGCCGATGCGTTTGCCGACAAAGGGATCCACGCGGCGGCGACGAATGGCTTTCATCAGATCGCCGAGCGGGGTGGCGTCGTCGGTGGACTCGCCATGCTTTTCCGCCCAGGCCTCGATTTTTTCGATGTTGAGAAATCCGGCGCGGACGCTGTCGGACAGGTCGTTGAGGGAGTAGGCCGTGTCGTCCGCCCAATCCATGACTTGGCATTCGATGGATTTGAAACGATCCCTGACCTTGCCGGGAATGAGTTCGAGCGGGAAATCGTTGCCGCCCATCGCCCAATCGAGATAGCCGTGCTGATCGTCGTAGATGAAGTGGTGCTCGGGTTGCTTGCCGAGTTCGGTCCAGAGGGATTTGTACTTCAGCACGCCATCGAGAAAGGCGCGCGTCGGGTCCATGCCGCTGCGCCTGGCGGAAAAGATGCGCTCGGTGAGCAGCCGCAGCGTCTGGGCATTTCCTTCAAAGCCGCCGTGGTCGCGCATGAGGAAATTCAGCGTGCGCTCGCCGGCGTGGCCGAAGGGTGGGTGGCCTAGATCGTGGGACAGGCAGATGGCCTCGACCAAGTCGGGATCGATGAAGAAATCGTCGCCGAGCGGGCCGTCCGGGCGGCTTTTGAGCCAGTAGGTGATGGATTTTCCGATCTGCGCGACTTCCAGCGAATGGGTCAGTCGGGTGCGGTAGAAATCGTATTCGCCGCTCCAGAAAACCTGCGTCTTGTTCTGCAGACGGCGGAACGTCGGGGTGTGGAGAACGCGGTCGCGGTCGATCTGGAACGGGGTGCGGTAGTCGTTCGCGTCGGCGGCACCGGATTGCCGGTCCGTATCGAAGGCTCCGTAGAAGCGGTTCTGCATCGCGCGGAGATTACCGGGACCAGCACGGCGGGCAACCTCAACCTTGCGCGAGGGCTGGGAAAGGGCGGGGGACCCCGAAAGCCCCGGAAAATGCGAACCTTTCCCCGTATCATTCCGGCTTGATCCTGACGGCATTAAACGGAAACCTGCGCCCCCATGTCCGCCGCAGTCCAACACACGCTCGCAGGTCCCGCCACCCTCGAAGGCACTTCCCTCCACACCGGGCAAAAAGTTTCGCTCACGCTCAAGCCCGCGCCCGAGGATCACGGCTTCAAGTTTCGCCGCATCGATTTGCCGGATCAGCCCTTCATCAATGCCGACGTGGACAAGGTCCAGACCGTGGAGCGCGCCACCACGCTGGCGGAAGGATCGGTCAAGGTTCACACCGTCGAGCACGTCATTTCCGCCCTCGTCGGCATGGGCGTCGACAACTGCCTCATCGAAATGGACGCCAACGAACCGCCCATCGGCGACGGCTCGTCCCGCCCTTTTGTGGAGCTCATCAAGACCGTGGGCATCCAGCCGCAGAAGGCCCCGCGCAAGGTTTGGGAAATCCGCGAACCCATCCATTTGGAAACCGGTGATGGCACCATCATCACCATTGTCCCGAGCAAGACCTTCAAAATTTCGGTAACCAACGTCGGTCCGGAAGGCCGCTTCACCCAATATTTCTCCAGCGAAATCACGCCGGAGACCTACGAAAAGGAAATCTGCGCAGCCCGCACCTTCGTCTATTACGAGGACGTCAAGCCGCTGCTCGATAAGGGTCTGATCAAAGGCGGATCGCTGGAAAGCGCCGTGGTCATCCGTGGCAATGAAATCATGTCCAAGGAGTCGATGCGCTTCGACAACGAGTTTGCTCGTCACAAGGCGCTCGATCTCATCGGCGATCTGATGCTCTGCGGCATCCGCATCACCGGTCATGTCATCGCGGTGAAGCCCGGCCACGGTCCTAACACCAAGATGGCCGCCATTCTCAAATCCACCTACGCCAAGATGCGTTCCATGGTCCCGGCTGCCATCAACATCCCGGATGGCGAGAGCGTTCTGGACATCAACGAGGTGCTCAAAATTCTGCCACACCGCTACCCATTCCTGATGGTGGATCGCATCGTTAGCTTCCAAGGCGACAACCTCTGCACGGCGATCAAAAACATCACCATCAACGAGCCGTATTTCGCCGGCCACTTCCCCGGCCACCCCATCATGCCCGGCGTGCTCCAACTCGAAGCCATGGCGCAGGTTTCCTCGGTGCTCATGCTGCGCAAACCGGAAAACGTCGGCAAAATCGGCTATTTCATGAGTGCCGACAGCGTGAAATGGCGTCGCCCCGTGCTGCCTGGCGACACTTTGTTCATCGAAACCGAGATCGTCAAAATGCGCGGTGCGATCGGCCAAACCCGCTGCCGATGCCTCGTCAACGGCGAGGTCGTCTCCGAAGCCGAACTCAAGTTCGCGCTGATGGACCGGTGAAATCTAATCGAAGATGAATCAACCGCAGATGGACGCAGATACACGCAGATGGAAGAAGGGATAATTACTTAAAATCTGGATTTTCATCCAAGCTTCTTCAGTGAATTGGCTCTTCACTGATTTCTTATCTGCGTCCATCCGTGTCCATCTGCGGTTGAAACAATCTTCACTCTCAACACTCAACTCCAAACTCTCAACTTTCCTCATGTCCGAACGCAAGACTCTCGATGAACGCGCCCAGATGACCGACCTGGAACGGGTCCGCCATTCCTCCGCCCACGTGATGGCCACGGCCATTCTCCGCATCTGGCCGGACGCGCAGTTCGCCTATGGCCCGCCCATCGAGAGTGGATTCTACTATGATTTCGAATTGGCGCATCGCATCACTCCGGACGATTTCGAGAAGATCGAGACGGAGATGAAGAAGATCGCCAAGGAGAACCAGAAGTTCGAATACAAGGCGATTTCCCGCGAAGAAGCCAAGGCGATGGCCGAAAGCGGGCGCCTCGGCGGTCTCACCGAGCGCCCGGGCAATCCGTCGCGCTTCAAGCTCGACCTCATCGACAAGATTCCCGAAGGCGAACAAATTTCGTGTTTCCAGAATGGCGATTTCATCGACCTCTGCGCAGGGCCACACGTCGGCTACACATCCAAGTGCAAGAACGTGAAACTCATGTCGGTCTCGTCGTCGTTCTATCTGGGAGATGAGTCGAAAGGCCAGCTTCAGCGCTTGTATGGAACGGCGTTCGAAAACAAGGAGCTGCTCGAAGAACATCTCAACCGCTTGGAAGAAGCGAAGAAGCGCGACCACCGCCGCCTCGGCAAGGAACTCGGGCTTTTCCACATCGACGAAATGGTCGGCCAAGGACTCATCCTATGGAAACCGAAAGGCTCGTTGGTCCGCCGTTCGCTGCAAGAATTCATCACGCAGGAACTCGACAAGCAGGGTTATTCGCAAGTCTTCACGCCGCACATCGGCAAGCTCGACCTTTACCGCACGTCCGGCCATTTCCCTTACTATCAGGAGAGCCAGTATCCCGCCATCGCCGAGCGCGACGTGTTGGAGAAACTCGCTGACGAGGACGCCACCTGCGCCACGCTGATCAACGGTCTATCCGACGGCACCTACGAGGGCTACATGCTCAAGCCGATGAATTGCCCGCACCACATCAAGATCTATGCGAGCGATCATCATTCCTACCGCGACCTTCCCGTTAGGTTGGCTGAGTTCGGCACGGTGTACCGCTGGGAGCAGTCGGGCGAACTCGGCGGCATGACGCGCGTCCGCGGTTTCACCCAAGACGACGCGCACCTGTTCTGCACGCCGGATCAAGTGGCCGACGAACTCATCGGTTGCCTCGGACTGGTCAAAAAGGTGCTCAGCACGCTGGGCATGGAGAACTACCGCGTCCGTCTCTCGCTGCGCGATCCCGAGTCCGACAAGTATGTCGGTTCGCCGGAAAATTGGGACAAGGCTGAAGCCGCCATCCGTAAGGCAGTGGAAACGCTCGGTGTTGAATACACTGAGGAAATCGGCGAAGCGGCTTTCTATGGCCCGAAGATCGATTTCGTCGTCAAGGATGTCATCGGTCGCGACTGGCAACTTGGCACCGTGCAGGTGGATTACAATTTGCCTGTTAGGTTTGGCCTTTCCTACGTCGGTGCAGACAACCAACCGCACGTGCCCGTGATGATTCACCGCGCGCCGTTCGGTTCGCTTGAGCGATTCACCGGTTTGCTCATCGAGCACTTCGAGGGCAAATTTCCGGTTTGGCTCGCGCCCGAACAAGTGCGTGTCATCCCGATTTCCGAGAAAACGCTGGAAGCTGCGGAAGCTGCTGCCGCCCGTCTTGCCGATGCTGGCGTGCGCGTCACCGTGGATCGCTCGAACGACAAGGTTGGCGCCAAGATCCGCAACGCTCGCCTTGACCGCGTGCCCCGCATGATCGTCCTCGGCCAAAAGGAAGTGGATGAAGGCACCGTCTCCGTCCGCCACCGCGACCACGAGGAATTACTCAGCCAGTCGATGGATGAGTTCCTCACTTCCATCACGGGCGAGATATCAACTCGCTCGCTCTAACTGGAAGGCGATTGATTCACGGTTCTTCGATACGGAATCGAAAGAACCGGTTGCGATCATTGGGATTTCTCGGGTAATCACGGAAGGCTCCGCTGACGGGCAATCCGTCGTTGCCCGGGACATCCCACAGGTTCCAGTCTTGAAAATCGGTGCTGCTCTCCAGCCACATTTTGCGGTTTTCCAAATTCAGGAATCTCACCCATGACTCGTGCACAGCCAAGTCTGGGTTCCACAGGCTGGATCCACTGAGGGGATCGCTATGGGTTAGAAATTCCTGCTGGTTATTCACCCCGTCCTGATCGGGGTCTTCGCTCGGATCGCCTTCGCTGGAGCTTGGGCTGCCGAATTGGTCGAGCCGCCACGCCTCGTAGGTTTGGCGATCCACCAGTGGACAGTTGATCCAGTTTTGCAACAGAGCGATCCCGGCTGCGTCGAGTTGAGTGGTGGCCAAGGGTGGCATGCGAGTGAAGCCGTTGGCGGCGGCGGCGCGGTTCCAGATGACCGACAAATCATGATTGCCTGGGACGACGAGTTTGTAGGGAGCACCGGCACTTGATGATTCTCCGTCGACGATGCCTGTATCCGTTAGAGATAAGTGCGCGCTGAGGTCGAAATCTCCGCCACCGATGCCGCCACTCTGGTGGCAATAGGAACAGTTGACCGCCAGATAGGAACGGGCCCTCGTTTCCAGCGTGAAATCCGTTTCATCAGGCTTGACATGGCGTGGCAGCAGGTTGGGCGATTGGGGCAAGGAATCGAGATAGCCCGACAGCTCAAGCAATGTTAGGAAATTGCCGTTGGTCCCCGCCAAGGTGCCGGGCCGGTTGAGCTGGCGGGTGTTGAGGCTCAGGAAATGGCCGCCTTGCGAGGTGTGGCAGGTGCTGCATTGCGAACGGCTGGGAATTTGCCATGTCTGTTGTACCGGATTGCCTTGGTCGGTGATGTTTAGGTCGAAGTTCACCCCCTCGTCAGGAACCAGTTCTGCATCGGTTCCTTGCTCGTTCCAGCGATAGCTCACGCCATAGTTCCCTGAATCGGTTCGCACCAACAAGCGGGTTTCTATCCGCTTTTTCGTAGCCGGATTTCCGCGCTCCAGTTCGAGATCGAAGTGCTTGATAAAGACCGAACCGGCGGGAGATTGCCACGGATCGTCTGTTGAATAGCCAAACTGATCGACGGTGTTCTTGATGACGAACCAACGGCTCTTGATGGCGTGATCTGACCAGAATGAGAGGTTCGGCTCGTAGGGCACCACGCCGGGATTGGGGGACAGGTCGGTTAGATCGGCGAAAACTCCGGTGGCGCTCAACGTTGGCGGAAAGCCGGAATTCGAAGCCGTCGCTACCAGTCGCCGCACCATGCCGTCGCCGAGATCCAGCATCAGCAGGCTGCCGTCCGAGGGATCCATGGCGAAGCAGGTGATGCCGGACTCCCCGGCGATGCGCTGGACGAGCGGCGGGCCGCCATCCGTGTTCATCGACCAGATGTTGCCAGACAGGTGATCCGCGAAGATATACTTGCCGACCAACGAGGCATAGCGGTTGCCACGATAGACTAGGCCACCAATGACAGCATTTCCCTGATAGGGGCCGCTGCCATGATCATATTCCCAGACCGGCCCGAGGAGAGTTGCGCCCGGCGGTGGCACCCCTTTGCGCGGCAGGCTGCCCTCCATGAAAACCCAGCCGTAGTTGCCACCCTTGGTGACGAGGTTGACCTCCTCGCGGGTGTTGAATCCGACATCTGCAAGCCACAGGTTCTGGTTGAGGGAATCCCACGTGAATTGCCAGGGATTCCGCAGTCCGACCGCATAAAATTCGGTGCGAACATCAGTCGGCACCACTGGGAAGCCATTGAACGAGGTGGCCCCGATAAACGGGTTGTCCGCCGGGATTTCGTAAAGCGGGAAGCCTCCGTGCAGCACCACCGCAGGATGGTTGTTAGGTGTGAGGTTCGCGTCGTCGCCGCCCGTTCCGTCGGCAGCCGTGTGGTCTTCGGGTTCCAGATCGACATCAATGCGCAGGAGGCAGGACCAAAAGTTTTTGTCGATACGCTGAGAGTTCTCGCTGGGATCGGGGTGACCGTCGGCATCGCCGAAGCCGATGTAGAGATAGCCATCGGGCCCAAAGTTGCACTCGGCGAGATTATGGATGCGCGGTTGGTTGCCGGTTTCCGGCTGAAAGAGCTGGTTGATGAGTATTTGCTCGGTGGCGATGGAGGCCGGGGTGTTCGTCATCGGACTGGTCGCTTGGAAACGTGAGACCCGCACATACTCGAAGCCCGCCGCGAGATGGTTGTAGGCGACGTAGATGTAGCCGTTCGTTGCGAAGTTAGGGTGGATGGCGAATCCTTTTAGTCCCTGTTCATTTCCGTCATCGAGGGTGATCGCGGATAGGTCGAGATAGAGGATTTTCGTCGGCACGCTGGCGGTGACATCGGGGATCAAATAGATTTTTCCACCACGCTCACCGACAAAGAGGCGCTTCGGATCGCCTGCGGGACTCTCCATCGTCGCCGGGTTGATGAAAGACACTCCGGGAAATGCGTTGGATACTGTTAGGTTCAGCGGCGGTGGTGACGTTGGCATGCTAACTGTCGTGTTGGCGAGGCGCAAAGCCGTGCTAAAATTCACCGCGACGGTCACCGGATCTGAGAACAGGCCGGTGCTTCCCTGGATTCGATAGCTAAAGTTGTCTTGCGTTGGCGTTCCTGAGAGATGCTTGTAGAGCACGTTTCCTTGGCTATCGGGAACCGCCGTTCCGAAGGCGGGAGGCGTCACGATTTCCACGATCACGGGCTGGCCCCAGATCGGATCGTTGGTGAGCACATCCAGCCGGACGCTGCCGTGGTGATGCATCGTCACCTCGTCTGCCACAGCCAGCGGTGGAACAGCCCCGTTCAACGACACGCCGGGATGGGCGTGAAGGTACTCCACCTGGCTTTGCGAAAGCGCCTCGTCATAGACTTGGACATCATCGATGTAGCCGTCGAAGGGATCCACCGGCGTGCCGCGTCCAAGGCGTCCGATCTCAAAGTTCTTGAATTGCGGAAAGGCCGCAGTGCCCATGAGCTGGGTGTTGGCGAGGATGCCGTCCACCCAGAGGGCGAGCGTGGAAGTTGATAGATTCACCGTCATGACGAGGTGATGCCACTCGCCGTCATTGACCGGAGGAACGGTCGGTGAACTGAAGATTCCCGTTTGTTGCACCGGATTGGCACCCACGGCGCGGCAGCGGGCGCTGGCCGCGCCGAGGAATCCGGCCTGTCCGGCCGCGACGCCAAGGTCCGCGTAGACATTGGTGGCCGTGTCGTCGCCGATGAAAACGGCGGTGTTGCGATTGCCCGTGGTGTCAGTCGTTTTGACCCATGCCGCCAAGGTCATTTTGCCGCTGGTAGTTAGATTTGTGAAAAACGAGGCCTCGCCCATGTCCACAATGCCGGTCGCCGCCGCGCTGTTGTTGAATCGGTAGGAGTTGCCGGAAATTCCCGCAACACCGGTGGTGACGGCCGATCCGACTGCACCGGTGGATGAACCTGGCACTTGATTGAGTGCAGTGGTCGCCCCCTGCGCCTCGTCAAAGGCATAGTGGGCGAGCAGGCCCGCATCGAGCCGGCCGCCCCAGATTAGGACGGCCGGCAGCATCATTGCGATGAGTCGCATGGACGGGTTTTTGAGGATTTCTGGTTAGGGGGTTTCGAGGCGATAAAAGCCCTTTGAGCCTGCGGCTTGGCTGGCAGGAACCGTTGCGGTGCCGATGCCATTTGCGTCGGTGGTGGCGGTGACTGCTGGAACCATTTCGGTGAATGCCTGGACCGTGGTGGATTTGGTGACCCGGTAGGTGGTATTGGGATTGCCCGTGAAGTGGATGACGTAGTTGCCGCCAAAGATAAAACTAACTGAAGTGATCTTGGCTGCGATAGCCGGACCCGGGACGACGCCTGGATCAGTTCCCGCAGTTTCTTCCGCCTCGTTCGGAATGCCGTCGTTGTCAGGATCACCGCTGCCATTTTGCGCCGTGATGCTGCCGAAACGGGCTATCTCCCATTGGTCGTCGAGCTTGTCATGATCCTCATCCGTAGAGACGCCTGGCATGGCGAACAGCGCTGCGATGCGGGACGGCGTCAATGCCTCGTTGTACACTTGGACATCATCGACGAGTCCCTCGAAGGCATCGGTTGGAGCCTGGCGTCCGAGACGCCCGACTTCAAAGTTGTTGAAGAGAGGGAATTCGGCCAGGGGGATGGCGTTGTTTTCCCCAACTTGGACTCCATCGACGTAGATGCGAATCGTCGTGGATGCCAAGTCGATGGTCATGGCGATGTGGTGCCACACGTCGTTGTTGATCAAGACGGTGTTAGGTGCGGTGTTGCTGAAGAGCTCGGCAATGTTGCCATTTCCGTCAGGTCTAAGACGACCGCTCAGTGCGCCGATGTTAGGAGCCGCCCCCGCGATGCCCATGTCAACGTAGCTGTTGGCAAGGTTGGTGTTGGCTGCCGAGATGATCGCGTTGCGACCGCTGGAAACATCGGTGGATTTGATCCACGCGGTGTAGGTGAGCGCTTTCGCGGCTTGGATTTCGGCCAAGAACGCGGCATTGCCCATGTCCACGATGTCGTTCTGTCCAAACAAGTTATTCAGCAAATAGGCATTTCCTGAAATCCCGGTAACGCCGGTGGTCACGGCAGATCCGACCGCTCCCGGGGCGGTGCCCAAGGCGCTGACGGCCGTCGTTGCTGAAGCAGTTTCATCAAACTTGTAATGAGCGACGAGTCCACGTGGGACGAGCGGTGTTTCTGCTGCATCCGTCGGGTCACTGTTGGCCAAGAATTCGAACTTGTCGTTGAAGCTGTCTCCATCGGTGTCGAAGAGGTTGGGATCGGTTCCCGAGGTGATGCCCATGACATAGTTGAGATCAGGGTTTTCTTGGCCATCCAAAAGTCCGTCGCCATCGCTGTCAGGGTTGAGAGGATCGGTGCCGGTGTGGTTGACGTCACTCCACGTTTGAAACCTATCCTCTTGTAGATCGCTGTAACCGTCATCGTCGCTGTCAGCATCCTTCGGATTGGTGCTGAAAATTCCGCCGTTGTATTCAAAGGAATTGTCCAAGCCATCGGAGTCAGGATCACCCAATTCACCATCGTTGCCAGCATTGCTGTTGGGGTTTAGCGTGTTGGCAATCTCCCAGCCATCCGGGAGGCCATCGAAATCGCTATCGGAGTTGTTGGGATTGGTGTTGTGTGTGATGACTTCAGCTCCATCGCTGAGACCGTCGTCATCCGAATCGGTATCGGTGGGATTGGTAAAAGGAGGCGTGTTGAGTTCGGCACCGTCAGTGCGTCCGTCGCCGTCGGTGTCGGCGATGGTGGGGTTGCTTCCGGCAGTCTGTTCCTGAAGGTTGGTGGCACCATCTGCATCAGGACCGATATCAGCTCCGGATTGCGAGGTGATGTTGCCGAAGTATTGGATTTCCCAAGCATCCACGAGTCCATCGGGCTCCGAGTCCGCCGAGGTGTAGGCCGTGCCTGGATGATCCTTGAGATAGGCAATCTGGATGGGCGTGAGAGCATGGTCATAGACTTGCACGTCATCAATTAGTCCGTTGTAGGGATCGACAGGTGCGCCCCGTCCGAGGCGACCGATTTCAAAGTTGTTGAAGATCGGTAAACTCGCAGATCCCATGGTCTGCGAGTTGGCCTGAACTCCATCCACCCACAGGGTGAGGGTGGCCGTTGATAGATCAGCGGTCATGACCAGATGGTGCCAAGCGTTGTTGTTGACGGGAGGAACTGCAGGCGAGCTGAAGATTCCAGTCTGCTGCGCGGCATTGGCTCCGACAGGACGACTGCGTGCACTGGCTGAGCCTTCAAATCCCACTTGTCCGGCGGCCACCCCGAGGTCTGCATAGACATTGGTCGCCGTGTTATCTCCGGCGAAGATCACACAGTTACGATTGCCGGTGGTGTCAGTGGTTTTGACCCAGGCGGAGAATGAAAATTTCTCGCTGGTGGTGATGGCTGAGAAAAATGAGGCATTTCCCATGTCGACGATATCGACCTGGGTCGCCGTGGCTCCGCCGAAGCTGTAGGCATTTCCGGAAATTCCGGGAACGCCTGTGGTGACGGCGCTACCCACATCGCCATTGGTACTGGAAGCAACTTGGTTGATCGCAGTGACAGCTGCCGCCGCTTCGTCGAATTTGTAGTGGGCAACGAGTTCCGCACGGCAGTTGTGCGTGACGAAGATGCCTAGCAGAGGAATTAAGAGATGCTTGTTGGGAGACATGGGTTTGGGCTTTTAACGATGGGTTTTCTGAAAAGGGATTTCGTCAGTTGGAACTAACCAATTGTGCCAACTCAAGCGCGCCGACGGCGGGCTAGGGAGAGCAGTCCAATTCCTGCGAGGGCAAGCGTCCCCGGCTCGGGAATCGCCGTCCCGGGACTGGCATGGAGCAGGGTGATCTGAGCTGCAGAAAGGGCGGTGTTGTAAACTTGAACGTCGTCGACAAAGCCACCTAAGGCATCGGTGGGACCGCTTCCTCCGGTGCGTCCAAGACGTCCGATTTCGAAGTTGTTGAAATCCGGGAAATCGTTAACTCCGCCCACGAGACTCTGTGTGCCTGCTAGATTTCCATCCACATAGATACTGAGGAGAGAGGTGCCTAGATCGATCGTCATCGCCAAGTGATGCCAATTTCCGTCGTGGATGAGTGTCGATCCGCTGCCGACACCGGTTTGTTGGGTTCCGCTGGCACCGACGGGACGGTTGCGACCATAGGCCGATCCATCGGCGAGCGTGGCGCCCACATTGACTTCTCCAGAGAGTCCAATGTCCTGATAGCTATTCGCAACGGTTGAACTCCCGGAATAGAGAATCGCACTGCGATTGGGGTCGGAATCCGTGGACTTCATCCAAAGCGAATAAGTCACTGCGGTGGCATTGTTGAGACCGGTGGTGCCTAGGTAGAACGAGGCTTCGCCCATGTCCACGATACCCGCCGCAGTGGCTAGATCCGGGAACTCATACGCATTGCCTGAAATGCCAGCGACCCCGGTGACGACGGAAGAGCCGATCACTCCACTGGTGCCACCCAGCTCTTCTGTTGCGAGGGTTGCTGCCGCCGCTTCGTTAAATTTATAGTGAGCCACGAGTGCTGCGTGGCTGGACAACGTGAGTCCGCAGAGCGCGACCGCGAAGCCGAGGAATTTCTTTTTCATGAATATGGGTTTTTCGATGGGGATGGGGGTCGCGGTGGATCGACGATCACCGCAGGGCGGGATGCCGCCCATAATTCGAGAGACGAGTTCGTCCGCTGGAACCCGACATGGGATTTTCAGAAAAAATGAATTTTTCCGATCCGGCCCACTGGTCCGTGGTCATGCGTGGTGACGACCCAGCGGCCACCCGACTGCGAATTCGCGGCGTTTCCCGCCGCGAATCCCATCACTCACTCGTCTTGCGCAACATGCTTTCCGCCTCCCTGAGGAGAATCAGCACCGCCCATTCGTTGTACCAGAGCGTGCCGTCCGGATTCAAAAGTTGGAACGGCGCTTTCATCCATTGGTCCACCTTACGGCGCTGTTCCGTCAGCGTGGCTCGGGCGTCTTCAATGCGACCTTGGCGAAGATCGATCATGGCTAGGATGATTCTGTTGGAAACGGTGCGAGGTTCGCTGTTGGAAGCCATTTCGAGACTCGCGCGTGCCCAAGCTGCGGACGGCTCCATACGGCCTTGACGATAGGCCATGAGGGAGAGGGAAAACTGCCGCCACGCCTCCATGTGGGGGCTCACGTCCTTTCGTTTTTCGCTGAGGGCGGCTTCGATCACCTTGGCAAAGGGTTGGATCGATTCCATAGTGGCGGGGCTAGCAGGTTCTAGCAAAGACGCTTTGATGACATGCTCTGCCACGACGGCGTTGGCAGTATTGCCGAACCGTTCGATGGCGAGGATGCGAATTTTGTCGTATTGGCCAGGTTCGCCCCATTCGCTGACGGCCGTGACGACGGATAGCCAATCGAAGGAGATATTTTGAGAATCGGTCATGTCCACACTGGTGAGGACGTGTCCGAGTGCGTTGAAACGCTTTGCCGCCGTTTCGCGGCGTCCTTTTGAGAGGTTCCAGTTAGCCACCGCCTTGTAAGTATCGGCGGCCTCAAGAGAACGCGGTATCCGTTCGGCAGGGAGACCTTCGAGAAGTCTATCCGCTTGTTCGAGGTCATTGTATTTTAGATAGACTGCGGCCTGTCTCACTTGATCCGCTGCACTGGCATCGCCGCGCAAACGCACTTCATTGGCGGTCGCCTGTTCTGCCACCACGCGCAGTCGCGCCTGTTCTTGGCGGGCTTCGCGTTCTTGAAAAAACAACCACGTCGAAACTCCCAATCCACCTAACAGTCCTGCTAGGGCGATGGCGGCGGCGGCGAAGGTAACGCGGTTGCGTCGAACGAGTTTGGCGAGGAGATACCAACGTCCGGGAGGACGGGCCAAGACCGGTTCCTCGCGCAAATGGCGCTGCACGTCCATCGCCAAGCCGTTCGCGGTTTCGTAGCGCCGATGCCGCTCGTTCTCCATCGCCTTCATCAAAATCCAGTCCAGATCTCCGGTGAGTGATGATGACAAACGCTGCGGGTCGACTCCGCGCTGCTGGGCGATCTGCCGCATTTCATCCGGAGGAATTCCCCGCAGCCGCGCGGATGGTACGCCGATTTCCGATCGCCTCACCATCCCGCGTATCTCTTCGATGCCACGATCCTTGAATTGTTCGGGGGATAAGGGCGGTCTGCCCGTTAGGAGTTCCGAAAGTAGCGCGCCGAGGCTGTAAATGTCGCTGCGGGTGTCGATGTCTGCGTTGCCTTCCGCCTGTTCGGGACTCATGTACGAAGGCGTTCCGATGAATTGCCCAGACTTGGTGACCGTCCCTTCGCCCTCTGGACCGCCTGCCGTCGCCTTGGCGATTCCGAAATCGATCACCTTCGGCGTGGCCCGGCCGTCATGCTCACGAACGAGGACGTTAGACGGTTTGATATCGCGATGGATCACGCCTTTTTGGTGAGCATGTTGGATCGCTTCGCAAACGAGGATGAACAACTCCAGCCGCTGACGAATGCCGAGACGGTTGCGATCGCAAAATTCGGTGATTCTTTCGCCGTCCACCAACTCCATCACGAAATACGGACGCCCTGAGGCTGTGGCGCCAGCATCCAGCACCCGAGCGATGTTGGGGTGATCCATCAGTTCTAGAGCCTCGCGTTCCAGATTGAAACGGGCGATCACGTGCTCGGTGTCCATGCCGAGGCGAATGATTTTCAACGCCACCTTGCGTTTCACCGGTTCTCGTTGCTCTGCCAGATAGACCACGCCGCAGCCGCCGGCACCGAGTCGGTCGATCAATCGATAGACTCCGATGCTGGCACCGAGTCCGGCTTCGGCCCCATCCTCACCCGGAGAATTGGGGGGCGTGACGACTTCGGGTTGGAGTTCGAAAAAGTCGTCGGCGTCGCGTTGAATTTCCAACAACTCTTCGAGTCGCATGCGCCGGGCTTCGTCGCCATGACAGGCGAATTCAAGGAATGCCCGCCGCATTTCCGTCTCGCGGAAGCTGGCCGCAGCCATGAAGAGGATCTCGTCGATGGAAGGGATCATCGCGCGTTGTCTTCGCGGATCATCTTGAAAAGGCGGGCTTTCGCATAGGCCCAGCGGCGTTCCACCGTGCGTTCGGTGACTCCATCCATGGCCGCGATTTCGGTGTTTGTTAGGCCGCCGAAGAATTTGAGGGATATCACCCGGACGCAATCGGGTTCCTCGTGTTCCAAACGATTCATCATCTCATCCACCAGAAGCACTCTTTCGTCGAGAGTGGCGGCAGCGACCTCCAGCCCGTGAACCTCAATGTTGAGCAACTGCGAACTCTCGCCACGTTTGAGGGTTGCTTTGCTGCGGGCGCGATCCACCAGGATATGGCGCATGGCTTGCGCCGCAGCGCGGAAGAAATGCGCGCGGTCGCTCCAGGAACGTTCCTCGTCGCCGGAAATTTTGAGCCACGCCTCATGGACCAATGCAGTGGCTTGCAAGGTTTCTCCCGCTGACGCTTTGGACATGCGCCTTCGCGCGAGGCTACGAAGTTCGTCGTACACCAGCGGTAACAACTCGGCGGAAACGAGGCTGCCGTTGCCGCTCGCTGTTTGCAGGATGCTGGTGAGATCATTCACACCCGCAGGAATTAGGGTCGGGTGGTGAACTTGTCCATGGAGGAATCGGGCACGGTCCGGTCGCAGGAGAGGGGAAATTGCGAAAATGAAGCGGGCGCGGGGGCACTGCGTCGCGAAAAAAGAGGCTTGCCCGGATCAAGGTGGTTCCTTATACAGTCGCCCTAGACGCACCTATCTGAGTGCTGGTGCGGTGGTTAGCCACTTCTCCCAGTGATAAGGATGAGCGATTTCCGGCACCCGCCGTTCAATGATTTTTCTGGAACGATACCCCACAAGACACAAAGCCGATCTCTTAAGGAATCGGCCAAGTCGCGCTGTCTCCGATCTATGATCCGGCGCTCCGTCCATCGTTCCGTATCCCTCTTCGCACCGGCATTGTGCGGCGGCTTTGGCCGTCCGTTCACCGGAGCGTCGCACCCTACAATTGGAGGACAAAGCCATCGCTAAACCACAGAGAAACCAAAACAGGGGTCGTTTCCGCGATATGACGCGGATCAACGATCGCATCCGCGCCCCGAAAGTCCGCGTCGTCCTCGCCAATGGCGAGCAGCTCGGCGTGATGAGTTCCCGCGAAGCATTGATCAAAGCGCAATCGCTTGGCCTTGATCTCGTCGAGATCGCCGGTCAGGTGGATCCGCCGGTCTGCAAGATCGTCGATTACGGCAAGTACAAGTACGAGCAGGCGAAGCTCAAGAAGCAGAAGTCGAAGTCGTCCACCCGGATGAAGGAAGTAAAATTCCGCGTCGGCACGGGCACCCACGACTACAACATCAAACTGGGCCGGGCCGAGGGCTTCCTCGAAGGCAACCACAAGTGCCGTTTCGTGTTGCAGTTCCGCGGTCGTGAAAATGCGCACAAGGATCTCGGTTTCGTGGTGCTCAATCGCATCATCGAAGACCTCAAGACGATGGCGCAGGTGGATCAACCGCCGCGACTCAACGGTCGTGCTGTTGCGATGATCCTCTCGCCGCTTCCGGCTCACCAGCGCAAGCGCAAGTTCCATCTCTTCCACGGCGAACTCATCGATGAGGATGATTTCGAAGATGAGGATGGCGACGACACCTCGGATGATGACGACATCGTGCCAGATGAAGTCGAGGATGAGGTGGCTGAAGCGGAAGCAGAAGTCACTGAAGAGTCCCCCAAAGTGTAATTTTTTCGGGCATGGCGGTGCATTGATTGCCCGCCATGCCTATTTTTTTGCCTGCCGCCATGCTGTGTTTATTCGATATCGACGGCACGCTGGTTGATACCGGAGGAGCTGGGATGGCCGCGCTCAACGAGGCCACGCGGGAGATGTTCGGCGGGCAGGGGCCACCGCTTGATTTGGCGGGCAGTACTGATCTCGGCATCATTGCCAACATCCATGCGCACTTCGAGGTCGATCCCACGCCGGATCGTATCCGCGCCTATTTTGAGATCTATCATGGTCGCTTGGACTGGAATCTCGCCCACGGTGGCTATCCTGGCCGGGTGTTGGAAGGCGTGGCTGAGCTGCTTGCCGCACTGGAGCTGCGCTCTGGCACAGTGGTCGGATTGTTAACCGGCAACACGGCGGGCGGAGCAGAGCGCAAGATGCGACATTATCAACTCCATCGGCATTTTGCCTTTGGCGCTTACGGTTGCGACCATGCCGACCGTAATTTGTTGGGACCCGTTGCGATGGCAAGAGCGGCAGTCCATGCTGGACGACCTTTCACCGCTGAGGAAACCTTGGTGATTGGAGATACGCCCAAGGACATTGCCTGTGCCCATGCCATCGGTGCCCGTTGCCTAGCGGTTTCGACCGGACGTTTTTCCGCTGCGGAGCTTGAACTGCATGGCGCGGATCACGTCGTGGAATCGCTGTCCCAAGCGCTGGACTGGATCTAACTGGGGTGCGGCAGCGTGCCCATGGCTAGCGTTATTCCTTGGGCTTCACCGTCATCACGCCTTGCATGATGGCGAAGTGTCCAGGAGTGGTGCACACGAATGGATATTTACCTGGCTCTTTGGGAATAAAATAAATCGTGTCGCTTTCGCCACCACCTAAGCGTTTGGTGTGCTTGAAAATGAGTTTCTTGGTTTCCGCGTCACCGGGCAGGTAACCGTTGCGTTCTTCCGCACATTGCGAGGCGAACACTGGGATCTGGGTGCCCGGCATCAGGATGACCAAATTGTGGGCCATTGTCTTGAGCGGGATTTTGCCGACGTTTTTCAAGGTCAACGCGACTTTATCGCCCACGGTGACCTCGATGGCTTTCGTGTTGAAAGTCATCTGATCGTTGCAGGTGATTTCAATCTTGGTGATGTCCTGTTGGGCGATGGCGGTAGGTGAGGCGCAGAGCAGAGCCAGGCCGAGGCAAAGGATTGATTTCATGAGCAGATAGGAAGGTCGGAGGTGGCGGAAATGACGCGGGTTCGGACCACCGGTGAGGCTAGTGCGCAGGGCGGAGGCCGCAAGAATTTCCCATCGCAAATCCAGCTTGGATCGCTAGATTCTGCGGCATGATTGCCAATTCGTCGGAAGCCAATCGTGTCCATTGGCAAAACGAGGCCGCGCGGGTTGCGCGCAAAATGAACCTCGGCTGGTGGCTCGAAGCGTTGTCAGCGCCCTTGGTGGTGGGAGCGGTATGCGTCACCATCGCGTTGGTGGTCACTCGGCGCGAGATACCAGAGGTGAACCTTTGGTTTTTGTTAGGATGGGTGGCGGCGGCCTTCGTGGTGTTGAGTTTTTGCTGTTTTCTCGTCGCGAGGCGAAACTTTGAAAAACCTGCGGATTCGATGGTCCGCATGGAGGCGGCGATGTGCCTGAGGAATGCGCTGTCTGCCGCTCAGGCGGGGGTGGCCACGTGGCCGCAGCCGGTGCAGAAGATCGACGCAGGCATTTCCTGGCAGTGGGGACGCTTGCTGGTTCCGGTGCTTGGCGCACTGGTGCTGCTAGTCGCGGGATTCATCATCCCCGTTTCTTCGCCAGCCGGGCGCGTTGCGTTGGCTCCCGAAGAACCGCAGGCGTGGCAGCAACTTTCCGCTGAGCTGGATCGATTGACCGAGGAGAAGATCGTCGATGAAAACTACTTGGAGGAAACACGCCAGCGGCTCGACGAATTGAAAGCGCAAGAGCAGGAGCAATGGTTCAGCCATTCATCGCTGGAGGCCACGGATTCGCTCAAAAAATCCCATCAATCGGAGGCCGGGCGGGTGACCCGAGAGTTGGCGCGCGCGGAAAAGGCGCTGGCGACCCTTGAGCAAAATGCCGGCGGCATGGCTGCTGCGGAGAGGAATCGTTTGATGAACGAATTTGATCAAGCGCTGCAAGGCTTGCAAAGCGGAGCGATGAAGCCGGATGCCGCGTTGTTGGAGCAAATGAAGCAACTCGATCTCAAGCAGCTGGCCAACCTAACTCCCGAGCAGTTGCAACAGCTGAGAGAGAATCTGAAGAAGCACGGCGAAGCGATGAAAGGCGAAGAAGGGGGAGATGAGCTGGCGGACGGTGAGGGCGAAGGTGATGAGGGAGAGCCAAGAGATGGGGAAGGGTCTGGCGGGGTCAATCGTGGCCCAGGCCATGCGGATGGCGTCCTAGGAAAGGAAAAGGATGAGGTGCTAACAGGAGAACATGCCGGCATTGAGGCCAAGGATCTTTCCCAAACCACACCGGGAGATCTGTTGGAGTTGCAAGATGGCGAGCACGACGTCGATGAGACGGCCTCACGCATCCGTTCCGGCGGCAACACCGATGCGACGGGCAAGGGCGGCGACCGCGTTTGGCGCGATGCCCTGGATCCTGCCGAGCAGCAGACGTTGAAGCGGTTTTTCGAGTAAACGGCTTACTTGAGCAGTGCCCAGATCGGCTGCGGCAGGAAGCCGAGGACGACGACTGCGACGGTGAGCACGGCGATGCAGGCCTTGCTGATAGGCGGCAGGACGATGGCTTTGTCATCGTTGGGAGCGGCCCACCACATGGCGCGAACGACATTGAGATAGTAGTAGAATCCAGCAGCGGCGGCAATGAAACCGATGCCAACGCCCCACCACAGACCGGCGTCCACAGCGAGGGAGAAGACGAGGAATTTGCCGATGAAGCCTGCGGTTAGAGGAACTCCGGCGAGTGCGGCGAGCAGAATGGTCAACGCGATGGCCAGCTGTGGATTGGTTTTGCCGAGGCCATTGAAGTCGCTGATCGCCTCGCCGTCGCGTTGGATGCGGATCTGGGCGAGGACGAAAAACACGCCGAGCGTCATCAGCAGGTAGGTGGCGAGGTAGAAGGAGACCACTTCGGCAGAGCTTTGGGCGGTGGCGGATCCTTCGGACCAAGCGGCGAGTGCAAGAATGAGGAATCCGGCGTGGGCGATGGACGAGTAACCGAGCAGGCGTTTGAAGTTGGTCTGCGGGATGGCGGCGAGGTTTCCGAACAGCAGCGTGGCGCTGGCGATGACGGTCAACAAGGTGATGACAGGACCGCGGGTGAGATCGCTTTCTAAAAATGGTGTGAGAAAACGGATGGTGAGGATGAAACCAGCAGCTTTCGAGCCGACGGAAAGGAAGGCAGTGGTCGGGGTGGGAGCGCCTTGATAGACGTCTGGGATCCACACTTGGGTGGGCACGGCACCGATCTTGAAGCCAAGGCCAATCATGACCATGGCGACGCCGAAGAGGAGGGGCGTGAGCTGGATGTTGGCGGTGCGGCCGTCTTGGAGCATGCTGCCAATGGCGTCGAGATTCATGGTGCCGGTGCTGCCGTAAACCCAAGCGATGCCATAGACGAGGAAGCCGGTGCTGAGCGCGCCGAGGATGAGGTATTTTACGCCGGCTTCGAGTGAACCGACGTTGCGGCGCATGTAGGCGACGAGGATATAGAAGGTGACGGTGACGAGTTCGAGCGCGACGAAGGCTCCGGCAAGGTCCTTGGCGGAGGCCAGCCACATCATCCCAGCGCAGGCGAAAACAGGCAGCGCGTAATACTCACCGGTGCCATTTTCCGACTCCGGTCCTTCGGTGAAACGAGCGAGGATGCTGCGGAAATCCACGGCGAGCAGCAGAACCAAGATGGTGGTGACGAGGGCGAAGATCTTGTAGAAACGGGCTAGGGTATCGAACTGATAGAAGTTCCAGATTGGCCAACTGGCCCATGGGGCATCAGGTGCCGAGTCTGGTCCCACCGCGAGGAAGGTGATGCCGAGAATGAAGGCGAGACTGAAAACAGCAGCAATGCCCACCCAGGATTTGCTTTTGCACGAGCAAAAGGTCTCGGCCATCAGCAGGATGATGCCGAGGGTTACGGTGAGGGCTTCGAGGTAGTAGGCGGGCATGGTGGAAAAAGAATAGGTCTTATAGGTCCTATTGGACTTATTTCAGGAGATTGAGCAGCAGGTTCGGGTAGAGTCCGACCGCAAAAAGAGCCAGAACCAAAAGAACCGCAGGGATGCGATCCGCGAGCGTAAGATCTGCCGCAGCTTCGGTGGCTTTCACGGTGGGCCCTTGGAAGATATTGCGGTAGGCGCGTAGCATGTAAACGGCGCTGATGACCACGCCCCAGATCGAGAGAATGCAGGCGATCTGAACGGGGCCGAGACCGGTGGTCGGATCGTAGTTTCGGAAGGCGGAGAGGAAGACGAGGATTTCGCCGGAGAAGTTCGCGAGGCCGGGGAGACCGATGGACGCCATGGCGGCGATGCCGAAGATGAAGGCTAGCTTGGGAGCTGACTTGGCGAGTCCGCCGAGGTCTTGCAGGTCCACCGAGCCGGTGGAGCGTTCGATGCGATCGGCAAGACCAAACAGCAAGGCGATGGAGACGCCGTGGGCGAACATCAGGACGATAGCGGCGGAGCGGGCGAGATCATTTTCCGGCACAGCGACGAGCGCGGCGATGGCTAGGAAGATGTAGCCCATGTGCATGACCGACGAGTTGCCTAACATGAGGTCGAGGCGCTTCTGGGAAATGGTCACCCAGCCGACCCACAGGACGTTGCCGAGCAGCAGGACAAGCAGCGGCGTGAGCCAAGCGTGCATGCCTTCGGGGACGAGCGGCAGGGCAAGGCGGAGCAGTCCGTAGAGTCCGAATTTTTTCAGCACTCCGGCATGCAGCATGGCGACGGGTGCTGGAGCGCTGGCGTAAGCGGGCGCGGCCCAGGAGTGGAAGGGGAACAAGGAAACCAGCGTGCCGAAGCCGACGATGAGCAAGGCGGCGATGCCTTTTTGCGCGTCGGCGGGGATGAGCGCCTTGTTGGCGATCATCGTTTTGATGTCGTAACTGCCGGTGAGATTGGCGAGCCAGACGAGACCAGCGAGCAGGACGATGGAGCCGAGGCCCAGATAGATGGTGATTTTCCATGCGGCTTCGCGGCGATCGCCACGACCTAACATGCCGATCATGAGGAAGGTTGGAATGAGGGCGAGTTCGTGGAAGGCGTAGAAGAAGAACAGGTCGGTGGAGGCGAAGGCACCGAGTGCGCCCGCAGAAATGAGCAGCGACGAACCGAAGTAGAGTTTTTCGCGGCCTTGCGGGGCTTTGCCGGAAAGCACGGCGGCCAGGGTGACGATCACCGAAAGTAGCACCATGATCACGCTCATGCCGTCGATGAAGCCGAAGGCAAGGTTGAGCGCGGGCTTTTCCAAAATGCCGGCCGAGCAGGACCAGATGGGGTTTTCCCAAGTCATGGCGGCGACGAGGCCGAGGACCAAATTGATGGCTGCGGCGGCGATGGCGGTGAGCCGGGCGGGTGCGCCAAGCAGGATCACCAAGAACGCGGCGATCGGAAGGAAGACGAGGAGGGCAAGCATGTTGAAAGTTTGCTAGATGCTAGTTTTCAGGAAAGAGAATGAAGAGGATTCGCGTGGAATGAATTCTGCGATCCAGTTAGAACGCGGTGAAGTAGACGACGAGGATGACGCCGAGGCCGAAGGCGAAGGCATAACCTTGGAGGCTGCCGGATTGGACTTTGCGAAAGAGGTTGCCAAAAGATTCAGCAGCACGGCTGAAACCACCGACGATGAGGCCGTTGATGATGAACTCATCGAAGAAGGCGACGATGGCGGCGAAGGCGTCTTGGAAATAGCGGACGACGAAGTTGTCGTAGATGCCATCGACATAGAAGCGGTTGCGGAAGAGCGGGATGGAAACGGGGTCTTTGGACTTGCCGTTGTAGAGGACGAATCCGGCGAGCAATCCGAGGACAAGGCAGGCGATGGAAGCTCCGAGGATGATGCCATGGCCTTCCGCGTGGTCGTGGTGCTCGGGTCGGTAGGCGTTGAGGGCGTTGCTGAGGAAGGGGAATCCGGCGATGATGGCCATCACGGCGAGGGCGACGAGCGGTAGCAGCATCAGCGGGCCGACTTCGTGGGCGTGGTCGGCTCCGTGGTCGCGAGGTTTTCCAAGGAAGGCGACGACGAACAACCGTGTCATGTAGAAGGTCGTTAGAAAGGCGACGAAGATGGCGATGAAGAACAGTGGCTTGTTGCCATGGAAGGCGGCGGCGAGGATTTCCTCCTTTGACCAGAAACCGGAGGTGACGTAGGGCACGGCGATGAGCGCGGCGGTGCCGATGGCGAAGGTCAGTCCGGTGATAGGCATTTTCTTGAGCAGGCCGCCCATTTTCCAAATATCCTGTTCATGGTGGCAGGCGTAGATAACTGCGCCAGAACCGAGGAAGAGTAGGGCCTTGAACCAAGCGTGCGTGAAGAGGTGGAACATGCCGGCCTCACCGGAAACCAGTCCGACGGCCATGACCATGTAGCCGAGCTGCGAGAGCGTGGAATAGGCGAGGATCTTTTTGATGTCATCCTGCTGGGTGGCCATCAATGCAGCTGCTAGAGAGGTGAGGCCGCCGGTCCAGGCGATGACCTCGCTGGAGAAAAGTCCAGCCATGACGTCATGCGGAAGGTCGAGCGAGAGGTGGACGCGGAAAAGCATGTAAACCCCGGCGGCGACCATGGTGGCGGCGTGGATGAGTGCGGAAACCGGCGTCGGGCCTTCCATGGCATCGGGCAACCAGACGTGGAGTGGAAGTTGCGCGGATTTTCCAACAGCCCCACAGAAGACGCAAAGCAAAGCCATGGAAAGCGTAGCGGCGAAGATGGGGGGATGCGCGGCTTGGAAGGCGGCGATGCCTGCGCCCATGCCACTGAAGGCCAGCGTGCCGGTGATGCCCCACAGCATGAGGATGCCGACCATGAAACCGAAGTCGCCGACGCGGTTGCAAAGGAATGCCTTCTTGGCGGCGTCTGCGGCAGAGTCTTTCTGATACCAATGACCGATGAGCAGGTAGGAACTCAGTCCGACCAACTCCCAGAAGATGAAGGTCATGATGAAGTTGTTCGCCAGCACAATGCCGGTCATGGAAAACATGAAGAGCGAGAGGCCTGTGAAGTAGCGCGCCTTGGCCGCATCCTCCTTCATGTAGGCCAGCGAGAAGATATGGACGAGCATGCCGATGCCGGTCACGACGATCATCATACCGGTGGAAAGGCGGTCGAGTTGGATGCCGATGTCCACCGAGAAGTCACCGAGGGTGGCCCAGGCGAACGTTGAAATCCCTTGGGTGCCTAGCAGCAGCAAGGCCATGACAAAGGTGGCGACGGCGGAGGCAGTGGAAACCACCGGCACCAGGGCGGATTTCTTCAAGACAAGTTGGTTCACCGCCGCGACGACGAGCGGGAGGAAAAGCAGAATCCAGGCGAGGGTCATAAGAAGTGGAAAGTGATCAGTGATCCGAAGAAGAGGTCAGCCCTTCAAGCTGGTGAGCTCATCGGTGTGGATAGTTTGGCGAGCACGATAGAGAGCGACGATGATCGCGAGGCCGACGGCGACTTCCGCAGCCGCGACGGTGATGACGAAGAAGACCATCATCTGGCCGTTGTAGTCGGGCAGGCCATTCGCGGTGGTGTTGAAGCGCGAGAAGGCGACGAGTGTTAGGTTGGCTGCGCTGAGCATGAGCTCGAGGCACATGAAGACGACAATGATGTTGCGCCGCAGCACCACGCCGGCGAGGCCGATGGCGAAAAGCAGGCCGGAGACGAGGAGGTAGTCGTTGAGAGTAGCCATGAAAAAAGTTTGCTAGATTTCAGTGTTCAGTTTTCAGGGAAGAACTCACTCAGTCTGGCGCTTGGAGAGGACGACGACGCCGACGGTGGCGACGAGGAGAAGCACGCCGAGGACTTGCAGCGGGAAATTGTACTGCGTGAAAAGCGTGTGGCCGATGAGGTGGACATCGGGCAGCTTGCCTTGCGTGAGGGCCACAGAGATTTTCGTGGCTTTCCCGTCGTTCAGAAATCCGTTAGCGGCGGTTGCGAGGGTGGTTGGGTCGAGCGCGGGAGCGATCTTGTCGGGCGTGCGGGCAAGGACGCCGGCGAGTTGCACGCCGAAGAGGACGACGAGCAGCAGTCCAGCCGCGATGGGCAGCAGCGGCTTGTTCGCTTTTTCCTCATTCTTGAGGTCGAGCAGCATGATGATGAAGAGGAACAACACCATCACCGCGCCGGTGTAGACGAGGATTTGGATGACGCCGACGAAGAAGGCGCTCAGGCCGACGAATAGACCTGCTAGACCGACAAAACAGGTGACCACGGAAAGCGCCGACGCGACCGGGTTGCGAAATGCGATGACGGCAATCCCGCCAGCGAGCATGACGACGGAGAGGAGCCAGAAGAGGTAAGAGGGCATAAGAAGGTTGCTAGTTTTCAGTTTGAAGTTTTCAGGGGGATCAGTTTTTTGCTGAAAACTGAACACTGAAAACTCGCAAACTCATTTGAGTTCGTTCCACTTGTTGACGAGGCCGACGCGGGTGCCGCCGATTTCGTAGAGACGCTTCTTGTCGTGGACCATGTCGGCGCGCTTGAGGCCGGTGATGAGGTAGTCCTTGCGCAGATAGATCGCCTGCTCAGGGCAAACTTCTTCGCACATGCCGCAGTAGATGCAGCGTATCATGTCGATGTCGAATTCGAGCGGGCGCTTCTCGACCTTGGCCCATGGATCGTCGGATGGGATTTCCGAAGGGGTGATCTTGATCGCCTTGGGTGGGCAGATGAATTCGCAGAGTTGGCAGGAAACGCATCGTTCGCGACCTTGCTCGTCGGTGACGAGGGCGGGTGCGCCGCGGTAGTATTCTGGCAGGTGAGAGTCCCAGCGTTGTTCGGGGAACTGCATGGTCACACCGAGACCGGAAGACGCCAAGGTGTCTGCGCCGACGGATTTCCCGCGCAGGGTTTTCACCGCGTGAGTCATCGTGAGGAAGAAGCCTTTGATGAGCGCTCCGAAGTAGATTTTCTCGCCGAAGTTGAGCTTCGGGCGCTGGAGTTTGACGACGGCCATCTTGGAGTTTGAGATTTGAAATTTGAGAGCTGAAATCGAGCGGATCAGGCGCGCAGGACTTTCGGTTTTTCCTCGGACACCTTGGCGACCCAGATGACCGCGCCGGTCACGGCGATGAGAAGCACTGCGCCGATGCCGATGATGAGTGCGCCGAGTTCGGGCGCAGCGATGATGAGTGCGCCGAGGAAGACATTGATGAGCGCGGCTTCGAAGAAGATGACCCAGCCGAGTTTCATGAGTTGGTCATAGCGGAAACGCGGCACGGTCCAGCGGACGAGGATGAAGAACAGGATGAAGGCGACGAGCTTGGTGAGGAAGCAACCGATATGGATGAAACCGGAGAACCACAGCCAGTTGCCAGCGCTGTCTTGGAGGAGCAACTGGTCGAGACCGAAGCCGATGGACCAGCCACCGAGGAATAGGGTGACGATGAGCGCAGAACCGATGACCATGGCGGCGTATTCGCCCATGAAGAACATCGCGAATTTCATCGACGAATATTCCGTGTGATAGCCCCCGACGAGTTCAGTTTCGCACTCGGGAAGGTCGAAGGGCATGCGGTTGGTTTCCGCGAAGATGGAGATGGTAAAGATGAGGAAGGCGATGAAGGCCGGGATCCAGAACAGCGCAGTTTGGGCGTCAGGCAAGGCGAGGTGGCCGTCTCTCCAGAATGGCAGCAGCAACCAGCCGTTTTCCGCCTGATAGTTGACGATGGTGCTCAAGTTGAGGTCGCCGTAGAACATCAGCACCGGGATGATGGAAAGGCCGAGCGCGATTTCATAGGAGATCATCTGCGCGGTGGAACGCACGCCGCCGATGAAAGGGAACTTCGAGTTCGACGACCAGCCGGCGAGGGTGATGCCGTAAACCGAGAGCGAGGAAACGGCGAAGACGAACAGTGGACCGATGTTGAGATCGGCGATGACGAGTTTTTCGGTGTGGCCGAAGAGCGTGATGGGCGAGCCGAAGGGGACGACGCAGACGGTGATGAGCGCCGGGACGACGGTCAGGGCGGGGGCCATCCAGTAGAATGCCTTGCGCACGTGTTCCGGGGTGAAGTCCTCCTTGAGGAAGAGCTTCAAGCCGTCGGCGATGGGTTGCACCAATCCGAAAAGGTGGAAGTCTTTCTTGAAGCCCAACAAGGTCAGTGGGATGCCCACGCGGTTAGGTCCGACGCGGTCTTGGATGACGGCGGAGAAACGCCGCTCGAAGTAAACCGAGAGGGGGACGAGAGGCAGCACCACCATGAAGGTCAGGACGACGATCTTGACGATGATGATAGCGATTTGAAACAGGAGTTCCGGCATGAGTGCGGGGTGATGAAAGTTAGAAAAATCAGCCGTTGATCAGACCGGCGGCTTTGCGCGCACGCTCGTTGGCGAGGAGCGGAATCTGATAGCCGGTGTCGGTGATTTGGGTGCCTTGGTGGCCGATTTTGGAAAGCGTTAGGCCGTTGAAAGCGGCGACGTTTTCGGTGAGCAGCTTGAAGATGTCCTCGATGAGGTGGACAGGCTTGAGGTCAGGAGAGAGCGCGAGCAGCAGGTCGCGCAGGATTTCCCAATCGTCGTGGGCCAAGGTGGGCGGTTCAACGGCGCGGTTGAGGCGCTGGAGGCGACCGGATAGATTGACCATGGAGCCGCGCTTTTCGGCGAAGGCGGCGGATGGCAGGACCAGGTGAGCTCTATCGGCGGTTGGGTTGGCCAAAATGCTCGTTTGGAGCAGGAAATCGAGTTTGCCGAGGTCGTCCGCAGTGAAAGCGGCATCGGTGATGAGGTCTTCGCCGAGGACGATGAGCACCTTGATGGCACCGTCGCGCACGCCGTCACGGATGACGCTCAGGCCGGAGTAGGGAGTGTCGGTGCCGAGGATGAGTTTGGCGCCGGTGCTGTTCGGGTTGCGGTCGGCGGCGACGAGGAGCGTGTCCGCTTCGCCCTCGCGGGGAACGAGCGAAAGGTGGCGCGTGCCAATTTCCTCGGCAAGCGAGCGGCCGAGGAAGAGTTCCTCATTGGTCATGCGACCGGACGCGATGACGGCGACTTGCTCAGGCGAGACGGCGCGGATGCGGGCGGCTGCACCCGCAATGGACGTGCGCCAATCGGTGGCGGCAAAGCTGCCATTTTCGCGGGCGAGCGGCTCGGTGAGGCGGGCGTCGCTGTCGATGTGGTGGAAATTCAGGCGGTGGGAATCGGGCATCCACGCGGAGTTCACCTCGTCGTTGAGACGCGGCGTGATGCGGTGGATTTTGTTGCCACGCGTCCACACGGTGATGTTGGTGCCGGTGCCGCAATTGACGTCGATGGTCGGCGTTTCTTTGAGGAACCAAACGCGCATCTGGAAACGGAAGTCGTTGGAGGTCAGCGCGCCGACGGGGCAGATATCGGCGGTGTTGAGCGAGTAATTCGAATCCAGCAGGCGGCCCGGATGAACGGTGAGCGTGGTGTGCGTACCGCGCTGGGTGAAACCGAGAACCGGATCGCTGGCGACCTCGTCCATGAAGCGGATGCAGCGGCTGCACATGATGCAGCGCTCGTCGTCGAGGCGGATGCGCGGGCCGATATCGACGTTCTTCGGCTTCTTCACCTTCATGTCGATGAAGCGCGAGACGCCGCGGCCGTGTTGGACCGATTGTTCCTGGAGGCGGCATTCGCCGGCTTGGTCGCAGATCGGGCAGTCGAGTGGATGGTTGATGAGGAGGAATTCCATCACGCCCTCGCGGCATTTTTCGACCAGCTCGCCGGTGGTGCGAATGCCCATGTTCTCGCTGACGGTGTTGGCGCAGGCGATCACGGGACGGGGCATCCAGCCAATGTCCTGGTAGCCAGCGGCGTCATAGGTCGGCTCTTGGCCGGGGGCCGGGCGGCCGGGCATGCCCATTTGGACAAGGCACATGCGGCAATTCCCCGGTGAGCTGAGCTTCGGGTGGTAACAATAATGGGGGACGGTGATCTGCGCCTGCTTGCAGGCCTCGATCATGCGCGTTCCTTTCGGAAACTGGTGCCAGACGCCGTCGATCTGGACGTTGACCATGCCCTTTTCGGCAGCAAGATCTTTGGGCAGTTTTAGTTCCGCGGTCGCCGAAGGTATGTCGCTCATGGCTGAATAAAAGCAGCCGGGCGCTTGTGCAAGAATCGCCCGGCGGTGCTCGCGCGGAAATATGGGGAGCGAGGGGTAACCCGGCAAGCGTGCTTTGTGAAAAGTTTCACAAGCGTCAGAGACGCATGGAATTCGGATCTGCGTCCTCTCGATCGGGAGCTTCTGGGATTTTTAAAAAGATTCGTCAGTTGGGGTCTTGGGATTTGGCGTGTGGGTGACAAAATGAGCAATTTCCAAGCTATGTGGTCATTTTTACTGATTATACGTGATCGCGTATTTTTAAGAAATCCTTACAAAACCCATTGATTTTGTTAGGTTCTATTGGTTTTTGTCGGGAGCGGAGAGCTGTTGTTTTCGGGGTCGCGAGATCCGAGCTACGGCACTCCGGCTGTCCCACCCCTGTCTCGTCCATGATCCCCCTTCTTCATTTCGTCCGTAGGACGACCTGTGTCCTCGCTGTGGCAAGCATCGGAATGTCCGCCACCTCATCGGCAGTCACCTTTGCGCAAACCTATTTTGTTCCGTTGCCGGCTCCTGATTTGCAGGTCGCATGGCAGGCGATAGGAACCGGGGCAACCATCGGCAACAGCATCCGGTTTGCCACCTCCGTCGCCATTCCCAGAGCGGGGACGCAGATTTATTACGATCACTGGGAAGATGGCTACGATGCCAATCCCGCCGCTCCGGGGGGAACGACAACGGTCATTTGGGGCGACGGGATCACGACCAACGGGACGGCTCCGGGCTATCCGACCGATATCGTGCCGGCGGGGGGCGTGATCGTCCTCAACAACAGCATCACCTTGCCTCGGGTGGCCACCCAGTTTTTCTACGACGACCGCGATCGGATCAGCTCCACCCAAGCCATTGCGGTTGCTCGCGCCGGTTGGCCCGTCAACCCTGGAGCGGTGATCGGAACGTCGGGCGAGGCGTATGACACCCGCAAGTTCGGCAATTCGTTCCAAATGCCGGTGGGGACGGGGATGGGCGGAAATCAGCAGTTCGAGTACGTTTCCATCCACATCATGGCGTCGCAGGACGGCACTTTGGTGCAGGTGGACGTGGATGCGAACGGCAGCGTGGACCAGACCCAAACGCTGAACATGGGACAAACGATGTTTGTCAACGGAGGCGTTTTGACGGGGGCCACCGTGACCGCCAGCAAACCGGTGCAAGTGCATGAAGTCACGGGCGACATCGCCTCAAACTACGAGTCTCGCACCTTTGCGGTGCGGCCAACCGCGCAGTGGTCGTCGGGGTATTTCGCGCCGGTCACGACGACCAATGCCACCTATCCGCATGTCGTTTATCTCTACAACCCGGGCACGCGGGCGATCGAGGTGAGCTACGAAGGGCTTTCCACCACGGGAACTGTTACTGTTCCGGCGAAGGGAAACGCGTCGTTCGTCATGCCGCTCAACTCGTCGGCGCACTTTTTCACGGTCACCGGGGAACCCTTCTACGCAGTCGGCGCCAACGACGCGGGCACGGCCACCAACGGTGGAAACCAGTCGTTCGACTGGGGCTACGCGTTGATGCCGGACACGTCGCTGACGACCACTATTATCGCCCCCTTCGCCCCAGGAGCGGATGACATCGATGGCACGGTCGGCGTGCCGGATGGAAATGGCAGTCCGGTTTGGGTCACGCCCACCAGCACCACGACGATCTACGTGAACTACGGCGGAGACCGTGACACCGGTCCCAACACCGCGCCCGATGGATCGAAATACGACGTTTCCTATCTCGTGCCGAAACTCGGGGTGAAAACGATCAGCAACCCGACGACCCGCGATATGTCGCGGGCGCTCATTTTTACGACCGATTCCACCGGACTCGCCGGTGGGTGGGGGGAGGACGCCGCCACCGCTGGGACGGGCAGCCCGTTTTTGGACCTCGGTTATGCGATCATTCCTTTCGCTGCACCGATTTTTTCGAAGAACGTCGCCCTTTCCACGGATGTGAATTCCAACGGCGTCATCGACCAAGGGGACACCGTGTTGTTCACGCTCTTCCTGAACAACGATGGCGTCACCGAACTGGAGAATCCTACGTTTACGGATCCACTTCCTCCAGGTGTCACCTACGTCGCCCATTCCACCGTGCTCAATGGCGTCGCGGTGCCCGATGACGGCACCGGCACCGCCTATCCGTTGGATGCTGCGGGCATCACACCGCCGACCCTCGCGCCCGGGGCATCAGCGACCATCAAATTCCGCGTTTTGATCAATTCGGGGACGAAAACGGTCACCAACACGGCCACCGCCACCAGCCCCAGCGTCTCCCTGCCCATGCTGGCGACGGTCACCTTTCCCGTGAGTCCGGTGATCATCACGGGAAAAGTCTTCAATGATGCGAACGGTCTAACCGACGGGATTGTTAACGGAACCGCCACCAACGCAAGTGGCACGCTCTACGCGAACATCGTCAGGGCAGGCGTAGTACAACAGGTCTATCTGGTGGATGCGGATGGTGGATTCCGATTCATCAATCAGCCTGGAAATAGCAATTACAGCATCGTTCTCAGCACGACGCGCGGCACCATCGACGCGGCTCCTCCAGCAGCCGCCCTTCCTGCTGGCTGGGTCAACACGGGTGAAAACCTTGGTCTCGGCGTGGCCAACGACGGCAATCCCAACGGCGAACTCGCATTCAGCGTGGCCAGCACCAGCGTCGCCAACGCGAATTTCGGCATCGAGCGCATTCCCACGGCCGCTGCGGCGACGGCAACGTCGCAAGCCAATCCTGGAGGCAGCACCCGCGTCACCGTGCCGACCCTCAGCGGAACCGACACCGAGGACACGTCGGTCACCACTTTCATCATCAACACGCTGCCGTCTAACGGGACGCTCTATTACAATGGCATTGCCGTCACCGCAGGGCAGGTGATCCCGAGCTACAGCGCAACCCTGCTGAGGTTCGATCCGAACGACGGCGCGTTCACGGCGAGTTTCACTTATTCTGCTGTGGATGCTGCGGGGAAATCCTCCACACCTGCCACGGTCAGCATGCCATTCACCAGCGTGAGCGTCAGCGGAATCGTCTACAATGATGCGAACGGAACCACCGACAACACCGTCAACGGCACGGGCAGCAATGCGGGCGGCGAGCTTTTCATGAATCTCGTGACCGGTGGAAATGTCGCGCAGGTCCTGCCGGTGGGCGCGGACGGCACCTTCACTTTCCTAACGGTTCCGGCCGCTTCCTACACGCTCGTTCTCAGCACCACGCAAGGCATGGTGGGTTCTGCGGCTCCGGCAGCGGCGTTGCCAACGGGCTATGCAACCACCGCCGAGAAACTTGGCACCGGCACCGGCAACGACGGCACGGCCAACGGATCCATCTCCATCACCGTCGCCTCGACCTCCATCACCAATGCGCGTTTCGGTTTCGATCGCCTGCCTACCGCCTTCAATGTCACGGCCGCCAGCCAGACGAAACCGACAGGCAACAACCGGGTTGCGGTGCCGACGATAGGCGGCACGGATCCCGAGGACGGCACCGCCACCACCATCGTCTTGAACACCACCGCGACCAACGGCGCGCTTTATTACAACAACTCGGCGACCTCCGCAGGGCAGGTGATCACCAATTTCAATCCCGCCCTCCTGACCGTCGATCCCAGTGGAACCAACAGCGCCACGACCATCGTCAGCTTCACCTACTCGGTTAGGGATGCTGCCGGTTTGCTCTCGCCCGCCGCGACGGTCACCATGCCGTTCACCGGCACCGGCATCAGCATTTTCGGCAACGTCTTCAACGATGCGAACGGTCTCACCGATAGCATCGTCAATGGCAGCGGCACCAACGGCGGCGGACTCTACGCCATCTTGTCCGCTGCTGGGGTTGTTAGTCAAAGCGTCGTGGTCGATGCCACGGGTGCCTTCGTGTTTCCGTCCGTCACGGCAAACACCAACTACACCGTCAGTCTCAGCACCAGCACGGGAAGTGTGGGAGCGGCCACGCCCGCCGTGTCGCTGCCGACTGGGTATGTCAGCACCGGCGAGTTCATCGGCACCGGCGCGGGCAGCGATGGCGATGCTAACAGTTCTCTTGCTGTGGCCGTGACAACAACGTCCATTTCCAACGCGAATCTCGCCATTGAGCGTATCCCCGCCGCCACGGCTCTAACCGCCACGATGGCCAATCCCGGAGGCAGCGTCCGTGTTGTCGTCCCGCAATGGGTCGGCACCGATGCCGAGGATGGCGCTTTGTCGGATTTTATCATCCAAACTCTGTCCTCGAACGGGACGCTCTATTACAATGGATCACTCGTTACGACAGGACAGGCCATCACGAATTATATTCCGAGCTTGCTCGAATTGGACCCCAACGATGGTCCCGTCACGACGCTTTTCACCTACAGCTCCGTCGATGCGGCCGGCAAGGTCTCTCCCGCCGCGAATGTGACGATCACCTTCACCAGCATCGGCATCAGCGGCAAGGTGTTCGACGACGCCAACGGCTTGACCGACAGCACGGTCAATGGAACTGGATCGAACGCGGGCAGCAATCTCTACGTCAATCTCGTCCATGGCGGGCTGGTCGCTCAGGTCGGCACCGTGGCGGCTAACGGAAACTACAGCTTCACCACGGTCGCGCCGAACACCACCTACGCGGCCACGCTTTCGACCACTCCAGGAAGCATCGGAAGTGCTCCGCCCGCCGCGTCGCTCCCCGCAGGTTTTGTCAACACCGGCGAGTTCATCGGAACCGCCGCCGGAAATGACGGCACGGTCGATGGCAACCTCATCATCGCGGTTGCCACCACCGCCGTGGCCAACGCCAATTTCGGCATCGATGCGATTCCGACTGCCGTCATCGTAAGCGCCGCTTCGCAGGCCAACCCTGCTGGCAACAATCAGGTCACTGTTCCCACCTTGTCCGGCACCGATGCCGAGGATGGTGCCGTCACCCGTTTCACCCTCCTTAGCCTGCCGACGAACGGAACGCTTTTCTACAACAACCTTCCTGTTGCCGTGGGTCAAATCATCACGGGTTACACGGCTTCTCTGCTGAAATTCGATCCTTACGATGGCGAACTCATCGCCAGCTTCAACTATGCGTCCCTCGATGCCGCAGGCAAGGCGTCCGCCGCTGCGACGGTGACCATGCCGTTCTCCACCATCAGCATCACCGGCATCGTTTTTTCGGACACCAATGGTCTCACCGATGGCACGGTCAACGGCAGCGGCACCAACCTATCAAACACGCTTTATGCCAATCTCGTGAGTGGTGGCAACGTGGTACAATCCCAGAGTGTCCAGCTTGCCGGAACCTATAACTTCATCAGTGTGCTCGGCAACACGAGCTACACCGTGGTCATCAGCACCACCCAAGGCACCGTGGGTGCTGCGGCTCCTGCGGCATCGCTGCCACCCGGTTATGTCAACACCGGCGAGTTCATTGGTGCTGGTGTGGGGAATGATGGTTCTGCTAACGGATCGTTGGCCGTTCCGGTTATCGCCACGTCCGTTTCCAACGCGAATTTTGGCGTGGAACAACCGCCATCGGCGTCGGCCGTGATTGCCGCCTCGCAACTGAACCCGGCAGGCAATGCTCGGGTGGCCGTGCCGCAGCTCGCCGGGACGGATCCTGAGGACCTGTCCATCACGAGCTATCGCATCGACACGCTGCCGACCAACGGCACCCTCTATTACAACGGCAATCTTGTTTCAGCAGGACAAACGATCAGCAACTACGTGCCCGCCCTGTTGACGGTCGATCCCGCAGACGGTTCGATCACCGTCTCGTTGAATTATTCCGCCGTCGATGCGGCTGGCATGGCCTCCGCCAGCGTCTCGGTGACTCTGCCCTTCACTCACATCGGTCTCGCGGGCAATGTCTATCAGGATGCGAACGGGCTCATCGATGGCATCGTCAATGGCACGGCCTACGCCGGGCCCGCTGTTTTTGCCAACCTCGTGAGCGGAGGAATGGTGACTCAGTCCGTCGCTGTTAGCGGTGGAAGTTATAGCTTTGGAACGGTTGCAGCATCCACCAACTACACCATCAGCATCAGCACCTTGCAGGGAGTCGTCGGCAGCGCCGCTCCTTCCGCCATGCTGCCGGGGACTTATGCCAACACCGGCGAGTTTCTTGGGGCGGGGACAGGGAATGATGGCACCGTGAATGGGCAACTCGTGGTGGCGGTCGGCACGGCATCGGTCACCAACGCGAACTTCGGTGTTAGGCAAAACGGCATCGCCAGTGGTCGTCTTTACATCGATATCAATGGCAACGGCATTCAAGATTTGGGCGAGGCGGGCCTTGCCGATGTCGATGTTGTCGTGACCGATGCGTTTGGCGCGACCCTGACCGTGGTGACGGACAGCCTTGGCCACTGGACCGCCAGCGTGCCGCCGGGTTCCGCCTCGGCGAAGGTGCAGGAAAGCGATCCAAATTTCCCATCCACCGCGGTGCACACACAAGGCAACGACCCGACCGCGTTCACCGCGATTGCTGGATCCTCGGTGAATGGTGGCACGGACGGCTATTTCATTCCCGGATCCATCACCGGCAGTGTTTTGGCAAACCTCGATGGTAGCGGCGATCAACCGCTCCAAGGCGTTGTCATCAGCCTACTTGATGGCAGCGGAGCTCCAGTGCTGAACGGCCTTGGTCAGCCTATCACGGCGCTGTCTCAGGCCAACGGCTCCTACAGCTTCACCGGTCTGGTTCCAGGCAACTACCGCGTCCAACAATCCCAGCCTGTTGGCTATGGAAGTGTTAGCGATACGGACGGTGCCAACAACAATGTCATCGGTGACGAGCAAGCGATCCTCGTCGTGGCTGGTGAAAACAACAGCGGCAATGATTTCTATGAGATCCAGCTGGGTGCCATCAGCGGTTTTGTTTTGGCCAACGGAGCTCCGCTTGCCCATGTCACGTTGACGCTGCTGAACAGTGCCGGTGCGGTGATTGACGGCAATCCAAATGTCACTGGCATCCAACCCATCACCGTCACCACCGACGCGAATGGATTCTACAGCTTCACCGGAGTGATGCCTGGCAACTATCAGGTCGCGCAGACCCAGCCTGCTTATCATCAGAGCGAGAGTGATAAGGATGGTGGAAATTTGGACATCGTCGGCGATCTCACGCCCATCGTGGTGCTGCCGGGGCAAACGAGCGCCACCAACAACTTCACCGAAACCGTCAATACCTGTGCGACCACATGGGCACATTGGAAATTCCTCCATCCATCCGAGAGCGCTTCTGGAAACTCTGACGCAGACGGCTACGACAACCTCGCGGAGTTTGCCTTTGCCATGCCTTTCGACCGTGGCCTTGGCAACGCTTGGCTCGGCAGCACTGGTTGGATCATCCAGCCGTCGGAGACCATCCCGGGCACGCTTGAGGGCGTTTTTGTGCGGCCTAACCAAGCCATCCAAAATGTCAGCTACTCGCTGCAATACGCCGCAGCGTTGGGCAACCCAACCGTCTGGCAGTCCGTCACGCTCACTCCAGAGATGATGACGGTCACCAGCAATGGCGACTGCACGGAAACGGTCACCCTCCATGGCTTGGAAACCTTGACCGGCCTAACGGGAGGCAGCGGCTTCGTGCGTCTCAGAGCGGAACTCGACGAGCAACCACCCAGCGGCACGGATCATGCGAGTTTCACCGAAGTGGAAGGTTGGAAGGAAACTGGACTGGAAATTTGCTGCCGCACCTACAGCAATCCCTTCCTTCGCGAAACGGCCTTCACGGGCACGGTCAGCGGAGTCTCGGGACAAACGCTCGATTTCTCCGGCAGCGCCGGGGGCGAAGATTTGGGAGCTCTCCTTTCGAGCGGTTCTTACTATCTGGAAGTGACCTCCGGCGACAACGAGGGCCAGCGATTCGATGTGGTCTCGGGAACGGTGGATCAACTAACGATTGCGACCGACGCGCACTTGTTCGAAAACGCCGCGCCCTTCAACACCCGCCTCGGTGCTCCAGTCGCCAATCTCGTCGGTGATACCGTGGTGCTGCGCCGCCATTGGACGCTTGGCGAGTTGTTCCCACCGAATGGTTTCGGAGCCACCGGCAATCCGACGACTGCCGACCAAATCCAGATTTTCGCCAACGGCGCATGGTCGTTCTACTGGCTCTACGATAACGGGGTGGTGCCGCCGCGTTGGGTGAGATCGGGTGATAACAGTTACACCAATCGCGATGGCATGGTGATCCCTCCGGGCCAAGGGCTGTTCTTCAACAACCGCAGCGTTGCCACATCACTCTTGGCTTACGGAGAAGTTCGCAGCAACGACTTCGTCCGTCCGCTGGCCGTAGGTTCCAACCTGCTTGCGGGCGGCTATCCGATCGACCAGTCCGCCGCCGCTAACGGGGGCCGCAACATGATCCCCGGGCAAGGATTCTTCGGCTCGCGAGACATCGCCACCGCCGACACCTTTTACGCTTGGCGAGGGGACTCGACGCTGGGCGCGACTGGTTACGACTCGTGGTTCCTCAATGACAATGCACCGCGCCTGCCCCACGTCGTGAAGTGGGTAAAAATCGGCGACGCCAGCCTCACCTCCCGCAATGCTGAACTGCTGCTGCTCGGCAACCGCAGCGTCTTCCTCCGTTCCAGCAGCGGCAGCGCCGGTTACACCGCTCCCGCGCCATGGACGCCCTGATCCACAGGCAGATCATTAAGTTTTGTTGATTATCTAACGCTGCTTCATTTTTTTTAAAAAGTCTTTAAAAGTTTCGCTGTCCCCACCCTAGCCCCGGATTTGCAGTCCCCATGATCCCTCACTCGACCCGGCTGATTGCAGCCGTGCTCCCCGTGCTCTTCTTCGGAGCGACCTCTGCTCACTCGCAGACCCTGAACTGGGCGAGCCTGACGGGGAGTGACATCGTGGACAGCCACGGGGATCCTCTCGACCACACGTTTGTGTTCGAGCTCGGTGCCTTCGATGAAAATTTCATCCCGGACGAAACCAACGTCAGCGATTGGAGTGCGCATTGGAACGTCTTCGATTCGACCAGCACGCTCGTTGGCGGATCGGCAGAATACGCCTACACCGCCGAGGGTGGCGGCTACTTCACGGGCACGCGCGATGTCCAGGCGGTGACCAGCTATTCGAGCCTGTTTGAGGGCATGACCGCCTATCTCTGGATACGCAATGGCGACCTCACCGAGCATTTTCTCACAACCTCGACGGCCAAGCCCGGCAACGCCGCTTGGCTGTTCCCGACGCTCGATCCCGGCTGCTGCCCAAACGGCAAAGTGACCACCTGGTCGGTGAGCAACCTCGGCGACGATGTGCCGCTGTGGGGAAGCCAGTGGGATCAGCACGGCGGAGGACAATCCTACTCACCGGGGCCCTACGACATTCAGACACACATGATTCCGGAGCCGTCGGGTTTGCTTTTGCTCGCGATGGGCTGTGGTTTTTTCGTCACGCGCCGTCGCCGCAGTTCCTTCTGATTCAGGTTTTCATGATTGCCGCGCGTCACGGGATTTTTTGCATCGCGTCCGCGCTGTGCCTCGCCAGCGTGGCGAGCGCTCGCCAAATCGACTGGTTCTGCCTTCCTAACAAGATTAACCGTGTCAGCACGGGTGGACTGATGGATGCTTCCTTCTTGTTCCAGTTAGGCGTTTTTAAAAATGGCTTTATCCCGAAGGCCTCCAACATCGCCGACTGGTCGAAGCACTGGGAAACCGCCCAGGATTCGTCCTACAACACCGTCGAGGCCTCGTTCGCGAATAACTTGGTCGTCGCGACGAGTCCACCTGCGTCGCCGTTCACGGTGGGCGCGAAAGCCTATGTCTGGGGCAGGGGAAATGGCGGCGAGTGGATCCTGTTTCGCAACACCGCATGGACCTGGCCTGCGGAGGGAAACCCGATGGATTTCCCGCTCGACTGGAACGCCGCTGATACCAACGAGGTCATCCTCGGAGAAATCCCTTCCACCGGCATTCCTTTCCAAATGAAATCGGCTGCCGTGCTTTCCTATCAGGCATGGCGCGATGTCGCTCTAGCTGGAGAACCGCTCCATGCTCCCGGTGATGATCCCGACCAAGATGGCAGCTCGAACGCGTTGGAGTTCGTCTTCGGCACCTCACCCGTGCTGGCCGGGTCACCCACGTTGACACCGCTTTCCATCGTTGATGCATCGGATTTGTTCTATCAGCAGATCACCGTCCCAAGGCTGCGGGACAGGCTGGCAACCGTCGTCGTCGAGGTTTCAGGCGATCTGGTCACTTGGCAATCCGGCGCGGCGCACACGCTGGAAGTTTCCAACTCGGATACCCAGCTTGTCGTCCGCGATGTGGTGCCGACCGGGCCGAGCAACCCGCGCCGATTCATGAGGGCCCGTGTCGTCGTCACGCCGTGAACCTTTGTCGCAAAGTCATGTTTGCGGCCGCCGCGCTTGGCCTCTGCCTCAACCTGCTGCTGGCCTATCTCAAATTCCAAGGCAGTGACATCGCTGGATGCGGTGGGGCGGGGGACTGCGAAGCCGTTCTCTCATCCCGCTGGTCGGAAATTTTGGGGATCCCGCTGCCCACGCTCGGGGCGCTGCTCTATCTCATCCTGCTCGCGGCGTTTGTTCGGAAATGGCAGACCGTGGAATGGCTCGCGTATGGCGCGATCCTCGGCGCGGCCGTCTGGTTGACCTTCGTTCAAGCCACGATCCTGCAGCGATTTTGTCCTTGGTGCATGGCCGCTCACAGCATCGGCCTCGCGGTGGCCGTCAGCGGCATCCTCTACGCGCCGCGGGACAGGCGAGTGATCGCTTGCGTCTGCGGCGGATGCATCGCCGCTGCGGCGCTCGCGGCGCTGCAAGTCTTCGGCCCTGTCCCACAGTCCTCCGCCGTCGCGCCGATTGCATCGTCAGAAAACGCCACCGCCAGCGACATCCACGCGACCGGAAAGGGACGCAAGGTTCACTTCGACAACGGCCGCAAGACCTACGATGTCGCGGCCTTGCCGCACCTCGGACCGCCGGATGCGCAGAACGTGCTGGTCGAGTATTTCGATTTCCTCTGTCCCGCCTGCCACCGCATGCAGGATCACCTCGCCGAACTGATAGAGGCTTGGCCGGGGAAAATTTGTGTCATCATCTTGCCTGTCCCGCTGGAGCGCGGCTGCCATGCGTCGCTACCAGCAAACGAGCCGGGCCATCCGGGGAGTTGCGAAATCTCCCGCATCGCACTGGCGGTCTGGCGTGTCGATGCCTCGGTCTATCCGGCCCTCCACCGCCGCTTCATGGCGGAGCCTCAGTTAGACCCGGCTGCCGCGCTGGCCATTGCCCGAGCATCGGTGGACTCGGCTGCGCTCGATGTGGCGATGCAGGACCCGTGGATCGACAAAATCCTGCGCGCCAACATCGCCGATTGGGACCGCTACGCTGGCCAACCGAAAATCCTGCCGCAGTTGCTGCTCAATGCTGGACGCATCCTGCACGGGATACCGCCGGGACGTGACGCGTTCTTTTCCGTGATGGAGCAGGAACTCCAGCTTCGTCCTAACCGCCAGTGAGGCGGATGCGCGTGGCCTCGTCCACCACCTCGCACAGTCGGTAGCCATCGCCCTGCGTGGGAATCGTCATCAACAGCGCATCTCGCTCGTAGGGCGACGGGAAATCCAGGCCGATGAGCGCGCGGCCGATGCGTTCGCCCGAATGCCGGTAGTTGAAATAACAGAGACTCGCGTTGCCTTGGATGCGCTGGCCGAGGAAGTCGTGCAAGGCCCCTGGGCGTTCGTAGAAATCCAAGCGCAGGAATGCCGGATTGGCGAGTAGATCGCCCCGCAGCGGGATGGCGCGGAACGCAATATCGACCGCTCCGGTGAGGTCCTTCCACGCAAAGCCTTCGGCATCGAGCTTGGCGGGCAGTGCATCGAGCACCGCCGCATCCTCGGCCTGGATCGTAAACGCGGGCCACGCCTCGTCCGCCGAAGTTTTGCCATATTGGAAATCGGCGATGTCCACCCCTTCGAAACACGTGTCTAGCAGGTTGAGCATCGTGCCGGGCCGCTCAGGGATGCGGACGCGCAGCGTGCGGCTCGTCCGGTTCGCCGAGACCATCGATTGCGCGATCACACCGAGCTGGAGGAAATCGATGTTAGCCCCGCAGAGGACGACCAGCACCCGCTTGCCGACGAGCGCTTCGCGATTCTTCAACACCGCCGCCAAGCCCATGGCTCCGGACGGTTCGGAAATGCAGCGCAGCCCTTCCCACAGGCTGCGTATCGCGTTGCTGACCTCCGCATTGGTCACCGTTTCCACGCGGTCCAGCGTGTGGGCGCAAATCTGATAGGGCAGCTCGCCCGCCTTCCTCACCGCCGTGCCGTCGCAGAACAAGTCCACCGCCTCCAGCGCCGTCGGTTTCCCCGCCGCCAGCGCCGCCTTCATCGACGCCTGGCCTTCTCCCTCCACGCCGATAATGGCAATTTCCGGCCAGTACGTCCTCAACCAGGTGGAAACTCCCGCCGCCATCCCGCCGCCACCGATCTGCAAATACGCCGCATCGAACGGTCCATGGCCGGAGAGAACCACCTCGTCCGCCAATGTCCCTTGCCCGGCCATCACCTGCAAGTCGTCGTAGGCATGGACGTAAACCGCGCCCGTTTCCGCCTCATCGAGACGCGCCGCCGCCACCGCCTCATCATAGCTGTCGCCCGTGAGGTGGATTTCCACAAACTCGCCGCCGTGCTGGAGCACCGCGTTTTGCTTCACCCGAGGCGTCGAACGCGGCATGTAAACCCGCGCACGAATCCCCAAGGTCCGCGCCGCCAGCGCCACGCCTTGAGCGTGATTCCCCGCAGACGCCGTGACCACCCCGCGCCTTTTCTCGGATTCGGAAAGCACCGCCATGCGATTGCACGCACCCCGCCATTTGTATGCCTTCACCGGCGAGAGATCCTCGCGCTTCACCCAGATCTCCGGACCCGGTCCGGGCAGCACCAATTTCTCCAACGGCGTCGCTTGCCCGAAGCGATAGACCCGCTCCCGGGCAAACAAAATTTCTTGGCGCAATTGCCGATCCAGCGGCAGTTCCTCGCGATTCATGGCGCAGCATGGTCCGATACCCAGCCCCCCTGCAAGGCCGCATGAAGCGTGCATCTCGCCGCAGTTCGTCGTCGCACCGTCTCGCCCCAAATCCTCTTCCCTTCGACGTTCGATGTTGGGCGTTCGAGGTTCGACGTTCCAAAAAGGAGCCGCCAAACCGCCAAATCCGCCCAGAAAACGCCAAGCCCTCACGATTTTCCATCGTAAGGTTAAGCTCTGCCATCGTAAGGTTAAGCTCTGCCATCGTAAGGTTAGGCTCTGCCATCGTAAGGTTAGGCTCTGCCATCGTAAGGTTAGGCTCTGCCATCGT
>JAZKEG010000037.1:1458-51530 GCA_040387215.1 Verrucomicrobiota bacterium | reverse complement strand
AACTCGCTCCAAGGCATCATCGTCCAGCAACTTCTGCCGTCTGCCGACCGCTCGCATCGGGTGCTCGCCTACGAAGTGCTCGTCGCCACCCCGGCCATCCGCAACATCATCCGTGAAGGCCAATTCCATTCGCTCGAAAACTGCCTCCAGACGAATGCCCGCGAAGGCATGAACACCATGGACGCCTGCCTGCTCGAACTCTATCAGCAAACGCGCATCACCTACGACACCGCGCTCAGCCGAGCCCGCCACCCCGCCTACATGACCACCGGCGGGTGATGGAGGAACGAATTCCAGCAAGCGATGAAACGCATCTGGGTCACCGGCAACGCGGGTTCCGGGAAATCGACTCTTGCGAAGCGTATTGCGGCCCAGCTGGGGCTTACCTGGGGAATGGAAGCGCAGCGGACATGGAGGGACTGACTGTCTTCTCCAACCATCCCTCAAATCTCCCCGTGGCAAGACGGCGAGAAGTCAGCAGAGGCCATAGTAGTTGGTGTGGGACCCGTGGCTGGATCTAGCAGTCAGTCACGGGCACCCGATTCTCTTTAGAATTTTGATTCGTTTGTCCGATTCTTGCGCGAATCTGACACCCAAAGATGCACGCCAGCCAGCAGAAGTAGTAAAAGTGCGCCATAAGTCGCAAGCTCCTCAAATCTAAAACCTTCGATTTTGATCGGCCTAACGATGAAGCAACCAACTAAAAGGAAAAGCGAAAGCCATCCGATCAATACCAGAGACTTTTGCCTTGAACCGATGAACTGGAAGATAATTGGTATGTAAGGAAGCAGCACTGCAGCTGCGACTCCTCCAAAAAACGTCAAAGCTGACAATGCACATAGAAAACCAGCAAGGATGAGTGCTACCCTTAACGAATGATGGAGAAGATTGTCCATGTTCAGGATCGATACAAATTATCTAGCGAACGTATAACTCATCCAAGACGGGGATGGAAGCCCGAATTCAAACAGGAGCGTTACCCACCGTTGGATGGAGCGACTTGTTCTGCTTCTGTCAATGATTCTTGAATTCATAGACAGACTATTGCCCTAAAAGGACGAAGAGATTCTGAAAGACCTTGATGACAATTACAAATAAACCCACCCAGCGAAAAATACGAAACGCAACACGGTTTGAATAGCCCATGTCGTGGAAGAACTGAACAACCCGCTTTAAGTGAAAGAGTAAAAAAATTCCAATCACTACGAACAGTCCTGTCCATGCCCATAAAAACGCATCTTTGTATTGATCTGGCATGTGCATATTGTCCTATTTTCCGCAGAATGCTATAGCGTATCCGGCTTCGGGCCGGAAGCTCGAAGTCAATTTGACGGCTTGTCGCCGTCGGATGGCGCGGCTTGTTGTGCCTTTCTATTCTGAGTCCAGAAATCCATTAGCTTTGAGAATGGATCCGGCTCGCGAGGCCACTGAGACCGCCCCAATACGAGTTGCCCACCAACCTCGTAGCACTTCCTCGATATGATACAGGGACCTTCGCCAGCCTGCAATTCACTCAGGAGAAGGGCCGCATAAGCGTGCTTCTGTTCATCGTCAAAACCTAGGAACTCAAGCTCATGCAAATGGTGAAGGATCCCGTGGTAGCACCAAGAAGTGCAAATCCGGGCAAATGGATCCACATGTTCGCTGGCCACTTGAATCCAATGCGACTGGGAAACCGGAGTTCCCAGCCATTCAGAGAGCTCCGTATCACGAGGTGCTCCAGTGATCACTGGCACCCGCAGAAGCAACGTGACGTGACGCTCACTGCCGGAATGGACATCTAGTTCGACGCGCCAGCCCCGCCCAAATAAAACGATGAGAGCACCGACGACCAGAAGAGCGCCTGCCACCAACCCAAGCAGCCATTTTCCCCCAAGCTTCACAGCACAACGTTTAGTCCTCCGAACCGCGAACAGAGGACGTTGAATTCAAACCGGGCAGTAATGAGCGGTTCGGAGCGACGGCTTGTTCGGCTTTGTAGATTTGATCATTCGAGTAGCGAGCGTAGCTTGCCACTCGGGCACTGGCCTCGATTGTCACCACGGCGGCCGGCACGTTCAAATAGGCAGCGCCTCCACCCGCATCGGGACGATTGTCGGATACTGCACTTCTGACAATCGCACGCCAGCCGCCATTATTGATTCGATTAGCGGTCACGAGAATAAGCTTCGACTGCTTGTTCGGAATCCTTGGTTCATCAAGAAAGCTGTCGCGGGCCTTAGCCTCGCGCTTCGCGATCTCGCATGCTTGCTCCCATGTCACCGGAGATGGCGAATTGTCTGTATAGACGCTGAGGATGTCCGTGGAAGCGGTATGGGACGCGCATCCTGAAAACAGAAATGTAATCGCCGCGAATTGGATGGGTAGTTTCATAGAAGTGGATTTTCTGCCAACGTTAGATGTGGCGGCACGGCGGCGCAGGCCTCATAGAGCGAATCGAACAAGGGACGGTATACTCTGTTGCACTTCACTCTTGAACCTGAGCCTGTGGGATTCTCTTCATTTGTTAATGTTGGCCCGCTTCTGGTCTTGGTATCCCTTGTATGCTTGGTGAATGCAGCGAACGATGACGAATCCAATCCAGGACCCAAATAGACTGGCGACGCAGGAAAGTTGCCGCCAGAGAGCCAGGTCGTTCTTGTAGGTTCGGAATGACATCCAAATCGGCAAGATGATCAGTAGTGGTATTCCGAGAAGGACTAGTAATTCGGGTGCGCCCATGTTTTGTTTAGGTAGAGGGTTTGGATGAGATTTCTTGCAGAACGTCAGATGTGTGCCCACGCCCGAGGGGCAGGTAGGGAAACAGGAAGGAGGCCCGAAGTGAACTCCTGCTCCGACAACAAGGAGAAGGGCGTTGGCGCACCACGCCTTGTTCGACTTTCTTCATCTCCAAGCGATGACCAAAAGGATGACCTGGGCGAGAAGCGCAAGGTGAATGACCTTCTCCGAGATGCGGCGGATGATCTTGGATTTATTGGCATAGTCCTTTGTATTGGAATTGTATGGGTGATCGGATGCATCATCTGCCTCCTTTGGGGCAAAGCCAAGGAGATCGTAAGTCCTCCTAAACCGGTGGAACATCAATACTATCAAAAGGATCTGGACGACAGAGAGAAAGGTGGCAAGGTCAACAATCCAAGAGTTATCCGGCGTGCGAATAATGGCGGCAATAGCTACCACGATACCGGCGAGGACGCCGATCATCGAGTAGGATGCAAAAAAGGAGTTGAGGAATCTATCCCTGTAAATCTCGTTTTGCTCTTCAAGTCCCATGGTCTTAATTCTCTGTCGAACGTCAAAAGTGATGACAACCCTTCCATGGAGATGCCTTTGAAAGGAGATTGAGGAGCTTATGAGGGGTTGTCATCCACGAATTGTTCGCCTCTTTTTGGATAATCTAGTGAAAAGTGACCTCAAAGGACTGAGCCTTCAGTGAGACCACGTGACGGAAAATCTCTCTACTCAATCACTTCTTGGTTGGATCTAGAACACGAACTGGATCCCGAGAATTGTTTCCATTGAGCTGAAGGCCAATAGGTGCCGCGGAACCAGAACTGTCTCCAACAATCTTGAGGTCGATTTGATGCGAAGGTCGGGATGCAGAACCCGCTACAACGATTGCCTTCCCGAGAGAGACCAACCCGAAGTAAACAATCGAGGTCCCGATAATGAATCCGAGTGCTAGAATGAAGGCGCTTTGCTTTGGCATGTTGTGGTAGGGTAATTTGGATTTTCTGGCGAACGTCTAGCTCATCCACGGCGGGGATGGAAGCCTGAATTCAAACTGGAGCGTTACCCGCCGTTGGATGGAGCGGCTTGTTCGCTTTTGATTCTGTCGAGCAGGCTCCGCCCACCAGATAGATACGGTACGAGGAAGGTGTGGGCTGTCTGGACCGCCCTCGATCGATCCCAGTCCCACTCATCGTCAATCAGGTAAACCTGCTGCCGAGTGTTGGTCATCTCAGTCCATTCGCACAGGCAGAATCGATCATACAAAAGCGGGAGGATCCGATCCAAGGTGTCGCGCTGATCGATAAACCTCACGGCCATCCCTCCGAGGAACTCATTATCCGTGACCTTTAGATCATCGACGTCTACCGGAAGTAACTTGAGTAGATCGTGTGGCGTCACCCTGGAAGAGGTGGAAATCTCGATCAGCCAATAGGGCAGATCGTCGAGCTGCATAACCCAAGAATCCGCCCAACTCACAGCGTCTGGTGCATGGATGACTCCAAGCATCAGCCCGATGGCCAATTCACGCGCGTCGAGAGTCTTCATTTCTTAGCGAACAGTGTGTTGGTTCAGCTATGTAGGATAGAAATTTTGTTAGCTCCGGCAAGCCGGAAGAAATTTGATTTTTGGGGGCTGGTTTTCAAGCGGTTGGGGATTTGGCTTGGATGGGTTGATTTCTCGGATGGGAAAGAAGCTCGCTGAACAGTCCTAATCAATATCGAGTTTCGGCTTTGGGGGTTTCTTGGAACATGAAGAGATCAACGCAAACGAAGAAATCCGTTTTTTCTTGGCGTGAAGAACGTTCGGACAAACAGGGTTCAAATGAAAGATGCGGGTGATGCAGCAGTCAGCCGTAAGCAGCGCTTTGATTGGCGTGAGGATCTTGCGATGGTCCGGGATTTGAGCAAACGGGAGATCGACGCATATGGCTATGTGCTCGGCTGGATGGAGGATTGGAGGCAACCGCGAGATCTGCCGGCGGGCCGTGATGCAGCGCGGCGGTCGTGGACGGACGCTGGATCTCGCCATGCCGCAAAGTACAACGCGCATGCCTTGAAGCCAAAAACGCACGCCCGAGCGCCGGATGGCAGCGGCGGGGAGCCAATGGACGCCCCGACAAGCCCGGTGACGAGCTCGGGGAACCGATTGACCAGCCTCGGGACGCGACTTTCCTGTTAGCAGAGGCGATTGACCCGCAGGGAGAAAGAGGTGACAGCCAAGGCGAACGAGCTGACAGACAAGGCGAACGAGCTGACGGCTAAGAGGAACCGGCTGACAGCCAAGGCAAACGAGCTGACGGCTAAGGGGAACGGGGTGGCGGCCGAGGCGGCCGAGGTGACGGCTAGGGGAACTGCCTGATGGACGCAGGGGATGCGGTGCGCTTCCTCGGCGGCTGAGCCGCTGGGTCAAACGCCCAACATCGAACGTCGAGGAAGAGCTGGCCCAGTGGCGCAGCAGTGATGATGAGAAAAGAGCCGCTGCTGCGAGACGCAGCAGCCACGACAAAAACTCCGCGACTCTCTCTGCGGCCTCTGCGCCTCCGCGTTTCGATCCTTCACAAAACTTCGCACCCCCTCGGCGACCTTTGCGCCTTGCGGTGGATGAATCTGTGGCAAAGCACCGCGAAACATCTCCCGTGAGAAATGCAACCGATCTCGCCGCTTGCCTTCAGGCCTTGGATGAAGCCAACTTGTATCATCCACGCGCCGCAGAGACATCGAAAGCTCGGCTTTGCATTTCCCCATGCTGAGGCCGACGCTTTCGCGATAAGTTAGAACGCTATCCCCACCCTTCCATGGAAAAAGTCACTGGCATTGGAGGATTTTTCTTCCTCGGTAAAAATTCAAGCGCCCTCGCTGATTGGTATGAAGAGCAGCTTGGCATCCGCAAACCAGGCCAAGAATATGCCGATGGATCTTGGTGGCAGGATGAAGGGCCCACTGTCTTTGGGGCCGAGGAGGATGAGGCGCATTGCGGCGGCCCCGGGCACTCATGGAGGATCAACTTCCGCGTCCGCGATCTCAATGCGATGGTGGCCCAGCTGCGGGGGCGCGGCATCGCCGTCGAAGTGGATCCCACGCTCTATCCGAACGGTCGCTTCGCGTATTTGCGCGATCCAGAAGGCAACTCTATCGAACTCTGGCAGTCCGAAGGCACGGACGCCACCCGACCTCCGCAAGCGTGAGGTCGGGTGTGCCATAGGCTCAGTCGAGCACTTTGACGCGGATGTTTTTGTAAAGCGTGGTGCTGCCGTCGTCGTGGGCTTGGAAGGCGAAAGTGCCGCCGTCCGGAAGCAGCTTGGTGCTGCCAGCCTCGGTCTTGTAGTCGACGAGTTGCTTGCCATCCACGCTCACCTTGACCACGCCATCCTTGACGATGATGACGTATTTCATCCAGGTGTCGTCCTTGAAGGCTTCGAGGTTTTTTACGGTGTTGTAGAGGCCGCCGGATTTCTGCACGTCGCTCTGCGTGTTGTTCACTTGGATCTCGTAACCGCTCGGCCAGCCTTCTTGCTGATAGACGGTGTGGATGAAGACGCCGCCGTTGGAGTTCGCACGCGTCATCACATCCATGCGCAGCTCGAAGTCTTTGAATTTCGCGCCGTTGACCTTGCCGTCGTAGAACAGGTGCGTGCAGTTGCCCTTGGCCTTGATCGCGCCGTCTTCGATGGAGAAATCCTCCGCCTTGTTGTTGACCTTCCAGCCGTCGAGCGACTTGCCGTCGAAGAGGGAAACGAAGCCGGCTTCAGGTTCAGCGGCGGTCAGAGACATCGCCAGCGAGGCGAAAACAGCGAGTAGAGATGCAAGTTTTTTCATCGGGCGGAGACTACGGGACCTATCTGTTGAGTCAATCACCCCGTATGGGGAGTTCAACGCTTGTCGTGCCCCGAGAGAAACCCTACCACGGAACGCATGAACGAATGGTATTACGCCCGCGGCGGCAAACAGATCGGACCTATCAGCCGGGAAGCGCTCGTTGAACTGGCCCGCAACGGCGGCTTGGATCCCCTCAAAGATCTGGTCTGGACCTCGTCGATGAAGGACTGGCAACCCGCCGGCCAAGTTCCCGGCATTTTCACCACCGCCGTGACGACTGCCGACCCCGCGAACCCCTACGCCGCCCCGACCAGCCTGCCGGACGAAGTCGTCCCCGCCGGCAGCCCAGTTCCAGAAATCGTCCCCGGCAGCCAACCGCTGCGGCCAACGGCCTGCATCAAGCGCGCCTTCGATCTGGTGATGCGCCATTTCGGGATGATCCTGCTGGTCGGCATCGTTTACATCGCCTCTTCCGCCATCGTCGGCACGCTGCTCACGCAAGTGGATTCCACGCTCGGCCTGCCGCCCGCTCAAAGCGCGGCGTCACCCTCGGGAAATCCCGCGTCAGAACAGAGCTTCCACGTCGCCTTCGGCAGCGAGGCAACTTCGGATGCCAGTCACCTGCACGTCCTGTTATCCAACATTTTCTCGATCTTCCTCACCCTCGGCCTGACCCGCATCGGCCTAAACATCGTCTCAGGCAAGCCCTTCACCCTCGCCATGCTCTTCGGCGGCGGACGCCAACTGCTCACCGCCTGCCTCGCGACCATTCTCTACACGGCCATGATCCTCCTCGGTCTCATCTTGCTCATCGTCCCCGGCATCTACCTCGCGCTGCGCTTTGGCCAGTACCTGCCCGCCATCGTGGACAAGAACCTCGGCGTCCTCGAATCTCTGAAATACAGTTCATCCCTCACCACCAACAACCGCCTCAACCTGTTCGGCCTCGTCCTGCTCACCATCGGCCTGATGATCCTCGGCTTGATCGCGCTGCTGGTGGGCTTGGTCGTCGCCATCCCCATCGCTTGGCTGGCGTGGATGGTCGCCTACCGCTGGCTGCAGCACGGCTACGTCGCCGCGCTCGACCAGCCCGGCACGAAAACGCCGATGCTCGCCTCGAATCCCTGATGGTTCCGAGGAAACCCGGCATTTTTCGGCACAGCGGCGATTTCCGGCTTCCGCCGCTTGCCGTCCGGCCTGCGATGCCTAGGCTCTCGCCGCCCGATGTCCGCTTCCTTCGTCCACCTTCACCTTCACACCGAATTTTCCCTCCTTGATGGCATGGTCCGCATCAAGGACCTCGCGAAACGCGCCGCCGAACTCGGCATGCCCGCCGTGGCCATGACCGACCACGGCAACCTCTACGGCGCGATCAAATTCTATCAGGAGTGCAACAAGGCGGGCGTGAAACCCATCTTCGGCTGCGAAGTCTATCTCGCGCCGGAAAAAATCGACGACAAGAAGGAGTTCGTCGGGCGCAAGGCATCCACCCACCTCACGCTGCTGGCCGAAAACAACGAGGGCTGGAACCACCTCAGCAAGCTGGTTTCCCGGGGAAATCTCGAAGGCCTCTACAAGGGTGAAGCGCGGGTGGACCGAGACGCGCTGCGTGAGTTTTCGAAAGGCGTGATTTGCCTAACAGGATGCATCTCCGGCCCCATCAACGAGTGGCTGCTCGCCGGGGACGAAGCCAAAGCGCGCGACACGCTCGCCGAACTTGTGGACATCTTCGGCGCGGAAAACACTTACGTCGAAATCCACGACCACGGCCTGGAGCCGCAGCGCAAGGTGAACCCCATCCTCATCCGCCTCGCCGCGGAAATGGGCCTCAAAGTCGTCGCGGCCAACGATGTGCATTTCCTCCACAAGCACGACCACGAGGCGCACGACGTGATGATTTGCATCGGCGGCGGCAACCTCGTCATCGACGAAAACCGCATCCGCTACACGCCAGAAGTGTATTTCAAGACCGCCGAGCAGATGCGCGAGATCTTCGCCGAGGTTCCCGGTGCCTGCGATGCCACGCTGGAAATCGCCGAGCGCTGCAACGTCACGCTGAAACTCGATTCCACCAGCTCAGAGAAATACCCGCAATTCGGCACGCCCGACGGCAGCCCACGCGAGGAATACCTGATGCGAGTCTGCCAAGAAGGACTCATCAAACGCTACGGCGAAGCGCGCGCCAACGAGCCTGAAGTGGCCGATCGCTTGAAGTACGAGGTCGACACCATCAACCAACTCGGGTTCGCATCGTACTTCCTCATCACCGCAGATTTCATCCAATGGGCGCGCGACCACGACATCCCCGTCGGCCCCGGCCGGGGATCCGCCGCTGGTTCGCTCGTCTCCTACGCCATGGGCATCACCGACATCTGCCCGCTGCGCTTCGGGTTGTTGTTCGAACGATTCCTCAACCCAGAGCGGGTCAGCCCGCCCGACGTTGATATCGACTTCTGCCAGAGCCGCCGCGTCGAAGTCATCGACTACGTTCGGAAAAAATACGGCGAGCGCAGCGTTTCGCACATCATCACCTACGGCAAACTCGGCGCGAAGAGCGTGCTGCGCGACGTCTGCCGCGTGATGGGAATTTCCTACGGCGAGGGTGACCGCATCGCGAAACTCATCGAAGCCAAGCCCGATGCCACGCTCGCCAAGGAATACGAAAGCAAGCCCGAGCTGCGCGAACTCATCGAAAGCAGCTCGACCTATCAGGAACTGTGGGGCTACGCCACCAAGCTGGAAGGCCTCGCCCGCAACGTCGGCGTGCACGCGGCCGGCGTCGTCATCGGCGACCGACCGCTCGACGAGCACGTCCCGCTGACCCGTGGAAATGAAGGGGAAGTCGTCACTCAGTATGACATGAAGGCCATCACCGATGTCGGCCTGCTGAAGATGGATTTCCTCGGTCTGAAAAACCTCACCGTCATCCAAGAAGCGGTGACCCATATCCGCAAGCACACGCCGGATTTCGAGATTGAGAAAATTTCGCTTGAGGATTGGAAGACCTTCGAGCTGCTCAACCGCGGCGAGACGATGGGCGTGTTCCAGCTAGAATCCGGCGGCATGGTCGAAACCTGTCGCAAGTATGCCATCGAAAAGATCGACGACATCATCGACCTTCTCGCCGTCTATCGTCCAGGTGCCATGGTCTTCATCGACCAAATGCTCGACGTGAAAAAAGGCCGCACGCGTGCGATGTACGAGCACCCTCTGCTAGAAACCGTCGCGGGCGATACCTACGGCGTCATGATCTATCAGGAGCAGGTCCAGAATGCCGCCAAACTGCTGGCTGGCTACTCGCTCGGCGGTGCCGACCTTCTCCGCCGCGCGATGGGCAAGAAGGACCCCAAGGAAATGGAAAAGCAGCGCGCCAAGTTCATTGAAGGCGCTGCGGCCACCAACAACATCAACGAGAAGCTCGCCAACCAGATCTTCGACAAGATCGCGATGTTCGCCGGCTATGGTTTTAACAAATCCCACTCCGCCTGCTACGGCCATATCTCTTACTGGACCGCCTACCTGAAGGCGAACCACCCGGTCGAGTTCATGGCCGCCCTGCTTTCGAACGAAATCCACAACACCGACAAGATCGGCGTCTTCGTTTCGGAATGCCATCGCATGGGCATCGAAATCTTACCGCCCGACCTCAACGAGTCGCAACTCCGCTTTGCCCCGGAAACCACGCCTAACGGAACCAAGGGCATTCGCTACGGCCTCGCCGCGATCAAAAACTGCGGCGAAGGAGCGATGGCCATGGCCATTGCTGACCGCAGCAAAAACGGCAAATTCGACTCGCTCGATGACTTTGCGTCGCGCCTCGATTCAAAGGCGGTCAACAAACGCATCCTCGAAAACCTCGCCAAGGCGGGTGCGCTCGATTGGACACGCGAAACCCGCGCGGGCATGTCAGCACGGCTCGAACAAGTCGTCGCCTCCGCCTCGTCGGCCCAGCGCGACCGCGCATCCGGCCAAGTTTCCATGTTCGATTCCATGGACTTCGCCGCGCCCGCCAAAAAGTCCGCCAGCCGCGCCGAACCTGCCGTGGAAGAATGGTCCAAGGACGAACGTCTCGCCCACGAAAAAGAATTGTTAGGTTTCTACGTCACCGGCCATCCACTGGACAAATTCCGCAGCGTCATCGACTCGACCAAGTACCGCAAGATCGGCCTCATCGATGAAATCGACCTCTCCAACCCGCGCGAGCGCTATCCCTTCGCCGGCATGGTCCGCTCGCTGGACGCCAAAGTAACCAAGACGGGCAAGCCCTTCGGCGTGCTCATCCTGGAAGATTTCACCGGCAGCGCCGAGATCATGCTGTGGGGCGAAACCTTCGTCCCAGCCCGTGACGCAGGCCTGCTAGAACCCGGAAAAATCATCAAGCTCAAGGGCAACATCCAGCTCGATGATCGTACCGGCAATCGCCGCATCACTGGCAACGAGCTCGGTGAACTCAAACCCGGCCGCGCCACCGCGAACGGCAAGGGGCCGCTCGAACTCATGCTGTGGACCACCCGCCACAGCGAACGCGATCTGCTAGAAATCAAGCTCGCGCTCAACGGCCATCCCGGCAGCACGCCTGTTTTGCTTCATTTCCAAAACAGCGCCGGTCGCCGCATCACCGTCGCCGCAGGAGATTCCTACAAGGTCAAACGCAGCGAAGAACTCGAAGAAGCCCTCGGCCGTTGGCTTCAGGACTAGCGCCGTTCTCACCCAGCATGCTGGCAAACAAGATCCACGATCATCGTGAATCCAAAAAGAGCCGTTCCCCATGTTCGCTTTCAAACGATCTTACATCACTTCATCCATCATTCTGAGCGTCCTTTTCGGGATACCTGTGATGGTTGATAGGGGCTCCGATGAGCTTAGCGTCAGCATCGCGATGATCTCGCTGTCAGCAGTCGCCTTGGCATTGTTTCCAATATTCTGGAGAGGTGGCATCCTTGCCAATCCTCGTCTGTCGATCAGCATGGCTGCCATCTTTGCCATCGCCACAGGCAGCATGCTCATAATGGGCTTCCTTGACTTTGTGCAGACTGGGGGTGGCGAGGGACCGAAGGGAGAAGGCTCTCCCTTAGCCAACATGATCGCCCTCGCCTTTGGAGCTGCGGTGGGCTTCTGCCCGTGGCTCTTAACAACTCTCCGAGGCTTGCCTCACTGGAATCATCGCAACACTGGCTAACACTTGGCTCCATCTGCTGGTTTTCGAATAATCCTACATGAAATGGATCTTGAAAACCGACGCTTTGGGCGATCATGATGTCCTCTCATTGAAATGAAAACCGCACTCATCGCAACAGCCTGCATCTGGGTCACGTCACTCAATGCTTCCGCTGGGCGGCCTATTTTCCTCCAAGAGTCCGAAGCGTGTTCGATGGTGGATCTTGTGGTGGTCGGGACGGTCAAGGCAGCGAATAAATTGCCAGAGTCGACTCCATTTGAAGCTCCAAAGTGGAGCGAGGAATTCACTCACATTGCAGAGATCCACAAATTCAAGATTCTGCGAGGCAAGCCACAAACCTCCCTTTCGATCTGTGGCGGCAAGGCTTTAACAGGCACAGACTACCGCCTCGAAGTGGGTGAATATCTTTTGCTGCTCAAGAAGGTGGGAGACGGATACTATCGAGCCGTTGATTGGAGCTATTCTTTCATGCCGATCAAGGACGGAAACGTTGAGTGGCTTTTAGATCGGGAATCCAAGAAGACCGAATGGATCACGATCGCGGAGGCGCTGAAGAGAATCGAAAGACACCGGAAAGAACTGAATCGATGAACCGGAAATAGTTAGTTTCTAGGTCCTAATTCCTTCCCGACTTCTCCTCGCCTTCATGGATCGAATCCATCCAAAATCATTCCACTTCCGGCAAGATCGCGGCGACATCCGCCTTGGCGAGCCAGCCTTGGAGTGAGGTTCCGGGAACTTCAATGTAGCGAAAACTCCCGCTGGATTTTCCCAGTCGCACCACCCGCCCGGGCGTCACCGTGCCCAGCGCCTCCGCTGTCGCGAATGGCGATAAGCGAACCGACGCATTCTCGGTCAACACGATCCCGCGAGCCCCCTCGTCGCGCCGCAGCCACAGCGCCGAGCATCCCGCAGCGATCGCAAATCCCGCCAGCACTGCAAGTGTCCCGCCGAGTTGGCGTGTCCACCGCAGTTGCCATTTCACCAACCCACGCAACAGCACGTAAGTGCCGATAAACAAAGCACCACCCACGACGAGCCACGACCATTCATCACGGCTGAGGTAGACTAACACCGCGTCCACTCGCGGATGCAGCTCAGATTCCTCAAACGCCGTGGCCGCCTTGCGCGCCATCGCCAGGTTGGCCCGCAAGTCTGGGTCGCGCGGCGTCAACAGACGAGCTCGTTCATAAGCCAGGATGGCGTGGCCGAGCTTCTTTTGATTCTGATAGGCATTGCCCAGATTGTAATAGACCGCCGCATCCGGCCCGCGCTCATCCAGCAGCTTTTCATAGGCGACGACAGCTTCAGGAAAATCCCCCGCCGCGAATTTTTGATTCGCCTCCTCCAGCGTGGCCGCAATCCCTTGGGAAAGGACAGCCCATCCGACCAGAAACAGATAGATCAACGTTCGATTCATGTTAGCGGGCGTATGGGTTGAGCGAGGCCAGCGCCTCGTCGAGCAAGGCACGCCATTCCGGCAACACCTCAGCACCTGAAGCGCGGTTGTATTCATGCCGATCTGCCTCGCGGAAAAAGCGACTGACGGGCGAGTCTGCGGGAAGTCGCGACCACACCTCGGCGGACGTAATCGCCTGCGGCGGCTGATTCCACATCGCACCCAATGGGTGTTGTAGGGCAAGCCGCGCCGCAGCGAAGAAACCGGGGATATCCCTCGCATCGGCACATCTCACGGCGACGTCCCGAGCTTCGCGCGTCGCTCGCTCCGTGGCGGCTCGTGCGAGTCGTTGCGGATCGTCGCGGCGCACACGCAGCGCTCCGATAACAAGGCCTAACAAAACCATCCCGCCCGAGCTGACGAGAAGTGGAACGAACAAGCTGTGTGAAACCAATGGCAACAAGGTCTCGACCGGAGCCGACCGCGTGTGCTGACCTATCAACGCAGGTGTTTTCTTCTCGATCTTTTTCACCGGCTCCACGGGCACACCAGGCTTCACCTCCACCATGTCTTCGCCGGTCACGACGATGCGTTTCGGTGGCCCCTCGACCGTCTGATAGGTCGCGGATTCTGGATCGAAATAGCTAAACTTCAACACCGCATCTTGATCCCCTCCCTTACGCGGCAGCGCGCTGAAATGGAAAATCTTGCTACCCGAAAAGGCCGCCTGATCACCTGCCGTGAAATCGCTCTTGCCCGGATAGACCTTCCACCCATCGGCAGGTGCAAGCTGCGGCGCATTCAGCAGCGTGAAATTTCCCGATCCGCCGACTTGCGCCGTGATCTGCTGCGGTTCACCAGTTTTCCAGTTAGATGGGATTTCATACGAATCCAATTTGAATTTTCCGACCGCTCCCGAAAAGCCCTCGGGTCGTCCTTCCGTCGGCAAAGCTCTTACCTCCATCTCCTCGTCGACGGACTTGAGCGTCACGTCTTTCTGGATCACCGGAGCGTTCATCTGGTCGAAAACGTTGTCGAAAAACGGATCGTCGAAGGGGCCGCCACGTCGGCGGCGTTGCGGCCGAGGAGCCGACGTGTCACGCACGGCCACCGTGGCATCCAGCGAGAGCGATACCGGATACTTGCCCGCCTTGGTCGCAGAAATTCCGCCGAACCAGGTGACCACGGTGTAGCGCTTTCCATCCTTCATCTCCTGCGTCTGCTGCGGGCGCTCACTCACGTTATGTAAAGTGAACGCCTTCCCTTCCGGCTGAATTCCGCTGCGCAGCTGAGCTTGCGAGTCCGCAGGCAACCACGCGCGTATCCTCACCGGCGCGATTTCCCCCACATAAACGTGGTCACGTGCGCTGTCTGCCAGATCGACAGTTAAAAATCCAAACCGATCCGCCGCCTCGTCCTGCGGTGGCTCCGGCGGCTGTTCGTCGGCATTGCCAGGTGGCATGCCCGCAGGCGCTTGCGCCGCCCCTGCATCGAGCACTTTCAACTTCAACGGCTGGGTTTTCAACACCTCGCCGCCCACCCTCACTTGGATCGAAGGAATTTCATAGTCTCCAGCTGTGTTAGAACCTACCACATACGAGTACTCCACCGACATGGTGGTGATCCCATTGAAGTTCTGCATCTTGTGGCTCTGTCCGCGCGGCTGGACGATGAGCTTGTCCACCGCCGGGATTTCCGGCCTTGCGGGGCTGGAGTCCGAAATGCTCAACGTCAGCAACGCGCCTTGGCCGACGGGAACGGAATCCCTATCCAGCAAGGCCTCCACCTCCGCCGCCGAGGCCATCATCACAAGAGAAATGGCCACGACGCATAGCGCCCGTAACAACCCAGCAAGATGCCTCTCTGATCTCATCCGAGTCACCATGTTTTTCCTTTCGTCGAGTTGTCTGGAGTTAGATAGCGCGAGGGTCGCACCGGCTGGATGGGGATCACCGTGCGCTCGTCACTGCGCAAAGTTTCTAGCAACTGCTTGGCCTCCTCCGCCGTCATCTCCTGCTTCGGCGCGCGTTCATTGCTCATTGCCTCACCCTTCTGGTCTCCCTTTTTGCCATCCTCGGGCTTCCCTTGCTGAGTTTCATCCTGCTTTTTCTCCTCATCTCCCTTGGCATCTTTGCCTTGCTCCGCTTCCTTTGAATCTTTGCCGTCCTTGGACTCTTCATCTTCACCGGGCTTCTCTTCCGGTTTCGATTCCTCGCCCTCCTTTCCGTCTTTCTTGGAATCCTTCTCTTCACCTGATTTGTCATCTGGCTTGGAATCTTTACCCTCATCCTTCGACTCCTTGTCCTCAGGCTTGCCCTCCTTCGACTCATCGCCCTCTTTCTTTTCGTCCTTCTTTTCCTCGTCCTTCTTCTCGTCTTTTTCCTGATCGTCTTTGTTCTTCTCCTGCTTGTCGTCCTTGTTTTGCTGCTGCTTCAGCTCATCCAACTTTCGCTGCACCAGCGCCTTGTTGTAGCGGGCGTCATCATCTCTATCGTCTAGAGCAAGTGCGTCGTCATAGGCCTTGATCGCAGATTCCCAGCTCTTGATTGTCGCCTCAGGATCTTTTTCCAAAGTCCCCTGCCCGCTTCGATAAAGCGTGTTGCCCAGGTTGTAGTAGGACTTTTGTTGGAGCGCGAGATCCGCGGTTTTCAGCGAAGACTTTAAGGCCTCCGACGCCTTTCCAAAATCTCCCTGTGCATACGCTTCCGTGCCTTGGTTGTAGAAACGTCTCGGATCCATCCCTGTGGAAACAGGTTCTGCCGCATGGCTCGCCAAGGTTCCTAACATCATCGATGCCATCAACACCACCGAAAACGCCACGCGTCTGGCTGCGGACGGCAACGCCCGCACTTGCTTTGGCCGACGTCGATCGCGGATGAAAAACTCCACGAACAAAAGCAAGATCGCCCCCCCGAGCGGCCACTCGAATCGCTCCAATGGGATGCGCTCCATGCGCTGGTCCATTTCACTCTGCGGCACCAACCGTAACTTTTCCTGGTAGATAGTATTAAGCCCTTCTGCGCCACGTCCCAATGCCACATAAAGTCCGCCCGTAACCTCCGCGATTTCCTTCAACGTCCCCTCGTCGAGTGTCGTCCGCACCACTTGGCCATTCTCGTCGCGCACCACATCTTTCTGGCCATAAGGTCCTATCACCGGAATGGTCGCTCCGTCCGGACTGCCCACGCCCACGGTGTAGATGCTCATTCCTTTTTTCGCCGCCTCCTTCGCGGTATCGATCACGTCGCCCTGAAGATCTTCACCATCCGTTAGAAGAACCAGCACCCGGTGATTGTTGCCATTTTCGTCAAACAGCCGCTCCGCCTCCTTGATGCAGCTCGCCAAGTCCGTGCCTTGGCGCGGGATCAAATCGGTGTCGAGTGCATTGAGTGAATCCCGGAACGCCTCATAGTCCAAGGTCAGCGGACATAACGCAAACGCGCTGCCGGCGAATGGAATCAACCCGACGCGGTCGCCATTGAGCCGCGCGATGAAATCCAAAATCCCCAATCGTGCGCGCTCCAGCCGATTCGGCGTTAGATCCTCTGCCAGCATGCTGCGCGACGTGTCCACGGCGAACAGGATGTCGATGCCCTTGCGCTTCACCTCGCGCCATTCATAACCCTTCTGTGGCCGGGCCACGGCGACAAAAGCCGCGAAAACTGCCAGCACCCACAACGCCCGCTTGAGGTTTCGCATGCGGGGCGAGAAACCGTTCGTGAGGCGTTGCCGGAAACGCGGATGAATCAGTTTCGCCAAGTCAGCGTCGCGGCGGCGATCAAACCCAAGAAACAACGCGACGATGGCGGCACAAACAACCGCGCCAACGATCATCCAGATCGGTTGGGCAAAGTGCAGAGAATTATCATCCATGATGCGAAGGAGAAGGAATGAGTTAGGGCAAACGACGGAAACGCGTCTGACTCAGGACAAGTTCCAACAGCAGCAGACATAGCCCAGGAATCAAAAACCACAGGTAGAGTTCATCATACTGCTGATACTTCTTCAACTTGCGGGTGGTCTTCTCAAGTTGGTTGATGGAATCGTAAATCTTCTCGAGCGAATCGGTATCGGTCGCGCGGAAGTATTGCCCGCCTGTGGCTTCCGCCACCCGTAGCAGCATCTCATCGTCGATCTCCACCTTCACTGTCTGCAAGTGAGTGCGACCAAATGCATCCTGCACCGGCATCGGAGCATCGCCGCGAGTGCCTGCGCCGATGGCGTAGATTTTGATGCCCAACGTTTTGGCCGCCTCCGCCGCCGTTTCCGGGTTCACCGCACCGGCATTGTTCACGCCGTCCGTTAGCAAAATCACGATGCGCGATTTTGCCTTTGAATCCTTGAGATGGCTCACAGCGGAAGCGATCGCAGAGCCGATGGCCGTGCCGTCTTCCACCTGCCCCATTTTCACTGAAGCCACACGCTTGCCGAGGAATTCTTGGTCCATCGTCAACGGGCTGACCAAGTACGGACGACCCGCGAACGCGACGATGCCTAACTTGTCGTTAGGTCGCTGCATGACGAATTTCCCGACCACATCCTTGACGACCTCCAGCCGATTCGCCGGACGTCCTTCAAGCTGGAAATCCAGCGCTTCCATGGATCCAGAAACGTCGAGCACGAGCGCAATGTCGATGCCGCTCGCCTCAATGTCCGTCGATCCCTTGCCATGGCGTGGCCGCGCGAGCGCAACAATCAGCAAGGCGAAGGACAGCAATCCGAGGAATGCCATGAACCCGCCGACTTTAGAACGGGGTTTAGCACCTGCCCCCAGCGCATCCAGCGTGGATGGCATGCGCACCGCGACCGGCTGTCCCCAGCGACCTTTCCAGATCGCCATCACCGGCAGCAACAGCAGCAGGAAGAGAAACCCAGGATGCACAAATTGAAAACTCTCGGTCATGGCGTGACGGCAGGAGGCGGGGAGTTGGCGAGCGGCGCTGCCGTCGCGTTGATAAAGGTGCGTGCCGAGTTGACCAATTCACCGCGCTGCGATGCATCCAGCCGAGCACCGGCAAATTTCGCGAGATCGCACGATTTAAGAAACGTGCGCAAGGAATCGCTCTGGCCGCTGATCGGCGATGGTTCATCCAACGCAATTTCACGCAAAAACTCCTCAGTCGTGCGGCGCGGAGCGACCAATCCAAAACGCGCGGAGATATAGTTCCGCACCGTCTGCGCTGCTCGATCTGCGAAGATCTCCGCATTGAGCGTGTCCTGCTCGGCTTCCAACGACGTCAACGCGGCGAGCGCGATCTCAGGCGGACTCTCTTTCTGCTTCTTGTTGCGGAAGCTCTTCCAAATGATCCACCCGACGATCGCTAACAAAATCACCCCTGCGATGGCGAAAGCCAAGGTGTAGGAAGGTTTTTCGGGCAGCGGTATTTCCACCAATGGCTTGGGGCCGCGTATGTCCTCTGCCGCATCCGGCGCAGGCGGTTGCGCCATCAAAGAGGTCGCCGCCAGCAGCAAGGCGAGCGCGGCAACACCCGCCTGACCGAGCCTTAGATTAAGTCTGCTAGAAATCATCATTGCCGGAAAAAATCAGCCGGTGCCTTGGCGGCGACTTTGGAAAAAACCCATCAAAACAGGCATCCAGTTCTCACCATTGCGGAACTGCAAAAAGTCCACCCCCAGGGAGCGAATGCGCGCTGCGGTCCGCTCCCGCCTATCTCGCGACTGCTTTTCAAACTCCGCACGAACCTTCGCACTGCCGGTGTCGATCTCGACGACCTGCCCGCTCTCCGCATCTTCGATGCAGATGCGCCCGACGTCCGGCAGCGATTCCTCGCGCGGATCGGTTACGGAAACGGCGATGACATCGTGGCGGCGGCTGGTCACTTGAAGCTTGGTGCGCAAGCGGTCGAGCTTTTCTTCCAAGGGCGCACCCAAGCAAAAGTCGGAAACCAAGAAGATCACCGATTTGCGATGGATCACTTGGTTCGCGAAATCGAGAGCTTTTCCAATATCCGTTCCAGGACGATCCGGTTGAAAATATAAAGTCTCGCGGATGAGCCGCATGATATGCGTTCTCCCTTTGCCAGGTGGAATGTATAACTCCACCTCATCGCTGAAGAGCACGAGCCCCACCTTGTCGCGATTGCGGATGGCAGACGCGGCGAGCACGCCCGCCGCTTCCGCCGCGAGTTCGCGTTTGGAATCCACCACCGAGCCGAAGTCGGATGACGCGCTAACATCGATCATCAACAAGATGGTTAGCTCGCGCTCCTCGGTGAAAAGTTTCACATGCGGATCGCCAGTGCGGGCCGTGACATTCCAGTCGATGGTTCGCACATCGTCGCCGGGAACATAGTTGCGCACCCGATCAAAGTCCATGCCCCGGCCTTTGAACACACTGGCGTAGCGACCCGCCAACGAGTCGTCCACCAGCCGATTCGTCCGCACTTCCATGCGCCGCACCCGGCCGAGAATCTCCGCTGCGCGGTTCTCGTCCTGGATGCTCATCGGCGTGCTAGCTCTGAACTTCTTCATTCGATCAATCTCTTCAAGGCACGGGCAATTCGTCGAGGATGCGGGAAATCACTTGCTCGCTGTCTAGCCCTTCCGCCTCCGCCTCGTAGGTCACCGTCACGCGGTGACGTAGCACGTCCATCGCCACGCTTTTTACATCGTGCGGCGTGACATAGGCACGACCGTTGAGGAAAGCATGCGCACGACTTGTTAGAGCGAGATTGATCGTTGCTCGCGGCGAGGCGCCGACGCGGATGAGCGGCGCGATGTGAACGCCATACTCGTCGGGCCGCCGTGTCGCGTGGACCAGCCGGACAATGTAGCGTTTCACCTTCTCGTCCAGATAGAGTCCGTTGACCACGGTGCGTGCTTTTTGGATGGCTTCCAGGCTGACGATGGGGGTCGGCACCGGCATTTCCTCGGTGGTGCCCGCTAGATCCAGCACGCGCATTTCCTCGTCCTCGGTCGGGTAGTCCATGACCACCTTCATCATGAAGCGGTCGAGCTGCGCCTCGGGCAGCGGGTAGGTCCCCTCCTGCTCCAGCGGGTTCTGCGTCGCCAGCACCATGAACGGCGAGGGCAACGGAAACGTTTCCTCACCGATAGTCACCTGCTTTTCTTGCATGGCCTCCAGCAGCGCGCTCTGCACCTTTGCTGGGGCACGGTTGATCTCGTCGGCGAGGATGAAATTCGCAAAAACCGGACCGTGCTTCACCCGGAATCTCGCCTCACGCGGATCGTAAATTTCCGTGCCGACGATGTCCGCCGGCAGCATGTCCGGAGTAAACTGGATGCGGTTGAACTTGGCATTCACCAGCGATGCCAGCGTCTTGAGCGCCAGCGTTTTTGCCAATCCGGGCACTCCTTCCAGCAGGATGTGGCCCTTCACCATGAGCGAAATCAAGAGCCTATCCACCAACTCGCCTTGGCCTATCAGGTAGCGGCCAATTTCACTGCGCAGCGGGTGTATCCATTGCGAGGCCTCGGCCACCATGCGCTCCGCAGCCGCCTGATCCAGCGCGGCAGACGGTTGATTCTCCGTTTCCAAATTCATGTGTTGTGGGCGTTGTTTCTGAAATTTTTGCGGCGGCTTGCGCCTGCTGCCTGTAGCGACGAAATCCTCTCCACTCGTCTAAAATCCGAGGGAATCTCCCGCCACCCGCGGCAATCTGCCCGCCCCCCGCCCCGCATCCAAGCGCGAACTGAAGATCCCCGATCTCCGCGTCACTCCGTTGCTGCGAGACGCAGCAACCACCACCCTCGACTCGCACTCGAAGCTATCTACGGTATCCGCGCGAGCCGCCGATGTGGACGACACGAGCGCCGGATCTGAACCGCAAATCCCAGCGCGGCGCGACAGCAGTTATTGGTGGCCGGTCGCATGGGCTGAGGCACAAACCCGATGCCACAGACCGGGGCGCGGCGCTTCTTTGCGGCAGAGCGGCGTGAGGTGGGCGGAGGATGCGAGTGAAAGCGAGCCTAACATGCGACTAGCGCGGGAGCTGCCCAGGCCGGAGGGCGCTTATGACCTGCGACGGGTAATACTGCCGAGGTATTCCCGAGGAAACATCCGGGCAGAGAGGAGCCCAGCTTGCTGGGAGCGCGTCCTAGACCGAGGTGCAGCATTACACGGCGCACGTCACATGGCCCCGCAGAACCAGCAGCTCACGTGACAGCCGCCAGTGAGATGCCTAGCGGCGCGGAGCCTGAAATTGGGAGAGAGTTGAACAAGTGGCCCAGAGGGACTATGCCAAGGGTTAAACGCTGGCCTCAGCCTCCCGAAATTCCCGCTCGTTGCAACCCTTCGGCACCAATCAAGAATTAATTTCAGCGGGTGTGATCACCGTTCGTTTGCCCTCTTTGAGATATTTGTCAAATAAGGGATTTCCCTGCGTTGCGGGATATTCCGCCAGTTTCGACCGCTTTAAATGGTCTCCCTCTATCGTGTAGGCATAGATTCGGGCGATGGGATTCCCTACCCGAGGGGTGTCAACTTGCATTGTAACAAGAGCATGTTTCCCAAGCTCGGTAACTTGCCCGACGAAGCACGCACCAATATCGACTTGGGGAACCCCAGCAATTCCAAATAACTCTTCGCCTTCATCTTGGATGCCTGTTGATTCCATAAAGGTATTAGCAGTCGTGTTCGCAATAAACACCTCCCATGAAGGAAGCTGATGCACAGCGACATCTGCATCATAATCTGCTTTTCGAATCAGGAATGTTTCATTTTTTCCATCACCGTTGATGTCCGCATTCCACTTCAATAATGCTGATGGCGCAGGATATTGAGTCGATGAACGGTAGAATCCCACTGGATCAACAATTTCAGCCAAGGCGCAACGCCCGAAAGCGAGCATAAGAACCAAAATTTTGAAAGCTTTCATACTATTCGATGTGTGAGTTAACATGTTGAACGTAATCATTTATATTTTGCAAAAATCTCCAAGAGCGGACAATATTTGATCCAGCCCCCGATTGAACAGGCTTCCAACACGATAATCTGCGGCCATTGGTGACTTTGACTCTCTCCAGCTGTCCGCCAAACATTCCGTTATAGTAAGTCAGTACCATGGATTCTCTACCATTTAGCCGTCCGTATGTTGCGGCATCCACCTGAGGCCAACTAGAGTAATTCGCTTCGAGCGAATTTTCAAGATTTATTGAGCTGACCATCTTCCCTTGCAGTTCGGTGATTGCACGATCACAGCTTTTCTGCCAATTCCAGATCTGGGAGCGAGTGATGAAGGCTTCCCCACTTTGATTGCCGCCGGGAGTCTTCGGGCCAAGGGTAAGTTGGAACATGCCATAACCACCAGGGCCATTCTGCCGGTAGCCGTTGGCTTTACTATAGCTGCGATCCAAATTATATAGCGGCCATGCTTTCGCCCACGCGGCCCAGCCCATGTCATTGGCAGCATCACCAATGCGCCCGCCCGCCGGTTGATGGTCGGTATAGAATTGATTGTAGAATCTGCCAGGGACCCGGCCAAAGGTCTCGTGCTTCGCAACGGCGTAAGCGTACCAATAAGTTGAACCAGCTTTGCTATTAATGTATGCTTTTGCTACGGCTTCATCTGGATTCCGCCCACCGATGCGGAATCGGCAGACCTCAATTTCCGGCTGGTCCTTGAGCTTTAGAAAAACTTTCCCGAGCCCTCCAAAGAATCCGTTTTCATTAAGCTCTTGAATCCACTTCGGATGCTCATAAATTTCCCATTCTTGGGAGACTGGCAACTCTTCGGTATAATCACTGTCATCTCTTTTGGGAATGCCTACTTTGTCTTCTGGTCGAGTAAAGTCAGCGACGTATGCTTGCCGGTATCCATTTCCTCTTCTGTATTCGCATTCAAAACGCCAGCGAACCTTTATGGATGCAGGCCCACCCACAATTCGAGCTTTTAACTTGGGCATTTCTGGCGTGTCTTCAGCCCCGGTATTACCAGTGATCCACGCGATAGATTCGTCCGCCACTTGCTTCTGGATGTTAGCGTTTGTCCATGGGTCTTCGTTGAGCGGAAGTGAAGTTAGGGATCGGTCTATATCCCTTACCTCCACCGGGAGGAGCTGCATAAATACGGTCTTCCCGTTTGGGACCAAATTCGCCGGGACCTCATAGTTCACCCAAGGCGAAAAATGACTATTTGGAGGAACTGTAATTTTGACGGATTCAGTGGATAGGATCGCTTCCGGATTCAAGTTATGAGCGTATGTTCCATAGTTGCTCAGACACATCACTTTTAGAAAATGAAAGTCTCTATTTACATTTATTTTTTCTCTAGTGGCAATTCGAAGCCTCATCAGGCTTGCTCGCCCACTGTGACTTGAATTCAATATTTCATACCCTGAATAGACACCCACTGTCCAACCTCCCAATTTCGAAGCATCAGTGACGACGGGATCGCTATTGGTGTTGTCTTCACCAGAGGGCAGCCTGTACTGATCGGAGCTGCATTTAGCGATAAGAGCGCTTAAACCGAAATCAGAAGAACTGGTTGTTGTTTCCTCCAAGATTCCACCCGTGCCATCGCCATTTTGAGGAATTCTAGTTTTAAAGGTTCCATCATATTCATATGTTCCAGTATTCGATTGGGTAACCCTTCCGCTAAAAGAAACCTTCCGCATACCCGTCTGAAAAATGTCTGGAATGTCAAAATTGTTTTTAAAAGCCTCGATCTTGTTGTATTCGGCGATCTCTTCCCCCACCGACATGCCTCCGGATGGATACGATTTTGCCGGATCCAGATCTCCCTCCACCAGTTCCGCATAATCTGCTCCCCACACCTGAGAGTCAGGTTCTGCCGCCAGCAGCTTGCGCGCCCAGTGCTTTTCGAGATCATCGCAGATCCCGTCTCCCTCATAGTCTGCCGCCAAGAGCGGATCGGTTCCGTTCTTCAAAACCTCATCTCCGTCCGATACGCCATCGCCGTCGGTATCCCAAAGATTCGGGTCGGTTCCGAACTGGAGCTCGCGATAGTCGGGCAGGCCATCCCAGTCCGAGTCCACTAGCTCAATCCCGGTTTCAAACCTTAATGAGAATACCGCCTTGAGCTGGCCGACTGTCGCCACGCCTTTGTTCTGATCATCATTCAGTGTAGATGACCACGGAAAGTAATTTTCTGTATCCGTAAGATCCCTCGTCCCATTTGCGACCAACTGGCTTTCCAGCCAATCCGGATTGGCTGCATGAAAGGCCTGGTAGAATGGAGCGGCAATGGCCTTGAGCTGCCCAAGAAGCAGAGGGGACTTTTGTTTCTCCGATTCGGCGGTATCCGCAGGAGCATCCCAAGAGGCGATGGGTTTGTTCGGACCGACCAGTTCGCTTTCAATATCATCCGCGAGTTGGGCAAGGCCGATGGCACGAACCTCCAGAAGCGCCGATCTGGCTATGTGCTTGGCTTGGCCGATGTTGGCGGGTCCCTTGTTGTTCGGAGGATTTCCATTCACCGCAGCGGGGAGATCCAACGTCGTCGGATCCGCAGGGTTGGAGGCATGGGGCTGGTTCCACCACGTCGGGCCAAGCGGATCGCCCATGACCGTCATGGCCAGAGCGAGGGCTGCCAGAGCGAAGACAAAAGGTTTTTGACGCAAATTCAGGAAATACATGACGGTGTTTGGGCACAAAGGGATCTTTGAAGGAAATAGCGCGGAGGTCTGTGGTCAGAAACCCAGCGATCCAGCGCGCGGCTTATTCATAAATGCCCATGGAGATGTCACCTTGGGGAACGGAAATGATGACTTGGCCTTCTAGAACCGTGTCGCCGGTGACCCGCAAGGAATCTGAATGGGTTTCTCCATGGAGATGGGTTTTAAGAGTGTCCGAATTCCCGATGACTGTTGTATTAGATCCTTCACCAACAGCCCAAGAACCAATCACAATTGAATTGCTATCACTGTTTGAATTTCCTTTTGAGTATGAACCGATGTAGATGCTTTCGTGTGACGAAACCAGCGGTGTTCCATCAGACTGGTATCTTCCAGCCTCCGAACCGAGGGCCACATTTTCTTGTCCAGTTGTATTGGCCCCAAGAGCTGAGTTTCCTATTGCTGTATTTTTTGAACCGGTTGTATTTTCAGAAAGAGTCCAGTTGCCAATCGCAGAATTCAGAAACCCAACTGTGTTATAACGAAGAGATCCATATCCATAGGCCGCATTTGAACTACCTGTAGTATTTGCCCGTAGTGAATCAACCCCAGCTGCTGTATTACCACCTCCAGTGGTATTGTCCATAAGCGACGTTTGCCCCACTGCGGTGTTTGCATTGCCTGAAGTGTTCGATCTAAGAGAATAGCTCCCAACCGCTGTATTGATGTTTCCTGAAGAATTTATACGCATTGAGTCGTAACCAAAAGCTGTATTCTGATAGCCAGTAATATTACTTAGCATAGAACTTGATCCCATTGATGTATTTGAAAAACCCGTTGTATTGTTATACATGGATGATGCTCCAAGAATTGTATTAGTAACTACATTGCCACCTCCTCTACCGATCCGAACACCATTAATGTAGGAGTCGGTTGCAACTCCAAGACCACCTGCAATAGTGAGTGCCCCTGTCGTGGAAGAGATGGATTGGCTAGTGGAAGTCACAGATAAGGGACGGTTCGTCGCATAGGTGACCTTACCGTCTGCACCGAGGCTGAAGATGGAGGCGCCGTTGGCGTTGATACCTGGGGTGGTGCCGATAAGGTTGATGCTCCCAGTTCCTGATGATTGGACAAAACCACCAGAAAGAGCGGAGGATTGGGTGAGCACAGAACTACCATTGAGACTCATACTACCGGTAACTTCAACGGTGCTATTGAAGGCCACTTTTTTTGTATATTGATCGATTGAAAACACCTCAGGAACTTCCAATGAAGTTAGAGCACTCTCATTTGTCCCATATACCTCATCGAGCTGATTATTTGTTTCAAGAGTGACAGATACTTGGATGGGTTGAGTTCCACCTTCTATCCTGTCAATCTGCAAATAATATAGAACTCCCCATCCTCCATTATAAACTTGCCGCTTAGCCAGCAACTTTACTTTTCCAAATCCCTCCCTACTGGTAATCCATGGTCCGCCTGTTTCAAATGTCGTTGATGTTGTGTACCAATGCACCACCTCCATGGTGCCTGTATTTGCTTGATTGTTACCCCATACCGTATATCGCAGTGTCCACGTAGCGGGAAAGAAACCCCCAAGTGGAATCATCAAATCCTGAGTCGACTGAGTCTTCAAATGAACAGTTTGATTATCCATCGAACCCTCTGTCGGCAAGTTGGGACTCAGCCGCAATTCAGTTTCTTTGATGAGCCCATCGGCGGCATCAGCTGGGGTTCCTTGAACAAATCCAGAACTGGTGATCGTACCGACGATTGCCTGCCTGTCTGCATAAGCCATCCCAGCAGATAGAATAAAAGTCCAGACACCCACTTTTAAAGATAAAATTATTGAGTTCATTATTTTTCTATTCATTGATTAGTTGATTTGAAATGGAATGTGATTCAGATCTAATAATTCTGTGAATTTCGAATTCCCGCTTGATTGGGATATTCTGTCCGGCGCTTTTCCGAATCATTACAAATTCTGATTTTCACGCATCATGCGAGAAATCTTAATCCATCGATAGGACTAGGAATCAATTTCCTCGCTATTCTAATTTTTCATTTAGCTTCATAAATGACCCGATTAAAAATCGTTAGATTGATTTGTCTAACCATCCAACAAAGACCTGTCCAGTCCTTTTTTGATTTTTTATTTTGAGTGCCGATTTGGTCTATCAAATTCGTTTGCTAGACGCTTTGGCGTGAACGAGAAGAAACTGGACTACCTCACTCCATTCTATTCCGCATCTGCGCCCCATTGGGTAGATGATTGGTTATCAAGGCATTACTTGACGATTGCAGCACATTTGGCGAATCGTGGCTCGATCAAATGCCTTCAACTTCGTACGGATTGAGAATCCCTTGCAGGATGAGCGTATGGAGCGCTGCCAGCCTTTTATCGCCCCTTCACATTCTTTCCACCGCAAGATCTGGAAACGAACAGCGCTAGGACCGCCAACGCGACGATACCCCAATCGCCGATCACGGCATAGAGCGAGAAAGACGGTCGGAGCGGCACTTTGAGTTCTGTGAGCAATGAGCCGTGCGTGAAGTGACTGCCCGTTTGGTCGGTGAGGATCTGCTGGGTGCCCGTATCGGGATGGGCGGTGGAGCCGGTGGAGTCGATCGCGGCGCTCACGCCCGTGTTCGCGCAGCGCAGCATGGGGCGCCGCAGCTCAATGGCGCGGAACTTTGCATAATCGAAATGCTGCTGCGCCGCGGAGGATTGCTTGAACCAGCCGTCGTTGGTGACATTGACGATCACTTGCGGGCCGGGGCGGATGAAGCGTCGCGTCAAACGCGGCACGGAATCCTCGAAACAAACGGTCGGGATCGCGCCAATCTCCGTTTCACCGACGCTCATGGGCAAGGGATCGAAGCGATCGCCGGGGGTGAAGGATCCATGGTATTCCGCGCCCGACTGTTCCTCATAAATCTTCTTCAAGAAGGGAAATGTGTCGAGGAAGGGAATGGTCTCGCCGAAGATGATGAGATGCTCTTTTCGATAGGTTAGAATTTCTTGGTCAGGCGATACCACCGCGAGCGAGTTGTAGGAATTGCCATCCGCCTTCGGCAACAAGCCTTCCCCATTGTCCTCTGCGTCGCTTTCCGCAGAGCCGAAGATGAGGGAAAACGGCCCGCTTTCGCGCACTTGGCCGATGGTGTCCCAATTCACCTGATACATGCCCTTGCGGCCGTCCCCGGTGTCTAAAATCCATCCCGTTAGAGCAATCTCCGGCCACATCACCCAGTCGGGCCAATCCTCTGACATGCCACCATCCGGCGTCTTCAACGCATCAAGCGCTTTGCGTGTCTCTTGCTCATAACCTTGATGCGTTTCTAACGACGACCAGAGCATGCGAGCCGCCTCCTGCGGGATATTGAGTTGCACCAGCAAGGTTTTCAATCGCACCGACTCGCGGCCTTTTTCGTTTTGAATGCGCACGATGCCATAGAGCGCGATCAAGACCAACACCCCACCCACCGCCGCCAGCGGTTTCCAGCGCCTTGCCACCGCGACTTGCACCACGACCCCTTGAAAAAACACCAGCAGCAGTGACAGCCCGACCACCCCTAACAAATCCGCCGCCTGCGCCATGGGCAAGAGATCATGCAGGGCCACCCCCAGCACATTCCAGCTGATGCCGGTGATCACCCAGCCGCGCAAAATTTCGCAACCAGCCCACACCGCGCCATGACACAGGGCCACCGTTAGAATGCGCGATGACCTTCCGGTCCGCCAAGGATTGCCCAGTTTCGCCGCGAAGATTCCGAACAGCCCCCAATACACCGCAAGATAGGCCGGCAACAGGATGGCACCGAGCCACGACACCGAGGCCACCCAGTTGAACTGGATCAAACACGCCGCCAGTCCCGCCAGATAGCCGATGCCAAATCCTTTCAAGCCCGCGCGTTTTCCCTCGATGGACCACAGCGCCCACAGCAAGGGAATCAGCCCCAACCATACCAGCCACGCCTGATCCAAGGGCGGAAATGCCCCCGCCACCAGCAAGCCACTGCCCACCGCCGCCGCCATCTGCTTCCACACCGATCCCTTCGTCATGCGCGGAGCTTCATCGGTGCCCCGGCGATGGTCCACCCTGAATCACAGGTAGGGCGTCACCTTGGATTTCAGCAAAGTCACGAGCGCGGGATCCATGAATCGGTAGTGGTCCGGGATGCCCAACACCACCACGCGCTGGCCATTCAGTTGGCGCTTGAACTTGCGATTGAGCTTTTCCCGATGCGTCCGCTCCATCACGAAAATCACATCTGCCCAGCCCACTTGTTCGGGCGAAAGCGGCACCACCGAGTCGTTGTCCAGCCCCGCCGAATCCACTTCGATCCCAGGCGTTTTCGCGAAAACTGCTTCCGCTGTCGGGCTGCGGAGCTGGTTGCGCGAGCAGATGAAAAGGACGTGCTTCATGGAACGCCGCAAAAGTTCGCTCGCCATCCCAGAAACGTCACGCCCAATGGAGCGCGGAATTCATTCCGCGAGGTTTCGATGACCTCGATACCGCGAGCAACTCGTTGCTCGCGGCATCGAACGTCCCCGTCTTCCGCACGCCTTCGCTTCGCGACATCGTAACCCACCTCGATCACGCTCCCTTCACCGAAACGCGGGTTGCCTTCAGCCATTGGCGTATCACCCGGCTTTCTTGGGTTAAATTTCCTAACATCCGCCAACTGGATCGCCGCAATACGCCTGCTTCTTCTGCATTTTCCTCCACCACGCACCACGGTTTCGAACCCGATGCGTGGATGAAGCGGAACTCTCCATCTCGCACGACGATGAACGCCACATGCGTGTCCAACCCGACGATATAAACTCCCGGCTCGCGCTTCGCCACGTCGGCGGCAAATTTCTGATAGTCTTGATCCACGGTTAGAATGCACACCTCCTTGGGCAAAAAAGTCCGCAGGATGTTTTCCGACGCTTGCCGCGCGAGTTGATAGCGATCCACCTTGAATCCAGCGTCTTTCAACACGGTCGCGACGAAATAGCCGCACGCGATCTTGCCATTGCCCGGCCCATCTGCCGTGCCGTTGAAATCATACTTCGTCCCCAGCCAACAGCGCATCATCGCCGGCAAGGCCCGCTCCAAGATGATGCGTGCATCCGCCTCCACCACCGCTCTTTCCTTGGCGTCAGCCGCTTTTGCATGACGTCCTGCTAGATCCTTGCGCCAGCGCTCCAAATCCTTCTTCAGCGTGGCATATTTTTCCGGATCGGGCTGCGGTTTCAGCGGCGTGCGAAGCTCCAGCCCACTCATCGCCGCACGCAGTTTGGTTTCGAGAGGCCCACGAAACCACCACACTGCGCCCCCGGCCCAGATCAGCAAGAGGATCAAGACCTTCCATCGCTTCCGCATGGCGGCATCCTAGCCGTCTGACCGCCGGGCTACAAGTCCCGGGCCGCCATCCATTATCGTGGGGGAAGCAGATCCTGATAGAAGCGGCTTTCCTCCCTCGGCTGAAACACATGCAGACTGCATCCGCGCAGCATTTCCAGCAGCGCACGATTCTCGGCATTCGACACCTTCTCCGATTGAAAGCTCCAGACGGCCAGACGTCCTAACATCACTTCTCTACCATTTTCGTAGTCGATTACGGAGAGCGCGTAGGCATGTTTTCCGGCGCGGTCCACCGCGATCAACCACGGAATCAAGTCCCATAACCGCCCCTCCTTCCGCATTTTGAACCACAGCCCGTCCGCGTCAGACAAACTCGGTTGGAAATGCTCCAACTCGATGGAAAGATTTTCATCCTCACGGACCAGAGGTTTGATGCTGAGGATGCCGCCCCCGGACAGACGGATATCGCCACCCTTCTCGACATCCACCATGCCCACCTTCTCATATCTATAAACATCGACTGCGATCGATCCCCATGGAGCGGAGTTCAGATAAGCATAGGTCCCTTTCTGTTGATACGGCTTTGGTTTCGAATCCGAGCGGCCATTTCTTGAACGGATCAACGCAGTCTCGCCTGGCCGGAGGGTGGAAACATGCGCGGGCACATCCATTCCACCCCCCAAGTAGTCGATGGTTTCAAGGCCGGGAATCTGCTTTTTGAGCTGCTTCCACACGGCAGCCTGTCCCCAGGTGATTCGTCCATCATGGATGCTCGCCATCAAACGACGGTCACTGAAGAGACCTTCTTCCCTCAACTTCTCATCATCGGGAACTCCAAAGAAACGGAAGCTTTCCCTATCCACAATCATTCCCCGAAGCTGGATGATTTCACCGTCGCGAAGTCCGTTGACAGTGATCATGTCATCAATAGGGATCCAAGGATCATCGCCTGGAGGGATAGTCTTCCGGGTGAGAGAAACTCGAGAAAGCTCGTTCTTTTCCGGAGCCCATTCCTCCTGTGCGTTGAAGAATCCTCCGTAAACATGGATAATCGGAATAAATATGCCGATTGCCGCCGCCAAACAGATTGCGGTGATTTTCCTACGCCCAATCGCCACCAACCACCAGATCATCGGATAGAGGATGCCGCAAGTCAGCACGATCATCCGGTGAGAATTGAGATATTGGTTCGACGCGAATTCCACCGGTCGAAGACCGTCACGGAGGTGATAGATAATCGCGGCAGATATGAGAGGAGTCCCGAAGACCGCAGCGTAGCCCCAGATCTTTCCGAATTGACGGGACGTCGCCAGACTCGACGCGATGCCATTCGCCGCCATCAGGCACCACATCGGCAGCGTGAACACCAGCACTCCGTAGGACGTCACCTGCCAACCGCAATTGAAGATCCAGCAATAAACGACCACGGCAAGCGCGATGCCGACCAGCACCCAAGCTTGTATGGCGAGCACCTTCCTAAACGCATGTCCATCACCCGGTGGCAGCGTCCGATGGAAGGCCTGGTCATCCAGCGGCGGGGCGTCGCGGACCGCACGCCAAGTGTACACACCGATGATGAATGCAATCAACATTGCCGCGTATCCCCCCCATTCCTGCAAGGCTTGATCGGGCCATAGGAGAAAGAGGAAAAAGGCGGCCTCGATCGCGAGGCCAAGGGCAAGAGTGAGTGGTGAGCGCGGCATGGGTTCAGTCGGGTTGGATGCGGTAGCTGCGGGCGAGAGCCACAAAGATTTCGCGCAAGGTCATGCGACGAGCCTCATGGCGCTGATGGCCGGGGAAGACGGATTCTAACTTTTGCGTAAATCCGTCGTCGTGACGGGTGTTGATGAAGCGCACCGTCCTGCCATTCGCCTGCGCGTTGAGCCAGGTTGCCGGCAGATTTCCCGGCAACGTCACCGCGTCGTCGAACCGCAATTCGACGGCGCGAAAGCGGGCTTGCAGCGCTTCCACATCTTCTTGGAGATCAATCCGCCCCCCGTTGAGGATGGCCACGCGGTCGGCGAAGCGCTCGACCTCCTCGATGTCGTGGGAGGAGATCCACACCGTCCAGCCTTCGGTCTCGGTGAGTTCCAACAAGCCAGTTAGAAATTCATCCCGCACCAGAGGATCGAGACCGGAGAACGGCTCGTCGAGGACGATGAGCTGCGGCCGATACGCCAGCGACGCGAGCAGCGCGGCTTTCATTTTCTGGCCGCGGGACAGGTCGCGCAGCTTGGTTTTCAACGGCAACTCGAAACCGGTTAACAATTTTTTCTCGAACTCGCGGTCCCAGAACTTGCCATACATCGGCCGCAGGTAGTCGAGCAGCTTCGGCACCGTCAGCCACTCCGGCATGGCGCGATTCTCCGAGACATAGCCGATGCGCCGCCACTGGTCCGGGCCGAGCAGGCTTGCATCGGTGCCGAGCACGGAGAGCTCTCCGCCATCGCGCTCCATCAGGTTCATGGCACACTTGATGGTGGTGGTTTTCCCCGCGCCGTTAGGACCGAGGAAGGCGGTGACCTTTCCCTGCGGGATGTCGAGATCGACACCCCGCAAGGCGTCGTTGCCATGGAAGCGTTTTTGAAGGCCGCGTATGGTGATCATGGATTTGTTAGCGGTTGGGGTCCTGGAGCCGGCGGAGCAGCAGCTCCAAGTCTTCGGCGGTGAGATGCAGCGAACGAGCCTCGTCGAGAAAGCGGCGTGCGGCCGGCTCCATCAGCGCAAGCCGTTGTTCCAGCGAGGGAAGCTGCGGTGCCCGCACCACCATCCCAATGCCTGGACGGCTGACGAGGAACCCGAGATCCTTCAACTGCTGGATGACCTTGTGGCCGGTGGTCGGGGAAATTTTCAACTCCTGCGCCAGCGCCCGCACCGATGGAAACAGATCTCCCTCCCGCAACTCGCCGCTCGCCAGCGCCCGATGCGCGGCGCGGACAATCTGGTCGGAGACCGGATCCCCATCACGGAGTTGGAAGGAAAAGGGCAACATGGCTTGGTGTGCTTGGTGTTACAGCTACCGTGTAACACTTGCAAGAAGTTTTTCATTTCTTCCCTTGAGCCGTGCCTTGCCAGCGGCTGCCTTTCGCCAGAAACTCCGCCGCATGCTCAAGCAACAACGCGCCGATCACGTCCGGCAGCGGCTCCAGGAACTCTATCCGGAAACGCCCATCCCGCTCGATCACAGCGATCCGTTCACCTTGCTCATCGCCGTGTTGCTGTCCGCCCAATGCACCGATGTCCGGGTGAATCTCGTCACGCCCGCGCTCTTCGCGCTGGCTAACAATCCGCACGACATGATGCGTGTCCCGGTGGCGGACATCCAGGCCATCATCCGCCCCTGCGGCCTGTCACCGCGCAAATCCGCCGCCATTTCCGAACTCTCGAAAATCCTCGTCGAGCAACACGGCGGCGAGGTGCCGCAGGATTTCACCGCGCTCGAAGCCTTGCCCGGCGTCGGCCACAAGACCGCTTCCGTGGTCATGGCGCAGGCCTTCGGCGTGCCGGCATTCCCGGTGGACACACACATCCACCGCCTCGCGACGCGCTGGAAACTCACCTCCGGCAAGAACGTCGTCCAAACCGAACGCGATCTGAAAAAACTCTTCCCCCGAGAAACCTGGAACCGCCTTCACCTCCAAATCATCTTCTACGGCCGCGAGCACTGCAGCGCCCGCGGCTGCGACGGCAAGCGCTGCCTGCTATGCCAAGAACTTTTCGCGCCGCGCTTAAATCGGCCCCTCTAGCCCCGATTGCCACTCGGAACAACCTTGCCCGTTGGGATGAGGAGTTTCAGAGTCCGAGGCACCGCATGCCATTTCCAAAGGGATTTTTATTCGGCACGGCGAATGCCGACCACCAGGTGGAGGCTCACGACCCGGAGCGGGAGGACGTGTGGGATGTATGGGAACGCTGCCAAGGGCTGACGCCGCGTGGGCGAGCGACGGATTTCTGGAACCGGTATGAAGAAGACATCGCGGCCGCCGCGGCGATGGGCTGCAAGCTGTTCCGTTTCTCGGTGGCGTGGGCGCGGGTGGAGGTGACGGAGGGCGAGTTCGACGACGCGGCGTTGGCGCATTATCGAAAACTCGCCGAATGCATACGCGGACATGGCATGAAGGTGATGCTGACCTTGCACCATTTCGTCTGGCCGGTGTGGCTGGAACGCGATTGCGGTGGGATGACGGGGCAGAAGTTTCCGGAGCTTTTCGCGAGATACGCGGATCGAGTGGCGGAGGCGATGGGCGATCGAATCGATTACTGGATCACGTTCAACGAACCGAGCCAGCTGACGTTTGGGTTCATCAAGCCGTGGTGGCAAAATCGTTACTACATGCCGCCGGGGTTGCCACGTGGATCCCATGTGGACGCGGAGGCAGAAGCGGTGGGGAAACTTATCCCTAACTTGTTTCTGGCGCACAGCCGGGCGCGGCAACGGATACGGGAGCGGCAGCTTGATGCGCAGGTGGGCGTGAATCCGCTGGTGACAGGATTCCCCACCTGGTTGCAAATGCTGATGGACTGGGGCGCGTGCCACAGAGGACTGATCGAGGCTTTGTTCAAATTCACCACGAAGGGAGCGTTGATAGGCGTCAAGGGCGATGTGGACTTGGTGTTAGGCGGTGTCACGGCAGGCGACGAAACGCGCTTCGAGACCAGCGATCCTTACTTGCGGACAGGCAAGGCGGTGCTGGTGCTGGCAGGTTTTGAAGGCGAAGGGCTGGCATCGCTGGAACAGCGCAAGGTGGGTGTGGTCGCGGTCGGCAATCAGCCTGCCTCGTGGAAGCGGGACTTGCCGGGTGGCTGTGTAAAAAAGCTTTTTGCGAACTACGACGATGCTCGTAGTGCGCTGTTAGCGGGCAAGGTGGACGCGGTGTATGGCGACGCGTTTTTCCTGATGCCGGATAGCACGCGGGACATGGCCGAGCTGCGCTTGCTGGTGGCTGAGTTGAGCGATGAAGCTTACGTGGCGGTCGCGCCGCACGGCCACTGCCAATTGTTAGGTCGGGTGAACCGCGCGATTGCAGGGTTTCAGGGCGAGGTGGCGAACTTGGCAAAATCGTCGCGAGGAGTGACGGACGCGGCGGTGGCGAAGAAGGCAGACAGGCCAGTCTCGCTGCATGAGGTGCTGGCGGGCGAGGACGGCGAGTTCGGCGGATTGGCGGAAAGCCGCGACATCCGCCACATCCGGCGGCGAGGGAAAATACGTATCGGCATCCGGACGGACGCGCCGAAAAATGCTGAAACCCGCGAAGGGCTGGAGCTGAACTTGGCACGGCGCATCGCATTCGAAATTTTTCACGACGAAGCGTGCTTGGAGGTGGTGCGCATCGCCCCCGGAGAACGGCTCAAGGTGCTGGAAAGCAAGGCGGGTTGGCTGAACTGGGCGTGGCGTTTTTGGGGCACGACGACAATGATCGCGAACGCGAATTGGTGGTATCTGGGAACGGCGGGAAGACTTCCGCTAGAGCTATGTCCGGCGGAGGCGGTGGGCGCGCAGGATTTCGTCGGGCTGGATTATTACTGGGGGCTGCCGACGCGCAAGTTGGGGAAATTTCGCTCACTGGAGGACGCGGCACGGGGGAAATTTCTCAAAGCCCCGGTGTGGCCACGCGGTCTCTATCATGCCCTGCGGCGCTTCCATCGATGGTTTCCCGGGCAGGAGCTTTTCATTGTGGAAAACGGCAGCGTGCCGGCGGCCAACGGGGTTTCGCGGTCGGATTATCTGAAGCTTCACATCGCCGAGGTGGAGAACGCGTTGGCGACGGGCGTGCCGGTGAAGGGCTACAATTTCTGGTCCATCACCTCGAACCGCGAGTGGGGTCACCCCTTCGATCCCAACACCGACTTCGGGCTCTACTTTGTCGATCTCGACAAGGATCCCGAGCTCAAGCGCGTGCCCACTGACGAAGTTGCGACGTATCGCGAGATCATCCGCCGAGCCGATTGTTAGAGCGCCATGCGATCGACCCGCCATGCGCGGCTTTGGAAAATCCGCCATTTCCCCCGTTGCGCGCGGGGAGTTCCGCGTTTCATTCCGCGCATGAAATCCAGCCTGCTCTCATTCGTCGTGCTGCTCACTGCCTGCGTGGGCCAAGAAAATCCTGCGGCAGCTCCAGCATACGTGGATGAGGCTCCGCTGCCGGCGGGATGGCCGCAGCCGGGTCCCTACAACCAAGTGGCGGAGAAATCCTATCCCAAGTATCGTGCGGCGTTCACGGACAACCGCGGGGAGAGCGTGGCGTTTTGGACCTTGTTTCTTCATATCCAGCGCAAGGAAATCCCGATGACCGCGCCGGTCCAAATGCCGATGACCGACGCGGATGGCAAACTCAGCCAAGCCGGGATGGCCTTTCTCTATCAGAATGATGACGTCGGCGAAAAGGGCGCGGATGGCGGCAAGGTGGTGGTGAAGGACGTTCCCGCCGAAACCGTGCTCAGCTACACTTGGCAAGGGCCAGACAGCCAGGCCAACATCGCCACGGCACGCGCACGGCTCGACGCCAAACTAACCGAAACCAAACAGGCAGCGAAGTCGTTCCGCCTGCTCGGCTACAACGGCCCCGGGACTCCCCGGGAGAAACGCACTTGGGAGCTGCAAGCCATCCTCCGGTGAGGATCGTGGCCGCCGACATGTCAGCTTTTGACAAATCGCAGGCGCGCCCCCGATAATCGCCTACCGTCACGCAACCATTCGCAATCTCATGAAACTCAGCCCCACCAGCACTTTTGCCGCGCTCATCCTCATCGGGGTCGGAGGATTTTTCGCCGGCCGCATCTCATCGAAACCCGCAGTGGACGAGAAACGCGAAACGCCAACCGAAGCGCGCTCCACCCGCTCGCTTTCGGCGTCCGCCGCAGCCGGCCCCACAGATCGCCCATCCGCTGCAGCACGTCCGTCGGGGACTCGCGCAACGTCCTCGACCGAACGCCTCGCCCGCCTCGAATCCATCCTGCGCGGAGAAAATGCTTTGGATCGCAACCGCGCCTTGCTGGACTTCATCGACCAGCTAGCGCCCGGCGAATTTGAGGAAGCCGTCGCCTCGTTCCGTGCGCTCGGCATCACCGAAAACCGCATGGGCGAATACTCACTCCTGCTCACGGCATGGGCCAAGGTGGATCCCACCAGCGCCCTCGCCTACGCTCAGGAAAACACCGGCAACGGCTTTGCCCGCAACACCATCCTCACCGCCTGGGCCACCCAAGATCCAGAGGCGGCGATACGCTGGGCGGAAGCAAATTTCGACGGCGATGGTGCCAATCCTTACCTCGCCGGCATCATCCGCGGTCTCGCCGGAACGGACCCCGCGAAAGCCACCGCGCTGCTCGCCCAAATGCCGCGCAGTGGCGAACGCGGCCAAGGTCTCGATTTCCTGCTGCCTCATCTCCTCCAGCAAGGAGCCGACGCCACCCAAGCCTGGATCGATTCGCTCCAGGACGAATCCTTGAAAAATGGCGCGATGGTCCGCACCGCCCGCGAGCTCGCCGACAAAAATCCCGCCGCCACCGCCGCTTGGCTCATCGCCAATCCTGGCGAGGCCCAGCAGCGCCGCATGGATGACGTCTACGGCGTTTGGGCCGCCAAGGACACTCAAGCGGCACTCGCATCCTTCTCCGCTTTGCCCGCCGGAGATTCACGGTCCAACGCCCTGCGCGGCATCGTCAGCGCCGCCGCCGTGAATGACCCCAAGGAAGCCGTTTCTTTGATGGATCAATACCCCGCCGACGTCACCGACCGCGTGGTCCAAAACGCCGTCTGGCATTCCTTCGGCAAAGATCCCGCCACCGCCGTCAGCCAAATCGACCGCATCACCGATCCTGGCGAACGCGATCGCACCTATCGCCGCACCCTTTCCTACTGGATGGACCGCGATCCCGCTTCCGCCCAAGCCTGGATCAACAACAACCCCATCCCCGACCCGGTCCGCCAAGCACTCGACCGGCGTGCCTCGGGAGGCTGACTCGCCGCTCCAGTTTTGCCACAAATCTGGATTTCTGAGCGCCCCTGAACCCGCGTTGACATCCGCGATCCGTCCAGCCACCGTGCCGCCCATGGACACGATGAAACTACTTCTTGGCGCCACCATCGCGCTCTTGCTCGGTGCGCTGGCAGTTTCCTGGCAAGGCATGAACACCGGCGTGAAAAACGCACCGGCCAGCGACGTCGCTCGGATTGAAAAGCAGCTCAAGGAACTACTCGCGGAGCAGGACAAGCTCGAGCTCGAGCGCCAAATGCGTCTCCTCCAAACCAATTCCCCCACCACGCCTACCGCCTCTTCTGCTGATGACCTCGCCGCCATCCGCGCTGCGGTCGAATCCCAAGCCGCCGCGAGGGCCGCCGAAGAAGCCGCCAAAGCCAACCGCGATGCCATGGTCGAGGACGCCGAAGAACTTGAGGCGGACAAGAGAAACCTAGAAAGCACCGACAGCGAACTGCGCCGCGCACGCATGATCAGCGAGGCCCTTCTCATGGGCAAGGTGAAGGAATACGTCGAAGATCCTCAATACGGCGGCTTCGTCACCTTCGACGTGCTCATGCCCGAACAAGTCCAGACCGGCACCATCCTCGCCATCCGCCGCAAAACCGGCATCCTTGGCCTGCTGAAAGTGTCCGATGTCACCCTTGAAGGTGCCATCGCCAATCCCCTCCCCGGCTTCGGCCCCGTCAGTCCCGAGGTTGGCGACGAACTCATCCTGCCGCCTCAATATTGAAAATTTTCCCGGCCCCCATCAGCCCCGGTCATGAGTCATTGGTTCACGCCAATGACTTTTTCGTCCTCTGATCCCTGATCACTTTCCACCTCTTTCCTTTTTTCCCATGTCCACCACCGTCGGTCTCATTTCTCTCGGCTGCGCCAAAAACCTCATCGACTCCGAAGTCATGATCGGCCACCTCGCGCAGGCTGGCATGTCGCTCACGCCGGATCCCGAGCTCGCCGATGTCCTCATCGTCAACACCTGCTCGTTCATCGACATGGCGAAACAGGAATCCATCGACGCCATCTTCGGCGCCGTGAAAGACCGCGGCGAGGACCCGGACCGCGCGAAGCAGAAGATCATCGTCGCCGGCTGCCTTTCCCAACGATTTGCCAAAGACCTTCCTGGCATCATGCCCGAGGTGGATGCCTTCATCGGCCTCGACCAGATCACCAAGGTCGCACCCATTATCGAGAACCTGCTAGGAAAGAAGAACGACGCCGAGGTCCAGAAAACCGAAGGCCCGTCCGCCACCGAAGACCCGCGCGATTTCGTCACGCTCAAGCCGCAATACGTCCCGGACTGGTCCACCCCGCGGATGCGCCTGACGCCCGACCATTTCGCCTACGTGAAAATCGCCGAGGGCTGCAACCACACCTGCACCTTCTGCATCATCCCGAAGATCCGCGGCATGCACCGCTCGCGCACGCAGGACTCCGTCGTTAGAGAAGTCGAGGCGCTGGTGAAATCCGGAGTGAAGGAAATCAACCTCATCTCCCAGGACACCACCTACTTCGGCATGGACCAGTGGGAAGGCAAACGCCCGACACCGAACTCGCCCGTCGATTCCACCCGCGGCGAATCGCTCTCCACCCTGCTCCGCGAGATCAACAAGATCGAAGGCGATTTCTGGGTCCGGCTGCTCTACACCCATCCGGCGCATTGGTCCGACGAACTCATTCAAACCATCGCCGAGTGCGACAAGGTCGCGAAATACGTCGATATCCCGCTCCAGCACATTTCCGATCGAATGCTCACCGCCATGAAGCGCGTGACCAGCGGCGACTACATCCGCGACCTGCTCCGCCGCATGCGCGCCGGCATCCCCGGTCTCGGGATCCGCACCACCTTCATCGTGGGCTTCCCCGGTGAGACCGAGGAGGATTTCACCGAGCTGTTGGAATTCATTCGCGAATTCCGTTTCGAGCGCGCCGGCGTCTTTTCCTACTCCAAGGAAGAAGGCACCCGCGCCGAGAAAATGGATGGCCACATCCACCACGCCACCCGCAAAAGCCGCTGGTCCCGCGCCATGGCCGAGCTCCAGAAGATCGCCGGTGAAACCAACCAAGCCCAAGTCGGCAAAGCCGTCCGCGTCCTCGTCGAGCAACCCGGCGTCGCCCGCACCCAATGGGACGCCCCGGAGATCGACGGCTCCGTCATGGTGGACGAAGCCATCCCCGTCGGCGAGTTCGCCGACATCACCATCGGCGATTGGCGGGGGTATGACCTCGTTGCGGCGCGGTGACCGGTATTCCATAGGTCTTATTGGATTTATAGGACCTATGAACCATTGCCCGCGGCCGCCGCGGTTACGAAAGGTTTTACTTTTCGATCACTCCGGATATCTGTCCGGAACATGAAAATCCTACCCTCGGCAGCTCTCCTTCTTGCCGGAATCACCGTGGGGCTCACCGTCGGGAAATTGTTATTTTCGTCCTCCTCCGCCCCGCGGGAGGATTCCGAAACGACCGCGGTGCCCACCCGGTCATCCCCGCTCGGGCGATCATCCGGCACACGTCCAGAGCCTACCGGGATCACGAAAATACGCCAGGCACCCACCGCCGAACTGGGAAGTCTCGCCCAATTGGCGATGTCGAAGCCCGACCCAGTCGAGAAACGGCGCCTCCTCACCGAGTGCCTTTTGAACATGACCGCCGACAACTGGAGCGATGTCGTTTCCGGCTTCGGCAAGCTTTCGGCGGAAACCGGACGCGATTTCTTCGAAGATTGGAAGCTCGCCCTTTTCCGCAGCGGACAGGTCGCCGGTGAGGATGCGATGAATGCCCAGCTCGCCGCCGGGCTGGAGAAAAAGAAAAACGAAAGTTGGAACATCCTCTACGGCTGGAGCACCAAGGACCCCGATGCCGCACTCGACTGGCTCCGCAAGGCCGAAGCCGCGGGCCACAAGATTTCCGACCAAAATTATTCCGCGGTCATCGCCGGTGCCGCCCTCAGCCATCCCGAAGACGCGCTCTCCCGGCTCGCCGAGATTCCCCCGCAATCCCGGAAGGCGTGTGTCGGGAACCTGGTTTGGAACGTCCTCGAAAACGGTGGAACCGCCGCCTTGGACGATGTCATGCACTATGCCTCCCGCCTGGACGCCAACGATTCCGATAGCGCGGAACTCTCGGACGGGCTGTTCAGCGAGATCACCGAGAAACTCCTGTGGAAAGCCGATCATGCGCGGGACGTCGGTCAGGCGTGCGATGTGGTCGTCAAGCTCGCGGGGTTCGGCCTCGATCCCACCCGCACCACCCTTCAGGCGCTTCAGAAATACCGTTACTACTACATGCCGGACAAACTCAACATGATCGAGACCGTCAACGCCGCCCCGCTTGACTCGGAAATCAATCTGTCGTCGCTCACGTCCACGGTCTTGAGCACGATGAACGGTGACGGCGACCGCGCCGCCGTCCGCGAATGGATGAACCAACACCCGGCGTCCCCGCTCATCCCCTATCTGAAGCCAAGAGTCGGGGAAAACCCCTAGCCGTATCCTGGCGGCGGTGGTGAGGCGCTTCATCATTTGGCTGCCTGCCGCAAGATTCCCTGTAACCTCGCGCCAGTCGTCCGTCAGGAACCTGTGTGAATCCCACTATCTGCCCCACCTGCCGCTCTCCCATCCCGCCCCACGCGCCGGGCGGGTTCTGTCCGGCCTGCCTCCTGCGCGATGCGGAGGAGCCACCGATCACCGGCCGTGCCGCGCCGTCGCTTGAGGAAATTGCCGCAGCGTTTCCCCAGTTGGAGATCATCCGGCTCATCGGCCAGGGTGGCATGGGGTTTGTTTATGAAGCGCGCCAGCCGAACCTGGACCGCACGGTCGCGTTGAAAATCCTTTCTCCCGAACTCGGCCGCGATCCTGCGTTCGCCGAGCGTTTCGCCCGCGAGGCACGAGTGCTGGGCAAGCTCAGCCATCCGAACATCGTCACCGTCTTTGAGCACGGCGAGACTGGCGGATTTTTCCAGCTGACGATGGAATACGTGGACGGCGTGAACCTCCGCCAGGCGATGCGCGCCGGACGCTTCACTCCGGAGCAGGCGCTGGCGGTGGTTCCTGAAATCTGCGATGCCCTGCAGGCCGCACACGCCCAAGGCATCTGGCACCGCGACATCAAGCCGGAGAACATTCTGTTGGATCGCGACGGCCGGGTGAAGATCGCCGATTTCGGCATCGCCCGCATCGTCGGCGATCCGCTGCGGGATTTCACGCTCACACGCACCGGCGGCGTGCTGGGCAGCGTGGCCTACATGGCACCCGAGCAGCATGAAAGTCCGCACGACGTGGATCACCGCGCCGACATCTACAGCCTTGGCGTGGTGATTTATGAAATGCTCACCGGCGAGCTTCCGTTAGGACGCTTTCCCTCACCCAGCCAGCGTGCCACCGTGGACGCGCGCATCGACAGCATCGTGCTACGGACCTTGGAAAAGGAACGCGAGTTGCGCCAGCAGAGCGCGACGGAGGTGAAGACGGACGTGCTGGGAGCGGCAGTCGCAGCCCCGGAAACGGGGGCGAAGGCCTGGTCGGAAAACGAGCTTCACGGCAAGCTGGCGCTGGGCCTTTTCCTTGCGGGAATCTTCGGTTTGCTGGTGTTGCCGGGACGTGTGGTGCTGCCGGGTTCCGCCGGATTCATCCCGGCGGGAAGTCTTTGTGCCGTCGCGTTTTTACTGGCGCTCGTTTTCGGACTGGTCGGTTGGCGCGAACGACTCGGAAAAGCGGTGGTGATCGGCATGGGCATTTTAGCCGTCATGGGAGGGGTGGCGGTGCAGTACAGTCGGTTCCGCGAAATGGGGCTGATGAGGACGGCGCGACTGACCGCCGCCGATGAAAATCCGTTGGAAGCCGAAGCCATCCAACTGTGGGGCCGGTGGCGTGCCACGTTGCCAGCAGATCCGAATCGCACCTACGTGCTCCGCCCGGTCATCGAGATGGAGCTTCCCCAACCCGGCCCGGGGGTCGCCTGCATGCTGCATTTCAAAAATGGCAGTCTTCACGCGCCGGATGACGCGTTGGCCGACCAGATGAAACGCGGCGAAATCAGCTATGCCGTGCCGGAAGGAACTCCCCATCGGCCGCAGGTGGCATGGGATAGGTCACGCTGGCTCCAGCAAGTCAATGCGGTGGTCACCATGCCGGACGGCGAGGGGATACAACTCTTTTCCACGCAACCCTTCCCCTTGGTAGGGAAAAACTTCGATGCGATTTCTGAACATGAAATTGTGGATGCGGTGGTCGCGGGACTGGAGCGGACGGACTTCCAGCAGGCGTTCGTCCGGAGTTTCTCCCGTCGCGAATTCATCCGCCCGCCCGCTCGCGAGGGGAACCTGTTTTCATTCATCGCTCCGTCAGAAACGGGGGCGACGCTGGGAGTCATGGAGGTTTTGGGCCCAACCTCGGACAGGTCGAGGATCAGGGTTCGATACCGGCTGTTGGGATGGTACACTGCGGTTATCGAATCGACGTCGATGAATCTCCCAAGTGCCCAGGGAACGGAAACCCGCAAAGAAATCGCCAAGGCGGAAACGGGCGATCGCGTGCCTGGGGAAGCGGTGGCAGCGATCCCCGCAGCCCCTGCCGTTTCTCCCTCAAAATCTGACACATGGCGCAAAAACCTGCCCGAGGAAGTGCGGGTGAAGTTCTCCGAAAACGACCTGACCAGCCTGTTGCGTGATCTGGGTTGGGTCGCGCCTCGCGAGGTGAAAGGGGGCGGGCCACCTGCCAAGATCGACGTGTGGGGCAACGATTTCAGCAACTTCGACCACGACACGACCCAGGATTGGGTGATTCAGGTGCGCTCCTCCGACGCACGAAACAAGCCCATATCAGGAATCCTGATCTACGATCTGACAGAACATGGCTGGACCTGCATCGCGAAGCTGCCAGGGATTTTTCCCGTGGGCTGGAACCACGAGTTCGAGGGGCGGAAAGGATTTTACACTCAAGAAAGCATCCCAGGGGAACCGCCCATCAACCAAAGGTGCCGCTATTTCCGCTGGGACGGAAACCGCTACATCGAGGACAGGGTGGAGTATGAACGAGGCGGTTGATTTTCCTGGCTGCCCCCGATGAACGACCTTGCACCCACCCCTTCCGATTCCGCCTTCCATGCCACCCGCTGGACCTTGGTTCTGCGGGCCCGTGGCGAGGGGCTGGATGCAAAGGCGGCGCTGGCGGACCTGTGCGCCGCCAGCTACGCCCCGGTCGTCGCCTTCCTCCGCCGCGACGGACGGGCCGATGACGCGGCGCGGGAAATGGCCCATGAGTTCTTTGCCGAAATCCTCGCGCGAGGTGTCGGTGCGCCGGATCCGGAGCGGGGCAGGTTCCGCAGCTATCTGCTGGGCGCGCTGAAACATTTCCTGTCAAAACACCGCAATGCCGCACTCGCCGGGAAGCGCGGTGGCGGCGCGGTGCATGTCCCGTTCGTCTCGGAAACGGACACCTCGCCCGGACTGCCCATGCCCGGCATGCTGGATGACAGTCTCGCGTTTGATCGAGAATGGGCGCTCACCGTCATCGCCCGTGCCCTCGCCGCATTGGAATCGGAGCACGCGGGAAAGGCGGAAGCATTCGCCACGCTCAAACCATGGCTCGATGGCGGGGCCGACCGCTCGCAAGCGGAAGCTGCGCTATCGCTCGGCATGTCCGCAACCGCGGTGAAAGTTGCCATCCACCGCCTGCGCGCGCGTTTCCGCGAACTCATCCGCGCCGAGATCGCCGCCACGGTGAACGATCCCGAGGACATCGCCGACGAGCTGCGCCACCTCATCGCCATCGCGAGCATGGCGTGACACCCTCCACTCGGAAGCCGCCCATCACGGTGGCCATGCCGATGTTGGCTTACCACTCTGGGTTTCGGAGGATGGCGGCATCTCTCCCCAACCTCACGCCGAGCCAAAATCCAGCCCCGGCCTCAGCGCCTCAGGATTTCCGTTTTCTGCGGTCCGGTGACGCGGTAGCGGATGCCCGCCCAGGTGATGGCGCGGCCGCAGGCGGAACTGGCGATGATGAGCAGGTGGACCAGGTTGACGACGGGATCCAGCCACCAGCTTCCCTTCACCGCGCGGTCGAGGTCCGTGGCCTCGCCGTCCGGGAAGCGCTCGGCGAGATAGGCTCGTCTCACTTTCGTTCGGCCAAGGTTGAGCGCGACGGCGACGGCAAAATAACCGGCCAACCAGAATTCCCCCTTCACCATCCGCGTCGCGCAGGTGGCGAGCGACAGCAGATGGACCGATGGAATGAGCAGCGCCATCCACCACAGCATGGGCTGATAGATGCGCAGTTGAAAATACTGGCGGCGGCCGAACTCGAACAACGAGCCCCAGGTGAAATCCACCGGCGAGGGCGCGGCGACGGATCGCACGTAGCGCATGCGCTTGCCAGAACGCCGAGCCAGCTGGCTGATGCGCGCGTCGTCATTGACGGAGCCCACCAAATTTTCCGCCACCTTCAGGCCATCGAAAACCTCGCGCGTCATCGCCATGGAGCCGCCCCACAGGCACATCCGCCAGTTAGGACCTATCAGCGGTTCGATGGCCGCGCCGATGATCGTCACAACGCGGTTGGGCAGGGAAGGATTTTCCGGAATGAACCAACGGTAGCCGGTTGTCAGGTCGGCTTGCCCTTGGTTGAGCGGCAAGGCGAGGCAGAAAAGCCAATCGGCACGACCATGCAAGTCGCCATCGGCAAAAGCGATGATGCGATCTTCCTTTTCTAGCAGACGGAACGCGGCGAGCTGGTTGTGCACCTTCTGGCCGGTGGCCTGCGCCTTGCCCGCGACGACGAGGCGGGCGTTTTCACGACCTGCGATGCGCGCGGCGACCGCCGCGTGGGCGGGATCGTCCTCGGACTCAGTGACGAAGATGACGTGGTGGTCCGGATATTTTTGGCCGAGCGCGAAGTCCATGAAGCGCTCGAAATTTCCCGAAACCCCTTTCACCGCGATGACCAACGCGACGCGGCGGATCTCCTTGGGCACCACGCCGCCGTCGATAAATTTGCGGTTGGCTAGATGGAGTCGGCGAGCCTTGCGCGTCTTGATCAGGGCGGCGGCGGACTGGAGCACCCAGAACGCAGTGAGCAGTTCCAGCGCGGCGGATGCGGGCAGGTTCATGGGTCGCGGTTTCTGGCCACCGCCGAGGATTTTGGCAAGGCGCTTGTGCCCGGCTGCCCGAACCGCTAACTCCGACTGATGAATTTCGAAACATTGACCGCCTGGGCTGACGAGGAACTGAAATCTCTCGTGAAGGTCTTGCCCGCAGACATCCAACAGGCAGCCCAAAAAGTCTCCGTCTCGCTGGAGGAAAAACCCGGCAACGGCAGCTTCGACGACCAACTCGAAGGCGACGAACTCGGTTTGTTCGAAGGCCCCGCCGTGAACGAGGAACCCGACGCCGGCGAAGTCCCGCGCATCCGGCTCTTTCTAACCAATTTGTGGGAATGGGTGGGTGAGGACGAACAAGACTTCCGCGACGAGGTCGGCACCACCTTCCTCCACGAGCTCGGCCACTACCTCGGCTGGGACGAGGACGAGGTGGCGGACCGCGGCTTGGAATGACTCCGCATCACTCAAACCACCCGCGGGCGGCCAAGAACCTCCACGGCGAGCATCGCCGCAGCATTGCGGTTTTCCACGCCGAGTTTCTCAAAAACATTCCCCATGTGCTGCTTCACCGTCTTCTCGCTCATCACGAGAATCGTTGCGACATCGGCGTTGCTCTTTCCTTGGGTGACCCATAGCAGGACCTCTGCCTCGCGGTTAGTCAGCCCCATCAAAATCAACGGCTCGTGGGATGAAAAATCCGGTGCGAACGTGCCGCCCCCCGCTCCAACGGCGGCCCGCAGCTTCTCCTCGATCGCATGCGAACGCGCCAAACGAGCCTCTACGGCCGCGAGCAGGTCCTCGCGCATGACCGGCTTCACCAGATAGTCGTCCGCGCCGAAATTCATGCCGATCCTAACATCACCCTTGTCACTGCGGGCGGTGAGGAAAATAAATGGCACCGTGGACGTGGATTCCTGTCCGCGCAGCGTCTGGACCACATCGTGGCCGTCCATTTCCGGCATCATCACGTCGCAGATGACAAGGTCCGGCAAATGTTCGAGCGCCAGTTCGACACCCATCTTGCCGTTCTCGGCGGCGAGCACCTCGAAGCCCTCCATTTCCAGCATCAGCGCGAGGTTACGACGCATCGGGGCCTGGTCTTCAATGATGAGGATTCGTTTCATGGGGGTCGATTGGGCGGCATCCTACACAGCTCGCCCCTAATGACCATCCGACTAAAGTCGGAGTGCGATTTTCACGCATCCATGCTCCCTTGTGGTGTGCTTGCCGCAGAACAAACCCTCCGTCTCCGCAAATCCTTCGCCATCGTCGAGCGCCAGTCCCATGTCGCCGCGCTGGTATTCTATCAGAAACTTTTCGAGCTGGATCCCGCGCTGCGGCCGCTCTTCAAAAACGACATCGAGGCACAGGCCCGCAAGCTCATCGAGATGCTCGCCGCCGCATTGAGTCTGTTGGAAAAGCCGGAACAACTGATCTCCACGCTGGAAGCGCTCGGCGCACGCCACGTCGGCTACGGCGTCCAGATCGAGCACTACGACACCGTTGAAGTGGCCTTGATCTCGATGCTCGAATCCACTCAGAAAAACGATTTCACGCCCGAGTTGCGGGCCGATTGGCTGCAACTCTACGGGCTGATCCGCGAGACCATGCTCCGCGGCGCGGAACTGCGGCGGCCAAAGAGCTAGGCGAACAGCGGCATCCTGACGGTGAACGTGGTCCCGTCTCGGGGGATCGACTCGAAAGAGATCGTTCCGCCGTGGAGTTCTAGGCAGCGTTTCACGATGAGCAGGCCCAGGCCGGTGCCCGGAGTTTCTCCGACATTGCCGGCACGTTGGAATGCCTCGAACATCCGCGGCTGGTCCTCCAACGGGATGCCGATCCCGCGGTCCCTGACGGAGAAAACGGCATCCGCACCATCGCGGGCTGCGGTGAAATCGATTGGACTTCCCGCTTCCGAGTATTTCGCGGCATTGCTCAGCAGGTTGGAAAAAACGTGCCGCAGCAGGCCTTCGTCCGCGACGACTTGTTCCAGGTCCGGCGCGAAGTCGGTGCGGATCGGGCAACGTCCGGCCATCACCGAGTTGGCCTCGTCCGCCAGTTTCGCGCACAGCCCTTCCAGATCCAACGAAACCGGACTGAACCCGAGATTTCCCGAGTCCGCCCTGCCTAACACGAGCACCTGTTCCATCAACCCACCCATCCGCCAAACCGCCTGTCGAATGTCCGTTAGAAGCTCCTCACGCTTTGACTCGCCGATGCGGTCAAAGTAATTCCGCAACAAATCCACCGCCGACATGATGATCCCCAATGGCGTGCGGAACTCGTGGGAGACGATCGCGGTGAAGCGCGAACGCAGTTCATTGACTTCCCTCTCATTCTCGAGTGCCCGGCGTATCGTCTCCTCTGTGCGAATCTGTTCGGTGCGGTCGGTGACGGTGGCGATCACATGACTCGCCTCACTCCCCGGCATGCATCCGAGGTGCACGAGACACGGGATCTCGCGGCCCCCGGCTCCCAGATGAGTCCACTCGAATCTAGGTTCCTCGCCTTCAAGCGCCTGCCCAATCTTCTCCCGCGCGGCCTCCTCGCTCAAGCGGCCGTCGGGTTGCCGCTCCGGGCTGAAATCGGCCGGCCCGCCCTGCAGCAGCGTCTCCCGGTCCCACCCATAGAGCCGGCACGCGCTGGCGTTGGCATCGATGAATTTCCCACTCGTCAGGTCAACGATCACGGTCGCCACAGGCGTGTGCTCGATGACACGCTGGTAGCGCGCCCGGCTCTCGAGCAGCTCACGTTCGAGCCGTTGGCGGAGGTCCGTCTCCACCGCGAGGGCCACCAGATGGCCGAAACCGCACGCCGCGGCGACCTCTTCATCGGTCCACTTCCGCATCGGCCCGACGTGCTCGTGGCAGATCACTCCGAACAACCGGCCCGCCCGGATCACCGGCACATCCAGCATGGACATGATGTTGAGCGGTGTGAAATATCCTAACCAAAATTCCGCCAGCCGCTCGTCCGTCATGACATCATCCGAGATCACCACACCCGGTGGCGTTTCCAGCGCCTTAAAGTACCCGGGGTAGTCCTTCGCATGGAGTTTGGGGAGCGCGCCGGTGTCGCAACGATTTTCTGATAGATAGTATTGCACCTCCTGCTGGATCGCCGAGCGGTCGTCCTCCATGCGGGAATATCCGATCCGCTCCACCTGGAACAAATCCGCCACCTCGGCGAACAAGGCACCCATGAGTTCCTTCACCGGCGTCACCCCGATCTGGGGGATGAACCGGTCGATGATCGCCTTCGAGTGGGTTGCTAACATGATAATCGCCGCGTGATCGCGACGGGATACTTCTAGCGGATGCACGGAAAACCGGGAGCGAAATCTTGGGGAAATACTCACCCCGTATCCGACCAAAGTCTGTCCGTCCGAGGTCCTATTCACGGTTTTCACGGGGTGTGCGAAAAGAACCTCACACCGGTGCTGCACCCCGGCGAAATACAAACTCCACCCACCTCCCCACCCATGAAATCAATCCACTGCATTCTTCCGTTCCTGCTCGCCGCCGCGCCCGCCGCTTTGGCCTACCCCTTCACCGTCCGCCCGATCCCGGCGGGCATCGATACACCCGCCATGGATCCCATTGCCGCGGACTTCCTCGGCAACGGACGGCTCCAATGGTATCAGGGCGGAAACGTGATCTCGCGCTTTCCCGAGGGCGGCAACATCACCCTGCCGGCGATCACGCTTCCGGGGACGCCTGCCGCCACGGCGGTGCCGCTGACGGCGGCCGTCAGCGACGTGGACCGCGACGGCGACATGGACATCGTCCGCATCAACCAATGGAACGGCAACCTCTACAAATACACGCTGCAGGTGTTCCTCAACAACGGCGCCGGCGCCTTCACCCTCGGCTACCGGGTGGACTGGACCGACAATCCGTCCTTCGAGGAATTCGGGCACCACTTGACCATTGTCGCGGAGGACTTGGACAA
>JAZKEG010000037.1:0-1358 GCA_040387215.1 Verrucomicrobiota bacterium | reverse complement strand
ATGAACGGTCTCGGCGCGGCGGACTCCGATGGGGACGGCGACACCGATTTCTTCGTCAGCATGGCCAACGGAACTTTCGCCTTCGTGGAAAATCTCGAACTCCACACCGTGCCCGGCGCGATTCTCGCCGGCAGCAGCAACGTCAGCGGTATCTCCGGCCTGCAGAGTGCGGATTTCGATCTCAACGGCCGCGAGGACGTCGTTGCGACCGGCAATGAAAGGCTCTGGTTTCTCTACACCCAGGCCAACGGCCTGCCGGGGACGCCGGTCTTCAAATTGACACAAGGCGCGTCCCCCCACAGCGCGGCGACGGCGGATTTCGATGCGGACGGCAGGCCGGAGGTGGCTTACACGCTGCCCACGACCGGTGCCGTGCGCGTCACCAGAAACAACGGCGATGTCCCGTTCTCGTGGACGGACATCGCCATCGCCACCGGCGAGACCAGCGTTTCACTCCTCGCCACCGGGAGCGCCAGCAAAACCAACGGACGCCCGGACCTCTTCTCCTACCGCTCCGACCGCAAAATCCGCGGCCACAGCCAATCCGGCACCGGCACCTGGTCCTCTTATGACATCGTCACTCTCACCACTCCCGGAGCCCAGGCGCTGGCGGTGGGCCAGCACCATACCCCCGCTCCCGGAGACGAGATCGCCTTCATCGGAAGCACCAACGCCGGCTCCAGCTCCAGCCTCCGGGTCGGCGGGGCCCAACTCTCGTTCGGCTGGGGCACGCTCGGCGGCACCGGTCAGATCGAAAGCGGACCCTATCAGGACCGGAAGCTCGTCTGGGCGGACACCACCGGCGATGACTTCAAGGAGGTCGTCTACATCAACGGCGACGGCGGCCTCTCGGCATGGAACCCCACCACCCTCGCCGTCACCGTCCTCGGCACCGACCCCTCCGCCATCCGCGACATCGTCGCCGTGGATTGGGACCGCGACGGGCGCACCGACATCCTCGCCGCCACCGCCACCGGACTCACCGTCTATCACTTTCAGCGCGCCCGCCAAACCTGGCTCCGCTCCGAGATCTATCGCACGCCTGCAAATAACGACGGCTACGATTTCGTCAGCGCCCTCGACTTGAACCGCGACGGCAACCCCGACGCCGTCGCCTTCAACCGGTATGGACGCCTGGACTACATCCACAACGCACCAAACTACCTGCGGGCGGATCTCTCCTCCTTGCCAGCCACGGTAAACTTGGTCGCGGGCATGACTACCGATCCGATCATCATTCCCTTGATCAGCGGCGCCCGTGCCGTGGACAGCGGCGGCCTTGCGGACTATAGCGCCGCCGTCAACCGGCTCGAATTGAAATTCCATGAGGCCGTCAGCGGCCCCGGCGGCACTTGGAC
>JAZKEG010000036.1:0-15996 GCA_040387215.1 Verrucomicrobiota bacterium | reverse complement strand
AGCGTTCTCCGCCATCGTTGCCCAGGCCAAGAAAGCCCTCGAAGCGAAACACGCTGCGAAGTCCGCTTAATTCGTTAGGAAACATTCAACGCCGTCCGGTTCACGCCGGACGGCGATTTTTATTGGATTGGCATCATCCCTTGCAGCCGAAGAAACGGCGTTTGGCGATCATGTCTGAAACTTCGGACGGGACGCTTTGCTTCCACGACTCGTCTCCCGCGGCGATCTTTTTCAGCACGTCGCGCGAGAAGATGCTGAGGAACTCCGGCTTGAAATTGTCCAGCGTCACGAAGCTGCCGCGATCTGCGAGGTAGCCGTAGAGTTTGCGCAGCTCGGGCGCGACATTGAGGTTTTCGACGTTCGTCAGTTCGCTGGTTTCGCCGTTTCTGAGCGGATAGACGTAGAGTTTTAAGTTGTTTTTGAACAGGCGCCCGAACGACTCAAGGATGCCGCCGGGGAGCTGGGTGTAGTACTTTTCCTCGAACAATTCGACCAAGCTGGGCGCGCCCATGACGATGCCGATGGGTTCCTTGGTGCGCCACGAGATGTAGGCGGCGAGGCGGTAGTATTCGAAATAGTCGGAGATGAGCACGGTCATCCCACAGGCGGCTAACAGATCGGCGCGGGCGAGGAAGTCGCGGCGGTCAATCTGGTCGCCGCCGGCTAACAGGTTGCGCATTGTCAGCTCGAACAAGGGCAGCACCTCCTTGCCCTCGACGGCGGGGTCCGCTTTGAATTTTTCCAGCGCACACTGGAGCATGTCGAAGTTCACGTGCGTCGGGGGGCGGAAGCTACCGCGTTCGACGAGCACCGCCTTCTTGTAGAGGATTTCCGACGGCTGGAGCACCTCGCCATCTGCGCCGAACATCGCTGCGCCACTGAGTCCTAACTGTACCAGTTTTAGGCTGATCAAGCGGTTGTCCACGGCGCGGAATTCGATGCCTTTGAACTCGATCACGTCGATCTCAATGCGGCCAGTGGTGAGTTTGTCCAACAAGCTTTCCACCAACAGGTCGGGCTCGTGGTGGAGGAAAAACGCGCCGTAAAGCAGGTTCACGCCGACCACGCCGAGAGCTTCCTGTTGGAGTGATGCCTCAGTGTCGAGCATGCGGACGTGGATGAGAATTTGGCTCGGTTCGTCGCGCGGGCGGGACTGAAATTTGATGCCCATCCAACCGTGGCATTCGTTGCCGCCCTTGAAACTGCGAGCGACCACGGTGTCGGCAAAGGCGAAGAACGCGGTGCTGTCGCCGCGCTTGTCGCTGAGCCGTTCCACGTTGAGCTGAAACTCGCGGTCCAGCATCGCTTGCAAGCGGGAGCGGGAAACGTAGCGATCGCCGCTGCCATAGATCGCGTCGCTGACGATCATGTCGTAGGCGGAAATGCTCTTGGCCACGGTTCCAGCCGCCGCGCCGACGCGGAAGAACCAGCGGACGACCTCTTGGCCGGCTCCGATTTCCGCGAGCGTCCCGTACCAGCGCGGATCGAGGTTGATTTTTAGCGCCTTGGAATGGGTGTCGAGCTCGTCGAGTTGCATGGGCAGGGGGAAAAGCATGGCGCGGGCCAAGACCATCCGATGCGGTGGCGATGCCGGATTGCGGTTGTGGAAGCGGCCGCATCCGTGGTTTCAAGAGCGTGTGGAAATGCTCAAGTTCAAGCTCACCCTCGCCTACGCCGGTGGCCGCTACCAGGGTTGGCAATCGCGGCCGGAAGGCACGGGCGTGCAGGACCAGGTGGAGGCTGCGTTGGCGCGCTTGTTCGCTTCTGCGCCGCGGGTGGAAAGCGCGAGCCGCACCGATTCCGGCGTCCATGCGCGTGGCATGGTGGCGCATGTCGAGGTCTCGCGTGAGCAATTTCAGATGCCGGAGCGGCGCTTGGTTCCCGCGCTGAACGCCTGCCTGCCGGATGATGTTCGGGTGGTTTCGGCGGTGCTTGTTCCAGCGGAATTTCATGCCCGCTTCGATGCCACGGGAAAGCAGTATCGCTATCACGTCTGGAACCACGCGGTGATGGATCCGTTGTCGCGCGAGTGCCGCTGGCACGTGCCGCAGCCGTTGGATCTCGCGGCGATGCGGGAGGCCGTAAGTCATCTAACCGGGACGCATGATTTTCGCGCCTTCACGGCGAAACGTGATGGCGTGCTCGGCGATTCTGTCAGGACGCTGACGCGTTGCAGCGTGGTGAAACGGCGCGAGGAACTGACCTTCGTCATCGAAGGAACGGGATTCCTCTACAAGATGTGCCGCGGAATCGTCGGCACGCTGGTGCAGGTGGGGCAGGGGAAATTTGCGCCGCAGGAGGTCCTAGAAATGCTCGCGTCTCAAGACAGGCGCGAAGCTGGAGTGAATGCTCCTGCGCACGGGCTGGTGCTGTGGCAAGTGTTCTATCCGAAATAGCGCGGGCCGTTCGTCGGCGGATGAATCTATCGATTTTTGCGCAGCAGAGCCGCAGCAGGGGGATCGAGGAAAAACTCCACCGCAGGGTGGGTGCTGAGAAAAGAGGCGGGGATCTTGGGCGTGACCGGTTCGGCGAGGGCGCGGCGGACGATGCTGGCCTTTTTGGCACCCCACGCCATGAGGATGATGCGGCGCGCATCGAGGATGGTGGCGCAGCCCATCGTGAGCGCGGCGTTGGGAACCTTGTCGAGACCTCCAAATCCGCTGGCGGCGTCCTCGCGTGTGCTTGCGGCTAAGGCGACACGACGGGTGCGGCCGTCAATGCTGCTGCCCGGTTCATTGAAACCGATGTGGCCATTGCGGCCGATGCCGAGGAGCTGGATGTCGATGCCACCGGCGGCGACTATTTCTCGCTCATAGTCGGCGCAGTGGGAGGCAACGGTCGATTTGGGGATGTCGCCGCGCAGGAAATGTTGGTTGCGGGCGGGGACATTGAGGTGGTTGAACAATTCTCTCATCATGAAGGAGCGGAATGAGAGGGGATCGTCCGGCTTCCTGCCGAGGTATTCGTCGAGGTTGAAGGTGACGACGTTGGCAAAGGAAAGCCCTTCTTCCTGATGGAGATAGATGAGTTCCTCGAACAAGGCCAAGGGCGTGGCTCCGGTGGCAAAGCCAATCACGGCTGGGCGGTTGAGCGCCGCGCGTTCACGAATCAGGCGTGCGATTTCCGAGGCGGCGCACGCGCAAGCGGAGTCTGGACTTTCGAAAACCCGGAACCGGATAGAGTCGATCGGCATGGGGGGAGACGCGGCCTTTTTCAAGCTTCCACTTCGACGATGAGATTGATCTCGACGGCGACGTTGAGAGGTAGGGCGGCGGCACCGAGGGCGGTGCGCGAGTGCTTGCCTTTGTCGCCGAAGATTTCGACGAGCAGTTCGGAGGCGCCATTGATGACCATGGGGTGGCCGAAGAAGTCGGGTGCGGAATTGACGAAGCCGCTGAGGGCGACGATCTGCTTCACCTTATCGAGCGAGCCGATCTCATCCTGGATCACGGCGAGGCGGTTGAGGATGATCATGCGGGCACCTTCTTGGGCCTGCTCCGGGGTGACGTCGGTGGGCACTTTGCCGATGACTTTGCGGTCACCATCGATGGGCAATCCGCCGGAAAGGAAGAGCAGGTTGCCACTGCGGACGCAGTTCACGTAAGCGGCGACAGGGGCTGGAACGGCGGGCAGAGTGAGTCCAAGGGACGCGATTTTTTCAAGGATGGTCATGGGGAAATGGAAGGTGAGAACGTTAGTGGGCGTCAGGAAAATCGTCGCTGAGCAGGGCGATGAGGCTTTTGCCGCCGCTGCTGAGGGTGGCGCGGTTGGCTTCACCGGTGACGAGGCCACGGGTGAGGTAGCGGTGCGGGATTTTTGAAGGGCGTATGGAAACGATGGTCGGCGCACTGACTTCGCGTTGGCTCGGCTCGAAGGAGACGGGCTGGCCCGTGGCGGTCAGGCTGATTTCCCACGATCTAGCGCCATCGATCGGGCTGCGACAGATCCACGGGTAGCGTTTCACGAAGTCCGGGGTGTGCGTCATCGGCACGGCGACTTTGAAATAGGCCGGGGTGGAAGTGACGAAGTGGCTGAAGCTGAGTTCTGGGTTGGTCTTCTGCTCCAGGAAGAATCGGGAAACTTCGGTGCCGGTGAGATTCATGCCGTTGTAAATCCCGTGGTAGTTCGTCCCACCGCTGAATTTCTTGTGCCAATCCTCGTAGCGGGCGCTCATCACCATGCCGAGTTCGATGTGGAGATGGGCGCGGGTGCGGTTGATGCCAGCACCGGTGAATCCCAGCTTGCCAAGAACGTCACCGGCGGCAACGGCATCGCCCGGTTTCACCCGGATGTCGGCGAGGTGGGCGTAGAGCGAAACGACTTCGCTGCCTTCCCAGGCATGGGCGACGACCACGTACTTGCCGTAGTTGCTGTGGCCTGCAACCGGGCTGATGTGGACGACGCGTCCGGCCGCGATGGACGAGACGAGATCGAGCGGATTGCCAGCGGCATCACGATGGATGGGGGAAATGTCGATCCCTTCGTGGAACTTGGTCAACACGACTTCGCCATTGATGCGGGCGGCATTGCGGACAAAGCCGAAGCAACCGGCTTCCCATGGCTTGCTGACCACGCCTTCGAAGGTGCGGTCCACGTACATGTAGAAGTTTTCCGGTTGAGACTCGAATAGGTTGCGATTCTCGGTGGGCAGGCGGAGGTCGAGCGGCTGGGCGCTGGCCAATCCGACCAACGCAAGTAGGGTGAGGAGCAGCGGGCGTATCATGTCGTCCTTAGTCTTTCTTTTTGCCGGATTGGCCGGTGCGGGTGAAATCTTCATCCAACAGGCTGATGTCTTGCAGCGTGACGCCGCTCCAGACGACCAGTCGGCCATCGCCGATTTGCTTGTCGACGATCACGCCGTCCACGACGCGGCCATTGAGCTGCGCGATCATCCAACTTCCTTGGCTGATATTGGTCACGGCGGCGAGGCGGCCGACGACGGCGGGCTTTACTTTGAAGACGATGCCGTAGCCGTCACCCGATTCGGCAGGGAAGGGGGAGAAGGATTCGATATCTTTGCTGCCGACTTCTGGCGAGCGTTTGAAAAACCGCTGTTTGCCGCCGATTTCCTGCGGAAGTATCATCTTCGGATTGTCCGAGGCGGCGGTTTCGATGTGGAAACTCACCGTGGCTTTGCCTTCCTTTTTGCCGCCGGCGATGGCCGCTGGGGCCATGGCGAGGACGACCGTCATCATGAGTGCCGTGAGTCGTGAATGCATGCGCGGAGTGAAACACAAGATTGTGGTCCCGGAAGAAAAATCCGGCAGCGGCCATGGCGTGGATGCCAGTGGGTGGAAAAACCCACGATTTTGTAGGTTCCCATCGATCCGAGCGGCGGATAGCCTGCGCCCATCTGCTGGGCATGGGTGCCTGCGATCCACTTTCCTCCGCCATGAAACCGCCACCGCTAGAGAATACCATCCACTTTCCTCGCCCCAATTTTAGGTTTTCCCCGAAATGGCTGCTGATCGTGCCGCTCGCGATCTTCGTTTTGGTGGGGCTTTTTTCGACGTGGTACACCGTGGGGCCGGAATCGGAGGCGGTGGTCCAGCGCTTCGGGAAGTTCAAAGACATCGCCAAGCCGGGGCTGCATTTCAAACTGCCCTTCGGCATCGACCGGGCGACGGTGGTGCCCGTCCGGCGGCAGCTGAAGCTGGAGTTCGGCTTCCACACCGATGGGGCGACGAGTGACGACCAAGCGAGCGAAAATCCTGCGATGGAGCGCGACATGGTCACCGGTGATTTGAATGCCGCGCAGGTCGAATGGATCGTCCAATACAGCATTTCCTCACCGCAGGATTACCTCTTCGCGGTGCGCAATCCGGGATCCACGCTGCGCGATCTATCCGAAGCGGTGATGCGCGAAGTGGTCGGCGATCGCACGGTGGACGAGGTGCTGACGATTGGCCGCACCGAGATCGAGGCGGAGGCCATCGTGGAGCTGCGCGAGTTGTTGGAGAAGCTCGAGATGGGTGTCACGGTGGAGCAGATCCAACTCAAGAACGTGCATCCGCCGGGACCGGTGCAGCGTTCGTTCGACGAAGTGAACCGCGCCCAGCAAGAGCGCGAACAACTCATCAACGAGGCGAATGGCGAGTACAACAAAGTGATCCCGCGGGCCAAAGGACTTGCCGATCAGCGTATCTCCGGCGCGGAAGGCTTTGCGATACGCCGAGTCAACGAGGCGGAAGGCGACGTCGTTCGTTTCAAGGAACTTCTCGTCCAGTATGACAAGGCTCCGGCCATCACCAAGCAGCGGCTCTATCTGGAAACCATGAACACGGTGCTGCCGAAACTGGGATCCAAAGTGGTGATCGATGAGGACGCCCGCCAGTTCCTGCCGTTGCTGAATTTGAAGTGATTTCAGTCGACCATTTTCCTAACCCTTTTCATTGATGAAATTTCTCACGCTTATCCTTTCCGCGCTGTTCGCGCTTATCCTGGTCTTCAGTTGTGTCTACACCGTGGAGGAAACCGAGCAGGTTTTCATCACCGAGTTCGGCAAGATTGTCGGCAAGCCAATCAACGCAGATCCGGCGAAGAACGAAGCTGGGCTGCATTTCAAAAAGCCATTCATCCAGCAGGTGAACCGCATTGAGAAGCGCGTGTTAGAGTGGGACGGCCCGGACACCGAGATGCCCACGCGCGACAAGCTCTACATCACCGTGGACAACTTCGCGCGCTGGCGCATTTCGAATCCACAGGTGTATTTCGAAAAACTCAGCAACGAGCGTCGCGCGCTGTCACGGTTAGACGACATCATCGGCAGTGAAACCCGCAACGTCATCGCCTCGCACGATCTCATCGAGGTGATACGCAGCGACAAGAACCGCAAGCCGGCGCGCGATGAAGCCCTAGTCGCGGCGGATTCGAATCTCGGCACCTTGCCGCCGATTCGTTTCGGTCGCAGCGCGCTGGATCGACAAATCCTCGCCGCGTCCAAGCCCAAGGTGGAAGCACTCGGGATCGAGCTGATGGATGTGCAGTTCAAGCGCATCAATTATAAGGCCGGGGTGATCGACAAGATCTTCGCTCGCATGGCGTCGGAACGGCTGCAAATCGCGGATCGTTTCCGTTCTGAAGGCGCGGGTGAGGCGGCGAAAATTCTCGGCCGCAAGGAGCGCGAGTTGTTGTCCATCGAGTCCGAGGCCTACCGCAAGGAGCAGGAAATCAAGGGCAAGGCGGATGCCACGGCGACTGGGATTTATGCCAATGCCTACAGCTCAAGCGCGTCGGCGGCGGATTTCTATCAATTTGTAAAAACGCTAGAAACCTACGACGCCACGATGGGCAAGGACACGACGATGGTTTTCACCACGGACAGCGATTTGTTCCGCTTGTTCAAGAAGATCGATGCTGCGCCCAAGTCCGGTGCGGCGGGGGACATGGGCAATGTACTGCCGTCTAACCCGTGAACAGTTAGGATATCCGCCGTGCGAGCTTCAGGCACGGCGGATGAAACTCACCGACTTCGCGTCTGCGGACGACGTTCCTAACATTGCGATGAATTCGCCCGGCTCGACCACTGGCTGGTAGTCTTTTCCGGGGAACGCGAGGTCGGCGTCAGTGATTTCGAAAGCGATCTCACGCCGTTCGCCAGGGGCCATGGTGACGCGCTGGTAGCCTCGCAGTTCCTTCACCGGGCGGCTCACCGAGGCGACCGGATCGCGCAGGTAAAGCTGCATCGTTTCGGTGACCGGATGCGGACCGGGATTGTGGATTTCCACGCTTGCGGTGACGGTGCTGCCGGGCTGCATCTCGGTTGGGAAAATACGCGTCTGACCGATTTCCAACGCGCCATAGGTCAGGCCGTGGCCGAAGGGGAAAAGTGCGTCGTTGGGGCAATCGAGATACTGCGAGGAATAGCGAATGTCGGGATCGAAGGGGCGTCCGGTGGGTTTGGCGCGATAGGTCATCGGCAGTTGGCCGACGTGGCGGGGAAAGCCCATCGTCAGTTTGCCGAGCGGCGCGGCGCTGCCGAAAATCACCTCGGCCAGAGCGCGCCCGCCTTCGGTGCCCAAAGCCCATGCGTGCAGGATGGCTGGGATTTCCGCGGCTTCCCAAGAAAGGTCCAGCGGTCGACCGCTCAGCGTGACGAGGACGACGGGTTTGCCGATGGCGACGATGGCTTGCGCGAGGTTGCGCTGGGCGCGGGGAAGGCGGATGTCGGTGCGGCTGGCGGCCTCACCGTTCATGTCCCAGGTCTCGCCGAGCACAAGCAGGACGACGTCTGCGGATTGGGCGGCAAGAATGGCTTGGTCGAGGAGTTCGCGGCTTTCTTCAACGACGTGACAGCCTTGGGCGTAGGCCACCCGAGCCATTTCACCCACGCCGTCGAGCAAGGACACCGCGTCTTCCGCATTTCCCGCCGCGACCCAGCAACCGAGCATGTCGCGCCGACTGGCGGCTAAAGGGCCGATCACGGCGATGGCGGATGACTTGTTGAGTGGAAGCAAGTTGTCGTCATTTTTCAGTAGAACGATGGACTCGCGCGCGGCCTCACGGGCGAGTTCGCGGTGAGCCTTACAAAGATGGATCGCGGCAGCTTGCTGCTCGTTGCAGCGGGCAAAAGGATCTTCGAACAGCCCGAGATCCCGCTTGGTTCGCAACACGCGCAGGACCGCCTCGTCCAACAGCTCGGCAGGAATTTCGCCGTTTCGAATCGCATCCGGCAGGGCGGCCAGGAAGGCTTCTGAAACCATGTCCATGTCCACTCCGGCGATGAGCGCTTGGCGGGCGGCGTCCGCGTCATCGGCCGCCGTGCCATGGTTGCACATCTCCGAGACGGCCGTGTAGTCGGTGACGATCCAGCCAGCAAATCCCCACGCATCGCGCAGCAATTCGGTGAGCAGCCAGCGATTGCCCGTTGCCGGGACGCCGTCGATGACATTGAAGGAGGTCATCACGGTGCGTGCACCGGCATCGATCGCGGCGCGGTAAGGTGGGAAGTAGGTTTCCTCCATTTCACGGCGACTCATGTCCACCGAGTTGTATTCCCTCCCGGCCAGCGACGCGCCGTAGAGGGCGAAATGTTTGACGCAGGCAAGCACCGCTGACGGCTCGGCCAAATCCTCGCCTTGGTAGCCGCGGACCATCGCAGTGGCGATGCGTGCGCCGAGCCACGGGTCTTCGCCAGCCCCTTCCGCGACGCGGCCCCAGCGGGCGTCTTGGGAAATATCGACCATCGGCGAGAAAACCCAGTGCAGGCCGTCCGCTGCCGATTCTGCCGCCGCCGCACGGGCGCAGCGGGCGATCAAATCGACGTTCCACGAGCAGGAAAGGCCGAGCGGGATGGGGAAAATCGTGCGGTGGCCGTGGATGACGTCGTAGCCGAAAAGGAGCGGAATGGCGTGTGGACTGGCAAGGGCGATTTCTTGCAGCGCACGGGTGGCCTGCGGGGTGTAAACATTGAAAACCGCACCGCAAGTGCCATCGAGTATCTTCGCCTCCAAGTCCCCGGAGTGTTTCATGCCGGTGGCGTCCATCGTCCCGGTGAGCAGGTTGAGCTGCCCCGCCTTTTCCTCCAAGCTCATGCGGCTCAACAGCCCGTGCAGGAAATCGTCACCCTTCATCGGGGTCATCAGGTGCGGGCGCTGTGCCGGGAGCAAGAATTTTGTGGCGTCGGCCTACGTTCCCGGACGGGACTTGTCCTCAATCCTTGAGGCGGATGAAACGTTTTTGATCCTGCGTCAGCGGGGTGTTGTCACGGACTTGAAGGACCTGTGAGTCGTCTCGCAAGACGGTGGTGTGGCGCGTCCCACTGGCCCACTCGACACGGTCTGATGACACTTGCACGTCTGCTGCGGAAATCGAAATGCCTGCGGTGCGCGAAATTGTCAGCGTGCGGAATTTTCGACCGTCGATGCGCACGACCGAGACCACGGGGGGGGCGGCGGGCGCGGGCTTGGCAAACTGGGGAGCTGTCGCAGCGGATGCCTTGCCGGATTTGCCGCCTTTTTTGAACGTCACTTTCCCCGTCGTGCCGGTGCCGGTGAGGATGATTTCGAACTCATCCTCGTCGCCGTCGTTGCTGGAAACGCGGATGCCTGCCCAGCGGATGCCCGACTTGCGCGCACGAAAGGTGACGTTGAAGCGGGCGCTCTTGCCCGGGGCGAGCGTGCGGCCCGGCAGGTGGCTCATGCTGAACTCACTCCGCGAAATGCCGGTTTTGGAAAGGCTGATGTTTTTCAGCGGAGCGGATCCGACATTGGAAATGACAAGGGTCTCGGTGCTGCCCGTTTCCCCGATCTGCCCCTTGCCGAACTCCACGTAGGCGGTGTTTTTGTCCAGTTCGCGTTTGCCGAGGGAAATCTGGATCTCAGGAGCCGCCACGCCACTTCCAGAAACCGTGAATTCACGCGGGGGACCGCTTGCGTTGCTGGCGATGCTGATCACGGCCGCGCGCATGCCCGTGCGTGTCGGCGCGAACGAGATGCTGAATTTCGCCGAGCGTCCGGGCGCGAGCGACTTCGATTTTGGGGCGATCACTTCAAAATCGGCGGCATCGCCTTGGCGGGTGAACCTGAGTCCAGTCAGCGCGGCGGAGCCGGTGTTTTTCAAGGTGAAGGTGCGGACGACGCTTTTGTCGATGAGGTCGCGGCTGCCGAAATTCACCACCGCGCCTGCTGCGGCGAGCGTCTGGCGATCTGGACCGGTGAGTCGGATGGCTGGCACGGTGAGCGCGTTCGCCTTGAGGGAAATTTCACGTGCGGACCCGGAAATCGAACTGCTGACGCGGACCTTGGCGGTGGCCCATCCGCCCGACGTTGGATGGAAGGTGACGTTGAAAGTCGTCGAGGCGCCGGGGGCGAGCGATTTCAGACGAGGCTGCGTGGTGATGAAACTCGTGGCCGCAGGTCCGGTGGTGGAAACCGAAAGGCGAGTGAGCGGGGCGGTTCCGCTGTTGCGAATGGTGTAGGTGATCGGTCGGCCACTGCCACCCAGCACCACGGCTGGAGCGAGCACGGGCAATCCGACGGGCAAGGATTTTCCCACGTGATCCATCAGCTCGATGCGTGGCAAGCTCAGTGCGCTGCCAGAAAGCAGAAGCTCGAAGCTGCTGACCCGCGTATCATTGCAGCTCAGTTGGATCTGCGCACGGCTCGATCCGGCGGCGTGAGGTTTGAAAACGATTTTCAGCTGGGTGCTTTCGCCGGGAGCGAGGGTGGTGGTGGCCCAAGGAGCTAGCTGGAAATCGGCCGCTCCGAGGCCACTGACCAGCGCCGTCAGTCCGGCCATCGGGGCGGTTCCGCTGTTGCGAATGGTTAAAATTTTGGGATCAGAATCGGTGCCAAGTTCGAGTGAGCCGAAAGCAAGGGTGTTTCCCGGCGACAGCGCATGGGTCAAGCTGTCGGCAACCGCAAAGCGCGGGCTGTCCACGCCCATCCCCGCCAGAGCAAGGTCAAATCGAGGATGCGTGGGGTCGTTGCTAGAAACGTGGAGGACGGCGGCATGCGAACCGACACCCGTCGGAGCAAAGTTCACGGCAATGCTCAGACTGGCTCCGGCGGCGAGGCTGTCGCTGCTCAAAGCGGAGGTGCTGAATGAGGCCGCTCCGGGACCACTCAGGCTGAGCGTGAGGCCGCGCAGTTTCGCTTTTCCGCGGTTGTGCAGGGTGAGCGTGGCCATCCTCGCCGAGCTGCCGATGCCTAGTGTGGGCGCTGGGGCGATCGACTCGGCGAACGCCAAAAACCCCGCGCTCGACGATTCCACCGCGAGTTCTGGCGTTTCGACAGGCATCGCCGGAACTTCGGGGTTGGGTCGTGGGACTTCGTAGGAAATCTCGTCGGAGAGCGGACCTTCGACCCCTTGCTGATTGTAAGCGAGCACCGCGAAGTAATAGGTGTCGCCCGGAGTCAGGCTGGAGATGACGATTTCGGTGTGTGCCCCGCCGGAATCTTCCATCTCTTCCAAATTGCCACTGGTTTGGCCGTAGCGCACTCGGTAGCCTGCAATGTCAGGTTCAGGATTGCTGTCCCAGGAAAGGGCGACGGATTCGCCGGCCTTCGCGACGGTGAAAAGACCTCCCGTCACGAACAACGCGAGGTGCAAGGTGAGGATAAAAAGGATTTTTTTGAAGCTACAAAGTGTATACATGCGCGTCAGCGGCCTGGTGTGCTGGCGTTGGGTTTTAGAGCGGAGAGGTCGTCTCCAGGGTTTTGGGTTTCACCGGAAAATTCGATGAAAGAAGGCGTCGCTGGCATGCGACGCGGCGGAACATTCCCTGTGTCATCTTTTTGACAATCAAATTTTTGATCTCATAAATTTCTGTAAGTCATTGATAATCCGTGATAATTGTTAAAGAATTTGAGGTTTGTTGAGGATAAGCCTTTGGTAATCAATTAAGAAGCTCTCCGCGCATGGCGATTTTTACGAATCTTTCATAAACCACGCGAAAGAGAGAAATTTTCATTGAGATTGCGGTCCAGTCGCTGCTGTCCATGCTGCCGCAGATGGGTTTGCCGACGGACCAGATGGGGCGCGGGCTGCGTGACTTGCGGATCTCGGTGACGGATCGGTGCAATTTCCGCTGCCGTTATTGCATGCCGGTGGAGGTGTTCGGGCCCGGGCATGCCTTCATGCCGCGCGAGGATTTGTTGAGTTTCGAAGAGATCGTGACGCTCGTTGGCAAGCTGGTGCCGTTGGGCATCCGCAAGGTGCGCCTGACCGGTGGCGAGCCCTTGCTGCGGCGGGGATTGGACGGACTGGTGCGCCTGTTGGCGGCGGTGGAGGGCGTCGATGACATCGCGCTGACGACCAACGGGACCTTGCTTGCCCAGCACGCGCAAGCGCTGGCTGCGGCCGGGCTGCGTCGGGTGACGGTGAGCCTGGATGCCATGGATCCTGAGATTTTCGCCCGCATGAATGGCGTCGGAGCCAAGGTGGAAAAGGTGCTGGCCGGCATCCGCGCCGCCCAAGCGGCCGGTCTTCCCGTCAAGGTGAACTCGGTGATCCAGCGTGGCGTGAATGAAGGCGAGATCCTGCCGCTGGCCCGCTGGGCAAAAAGCGCGGGCGTGGACCTCCGCTACATTGAATACATGGATGTCGGGGAGAGCAACGGCTGGAAACTCGACGAGGTGGTTGCCGGCGACGAGATCCTAAAAATCGTTTCCGACGAGTTTCCCTTAGCGCGGCGCGACCCAGCCTATCGCGGCGAGGTGGCCGTGCATTGGGAACATGCCGACGGGGTGGGGGAAATCGGTCTGATCCGCTCGGTCACTAAGCCATTTTGCCGCGATTGCCAACGGCTGCGTCTGTCGGCGGACGGCAAGATTTTCACCTGCCTGTTCGCGGAGCATGGCCACGATCTGCGTGGCATTTTGCGCAGCGATGCTGGCCCTGAAGTCCTCGCCGCGACGGTACGGTCCATTTGGTCCGCCCGCACCGATCGCTACTCCGAGGAACGTGGAGAAGTGGTTAGGCCGAAGGCGGAAATGAGCTACCTCGGCGGGTGAGACTGGAATTTTTGCCTGCCTATCCGCTTGTCACGTTTGGTGGATTCCGTGTGAGGATGGCGCTCCGATGACATTTGAAAATCCTTCCCCGCTCGACGCGTTGCCGCATGGACCGTCGTTCCGCTTTGTCGATGCGTTGGTTTCGCTGCTGCCAGGCAAGGAGGCGGAGGCGATCTATCAGGTGGAAGGCACGGAAGCTTTTTTGGAAGGCCATTTTCCGGGACATCCGATGATGCCGGGCGTGATCCTCATCGAGGCAATCGCACAACTCGGCGGCGTGGTGGCGCAGTCGGATCCCGAGCATGCGCCGATGCGCGACCTTCGTCTAACCGGCGTTCGCGCGGCAAAGATTCTCGGCGCTGCGGTGCCGGGGGATGGCTTGAAAATCCGTGTCCGTGTGGAAGGGCGGCTCGGCGGATTGGTGCAGGTGGCGGGCGAGGTGGATGGCCCGAACGGCCCGCTCGCCAGCGCCAAGGTGACGCTGAGCGGCGAGCTTTAGCCAGTTAGATGACGCCGTTGGCGCAGTTGCACTCACCTTCGCCCTTCAGCGCGTTGATCAGGTTGGTGAGAGATTTCATCGCTTGGCGCGGCACACTCTCGAAAGTACGCGAGCCGACGTGCGGCGTGATGATGGCTTTGGGGTGGTGCAGCAACGGGTGATCGGGCGATGGCGGTTCTTCGTCGAGCACGTCGGCGGCGTAGCCAGCGAGTTTCCCGGAATCGAGCGCGGCGATGATAGCGGCTTGGTCGATGAGTTCGCCACGGCCGGTGTTGATAACCCACGAGCCGTCGGGCATGAGGGCGAGGCGCTCGGCGTTGATGCAGTGGAGCGTGTCGGCATTGAGCTTGGTGTGCGGGCTGATGATGTCCACGGCAGCGAACAACGAATCGAGCGAGTCGTGGCGCGTGATTTGGAATTCGTCCGCGATGTCTTGTGGCCAGTAATTGCCGAAGGCGTGCACTTCCATGCCGAAGGCGCGCGCGCGGCGGGCGACTTCCTGGCCGATGCGACCCAGCCCGATGAGGCCGAGGCGTTTTTTAAACAACTCGCTGCCGGTCTTGCGGTCCCAACGACCGGCGCGCGTGCCATCGATGGCGTAGGCGAAGTTTTTCGCGAGGGCTAACAGCAGCAGGAAAGTGTGCTCGGCGACGGTGTCGTGGTTGACGCCCGGGGTGAACAGGACGGGCACTTTCAGCTCCTTGGTGGCGGGGATGTCGATCTTGTCGAGGCCGATGCCGTATTTGGAAATGACTTTGAGGCGCGGCAGGGATTTCTCGATCACGGCGCGGGTGATGCCGTCGTCACCGCAGAGGAAGGCGTCGAAATCGCCCGCGAGCTCAAGCATGCGAGCCTCGGAAAGTGGGCCGCGTTCGCGAACGATTTCCCAGCCTTGAGATTCCATGAGTTGGTGGTGCGGGCCGGGCGTGTCTTGATAGGAACAGGTGGTGAGAAGGATGCGGGTGTTGCTCATGATCTGGAAGGAGGGGAGCAAATCCGGCGGCTCGTTTGCAACTCACTAAATCGGGTGAGTGGGCGATCGCATCCATTCTAGCGATGGCTTTCTCCTCGGCCATGGCGAAGGTTCGGGAGGAATTGATCTAACGAAAATATGCGTTGAGTCTGTTGTTCGAAGCGCGTGTTAGGAAATTCGAGCCACCGATGAAGGGGCGGCTCCTAGGGGCAAAACCATGTGGATGGGGATGCCTATCCAATTGGAGAGTTTTTCGAAAGGCATGGAAGGATGATGTCCTGATCGTCGTTGAGGGGTTCCATTTCGGATCATGATGAGGATTTTAAAGCTGAGACCGGCACCCTTCGGCGTGAAATCGCGTAGGATGGCCTTGGTGCTGGCCGGCGCGGCCGCCATCGTGGGTTCGTGTCAAATCGGCATGGCCAAGGAGCTTCTGTGGTCGCTGGCACCCGTGATCCGTCCGGCGGTCCCGGAAGGTGATGCGATCCATCCAATCGACCGGTTTCTCGAAGCGGAACGCGTGTCCAAGGGGCTCAAGGCGGTCGGCCCCGCGGACAAGCTCACCCTGCTGCGCCGCGTCCATCTGGATCTGACCGGACTTTCGCCATCGCCCGCGGAACAGGAGGCTTTCCTCGCGGACGCTTCGCCAGATGCCTACGAAAAGGTGGTGGACCGGCTGCTGGCCAGCGAGCAACACGCGGTGCGCTACGCCCGGCATTGGCTCGATGTCCTGCGTTATGCGGATGTGGATGAAAAAATGGGGCCGGGCTCGGGAATCCATCTTTGGCGCGACTGGGTCATCAACGCGCTCCGCGACGATCTTCCCTACGACCAGTTCGTGCAGCTCCAATTGACCGGCCGCCGGGTCAACGAAAGGACGCAGATGTCGGATACGGGTTTCCGGTCGCGGAAGGAGCCGAGGCCCGGAAACATTTTCGCGTTGGGATTCCTGTCGCGAGGTGTCGGAGCGGATCCACAGGACCTTGCGATCAACGCGGTGGATACCGTTTCGACGGCTTTCATGGGGCTGACCATCGGCTGCGCGAAATGCCATGATCACAAGTTCGATC
>JAZKEG010000035.1:47590-51427 GCA_040387215.1 Verrucomicrobiota bacterium | reverse complement strand
TCCTTGCCCATGCCCACCTTCTGGGCGCCTTGTCCGGAGAATAAGAGAACGATTTTGCTCATGTCGCCCATGGACGTAGGGAAATCGCCGACCCGAGGAAAGTGGAATCACCACCCCCCATTCCAGCACCAGGCCATCCATCCTTGAGACTTCCCGGAAATCGGCGAGCCTCAGCCCATTCACCCGATGCGACGAACCTTCTTGCTTCCCCTCATCGCCGCGCTGCTGCCGCTGGTTTCTTGTCAGACTCTCCATTTCTACGGCCAGGCGACCCAAGGCCAGGTCGAGGTTCTGGCGAAGAGCCGACCTAACCCAAGCGTGATGGCCGATCCCGCGAGTCCGCCGCAGTTGGTCAAGCAACTCCGCTCGGTCGAGGAAATCCGCCAGTTCGCTAGCCAGCAGCTCATGCTTCCCGGCGACGAGAGCTACGGCCGCTACAGCGACCTCGGGCGCAAGCACGTCGTCTGGGTGCTCTACGCCGCGCCGGAGTTTTCGCTGGAGCCGAAAACGTGGTTCTATCCGATGATCGGCGAAATGGACTATCGCGGGTATTTCCGCGAGGCCAACACCACGGCTTTGGCCGGGAAACTCCGCGCCGACGGCTACGACGTCTATATAGGCGGGGTGGACGCCTACTCGACGCTGGGCTGGTTCCACGATCCGGTGCTCAACACGTTTATCGATTATCCGGACATCGACCTCGCGGAAACCATCTTCCACGAACTCCTGCACCGGAGAGTGTTTCACCGTGGTGACACCGTTTACAATGAATCGCTCGCCAACGTGGTGGCGGAAGAAGGCGTGAGACGTTGGCTCGCGTTCCACGGTCGCACGGCCGACCTGCGGAAATACCAAGAGCGGCTGGTGAGGCGGCGCGAATTCTATCAGGAAGTCGAAATCGCCCGTGCCCGGCTGCGGAAACTTTATGCCTCCGGCATGCCGACCGAAGCCATGCGGTCGGAAAAGGCGGCCATCCTGGAAAAACTGCGCGATCAATTCCGTGAACTCCGCCGCCGCTGGGGGGGGCACGGGCTGGAGTCGTGGCTGGAGGAGGATCTCAACAACGGCCACATCGTCTCACTGGATCTCTATTTCCAGCAAATGCCCGCCTTCGAAAAACTGCTGGCCGATTGCGGTGGCGATCTCACCTTGTTCTACAAGAAGGCTGACAAGCTGAAACTCCCGCCACCATGACCAATCCCACAACAACGACCCGCATCGAGCGCGACTCGATGGGCGAAATGGAAGTCCCGGCCGATGCGCTCTACGGCGCGTCCACCCAGCGCGCGGTGCTCAATTTTCCCATCTCCGGCCACAGCCTGCCGCCCGCACTCATCCACGCCTACGGCCGCATCAAACAAGCCGCCGCTCTAACCAATGCCGAACTCGGATTGCTCGACGCGACTCTCGCCGAAAAAATCGCCGCCGCTGCCGGGGAGATCGCCGCCGGCAAGCATGACGCGCAGTTCCCAGTCGATATCTATCAGACCGGCTCTGGCACCTCCACCAACACCAATGTCAACGAGGTGATCGTCAGCCTCTGCGACCACACCGTGCATCCCAACGATCACGTCAATCTCGGCCAATCGTCGAACGATACCTTTCCCACCGCCATCCATCTCGCCACCGCCGCTGAGCTGCGCCAGAGGCTCATCCCCGCTTTGGAAAACCTCGCCGCTTCTTTAAAGAGGAAGGCAGAGGAATTCCACGACGTGCTCAAGATTGGCCGCACCCACCTGATGGATGCCACGCCGCTGCGCTTAGGGCAAGAATTCGGCGGTTGGGCGCGGCAGGCCGCTTTGGCCGCACAAAGGGCGGGCAAGGCGGTGGATGCGTTGCTGGAGCTGCCGCTCGGTGGCACCGCCGTCGGCACCGGGCTCAACACCCATCCAGAATTCGCTGCCCGCGCCATACGTCGTCTCGCCGATGCCAGCGGCATCCCGTTCCGTGAGGCGGAAAACCATTTCGAGGCGCAAGCCGCGAAGGACGCCTGTGTCGAGGCGCACGGCCAGCTCGCGACCATCGCGGTTTCGCTGCACAAGATCGCTGGTGACATTCGCTTGTTAGGATCTGGTCCGCGCTGCGGGGTGGGGGAGATCCTCCTGCCCGCCACCCAGCCCGGCTCCTCCATCATGCCGGGCAAAGTGAACCCGGTGATGTCCGAGTCCGTGACCATGGTCGCCGCCCGCGTCGCCGGCAATCAAACGACCATCGCCTGGTGCGGTGCGGGTGGGTTTTTGGAACTCAACGTTTCCATGCCGCTGCTCGCCGCCTGCTTGCTGGAATCCATCCATCTCCTAACGAATGTCAGCGACGCCTTCCGCGAACGTTGCGTCGATGGCATTTTGGCAAACCCCGATCGCTGCGCCGAGCTTATCGAGCTGTCGCTTTCCATGGTCACTGCGCTGGCACCGCGCATCGGTTACGACAAGGCCTCCGCCATCGCCAAGGAATCCGTCGCCACCGGCCGCACCGTGCGCGACCTTTGCGAAACCCGCCTCGCCGAACTCGGCCTAACCGCCGCCGAACTCGCCGCGCTGCTCGATCCCGTGAGGATGAGCGGCGGGAACTGAGAGCTTCAACTACCGGGCACTCGAAGGGAGGCTCTGCGACACGGGCAACTTGGTGCACCGTGTAACACCATCGCGACCGACGTGGACTTCACCGACGTCGGGTGAGGGCAGAATGCAGTAAGGATGCCGCATAATGCAGGAACGAGCGTAGACCGGCCTCTCGCTCCACGGTTGCAAAGCATTCAATATCAGCGGTAAGCGGTGTGGTGGGGCATGAGGGCATGGACCGTGCTAAAGTGCGGACTCTTTCCCGAACCTAGACCCACCATGAATTTTCGAACCATCGCCGCACTGTCGCTTTCAGTCCTTGTCTTCACTCCTGCGCCCGGTTCGGGGGAAACGCCCGACAAAATCGAAGATTTGTATGATGCTCAACTCGCGCCATTTTACCATGGCGTGGCTTCAGGCGATCCACTTCAGGATGGCATCATCCTTTGGACGCGGGTGACACAACGCGGAAAAAATCCGGACGACAGGGTGCGGGTATCCTGGAAGCTGGCGAACGACGCGGCCTTGAATGACGTGGTGATCCAAGGCGAGACCTTTGCAACCCGCTCCAGCAACTACACGGTGAAGGTGGACGTCCGTGGCCTAACCGCCGGAAAGACCTATTATTACGCGTTTAACGCGTTAGGCCGCAACTCGCCGACAGGCAAAACCAAAACGGCTCCCAATGTCGCGGTGGACCAGTTGAAGTTTGCGGTGGTTTCCTGCGCGAACTACGAATGGGGTTACTTCTCCGGCTACCGCAAGATCGCCAAACGAACCGACTTGGATGCGGTGATCGATGTGGGGGACTACCTGTATGAATACCCGGACGATGATTCCTACAGCTCCGAGAAAATCCGCGACAAGCGTGTCCTGTTTCCGGATGGGGAGACGGTGAAGCTCAATCAATATCGCCAGCGTTATTCGGTCTATCATCTCGACCCGAACCTCCAGATGGCTCACCGCCAGCATCCTTTCATCGGGATATGGGATGATCATGAATTTGCCAACAACGCATGGCGAGGCGGTGCGGAAAACCATGATAAATCGGAAGGCAGCTGGAAGGCCCGCAAGGCTGCGGCTAAGCGCGCCTATCTGGAGTGGATGCCCATCCGCGAGCACCGTGAGAAATGCTTCCGCTCGCTTCAATACGGTCCGCTGATGGACCTCATCCTGCTGGATGCCCGGACCCTGCGCGACAAGCAGATCGAGGATGTGACGGATGATCATCTCTATGACAAGGACCGCACGATGCTGGGAGACCGCCAGCGCGACT
>JAZKEG010000035.1:0-47580 GCA_040387215.1 Verrucomicrobiota bacterium | reverse complement strand
CTGGTTCAAGGACCAATTGGCCGGTTCCACCGCGACCTGGAAAATCATCGGAAACCAAGTGGTGTTCTCAGAATTTAACATCGGATTTGCGGCTCAAGGGACACCCGTCCTGCCGGACATCTTGGAAAGCCAGTTTCTGGATATTTGGGACGGTTACCCGGCGGAACGCTCGAAGCTGGTGAATTTCATGGATCGCAGAAAAATTGAAGGCACGGTCATTCTCACCGGGGACATCCATTGCAGCTTCGCCTTTGAAGTGGCGGACCCCGCATTCGACAATCCCGACTACAACCCGAAAACGGGCGCAGGTGCGGTGGCGGTGGAATTCGTGACACCCAGCCTCTCCGCCGCAAACTTCGACGAGGAAGCCGCTGACTTCGTCTACAAAAAACTCGAGCGGGACATCAATCACAAGGACGACGATGGCGTGAATCCCAACCCTCACATGAAGTTCGCCGATCTTGATCGCCACGGCTACGTCGTCCTCACCGTAAAGCCGGACCAAGTGCAGGCGGACTACTATTTCTTGAAAAACGTCCTTCGTCGCACCACGACAGAAGCTTGGGGAGCGGGCTGGGTCACGGCCTTGGGCAGCAACCACCTCGTCAGGGCCGATCAACCTGCTCCGCCGAAAAGCGTGCAGGACATTCCGGCACCCTGAGCGAGCGTGGTGCGAGCGGGGGATTCGAAATTTTTCCTAACGAAACGGTAGCGTGAATCGCGGTGAAGAGGGGATGGAGCGCCTGGTTTCATCGGATCTCGCCTTCCATCCACGGAGTTCGCTAACCGGAATGCCTTCGGAAAACAGATAGCCACTCACGAAAAAATCCTCCGCACATCGTTCCGCGAATCCCTCTCCAAGGGCTATCGCTCTATCATCCTTGAAGAAAAACGTCGCTTCCCGGGCGTCAAAATGGATCACGGAAATTCATTCCGATCGCTTCAAGGATTGAGGATCATCGAGAGACGCCCTTCGATTCACGGAATTTGTGTTTCCTCAAGGAATGGCGATCTCCGAATCGCCATGACCCTAAGAAGCCGATGATTTGAAGCATTCGCCGACTCCACGGTCATCTCATGGACTTAGGCGGATCGGAGTCCGCCTCTCCTTGTTTTATCGCCACTTCCACGGTGTTATCCCATCCTTAAAGGCATCGGAATGGATTCCCCGCTCCCATGGAGGAGCCACTTTACGGACGCGCTATCAGGATCCCACAAGCGAAGCGAGCGAACCCATAACGGCGCGCGCCATTCCCATCAGAAATCGTCACCTCATGGGTGCGGTGCTGGATGGGAAATTTTCACCATAGCTCTCAAAACGGGTAGTTTTGGCAAATGAATGCCGATTTGGTCATTTGACAGCCCGCGCAGATACTCCGTTAGAATGGCGGGTATTGACTGAAAAACCTTCCATCAAAGGCCCCCGGCCATACTCCCCGCAGGGAAGACCACACGCCGGGTCGCCTCCGTCCAAAACCCGAATTGATAGAGCGACGCTTCAAACACGCCGGTCGTTCGTCTCCATGACCCCGCGCCCTATCCAAACGCATCGCTCGCTTTCCCAAAAGCGCCGGTCCATGGCCAAAGCCCGCCGGTCGTCCATCCAAACGCATCCGTCCACCTGCCAAACGTCCCGGTCGGTCCCCCAAACGCCCCCGTCGGTCCCCCAAACGCCCCCGTCGGTCCTCCAAACGCCGCAGCGGCCTATCCAAATTCAACCGTCGCTCATCCCACCCCCCCGGTCACCGTTCTCCCTGAAAACTGAAAACTGAAAACTAGCAACTCCTCCCCCAAAACCACCCAACACATGAAAAACGAATTCGCCAACCGCCAGAACATGCACCTCGCCGTGCTCGCCCTGCTCGCCGATCCCGCCCACCACGCGGCGTGGAACAACAAAAAGCCCGTGCTTTTCACCACCCGCGCCAGCGCGCTCGGGCTGAAAGTGAACGCCCTCACCGGCCTCATTTCCGGCCAGCAGGCGGACACCTCCGGCCACGCCGGTGACAAGGAGCGTGAGGAACAAGAGCTCGAACACTGCGCCCATGAAATCGGCGAAGCCCTCGCCGGATGGTTCGAGGACCAAGGCCGCGAAGCCGATGCCGCCCCCATCGATCTCGCCCTCAGCACCTGGCAGGGCCTCCGCGATGTCGACCTCATCGCCAAGGCCAAGCTCCTCCACGAAAAACTCACCACCGCCCTCATCACCGATGCCGCCGCGCTCGTCGATTATGGTCTCGATGCCACCGACGCCCTCCAACTCGCCCAGGAAACCGCCGATTTCGAAGAACTCGTCGCCACCCCCGCCGTGGCCATCTCTGGCAGAAAAGCCCTCACCCAATCCCTGCGCCCCTCCTTCCGCGAGGTTAGCGAGCTGTTGGGGAAAATGGACCGCCTCGTCCTCCGCTTCCGCAACACAGAACCCGGCACCCGCTTTGCCGAAGCCTGGAAAGCCGCTAGAAACGTCCGCGACCTCGGCATGGCCGCACCCGCAGAGCCAGCGCCACCGACGCCCTAACCACCCGCCGCGTCGCCCCGCGACCGACGCCTCCCCTGTAGCGTTGGTCTGCGACCGTCGCTAACTGAAAAAGGCAGCAGGACCCGGTCCGCACCCACGATAAACCCCACCACCCCCCAAGCGGCGGTTCCTCACCGAACCGCCGCTTTTCCATTTCCTGAAAAATGCACCGCCGCCGCGAGGGGATCCCGCGATATCAGGCATGTCATGTCGTCTCCAAACGACTCGCTCCACCCAGCCCGATATACACACCCGAGTCGAAATAAGCATTGTAAGATCAAGGACATCTGTCCCAACATCCGTAAACAGGTTCTCCGGATATCAGTTCCTGAGATACTACGAATAAATACTGTTCTGCAAAAAATCCATGGCTTACACTCTCCAAGCAATACTCGGGCGCGATGCGGAGATGCGAAGCGCGGCACCCAGCGATCTCGCGACAGTGAGCCTTACCGATGGTTTTGCACTATGGGCGATTGATTCTGGCTACCAAGATGCGCATGCGATCCCGTTTTTACCGCTGACCGATGAAGGGCTTGCTGAAGTTCCGCCTGCTGTAGTGGAGTTGGCAGGACGACTGAGTCTGTGCATTTATATTGAGGCCGAGTATTTCGGCGGCGATGGAGGACAGGCTTCAGTTCTCTTTCGTAGCGGCACTCAGCAAGGTTCAGTGAATATCAGCGATTCGGCGATCAATGAGGGACTACGCAGCCTTGGGTTCATTGCGAAGCCGCCTTTGGACGAGTTTGATTCAGTCGGACTTAGTAGAGAGCGCAGCACCGACAACTGGCGAACAAACCAAGCAGAACAAGCCGGCTCATCCAACGGCGGGTAACGTCCCAATTTGAATTCGGGCTTCCTTCCCCGCCGTGGATGGCCTATACGTTCGGCAAAGAAACGAAGACTAAATGAAAACCTACCTACCAATCATTATCGCATTCGCAATCGTTGGATGCGCCACCAAGCCGGATTATAGCCAGATCCAGAGCGTCTATACCGATCAATCGCCATCCTCCTTAAGTCCGGAGCAAGCGTTCACGATAGCGAAGCGAGAAGCGATAGTCCGGGAAGGGTTTACAGATGAGCCTAGAGTTCCGTTCAAGACTACAAGAATGGTCACTGGAACCTCAAACCGGATCAATGATGGCGCCTGGAGAGTGATTGCAAGAGCGATGGTTTGCACGAATGGACGTGATGGCGCGAATGTTTACATAGACGTGCCGGCCGCTGTAGTCACGATCGACAGAGAAGGCAAAATCATTGGCTACACGCGACATTCAATGCAAGAAATCCAAGAAGCCGAACAAGCCGTGCGTGGCAACGGTGGATAAGCTCCCTCGTTCGCTTCGCTCTATGAGTCCTGCGCCGCCGTGCCACCACATTTAACGTTAGGCAAGAAATTTGCACCCAAGATGAATCGATTAGGACAATTCTCGCTAGGTTGGTGCGTCGGAATAATATTTCTCCATGCAGCGGTAACACTGGCGCTTGCACTCCTGTTGTTCGTGGGCGGAATGGGTAGCTTCACATATGGACCTGGAGCGGGCTTTCACGTGACCAAAGCAGTGATGTGGATCTGGAGTCCGTTCGCGATGGCAGCGGGCAACGGTAACAGCGGAATCGGAATCGCGCTTCTTTGGTCGCTGATTGTCGGAGTTCTCGCAGGCTTCATTCTTCCCTTATTTATCAAGCCAAAGACGCAGAAGCCATTGCCACCCGGAGCTAATCCAGACCTAGTCGGCACGCCTTGGGAGCAAAAGAATCCGGTGAGATTTAAGACGCTGCGAGAGACCGAAGACAAGCAAAACACAACGAAGCCTAACAAGCCGTGAGCGGCAACCGGCGATAACGTCTCAACTTGAATTCGGGCTTCCCTCCGCCGGTGCCACCACTCTATCGTTGCGAAAAAAATACCTGATGCAGCGCGTCTTAAATAACAAAGCCACGGCAATTTTCGCACCCGCACTCGTCGGTTTAGGAGGTGCGGCACTTTCGGTTCGGGCTTTCGAGCAGTATGGATGGAGCCTTTTTCTTGGACTTCCCATTGTCGTCAGCTTTCTGGCTGCATTCGCCTGGTGTTACAGGAGGAAGCAATCATTTGGCAGCGCTTATGGTGTATCGTGCCTGAGCATTCTCGCACTCGGTGGGCTGATCATGATTTTCGCGCTGGATGGGCTGATTTGCCTACTCATGGCTCTACCGCTCGCTCTCGTTTTGGCCTTGATTGGAACAGCTTTGGGGCGGCTAGTCGGATCGTCAGTTGGTGGGACTACCGGTGCCACGATCGCTTCGTTGCTAGCGCTCTCGTTCCCTTTTCTGGTCGGATTTGAGCACGCGACTACACCAGATCCTGTGATCCGAGAGGTTACCACTTCAGTCCTCATCGACGGACGGATCGAAGATGTTTGGGATACAGTGATTGCTTTCCCCGAGATTACAGAGAAGCCGGGGATTATTTTCCGTCTTGGGATTGCCTATCCGATTGAGGCGCGAATCGAGGGCAAAGGGGTGGGAGCCATTCGTTATTGTGTGTTTTCCACCGGAAGCTTCGTGGAGCCGATCACGGAGTGGGATGCTCCTAGCCGACTTTCCTTCGATGTAACTGAAAATCCCCCACCCATGAACGAGCTTTCCCTTTACAAGGATTTACATGCTCCGCATCTGCACGGACACATGGTGTCGGATAGGGGGCAGTTTCGACTTGCTCAGCAGGGCGATCAGGTTCTGCTAGAAGGCACCACATGGTATTCCCACAGCATTTCGCCGGAGTTCTACTGGGGTATGGTTTCCGATGAGATCATCCATCGAATCCACCTTCGAGTTCTGAATCACATTAAGCACCACACCGAAAAGAATCGCTAACAAGACGCTCCATCCAATGGCGGACAACGCTCCAGTTTAAATTCGAGATTCCATCCCCGTCGTGGATGAGCTAGACGTTCGCTCAACTGAGTTTGTCCCATGAACATAGTCTCCGCACTGTGTCTAGCCCCCATCACATCGATTGCGGTGGCTTCTGAACCCAAACTCAAGCTCCAAGTCATCGCTCCCACGAAGCCGGTGACAGTGGGAGAAGAAATCACTCTTGAGGTCGTCCTCTCGACGGACGGGGAGCAGAGCCATACCTTCCTATTGGGGGCATTTGCCCAATCGTTCGGGATCTACGTGCTTGGTCCTTGGGGGACCGTTCAACCCGACCTAGCCAAGGTGCGCCCGGAAAACTGGATGCACCAAGAGCATAGCGCTGGGGCAAAGATCACCGTGGCCAAAGACAAGCCTTATCGAACCACGGTGAAGTTGTCGGACTATTTTAAGGTGGGCGAATCGGAAGCGTTCAAACCGGGCGGGTATCAGGTGAATGTGAAGTTCTACGAGAGCGAGTGGAAGATGTCCGCGCCGATCGACTCAGGTGTGGAGCGATTCGAGCTGACCACGCAGAAGTAGTGCTGAGTGTCTCCCCACTCCAGACAGACCGATGAAACACTTCACCTTGAAAACGGTTGTCGAGGTCCACTTTGCTTTCCATCGAGAGGGCGATGCGGGTTGGTTTTCGCGAGCGTTGCGGGTGGATCGGCGGTGGTCCTGCTGCCTTTTTTCCGTTAGCGACGGTCACAGATTGAGGGCGGAATTGAGTCAAGCGAGGCCCTCCATCTCCGCTGCGCTGCGATTGATGCTACAAACGTTAGTGTCTGTTATTGCGTTAGGATCGATGGACGTGCTAGATCCTAACCATGCACCCGGGGATCCGTGAAATCATCCATACGTCGGACTACTGCCATGCATCAATGAAGAAGGCCGCCGCCCTGCTGCCGGAGGACGATGCGGAGCTGGACGGTTGGATCGCGAAGGCGGTGGCGGAGCATGACGTCGGCGCTTTCGCCTATCTGGTGCTGCCAGCGATGCATCTCGGGAGGAAGGTGGCTTCCCGGCATATCGAAGGTGGGCTGCAATTGATGCCGAATCCTTACCAGTGCGGCTGCGTGCTCTGGCATCTGGATGGAGAGGATCTACCGGAACGGGTGCTGGCAGGGCTGGAACTGGGCGGAATCAACCCCAGAACGCAGGCTTACGCCTATTTCACGGCGTGGCATTGGTGCGCGGAGCGGAGGAACGGGGAGCTGCCGGCGGGGTTCGTGGCATCCGCGCGGAAATTCTGCCTATCCAAGTATTGTCCCAAGGATTTCGAGAGCTTGATGGCGCTGCTCGCCACGAATCTCAAGGACGGGCCGATGTTGAAGTGCCTGGAGATCACGCAGGAGCAAATCGAATCGGAAGCGGTGGCCGCCGCCAGGCTGAATTTGGAAAACACCTGGCTGCGATTTGCCAAGGGCCCCATCTTGGACCAGGTCCCGGCCGAGCCGGTGCGGAAACATGCCGGATTCACAATGCGGCGATCCGTGGAGAACATCGGCCGCAACGAGCCCTGCCGATGTGGCAGCGGGAAAAAATACAAGCGGTGCTGCGTGGAAAGTGATAGGCAAAGGCTGAGCCGGTCGAGCGATGTGGCCGGGAAGACGCGTGAGGAGCTGCGGGCGGCTCCGGCGGAATTTCTCACCATGACCCGCCTGGAGAAGCTCCAGCCGCCGGAGATGGCCCGCATCGATCCGCTGGAGCTCGATGAGGAACTGGTAGAATATTATCTGAAAAAGCTGGGTGCTCTCGGAATGTTCGGAGAAGCGGTGGAAGCCATGGAAACGCTGGGATGGTCCGACGGGATTGCCGAAGCGTGGTGCTGGGTCACCCGCCAGGCGACGTCGGCGGACCGCAAGGACGTGGTGGAACGGCTGATCCAGTTCCGATGGGAGTCCAATCCCGAGCAGGAGATCTTCGTTCCTCCCGCCACGATGCTGCTTCGGGTGAAGGATGATGCGGCGGAAACTCTGAAGCTGTTGGAAGAGATGGCGATGGACGCGCTGAGCAGCAAGAGCGGTGACGAGCTTGCCCAGATGGCAGCCAGCCTCCTGCGCTCGACGGTACCGGCGTTGGGAATCCTCGTGGCACGCGGCTCGATCCCGGTGCTGGACCCGAAATCAGCGGTGGCCACCTTGGACGGCCTCCTCGCCGCTCGCACCCGGCTGGAACTGTCCGACGATGAGCCCTACAGCGACATCATGGAAATGATACTCGCCAAGAGAAGCGCGGCCAGTGGCAAGAAAAACGCCGAGGCGCTGCGCCTAGCGAACCAGAAGCTGGAGGCCAAGGCCGGCGAGGTGCGGAAGATGAAGCTGGCTATCGATGAGATGAAGCATGAGATCGCGCGCAGGGAAAAAACTGCGGTTTCCCCGACGGCGAACGTTCAGAAAGTCGCTCCTGCGGACGAACATTCGCTGCAGGAAATGAGGATGAAGGTGAGATTTCTCAAAAACTCGCTGAAGGAGCGTCACGAGGAGCGGGCGATTCTCCGCCGTGACTTGGAGAAAACGCTGACCGATCTGGAAGCACTCCGGGATCAACAGGCGCGGAACGAACCGCACGCGGAACCGGCGGATGCCATCGATGCGGAGGACTCGCTGGTCCTGCCGGGCGAGGTGGAGGGCAACCAGCCGGTGAGGGTGATCGCGTTTCCGAAAAATTTCCACCGGACGCTGGAGGGATTTCCCAAGCAGGTCAGCAAAGGCGCGATGGCATTGCTCGGCAGGCTGGCAGCGGGCGAGTCGGCTGCTTTCACGGGAGTCGTGCGCTTGAAGGCCCGTCCGGATACGCTGCGCGTCCGCATCGGCATCGATCACCGCCTGCTATTCCGGCTGCTGCCTGATAGCGTCCAGGTGGTGGACCTGATCAACCGCCGGGATCTGGAAAGCCGGATCAAGCAGTTGTGAAGGATGCCGGATCGGGGCGTTTGAGCAGTGGTCTGTGACCGTCGCTAGCTGAAAAGGGCGGCATTACAAGGGTGTGATCAAGGTGGTGGTCGCGTGTCAGAGAGGTGGTCGCTGGTGTTTCCTGAATGTTGAGGGAGGTGGTGCGGTTGTCCTGAGGGCGCTTTTCAGCTAGCGACGGTCGCAGACCGACGCTACAGCGGTGGGGATGGACGAGACGTCCATTCTCCTTATTTCTTCTTCGCCTGGTTGAGCGCCTGGGAGAACCAGTCGTTGTTCGGGGCGGAGTTGGGTTGGAAGTTACCGGGGCGGCCGCCTTGGGGGCGGGGGCCGTTGTTGCGGTTGCCGCCGCCGTTAGGCCGGGCGTCGCGGTCGTCGCCGGTGGAGCGGCGGTTGTCGAGGTCCACCTTGCTTTTCATGGAGAGGGCGATGCGGTTGCGCTTGAGATCGACTTCGACGACGGTGACCTGGACTTTTTGACCGACCTTGACGACTTCCGAGGCGTCGCGGATGAAGTGATCTGCGAGCTGCGAGACGTGGACGAGGCCGTCCTGATGGACGCCGACATCGACGAAGGCGCCGAAGGCGGTGACGTTGGTGACAATGCCGGGAAGCTTCATGCCGATGGTGAGGTCGGACGGTTTCTCGACGCCTTCGACGAAGGAGAAGAGCTCGAATTGCTTCCGCGGGTCGCGGCCGGGTTTGGCGAGCTCGGCGACGATGTCTTTCAGGGTCGGTAAGCCGACGTCCTGGCTGACGTATTTTTGTAGATCGATCTTTTTTCTAGCGGCTTCGTTGCCGAGGAGTTCCTCGACCTTGCAGCCGACGTCGGCGGCCATTTTCTCGACGAGTGGATAGCGCTCCGGGTGGACGGCGGAGGAATCGAGAGGATGGGCACCGCCGCGGACGCGGAGGAATCCGGCGGCTTGCTCGAAGGCTTTTTCGCCGAGGCGCGGGACTTTTTTCAATTGCTCACGCGAGGTAAAGGCTCCGTTTTCATTGCGCCAAGCGACGATGTTTTCGGCGAGCGAGGCATTGAGGCCGGAGACGTAGGAGAGGAGTTGCTTGGAGGCGGTGTTGATCTCGACGCCGACCGCGTTCACGGCGCTAACCACGGTGTCGTCGAGGCTGGCTTTAAGCGCGCGCTGATCGACATCGTGCTGGTATTGGCCGACGCCGATAGCTTTGGCGTCGATCTTCACCAGTTCGGCGAGCGGGTCCATCAGGCGGCGGCCGATAGAAACGGCGCCGCGGACGGTGACGTCTTCGTTAGGGAATTCCTCGCGGGCGACATCGGAAGCGGAGTAGATGGATGCGCCGCTCTCGTTCACCATCACGACGGGGATGGAGGAGGGGAGTTTGAGTTTCTTGATGAACGCTTCGGTTTCGCGGCTAGCAGTTCCGTTGCCGATGGCGATGGCCTCGATGTCATACTTCTTGATGAGCGTGGTGACTTCGACGGCGGCTTCGTAAGCTTGGTTCTGCGAACCGGCGGTGCAGTGGAGCACGGTGTGGTGCAGGAGTTTTCCGGAACGGTCGAGCACGACGGTTTTGCAACCGGTGCGGAAGCCGGGGTCGATGGCGAGCAGGCGCTTTTCACCGAGCGGCGAGGCTAACAGGAGTTCGCGGAAGTTGTCGGCGAAGACGGTGATGGCGGTTTCGTCAGCACGTTTTTTCGCTAACAAACGGGCTTCAGTTTCCATCGATGGCATGAGCAGGCGCTTGCAACCGTCCTCGACGGCCTGGGCGACGTGCTTGCCGGCGGGGCCGGTGGATTTTACGTAATCGGGAAGGGCGGTGGCGGTGACGCGCTCTAACGGAACCTCGACGCGCATGAGCAGGAATCCTTCCTTTTCGCCGCGGCGGATGGCGAGCATGCGGTGGGATGGGATGGAGTGGAACGGCTCGCTCCACTCGAAGTAGTCGCGGAACTTCTGGGCGTCGCCTTCCTCTTCCTTGCCATACATGATCTTGGAGGAAACGGTGGCGTCCTCTTCGTAGATTTTCCGGACGCGGCCGCGCAGCGTGGCGTCATCGGCGACGCGCTCGGCGATGATGTCGCGGGCACCGGCGAGGGCTTCGACGGTGGTCGGGACTTCCATTTCCGGGTTGAGGAACTTGGCGGCTTCCTCCTCGGGATCGGCAGCTTGGTTTTCGAAAATGAAATCAGCGAGCGGGGTGAGGCCGCGTTCGATCGCCTTGGTGGCGCGGGTCTGGCGCTTCGGGCGGTAGGGGGCGAAGATGTCCTCGACGGCGTTCACGGTGAGCGCGGCTTCGAGTTTCTTTTTCAGCTCGGGAGTGAGGAGCGAGCGCTCTTCGAGGGATTTCAGGACGGCGCTGCGGCGGGAATCCAGCTCGGCGAGTTGCAACATGCGGTCGCGGATCGTGGTGATCTGGACTTCGTCGAGCGAGCCGGTTTGTTCCTTACGGTAGCGGGAAATGAAGGGAACGGTGCCGCCCTCGGCGATGAGTTTGGAGGTGGCGGTGACGGAGGAAAGGGAGATTCCGGTTTCGCGGGCGATGGCTTCGAGGTGGGTCATGCGGGGCGGAGGTTTAGGTGAGGCTCGCGGGGTGGGCAAGGAATTGGAGGTCGGAAATCGGCTTCATCCGGGTTTTTACCTTTCCGTGGGGCCTGCGGGTCGCAAGCTCACGCCGTCCCAGCCCATCATGAAAAAGTGCCCTTTTTGCGCGGAAGAAATCCAAGATGAGGCGGTCAAATGCCGCTATTGCCATGAGTTTCTGGATGAATCGCGTCGGCCCGCGTCCCCTTCGCCGCTGAACTTGCTGCCGTGGTACTTCCGCAGTGGGTTCTTGGTCATGCTTTTCCTGTCGTTCCCGCCCGCCGTGCTGCCGTTGATTTGGCTGCGGCCTAAGACCGCGCTGGTTTGGAAACTGGGGGTGACGCTGGCGGTTGTGGGGTTTTGCTGGGTGATTTGGTATGCGTTGTCGGAGTTTGCCAGCCAGTTTGAAGAGGCGACGAAGATGCTCAACAGCATGCAGATTTGAGCAACGAGGAGGTTGAACGCGCCGCTGAGAGGATGGGCAATCCGCCATGGGGATTGCCGGATCCGGGCGCGGCGGGCCATTTCGCGCTTCTCGCGGTGAGGGATTTCACCCACTTTCCCTCGCCAACGACATCTCCATGATCTTGCTCATCCAGAACGCCCGCATTGCCTCCGAAGACACGCCCAACCTCGTCCACGGCGATGTCCTGATTTTCGACGGCAGCATCCAAAAGATCGGTGAAAACCTGGCCGTGCCGGAAGGGGCGCGGGTCATCGACGCTCGCGGCCGCATCGTCATGCCGGCGATGTTTGATGCGCATGTGCATTTCCGTGAACCGGGATTCGAGGCGAAGGAAACCATCGCCAGCGGAACTGAGGCGGCGATCAATGGCGGCATCACCGGCGTGGTGATGATGCCGAACACCAGCCCGGCGATCGACTCGGGAACCGTGGTTGGGCAGGTGCTGGACATCGCGAAACGGACGGCGCGCATCCCCGTTTACACGTCGGGTTGCGTCACGAAGGGTCGCCACGGCAAGGAGTTGGCGGGCATCGACGGCATGCGCTCGCTCGGTGTGACGATGCTCACCGACGACGGCGACACCACGGGCGATGCGGCGGTTCTTTTCCGTGCGATGCAGTATGCCAGCGAGTTCGGCATGTTTTTTGCCAGCCACTGCGAGGTGCCGGAACTCGCCGGGCCACGCGCGCTCAACGAAGGGCCAATGAGCTATCGGTTAGGGATCAAGGGATCGCCAGCCTGCGCGGAGGAAATCATCATCGATCGTGACATTCGGTTGGCGCACGCAGCCGGGGCGCACATCCACATCCAACACGTTTCTAGCAAGCTCGGAATGGAGACGATTCGTTGGTGGAAATCGCGTGGCGACGTGAAAGTGACCGCTGAGGTGGCCCCGCATCACCTGCTATTCGCCGACGAAGACATCGGCGACTATGACACCAACTACAAAATGAACCCGCCGCTGCGGACCAAGGTCGACAACGAGGGACTGCTGCAAGGACTCATCGACGGGGTGTTCGATCTCATCGCCACCGACCACGCGCCGCATACGCCATTCGAGAAATCGCAAGATTTTGTCAGCGCACCAAATGGCATCACCGGATTGGACACCGCGTTGGTGTCGCTCAACCATTTCTTTGTCGCGACCGGGAAATTCGGTTGGGATCTGGTTGTGAAACGCTACAGCGCCGAACCGCGCCGCATGATGGGGCTGCCTGCCGTTTCCATCGCAGAAGGACAACCCGCCGATCTGATTCTGTTCGATCCCGACAAGGAAACGACCTTCACCAAGGAGTTTATGAAATCGAAATCGCAGAACACGCCGTTCATCAACAAGACGCTCAAAGGCAGCGTGGAGTTGGTGGTGTTAGGAGATGAGATTTTGTTGGAGAGGTGAAATCAATCCGCAGCCATCCCATAGAAATTAACTCGGCGGTGTTTTTTGCGACCCATTACTGATGAACTGCAAGGATGCGTGTATCTCGTTTCCCGGAATCCGAGTGATATCATTCTCACGCGGGTCATCGCATTCATGGAGTGCCGCCCTCGGGCAGACCGCACTCGTCGTCCGCGCATCTAAAAAACGATAATTCCAGCAGGCTTAACTTTCATCTGGTTGATATTGGAATGCAGCGCTGCATTCATCAATCCACGTCCGTTCGGAAGGGCGAGGTTGGTAGATCGGTTTGGTTGAAGAGGGTCGCATCCGGTAAGAAGTCCCAACCGTAGTAATTCGTAAACTTGATCCCGGCCAGCACGCAGATGATCCCAATCTGCTAATGCTCCGACTCCCCGGGAACTTCCGGAATGCCGGGATCGTTGAGGATCTGCACAGCGGTCGCGCCCGCTAGATTTTTCCAATCTTGGAGCACCCACACGACTTTCTTGTCCTGGGTGACCTCGATGAGTTGAGGTCCTTTTCCGTTGTCGCCGCGTGATGTGAAAATTGTGTTGCCGTTAGCAAGTCGGGTGGCGGTTTGGGGGGCTGAAACGAAATGATATTCAGGGGGCAGATCTTTGACCGTATCGAACTGCCAGACGATTTCCTTTTTGGGATTCACTTCGAGGGTCACGTGATCCGCTTCGTTGGTGATGAGGGTATTGCCGTTCTTGAGGCGGATGGCGGCCCACGGCGATTTAACGTCGTATCTCCAGATTTCTTTGAAGTCCTTGTCATATTCCACCACGTAGCCCATGCCGAAAACCGACACCAGATAAGTCCCTTGGGCGGTCACGCGCGCGCGGCGATACTGACCGTGGATCCAATTGGGATTGGGTGGCTGGCTGTAGGGCAGCTCGTGGTCCACCTCAGTGACTCCCGTCTTGATGTTGACGACCTTGAGCTTGGGCGGCAGCCCGTTCTCAACAAACATGACCTTGTCGAGGCCGATGGGCTGGCAGGTGTGGATTTCGGTATGCTCGGGGCGGCCCGGAGCTTTTTTACAATCGTAACGCCACACCACTTTCTTATCCGGAGTGATCATCTCGATCCATTCCATCCGGGTGTAAAGAATGTTTCCGTTAGATAGCATCCACACGTCGTCATATTCGTAGGTGGTGCCAGTGGAGTAGGTCCAGATGACTTTGCCCTCATTGACAAGGAACATTTTGTTGTAGTTCTCGCCGACATACAGCATCGGGTGCTGGGCGAGGCCCTTGCCTGGCAGGTTAGGCGGAGTGATGCCGTTGATCCAATCGCCGACGGGTGACTTGATCTCGTGAGGACCGAAGGCCGGGACATTGGCCGCAGTGAAAAGCGGTAAGACGTCCATGCACGGAGTCTTCGAGGCGGATTCGGCGGCGGAGCTTGGACCGCTTGTTAAAGTTGCAATCAGGCCGAACGCAGGGAAAAGTGTCAGGCAGAAGCGGAGTGGTGAATTCATTTTCAGTGTGGGTTTGGTTGAGATGGTGTTCTGAAAAGTCCGATCGGGTGGTTGGTAATTCGATGGTGATTTACTTGGTGTTGATCCGCAGTTCCTTGCCCTTGGCTAGTTCCTGATGAGAAATGAAGAATCCGTCCAGTTTCCGGTTGTCGTAGGTGATGGAATGGATTTTCGCGCTGGAGTTCGCTTTGGAGATGGTGAAGGCCGGCCCTGCGCCCATTTTCATCTCCACTTTATCAAACAATGGGACGGAAACAGCGTAGTCAGTATCCGCCGGTGACAACGGATAGAGACCCATGGCGGTGAAGACATACCAAGATGACATCTCGCCTGCGTCGTCCATGCCGGAGTAGGACAGCTTGTCTTTCCCCATGTCGTAGAAACGCTCCATGATCCTGTCCAACAGGACTTGGGACTTCTCCTGCTTGCCGATGAAGTAATACATCCAGGGGAAACTGTGGTCCGGCTGGTTGCCATGGCAGTATTGGCCGATGAATCCAGATAAGTTATGCGCCTCAATGCCTTTCCATGGAATGGTGAAGAGATCGTCGAGTTTCTTTTCGAACTCGGCCTCGCTGTTGTAGAGACCGATCAGTCCTTTCGGATCGTGAGGCGCGAAGAACGAGGACTGCCAAGCATTGGCCTCGCGATACATATACTCGTAGTAGGGAAATTCGGGGTCGAAATTTTTCACCCAATCGCCGTTTGCCAAGCGGCCCCGCATCAGTCCGGTCGAGGCATCGAACATGTTTTTGTAATTGCTGGTGCGCTTCATCAGCATCTCGTGATTGGCGGGATCGTTCAACTCTTTGGCGAGCAGGGCGACCGCGTAGTCGTCGTAGGCGTATTCGAGGGTTTTAGTAACCCCGGCCTTGGCCTTGGTTTCGATCTTCGGATTCTCAAGGTCGGGCTCGGAAATAAAGCCCTTTTCCATATATTCTTTAATAAAGGGTCGGCTGCGGTTCTCCAACGTCGCGTTCCGCAGTAGCAGGTTGTAGGCACTCTTCACATCATAGCCGCGAATGCCACGTAGGTAGGTTCCCGCGATGTAGGGGGCGGCGTGGTCGCCGTGGAAAAAGGTCGGCATGAAGCCGTCGTTTTCTCCCTTGTCGATGAGCGACTTGATGACGTCCACGCTGACCTCCGGCGTCAGCATGCCGAGCAACACGAGTTTGTTCCGATAGTCATCCCACAGCGAGGGTTCGGTATAATAATTGAAACCCTTGTTCACCACTCTGCCTTTACGGTCGGCGAATTCTCCGTTCGAATCGCTGCGCAGGGCGGGCCAGAGGAACGAGCGATAAAGGCACGAATAGAAGATGCCCTTCTGCCGCGGCGTTCCGCCGGTGACCTTGATTTTCGAAAGCAGATTCTCCCAGGTCTGGCGCGCTTCATCCTTCACCTGATCGAACGCTTTTCCTGAAATTTCCTTTTCCAGATTTTCCTTCGCGTTTGCGATACTTGTGAAGGAGAAGCCGATGCGCAGTTCCAGAGGATCGACCGAATCCGCAAAATCTATCACCGAAATCTCCTTCCTGTCGTTCTTGAGCGATCCGATGCCCTTGATCGGATGATTCGAAAGCGCGTAGAAATAGATCTTATCACCGGCTTGTTGGAATCCCTTGAAGCCGTTGTCACCTTCCGGATGGATATCCCAAGCACGGACCCGCTCGTTGGCGGTGGAGAGATCTGCGACGACCTTACGGGGTTTTCCAGCGGGAAAGGTGTAACGGTGGAATCCGCAACGTAGGGTGGAGGTCAGCTCGACGTTGATTGAGTAGCGCTCGAGTCCGACCTGATAGTATCCTGGGCGGGCAGATTCGTTCTTGTGACTGTATGGCGAGCTGAAGTTGTCGGGAGCAATGTCGCCTGTTACCGGCATCAGCGGGACGTTGCACAGGTTCCAATGTCCCTTGCTGGTGTGGGTGAATGCTTGGATGGTCTTATCCTCATACTGATATCCTGAGCCGCTTTTGAATTGGGTGACCGGGCTGAGCTGGACCATCGCATTCGGCAGCGATGAACCGGGAAATACCTCAGCTCCCCAGGTCCGGCGCGTGGGGGTGAAACCAGTGTCCTCTTTCTCCCAGATGGTGGCTGTGCCGAGAAAGGGATTCACGTGTTCGGTCAACTGAGCGGCTGCTGGAAAACCGGCGGCGACTAGCAGAATTAGGCTGGAGAAGGTGGTGAATGAGGTCATGTGAGGCGAAGTTTGGTGAAACAAGGAAACGGCGCGATGGGCTTACCGGCCATGCCCTACCCATATGCCATATCCATCCTTTCAGACCTAGAGCAGGAAGAATACGACGCCGGAAAACTCCCCATTCGGGTGCGCGATTCAGTTCGCAGCATTTCATCACAAGAGACACTTGCGACAGCCTTCCAGAAGGCCCCACAAGCGACCTGGCCAGCACGACCTCAAGCTCGCGCATGAAGCCCTGCAACTTCTCATCGACGGAGTCGACCTCCGTAGAGCCGCCTTCAAACATTGCTGCGGCGAAACACACTCAAACACCGTGTGGCTAAATAGTGCCGGGTGCTATTGCTGGCTGTAGATGGCGTGAGCAGTGTTGAAGCTTTCGAAAATTACGACCGGTGCATTCTGAATATCCATCCGTCGCTTCTGCCATCGTTCGGAGGGAAAGGCATATTTGAACAACAGGCTCACTGTGCTGTATGAGAAGCAGGGGGCAACGATACGGTCGAATCGCTGGCTGTTTGTGTTCTCGGCCGCGAAGATGAGTTCCTTGTGGAAAGTTTGGTGGGAATTTGTAACGGCAGCGTTCTTCTCCGAACTTCGGACAAGCAAGTTCTCTGGAGCTAAAACGAAATCTGAGGTGGTTCACTGGATTTTAGATGTTCCAACAATTCAGCGATCTTACGCTCGTGCCCGGGTAGAACAAGGTCGGGGCGGATTTCTGATAGTGGATCCAGCACGAACAAGCGCTCGGCGATGCGTGGGTGGGGGAGGACGAGGTCTTCGGTGTCGATGATTTCATCGCCGAAATAAAGCAGATCGACATCGATGATGCGCGGGGCGTTGCGTTCGGTAACGGCAAGGCGGCCTAACTGTTTTTCGATGTCTTGAGTGAGATCGAGCAGTTCGAATGGATTTCCATCAAAAGCGATTTCAACGACGGAGTTGCAGAAAAGCGGCGAACCGGGCGGGCAAAGCAAGGGCTCGGTCTGATAGGTGGATGCTGCGAGGAAGGGCTCATCTGGGACGGCAATTTCCCGCAGTCGCTCGCGTGCGGCTTGAAGGTTGGCGAGGCGGTCTCCGAGATTGGAGCCAAGGGCAATGCCGACGCGGGGCATGGCTCAGTCCGCGAGGTTTTCGAGTTTGCTGATGCCGTTTTGCTCCATCCGTTGGTTCGCCTCGGCGACCTTGGCGGATGGGATGACGATGGGGCGTTCTGCGCCGAAGAGCTCGATGACGAAGAACTCGGGCGGGTTTTCCGGGTGCAGCAACTCGTGGGCGTGTTTGAGATCGCGGACGGCCACGCCGTTGATTTTGTCGAGCGCGTAGCCAGTGAATCCGCCGAGCAGGCTGGTGGCCGGATCGCTTTCGACGCGGGTGAGCACGACGATGTCCGGGTGCTTCTCGAACAGGCCATTTGGCACATAGTCGGTGAACAGGCGGCGCACGGTGACGTCGGTGAACTTGGACGTGGCAAAGAGGTTGGTGTCTAACGGTTGGAACACCAAGCCGGCGAAGACGACGTAGCGCGGTTTTGCCTCATACTGGATGGCATACATGCGCGACCACGTGAGCGGCTTGAGCTCGATGTTCACATCGTTCCAACCGCCGTCGCGGAGGAATCGAACGGCCACCTTGTCGCCGGCGAATTTTCGTTCGACGATCTCGTTGAGGTTCACGTTTTCGCCGTCGATGGTGATCATGCCAGCGCTGTCCACCGTCTTGCCGTCGAGCGAAAGCAGCACGTCGCCAGCTTTCAGAATGCCGTCGCTGGAACTGGTGGGAACGACCTTGGTGATGAGCACGCCCTTGCCGTCGTTAGGCAAGCCGAGAGCTTGGCGCATGGCGGGATTGAAGAGTGGGAAATCGCTGATGCCGAGGTCGGCGTAGGGATCGTATTTGCCGTCTTCGATGTCTTTGAGGAAACGTCGGATGACGGGCGTGGGGATGATGTAGCCGGTGTTATCCGCTTGGCGCAGGCCTTGGAACGCGACGCCGACGACTTTGTTGTCCTGCACGACGGGGCCGCCCGAGTTGCCCGGATTGATCGCGGCGTCGATCTGGATGACCAGGTGCGAGTCGGCGCGCGAGTGCGAGTATGGTTGGAAATCGATGCGGGAAACCACGCCGCGAGTGACGGACAAGCGTTCGCCGCCGATGGGATAGCCGATCACCCGGACTTGCGATTCGAGCACCGGAACATCGCCGAAAGAGAAGGTGGGAAATTTTTCGAAGTCGGTGAAATCTTCGACGGAGAGCAACGCGAGGTCGCAATCGTGCGCGATGAAATCGACCTTGGCCGGGTATTTCACCGGGCTGCCATGGACGGTGACGAGGACGCGGCGGCCGTTGGAAACGACGTGGGCGTTGGTGAGGATCTTGTTTTTCCCGATGAGAAATCCCGTGCCGATGCCGCCGCTAAAACGTCCGGAATTCCACGGCGTCTCGTAGTCAGGCACCTGAGTGGCGACCTCGATGCGGAGCACGGATTTGTAAACATCCGACGGCAGCGACTTGGCCTGAGCCATCACGGACGGGACGGCGAGCATCAGCAAAAGGATGGGGAAAAGCTGGCGTATCATCGGAATGGGCGTGAGCTTAGGGGCCGCCTCCCGCGCCGCAAACCATTTCTGAGTGGCTCCGTGACAGCCAGCTCGGTCCCATTGTGCGACTGCCCTGCATGAAATGGATGGGACAAGGCGTTGATGCTCGCTCACTTTTCTGTTTCTCCGAGAAAAGAGGCGCCCATAGCTCATCATCGTAAACGCCAAACTCGGCCGTTTGGAGATCGAGGTCATGCCGGCCGGCGATGCACGCGAGAATTGACGTTTTCATCAATGGCCATAGCGACATTTGGCTGAGATTGGGTCTATCTTCCCGAAGCTTGTCAATCTGGCGTAAGCCGCGATGCTCCCGGCGCTATGAGTTTTTTCGATCGATTGGAGCGTCGCTGGGGCTGGTTGGCCTTTCCGGGTTTCCTGCGTTATTACGCGCTTTTTCAGGTGATGGTGTTCATTCTCCAGCTGTTCCGGCCGGACATTGGCGCACTCCTTGCGTTTGATCGCGATAAGATTTTCGCTGGGGAAATTTGGCGCATCGCGACGATGTTCTTCTCGAATGGCCAGTTCGGCAGTCCCAATCTGATCGGCATTCTGCTGCTGTTTTTTGCCGTGAACTTCGTGTTCATGATCAGTGATGGGTTGGAAGGCGCGTGGGGGGCCTTCAAAGCGAGCCTGTTCTACTACACCGGCATCGTGACTGCGTTGGTGGCGAATTTTCTCTATCCGATCGCCATTCCCTACAGCGGCATGACCTTGTTCGTCGCCTCCTTGCTGGCCTTCGCGACGCTGTTCCCGATGGTTGAAATCCTGCTGTTTCTCATCATCCCGGTGCAGATGCGTTTCATCGGCATTCTATCAGCTCTGGGGATCGCCATGACGATCTTCAAGTTGCCCATCCTGATGCCGTTCTTCATGCTAACATTCATGAATTACCTCGTCTGGGCAGGCATTCCTGCGCTGCGCGGCACGGCGCGGGTGCTGGATGCCACAAAGCGGAAGCGCAGTTTCAACCGTTCGAAGTTACCCTCGGACGAGGCGTTTCATCGTTGCAAAGTCTGTGCGAAAACCGAAGTCACCGACGCGCACCTCGAGTTCCGCATTGGCAAGGATGGCGAAGAATACTGCGTCGAGCATCTGCCAGAGTGAGAGGGAATGCGGGAAATATCGCAAACGTGGAGCCGGCTGCCAGGGTCGAACTGGCGACCTACTGATTACAAATCAGTTGCTCTACCACTGAGCTAAGCCGGCCGGGGTTCCGTAGGAACGGGCGGAGTATTGCCATCGGGAGGACGGCGGGAAGTCAAAACACGCGGGGACGTGTAAATTGTTCGGAATGGCGGGCGAGCGCTTGGTTGAGCGCTGCAAGGTATTCGGTGCGGGTGAGCTCGTAGCCGCCGAATTGCTTGAGATGATCGGTCATCCACTGGGTGTCGAGCAGGGAGATTTTGGTTTCACGGAGACGCTCGACGAGGGCGACGAGGGCAATTTTTGAGGCGTCGGTTTTGCGCGAAAACATGCTTTCGCCGAAGAAGGCGCCGGGCAACGAGACGCCGTAGAGGCCGCCTTGCAGGCCATCGGCGTCCCAGCACTCGACGGAGTGGGCATGGCCGAGTTCGTGGAGGTGGCAATAGCTTTCCAGAATAACGGGGTCGATCCACGTTTCGTCGCGAGATGCGCAGCCTAACATGACTTCGCGGAAGGCGCTGTTCCAGCGGATCTCAAAGGGCTTACGGCGCAGGCTGCGGGCGAGGCCGCGAGGGATGTGGAAGCGTTCATCGAGCGGGATGAGGCCGCGCAGTTCGGGAGAAAACCAAAGGATCTCGCCGTTATCCGCCATCGGAAAAACCCCGCGGGCATAGGCGCGCAGCAGGTTGTCCGGTGGGATGATTTTCATGCGTTAGACACAAGACGGGAAGACCTAAGACTTGGAGATGGAAGAGATCCTCGCCGTCACCGGAGGGATGTCTTGGGTTTTACGTCATGGAGTCTTCGGTCTATCACACACTGCTGATGATGGTGGCGAAGGCGTTGTGGTCGTGGATGCTCTCGTGGTTGACAGCTTTGACGGTGTAGGAGGCGACGCGCGGGTCGGCGCGGAGCAGGGCGGCGGCGTTTCTAACGACATCTTCGACGAAGACGGGATTGTCGTAGGCCTGCATGGTGACGAAGCGCTCATCGGTGCGCTTGAGCAACGCGTAGAGCGGTGCGGAGCCGGATTTTTCCGCGATGGCGATGAGGTCCTCGATGAGGATGAGCTCCCAGCCGTTTGTTGTGGCCATGGGGCGGACTTCCAGCGTGACGTAGCCGCGTTGGTTGTGTGCGCCGTATTCGCTGATCTCCTTGCTGCATGGGCACAGCGTGGTGACGGGCACGGTGACGCAGAGGACGAAGTCGTCCACGGTGCCGTTGGAGGTGCCTTTGAAGGTGACGTCGCAGCCGACTTTGGCGGGTGCTTTGGAAACCGGGGCGTTCTTGGTGACGAAATAGGTGAAATCCACCTCGATGTGGGCTTCCTCGGCGTCGAGGCGCTTTTTCAGGTCATGCAGGATTTCGGGCAGCGTGCGCATGGTCACCTCGCCCTCGTGCTTGCTGAGTACTTCCAAGAAGCGGCTCATATGGGTGCCCTTGAAATGGTGTGGCAGGTGCACCGACATGGCGATTTTCGCGACAGTGGGAAAGGGCTTGCCGTCTTGGTCGAGCACCTGGATGGGGTAGCGCAGGTCCGAGACGCCGACGCGGTCGATGGCGAGGCCGCGGGTGTCCGGTGTGGCCTGAATGTCGGGCAATGGAGAGTTCTGGGGCATGGTTCAGCGTGATTTTTCGTATTCCGCCCATGAGCTGGACGTCTCCCAAACGCGCACTCGGGCGAGCCGCACGGATGACCGGAGCGGGTAGCTGGTATCGGTGCGGGCGGCGTGCGCGGCAAGGGCATTTTCCGTGTGGTCGAAGATGGTGCGTGCCATCAACTCGGTGGTCGGGTCTTGATTTTCAAAGCCGATGACGCGGTCGCCGTAACGATCCTTGAACTCCTGATAGGCCGGGTCCGCCGTGTTCATGCACAGCGCGTGATCGAAGGAGTCGAGCCAATCGCCGACGGCTTCTTTGATGATCTTGAAATCGCAAACCATCTGGTGGTCGTCGAGCTCGTCCGCCTCGATGACGAACTCCACCTTGCGAGTGTGGCCATGCGGAAACCGGCACTTGTCCGGGTGTTGAGTGAGCATGTGGCCGTTCTCGACCTCAAGGGATTTGCAAATTCTGAATGGCATGGGAAAAGAGATGATTGAACCGCAGATGGACGCAGATGAACGGGGATAAGAGAAGAGGATAGAAATTTCCGTGTCAGCCTATGTCTGGTAGAAGATGCATTGCAGATTGTGGATTATTGATTGAATCGTATCGGCCGTCTTGACGTGCTGCGGGTTAGGCGTCGGGGTTGATGCCCTTGGGGGCTTGGAGTTCTGATGGAGTCGCCCGATAGAATGAGTGTCCAGTTTTTTCCCATTGAACGAATTTACCCAATCCGTGAACTCTGAAGTCCTGATATTTCGTCAGATAGTAGATGAGCGATCCGACGACGTTGAGTCCCAAGATGATGATAATCCATCCCACCCTGTCGCCAGGATACTCAACACGCGATACTGAGTGTAGTGCTGCAAAACCGCAATAGAGGAGGAGTGAGATGACCGAGACGATTTTCCCAACGCTGTTGATTATGACAAGTTGAAGGCTGACGTCTTCTCGCACGTTCTCAGTGACCGCCACGACGGAAAATATGCTGATGCAAAAAATCGCTCCGAGAACTGCGAGTAGACGTGTCATATTGGTTGAGTGAAGCAGATTGATCACCCATCGACTCCTAATGAGGGCAGCGCGGGCGTTTGCTCGTAAACCGTGGGATCCGAGAGCCCGGAGAGAATGAAGGCCTCGCGGCGCTCGACGCAGGTGCCGCAGGTGCCGCAGTGGATTTCGTTGCCTTTGTAGCAGGACCAGGTTTCGGAAAAATCGATGCCGAGTTCGGCACCGCGTTGGGCGATGCCGGTTTTGTCGGTGGCGATGAAGGGGCGCAGCAGTTCGATGTGCTCGTAGGTGCCTTCGCGCATGGCGGTGGCCATGCCATTCATGAACGATTCGCGGCAGTCCGGATAGATCGCATGGTCGCCGGAATGGGCGGCGATGACGAGGCCGCGCGCGCCGATGCTTTCGGCGTAACCGGTGGCGATCGCGAGCATGATGCCGTTGCGGAATGGAACGACGGTTTGCTTCATCGTTTCCTCGGCGTAATGCCCGTCCGGGATGTCGCCGCCGGATTTCAGGAGATCGGATTTGAACAACGCATCCATGAAATCCAGCGGGATCGTGTGATGCGGGATGCCGTTTCTATCAGCATGAAGTTTGGCGAAGGGGATTTCCTTCGCGTTGTGCTTCGAGCCGTAGTCGAAGGACAGACAGGCGACGACCTCGTGCGTTCCGAGCACTTCGTAAAAGGCGGCGACCGAGTCCATCCCGCCGCTCAGCAGCACACAGACTTTCATGCTTCGCACTCCGGGTAGGTCGCCTCGGTCGTCAGCTGGATGCCGCCGCGTGGAGCGAATTCACCGCGCACGATGAGCTCACGTGGCTTCAGCGCGGCGACCAAGTCATCGAGGATGCGGTTGACGATTTCCTCGTTGAAGGCGGGCTGGTTGCGGAACGAGGCGAGGTAGTATTTTAGGCTTTTCGTTTCCACGATGGTTTCGCCGGGGACGTAGCGGATCTCGATTTTCGCGCTGTCTGGTTGGCCGGTCACCGGGCAGAGCGAGGAAAACTCCGAGGTGTTGAGGGTGATCCAGTACTTGCGACCGGGCCGTTGGTTGGGGAAAATTTCCAGTTTCGCCTCGTCCGGGCTGGCGGGCAGGCGGCTTTCTTTTCCAAGCAGGGACAATTTTTCGAGATCTTCGCGACCGGGCATGGCCGGATTCTGGGATGCGGCGTGGAAAGGTCGATTTCTTTTTCCGGCGGGGGCGATGAAGGGAAATGGGACGATGCTGGAATGGGGCAGTTCCGGGTTTACCTCCGAGGTGAAGGCGTTAGGGTGGCGTGATAAAGCGAATGGTGGCGCACACGGAGAAACTCGACACCCTGCAGTCGGTGGAGCTGGCGGAGGGGATTGAGATCCGCCTGCGCATGGCCGGTCCCATGCTCCGGGCGGGCGCGTATCTCATCGACCTCGCGATACGGATTGCGGTGATGCTGGCGGGCGGGATTTGCCTGTTGCTGGCCGGAGTGGCGGTGGGCGAAAGGGTGGCGACAGGCATGATGCTGCTGGTGTGGTTTCTCATGGATTGGCTGTATCCGGTGGTGTTCGAGGCGGGGAAACGCGGGGCCACGCCGGGCAAACGGGCGTTGGGATTGCGGGTGGTGCAGGCGTCGGGATCGCCGATTACGCTGGGCCAGGCGGTGGTGCGGAATTTCCTGCGCTTCGTCGATGGCATGCCGCTTTTCACCTACTTGTTCGGGGTGACGAGTTGTTTGGCGACGAAGCGATTTCAACGGTTGGGCGATTTGGCGGCGGGGACGGTGGTGATTTACGACAGGATGGCCGCCGCGCCGCGCATGGATGGGCCGCCGCCGATGATTGCTGTGCCGTTAACCGTCGGGCTGACGGCGGACGAGACGCGGGCGTTGGCGCTTTTTCGGGAGCGGGCGGGATTGTGGTCTGACGGACGCAAGGCGGAGATCGCGGACCAGGCGGCGGTGCTGAGCGGTGCCACTGGCGCTGAAGGCGTGAAGCGGTTGCTGGCGATGGCGCACTGGGTGCAGGATGGAAGGGGGAAGCGATGACCTCAGGGGAATTTGAACAACGCAACGAGTCGCGCTGGGCGGAATATGAGCGGCTGGTGACGCTGATGGAAAAGGGCAAGCGGACGGCGGAGGCCGAGCAGCTGCCCCGCTTGTTTCGCGAGCTGAGTTTGGATCTGTCCTTGGCGGAGTCGCGGATGTATGGGGTGCATCTGACGGAGCGGCTTAACGAGTTGGTGATTCGTGGCTATGAGTTGATCTATCGAACGCGGCGCGGGACTTGGGAAGAGGTGATCGCATTTGTGGCGGTGAAATTTCCGCAGGCGGTGCGGGCGGACGCGAAGCTGTTCTGGCTGTGCAGCGCAATGTTTTGGCTGCCGTTTTTCGCCATGATGCTTTCCGCGCAGCATGACATCCGCTGGATCCAAGCGATTCTGGGTGCGGATGGAATGGCATCGGTCGAGCAGATGTATGGTGGAAAACAGGAACAGCTCAGTCACCTGAGGTCCGAGTATGGCTCGAACTTTCAGATGTTCTGTTTCTATATCTACAACAACGTCGCGATCGATTTTCGCATCTTTGCGGGCGGCATGGCGGCTGGGTTGGGAACCTTATTTTTCCTGCTGTTCAACGGACTCCATATCGGTGCCGCGGCGGGATATGTGAACCACGCGTGTCATCCGCCGTCGTTTTGGTCGTTTGTGGCGGGGCATTCGTCGTTCGAGCTGCTAGGGATGATCGTGGCGGGAATGGCTGGCATGAAATTGGGACTGGCCATTCTGCGGCCAGGGCGATTGCCGCGGGTGAGAGCGCTGGTGGAGGCTTCGCGACAAGCGCTGCCGCTGATCTATGGCGCAGCGGCGATGACGACGTTGGCGGCGGTGGTCGAGGGGTTTTGGTCGGCTCAGGACATTTCTTATGGCTGGAAGTATGGGATAGGGATTGCGGCGTGGGTGGGGCACATTGCGTATTTCCTGTTAGCGGGAAGGAGGAAAAACGGTGAAGCTTGACGAGGTGACGGCGGAGATTCGACCGCGTGGCGATTGGGAGGCCGTGGACCTTGGCTTCGCGATGGTGCGACGGGATTTCTGGCGCTGTTTCATCGTGTGGTGGATGGCGATGGCGCTGCCCACCGCTGCGGCGTGGGGGCTGTTATGGAATCATCCATTCTGGTTGTTGGTGGTGTTCTGGTGGTTGAAACCGGCGGGATCACGCATGGTGCTGTTTGAGATCAGCCGACGATTGTTCGGCGAGCAGCCGCCGTGGAAAGCGGTGTGGAGGGAATTGCCAAGAGCGTGGACTCGGCGGTTTTTCCACCGTTTTGTGGTGGCGAGGTTGTCGCCGTGGTTGGCGCTGACGATGCCGGTGGAGGATTTGGAAGGCCTGCGCGGTGCGGCCTATCGACAGCGCTGCCGTCAACTCGTGAGACGAGGCGAATCCCCGGTGATGTGGATCTATCTGATTTCTCAGGTGGGTGCTCTGTGGTTCGGTTTCGGGATTTTGCTGCTGGTGATGATGATCATCCCGGAAGGACAGGACGGCGCGTGGAGGATGGCGATGGAGATGTGGCAGCCGATGATTCTTTCGGAAATGCCGTTGCTGGTGGCCCGCGTGGCGGTGGCCTGCGTGATGCTGGCGCTGATGTTAGGAGATCTTTTTGCGACTGGGGCAGGCTTTGGATTGTATCTCAACAACCGGACCTGGCTGGAAGGATGGGATGTGGAACTCGCTTTCCGCAGACTGGCTCAACGTTTGGGCAAGGTGGCGGTGGTCGTGGTTTCTCTGCTGGTGCTGGGTGGTTCCGCGCGTGGTCAGCAAGTGGATGCCCCGGCGGACCGGATGGAACAGGTGTTGGCGCATCCGGATTTCGTCGTCCACACCGTGATGGATCGGGTGCCGGTGGAAAAGGATGTCTCCCCGATCAACCTTCCTTTGGGATGGGTGCAGAGCCTGTTGCAGATTCTATTCATCCTGGTTGTTGCTATTTTGTTAGGATTTTTGGGCCGCTTGATTTGGCGGCATCGACATGCCTTTCTGATGAGGAGGTCCGGCAACAATGAGAGTCCGAAAAAGGCGGTTGCGCGGGTGGTCATGGGGATGGAAGTCACCCCTGACAGTTTGCCGGAAGATGTGCCGATGGCCGTGTGGAAGCTGTGGCAGGATGGGCGTCAACAGGACGCGATGGGATTGCTCTATCGAGGAGCGATCTCGCAAGTGATGGAGGTCGGGCGCGTGGAGATTCAAGAGTCGGACACCGAGGGAGATTGCTTGCGACGGGTGTTAGGTGTGGGAGAGGCTGCGCATCCAGGCTATTTCCGGAGCATCACGGATGCGTGGACGCGCTTGGCCTATGCGGGCATGGTTCCTGCGGAGGCAGAGGTGTGGGCATTCTGTCAAGAATGGCCGTTTGGGGAAGGGAGGCGGGGATGAGATGGATCGTGATGCTATTTGCGATACTCACGCTAACAGGTTGTGAGTATCGAGAAGTGAAGCGAGAAACCGGTTTCAAGGGCCGGGCGAGGGTGAATCCATGGTTGGCCGCAGAACGGTTTTGCGAGGCTTATCCGGGGCAGGTGCGCTCGCTGGCAGGTTGGACTGAACCGACGATGGCGGATGCGGTGTGGTTCGTGCCTGGAAGTTTGTTAGGAAATGGCAGTTTCACGCGACGGTTGAGCGCATGGGTGACGGACGGCGGGCATCTGGTGGTGATGCTCGACCACGCGGAAACGGCGCACGACGATTGGAAGCCGTTTGCAGCCTCGTTTCCGCCGGACCCAGCACTGAAGGAAATGTTGGAAGACTTCGGACTGCGGTTGGTGTCTGCTGAGGATGGAGAAAAAGCTCACCGTGCGGAGACGCTAGAGTTCGGCGGCAAGAACTTCCTGGTAGAGATGAAGTCGGACAACGGAGTGACTAACGGCGATGGCGCGCCGGTGAGCTTTGTCTCGATGGAACGCGATGCTGGACGCCTGAGTGTGGTGGCGGACGGGCGGATTTTTCGCAATCGCTGGATCGGGAAAAAGCAACACGCGGAGTTTTTGGACGCGTTGATCCGTGCGAGTGGACGTGAGGGAAATATCGGATTCACGCGGGGTGATGGACTCTCGCTGTGGAGCCTCGCAAGCGAGCATCTGTGGCCAGTGTTGCTAGGGCTTGGGTTGTTTGTGATTCTTTGGCTGTGGAAAAATTTGAGTCGCTTCGGTCCGATGGAGGCCGCGCAGGTGCCATCCATGCTGCGAGGCTACGAGCACCACCTCGGTGCGTTGGGGGATTTTCAGTGGCGACTCGACAAAGCGGCTGGCATGCTCGCTCCCTTGCGCCAGCAGATTTTAGAACGCGGGCAGCGTGCCTGCCAGCAGCGCATCAATCACGGCGATGCCGACCTCTTCACCTATCTAGCGGAAATCTCAGATTTGCCGCGTGAGCGCGTTCAGCAAGCACTGGCTGAGACATCGCCGCGAGATGCCGCCATCCTCACCCGAACTGCGGCCGACCTCCAGCGCTTGCAGCAAATCCTGTACTAGCCGAAATGCCGTTCGGAAACCGCAAGGAGCTTCTCAATCCCGTTCATCCACCCTATCACCCGCAACAAGTAAGCCCTTGACTGACGATCCATGAATCCAAATCCCGACATTCCTAACGACGAAGAGATGCAGCCGGTCCGCAGCCTCGCGGAACTCATCCAACGGATGCGCCAACAGCTGCGCGGCGTGATCCTGGGGCAGGACATCGTGATCGACCAAGTGATCGCTGCGCTGCTGGCTGGTGGACACGTTCTGCTAGAAGGTAAGCCGGGACTCGGCAAAACGCAGCTGGTGACAACGCTGGCGCGTTGCTTTGGCGGTGATTCGGCTCGCATTCAATTCACGCCAGACTTGATGCCGTCGGATGTGACGGGGTTCCGTCTATTTGACATGAAAAGCCAGACTTTCCAACTGCGCAAAGGGCCGGTTTTCACCAATCTTCTGTTAGCCGACGAGATCAACCGCGCCCCCGCCAAGACCCAAGCGGCGTTGCTAGAAGTGATGCAGGAACAGCAAGTGACCATCGATGGCGAGACGCTGCGGCTGAGTCCACCGTTCATGACCTTGGCGACGCAGAATCCAGTCGAGCACGAGGGCACCTATCCGTTGCCGGAGGCTCAATTGGATCGTTTCCTGATGAAGGTGCTCATTTCCTATCCGGAGCGGGAGGCGGAGTGCGAGATCGTGAGGCGGGCCTCTGCAGGGACGGCGGGGAACGATGGCGTGCGGGTTTCGGTGATCTGCGGACCGCGTGAAATCGTGGCGGCACAACAAGCGACCGCAGCGGTGGAGGCGGTGCCGGAAGTGATCGCCTACGCGGTGGCGGTGGTGCAGGCGACGCGGGAATCGCGGTCGGTTTCTCTTGGCGCGGGAACGCGTGGGGCGATCAGCTTGGTGCGCATCGGCAAGGCATTTGCTGCCTTGGAAGGGCGCGGCTATGTGACGCCGGATGACATCAAACGGGCCGCGTTGCCGGTCTTGCGGCACCGGGTGCAACTCACGCCGGAGATGGCCATCAGCGGACAAGACGTGGACGATATCTTGTCCTCCATTCTCGAAAGTGTGCCAGCCCCGAGACATTGACCGATGATGGTTCCCACTTTGCGATTGTTAATCGTTTCCACGTTGTGGCTGCTGCTGGCAGTCGTCGTGGTGGCGATTCCGTCGTTGCAAATCCCGTGGTGCTGGCTGGGTGGAGTCGCAGCGGCGTTAGCTGGGTGGGATGGTCTATCCGTGATAGGTCGAGGATGGCTGGAGATGGAACGGCGCTTGCCTAGCAGGTTGGCATCGGGTGAACCCGGCGAGGTGAGGTTGGAGTTGTTCAATACGAGCAACAGGGAAGTGACCCTGGAAATTTTCGATGGAATCCCGCAAGGGGCTCAAGCGGTGGTCCTGCCGTGGACGGGCAAAGTGCCAGCGATGCGCAAAGTGAAGGTGATCTATCCGGTAACGCTGGTAGAAAGGGGCGAGGCGGTTTTCGGAGCAGTGCATGTGAGGCGTCTCTCGCGATTGGGTTTGTGGAAACGGCGAACTCTGCATCTGGCCGACGAGACGGTGAAGGTCTATCCGAACTACGAACCGGTGGTGCGGTTCGCGTTGCTGGCGATGCAGCATAGAGAAAGCCCGATGGGCATCGTCCGCCGATCGCGGGCAGGGAGCAGCCGCGAATTCCACCAATTGCGAGATTATCGGGACGGCGATGCTCTGGCGCATATCGATTGGAAGGCAAGCTCGCGCCGGCAGACATTGATCAGTCGAGATTTTCAAGAACAGCGCAACCAGTCGATCGTGTTCTTGCTAGACACGGGACGCCGTATGCGGGCTTTGGACGGCGGGGTGCCTCAATTCGATCACGTGCTCAATGCCGTGCTTTTGGTGGCTCATGTCGCGCTGCGGCAAGGCGATCAAGTCGCGGTGAAATCCTTCGGTGGATCTGACCGGTGGCTGCCGCCGATCAAGGGGTCACATGCCATGCCGGTGCTGCTGAACCATTTGTATGATTATCAGACGACGCCAGCCCCGAGCGATTTCGGCGGGGCGGTCGAGCAGTTGATGGCACGACAGCGGCGGCGGTCATTGGTGATTTTGCTGACCAACCTGCGGGGCGAGGATGGCAAGGAACTGGTGCCCGCCTTGCAGGTTTTGAGGACTTGCCACCTTGTCCTATTAGCGAGCCTGCGAGAGAGATCGGTGGAGGAGTCGGTGAGCGAGCCAGTTGCCGATTTTACATCTGCTTTGAAATACCTAGCGGCGGATTTGTACTTGGAGGAAAGGAAAGAAGTTCTTGCCACCTTGGGCGCGCATGGAGTTCTTACTTTGGATACGACCGCTGATTCACTGGCCATTTCGTTGGCGAATCGCTACTTGGATATCAAGGCGGCTGGACGTATCTAACTGTGAATTGGAAAGGACCGAGTCCCGTCGAGAGACCCGGTCCATTTCTTGGGAAGAGGCGACTGATTACGGACGTTTGCCGCGAGGTCCAGCATCGACGATGTCACCATCTTTGATGCGGCCGTCCCAATCGATTTGCTGACCGTCCTTGAGTGTCTTGGTGTCGCCGTCTTTCATGACGATGGAGCCGTCGAGCATGACTTGGGTGCCGTTACCGATGATTGTGGGCTCAGTCATGGGCATGACTTTGCCGTCGCGCTTGATCATCATTTTGCTCTCGCGGAAGACCAAGATGTCACGCTTCAAGATCTTTCCATCCAAGGCGACTTCGTCACCCGAGTTGAGCAAAACCACGTTTCCTTCTGGCGTTTTCACCGAGCCATCCATCAGGACGATGGAGCCATCCGTTAGCGTCATGTCCGTCTCCATGGGGGAAAGCTTGCTGTCTTTGCGCACCATGAGGGTGCCATCTTTGACGACAATAGCATCTTGTTGTTTGGCGACGTCGTCTGCGGAATCGACTTTAGACGGGTTCCCGCGAAGGTCTTCCTTCAGCGTGGATGTTGCTTCAGCCGTCCCTTGCTGCGCGTGAGCGATGCTTGAACAGGCGATTCCCATAAAGGCCGAGGTGATGATGGATTTAAATTTCATGTTGCTGTGGGGTTGAGTTGCACTGGACTCAATCGCAGGAGCGGGGCCAAATCGGCGTTTGGCCGCGCAAGGCCCATGAAACCAAGGAAAAGACGAGATTTGTCGGGATGAGGATGCGGCTAAAAACGTATCGAAGATTGCATTTCGCGGCATTTTGCCACGTTGCTGCAATGCGGGACAAGGTTGTGCGTCCGTGGAAGGTGATCAGGATGGATTCCTGAGATCAATTCCTAACAAGCATACATCGTCGTCGAAATGCTGGCCCTCAGAAAAGGCGAGGACACTGGAGAGAATGCCATCCAACAAGGGTTCGAGCGCCTCGTCGGATTTTTTTTCGATGATCTCCATCAGACGATTTTCGAAGAAAGGTTCGCCGCTTTGGTTTTCGGCTTCGAGGACGCCGTCGGTGAACAGGATCATGCGGTCGATCTCAGCGATTGGCAGTTGGTTCGATGGATAGGCTGCGCCACGGATAAGGCCGAGGCCGGGGCCCTTGTGGGCGCGCTCGCATGCGATCTGACGGACGCCGTTGACTCCGGCCACCACAGGTCCGGGATGGCCGGCGCAGGCGTAGCGGAAATTTCCGTTAGGGAGATCCAACACGCCATAGAAGGCGGTGGCAAACATGGTGGTGCCCGCGCGTTCCAAGATGGCGGCGAGCCCATCATTGAGGCCTTGGAGGAAGACGGCGGGTTCGCTGGCTTGGGCGCGTTGCTTTTCTAACAATCCTCGTAGCATAGCGACGATGAGGGCGGAGCGGACCCCATGGCCCATGACGTCGCAGATGAGGACACCGAAGCAATCGTCCGAGATTTGCATGACCTCAAAGAAATCTCCGGCGAGGCCTGAGATGGGGATGTAGCGTGCGCCGAAGCGAACGCTGACTGGAGCTTCCGCGCTGGCTTGGGGAAAACCTTCTCCGGCGAGTGCCTGCTGGATCTCGCGGGCGAGGTGCAATTCTTCCTCGTAGGCCTCGTTTTTCTGTTGGAGAAGCTGGGCGAGTTCGGTCGCTTCTCGCTCGGCGAGGACGAGTTTGGTGACGTCGCTGGAGACGCCGAAGGTGCCGCGGATTTGGCCATGGCGGCCGCGCAGGGGAAACTTGGAGGTGATCACCCATGTCTCATTGCCCTCATGCCAAGTCTCGTGTTCGAGCTGGTCGATGATGGCCTCGCCGGTTTCGATGATGCGTTTTTCGTCGTCCTCGGCGGGCTTCCAGTGGTCGTAGTCGAAGAAATCGCGGTCGTGTTTCCCGACGAGTTCGTTTTCATGATCAAAGCCCATCCACTCGGCCATGCGGAGATTGGCCATGGTGAATTTCGAGTCGAGATCCTTGAAATAGATTTGCAGCGGGACGTGGTCGATCAACTGCCTGAGCAGGTGGCGTTCTTCTTCCACCTGAGCTTCGGCGGCCTTGCGCAGGCTGATGTTGATCATGGAGCCAGCGATGCGGCGGGCGATCCCTTGTCTGTCGCGGACGATGGTGCCGCGGATGCGCAGCCAACGCCATTCACCGCTGCCGGTGAGGACTCGGGCATCCACGGCGAGGGTTTCTGGGCCTCCGTCGGTGAGCGACTGCTTCATGGCTCGCTCGAAGGACGCGAGGTCATCCGCATGGATGTTCTCGTGGGGTGGGAGGAAAATGTTAGGAGCGCGGGCGTTGCCGCATTCGAGGAACTCAAGGATGCGACGGGAGTAAAAGATTTCGCGCTGATCCGTTTGCCAGTCCCAGATTCCTTCGTTGGAGGCGCGCAGGGCGAGTTCCAGGCGTTCGAGTTTGAGGTCGTTCTTCACATTCCGGTTTTCCGTATCCTCGTTCATGCGGTTGGCACGGTGAGTCGAATCGCGGTGAATCGCAACCGGATATTCCCATCCGTGGCGGCGGTGAGGCATGTTGGTGGATTGACAAGCAGGCGCGGCGGAACTTGCCTGCAAGCCGTGATCGGCAACCCAGAGAATCAGGTGCTCAAAGGGGTGTCCCGCTCGTTCTATCTATCCTTGCGACTGTTGCCGCGACCGATGCGTGGGGCGGCGAGTCTGGGCTACCTGTTGGCGCGAGCCAGCGACACCTTGGCGGACTCGGCGACGTTGCCATGTGCGGCAAGGTTGGGATTTTTGGAGGATTTCCGCAAGGCGGTGGCGGGATCGGGAAAAGTCCCGCGCTGGCCGGTGGCATTGTTAAACTCGGTGCCAAACGCACGGGAAAGGCAGTTGTTGGAAATGGCGAGTGACCTCGTTGGGCTGGTGGACCGACTTCCGGCGGGTGAGGCGAAATTGGTACGCCGGGTGGTCGAGATCATCATCAGCGGTCAGGTGTTGGATTTGGAACGGTTTTCCGGAGCGACGCGCGAGCATCCGATCGCGTTGCCGGACGATGCGGCGCTGGACGATTACGCTTGGCGTGTGGCGGGGTGTGTGGGCGAGTTCTGGACGGAGCTAGGTTTCCTGACGCTGGGCAAGGCGTTCGCCGTTTCCACTCTCGCCGATTTGCGCGAACGTGGCATCGCCTATGGCAAGGGATTGCAGCTCGTCAACATCCTGCGGGATGTGGGGGAAGATCTCGCGGCAGGACGTTGTTATCTGCCAGTGGGGCAGCCATTCGCGATGACGGAATTGCTAGATTGTCATGCCCGCTGGTTGGAGCGCGCGACGGTCTGGGTGAGGGAAGGGGAACGCTACGCCGCGACGCTGCGGTCTCGCCGCTTGCGGGCCGCCACGGTGCTGCCAGCATGGATCGCCCAAAAGACGCTCGAACCCTTGGCTGGGATGACCGCCGAGCGGCTGCGGCAGCGGGTCAAAGTGCCGCGGAGTTTCGTTTACCGGGCCATGGCGCGGGCGATCTGGTGCAATCCAAACGACCTGTGCCGTTAGCATGAATGGCCGTTTGGGGCCGAGAAATTCCATTGCAATCCGCAACAAGCGATGGTGATAGTCGGCCCGCGTGACCCTCTTAGAACCCACTCGCATTTTTCGTCGGCTTGTCGCGACGCTGGCTCTCGGCGTGCTGTCGCTGCTTCCCGCTGAAGCTGCGACGGAGGTGAAAGAAAAGCCGTCTGCGTCGCAGGAGGAGTCCAAAGATGCCGCGCCGTCTGCCAGCGCGACGGTGCCGAGTGAGGAAAAGCCTGCGGCCAAGGAGACGAAGCCTGCCGCGAATGAGGCGGAAAAGGCCAAGCCTGAGGCGGAACTGGCCGCCGCCAAGATGCCTGAAGAGGCGGCCGCCCCGGCGGTGGATCCCGACGACGAGGCCGCAGCGGAAATTCAAGATGCGGAAGTGGCTGCGGTGGCGAAACCCGTTTCCGCCGATCCGGTGCAAGTCTATGGCTGGCGCGAATACATCCTCATCAAGGACGTGATCGAAAAGGTGCAGGCCAAGCTCGATACGGGCGCGCTCACCAGCTCGATCCACGCGGAGGAAAAGGAGCTTTTCGAACGAGACGGCAAGAAGTGGGTGCGCTTCATTGTCACCGATCCGAGCCTGAAAAAACCAGTTCGCACCCGCATTGAGGCACCGTTGGTGCGGATCGCACGGGTTAAGGAACCGGGCGGCGAATCCATTCCTCGAGAGGTGGTGAAGCTGAGTTTCACCATCGGCGACCGCAAGCTGCGGGGCGAGTTCACCTTGAACAATCGCTCCAACATGCTCGCGCCCGTGTTGATCGGCCGCCGCATGATCAAGGATCTGGGATGGATCGACCCGAGCCGGACCTATCTGGCCGACCAGAAGGTTTTCCGCTGATCGGATTGTTTCCCCGTATCCTTTTCTCATGAGTCCTCGGTGGAAACTGATTGTCGCTGTCATCATCCTGATCGGTTTGGGCGGCGGGCTGGCGGCCTACAAGGTGAAGCGCCTCGGCGTGCCATTTTGGAAAGGGGAACAGGTCAATGAGTGGCAAGTGGAGGCGCGCGTGTCATTCCTCGCCACCAGCGAAAAAGTGAAGGCGCGCTTGTCGCTTCCGCCTGCATCGGTGGAAGAGAAAAACGGTCAAGAAGCCGGGTCACTGGGCTATCACTACAACATCGAGCCGAATCTTGGCGAATACACCGCCGTGTGGTCATCCGACAACCGGGAAGGGCCACAGGCACTCTACTTTCGGGTTCGTTTCCCCGATGGCATCCGAAGCGGTGGCGAACCGATTGCGGCCGACTTGCAATCGTCCGAAGCGGACACGCCGAACCTGACGGGCTCGCTGGGCGAGGCGGCGACCAATATCGTCACCCGCGCGAAAGGCATTTCCTCAGACCCGGACTCACTCTTCACGGCGATCTTCGACCAGGTGCGCACGGGCGAGTCGTCGCAGGAGTTCGTTTTGGTGAAACGGCACTACGACAAGGAGTTCAAGAACAGCGCCAACATGACCATGGGCATCGACCTGCTGGCGATGGCCGGTGTGCCCGCGCGTGTGGCGTATGGCGTAAAACTCGACGTCGATCTCGGCAGCCAAGCACCAGTGCCGCTGGTCGAGTATTACGACGGCGCTTACTGGAAAGTGAGAGATCCGGTCGAACCATCGGCCGTGCTCGATGGGCGCTCGATTTTCGTTTGGCATCGCGGTGGCGGACCGTTGCTCGATGTTACGGGCGGGGACAATTCGCGGGTGACGTTTGCGGTGGTCAAGGATCGCATCCCGCAAGCGCGGCTCACCGACCTGAGCGACTCGCCGTTGCTGGTTTCCACCATCCTCGGGTTGCCATTCGCTGAGCGCGCGGCGTTCCGCTACATCGTGTTGATTCCGTTAGGTGCCTTCGTGGTGGTGATCATGCGTAACCTCATCGGCGTGCCGACGCTGGGGACTTTCATGCCGGTGCTGCTGGCCTTGGCGCTGTTGGAAATCCCACTGCTGCGCGGGTTGTTGATGTTTTCCGTGATCATCGCGGCGGGCTTGTGGTTTCGCTTCCTGCTCTCACGGCTCAACCTGCTCGTCGTGCCTCGGGTGGCGGCGTGCGTGGTCATCGTCACGTTGCTGATGATCATGATGACGGTGCTGGGGTCTCGCATGGGCATGAGCAGCGGCGTGCAAATCACCTTGTTTCCGATGATCATTTTGGCGTGGACCATCGAGCGCATGTCGCTGATTTGGGACGAAGAGGGGAAACGCAGTGCGTTGACGCAAGTGGGCGGTTCGCTGGTCGTTTCGGTGCTCGCCTACTTGTTCATGCGGGTGCCGCAGGTGCAGTATTGGGCGTTTTATTTTCCGGAGCTGCTGCTGGTGCTGCTGGCGGGCATCCTGATGATAGGTCGTTACACCGGCTACCGGCTCTCCGAACTCAGCCGCTTCAAGACCTTTGCCGATGCCTGATGCTGCACCATCTGCGACCGGAAAATGGTGGCATCGCTGGATGCGCACTCCGTCCGAGTTGCGCGATCTTGGCGTGGTCGGCATCAACATGCGCAACGCCCGTTTCCTGCTGCCTAACAACCCACGCAAACTCTACGGGCTGGTTGACGACAAGTTGCAGACCAAAGCGCTGGCGGAGGCGGAAGGGCTTTCGGTGCCGGAGACCTATGCTGTCATTCGTTCGCCTAGAGATTCGGCGCGCATTGAGGAAACTTTGGAAAGCCACGGCGCCTTTGTCATCAAGCCGACGCGTGGATCCGGTGGCAAAGGGGTGCTGGTCATCGATGGCCGCAAAGGTGACCGCTACGTGAAACCGAGCGGCAGCTTGGTGACGGGCGACGAGATACGTCATCATGTTTCTAACATTCTAGCGGGCCTCTACAGCCTCGGTGGCCACCGCGATTGTGCGCTGGTCGAATACCGCGTGCGTCCCGCCAAGGTGATGACAGATATCAGCTATCAGGGAGCGCCAGACATTCGTCTGGTGATGCTGCATGGCTACCCGGTGATGGCCATGCTGCGTGCCGCCACGCGGGAGTCCGACGGCCGCGCGAATTTGCATCAAGGGGCGCTGGGCATTGGCATCGACATCGCCAGTGGTCGCTCGGTGCGTGCGGTCCACCACGGCCGACCGGTGACGCGCCACCCGGATCTCGGTGTGGATCTGATAGGCATCCAAATGCCAGAATGGGACAAAATTTTGGACATTGCGGTGACGTGTCAGGAAATGACCGGACTCGGCTACCTGGGGGTGGACCTGATGCTGGACGAAACGATAGGGCCGCTGATGATTGAGGTGAATGCACGCCCCGGATTGGCGATCCAGATGGCCAACGGAGTCGGCTTGCTGCGGCGACTCGAACCGGTGGTGGAGCAGCATCGGCTGCATCCGGGAGCGGGGCATTTCGAAAAAATCGAGTTTTCGCGCAGGCGTTTCGCCGCTCTTTCCGACACGGGACGCTGAACGATGCTCTCCGCCAGCGAGGAGCAAGCGAGCGTGGAAACCCAGTGCTTTTTCCAGAGCCTGTGCCTCATCATGCCGAAATGATGATTTGTCATCGGCGCGATCCTTCGGCTAGAAACACGGCTGAATGCTCGGTGCTGCGGACAGATTTTAAACTGCGCACCCCTTCGCCCATCATTTCCAGCCAACTCACTTGAGCTACCCATGAAGCCATCGAACCGAACCCGCACTTGGATCGCCGCCATGATCCTCACCCCGACCTCCCTGTGGGCGGCGGAACCTACCGACGAAATCCCCGGTCTGCAAAAGGCCAGCGCTGATTTCGTGATCGCCTACAACAACAAGGATGCGAAGGCATTGGCCGAGCTGTTCACCGAGAATGGTGAAATGACCGACCTGAGCGGAGAGGACATCACCACGGGAAGGGATGAAATTCAGGCCCATTATGAAGAAGTGCTGACTGGCGATGACGTTCCGTCGATGGCCATCGAGGTCGCCTCGGTGCGGTTGGTCGCTGACGGCGTGGCGGTGGAAGACGGCACGGTGCATTTCACTTCCCCTGGCGATGATGAGCCGGCGCGCTCAAGCACCTACAGCGCGGTTCTTACCAAGGATTCCGCTGGAGCGTGGAAGATCGCCAGTTCCCGTGATTTGTCGGATGTGACGGAACCCGCAGGCCATCTCGCAGAGCTGGCAGACGCCCTGAAAGGTGACTGGTCCGGCCAGCGCGACGACCTGCGTTTTGATTTCGCCTTCGGCTGGGACGACAGCGGAAATTTCATGTCCGGCGAAATGCTCTTCATGAAGCCGGATGCCGAACCGCTAACGACGACTATCCGTTTCGGCTGGGATGGTGCCTCCAAGGTGATCAGCTGCTGGACATTTGACAGCGGCGGCGGCTCCGCCCAAGCGAAGTGGTCACCCGATGGCGAGGGCGGCTACTCGATACGCACCGAGGGCACCACCGCCGGAGGCGAATCGATGAGTGCCAATCAGCACCTCACTTTCGAAAATAGCGACACCTTCATTTGGTCGGTCACCGATCGTCTGATTGATGGCGAACCCCAGCCTGACACGATCTTGCGTGTGGTGCGCCGGGCCCCGGAACCAGGCTCCGATCTTGACGCGGAATAAACTCCAACCCCACTGATCTCATGAAAAATTTATACCGATTCCTGACAATCCTGGTCGGACTTTCATTCGTCACCAGCGAGGTGGAAGCACGTGGCGAAAAAGGCCATTCTCGTGGTGGTGGAGGTCGCAGCGTCTCGCGTTCCTCGCCTTCCAACCATCGCAGTGCCCCCAAGCGCAGCCCCATGACTGGATCCAAAGTGCAGCGGCCGACTTCTCGACCAAAGCCGCAGCCTGCAACTCGGCCGGCAAGTCGGCCAGCGTCCCAAGCTTCCAGACCCGCCGCCAAACCGGCCGCCCGTCCTGCGCCGAAGCCGATACAGCGGCCATCGGTTCAAAAACCAGCCTCAGGTCCCGACCGGACACCTGCCAAGCGACCTGATACGACGCGTCCCGCTGACAGACCCGATATCTCACGGCCAGCTGGCAGACCGGATAACAACAGGCCCGATGCCGGCGCTCGCCCCAATCGTCCAGACACGAAGCCGATGCCACGTCCGAATCGGCCCGAAAAGAACCGCCCAGCAACCCTGCCTGGCATGGTTAGCTACCCCGACCGTCCGGGTAAGCCAGGCGGCGGTGACCGTCCTGGAAATGGAAATCGTCCCGGAAACGGCAACCGTCCTGGCGACGGAAATCGCCCTAGCATCGCGGATCGCCCGGGGAATGGCAACCGGCCTGGGGATGGCAACCGTCCCGGAAATGCGAATCGTCCGGGGGATGGCAACCGTCCTAGCATCGCGGATCGTCCGGGAAATGGCAATCGCCCCGGTGGTGATCGTCCTGGCAACGGTGGCGGTAACAACAATCGCCCCAATTTCGGCAACAATGACAGACCGAACCGTGGTGGCATCGGCAACAACAACGGGATCAACATCGATAACAGCCGCAACCGCAACCGTTTCGACAACAGCAAGCGGATCCACATCGACAACGTGAACGTGAATCGCCGCAACCAAGGACTCAATCGGCCCGCCACGTTGCCGAATCGTAACCGCAACTGGAACAGCAATCAGTGGGGCGGCAATCGCGGTGTTTGGGGAAATAACAACAACATCCGCATCAACAACAACGTCCAAATCAACAACCGCTACCGCAACAACTTCAACTACGCATACCGTCCGAACTATTGGGGCGCGCGACCATGGTGGGGCGCTAACAATGTTCATGGCTGGCACCATGGACATTGGAACTACGGCTACAACAGCAGTTGGTACCACAATCATTATTACTACCATGATGATGATTTTGCAGAGGGCTTTATGTGGGGCATCGCCGTCTGGAGTCTTGGCAACATGGTCTATGACATGGGATACAACACGTATCGCAATCCCTACACGGCTCCTCCGGTTCAATACAACGATTCGAAGTCCACCATCGTCTATCAGGAACCCATTTCGGTGACCGCGGCCGAGGCTCCTCCGGGAGATGAGGAGACTGCGAAACTCGCCGAGACGAAATCCGACGAAGCTCTCGAGCGATCGCGTGTTTCCTTCAAGGAGGGAGATTACGTGGCTGCACTTAAGGCAAGTGAGGAAGCAATCGGCTACACGCCGGGGGATTCCACGCTGCACGAGTATCGCGCGCTGTGCCTGTTTGCGCTCGGCAAGTATGGCGGCGCGGCCGGTGTGCTCAATCCCGTGCTTGCTTCGGGACCCGGCTGGGGATGGGACACAATGGTCGGATTTTACCCGTCCTCCACGGTCTATGATGAGCAGCTGCGCAAGTTAGAAGCCTATGTCAAAGGCACTCCCGATGGTGCAGATGGGCATTTCTTGCTCGGCTATCACTACTTGGTCTGCGGTCACACGGACAAGGCCTACGAGCAGTTTGCCAGAACGGTGGAAATCCAGCCCGCCGATTCCATTGCACGCCAGCTGCGCGACCTGATGAAAGACTCGCTCCCAGACGACGGCAGCGCAGAGACCGAGGATGCAGAACCCGTCGCGCCTCCCACACCCGTTCCTTCGGAAAAGTTGGTCGGCACCTGGGTGAGCAAGACCAGCGGTGGCGGCACGATCACGTTCAAGATGGAAGAAGATGGAAATTTCATCTGGAACTTTGTCGATGGCGAGAAGTCTTCTGATCTCGAGGGCACCTACGGCTTGGATGATCAAGGATTGCTGATTCTCACCACCGAGGATTCGCAGATGGTTTCAAGTGTCACCTTGCCTCAAGACAACGAGATGAAATTCACGCTCGTGGGCAGTCCGGACGGCGACCCAGGACTGGACTTCAACAAGGGTTGATCGCAGGATTCACGGCCGGGACGGCATGACCGTCCCGGCTTTTTCTTGCCCATCGCCAAGGGCACTCTGACTCTGCGCCGACTTCTTCACGCACCTCAATAAACCAAACCCTTTTTCGATCCATGTATGCACGTATTTGCCTGCTTCTCGCAGGTTTGGTGATTTCCAGTTGCAGTGCCGACTATGCTGCGATTTCCGAACGCAAGCCGGTGTTTCAGCCCATCCGCTCGACGGGAAGAGCACTGGTGAGTTTCCAGCAGAAAATCGCCCATGCGGCGAAGGCGGATCCGGCCTTATCTCTCGGTGATTATCTAGCAGCTGCGCAAGAAGCGGAGCAACGGTTGAAGAGTCATCCTGAGGATCAAGACGCGAGAGACAGCTATAATTTTGCGGTGGCGCGGGTGTTCTCGGCTTTTCGGGAAACGGGAAAGGCACCGTGGAGCCAACCACTTGAGGTGCCCACCGCAGAGGGTGCCTACCAGCTAACGTATCGACGTGAGCACCAAGATCGCAGGCTTTGGAATCCAGCCCTCTACGATTTTTTGCCGGCTGACGAAATTGAAATGAAGGGTCTTTATGTCGAAAAGCATGTGACCCGTGGCGGGCTCGGTGCCCCGCTCGTCGCCGTCGGCAAAGATAACGACAAGGCGGCCCGTGCAAATTTTGGCATGGATAAGATTTACTATGGTGTCACGGCGCTGCTCGATTTCACGGGGCGCAATTGTGTGATCACATTCCTTGATCCGCTGGAGAACGAAGAGGTTCGTTTGGATGGCCGCAGCCACCCACTGGCCGCGGATTTCACCACCCCGCTGGCGGTCATGTTGGCGCGATCCAACCCGAAAGGGATGGAGCTTCCGCGGTTGTTACGTCCTCAAAAGTATGCTGAAACCGCGCGCGTTTCCCGCATCCAGCCTTATGATCCAAACAAGACGGTGGTGTTGGTCATCCACGGGCTTAAAGATTCTCCGGCGACTTGGGCTCCTATGATCAACTCGCTCTGGGCCGACAAAGAGATCCGCACAAACTATCAGTTTTGGTTTTACAGCTACCCGAGTGGTTATCCCTATCCATATTCTGCGGCGATCCTTCGCAAGGAACTGGACGCGGCAGAAAAACGATTCTCGCTGAAGCACAAGATGGTCGTTATCGGGCACAGCATGGGTGGCTGCATCAGCCGACTTCTCATCACCGATGCCGACGAAAAATTGTGGATGGACTACTTTGGCAAGAAGCCATCTCAGGTGAGTCTCACTCCCCAGACGAAGAGGTTGGTTGAGGAATCGTTGATCTTCGATCATCGGTCTGAAATCGGCCGAGTGATCTTCATTTCCGCCCCTTTAAAAGGCAGCGATCTCGCCTCGGGATGGCCTGGCCGCATCGGTTCATGGCTCATCAAAGCGCCGTTCACGCTAATCAACGTCGGCAACGAGGCTTTCAAGGCAGTGGTGACCACCGGTGATTCACTCAAAGTGAACGGAATGCCTAACAGCGTGGACACATTGGCTCCAAACAATCGATTTGTGATGGAGATCAACAAACTTCCACTCGCTCCAGGCATCCCGTACCACACGATCATGGGGGACCGCGGAAAGGGCGGAAACCACGACAAAACCCGCCCGGTCCAGTCCGATGGAATCGTTCCTTACTGGAGCAGCCACATGGCCGGTGCGGAGAGTGAGTTGGTGGTTCCTTCGTCACACAGCGCGCATCAGAACGAGCAAGCGATGGAAGAGGTGGAACGGATCTTGCGCTTGCATCAGAACTAGCAGGCTGACCGCAAGATGTCGCTTTGAAGCCTTGAAATGGCATGGCTGACTTTTCTCTCGGTGTGGGATCACAGTATGGAAATCGACCACTCGAGTTCGATCTTTGCGACGGCGACAACTCTGAATAGAGATTCCATTACTTCGAATGAAAAGCCACCTCCTTACCGCGTCCATCGCGCTACTCGCCGGAATCTTCGTGGGGAGCCTGTGGCCACGAAACTCCAAGCCCAGCAAGCAGGCGTCGATAGGACCCCAGAGTACGTCGGAAACCATCGCCTTTGCGGGAGCGAAGGAGGCGCGACTTGCAGAGGCGAAAGCCGAGGAAAAGCAAACTCCGACGCCGAGCGCTTCATCCGAACTCAAGCGTCAACTCCACGCGGCGTTTCTCACCGGGAATCCGATTTCTCGAACGCTGCGTTTTGCCGAATTGCTAGAAAGCATGACACCCGAAAATGCCGTGGCTTTCCGTGCGCTCTTCTTCGAGTTCGACAAGCAGGGGCTGACCTTTGATGCGGAATGGCGCTTGCTCTGGCACCAATGGGCGAAGGTGGATCCTGTTGCCGCGCTAAGGGCGCTCGATGAAGAGGGCCGTGATGGTCGGCAAGCTGTTTACGCGGCATCCATCACCGAGGTGATTTTCTCAAGCTGGGGTGAGGGGGATGCTGCCTCTGCGAATGCCGCGTTGGCGCAAATCAAGGATGCCGAACTCTACAACCGGGCCTATCTTGGCATCCTTCGCGGGATGGATTTAGCAGCGGCCAGCCGCTTCGCCACCGCCACCGATTTTCCAGATCCGACGATGGCTTCCGCTGCTGCGGAACGTTTGGCCGAGTGAGTCTGGATCGGTTGAGGAAATGAAAGCTTGGTTTGGCACACTCGATTCCGGTGCGCTGAAGAATGGCGCGATCGACCACGTCTACTGGCGTCTCAAGCGAATGGATTTAGACGATGCATCGCGTTGGGTTGCCGAGCGTGCTGGCGAAGGCTCAGACACTCGCCGTATCAATCGTGAGTTGGTGGCCGATCATGTGGCGACGGATCCGTTGAAAGGATTGAATTGGTATCTAACGATTCCTGATGTGTCGCAGGAGACTGAGGCTTTTGAAAAGCTATTAGAGGCGGCAGAAAGAAATCCCGAGGCATTTCAGAAGTGGCGCTCCACTTCGGAGTTTTCAGAAAAATTGCTCGATGCTGAACGCAGGCTCGGCAACGGGGCTTCGTCGCGCAGTGGCGAGCGGCCGTGATTTCAGCGCTTTGCTTTCGGGGTTTTTAAGAATGCTTCCACTTCTGCGAGAGGTCGGGTGTTGAAAACGTCTTGCTTGCGCAGCCAACCTTTTCTCGCGAGGCGGACGCCGAGGCCGAGGTGGTGAAGTCCCTCGGTCGAGTGAGCATCCGGATTGATGGCGCAGAGCACGCCCTTGTCGCGGGCACGCTTCCACCAGCGCCAATCCATATCGAGTCGCTGCGGGCTGCAGTTCAGCTCGATGATGGTGCGGGTTTCGGCGGCACAGTCGATGATCATCGCATGGTTGACCGCGTAGGGTTCGCGCTTGAGCAGTAGACGGCCGGTGACGTGACCTAACATGGTGACGTGCTCGTTCTCCATCGCCCGGCAGATGCGCCGTGTCATGACTTCCTCTGAGAGCGTGAATGACGCGTGGACCGAGGCCACGCAGTAGTCGAGCTTGGCGAGCAGTGCGTCTTCAAAATCCAGCGATCCGTCCTTGAGGATGTCCACCTCGGAGCCAGAAAAGAGCCGGAATTTTTCATGACTGGCGTTGAATTTTACAATCGCGCCGATCTGATCTAGCAGTCGTTGTTCGTCGAGTCCGTTGGCTTGGAACGAGGACTTCGAGTGGTCCGCGATGCCGAGGTATTGCAGACCGAGATCCATCGCCTCGTCGACCATGGCTTCTAGGGTGGCTAGGCCATCGGAGGCGGTGGTGTGGTTGTGGAAAGTGCCGCGCAGCTGCATCAGCTCGACGAGACGCGGGAGCGATTTTTCGGCAGCGGCTTCGATCTCGCCCCGGTTCTCTCGGATTTCGGGCGGGATGAAATCCAGTCCGAGCGCGCGGTAGATATCAGCTTCTTCGTGGACGGTGATGGCCGACGCCGTTTCGCCGGTGAAACCGTATTCGTTGAGCGAAAGCCCTTGTTTCAGCGCGAGTGAACGGATGGCAACGTTGTGCTCCTTGGAGCCGGTGAAGTATTGCAGAGCAAAGGGGAATTGGGCGTTAGAGACGGCGCGGAGATCGCACTGGAGTCCGTTTTTTAAACGGACCGACGCTTTGGTTTCGCCGCAGACGATGACGGATTCGACCTGTGGCAGGGTGGTGAAATCCTCACACACCAGCGCAGGTTCCTTGGTGGCGACGAGGAAATCTAAATCATGAACCGTCTCCTTGGCTCGACGGTATGAACCGGCGGTGGCGACGCGCGAGATTTCCGGGTGCATGCGCAGCAATTCCATGATTTCTTCGACCAACGGGCTAACCGATCCTAGCAGAAATATGTCGGCAAAGGTTTCGCGCAGCGCGATGGCTTCGAGGATCTTGGTTTGAGTCTTCGCTCCGAAGCCAGGAAGGCCGGCGACCTTGCTAGCCTCGCACGCTGCTTTCAAATCGGCGACGGAAGCAATGGCCAGGGCTTCGTGCAGCGCCTTCACCTTTTTCGGGCCGAGGCCCTGCAGATCGAACAACTCGAACAGACCTTCGGGAAACTCTGCGCGGAGTTTTTCATGGAACGCGAGCTTTCCCGTGCTGGCGAGTTCGTGAAGCTTGTCGCGCAGCGCCTCGCCGATGCCTTTGATGCCTTGGAGTTCGTTCTTTTCGGCGAGTTCCACGATTTCGCCTTCGAAGTTTCTAACTGTCTCCGCGCCTTGTCGATAGGCACGTATCTTGAAAGGATTCTCGCCCTTCAATTCCAGCAGGAGGGCGATTTCCTCCAGGACTTCTGCCAAGTTCTCACGCGTCATGCGACGAGCGTCGCGGGACGCTTGGAGCCGGTCAAGCGGACCATTCTATTTCATCAGGAAATCTGCGACGACCATGCGGTGGTCGCTGTGGCGGGTGGCGACGACGCGGCTACGCACCGGGGTGAAGTGGCGGGTGGCGTAGATGTGGTCGATGCGCAGGATGGGGAAGCGCCGCTGATAGGTGTCGCCCCAGCCGGTGCCAGCGGCGGCGAACGCGTCAACGAACTCGCCGCTGAGCTGGCGGTGGACGACGTCGGTGGCGGGTGCGTTGAAATCGCCGCCGAGTATGGTGGGGGTGTTGGGGAAATCGGTGGTTTGCTCAAGCACCTCGCGGGTGAGTGCGAGTTCGTGGAGCCGTCGCTTGCGGTTGTCGCGGTGGGTGACCCAAGCGGATTTTCTCCACAGTCGCAGGTCGGTGGCGGCAGTGGTGAGGTGGACGTTGACGATTTCGACGCGCTCGCCTCCCGGCATTTCCAGGGTGACTTCCTGGTCGCGGCGCGTCGGGTCGCGGACTTCCTGGAGGATTTTCCAGCGGGTGACCACACCGTTGGTTTGGTGGGCGCGATAGTCGCCGCGACCGCCGTAGAGGGCGTCGGCGATTTGTCTGACCTGATAGGGATAGGCGTCCTGCAACAGCACGATGTCGGGTTGCCAAGCGGCGATGTCTGCCGCAGGGCTGCCGAACTTGAAAACACAGCAGTTCATGGTGACCACGCGGATCACCGGTTTTCCCTCGAAGGCCTCCGCCCGGCCGGGAAGGGGCGCGGGCTTGCCGAGGTTTGCCAGCACCCGGGCCTCGTCCGCGCCAATGAGCAGGGTGACGGCCCACACGGCGGTGACGACCAGCGAGAGCGAGGCGCGCAGGAAATAGAACGCCACGGTCGAAAGCGCCAAACCGAAGCCGCCCCACAGCCAGATGGGCATCACCGTAAAGGCCGCAAAACGGTCCGGCTGCCGCGAATAGCAATAGACGGTGAAGAGGTGCAGCAGCAGCGAGATGATCACCAATGTCCATCCGAGGCGGCGCGTGAGACGGGACATGGGGCTGTCGATTTGAAATTTGAAATCTCAGAGTTGAGATCTCACATCCCGGGGATGCCAAGGCCGCCGGTGAGCTTCTTCATCTCGGCGGCGGAGGTTTCCTTGCCTTTGGTGAGGGCTTCCTGGACGCCTTTGAGGACGAGGCTTTCGAGAAACTCGGCGTCCTCGGGATCGATCACGGAGGGATCGATCTTGATGGCGAGCACGTCACCGCCGCAGGTGGCGATGACATGCACCTTGCCGCCGCCAACGCTGGCCTCGACGGTTTGGATGGAGAGTTCTTCTTGTTTTGCAGCGAGCCCGGCCTGCATCTGCTGGGCTTGTTTCATGAGTTTCTGGATGTTCATGGGTGGTGTGGTGGTTGGAAATTTAGATGGGAAATCAAATCAAGCGACGACTTTGCCTTCGAATTTGACGAGGGCGGCTTGGATGAGCGGGTCGTTGTAAAAGGCGTCTTCGACGATGCTTGGGGTGGGAGCGACTGGTTCGGGTGGCTTTTCCACGGCGGCGGGCTTGTCGTTTTTCCACGGCGGCGGCTCGGGGGCAGGCGGGAGTTCGCTGACCTCCGGGGCGTTGGCGATCATGGACTCGACAGCGGAGAGTCCGCTGGAGGGGCGGGGTGGCGCGGGAGTGCTCGGGAGCGGTTCTGAGATGCTCGGGAGCGGTTCCGAGGTGCTCGGGAGCGGTTCTGAGGTGCTCAAGAGCGGTTCCGAGGTGCTCAAGAGCGGTTCCGTGGTGGCCGAGAGCGGTTCCGAGGTGGCCGAGAGC
>JAZKEG010000034.1:29348-114531 GCA_040387215.1 Verrucomicrobiota bacterium | reverse complement strand
TCCATCGTGTGGGCGATGCCGGAGCGCGGCATGTCGAGGCCGATCTTGATCATCGCCTCTTTGAAAAGCTGTCTATCTTCGCCCTTGTCGATGGCCTCCGGCTTGGCGCCGATCATGCGAACGTTGTGCTTATCCAGCACGCCGGACTTGTGCAGCGACATGGACGTGTTGAGCGCCGTTTGTCCGCCCAGCGTTGGCAACAGCGCGTCGGGCTTTTCGCGGGCGATGATTTTTTCCACCACTTCCGGCGTAATCGGCTCGATGTAAGTGCGATGTGCAAACTCCGGGTCCGTCATGATGGTCGCCGGATTCGAGTTCACCAGGATGACTTCGTAGCCTTCTTCTTTCAGCGCCTTGCACGCTTGAACGCCGGAATAGTCGAATTCGCAGCCTTGGCCGATGACGATGGGGCCGGAGCCGATGACGAGGATTTTCCGGATCGAGGTGTCTTTGGGCATGGTCGTGAAAAGGTTGGGGAAATGGCCGTCCGCGCGGCTAAATTTCGAGGTGTGTGGCAGGGTTCCCGCACCTTGTAAAGGGCGGGATGCCGGAAGATTGAATCCTGCTCAAACCCACATTCCTACCGCCTGCGAAGCCAGGATTTGATGAGGGAGCGAGCTCAAGCGCGCGCGACCCATCCGCGAAAGGCGAAGCCGACGTAGAAGAGGTCGATGTCCGAGAAGCCTGCCTTTCGCATGAGTTCTTCATCTTGGTCTGGCGATAGGATGGGCAACTGCTTGGCAATCGCCTCTGCCGCCGCCTTGGCCTGTTCGGGATCGACTCCTGATGAAATGGCAAACGCAGCACATCGCGACAACCACCGCTCACGCTCGGCCTGGTTTTGAGAAATGCTGTAGTGCATGGCGACCAATGTCCCGCCGGGCTTCAAGCGGGCATGGATTTCACACAAGGTCCGGTAACGCTCAACCTCGGTCGTGAAGTGCAGGGTCAGGAGACAGGACGCTGCATCGAAGGGCCCCGGCGGAGCAGCTTCGACATAGCCCTGGTGAAGTTGCACGCGAGGCGCCAGCGGTCCGAGTGTCGTCTTCGCCAGACTCAACATTTCGGCGGAGGGATCAACGCCATCGAATTGCCAGTTTGGAAACGATTGCGCGAACTGCTTGAGTTCCATCCCGCCGCCGGCTCCAACGACCAACACACGACCATCGGGTGGTGTTTGCTCCGCCAACAGAATGGCTGACATGCGATGCAAGTCATTTAAGCCGGGAACACGGCGAGTTGCGTTTTGCGCGTAGTCGGCAATGGCCTTGGGGTCTGAGAAGAGCGACATCCAGTGTTAGGTAAAGGCTGTTGGCTGTAAAGGAGAATCGAGATGTTAGGCAAAGTGCGCTCGGTGGCGTGGGATCCGAGAGCTAATCACCATTTTGGGGAACTTGATTCGTTTTCCAGATCGTCAGTATTAAGGTATCGAAAGCATTTGTTTTCTCTTCGCTTCATCTGCGGTGATGAAATCACGAGTGAAGCGGTCAATCTCTTCGCTATTTGTTAGGTTGAGGGCCTCAGGATCAATAGCTCTTACTGGATATGAGGCAGGAGCACGTCCGCTTGCATGAGCCATATAAAACAATCTTTTTGAAACGACGGAGAGATACTGCCAGCCATTAGCCGTTGAGATGCCCTGACGCACAGCGGACTCGCCTATCCAAGTTGAGCGAACCTTCCATTCAGAATTGAAAACGTATGCGTATCGCGTCTTTGTACGAACGGCTCCGGTCATCGCGTTCACTTCAATGCGCTCATCGGTGGACAGGGCAAAAAATGCCACCCCTCCGATTAAAACAAGGCCTATCAATAATGCTGGAACGATTCTCTTCATATATTGACCAACAGCGCCAATGATTCAGCGAGGTTATTGAAGATTTCGAATTACCTCACGAAAGATTGGAAACAGCGGGTTGAGCAAGGGCGTCTAACAAAATAGTGGGCTGAATCATTGGGCTTCAAGAAATTCTTGGATGGGGTGAAAATCGCAGGCGTGACGATCTATCGGATATCGTCGCTGAGGTCGATGGGATTTTCGGCAAGCGGGGGCTGTCGCGGCCTCTCACCGGTGGACATGTGGGTGAGGCTTTGGGTTGCGGCCTAGCGCTTGCGCGGGGTTTTACGAACCACGTTTCTGCGGCTGGGATTTCGTGTGGTGAAGCGTGACGCTTGGCGCATGGATGTGATGGATGTCGGGTTGACAGTGGGGGGATTCGCATGGAACGAGCAGCGCGGTCTTGCGGGACTTGCCCTGGCAGGTTGGGCGAACCAGTATCCGCGCGCATTTCTGCAGCTCATCCATGTCCACCTGGCGTCCCATCCACAAGCCCCCGTTCTGGCAACGGTGGTTGCCGCAGTGGCTGCATGGGCCGGTGAAACTGGGGTTTGTCGCCGCCCTGATCGGGCTCGTTCTGTTCTGCGGCGTGGCCTTTTTCTACTTCATGCTGGCGTCGCGCTTCGATCTCGACGAAGTCGCCAAGCTGCCGGCGGGCACCATCTATTATGACCGCAAGGGCGTGGAAATCACCGCACCCGGCGGCGGTGGGCGCAAGTTGGTGACGCGCGCGGACATCCCGGATTTCCTCGTGAAATCGTTGCGAGCGCGTGAGGACGCCCGGTTTTTCGAGCACAGCGGGGTGGACGTTCGCGGGTTGATGCGTGCCACCGTGCGCAACCTCAAGGACGGGGATTTCACCCAAGGCGCGTCCACCTTGAGCATGCAGCTCGCGCGCAACTGCTTCCAAATGAAGGAGAAATCGATGCATCGCAAGTTGCTCGAAATCGCCCTCACGCTGCGCTTGGAAGGTCGCTACCCGAAGGACGAAATCCTCACCCAGTACCTCAACCGCATCTATTTCGGCTCCGGCGCGGATGGCATCGAGCAGGCGTCGCGGACGTATTTTGGCAAGGCGACGCGCGATCTGAGCGAGGGCGAGTGCGCGCTCATCGTTGGCATCATCCGCGGACCGCACGCGTTTTCGCCGTTTCGCAATCTCGACAAGGCACTCGAACAACGCCGCCAGACGCTGGCCCGAATGGTCGCCATGGGATTCATCGACAAGGCGCAGGCCGATCGCATAGCCGCCGAGCCGGTGAAACTGGTCGATCGGAAAGAACAGGACACGCAGACGTCCTACGCGCTGGAGGCGGTGGAGAACGAGCTCGATGGCATCCTCGACCTCGGCGAAATCCAGCTTGGCGGGCTGCACATTCACACCACCTTGGATTCCGCGTGGCAGGCGCGGCTGGAAACCGAACTCAACACGGCGGTGGAGGACCTGGAGAGCGAGAAGACGTGGAAGCACCCGACGCCCGCCGATTTCGTGCCCGGCAAAACTCCGGAATACCTGCTCTTCGCCGCGATCACCACGGAGACGAAAACGGGTGCCATCCTGGCGCTCATCGGTGGGCGAAATTTCCGTCAATTCCGCATGGACTGCACGCGCGCGCGCCGCGATCTCGGGTCCGCGTTCGAGCCCTTCGTCGCCGCCGCCGCGGCTGAGCGCGGCAAACTGGTGCTCCCCGGCAAGCCCATCCAAACTGGCCGCCAGATCGGCCCCGCAGAAGTTCAACGGCTCGCGAAACGCTGCGGCATCGCCGGTCCTTTCCTTGATACCGAGGACCTTTTCCGCGGCTCCGTTTCCGCCACGCCGCTGGAAATGTCTGTCGGCCTGTCCACCCTCGGCAACAAAGGCCAGCGCCCGAAACCCTACCTCATCCAGCAGATCCGCGATGCGTCTGGGCAAATCCTCTACACCGCCAAGCCCGAACTCACCCAGGCGCTCAGCGCCGCCGCCGCGCAGGACGCGACCAGCGTGCTCAGCCGACGCAATGGCACCCGAACATTTACGGGCGCGACTGGATCGGAACGCGATGCATGGGCACTGCGCCTCGGCCCCAGCGGCTCGACCGCCATCTGGATCGGCTTTGACAAGCCCACCGCGATCGCCCCAGAGAGGCGGCTCAAAGCCTTGCTCGACGAGTTCGTCGATCGGCTCGGCAACAACTGATCGCGCCGCGCGGGGAAGGCTCGCGGCGTGTCTGCGCTTGGTTACGAAATTGTTTCGACTTCGTGGAATCCCGGTGAAAGCCTCGCCGGATAGATTTCCTGCCGAAGAGCGTGAATCCCCTGCGAAAATCAGAAAATTCGGGGGGTTGGCAAGAATCCTGCAACTGACCCCGAGAAACCCCTTCCAGCCAGCACGTTCACCATGCAATTCCAATACGACCAAGGCTCGTTTTTCGACGAGGCCTTTCACGCGGACGGCACTCCGCGCCCCCATTACAAACACCTTGTGGAGCGCCTCAAGGAGATGGCTCCGGAAGAGTTCAACCAGAAGCGCGAGGCGGTCGACCTGGCATTTCTGCAACAGGGCATCACGTTTACCGTTTATGGCGAAGAGAGCAGCACCGAGCGGGTTTTCCCCTTCGACCTGATGCCGCGCATCATTCCGAAAAAGGAATGGGATCACCTATCCGCTGGCCTCGAACAACGCATCCAAGCGCTGAACCTTTTCCTCAATGACATCTATCACGACCAGAAGATCGTGAAGGATAAGGTCTTCCCCGAAGACATTCTCAAATCCGGCAAGCACTTCCGCAAAGAGATCATGGGCCTGCGCGTGCCCAAGGACATCTACATCCATGTTTGCGGCACCGACCTGATTCGCGACGACAAAGGCGAATACCTCGTCCTCGAAGACAACGGCCGTTGCCCGTCCGGCGTGTCCTACATGCTGGAAAACCGGCAGTCGATGAAGCGCGCCTTCCCGCGTCTGTTCCCGCGCAGCGGCGTCCGTTCGGTGCTCGACTATCCAGACCACCTGCTCGCCGCGCTGAAAAACATCGCCCCCGCCGGCGTCGACAATCCGACCGTCGCGGTGCTCACGCCCGGCGTCTATAACAGCGCCTATTTCGAACATTGCTTCCTCGCTCGCCAGATGGGCGTCGAAATCGTGGAAGGGCGCGACCTCGTCGTGGAAAATGACGATCGCGTTTACATGAAGACCACCGAGGGATTGAAGCGCGTTGATGTGCTTTATCGCCGCATCGACGACGACTTCATCGATCCCGAAGTTTTCCGCAAGGACTCGCTGTTAGGCGTGCCCGGTCTGGTGCGCGCCTACTGCAAGGGCAACCTCGGCCTTGCCAATGCGCTCGGCACCGGCATTGCCGACGACAAGGTCACCTACTGCTTCGTCCCCGACATGATTAAATACTATCTCGGCGAGGAGGCCATCCTACCCAATGTCGAGACTTGGTTGCCTTATCGCGAAAAGGACATGACCTATGTCATGGAAAACCTCGATAAGCTGGTGGTGAAGGCCGCCAACGAAGCCGGCGGCTACGGCATGCTCATCGGACCGCATGCGACCAAGGCGGAGGTCGAAGAGTTTCGTGTTTTGGTGAAGGCGAACCCGCGCGATTTCGTCGCCCAAACCCCCATCTCGCTTTCCCGCCACCCGACGTGGTGCGATGGCGAGTTCGACGGCCGCCACATCGATCTGCGGCCGTACATCATCTGCGGCGAGAAAACCAAAATCATTCCTGGCGGCCTCACGCGTGTCGCCCTGCGCAAGGGATCGTTGGTCGTGAATTCCTCACAAGGCGGCGGCAGTAAGGACACTTGGGTCACGAACAACGACGAGTGATTCCTCTGCGATCTCCATTTAAAAATCCGAAAGAACCTAACAAAATTTCATCATGCTTTGCCGCGTCGCCGATTCTCTTTTCTGGATGAGCCGCTACATCGAACGTGCCGAGAACACGGTGCGTTTGGTCGATGTCACCCTTCAAACGATTCTGGAGTCTGAACACGGCACCGAGGAGATTAGCTACAGCCATTGGAAGCCCATCCTGACTTCGCTAGGAGATATCGATCTGTTTGAGTCCCAGCACCCGGAAAGGTCGAGTTATGATGTGACCGATTTCCTCACGTTCTCGCAGAAGAACCCGAGCTCGGTCTTCAACTGCATCGCCTTTGCGCGGGAAAACGCCCGCATGATACGTGACCAAATCTCGTCGGAGATGTGGGAAACGATCAACCGCATGTACCTCTTCCTCAAGAACACCAATGCGGAAAAGGTCTGTCGTGAGCTGAACTTCGATTTCTTCCAGAAGATCAAGGAATACTCGCTGCTCTTCCAAGGGATCACCGAAGCCACCTTCCCGCATCAGCTGGGCTATGAATTTATCATTTGCGGTCGGCAGATCGAACGTGCGGACAAAACGTGCCGCATTCTCGATTCCAAGCGACACATGCGCGTCGATGGGCAATCGGAGAACGACGCTTTGGACACCGCGCAATGGGCCGCTCTGCTGCGTGGTTGCAGTGCGTTCGAAGCCTATCATCGGATGTATGTTTCCGAAGTGACTGGCGACCACGTGCGCAACTTGCTCATGCTTTCGCGGAATTTTCCGCGCTCCGTCCTGTTCTGTGTGAACAAGCTGCAACTCGCGATGCATGCCATTTCGAAGTGCTCGATCACGCACTTCTCCAACGAAGCCGAGCGCCGGATGGGCATGCTCATCTCCCGCCTCAACTACGCCAGTGAGCGCGATCTCCAAGACAACAAAGCGGACCAGCTCATCGAGGACATCGAGAACGCCCTCGCCGACATCGCGGTGGAACTGAGCAACCGCTACATGTTCATGGAAATTGTCGATCCCGCGGCGGATCTTCTCGTCGAGGAGTGATTTGCCAGCAGACGGGTGAGGATTCATGAATTCTTCACCTTGAGCGAATCCGTTGTTCACGCTGTGGCGTCTCGCTTGCCGCCATGACGGCTGCATCCACGACTTGGCAAAACGATCCTAACCCATCTCAAGGCACGCCCACCCCGCCGCCACCACCTGCCGATCCTGACCTTCTCGATTGGCGCTTGGAGCTTCTCTAGCAGCCTGTCGGTGGCCTGGATTTCACCACCAGCTCACCTTCATGCCGAGTTCCCGAGCGAGGGCTTCCATGAAAAAGTAATCGCCCCAGCTGGTGTAGGCGCTCTTGGCTTTTCCCACGCCATCGCCGACTTGGCCTTGCTTGAGCACGCCGCGGCAGGCGGGATCGGAGTCGAGGTAGTCTGGTTCTAGCAGGCGCGCCAGCAGCCTTTCCTTGGTAGCGGTTAAGGTTGGCTCCGACTTGCCGAGGCTTTCCAATTCTTGGATCGCGCAGGCCGCCACCGCTGCTGCGGAAGAATCTCGAAGCTGCGGTTCATGCGGTGGCAATCGAAAATCCCAGACAGGAATGACCTCAGGATCTAACGATGATGCGAATTTGCGGCTGATGCGTAGCGAGGCGTCGAGATAGCGTTCGTCGCCGGTATGGCGATAGGCCATCGCGAATCCATACATGGCCCAGGCATTGCCTCGCGCCCATTGAGACTCGACGAAGTTGCCGCAGAAATTGGCACCACTGACAGGGCTTCCGTATTCATCAAATCGATAGGCATGATAGACCGAGTCATCGGAGCGGATGAAGCATTCCAATGTCATGTCGGCATGGCGGACGGCGATGTCTTTGAATCGTGGGTCGCCGGTTTCCTGAGAGGCCCAGTGGAGCAGGGGCAAATTCATCATGCAGTCGATGATGGCCAGCCCGGTATACTCGGAGTTCGATTCATCCATGCGGCCCCAGGCTCGGATGTAGTTGCCTTGCGGGATGAAACGAGCGGCTAACACCTCAGCTGCGCGCAGCCCGAGTGAGCGGTGGCGTTCCTCGCCCGTGGCCTGGTGCAGAGCGACCGCGTAGAGAGAGTAGAGGAACCCGAGATCGTGCATCGTCTCCTGCGCATGCGTTGTTTCCATCTTGGCGAGATAGTTCGGCTCGCTGAGTTCGATGGCGCGGAGGAGTTGCCCATCCTGAGTGTCGAGCCACGCTAACAGGCCCATCCCGGTGAAGAACGATGTCGTCCAATTGCCGATTTCAAGAAACCCCTCATCACGCAGCGAGTAGTCACCATCTGCGGCAAAGGCCCAAGTGCGGCGGGATTGCGCGAGGTCTGGTAGATTGCGACGTGCTTTGGACACACAAAGGTCGAAGGCCTCACGCGCGGAAGTGATAGGTCTGCTAGGACAATGGGCGATGGGTAGGGCTCTCATGGAGTGAGATTGAAGTTCGCGGGTTCGCTCGCAGGAAGAAGAGGAACCCAGGAGCAATGCGATTGGTCGAATGCTTGTTTGAATGCGTGCGCAGCGGCACTCCATTTGGCCGTTTCCATGGAAAGTTGGCCGAGGGATTTCACCACCTCCGCCGCATCATGAACGACGGCGTGTTGGAGGTTTCCCTTTGGCCGATGGCCCGGCATGTTCATGGCGCGATGACATCGATGGCATGCTAGATCCTGCGACCCACGACCCTTCCACCAAGACTTGTCGAAAAATTTGCGGCGTGCCGATGGCGCGATCGTTGATGATGGAGTTGAGCAGCAGCATGCCGACGCGACCGATTTCCTCTGGATGTTGATCGATGCCCGAGTCCACGCCGGTGTCAATCAAGGTGGTCGTCGCCAGCGCCACATCCTCGGGCACGTTGAGCGCAGCCTTGTCGAGAAGGCTGCGTATCTGCCGAATGTCGGAGAAAATCGCGTCGGGCTTGTGCTTTTTCACCCACGCGCGGAGGTGCTTCGTCGTTTGATCTGCATTCAGACCGACCAAAGACAGGACAGGCAGTTGGCGACTTTTTTCCACCGAGTGTTGGGCAATGACGAAGCCGGCTTCGAACAAATGCCCGTGAACCCGCAGATAAGGCTCATTGGTGACGAAGCCGATGCGCTGGTAGCCGAGTTCCATCATCTTCTCAAACGCGGTGACGGTGTTGAGCACCTGATCGGCGGTCGCGAGATGAGTCTGTGGCTGATGGAGTGAACGGCCGAATTTGACGACGAAGTAGCTATCCCACGGGAAATCTCCCCAGTCCGGATGCTTGGAATGGGGGGGGAGTAGCAGGCCGCGTATGCCGCGTGCTGAGAGGATTTGGTGGAGCCTCGCGGGCGAGCACCCGTTGCCCAGTCGGAACTCTTCTAACCGATAGCCGAGTTTCTCCGCCGCTTGATAGGCCCCATTCCAGTAGGCGTCGAACTCTTCGTAGCCGCGCAGTTGGTCTGGGTCCTTCCACGCGTTGAGCCAGCCTATCACCGAGCGAAACGACGCGCTCGCCTTGCTGCGGCGGTAGCTCGACAATGCGCTGAGCATGGGGTCAGGCCGGTAGCCGACCTCGTCCGCGACCTTCTTGATCTTTTCGCGCATCGCAGCCGAGACTTGCGGATTGTCGCGCAGGGCCAGTGAAACCGTGACATGGCTCACGCCCACCAGCTTGGCAATATCGCGCAAGCTGACACGGTGGGGACGGGGATGGTTTTGCATGGGTTTCGAATCGGTCCGATTGCGGCCGAGACTACAGGCCTCGACCCTTTTCCGGCAGGAAAATTGACGCGAAGTTTCCATGTTAACCTTTCTTCGGCGGGATGGACCAGGGGCCGCCGATACGGCTCATCCCTTTGCCGGAATGGAGGCCGTACGCCTATCCGCCGGGGTCGGGTGATCTTTCCACGGTAACAAAGGATACGTTTCTCAAACCGCAGAACCGCTTCCTAGCTTGCCATCGATTATCCCACTCAAACCCCAAGCCATCCAACAACCCATGAAGCCAAGATCTAGCAACCGGCTCTGCAGCGCGACCGCAATCCTCATCGTCGCCACCTTCACCGCACCCTTCGCGTCCGCCGACAGCACCTGGATCGGCGACACGAGCCAGGATTGGAACGACGCGTTGAACTGGACCAACGATCTCGCGCCGACGGGGAAGTTCACCATCAACACGGCAACCGGGAATTTCCCCATCGTTGGCGCGGTCTCGTCCTTCACGCCTAACGATGTCGCCGTCGGGGAAGGCGCGACCATGGGCGGTCGGCTCGACCACCGTTCCGGGGCGCTGACGCAGGGGGTGATCGGCACTAACGGAAACTGGTTCTTCGTTGGACGCAACACCGGTACCGGGACCTACAACCTAGCGGACACGGCGGCGACCGGCGGTGCTTTGACCGGGTTCGGCACGGGCACAGGCAGTCTAACCGTCGGCAAGCTGTGGGTCGGCGGCGCGCCTGCCACCGGCGGGGTTGGAACCGTCAACATCAACACTTCGGGCAGCGTCAGCGCGCAATCCACCTCCAACCCCGGCGGCGGTGCGCCGCCGGCCTGCGGCGTGATCGTCGGTTATGAAGGCGGTTCGGGCACGGTGAATGTGGACAACGGCACCATCAACGTGTCCGGCATCACCGACATCGGCTGTAGCCGTAACAACGCCTCCAGCTCGACAGGCATTCTGTCGCTGGGCGCTGGAGCGGTGTGGAACAGCGAGTCCGATTTCCGCATGGGCTTCGCCGGTGCCGCAGCCTCCCAGGCCACTCTCAACCTGAACGGCGGCACCCTGAATGTCGCCAGTACCGTCACCCGCTGGATGGTTGTCGGCCAGTACGACGCGACCAACGCCGCCGTCAACGTGACCAGCGGCAACCTCAAGCTGAACGCGGGAACTTCTATCAAGTTCAACACCCAGAACAGCACCGGCACCCACACGATCACGCAGAGCGGCGGCGCGGTCACCTTTTTCTCCGACAACGGCATCACCCCAGGCGGGGCCGGTGCCATCGACCTGCGACAGAACGTTTCGACGGGCGTGAACACCTATCATCTGGATGGCGGCACGCTGACGGTCCCCCAGATCATCTCCACCCGCCAGACCGGCACTCGCGAGTTCAACTTCAACGGTGGCACGCTACGGCCCGCTGCTTCGCGCACGGACTTTTTTAACAACGGCGCGGCCAGCGCGGCCAACGTCAAGGCCGGTGGCGCGCTCATCGATACCAATGGCTTTAACATCACCCTCGGCCAAAGCCTCTTGGCCGGATCACCGTCGGGAGGTTTGACCAAGTCGGGTGTCGGCACGCTCACCATGGGCGGCACCAGCACCTACACCGGGGCGACGATCGTGAGCGCGGGCACCTTGGCGCTCGGCGGCGCGGGTTCGATCAACTCTAGCAGCGGCATCACCGTTAACGGCAGCGGTGCGAGGCTGCTGCAGACCGGCGGCACGGCGTCGACTCCGGCTATCACTCTAACTCAAGGGACGGTGGCGGGCACCGGACAGCTCGGGCCGGTCACCGTCGGCGCGGGAAGCGGAGGCATCGTCTCCAACGGGAATGGCACCTCGGAGTTGTTGCTCATGGATTCGCTCACGTTTGCGGGCGCGGGCACCCTCAACCTCAACATCGCGGGTGGCTCGGACTACTACAATTTCGGCATCTACCTGCTAGGCTCCCTCACCACCTCGGGCGGACCCAGCTCGGTCACCGTCAACGTGGCACCCACCAACCCGCTGGAACTGGGACAAAGCTATGATTTGGTGAGCGCCCCGACCTTCACCGGCGACGTGAACTGCTTCGTCTACGGCGGAAACACCGCGCGAGTCACCGGCGTGTTCTCCTACAACTCGGGCATCCTCGGCATGACGCTCAATGGCGATGCGCCGAAATGGACTGGATTGGACAACGGCAACTGGCAGCTCGGCAGCACGGGTGCCTCGAAGAATTGGAAACTCCAATCCGCGGGAACCGCCACCGACTACATCGCGAGCGACCTCGTTCTCTTCGACGACAGCGCGGCGGGTAGCACGTCTATCAGTATTTCGCTTGCTTCAGTTAGTCCGGGCAGCACCACGTTTGACAACAGCAGCAAGGACTACAGCGTTTCCAGTCCGGGTGGCTTCGGCATCGCCGGCTCCGGGCCGCTGGTTAAAAACGGCACCGGCAAGCTGACGCTCAACACGGACAACACCTACAGCGGAGCCACCACGATCAACGCGGGAACCTTGCAGATCGGCAGCGGCGGTACGACCGGATCGCTCTCACCTGCCAGTGCAATAACAAACCACGGCACCCTCACGTTCAACCGTGCCGACACGGTGACGCTGGCCAATGGCATCACCGGCACCGGCTCAGTGACGCAGCTTGGATCCGGCACCTTGGTGCTAGGCGCGGCGAACAGCTACACGGGCACCACCAGCATCAACGCCGGCACGGTCACTTTCTCCGCCAACAACGGATTGGGGGAAACCGTGGCTCCCGTCGCTTTGAACGGCGGCACGCTGCGGCCAACCGTGGGCGGTGGAGCCATTGTCAACACCCACCCGGTCACCATTGGCGCGGGTGGCGGCATCATCCATGTTAGCAACACGTCCGTTGCGGGCACGCCCACTTTCGCCATGGGTGCGACCGGTAATCTCACCGGCGGCGGTAATCTAACCGTCATCGGCGACGGTCCGCTGGTCTTCGGAGCTGGAGCCGACGTGCTGGTTCTCAACAACGCGAACGAGAGCTACACTGGCACGGTGGAAATCAAGGATGGAGCCATCCTGGAATACGCGAACAACAATGGCGTCGGCGCTGCGGCCTCGTTTGTCGTTGGAAACAACGGCGTGTTGTCCGCATCCAACGCGACGATTGCCAACAACGTCACCGTCAACAGCGGCGGTTTCCTGGCATTCCAAAACACCAACACCGGCCTGTTCTCGGGTGCCGTCACCCTGAATGCTAACGCGACGATACGCCTCCAAGATTGGTGGTCCGCCAACGTCCGCAACGGTACGATCAGCGGTGGCATCTCCGGCAGCGGCGGGCTCGCCGTCACCTCCGGTAGCGGAACAGGCGGCACGCTGACGCTCAGCGGCACGAACACCTACGCAGGCAACACGTCCGTCACGGCCAGCACTTTGAAGGTGGCCTCGCCAGCATCGCTGCCGGGTCACGCGACACCCGGCAAGGTTTCCATCGACGGCACTTCCACGCTTGCGGTGAACGCGGGCGGTTCCGGCGAGTTTACGACCCCGGATCTGGACACCCTCCCGACAAACGTCACCTTCGCGCCCGGCGCGATTCTCGGGATCGACACCACCAACGCCGGAGCAAGCCTGAGCTATGGAAGCTCCGTTTCGGGTGCCCTCGGCCTGGCCAAATACGGCACTGGCACGCTGGTGCTCACCGGTTCTAACGGTTACTCCGGCGCAACCAAGGCGCTCGGTGGAACCCTCGAGTTCCAAGGCGCTGGCAGCCTGAGCACGGCGTCGGCCCTCACCCTCGGCAATGGCGCGACCCTCAGCCTGCGTGCCGACGCGGACACCGCGTTCGCGGCGACCAGCCTCGCTGCGTTGTCCGGCGCCAGCACCTATCATTTTCTGGTGAACTCCTTAAACTCCCCGGCGGGCGACGGACACACGCTCTCGCTTCCCGGGCCAGCCGCCGCCGCGGTTGCCGGGAACCCGACCATCAACGTCAGCAGCAGCACCGGCGACACGCTTGGATTTGCCAGCACCTTCCAGATCAGCACCAACAGCGGCGCTGCGTGGGGTGGCGTGGAAACTGGCTTCAACCTAACCGACGCGGACGTGATCCTGAACGGCTTGAGCAACAGCGGCTCTAACCTCAACGGCGGGATCGCCGTGAACAGCGCGACCGACAGCCGTTTGACGATCAACGGCAATGTGAACACTAACGCATCGCGTACCCTCTACGCCAAAGTGAACAGCGGCACCCTGGTCCTCAACAACAGCTTCAGCGGTGGTGGCGGTGCAAACTGGGGCTTCTTCGCCCATCTCAACGGCGGCAAGCTCGACCTCAACTCACCCACCGCGATCAACGGCAACTCCGCTGGCAACCACTGGACGCTGCTCCTCAACAGCGGAACCCTCGACAACAGCAGCGGCGCGGCGGTCACGATGACCACCAACCCGACCGTGGGTCTCAACGGAGACATCGGGTTTTCCACGCCGACATCCACCAGCGCCAACAACCTGAACCTTGGCAACGGTGCGGTGGCCATGTCCGGTTCGCGCACGATCACCACCCACGGCAACGCCACGCTGACCTTCGGCGGCAGCATCGGCGACGGCGGCGCAGCCTATGCTCTAACGAAATCCGGCACCGGGACGCTGTCGCTCGGAGGTGCTAACACCTTCACCGGTGGAGCGGTCATCACGGCGGGCCGGCTGGACATCACTGGCGACAGCGGTGGAGCCACCGGCCTCATCGACGTGCAATCCGGCGCGACCCTCGGCGGCAGTGGAAACCTCGGCGGCAACGTCACGATCCAGTCGGGCGGCCATCAGGCGATCCAAGTGGCTGCGGACTCCGGCTCCCAAGTCACCCGGACCATCACCGGCGTGTTGGATATTTCCTCCAACGATATCGTTGATCTCATGGCAGCGGCACCACCTGCAGCGGGCAATTACGTGCTCCTCACCGCGACGGGTGGCATCACGGGAACGCTCAATACCATTCATTACAATGGCATTTCCGGAACACTTTCCATCAACGGCAACACCTTGGAACTGACCGTGACCGGCTCATCCGGCTACGCGTCCTGGGCCTCCTCCAAGGGCTTGGACGGCAGCAACAACGGCGAAAACCAAGATCCTAACAACAATGGTATCCTCAACCTGATGGAATATGTCCTCAACGGTGATCCGAAGAATGCCGAGGCTCCGTCCGCCGTGCTGCCGACCCTCAACACCTCGGGCGCGAACTTGGTCTTCACCTACTCCCGCCTCGACGCCTCGCTCGCCGATACGGTCCAGACCTTCCAATACGGCAGCGACCTCAGCGGCGCTTGGACCAATATCATCGTCCCGACCGCCAGCGGCAGCGTCGGTGCAGCCACGGTCACGGTGACCGACGGAACTCCGACGGACACCGTCCAGATCAGCGTGCCGAAAAGCGGTGCCAAGATGTTTGGCCGCCTCAAGGTCGCCAAATAGTCGAACTCCAAGGGAGCGGCGGCAAGTTGGTCTAACAAGGTCGGCCCGCCGCTCCCTGCCCTGCAGGTGACTTTCTCTTTCCACGGTAACTTCGACGCCGCTTTGCAAGCGAGCCTGACGGAGCAGATTGCAAAAAGGATTTGGAGAAACCCATCTCAGCCTCATTCCACCTCGAAACGCCCGTCCTCGACAATGCTTCAGATCAGCCGTCTTGCGGCCGTCGATAGCGCTAACGGACACACTGCCGAAACGTCATGACACGCCACCTATTCGCTCAATTCGCCATCCGTCTCTTGCTGGCGGCTGTGATGGCTCTAACATTGACGCCCCGGGCGTCGGCGCAGACCTTCGTTCATCCCGGCTTGTTGCACACCGAGGCCGATTTCATTCGCATGAAGACGAAGGTCGATCTGGGCGCACAACCGTGGCTTTCCGGCTGGCAGGCTCTCACCGGAAATGGCTATTCCCAGCTCGGTGCGACTCCACGTCCACTAGAAACGGTGATACGACCCGGCAATGTCGCGCAGATGTACATCGATATTTACCGTTCCTATCAGTGTGCGTTGCGCTGGAAGGTTTCGGGTGACACGCGCTATGCGGACCAGGTCGTCACTTTCCTCAACGCCTGGTCGTCCACCATGACCGGATTGACCGGCAATGCCGACCGTTTCCTAGCCGCCGGCATCCACGGCTACCAATGGGCCAACGTTGGAGAAATCATGCGCACCTATCCGGGCTGGGCCCCGGCGGACATGGCCCGCTTCCAGAACCTGCTGGTGACTATTTTCTATCCAATGAACCATGATTTCTTGGTGAATCACAACGGCGCTGCGATCACCAACTACTGGAGCAACTGGGATCTGTGCAACATCGCTTCCATGCAGGCGATCGGGGTCTTTTGCGACCGGGCCGACATTTACAACGAAGCGATGAATTACATCTATCAGGGTGGCGGCAACGGGGCTATTGACCGGGCAATCTACCACCTCCACGCCGGCAACCTTGGCCAGATGCAGGAGTCCGGACGCGACCAAGGGCACACCACCCTGAGCCTCTCCTTGCTGGGCGCGATCTGCGAGATGGGTTGGAATCAGGGCGTGGACCTTTACGGCTATCGCAACCACCGCTTCCTGGCCGGCTCCGAGTATGTCTTCAAATACAATCAATGGCAGGACGTGCCTTACGTGCCCTACATGTGGGGCACCGGCCAAAGCGGCAACTGGCAGATTCAAGCCAACGTCTCTAACTCCGCGCGGGGAAGCTATCGCCCGATCGCGGAGATGGTTTACAATCACTACGTCAACCGACTGGGCCTAGCGGCTCCTTTTTCCAAGGAGGTGGCCGAACAGCATCGGCCCGAGGGGAACGGCGGCAATGGCGACCAACTCGGTTTCGGCACCCTGACCTTCACCCGCGATCCCATCGCCACCGGTGCAAATCCCATTCTAACGGCGATCCAGAGCGCTGGCGACGTGGTTCTCTCGTGGTGGGGTTCCGCCTATGCCACGAGCTACAACGTCAAACGTTCAACCAACCCTGGAGGCCCCTATGTCACCATCGCGGCCGGCGTGAGCGGCGACCTCACCACCTACACCGACGCGAACGTATCGGCACCCGACTCATACTATTACGTCGTGACCGGCGTGTTGCCCTCGGCCCAGGAAACCGGACCTTCCAACGAGGTGCGGGCCGCGTTTCCTGCGGAGGTCACCACTTGGCTGAAGGCCGACGAAACGAGCGGCAGCACTGCGGCGGACTCCAGCGGCAAGGGTCATGACGGCACTCTGGTCAACGGCCCGACCTGGACCGCAGGCAAAACCGGCAATGCGATTTCCCTCGATGGTGTGAACGACCACGTGAGCCTGCCGCCCGACGTGGTCGGCGGACTATCAGATTTTACCGTCGCCACCTGGGTGTATCTCAACAGCAGCAACACCTGGTCGCGCATCTTCGACTTCGGTGGCAAGCCGGGTTCCTCCATGTTCCTTACCCCCCGCTCGAACAACGGCACCACCCGCTTCACCATCGCGACGGTCTACGGCTACAACGAACAACGCATCGATGGCCCCGCTCTGCCCACCGGCCAGTGGGTCCACGTCGCGGTGACTCTATCAGGTCGTGTGGCGACGCTCTACATCAACGGCGTCGAGGCGGGCCGCAACCTAGGTTGCTTCCTCCAGCCTCTCCAGTTGGCGGAGGGCTCGCAAAACTGGATCGGGCGCTCGCAGTATCCCAACGATCCCTACCTCAACGGCAAAGTGGACGATTTTCGAATCTATCAGTATGCGCTCGGCGGGCAGGATGTTTACGCCCTCTGGGGCCAAAGCACGAACCACGCGCCGTCCTTCACGGGCGAACACGTGACCAAGGCGAGTGCAGCCGAGGACGCGAACTACAGCGTCGCTGCGCAAACGCTCGCCACCAGCGCCAGCGACCCAGATGGCAACGTGATGACGTTCACCAAACTTGACGGCCCAGCCTGGCTCACGATCGCCGCCAATGGTGCCCTTTCTGGCACTCCCACCAATGGCGACGTGGGTCCTAACAATTTCCTGGTGCGGGTGGCCGACCCATCTGGTGCGGGAGGCGTCACTCGGCTGCATATCGATGTCATCAACACCAACGACGCACCGGTTTGGCTTTCCGATCCTGTCGTCAAACCTTCCGTCACCCGCGACCAGCCCTACCTCGCCGCCTCTCTGGCGGGAAATGCTTCGGATGTCGATCCCGGAGCCACGTTCACTTTCAGCAAGCTCGACGGTCCCGCGTGGCTAACAATCGCCGCGAATGGCACGCTGTCCGGCACGCCGGTTGCAGCCGATGTCGGTGCCAACACTTTCATCGTGCGTGTCACCGACAATGTCGGGACCTCCAATGATGCCACGTTGAACATCGCGGTGCTGGCCTATCAGCCCAGATCCCACCACGCTTTCGAGGACAACGCGGACGACAGCCTCGGCAATTTCCCAGGCACTGCCAGCGGCTCGCCTGCCTATGGCACGGGCCGCATCGGTCGTGGCATGGTTTTCGATGGTGTCGATGATTTCGTCTCACTGCCAACAGCCGCCGCCGACTATCAGGACATCTCCGTCGCCGCCTGGGTCTTCTGGACCGGCGGAACAGCCAACCAGCGAGTCTTCGATTTCGGCAACGACACCTCGCAATATCTCTTCCTCTCGCCAAACTCCGGCGGCCTGCGCTTCGCCATCAAAAACGGCGGTGCGGAGCAGGCGGTCACCAGCACGGCGCTCGCCACCGGCCAATGGGTCCACCTCGTCGTGACGCTCGGCGGAAACACCGCCACGCTCTATGCGAATGGTGCCGTCCTTGGAACGAACAATGCAGTGACCATCAACCCCGGCGATTTCAAACCGAAGTTCAACCACATCGGGAAATCCCAATGGCCCGACCCGCTGTTCAACGGAATGATCGACGGCTTCCGAATCTACAACTATGCGATCACGCCTGCCGAGATCGCCGTGCTGATGGATGAAGTTCCGGCAGTGCCCGTCGGTGTCACGGCCACCCCAAAGACCAGCCGCATTGATCTCGTTTGGAGCGCTAGCCAAGGCGCGCAAACCTACAGCGTGAAACGCAGCGAGACTTCGGGTGGCCCTTACACGGTGATTGCCAGTGGTCTAACCAGCACCACTTATTCAAATACCGGGCTTACCAATGGCATTCCCTATCACTACGTCATCAGTGCCACCAACGCCAAAGGCGAAAGCGCCGATTCCGCGCAAGCCACTGCGGTGGCATCCGACGTGTTAGCTTGGTTGAAGTTTGATGAAACGAGTGGTGGCATCGCAGCAGACTCCAGCGGCAATGGCTGGAACGCCACGCTCGTCAACACCCCGGTGTGGACGCCTGGACTTTTCAACGGCTGCATTAATCTGCCCGCAACTGCCCAGCAATCTCTCACGTTGCCGACCGGCATCGTCAGTGGCTTGGCGGATTTCACCATTTCCGGCTGGGTGAAAGTGAACGCTTTCTCCACGTTTTCCCGCATCTTCGATTTCGGCACGGGGACGAACAACTACATGTTTCTCACGCCGCAATACACCGCCACCGCGCCGAATGCGGCAAAGTTCCGCTTCGCCATCCGCACGCCATCGGTGGGAGAGCAACAGCTCACCAGCTCGACCGCAGTTGCTGCTGGAACGTGGCTCCACTACGCAGTCACTCTATCAGGTAACACTGGGAAGATGTATCTCAACGGAGCACTCGCCGCCACCAACACCGGCATGACGTTGCGTCCGTCGAGCCTCGGCAGCACCATGTTGAACTTTCTCGGAGATTCCCAGTTTGGCTCGGATCCTATTTTCAATGGCGCACTCGACGACTTTCGCATCCACAGTCGCGCGCTAACAGAGGCAGAGATTCTCGCCGCCACCACACCGCAGCCCGAAGTTCCCACCGAGCTTGCCGCCCTCGCGGGCGACGCCACGGTGACGCTCAACTGGACGGCTGCGAACTTCGCCACGGCCTACAACGTGAAACGCGCCACGGCCAGCGGCGGGCCTTATACCCTCGTCGGTAGCGGCATCACCGAGACCACGTTCACGGACACCGGCATGGCGAACGACATCACCTATTTCTACATCGCCACCGCCACCAACGCGCAGGGCGAGAGCGCCTCATCCAACACCGTCACGGTCACCCCAAACTACCTGCGCGCCCATTTAAAATTCGACGAAAGCGACGGCATCACCGCCGCCGATGCCACCGGCCACGGTTGGAGCGGCACCATCGCTGGCGGGCCCATTTTTGAAACCGGAAAAAACAACAATGCCCTGACACTTGCCAGTGCCTCCTCGCAATATGCCGCGCTGCCCGCCGGAATCGTGAACGGCATGACCGACACCACGATCATGTCATGGGTGAAGGTGTCCAGCCTCGCCACTTGGCAACGCATCTTCGACTTCGGCACCGGCACCGGTAATTACATGTTTCTAACGACCCAATCGGCAGCCGGTGGTAACGCCGGAAAAATGAGATTTGCGATCCTCAGTCCCTCCGTGACCGGTGAACAGGGAATCAACGCCAGCACCGCTCTTCCCGTTGGCACTTGGGCCCACGTGGCGGTCACGCTTTCCGGTTCCACCGCAACTCTCTATCTGAATGGCGTGCAAGTCGGCCAGAACCCCGCCATGACGCTCACTCCCGCTAGCCTCGGCAACACCACCCAGAACTATCTGGGCAAATCCCAATGGCCCGATCCCTATCTGAATGCATCTTTGGATGACTTCCGCATCTACAGCCGCGCCTTGACGGCTGGTGAAATCAACCACTTTGCCTCGCCGCTGAGCGCACCGCAGGATCTCGCGGCCAGTGCTGGTTTTCAACAGATCGAACTCCGCTGGGACGCCGTCGCAAATGCCGCGAGCTATACCGTGAAATCCTCCACTTCGGAAGGCGGTCCCTACACCACCGTTGCCAGTAGTCTAACGAATTCGATCTTCGTTCACACGGCTCTTCCTCTAGGCATCACCCGCTATTACGTTGTTAGCGCTGAGAACATGAGCGGCCAAGGCCCCGACTCAACTGAGGCAAGCGCCTCGCCTGAGTCTCCGCCGATTACGGAAGCGGAACGGGACAGCTGCCGACTGAGTTTTCCCAACGTCCAAGGCAATATTGCGGACCTGACGATGACCATCGCCGAATCCGTCATCGGTCATCTCTATCAGGTGCAGCATTCGCCTGACCTTGCGGCACAGTCGTGGGAAAATATCGGTGCGGCTCATACTGGGACGGGCGACCCGATTCAGATCACCCTCTCGCTGACACCGACCGGGCAAAAGGGCTTCTATCGAATCTCGATCCGTCGCTGACGGCTTTGCGAAGCCAAACGCTGGATGATTTCTTACCACGGTAAGAATCGATTCGCGACATAATCGAAAATTGCTCCGCGTAGGCTGTTTTTCCGACTATGAATGTAACGAAATTCACCCGTTGGTTCCTCAACTGCATGATCGCGCTTTCAGTGCTGTCAGGATCTTCGTCTGTTTTAGCAGATGTGGAGTGGCAGTGGTCGGTGGCAGATGGAAATTCGCGGGCCTACTTGTGGATTCCTCCGAACTGTCAACGGGTGAGGGGGGTGGTCTTCGCCAATCATAACATGGTCGAGCAGGGCATCTTGGAACACCCCGCGATGCGAAGGACCCTCGCTGGACTTGGCTTTGCCGAGGTGTGGACCGTTCCTTCCTTCGATGCCACCTTCGATTTCACGAAAGGCGCTGGTGAGCACTTCGAAAGATTGATGGCGGATCTGGCAAATGAATCGGGTTATCAGGAGCTGCGCCATGCACCGGTCGTGCCGTTAGGGCATTCGGCCTGCGCGACATTCCCTTGGAACTTTGCGGCTTGGAATCCGGGCCGAACTCTCGCCGTCATTTCCTACCACGGAGACGCTCCGCAGACCTTGTTGACGGGCAACGGTGCCCCCCGAGTGGATTGGGGAGACCGAAACATTGATGGTATCCCCGGCCTGATGGTCATGGCTGAATACGAATGGGGTGATGTTAGGATTGCTCCGGCTTTCGATTTCATGGCGGAGCATCCGAAGGCAGCTATCGACTTTCTAGCAGACACGGGACGAGGCCATTTCGACTGCTCGGACCGGACCGTGGAGTTCTTGGCGAAGTTTATCGAAAAGGCTGCAATTGCGCGGCTTCCAGAGGGTTTTCTATCCGATGGACCCGTTTCACTCAAGTCGGTGGATGTGACGACTGGCTGGCGGGTGGATCGCTGGCGGAAGGATGAGTCTTCGCAGGCTACGGCCGCGCCTTATCGCAAGTATGCAGGCTCGACCGAGAATGCGTTCTGGTGCTTCGACGAGGAAATGGCGCGGGCGACCGAGGAAATCCATGCGGCGGAGCGCGCAAAGAAGCCGCAACTGCTGAGTGTCACTGATGGCATCCAACCAGTAGAAAACGGAGTTGGGGAGCCTGTGATGCCTCAGTTCATTCCTCAGTCCGACGGCCTAACGTTCCGACTGAAGGCGGACTTTTTGAAGGTGGTCCCTTCGGATAACAGCAAGGCCACGCTGTGGACAGGTTTGGCTGCGGGAAGCAAGTTGGGACATTCTAACCAGAAGGATATTAAAATCTCCCGGATTGTCGGACCGGTCGTGAAAAAGGGTGCCGAGACCTTCTCGCTGCGGTTCGGTCGTGCGGAGTATACGGCGAACCGACGCAACCTCGACATGTGGTTGGTGGCGCATCATCCGGGTGATGAAAACTACAAAAGCGTCGTCCAACAGGTGCGGGTTCAGGCGCATCCAAACCATCTCGGCATCGGTCAGAAAATCGATTTTCCAGCAATTCCTGATCAGGAGAAGGGTGTGAAATCGTTATTGCTCTCCGCGACTTCTGATGCAGATTTGCCCATTTCCTACTACGTTCGCGAAGGTCCGGTGGAAATCGAAGGGGCCACCTTGAAATTCACGGAAGTTCCACCTCGCTCGCAGTTCCCCATGCGAGTCACAGTGGTCGCCTGGCAATGGGGGCGCTCCGATGAGCCGAAAATTAGAACTGCCGACCGAGTCGAGCGAAGCTTTTCCATTTTGAAATGAACGCATCCAACGCTCTTCATTTATGCGTCGTGCAGGTCTTGCTGTATCTAGCTGTCCTCTGCGGCTGCACGGGCGTGGCCCGTGGAGAAGAACCGTTCGTTGAGGTCTCCAGCCTGCAAGAATTGGCTCATGTGGCCACACAGAACGGTCACTCGGTGCGGATGAGGCCCGGTGTCTATCAGATTTCCGAATACCTCACCGAGCAAGTGATCGCTGAGATAGATGAATCCATTGATCGAAGCAAGGACGGTCGGCCATCAGTTCCCATGATCGCTTTCACCGGAAGTAACAACCGCTTCGATTTTAGCCAAGTGATTGTCGAAATCGACACTGCGATCTATCCGAAAATGCCAGACGGCTATTTACGATGCATGCTGATTTCGGGGAATCGCAACAAAATCCACGGACTAACGATTCGCAATGTCGGTGCGGATCGGGGAAGCAATGGCAACCTTTTCTCCACCCTCGGTGATGGCAACGTGATCGAAGAAATCACGCTTCATGTCTTTGGTTCCCAGCCGCATGGCTATGGCGATCTGCTGGGCAAGGGCGGCCCGAATCTGGTCAGTCCATTGCTTAAGCAAAGCGGCTTCATGACCGGTGGCCGTGGCAACACGCTCCGGAGATGCCGTGTTTTCAGCCGCGCGTTTGGACATTGCTTTTACCTTCAGAACGCTACCGACACCCGTATTGAAGATTGTCGCGCGGAAGGGGAGATGCGCCCGACGAGCGACATGCTACGCGATGTTTCCGGTCTTGCGTTTGATCTCGGATTCAAGTCGGTCTATCCGAATCGCGATGGTCGATATGCTATCACGCCGGGCTACATGAAGAGCTTGAGCGAAGATGGTTTCCGCACTTACGCGGGAGTGAGTCGGACGAAAATCATCAACTGTGTTGCGGTCAACACGCGGGCCGGCTTTGAGATCGGCGGCTGCGATGCGGATACGGATAAGACCGTGGTGGAGAACTGCGTTGCTACGGGTTGCGAACGTGGCTATTTGCTGGGATCGAACGTCCTTGTCCGCCGCAGCCGTGGTGACATTTCTTTCGGACCACTGCTCTACCTCCGGGGTGGAAGGAATTCCGATGTCGAACTCGAGCTCACCGGAAAGCCTTCCGACTTCACCGTGCATGCGCTTGCGACCATCGCTGGCACAGGTCACCGCGTACGTCTCAGCGCGCAGTCGCAGGAAGATGGGACGCACAGCTTCCCTATTCTGCTAGGATTCGGCATGCCCGAACACGCGGAAATAGCCAGTCCTATCCTGCCTGCGGATGCCGTGAACATCACCTTAAGCAACGAACTGTCGGACAACCCCATCATCTCTAGCAAACAGGCCAAGAGGTGCACGGTTAAAGCCCGGGGAAGCAGGGTGAGCGATGCCTCAGCGCATTAATTCAGTTAAACGTGTCCGCGATAAAGATCTTATCTGTAGAATCACTTTCTCAAAGTCTATGAAACAAACCTTCTTAAAACACGCGGTAGCATTCCTGCTGTCCGCGTTCGCCTCTCCATTTTCCTCCGCCGCCCCAGAGTCTTTCATCCATCCCGGCGGCTTGCATACCCAAGCAGATTTTGAACGGATGAAATCCAAGGTGGCCGCAGGTGAGCATCCGTGGATCGACGGGTGGGAGGTGCTGCTTCAGGACCGCAAGGCGCGGAGCGATTACAAGGCTGCTCCTCATCGCCACATGGCGAGTCGCCAGCGAGCGCAGGATGACGCCACCGCCGCCTATCTGAACGCATTGCGTTGGGTGATCTCGGGAGAGAAAGATCATGCGGAGTGCGCGGTGAAGATTCTCAACAGCTGGTCAGACACGGTGAAGGAAGTTCCTCGCGGTCCCGATCAACCGGGGCTGAGTGGCATCCCCATTGGCAGTTTCGCTCTCGCGGCGGAAGTGTTACGGACCTACCCAGGCTGGTCGGGGGAAGAACAAGAGAAGTTCAAAAGCATGCTGCTCCATCATTTCTATCCCGTCTGTCATGATTTTCTCACCCGCCACAACGGCGCGAGCGACACGAATTACTGGGCGAACTGGGACACCTGCAACATGCTGGCAGTTCTCGCCATCGGCGTCTTTTGCGATGACCGCGACAAGTTTAATGAAGCCGTGGAGTATTATGAAAATGGCCGTGGCACCGGTGCAATCCGCAATGCCGTCCCCTTTATCTATCCAGATGGACTCGGCCAGTGGCAGGAAAGCGGTCGAGATCAGGCGCACGCCATGGGCGGCATGGGGCTGCTCGTCCAGATGTGCCAAGTCGCATGGAACCAAGGCGTGGACTTGTTCGGCTACGATGACAACAGGTTGCTAAAAGGTGGTGAATACACTGCGCAATACACTATCTGGAAAGGGGTTCCCTACACGTTTTACACCAACAGCAGCAGAGCAAACCAATACTTTATCTCACAGAACTATCATGGTCGCTTGGCCGCATCGCATTTCGAGCTGATGTACAATCACTATGTCGTGCGCAAAGGGTTGAGCGCGCCTCACGTGGAGCTCTTCGCCAAGCTGAAGCGACCCGAACCGGGCGATGTGGATGTGTTCGGCTACGGCACTCTAGCATTCACACTGGATGCTGCGGCATCGCCTCTCGTGTCGTCGGTGCCACCCGTTCCATTGGACCTCACCGCAGCCGCGGGCATCGGTCGCGTGGATCTCAAATGGTCGCCATCTGGATCTTACGCGGCACAAGGTTACGAGGTGTTGCGTTCCACCACCAAGGGCGGTCCTTACACGAGCCTATATTCCACAACAAATTTCACGACACCTCATTATAGCGATACAAAGGTCACACCTGGAACGACGTATCATTATGTCGTCGCGGCGATCAACCAAGCTGGCACGAGCGAGCATTCCATCCAAACAAGCGCGACACCGGTCGAGGGAACATCGCTGCCGGAAATGTGGAAATACGCCACGCTTGGCAAGTCCGAGCCATCTGGCGAGGTCGCTTTCAACGAAGCCGCGAACCAATCCTTCATTCTTTCAGGCACAGGACGCAGCATTGGTGGTAGCGCTGACGAATGCAGTTTCATCAACCGTGAGGTTTCAGGAGATTTTACCATCACGGCTCGCCTCATCGATAGACAAGGTGATATCTCAATGGCTGGTTTGATGATGCGTGATGGCCCTGCCGCAGATGCAAAAATGCTCGCGTTGACCTTGGGCGAGATCGGTGGCCGGCAAGCTCGGTTTAGGACTCGATCCTCGACAGGCGGCAAAAGCGAGATCCAGTTTGGCAATGATTACACATGGATCCCGGCGTGGTTCCGTCTTCAACGGGTAGGCAACGTTTTTACCGCCTATCAATCGTCGGATGGCATCGAATGGTTTGTCGTTGGCTCGAGCACCGTTTCGATGTCAAAGAGCTATCTTGTAGGCTTGGTCGCGCATAGCAGCGGCGATTCCGAAGGCGCTCCAGGTTCTGTCGCATTCGACAATGTGACCGCAGAAATTGCTATTCCTCTCGCCCCCAAGGATCCTGGTGGGCTTCTAGCAGGTTCTCCGAAAGGTGCCGCCGTGGGCCTGTCATGGAAACACGCCGATGATAAGGCGGTGGGCTTCAAGATCGAAGCGGCAACCGAGGAGGCTGGTCAATTTTATGAAATCGCGGATCTTGTAGGTTCCGCTGTCGGTTTCACCAACACCGGTCTGCGCAACCCCAAATCCATGCGCTATCGCATCCGCGCCTACAACCGTGGCGGCTACTCCCCTTATTCAAACGTAGCGATGCCATCGCGATAGAGGAGGCTGATTTTTGTAGGAATTAGTTGCCAGAAATCGGCAAATTGGCTGAATCCTTCTCTGTGCTCAGCGTGGCCTAAACAAGAAGACTGCGCCGATGAAATCTCCGGTAGGGCGCAGCACCAAGTTTCCATCGGCGATATGCACAGGGGCGCTACCGAGGCGTTCTATCAGGTTCCAGTTTTTCTGCAACGGAATGACAACCTCTTCCGGCGCATTTGCGAATGTGTGAAGAACGACCAGCAATAAATCGGGCGAACTCCTCATGAGAACCTGCCATCCCTGAGGATGACGCCAGCTTGCTCCCAGTTCGCCGAACTTACGGCTCTTGCCGGATTTGATGACAGGTGCGGCTTTGGCATACAACGCGATGGCATCGCGGGTGAGTGACCATGCATGTTCCGGCAATTGCTCGATTTTTCCGGATAGGCACATGCGGCCGAGAAAGGTCGCTGCTAGGCTGTAAGTGATGCGTTGGATAGAGTCGTGTGGATGCAACACAGCCCAAATCTGGTTTTGTCGAGGCAGCAGCAACCGATGGAGATTCGCGGCGATGATGGGAATTTCCACCAGTTCGTGCGCATCGGAAAACGATGACATGGCGGTGCGGGCGAGCATGGATGGCTCAAGCCGATGCCCGCCCGAGGAGCAGTTTTCAATCACGAGATCGGGCAGTTTTTCCCGGATGAGATCGAAAAATCGATACGTGGCCTCGATCTGTCGGCGTAGTCCTTCTCCTTGTGAGTCTGGATGATCACAACCCAGGCCCGCAGTTTCGTTGTAGTCCACCTTCAGGTAGCCGAAGCCGCAAGACTCTAGCAGAAAAATCACTTTATCAGTTAGGTAAGTGATCGCTGTGGGGTCATTCAAATCCCAGAAGCGGCGTTCGCGGACGGTGATCGGGCTGCCATCGCGCATGAGGAAATGCTGACCTAGAGCGAAAGCGGTGCTTTGTGAGCCGACGGTTTCCATTTCGAACCAAAGCCCGGGGATGAGGCCACGCTGGCGAATTGCGCCTGCCGCAGCTTTGAGCCCGTGAGGAAAGAGTCCGCTGCTAGGAATCCAGTCGCCGTGGCCGCTGCTCCAGTCGCTATCTGCGGTTTTGTACCAACCGGCATCGATGACGAGATAGCGGACGCCACTTCCCGCCAAACGATCCGCCATCGAACACAGATTTTCATGACTGGGATCGCCCCATGTCGTGCACCATTCGTTGAAAACCACGGGCAAGTTTTGCTCCACTTTCGGTTGGAGGTTCACCGCCGCGTCTTGCAGGGCGGTGAAGCGGTCACATAGGTCATCTAGGTTTCCATGGACACAGGCCAACTGGGCGGCCGGACTTTCTAACGAATCGCCGGGTTGCAGGGTTTTCATCCAGTGGCCGAACTCTCGATCCGCCAAACCGCCTGATAAGCAGATGTCATCATGCTGGCGAAAAATTTCCATCTGCCAAGAGCCAGCCCATTCCAGCCTCGCACCCCAGAGCACTCCAGTAACCGTGTCTTCCACGGCGACGAAGGGAAACCATTTCCGCGCCGGCATCGTGCCTAACTGTCCGAAACGTTCGCTGAATGCCCCGGCCCCACTCCAGGATCGCTCCAAATGCAGATCCTCAATGCTCTGGCAATCATGTCGTGCCTCGGCGCTCCAACCGGATCGAAATCGATGCACTTTCAGTCGCCCCGGTGCGTCTGCCGCGTGAAACGGTGTAATCCCACAGAGGGAAAAACTTGCGAGCATCTCTAGAGTTACGGGCTGGGAAGAGTCGTTGGTGAAAACGGTGCGAACCGTGAATGCCGATGCGATCTCACACCATACCAGCCGTTGTTCCGCGCGGCAGCCATCCGGGCGCGAAAAGCGTGTGATGAGGGTGTTTCCGATCTCTTCCTGGTTTTGATAGATAAACTCTGCGACCGTGCCGGAATTTCGCATGGTGTGTCCTTGGGCGAACGCTCCCGGATACGAATCTCCGACAAGTTTTAGCTGAAGTATCGACTCGACAGGCCGTGCTAGCCAAGGGGCGTTGCCGGGCAACGCATCGATGTATGGCTCACCCCGCAACGTTTCGCGAGGTGGTTCTACGCAATCCGCAAGATGGGCAGGAAGCATTTCCATGCCTATCTGGCCTGTTTCGCGGTCCGTCGAAAAGTTCACCAAAGTGTCGCCAAAAATTCGGCTATTATCGATTACTCTCATGGCGTGTTAACATCAAAAATGGACATGTCCCAATGGTCATGCCAAGCGAGGGTGGGGATGCCGTGATGGAATTTGATAGGCAGCCAAAGATGCCTTCCATCGATGGCGTTGCGAGGTTGCCAGCGGTCTGCCATGAAGATGAACGCGTCCTTTTTTTTCGGAACAGGCAGAATGAATGTCGGTTGTGATTCGAAGCAGTTGGCAATTGCCGCGCCGGGGCCGAGGCAGGGATTGCCGAGTTCTTCCCATGGCCCCCAGATCGTGGGTGCCACTGACAAGCGTGCGGTGTTAGGCGTCCATCCGGTGCAGTCCGAGGAGAAGAGGAAATAGCGCCCATTCGCTTTCATCAGTGCCGGAGCTTCGTGAAAGCGGCCGGGAAAGAGCCGGATGTAACGGCCGCAGTGTCCCGTGAAATCCTCGTTGAGCTGTGAGAGATGCAAGGTTCCGTTATTTTCCGAAGCATAAACCTGATAGGCTGAGCCATCGTCATCCAGGAAGAGAGTCATGTCGCGCGCCATTTGGCCCGTCTCAAAATCACGGCGGTAGCAGAGATGTTTTGGATACCATGGAAATGGTGCGCCGCCTAAGCCCAGTGCCGCGAGTTGATCTGCTTCTTGCGGAGTGAGCGGTCGCTTGTCAGCTTCCGGTGCATTCTCTGGCCAGACGCCTGCGTTCGGTCGCAGGCTATGGAGAAAGTGATAGGGACCGGCCGGATTGTCGGCGATGGCCACTCCGCTGCGTGCACCCTCATAGCCTGCATCTTTTGGTTCGAGGTGGAACCACATCACAAACTTTGCGGTCCGCGAGTTGTAGATCACCTTGGGTCTTTCCAGAATGCATCCGCGAGGGATCTCACTGCCGGGAGCCTCATCCATCGCCAACGCGATGCCTGCATCCAGCCAGTGAACGAGATCTTCGGAAGCATAGACATGGACGCCAACATGCGCACGATTGCCTTCCTCGCCCGCGATTTTGTGCTCACCGAACCACCAGAAGGTGTCGTTATGATAGAGTATGCCTCCGCCGTGAGCGTTGATGGGAACGCCTTCGGTATCATTCCAAATTTCACCGGGGCGAAATGGGGCGAGTCTATCGAGACAGGAAAGCTGAGAAGGGGATTGCGGCATGGCCTAGAGACAACCTGTTTGGTTTTGCGCCAGTGAATCGTCGGCGCGGCGCTTCTCAAGTTGCTCACGCACATGGCTCATCGATTTCTCGTCTAACCTGAAGGCAAGCGCCATGACGAGGGCACCAAAGGCGAAGATGATACCGGGTGCAATGGCCAGCCAGAGCAGTTTTTGCAGAACTTCCGGCTGTTGGAGGGTGGTGGTCGGATCTACGCCGGAGAATTTCACCAGCCAGCCGACGATGAGGACGGAGAGCGAAATTTCTAACTTGTTCATGAAGGCGGCGACCGAAGTGAAAAGTCCTTCGCGGCGTTCGCCATGTTCGAGTTCGTCGAGATCACAAATATCTGGAATGATAGCATTCATCATGGTTGCGCTGATGACGGACAACGGAGAAAGCAGCAGCAGGGTCACCAGCAGCAGATGCGGCTGGCTAGGGGTGAGCAGCAGCGGTTGACATAGCAATAAGATCAATGCAACGAAGGATGGGAGGATGAGTCCTGCGCGTTTGCCGAATCTCGCGCTGATGGGGCGTATCAGCGGCAACACGCAGAACCCAAGCAGACAGCCATAGAGTCCGGCGCTTCCCGTCAAAGCCCCAGCCGCGTTTTTATCGCCCGAGAAGATATAATAAATACCGAGGTAGAAGAGCAGTCCCTGAAACACTCGCTCGCCGAATAGCTGAAACAATTTGTAGAACATCAAAATCAGGAACGGGCGATTCTTGAAGGTTTCTGCAATCGCTCTAAAAATGGGAGTGTGATTTTTTTTGGCGGCCTGCTTGAAGCGCTCCTTGCAGTTCGTGACGGTGTAAAATGCAGCTAACAGCGCAGCAATCACGACCGCCGTCGCAATCCAGCGAATGCCATTGACCTCATTGGTCGCCGCGCCCGGGACTGTCTTGAAGGCGGTGGAGAAAACCCAAGCCATGTGGGGAAGATCCATCCCACGCGAGAAGAGGTCTTGGATGGTGGCCCCTACCCCATGGTGGAAGAGCGGACGCAGGGCAAACCAGTAGGTCCATGCATTGAGAAGCAACACTCCGGTGGTGAAGTAGCCTGCGAAGGCAGAGATCCTTGACCGCTCATTGTAGTCATCCGTTAGTTCGTAGCCTAGCGCTGTCCACGCCATGGAGTAGATCCCCCATGAGATGTAGAAAAGGGTTCCGCACACGGTGAGATAGGCCAATTGCACGTTCTGACTCCAGCGGCTGTCGCCCCACCAGATTCCAAAAATGAAAAAGCTGGCGAGGATCACGCCGATGACCAAAAACGGTTTGCGGCGTCCCCACCGCGTCGTCGTTTTATCCGAAAGTTGTCCGAGGAAGGGATCTAAGATCGCGTCGATGATGCGGGGAAATGCCATCGCTGTGCCGACCACCGCGGCACTCCAACCAAAGCCCACGGTGAAAAAATTCATCGCCTGGCCGTAGAGGCAGATCAACGCGTTGGTGGCAATGCCGCCGATGGCCCAAGCAAAGACTTCCCGACGGGGAGCCGTGTAGGCCTTCTTGGTAGGAGTGCATTGATCCATGATGGGCATTGTGAAATACCGGTCTTCCCGTCCGGACGTTTCCGCTCAAATCCAAGCGCATCCTTCCACGAATCTTGGCACGATTCGATCCTTTCCATGGTAAGTCGCCTGCCGAACCTCGCAGAAGATTCACCTCGCTGAGGAGGGCGTGGGAATCAGCGCGGCACGACTCTACCAGACCCAGCCTTTTGGGTAGACCCCTCTTTGGTCTAGACCCGACCCGACTTGAAATGGTCGGGCTGGCGGGATTCGAACCCACGACCCCCTGCCCCCCAGGCAGGTGCGCTACCAGACTGCGCTACAGCCCGTTCCGTGAACGGATGGCGAAAGAAACAGGGGAAATGCGGATTGGCAAGCACGGAAAATCATGACATTTCCCCGTCCATGAATCGCGTCAAGACCGCCATCGTGGGAGCCAGTGGCTACACCGGAATGGAACTTTTGCGCCTGCTGCTCTGCCACCCGGCGGTGGAGTTGGTGGCTGCCACTTCGCGCCAAGAAGCGGGCAAAGCGCTGGCCGACGTGTTCCCGCGTTTCCGCAATGCGCCCGGTGCTGAGCTCGCGTTCATCGAGCCGGATCCGGACGCGATCGCCGCGACGGGTGCGCAAGCGGCCTTCCTCGCGCTGCCGCATGGCGTGGCGGCGGAGATCGCCCGCGCCTTGCTCGACCGTGGCTTGAAGGTCATCGATTTGAGTGCGGACTTCCGCCTGCGCGACGCGGCCATTTACGAAGAATTCTACGATCATCCGCATCCCAAGCCGGAGATGTTGGCCGAGGCGGTCTATGGCTTGCCGGAAGTCAGGGCCGAGGAAATTGCAGCCGCTCAGCTCGTCGCTGCGCCTGGTTGTTACCCGACGAGCATTTTGCTGCCCTTGCTGCCCTTGCTGCGGGAAAAGCTCATCGATCCTGCGACTATCGTGGCGAACAGCATGAGCGGCGTCAGCGGCGCGGGCAAGAAGGCGGACCTCACGCTGCTGTTCTGCGAGTGCAACGAGAGCGCCCGCGCCTACGGCTTGCCCAAGCATCGCCACCTATCAGAAATCGAGCAGGAACTCAGCCTCGCCGCCGGGGAAAAAGTCGTCATTTCCTTTCTGCCCCACCTCATCCCGGTGAATTCAGGCATCGCCACGACCACCACCGCGATGCTGCGCGACGGCGTGGATGCCCAAGCCGTCGGTGCCGCTCTGGAGGCCGCCTATCAGAACGCGCACTTTGTCCGTCTGCTAGGCCGTGGCGTCTGCGCGGACACCAAGCATGTGACCCGCACCAATTTCATCGATATCGGCTGGCAGCACGACCCGCGCACCGGCCGGGTGATCCTCATGAGTGCGGAGGACAACCTCGGCAAAGGGGCCGGTGGCCAGGCCGTGCAGTGCTTCAACCTGATGTACGGACTCGACCCGACTGGAGGGTTGCAAAACTTTTAGGGAAACGGCAGCGTCGCCCGCTGTTTCCCTTACATTGCCATGGACCTACCCATCACCCGGATCAAAGGCGGCGTCGGCGCGCCCCTTGGATTTCTCACCAGCGCCGTGAGCTGCGGCATCAAAAACCCGGACGCCACGCGCCTCGACCTCGCCCTCATCTATTCGGAAAAACCCTGCACCTCTGCGGGCACGTTCACCACCAACCGCGTGAAAGCCGCTCCGGTCCGCGTTTCCCAAGCGAACCTGCGCAAGGGCAACCTCCGCGCCATCATCGCGAACTCCGGCAATGCCAATGCCTGCACCGGCGTGCAAGGCATCCATGACGCCAACGCCATGGCCGACGGCGTCGCCAAACCCCTCAAGCTCAAGCGCTCGGAAATCGGCGTTGCCTCCACCGGCGTGATCGGTCTGCCCATGCCGATGGTGCGCGTCACGCCGAAGTTCGACTCGCTCGTCGAACGCCTCGGCCCGAAAAACGGTTCGGACGTCGCCGCTGCCATCATCACCAGCGACACCCACGCCAAAGAAGTCGCGATTTCTTTCGATCTCGGCGAGCACCGCGTCCGCCTCGGCGGCTGCGTGAAAGGAGCCGGCATGATCTCACCCAGCATGGCCACCATGCTCTGCTTCATCACCACGGACGCCAGCATCTCCGCCGACAACCTGCGCAAATCTGTGCTCGAATGCGTCGAGGAAAGCTTCAACCGCATCACCATCGACGGCGACATGTCCACCAACGACACCGTGATGGTTCTCGCCAATGGCGCGTCGCGCATGCCGTCGATTCGCCGCAACAGCGCGAACTGCAAACAGTTCCGCAAGGCGCTCGGCTGGCTCATGCTGGAACTCGCGAAATCCGTCGTCCGGGATGGCGAGCGCGTCACCAAGTTCGTCACCGTGAAGGTGGAAGGCGCGAAAACGTACCTCGACGCGAAAAAAGTCGCCGAAGCCGTTTGCAAATCCGCCCTCGTGAAATCTTCGTGGAATGGCGGCGATCCGAATTGGGGCCGCATCATCCACGCCGTCGGCTACTCACGCGCTCGCATCCGCGAGGAACTGGTCGATATCCACATCGGCGGCAAAGCAGCCTGCCTCGGCGGACTCCAAGCGGAAACCCCGATGGACCAGCTCCGCGAAGCCGTTTCCCACCCCGAGTTCGAGATCGTCATCAACCTGAACCAGGGCGACGCCGACTACACCATGTATTCCAGCGACCTCTCGCCCGAGTATGTCGATTTCAACCGCTCCGAATACGCGTATTGGAAACAAGCGCGCAAGGATGGGCTAGTCTAGCAGACTGTCGCAATTCGCTTTTTACGGACCGCGGAATTCATTCCGCGAGTTGTTTCCACCGGCAATTCTCGCCATGTGGGATTTTGCTTCATCGACCACCACATCCGATGAAGCGATTCCGCATCCCTCGTCACCCTAACGATGTTAGAGTGTGGATGTGGTTCTAACGACTATGCCCCTCATTCTTTCCCATCCGGTGGGAGGATCTCATCGCTGAGGCGGCGCACGCCTTTTTCGGCGAGATCACTTTGCGGGTGGATGCTGCGGGCTTTGAGATACCAGGAAAGTGCGGAGCCGACTTGGCGCGGCTCGCGAGTTTCGAACTGGCGCGCTTGGTCGAGCGCCTTGGTGAAGTCCGCGACCTTGGGCGCGAGCAGCTCGAGTTCGCGGCCGAGTTTCGGATCGTCGGGAAATTCTTCGCGCAGTGTCGCGAGCTGTTCCCACGCCGCGTAGTTCTGGCCAATCTTGCTGAACTCCGACGCCTTGCCCAACGCAGTTTCGATCTTTGTTAGGTTGCTCATGATCTGCTTGAACGCGTCCTCACGCGTCGCGTCACCGAGGATGGCTGGGGCGATTTCATACTGCCGCCGTGCAATCTCGCGGAAATTGCCCTCGCTGAGCAGGCGGTCGAAATCGTTGCGGGCGCTGACCAGCCCGCTGCTGTTGTTCACCAAATCCCGGAACTCAGTGAGCTTTGGATTGGTTGGCCAAATCTCGGCGGCGGCTTTGATCTTTTCCGCAGCCTTGTCATTCTCCCGCGCCAACAGATGGCCCTTAGCCTCCTCGATCGCGAGGTCTGACGCCAGCGTGTAGGCGGCGATGGCGCTGTCCACCTTGGAGGATGGGAAATCCTTCGCGGTGGTTTTCAAGCGGGCCGCCAGCTCCTTGGTGCGGGTGTAGTCGTGCGCTTGGAGCGTGCCGTAGAGTTCGTTGAGATCGCGAAAGTAGTCGGAAACGCGTTGCTTTTTTTCTAACGAAAGTGTGGCCACAGGCGCGAGATACTCGCCGATCGCATAAGCTTCCATCAGCCGTTGAGAAGCGGTGTGCAGATCGCCACGGGTGAGCATCAGGTCAAACGCCTCGATGTATTTCGTGGCTTCGCGGATGGCTTCGTTCGACAACGAATCCAGCGAGGAAACCGTGGGACTCACGCCGACGGATTCCGAAAACATTTTCGAGACATCCGACTTTTTATCGATGCGCAGTGCGGCGTCGCCGTCCTTCCAAATTTGATTGTAGAAACGCGCGGCCATCAGCACGTGTTCGTAGCGGCGTTGGACGAACCACTGAACCATGTTCACCTGATACTGCGCCTTGGTCTTTAAGGTTTGGGCCTCGGTGCGGACGATGTTGGATTTTTTCAACGCTTCAATCTCAGCGATGCGGCGCAAGGTTTCGGCATATCTCAACGAGTTCACGCCGGTGCCGGTGCCTTTGATAAGCGGTGGCGCGGCCTCGCCATTTTTCGGCTTGTCGGCGGCTGCGCCTTCGATGCCAGGGTCTTTTTCGTGGCGGGCTTTCCAGTCGCCTTCCGAGATGATCTTGCCCTTTTCTTCCTCCATCGTCTGGTTGAGGCGCTTGAGGCTGTTGACATCTTTCTTGGCGAGCATGGCCATGTAGATGGACTCGGCGAGCGAGCCGCAGAGGTTGGCGTCGCCCGGATAGGCGGCGGCAGTCGGCAAGAGTTTGAACGCGCTGTAGAGATCGGGACCGCCGTCGTGAAACGGGGAAATGGTATTCAGAATCTCACCGACGACCTCGCGGTATTTCGCGGCGTCTTCGTCTGTCTCGGGCGGCTGGCTGAGATACTTTTCAAAACGGGCACGCAGCAAGCGGTTATCACCTAACGGAATGGCCACGCCGCCCACCGTGATGGTTTCTGCGGCAGGGTCTAACATTGGGATCTCTTGCCCAAGCGGCCCGGGCGACGCTTGTTGCTTCGGCGCAGCGGGAGCGGTGTCGGCAGGCGTGGCGGACTGCGCGGGTGCGGTTGGCGGCGGCGTGTAAACTTGGCCGTGAACTAGGCCGGTGAGGCAGAGCGGAAGCAGGAAGCGGGTTTTCATGACGAAGAATGTTAGAGTCGATTGATGCCGGTGGCCACGGGGATGCCGCCTTGGCGGAACTTCACCCGAAAAGCATACTTCTGGCGGGTATCGATGTTCAGCTTGTTGAACTCTTGCGGGATCTCGATGCCGACGAACTCGTCGCCGCCGGGTGCGGAGACGCGCACGCTGACGAGCTGGCCGTTGTCAGTGGTCCACTGGAGTTTCTCATCGATCTGGCCTTCGATGACATAACTGTTGCCGCGCAGCATGTTGCCGTTTTCCAACAGCTCCTCGACGCTGAGTTTCGGGATGTCGCCGAAGCTAGCAGATTTTTTGCCGAGGAGCGATTTGCCGGCGATGATGGCAAGCACGATGGCGGCGATGCCGCCGATGAGGATGCCGGGGTGGAGACTGGAACTTGCGCGACGGGCCATGGTGAAGTGGGTTTTTGGGAAATCTAAGTAGGTCGGGAATCAATCCCACTGCGGACGGCGGACACCCGCCCAAGCGGCGATGAGCGCCACGAAAATGTGTGCGCAAAGCGCGTAAAGGCAGGCGGATTGCGGCGAGAGGGAAGTGTCGATGACTGACTTCACCGCGTCGTGCACTTGAGTTTGCAAGGCCTCGACCGAGCCCGACCACGCCCAGTAGGCGGAGATGAACGGCCGCGTGTAGACCTCGATGTTTTCCGGCAGCGCAAGCACCGCACCGGACAAGGGCAGCTGGAAACCGACCAGATAGATGGACAGCAGCGACGCTTGTTCGGCAGTGCGCATCAGCGAGGAAATGGCGAGACAAATGCCCGTCATCGCCGCATTCACTAACAAAAGAAATCCCGCATGCTGGATGAAATCGCCGCGGAAGGAGCCGAACGCGTTGACGAAAAAGGCCATCCAAAGGCTTTGCCCGATGACCAAGCAGGCGAGGAAAGCGACCTTGGACCCGAGGTAAGCGGAGGGTCGCAGCCCGCCGAATTTCTCCTTTTCGTAAATGGGCCGTTCGCCGGCGATCTCGCGCGCAGAGTTGTTAGATCCCATCAGCGAGAGCAGCACCACTTGGAACATGATGATGCCCGAGATGGCGGAGCCGACCTTGGCTTGGTCCGCCCGCACGCCTTGTTGCTCTTGGATTTCCGCGACGATGTTCGTGGATCGGGTGTCCGAATAGCGGCGTATGGGATCGGACGCCTTCTTGCTGAAAATGGTCACCAGCAGCGGGAAGATTAGGATGATCGCTAGCTGGAGGAAGACCTGCCCACGGTCGCGGAAGAAGATGCGCCAGCGCCGCGAGAGCAGTGTGGCGAGTTGGCTGAAGAACCCGGGCAGGCACACGCCGTCCTCCTTCACCTCCACGCCGGGCTCCGGCGCGGCTGGCAGATGCAGGCTGCCGCTGGAAATGAGCCGCTCGCGGTTGTGGTCCATCATTTTTTGATAGGACTCACGATGTTTCAGCCACGACGCTTGCCAACGCTCCGATTCTTGGCTGGAAAGCCGCGGATAGACTTCTTCGGTGTCGGCCACAGAAAAGTAATGTGTCAGCCGCTCCGGCGGTCCGTGGAATGCGACGCGTCCCTCGTGCAGCACCAAGATGGAGTCGTACAATTCCAGATGCGCCAGCGAATGGGTGACTGACATGACGATGCGGCCGTCTTTGCGCGACAGGTCGTGCAACAGTCGCACGATTTCGCGCTCGGACCGCGGGTCCAGCCCGGACGTGACCTCGTCGCACAGCAGGATTTTTGGATCGGAAACCAGCTCCATCGCCAATCCCAGCCGCCGTTTTTGACCGCCGGATAGCACTTTCACCTGCCTATCGCTGATCGGACTCAAGCCGGTTTCCTCCAGCACCCGGTCAATGCGATGGTCCAGCTCCTCGGTGCTGCGACTGCGCACGCGCAATCGGGTGGCCGCCTCCACCGACTCATCCACTGTGAGTGGATCGTAGGCGATGGAAAACTGCGGCACGTAGCCGATTTCCGAGGGTGAAAAATCCCCGTCCTCAGACAGGTTTCGCGAGTCCCAGAACAAGGCGCCACCGCTTTCCGGATTCAGCCCCGCGATGGTCTTGAGCAACGTCGTCTTGCCGCATCCGGATGGCCCGACGATGGCCATGAAATGCCCTTTCGGCACCCGTATCGACGCGCGGTCCACCAATGGAATGTCTTGGCCGTCCTTGCGGATGGTGAAGCTGACGTCTTGAAGCTCGAGCACGAAAAATGGGGTGTGAAAAATAGCTAACGCGGCCTAGCGGGATTCTTTATCGCGACGCGGAAAATCGGGCGGGCGATCAGTCATCCAAGGGCACGATGCGCAAGGTGCCGCTGGGTTTTTTGGCAATGGCTGCCGCCAGGGTGGGGGCTTGGTTTTGAGGTGCCGCCATCGAAATCGGCTCCGCACTTGGGTCGTTTTCCAAGGCATTGCGCAGCGCGCCTTCCACCAGTTGGCCGCAATGGATTTTCATCGGCGGCAGCGCGCCGAGGTCGCCGCTGAGTTCCTGCGCCGTGAGGTGGCGCGCCTCTTCCGCCGTCTTGCCTTTGAGCAGCTCCGTCGCCATCGACGCCACCGCGATGGCCGTCTGACAGCCGAACGCCTGGAACGACGCTTTATCGATCACGCGCTTGCCGTCCTTTTCGGAAAATTTCAGCCACATCCGCAGCATGTCGCCGCACTCCGGCGAGCCCACGGTGCCCACCGCATCGGCGTTTTCCAGCTCGCCCTGGTTTTGTGGATTGGCCAGCGCCTCTTTGACTTTGGATTCGAAATCACTCATGTTGGTCGGCCGTCATCATCCGCGAGCCTCGCGCGTTAGCCAGTCCAAATCCCCCGTCGAAATCGCGTCCACCTGCGCTTGCAGCAGGAAAAACGGACCGCTGAGGAGGCGATCGAACGGTTCTCGATGGCTCACTTCGCAGAAAATTTGCGCCCACGCCCGCTTTCCCAAGCATTCCTCACGCTCGCGTAGAGCGCGCTCAACTGTGCCTCGGACATTAGCCGATACTCGATCATTTTCGCATGGGTCGTGTCGGGATACTTTTTCACCACCATGTGATGCACGTCCGTGCCCGCGCGATCGGCCGCCTTGTCGAGCAGTTCCTGCCCGCGCTTGGCCAGCCCTGCCACGCTGTTGCCCGGCGCCGCGTCGGACAGCGGCGAGATGAAATAAAAGCGCGCCAAGGCCTGCCCCGCCGTGTCCACCGTCACCTCATCCACGATCACCGCGCCATCGAGCAGGTACTTGTGGCGGCTCACCGAGGTGATGCGATCCAGCGCGACCATGAAACTCCCGCCCTCCAGCGACGCCTGCCAAAACCGATCCGGCCCCGGCGATTCGCCCGTTTTTCCAGGATCAACCTCCTCCGCCTCCGGGGCGACATTCTCGGGTTGCGCGTGAACCGGCACCGAGTAAGCGAGCAGACCCGCCATCGTCATCATCATGGATTTTCTCAACATGGGGAAAAATCTGCCAGTCTCTCCGCCACTTGGCCAGCCGCTCTTTCTGGTGCTATTTCGATTCTCCGCCTGCCGCCCGAAGTTGCTCAAAGCGTAACCCATATTTTCCCAAGTACTTCTTCAAACGGTCCGCGTCATTTGTGACCGAGCGCTTGTTTCGGGAAACCGCGAAGATTTCACGGCCTGCGTCCGACAGCGTGTTCGATCGCTGGCAGACCGCCGTGACGTAGCCGAGCTGCACACGGTCGAACGGATCGATCCCAGCTAACACATCAGCATCCAGAAATCCTTCCAAGTTCGCGCCATCCGACTGCGCAGCAGCTCCCGGCCGATGCCAATTCTCCCGCAGCCGCTGGATCTCCTCCTCCACTTCCTCCACCCGGATCCGCCCGCGCGGGGCGAGCGTCGCCATTCTAACCACCGCCGCATTCAGGTCGCGGAAATTCCCGCTCCAACGAGTGTCCGGTGCTTCGGCGAATTTCAGGAACGCCTGCTTCGCTTCCTTGTTGAAACTGATCTCACGGCCATGCACCTGCCGGTGGCGGTCGAGTTCGTATTCCAGGTTCGGCGCGATGTCCTCCCGCCGCTGCGACAGTGCCGGCAGGGCGAACGTCCACAAATGAATCCGCGCTAACAGATCCTCGCGGAACCGTCCGTTAGCCACCGCTTCCCGCAGATCGCGGTTCGTCCCGGCGATGAGCTGGAAATCGCTCTTCACCGGTTTGTCGGACCCGACCGGTAGGAACGTCTTGTCCTCCAGTGCCCGCAGCAGCATCGCCTGCTCGTCCGGCCCCAGCTCGCCGATTTCGTCGAGAAACAGCAGCCCGCCATCCGCCTCGCGCAACAACCCCGGCCGATCTTTCTGCGCCCCGGTGAATGATCCCCGCGTGTGCCCGAACAACGCCGATGCCGCCGTGTCGCCTGATAGAGTGGCGCAGTTCACCTCCACGAAATTCCCGCGCAGCCCGCCGCGTTGCTTGCGCAGCTCGAAGATACGGCGAGCGAGATGGGACTTTCCTGCGCCGGTCGGACCGGTTAGAAGCATCGGTGCCTGCGAGCGTAGCGCCACCTGTTCGATGCGGTCGATCAGCCGGTTGAAGCCCGCATTGCGCGTCGCGATGCCGCTTTTCAAGAAGTCCGTCACCTCCACCTGCTCCTTCTGGAAGCGGGTGCTGAGTTGGTCGTATTTCGACAAATCCAGATCGATCACTGAATACCCCGCCTTCGGAGCATTCCGCGATGGTTTCGACGGCGGCGGCGATGTCTGGATCAGTTTCCCAGGCAGCGTCCCCGCCTCGTTCAGCAGGAACAGCGAAATCTGCGCGATGTGCGTCCCGGTCGTGATGTGGATGAAATATTCCTCCTTCTCGCAGTCGAACGCATACCCCCGCGCCCAATCGTGCAGCGCCGCATAGACCGTCTCCAAATCCCACGGATCCGCCCTATAGCTCACCTCGTGCAGTCGCGCCTCCGTCTCCGGCGATATCTGCCGGACGTCATCGATCACTTGCTGAGAGATTTTCGAAAAATTCGGCTCCGCCAGCAGTTCCAGGCGGTCCCACAGCAGATCCTCATGCTGAAACAGCGAAACCGTCGGCCGCCAGAAATCCCAGCGCCCCACATCCGTTCCGCTGTCCAGCTTCGTCCCCAGCAGGCCGATCACCACTCGCTTCATGGCCAACTCACTAGCGAAATTTCTAGGAAAGTCGCAATCAGGAATTCTCGAGAACTCTCGATCAAATCTTTTAAAAGATTTTAACCATTCAAAATCAACGATTTCGGTCGTTTCTGAAGCTCGCCAAAAATTCTTGGCCCGCTCCGTGCCAATACCCCATCCGTCCACACCATCAACCGGACATCCCACCATGGCAAACCGCTCGCTCTTCCAATCCCTCCGTGGCGCATTGATCCCTCAAACCAACGCGACCAACGATGCCGCCGCACCCGCCTACGCCCTCGGCCCAAAAGCCGCGCTGGCCCAACTCGCCGCCACCGGTTGCCTGAGCCGCACCTACTACGCCACTGCCGAAACCCAGCTCGACCGCGTGCTCGAACTCGCCATGCAAGTGGACACCGATTTCCTCGCCCAAACCGCGATCTACGCCCGCCAGCGCGGCTTCATGAAAGACATGCCCGCCCTGCTCTGCGCCGTCCTCGCCACCCGCGACATCGACCGCCTCATCGAGGTTTTCCCGCAGGTCATCGACAATGGAAAAATGCTCCGCAACTTCGTCCAGATTCTCCGCTCCGGCGTCACCGGTCGCAAGTCGCTCGGTTCCGCGCCAAAGCGCCTTGTCCGCCAATGGCTCGAACGCGCCACCGAACGCCAGCTCGTCCAGGCGACCATCGGCAACGATCCATCTCTCGCCGATGTCGTGAAAATGGTCCACCCGCGGCCCGCCGATGCCACCCGCCAGGCCTTCTACGCCTGGCTCATCGGAAAGCCGTGGGACGCCGCCGCCTTGCCGGAACCTCTCCGCGTCTTCGAGGCTTGGAAAATTTCCCGCGAGGGAGAAGTTCCCGATGTCCCGTTTCAAATGCTAACCGCTCAGGATCTGGGAGAAAAGGAATGGTCCGCCATTGCCTCTAATGCTTCATGGCAAACCACCCGGATGAACCTCAACACCTTCGCCCGTCACGGCGTGTTCCGTGACGCCGCGCTGGTGAAACGGCTCGCCGCACGCCTCGCCGATCCCGATCAAGTCCGGCGCGCCCGGGTGTTCCCCTATCAGCTCCTCGTCGCCTTCATGAATGCAGGCAAGGAAGTGCCGGTGGAACTCCAGAACGCCCTCCAGGACGCGATGGAAACCGCCATCGGCAACGTCCCGGCGATCACCGGAAAAGTCGTCATCTGCCCCGATGTCTCCGGCTCCATGCAATCGCCCGTCACCGGTTTCCGCCAGGGAGCCAGCTCGAAGGTCCGCTGCATCGATGCCGCAGCACTCATCGCCGCTGCTTTTCTCCGGAAAAACCGCGACGCCCGCGTGCTGCCATTCGAGGTGAAGGTCGTCGATATCAAGCTCAACCCCCGCGACTCCGTCATGACCAACGCCACCGCTCTAGCAAAAATCGGCGGCGGCGGAACCAACTGCTCCGCTCCGCTCGCCCGGCTCAATCAGGAAAAATCGACCCCCGATCTGGTGGTCTTCGTTTCCGACAACGAGTCCTGGGCCGATCCGAAGGCAAACCGCGGAACCGCCATGATGGTCGAGTGGGAAAAGCTCAAGGCCCGCAACCCGAAGGCCCGCCTCGTCTGCATCGACATCACTCCTAACACCACCACGCAAGCCCCCGACCGCAAGGACATCCTCAACGTCGGCGGCTTCAGCGACAGCGTCTTCGACCTCATCGCCAGCTTCGCCGCCGGTGCTGATGGAACCGACCACTGGATCAAACAGATCGAACTCCAACCCCTCGCCAAACACATGAAAACCGCCTGAAACGTGGTTGCTGCGTCTCGCAGCAACAAACTCCGCCAGCACGGCGGATGCCTGTGAAACTACATCACTGAAAATGAACAAACCGTTTCACAACCCCTCGCCGCCGTGCTGGCCTCCCATTTCCGCGAATGCCTGGAAGATTACACATGTCGCCGGTTCGATCCCGGTTCTTGCGCAAGCAAGGTAGCTCAGTGGTAGAGCGGTTATCACGATCTTCCGAATCCTTGTCGCGGTTCTCCCTTTCAACGCTGAATGCCAGCGGGACTACATCGGTAACCAGCGGGTTCGATTCCCGCACAGTTCGCAAGAACTGGAAACGTCTCGCAACCTCTTGTCAGCGCCACATTTCCGCGAATGCAGGAAAGACTACATCATAATCCAGAGATCGCCGGTTCGAGTCCGGCCCCGAGTCATCGGGTAGCTCATGTGGGATAGAGCACTGGAAATTGTCTTTCCGACTCCTTGTCGCGGATCTTCTTTCAACCATCATCCAAATCAACCAACTGGCGAATGCCGGTGGAACTACATCATTACTACTGACCAGGTCGCGGGTTCGAGTCCCGCCCGGACCACCATCGACGGCCCGGTAGCTCAGCGGTAGAGCAGGAACGTTTCACCAATCCCTTGTCGCCTTCTCACTTTCAAAATCACCATGCACACCATCCACAAAACCGACGAAGCCCTCGGCTTCATCCCGCTTCCTAACGACTCCGGGAAACCCATCACCGTCGTCGGCACCGACGCGATCCGCGACAACTTCGACGAGATGTGCCTCCAACAGGCCGTCAACTCGCGCATGGCTCCCGGCGTCACCGATGTGATCCTCAATCCTGACGGCCACGCCGGTTACGGCGCGCCGATCGGTTGCGTCATGGTCTCGCCGACCCACATCTATCCGGGGCCTGTCGGCGTCGATATCAAGTGCTCGATGTCCCTGCTCCAGCTCGACATTCCCGAGGACGTCATTCTCGACAAACAAACCCGCCGCGCGCTCATCAACGCCATCGTCGAACGCACGCCGACCGGCGCAGGCCGTGGCCAGCGTTCCGTGAAAAAGGGCCGCAACGTGGATCGCGATCTTGGCATCCTCGCGGTGACCGAAGGCGCGACCGAGCGTGTTTGCGAAGCCCTCGGCATCCCGCCCGAGTGGGCGGACCGCTGCGAGGACTCGACTCACCGCGGACACGATGGAACCTACGATGCGCTTCGTAGCAGACTCGATTTCATCCTCGAAAGCGGACGCATCAAGAACTTCAACGACAAGGCCGGGCAACTCGGTTCCTACGGCGGCGGAAACCATTTCGGCGAGTGCGAGATCACCCGCGTCATCGACCGTCCGTCGGCCCGTGAAACCGCCGATGTCTTCGGACTCAAGGACGGCCACGTCTCCTTCCTCAGCCATTGCGGATCGCGCGGACTCGGCAACCTGTTAGCGCAGGGCCAGTTCAAGGACCTCGAGAAAAAGTTCCGCGACTGGAGCACGCCGTTTCCCGCCGGTGACAAGCAGCTCGTTTACGCCCCGCTCGGTACGCCCGAGGCGGACGCCTACATCGACGACATGTCGCTCGGCGCGAACTTCGCCACCGTGAACCATCTGCTCATCAACGCGCTCGTGTTAGAGGCGTTCCAGGAAATCCTTCCTGGTGCTAACGGCCAGCTCGTCTATTTCATCTCGCACAACATCGCGCGTGAGGAAATCGTCGGGGGTAAGAAGGCGTGGGTCCATCGCAAGGGCGCGACGCGGGCCATCCCCGGCGGGCATTTCTCGCTGGCAGGAACCCGTTTCGCCGAATCCGGTCACCCGATCCTGCTGCCCGGAAACCCGCGGGACGGTTCCGTCGTCATGGTCGCCGAAGGCGGAGCCGAGCGCACCGCCTGGTCGGTCAACCACGGCGCGGGCCGCGCCATGGGCCGCAAGCACGCCGCCCGGACCCTGGACCAAAAATCCGTGGACGCCGACTTCGACGCCTCCGATATTCTAACCAACTGCCGGAAATATCCGATCGACGAAGCGCCCGACGCCTACAAGAACTTCCCCGAAGTCCTCCGCAGCGTCGAAACCGCCGGCCTTGCCCGCACCGTCGCCAAGCTGCAAGCTCGCTTCGTGATCAAGGACGAAACCGCCGCGGATGACTGAAGTATCAAGAAAAATTGAACCACGGATGGACGCAGATGAACACGGATAAAAAATGATCTGTTGGAGAGTCGGAGCGCAGACATTCACTTTTTCGCTCTTCACCTCAAGTTCTCTATCCCGACTTCCATCTGTGTTCATCCGCGTTCATCTGCGGTTCAATTCCTCTTCTTTTACCGAAACAATGAAACCCCTCCAACTCGATGGCACCTCCGGCGGCGGCCAGATGCTGCGCACCGCGCTCTCGCTCGCCATGGTCACCGGCCAGCCGTTTCGTATGATCAACATCCGCGGCAAGCGGCCGAAGCCCGGCCTGATGCGCCAGCATCTAACATGCGTTAAGGCCGCCTGTGAAATTTCCGGCGGCACCGCGGACGGCGCGGAAATCGGTTCCACCGAGTTGGTCTTCCGTGCCGGCAAGCTGAAGGGCGGAGCCTATCAGTTCGCCATCGGCACGGCGGGCAGCACGGGACTGCTCTTTCAAACTTTGCTCCCTGCGCTGCTTCACGCGGATGGCCCGAGCACGCTCCGGCTCGAAGGCGGCACCCACAACCCGATGGCTCCGCCGTTCGAATTCCTCGACCGCGTCTTCCTCCCGGCACTCCGCCGGATGGGCGCGGACGTGTCGATTTCCCTCGTGCAATCCGGCTTCGCACCTGTCGGCGGCGGTGTCATCGAGTGTGAGATCCAACCCTGTCCGAAACTAACACCCATCGATCTCCACGAGCGCGGCGAGCTCAAATCCATGAATCTCCGCGTTCCCATCCGCAACCTCCAGATCGCCATCGGTGGCCGGATGCTGGATGCCGCGCTCAAGCAACTTCCCTGCGATGACGCCACCGTCGAAATCCGCGAACCCGGTCCCGGCCGGGGAGTTTGCTGCCTTTACGAAGCGGTGTTCGAAAACTGCGAGGAGCTTTCCAGCAGCTTCGGGGAAACGAACGTCACGGCGGAGCGGGTAGGCCAACGGGCGGCGAAGAGTCTCCAGGATTTCATCAGCTCCGGGGTGCCTGTCGGCCGCCATCTGGCGGATCAACTTCTGCTCCCGATGGCGCTCGCGGGCAGCGGGAGTTTCACCACCATGGTGCCCGACGACCACGTCCCGACTAACATTTCCGTCATCGAAAAGTTCCTGCCGGTGAGGTTCACGATTGAAGAGGGCGAGCGTGGAAAGCGGAGCATCTTCGTAAGTAGTCCAGCCCTTTAGGGCGTCTTCCGTGGGCCGCACGAAGACGCCTTAAAAGGCTAAGCTACAAACCAATCACCCCTCAATCCGATGCGGATAGAAGCGGCTCAGATTGCCCGTGATCGGCGAGCTGTCGCCGCGTGCTGATAGACCACGGCACTCGTCGCCGATCATCCAGAGGCCCCAGACGAAATGCTGGCCGCCGGATGAGAAGAGGTTGGCGTGTTGCTGATAGGCAATCGGTTCGCCATGGTGACCGGGTGCGCCGGAAAGTAGGGATTTCCCTCGGTCCACCAGCGAGATTCCCGCTCCTTCACGGCCGAAAAATGGCTTTTCTGCCCAGAACGTGACGCCTTGCGCGCGGAGTTCATCGGCTGAGCGATAGGCAGGAAGCAGCAGCGGATGGCCGGGGTTGAGTTCCCAGAGAATCGGCAGCAAGCCCTTGTTGGAGAGCATCATTTTCCATGCCGGTTCGATGAAACGCGACCGCTCTTGGCCGATCTCGGCGAAAAAAGGTTCCTGCGCCATCCATTCCCACGGATAGAGTTTGAAGAGCTTTTCGATGGGCTGCTCGTTGGGGTCGGTGAAACGGCCATCTTCGGAAAAGCCGATCTCGGACATATCCATCAGTTCGACGGATTTACCCGCCTGCTCGGCCGTTTCGGCGAGGTAGGCGATGGTCTGGCGGTCCTCGAGGTTTTCCCAAGCGCAGGCGAAATGAATCGTTTGATCGGGGAGCGATTTCCAGTGATCGATCAGCGCTTCGTGGAGGGAGTTGAGTTGATCGCTCTGCGGGAAATGCGCTTCGAGCCATTGCCATTGGATGACTGCCGCTTCTAGCAGCGAGGTCGGCGTGTCGGCATTGTATTCGAGCAGTTTCGGTTGGCCTTTGCCATCCCACGCGAGATCGAAGCGACCGTAGAGCAAGAAATCCGTGGCCAGCCATGACTCTTGCACCAGACCGATCGCGGCCTCCGGGATGGCGAGGCGATCCCACCACCCGCGCTGGACGATTTGCTCGCACGCTTCGAGGGAAAGTGCGTGAAGCTCGCATGCGGCGTCTTCTAACGTCTCTGCGGCTTTCGAGGTGAGGACGAGATGCTGGTCCTCGGTCCAGTAGGGCGACGTGCCCGCACCGTGCCAGATGAGACCGGCCTCTTCGACCTGCTGTTGCCAATCGGGACGTGGCGCGTTGGCTTCGAGACGGATGCTGGATTTCATTGGATAGAATCTAACCGCCGAATGACGAGCCACCGCTGCGCGACGAGCCGAAGCCGCCGCGCACGGATTGGCCGGGCTTGATGGCAGTGCCACTGGCCCGGCTTTGGTCCATCATCCGCTGATAGCCGGGATTGGCAGCGGCGTAGCTGCCGATGGCGCTGCGTTGGCTATCGACGCCGCGTTGCCAGTTGCCGACTTGGCCACTGGCTTGATGAAAGCTGTTGCCGGGTGAGAACATCCCACGGTTGCCGGCGAGCAGCCAGTACATCATCAGCGCATTGCCCATGCCGAAGCCGCTGTGATGCTGTTGTGGGTTAGAGGCGGTTTTTTGTTCCTGCTCCAAGGCGGCTTCCACCTTTTTCAAGGCTTCCGGAGTCGGCCGACTTGAGGCCACCGTGGCGGTGGTGAGTTGGTTTTGCCAGGTGCCATTGATGAAATACCGGCCATCTTGCTCAAAGCCATAAGGATGCGCGAAAAAGCTTTTTGCCTCTGCGTGATAGTAACCGACGCGTGGGATGTGAAAATTGTTAGTAACTTCGCCCTTCATGAGTTTGGCCTTTTCGCTGTCGAGCGTCTCGATCTCGTTCTGCGCTTTAGCCATTTCTGCGTCCTGCTCGGTTGCGACATAACTGACGCTGCGGTCGCAACTGGCGAGGCTTCCCGCGAGGATGCATGCTGTGGACCAGCGTAGGATGCCGCCAGGACGAAGGGTGGTAAGAAAACTGCGTTGTTTCATGGAAAGAAGCGGCAGCCTAGGAGCTGAGTCCACTTGGGTCAACTTGATCGCCGTTCCAAAATGCCCTTTATTTCAACCCAGATGGGTTGCCGAAATGGCTGAAAGCCCGCGTGGCGAAAGGGTGTATGCTGCGGTCAATTCATGCGCGTTTCCGTTCTTGCCGCTGGCCTTGCCTGCTTCGCTACCCAGGCGCAGGCGGAAACGCATTGGGCGTATTTGCCTCCGGTGGATGCAAAAATTTCCGAGGCGGAAGCGGTGCATCCGCTCGACGCCCTGCTCGCCGCAGCATGGAAAGAAGCCGGGCTGAAACCTGCCAAGCTCGCGCAGCCGCGACAATGGATCACCCGCGCAGCCTTCACGCTCACCGGCTTGCCGCCCACCGATGCGCAGATTCGCCGCATCGAAACCCAGCCCGACGAAGCCACATGGAAATCTCTCATCGATGAACTCCTCGCCAGTCCGGCCTACGGCGAGCGCTGGGCGCGGCACTGGATGGACGTCGCCCGCTACGCCGATACGCGCGGCTACAATTTCGATCAGGACAACCGCTATCCCTACGCTTACACCTATCGAGACTGGCTCATTCGCGCGTTCAACTCGGACATGCCTTTCGAGCGTTTTGTGAAATTGCAAATCGCTGCGGATTGCCTAACGGAAAAGTCCGATGACCCGGACCTCGCAGCTCTCGGTTTCCTAACTGTTGGTCCGCGCGGTGGCACGTTGGAAACCATCGACGACCGAGTCGATGTGGTGACGCGCGGTTTCCTCTCGTCCACAGTTTCCTGCGCGCGATGCCACGACCACAAGTTTGATCCGATCAGCACGAAGGACTACTACTCGCTCTACTCGATTTTCGAAAACACGGACGAGCCGGAGCAGAAACCTATCATCGGTCAGCCAGCGGACGCAGCCGCTCACGAGGCATTCAAAGTGGCTGCCGCGAAACTGGAACAGGAGGATCTCGCCGCCCGCCAGGCCATCGTCGATCAGGTCCGTACTCCGGCATCGTCCGCCGTCTATCTGGAACTCGCGTGGCAGGCACATCAGGAAAACCAAGACACGGCGAAGGCGACCGGAGACGCATTCAAACGCGGCCGATATCGTCCAGCGGCGGTCATTCGCTGGCGGGATTTTCTCCAGGACAAGGCGGGCGGAGACAAGCCGGTGCCGCGTTTGGTCGCATGGGCGCGAGACATGGCAACTGCGGACACGGCCGGGAAATCTGCGCTCTGCCTTGCGCTGGCAAACGAAATGTTAGGTTCGCCCGAGCTCAAGGAGCTAGCAGCTGACAGCGGCTGCCCGTTGTCCTACGATGTGGATCGTATCCGCGAATTTTTTGACCAAGAGGACGGCAACCAGAACCGCAAACGGGTGGGCGATCGAACGAAGCTCGAAAACGATCATCCTGGATCGCCACCGCGTGCCATGTCGCTGCGCGATCGCGAAAAGTGGTCGCCTGCGCAGGTTTATCTGCGGGGGAATCCAGCCAGCCGTGGAGACGAGTTTGAGCGCGAGTGGTTGAGCTTCCTCGGTGGAGGCAAGTTTGAGGCGGGGAAAAGCCCACGCCTGTCGCTGGCGGAAAAGATCACCGACCCCGCTAACCCGCTCACCGCCCGCGTCATGGTCAACCGCATCTGGGGCTGGCATTTCGGCAATTTCCTCGCCGACCCAGAAGACTTTGGCGTCCAGCAGAACGATCCTCCGTTGCGTCCCGTGCTCGACTGGCTATCTATCCGATTTCGTGAAAGTGGCGGATCGCTCAAGGCGATGCACCGGCTCATCCTCACGTCGGCGGCTTTTCGCCTCGCTGCGGAAGGCCCTGCGGAAAGCGAATCCATCGACCAAGCGAACCTGCTGTTCTGGAAATGGAAGCGTCGGCGGGCAGACTTTGAAACTGCGCGCGACCACCTGTTAGTCAGCTCCGGAGCATTGCAAACCGAGCCTACCGGAGGTCGTTCGATTTCGCTGGATAGCGCCGATGCGGACCGCCGCCGCACGCTTTATGCGTTCGTGGATCGTTACGATCTCGCAGGCACGTTCGTCTCGTTTGACCTGCCGCACCCCGACCATCACGCGGCGCGGCGTGCCGAAACGACCGTGCCGCAGCAGGCGCTTTATTTCCTCAACAGTCCGCTGGTCTTGCGCCAGGCAGAAAAGCTCGCCAGCAATGCGGAATTTCAAAAACTGACCGACGACGCGACCCGGCTGACATGGATTTATCAGCGAATCTATCAGCGATCGCCTGATGTGGAAGAAACTCGCGCCGCGCTGGATTGGATCGCCCAAGCAAAGCCCGCCGACTATCAGCCGAAGTTGTCCGGCAATTGGGAAATCCGCCATGCCCCGGACAGCAGTGCGCCAGCGAGCGAAGGGATTCCCTTTCCCCTGTTTGCCGATGGCACGTGGAAGACGGGACCGGACGTGCAGGTGGCTCCGATTCCTTGGTTGAGTGCGGGCAAGGACGGTGGCCATGTTGGCGCGGGGCATCAGTTGATCCTGCGTTGGCGTGCTTCAGGCGCGGGCCAAGTCCGCATGCTGGGGGAACTCAAACGCACCCAGCAAGGCGGCGCGACGTTGGGGTGGAATGTTACTAGCAGCAAAAGTGGACATTTCCAGAATCACGATTTCGCGCCTGACGGCGACGCGAAGATCGAAAGCGAATGGATCACCGTCGGCGCAGGGGATACGGTGGACCTCGTACTTCGCGCACCGCAGGGCGATGCTTGCGGCGGTGTTGCGTGGAAGTTGCGCATGATGGGTCGCGAGTCACCGACAGCAGAGGCGGAGGAGGTGGGAAATCTGCGCGACCAATTTCCTACCACCCATTCGCCGCCACCGGCCATCCGCGCCGGTGACCCATGGGCCGACCTGATCCAGATGCTTTGGGCATCGAACGAATTCAACTTCATTGACTGATGTCCCACCGCTTCACCGCCAACGATGTGATCTTGGATCGCCGCGATTTCCTGCGTCGATGCGGCATGGGCTTTGGCGGACTGGCATTGGGCAGCTTGTTCGGCGGCACGGCCAGCGCGGCGGAGGCGGAAACGATAGGCCCGCATTTCGCGCCCAAGGCAAAGCGCGTCGTCCATCTTTTCATGAATGGCGGGCCGTCGCAGGTGGACACCTTTGATCGCAAGCCCGCACTGCAAGAATGGCATGGCAAGGTCATCCCGTTAGATGGCCTGAAGACCGAGCGACCCACCGGCACCGCGTTGCGCACGCCCTTCACCTTTGACCGCTACGGCCAATGCGGCCTCGAAGTGAGCGAGCTTTTCAAACACACCGCGAAGCATGCCGACGACCTCTGCGTGATCCGCTCCATGACTGCGGACGTGCCGAATCATGAGCCATCCCTCATGCTGATGAACTGCGGCGATGGCCGTCTCGCCCGCCCGTCCATGGGCTCTTGGGTGAGTTACGGCCTTGGTAGTGAGAATGAAAATCTACCCGCCTACGTTTCGATGTGCCCCGGCGGCATGCCCATCAAACGCGCGGAAAACTGGCGCTCGTCTTTCCTGCCCGGCTCGTTTCAAGGGACGTATTTGGACACGTCGATCAGCGAAGTGGATCGCATGTTAGAAAATTTGCGCAACCCGCAAGCGCGTGACGGACGGCAGGCGGCGCAGGTCGACCTTTTACGCTCGCTGAACGCTCGCCACGCGGCCGCCCGTGGCGACGACCCGCAACTCGAAGCCCGCATTCGCAGTTACGAGCTCGCTTACCGCATGCAAAGCGAAGCGACCGATGCGTTCGACATTTCCCAAGAACCCGCGCCCATTCTGGAAATGTATGGGCCAGGAAATTTTGCCCGCCAGTGCATCATGGCGCGAAGATTGTTAGAGCGTGGGGTGCGCTTCATCCAGCTTTGGCATGGCAACGGCCAGCCCTGGGACAGCCATGACAACATCGAGGACCATCGCGGGCTGGCTGGCCAGTGCGACCGAGCGATCGGCGCATTTCTATCCGATTTGAAAATGCGCGGGCTGTTGGAGGAAACGCTGGTCATCTGGGGCGGTGAGTTCGGCCGCACGCCCGTGGTCGAACTGCCGAAAGCAGGCTCCAATGCGGGCGTGATGAAGGGCCGCGATCACAATCACTACGGCTTCACCACTTGGCTCGCTGGCGGCGGCGTGAAAGGCGGCTACGTCCACGGCGCGACCGATGAATTCGGCTTTAAAGCGGTGGACAAGCCCGTCCATGTCCATGACTTGCACGCCACCATCTTACATTTGTTAGGTTTCGATCACGAACGCCTTACCTACCGCTACTCCGGCCGCGACTTCCGCCTCACCGACGTCCATGGCGAGGTGATTCATGACATCATTGCGTGAGACCTCTGGGCGGCAAGCTTGCCGACAGGCGACAGAGCGTTTGCGAGCGATGCGGATGGCGACGGGGTGGCAAATGGATTCGAGTTTGCGTATGGACCACTGACCACGCCGAGAGATGTGTTAGGCATGGTGGTGGTGAATGGAATGGCGACGGCGGTCATGGCGCTGGAGCAGACACCTGATGGGGGCGCTTTCACGGAGATGGGGGTGTGGCAACGCGAGACCTCGCCGATTGGGTGGGCGAGGCCGTAGCCTTGCAAGAAACCTTGGTGAATGAGGAACGTCGCTGGCAGTTGATTTCGTCAGAGACTCGCTTGTTCTATCGGGCAGCGCTACGACTCAAGCCGTAGATGGCGTCCAATCAGCGTTTCTCGGCGAAGAGGATTTTGTAAACTTTGTCCTCGGTGATTTTTCGCCATGCGAGGCCGGAAGTTTCGAGTGCCGCCTCGTAAGGCAGTTGCCGGTTGGCGACGAGTAACAACCGCCCGCCGCGCTTCAACGAGGCGGCTGCGACTTTAAGAAACGCGCGGCCGAGATCGACGTCGGTGGCCTGGCCGGTGTGGAAGGGTGGGTTCATGATGATGGCATCGTACCTTCCGGGCAGGCCGGTGGTGACGTCGTGCCAATGGAAATGGATGCGTGGCTCGTCTTCCGCATAACAGGTCGGCGAACTGAGTTGGATTCCTTCGGGTTGGTGCTGCCTGAGGTTGCGGCGGGCGCAGGCGAGGGCGCGAGCATCCGCCTCGAACAAATCCAAGCGACTTATTTTCGGGCAACGCTTCAACACCGCGTCTGATAGAAATCCCCAACCCGCGCCGAGATCGGCGACGTGGCCGTGAAGATGGGCGGGCAGATGATCGGCGAGGAGTTGCGAGCCGGGATCGATGTGGTCGCTGCTGAAGATGCCGGCTTCCACGGTGAAGCCAGAAATCTCACGAACTTCGCCGAGTTTGCGCCATTCCGTGAAGACCGCCTCATCGGCGTCATCCAGGGTCGCGTGGAAGGCGCGGCACTTGTGTTTTTGAATCGAGAAAATGTTGCCTGCGGCTTTGCCGAGTTCCTTTTCAAAGCGTCCGGCCCCGGCGGTGTTAGGCAATGCGACGACGATGCGACCACCCGGTTCGAGTCGATCTTTCGCCATCGCGAACCACGCCAGCGTTTCGTCCTTCGACTTGCTGGGCAGCAGGAGGACGACTGGAAATTTTTCCGATGGTAGATCGTCTGGGCGTATGAATCCGGCGTGCTCCCATGCGGTGGCGAGCGGCTTGAGCGGTTGCCAACCGACGACGCACGGCCAAGTTTTCAAATCGGCATGGGGCTGCGCGCCGAGGAACAAAGCCCGTGCGGGAGTCGTCAACGCATCTTCGCCCTCGAAGGCGAGCATCAAGGTTTCAAGCGCTGGGTTCATGCGGGAGTCTTGATCCCGATGTTGCATCGAGGCAATCCCTGCGTGTCTCATTTCGTTACAGGTCCGAACGATTTCAGCGGCGTTGGCTGACTGGATCTGAAATCACCCGTGATCCTGATTCGAGGATAAGATGGCCTGTTCCAGACTTGGGGTTTCAGTCGAAAGCGTTGAATCTACTCAAGCTGGTTCTTGCTAGGGGAGCGAATCCGCCGCAGATGCGATCGGAAGCGTCAGATGGTGGCAGCTCAGCTGGAAGCCTTTTCGCAGATAGAGACGGTGTGCGGCGTGGCGGGCGAATCCGGTGTCCAGTTGCACGCTTCGGCACCCGTGGGACTTCGCCAAGGTGGCAAGATGATCGAGCAGCAAGCTGGCAAATCCGTGCGAGGTTTCACCGGGAAGAGTGGCAAGATCGTCGAGATAGAGGATTTTTCCCCAGGCGAGAAACTCGGTGATGCGGAATCCGGCGATGCTCACCACCTTGCCGTCGTGCCTGACGGCTGCGATCTGATAGGAATGGTGTTGCTGACGGCGCACCTGCGGAAGAAAGTCACCCCGCTCCAGGTGCGGACGAAGGACGCTGAAGACGGGGAAACACGATTCGATTTCCGCGTCAGTTTCGGCGGTGAAGATTTCGGGTGGCATGCTTGGGGGAGGTTGGGGAGAGGTGGCAGTTTTGCAAAGGAAGAGTCTCCCGCGCTTTCAATCCAAGGGGGATGATTCCATCTCCTTCGATCCGCCATCAAGGCACGCCAGCAGCAAAGCCGCCGCCGCGCCGGTCCAGACGGAGTAGGAAAACGCAGGCTCCGCACCGAGCGCCAGCGTCATGCTCGCGGCGAAGGAGAACAACAGCAGCGCGCTCCCCAACGCGAACCACCGGAGCTGCCACCCGGCTAACAATCCGACCGCCAGAACAACCTCGCCCGCCGTCGCGATCCATCCGAACGCCGGGATCAGTCCCGCAGGCAGGAAGGATAACAGGACACCGGTGTATTTGAGAAACTCCGCGAAATTGCCCCAGGCGACGTTGGCCGTGCCGGGAGGTCCCCACAGCCCGAAGCGGTCGGCGACTGCTGATAGAAAGGCTCCTGCCAGCGCCAGCCGCAGGGCGATGGTTGCCAGTCGGATGTTCCTTGCCTGGTTTTTCATGGGGGAAATCAGGATGGGTTCGAGTTGCGGAGCCGGCGGGCCATCGCCGCCACGCGGCGGCCGAGCATTTCTCCCGTGAGCTTGTCTTCGGCCGTCGGCGTTTCATCCGTCGGTTCGAAAAGCGCGTAGCCGCCCGCGCCGAAGAAGAAGCCGAAGCGGTTGTGACCTTCTCCCGTGACCGGAGACTCGGCCACACCCACCCAGATCATGCCGTGCTGCATCGCGAAGGTCGCACACGTCATCAGCATGTTCAGCTTGTCCCCGCTCGGCAGGCCGGAAACGGTGAAGGCGGCACCGATCTTGTCCACCCACTTGCGCTGCAGATAGCGCGGGCTTGTTGCGTCCATGAAGGACTTCAACTGTGCGGAGACGCTTCCCATGTAGGTCGGCGAGCCGAAGATGATCGCGTCGGAGGCGTCGAGCTGCGCCAGGATTTCCTCGTTGAACCAGCGGCCTCCGGTGAAGTCCGCGTCATCGATCCGATGCTCCACCACCGTGGCATCGCCTGCGGATCGCGCCCCTCGGGCGACGGCATGGGACATCTCCGCGGTGTGGCCGCTGCCGGAGTGATAGATGATGGAGATCCGCGGTGTGGTGGCAGGAGATTCAGACATGGTCGGTCGGGTGAAAGGAGGGGAAATGGCGTTTCCAGTGACCGGATATTGCCGCTTGATTGGCCCAGCGTGAAGAGCCATTAAGAGTTTTCCGATTGGTCCAATTTCCTCCTCATGGCGAAGACTCCCTCCTGGCCCGAACTGCCGCTGCCGGAACGTCCCGCGGACTGCCGGATCTCGGACTGGCTGCATCGCGAGCTGCGTCTCGCCATTCTGGAAAACCGCCTCGCCGCCGGCGCGCGCCTGCCATCCAGCCGCAGCCTCGCCCTGCAGCTCGGTATTTCCCGCGGCACGGTCTCGGTGGTGTATGAGGAATTGCAGGCGGAAGGTCATGTCACCGCCAGAACCGGCGATGGCACCCGCGTCCTGCCTTCCACGGCGGCCCCCCGGGGTGTCCCGGCGGCTCCCGACAGCCGGCCGCTCCCTGCCAGCAAACCGGGCCGTCTCGCGAAACGCGCCGTGCTCTGGCAGCGCACGCCTTTCCCCATGGACAATTCCGTCCCGCGATCCTTCCGCGCGAACATCCCCGCGGTGACGGATTTTCCGCTTGCTGTCTGGAGCCGGCTGATGTCGCGCCGTCTCCGTCTCGCCACCCGTGAGCTTCTGCTGGAGTGCGATCCGCTGGGCTATCTGCCGCTGCGGGAGGCCATCGCCCTGCACCTCCGCGAGACCCGCGGCCTGCGTTGTTCGGGCGGACAGATCATGATCGTGTCCGGCACCCAGATGGCGCTGGACATCAGCACGCGGTTGTTAGCCGATCCCGGTGATGCGGCGTGGGTGGAAGACCCCGGCTATCCGGGAGCGTCGCAAGTGCTCGCGGCCTCCGGTGTCCGGGTGGTCCCCGTCCCGGTGGATTCCGAAGGCTTGAGGGTGGGGGAGGCGGTCCGGCGCGCGCCGGACGCGCGGCTGGCGGTCGTCACCGCGACGCACCATTTTCCCCTCGGCATGGCATTGTCGCTCACCCGTCGTGTGGAGCTGCTCCAGTGGGCGCGGCGGAGAGGCTCATGGATCTTCGAGGACGACTACGACAGCGAGTTCCGTTTCTCCGGCCGGCCGCTGATGGGGATGCAGGGGATGCCAGGCGGCGGGCAGGTGCTGTTCTGCGGCAGCTTCAGCAAGATGCTCTATCCGGGCATCCGCTTGGGCTTCCTCGTGCTGCCGGAAATGCTCGTCGAGCCGTTCCGGTCCGCCCGTTCGCTCATCGACCGGTTTCCCGCCGGCCTGGAGCAGGCGGTGCTGTGCGACTTTATCACGGAGGGCCATTTCGAGCGCCACCTGCGCCGGATGCGGATGAAATATCTCGAACGCTACTCCACCCTCGTCGAAGTCTCGCGCCAGGTCTGGGGCGAACGTCTGGTCGTCGATGCCAACGACACCGGCCTTCAGGCGATGGCGTGGCTGGGTGGCAAGCGCTCCGCGGAATCACTCACCCTCGCCGCCGGCCGGCTCGGATATGAATTCGTCCCCTTGTCCCGCTACACCCACGCCGTCCGCAAATGCCTCGGTCACCGGGTCGGTGCCGGACTCCAGGTCGGCTTCGGCGCGCTTCCGCCTGCGGAGCTGCGTGCCGCCATCCACGCGGTGGGACGGATTCTGTGAGGGACCGTGCCTTGATTTGGCTCAGGCCTTTCCACCCAGCGGATTTTCCGCGAAGGCAAAGTCGGTGACGATGTTTCCGGCTATCAGGTGCTCTTGGATGATGCGTTCGAGCACTTCCGGCGTGCAGGAGTGGTACCAGACGCCTTCTGGATAGACGACGGCGACGGGGCCGTGGAGGCAGACGCGCAGGCAGTTGGCTTTGGTGCGGAACACTTTCGATTCCCGACCGCCGGCGAGGCCGAGTTCCTTGAGCCGACGTTTGAGAAATTCCCACGATTCGAGGCTAGCTTCCTTGGCGCAGCATTTTGGCTCGGTTTGATCGGCGCAGAGGAAGAGGTGGCGCTCGATGTTGCCGAGGCCAAGGGCGTCGGCGGTGCTGCGGAGGTCGTTCATGGGAGGCAGGTGGAGCTTGGCGAGCGGACGCGGGAGATCAAGGCTGGGCGTATGAGCCGTGGTTTGAGGGGGCGCGGCGCGCAGGGTGGGCCACCGGATTGACAAGGGAAGGGCGTCCGCGCATGTTCCGCGCATGTCTTCCGAGAAGCCCCAGCCCGCGCCGGGCAAGCGTTTGCCGGTTTTCGTGATTTCGTGTTGGGCGATGGCGCTGATGGCGTTTGCTCAGCTGCTGGTCGCGGGAATGGCGTTGGCGACGCGTTTCGAGGAGTCGCAGGTGGTGAAAACGGTGATTAAAGAAGTGCCGAAAATTGTGGCGGTGCGGGTGCCGGCCAAGACCGAGGCGGTGCCAGCGGCGGAGGGATCGGGGATCGCATTTCGGCCACCGCCACCGATGCCAGCCAACGCGGCAGAATACCTGCCGCCACCGACGCCCGTGACGACGCCTAAAATCGCGGATCCGGTGACGGAACGGCTGGTGATGGAGGCGCGTCAGGCACGGGTGGCTGGCGACATGGGGCGGGCGATCGTGAAATTGGAGGATGCTCTTAATCACTCGGCGGATGATCCGAACGTCCATTACGAGCTCGGCTTGGTGCACGAGCAGATGGGGGTTTTCGACGTCGCGGGAGCGCATTTTGAAAAGGTGTTCCAAATGAAATCCGCCGCGGGATCGTTGTTTGAAATGGCGGCAGAGAAGATTGGCCAAGGTTTCACACGGCCGGATTATCGCGGCAAGCTGTCACTCGGACGGGCAATCGAGTTTAAAAACCCAGACGTGACGGACGGCGAGCACGTGACGTTGACCATCCCGGTGCAAAAAGCGCCCGGCGAGGAACTGGATCTCAACGAGGTCTCGTTCATGGCACACATTTTCAACCGCACTTCGCAAGGCGAGGTGGTGGAGTTGGAAGACAAGTCGTGGCTCGACGCGAGCAAGCAGAAGTGGGTGGACGGCAACTTGGATTTCGCGAACGGCGAGGAAAAGCTGCGCATGATCTATGAAATCCCATCGCGCGATGTGGCCACGCAGCATCTTTTCGGCGAACTGAGCTACTACGGCCACGTGATCCTGCTGCTCTACAAGGGCGAGGTGGTGGACGTGCAGGCATGGCCGCGCGAATTGGCGGCACGCATCCAGCAGGCGCCCGCCGGGCCGCAGTTACCGGAGTTTCCCGACATGCTTCCCAACGAGTACGATCCGAACATGTTGCTGCCGCCGCTGCCGGAAAATTGATTTCATCACCCGCGCCTGATCTAGAAATTCATGACACCTGCTGCCGAGGATCGCTTGTTAGGAGACTATCGCCTCAGGCAGGAAATCGAAAGAAATGCGTTGCGTGTCACGTGGTTGGCGGAGCAGGTTTCGGTGGGTCGCTTGGTGCTGGTGGATGAGTTGCTGGCGCAGGATGGGCGTGACAATTTCCTCGCGGATGTGCGGGCGAAGGCAGCCATCGACCACCCGTTGATCGGCTCGGTGTATGAGGCGGTGGCTGAGCCGGATTGTTGTTTCTATGCCCACGAATTGCTGGCGGGACCGAATTTGACGGAACGGGCAAATGCTGGGGAAACGTTTTTGCCCGCACGCCTGGCGCACATTTTGCGGCGCACGGCCGAGGCGCAAATCCAGCACGAGACGTTGGACCACGCGACCTCGCCGATGGGCCTGGATGCGGTGCACATCGACGAGCACGGGGTGATCCGTTTGACCAATCTGGCGGTGGCGGGACATCGCGCCGACGAACAATCGACGCGCGATGTGGTGCATTTTGGCAAGGCGTTGCCGCAGCTCATCGCGCCGCAGCAAGCGGGGACCACGCGCATGCTCACCTTGCTCAGTTGGATGCGTGGCGAGGGGCTGGACGCGCCGTTGACGTGGTCGCAGGTGCGGGATTTCTGCCTGCAAATCGAACACCAGTTGGCGGATCCCTTGTCGATTGTGAAGCCGACGGGGCAGGTTTCGCTGGTCACGAAAAAGCCGGTCACCACCACGGTGGTCGTTACGCTGCTGGTTTTGGCGGGCATCATTTTCCTGGCCATGCGGTTGCGGCCGCCGGAGCCCGCGCCGCCAAAACGGGTCAGCTTGCCGGAAGCGGTGACCATCCCGGCGGGCAACTATCCAACGCCGGATGGCGAGCGACAGGAATTTGCGGCGTTCCAAATTTCCGCCCACGAGGTGACGATTGGCCAGTATGCGGAGTTTCTGGATCGCTTGGCGACCTTGGCGGCGAACGGCCACGAGACGATCTTCGACGCGCCGAATCAACCCAAGGACAAGACCTCGCACGCGCCGGATGACTGGGCCGAATTGTTCGCCACCGCGAAGGCGAATGGCATCTGGCATGACTTGCCGGTGACGCTGGACTCGCCGGTGACGGGCGTGGATTGGTGGGACGCGATTGCTTACGTGGAGTGGAAAAAGGGTCGCTTGCCGACGCAGGAAGAATGGCACGCCGCGCTTTCCTATCAGGTGGAAAATCCCGCCGGTCTCGCGCCGGGCACGTGGGCACCCGTCACCGACGCCACGCCGGATCAAACGCCCGCCGGGATGCGTGGCATGGCCGGATCCGTGAGTGAATGGACGGGCGGGCAGTCGCCCAATCCCGCCAACCCGTTAGGCGGCAAGCTGCATGTGATCATCGGCGGATCGTATTTGAAACCTAGCAGCAACGCGCTGTCCCGCGAGTGGATCGCCGAGGCCTCACTGCGCCGCCCGGATCTTGGATTCCGGGTGATCGTGGAAGAGGAATGACGGCCGCCGTGCGGATCACTCGGGCAGCTCGATCTTGTTGCCGAGGTGGCCAGGGCGGGTGTTGAGGAAATTCACGTCGAGCCACATTTTCACGCGTGCACCGACCTCGCGGAGGCGCGTTTTAAAGCCGGTTTGAGCATCGACGTCGCGGGCATTGAAGCCGTAGGCGAGGATGCCGTTGGCCTTGGCGAGGTAGATGGCGCGCTCGTTGTGGAAGCGCTGGCTGATGAACAGCACAGTGTCGGTGCCGAAAATTTCCTTGGCGCGGACCACCGAGTCCAGCGTGCGCATGCCGCGCGGATCGGAGACGATGCGATCCTCCGGTACGCCGCGTTTGACGAGGGCGCGGCGCATTTTGTCCGGCTCGTTGTAGTACGACGGGTCGCTCAGGTTGTCGCCCGAAACGATGAGGGTATCCACCTTGCCAGCATTCCAAACGGCCACCGCAGCGTCGATGCGGTAGCGGAAATACAGGTTTTCGTCGCGACCGTTAGGCCGCTTGTCTGAAGTGCCGAAGACCAGCCCGACCTGCGTCTTCGGCAACTCTGAAACTTGGTCGAAGAGGCGGCCGCGCGACGCCCAGATGGCGGTTAGGTTTGCGTAAAGCACAATGCCTACGCCGAGCAATCCCAAGATTAGGACCATTTTCACCACGCGCCGCTGCCAGCGCTTGGGCATTTGCTTGCGGCCCTTTTTCATAGGCTGCGCGTCGTCTGAAGCTCCACTGGTCGGCGCGACCAAGGCAGCAACGACCAGACGGCATCGGTGAATCCGCCGGCCAGCGGTTCCTCTGGCGCGATGACACGCAGCCGGTTGGCCGTGTCGGCGAAGCGGATTTCGGAAAATCGGCCAATCCACTCGCCGTCCACCTCCACCGGCACCTCGCGGTCCGCCCGGACGATGAAACTCTCCGCTTGGAAACAACTCGTCGAGGCGACCAGATCGATGCCGCCGAAGGCCAATCCGCGCAGCGAGTCGAGCACCAGTCGATAACCCGCCTCCTTGTAAACGAGCACGTCGAGTTTGGAATCGTTGTTGTCCGCATTGCGGAAAAACCGGAATTGGCCGCCGTAAAGCGCGCCATTTCCGGCCAGCACGGCGACGCCTTCCTCGCGCCGACCGTCAGCGCAGATCACCTCGATTTTGGGCGGCGTTTCGCCGAGTACTTTCACCGCAGCGAGCAGGTAAGCCAGTGGGCCGAACTTGCGCTTCGCCTCCCACGTCGTTTCCTCGATGACCATCGCGTCGAAGCCGACCCCGGCCATCTGCACGAAGGGCGAGCCGTTCGCTTCGAACAGGTCCACTTCCTTGACGAAGCCGCGCTCGATCACTTGGAACGCTTTTTCCAGCGAGTCGAAGGGGATGCCCATTTCACGGGCGAAAACATTCATCGTCCCAGCCGGCAGAACCCCCAGAATCGTGCGCGTCCCAGCCAAGCCGCTGACCACCTCGTTGAGCGTGCCGTCGCCGCCAGCAGCGATGACCACCGGCTCACCCTCCGCGGCGAAACGTGCCGCCAGTTCGCGGGCTTCGCCGGCGTGGTTGGTGGCGTAGAGCGCGAAGCGGTTCGCGTGGTTCATCAGGAAACGAAGCACCCGACCACCCTTTTGGCTGCGCGCCTTCGGGTTGAAAATGATCGGATACCGGTGCGGTTGCGCCATGCGCGATTCTTCACCGATGCCTGCCCCATCCGCAACCCGATTTCCTGCACGCCTCCGGCCTCACTCCCCATCCACTTTCACCGGCGTCATCGACGGCGGTGCGTCCTGCGGCGCGCTGCCCCAGGATTTTTGCGGTGCGGATCCCATCTTGAAAACGAGAGTTGCGCCGTCCGCGATGTCGGCGTGGCTGAACCACGGCTTGTTCCATGGTTTGCCGTTGAGTGTGGCGGACTGGATGTATGGGTTTTCCGTCGAGTTCCCCTCCGCGACGATGACCAGATCCTTGCCGCCGCCCAGGTGGATGGTCGCCTTTTCAAACAAGGGCGAGCCGATGACGTAGTTCGGGCTGGAGGGATCGACCGTGTAAAATCCCAGCGCGCTGAGGACATACCACGCAGCCGTTGCGCCTTGGTCGTCCATGCCGGGGAAGGCGAGGCCAAACTTGTCGCTGCCGTACATCAAGCGCATCAGTTCACGCGTCAGCGCCTGGGTTTTCCACGGCTGACCGGCATAACAGTACAGATAAGGCGCGTGCTGGTCCGGTTGGTTGCCTTGGCTGTAAAGACCTAACATCCCGGTGACGTCGCGGGCGATTCCCTTCGGCGTGTAGGGCGTCGAGAAAAACGTATCGAGCCGTTGCGTGAACGTGTCGCGCCCGCCCATCAGCTCGATGAGCCCCTGCACATCGTGCGGCACCAGCCAGACGCTTTGCCAACCGGACGCCTCTTTGAACATGTAATTGTAATACGGCTCAAATGGGTCGAAAGGCGTGATCCATGAACCGTCGCGAGTGCGGCCGCGCATAAAGCCGGTCGATGCGTCGTAGACATTTTTGTAGTTGTTCGCCCGCTTGAGGAACATCTGATAGTCGTCTTCCTTGCCGAGCTTTTTGGCGAACAACGCCATCGCATGATCGCTCCACGCGTATTCCAACGTCTTGTCGCAACCGGCATTTCCATCGGCGCGCGGTGGGCTGCCGTTTTCTTGGAAATCATCGTGGATCCAGCCTTTTTCGAGGTATTCGGCGAGTTCACCTCGCGGGCCATTCGGGTCGGTCGCGTTCTTGCGGAGAAATTCGTAAACCGCCTCATAGTCGAACGGCAGCCCGCGCACCCAGTCGCCGAGGTACATGATCACCCCGTTGTCGCCGTGGAACGACGTGTGCATGTAGCCCGTCTCACGCGCCATCGCGAGGTGGCTGCGCAGGATGTCTTGCTTCACCTCAGGCTCTAACAGAGTCAGCAAGGCGACCTGATTGCGCCCGGTGTCCCACAGCGCGATGGGCGTGTAGCGATCGTGCTCCGCGACCACGCCGCCGCGGTTGGTTTCGCCCTTTTTCGAAATCAAACGCGGGGTGAGCAGCGAGTGATAGAGCGTGGAATAGAACATCTCGCGCTGCTTCTCGGTGCCGCCTTCGATTTCTATCAGTCCGAGTTTCTCCGCCCAAGCCGCGCGGGCCGTTTGGTGCGCTTCATCGAACTTGGTCGGCTCCTCCTTCAGCCGTTCCGCCGCGCTGGCCATGTTCCAGGCCGAGGTGATGCGCACTTCCACCTGCTCGCCTTGCTTCATGTCGAACTCGACGAAACTGCCCGCGTAGCTGCCGGAAATCGTGCGTTCTCCCGAGTCGATGCGGTCGTCGCGGCGGACGCGAGCGCCCTCCAACTGCGGTTGGTTTTGGCGGAACACGCCGAAGTTGCCGAACGGCTTGGAAAACTCCGCGACGAACCCGCCGCGCCCGCGCCAACCGCGAATCGTGCGATCGCCGACGACCTCGATGCGGCTGTTCGTGTCTGCGCCGAGATCGATGAGCACGGTGCCGCGGCGCGTGTCAGGAAAGGTGAAGCGGTAGTAGCCGGTGCGCTCGGTGGTCGCCAATTCGCAGTGAATGCCGGTGTCCGGGAAATCCACCGCGTAGTAGCCGGGTGACGCCTTTTCCGTCTGCTTGTTGTAGGGCGAGGCGTGGCTGCGGTCCGGTGGAACATTCCAGTTTCCGACGACCGGCATGATGGTCAGCCCGGGCATGGGCGAGGAAAACCCGAGCATGGTGCGGCGGGCGTGGACGTAGGGGAAAATGATTCCGTGGTTTCCCGCCGCCTCGGTGAGGTCCTTGTTGATCGGGCCGACGATGACATTGCGATGTGGCAGCGCGGGGCCCGGCCAGGTGAATCCGCTGTAGGCTTCCTCGCCTGGCGGCGGCGCATTGCCCAAGAGTTTCGGGTCGTCCAACGAGGCGGTGCCGACCAGCGGGTTGGCGAGTTCGAGGGGATCTTCGGCGTGGATCGCAGGGGCAGACAGCAGGCAAAGCAGCGCGGCCGTTTTGGGGAAAGTTCGGGAAATCATCGGCAAAATCATCGCGCACCCTACGTTGCTCGATTTGCCGTTCCATCCACCCCATTTCGGGGGGGCGATGCGCCGCCGATTTTAGGCTGTTCGATCCCCGGGCAAGCTTCCAGCATTCCGAACCGCCAGCCTTTCTAGGACACCCGATTGCCAGCTTCATGACCCGCTACATCGTCACTCTCAAATGGGGAAACCGTTATGGTCCGGAATACGTGAACCGCCTCGCGTCCGCCGTCCGCCGCCATACCCAGCAGCCCGTCACGGTGATGTGTTTCACGGACGACGGCACGGGCATCGATCCATCGGTGGAAATTTATCCCATCCCGGAAATCGACCTGCCCGCGGCGGAAAAGGTCACCGGGTGGCGCAAGCTCTGCCTGTTTCGGCCCGACCTGCCCATCGAAGGCCTCGGGCTGTTCGTCGATCTGGACGTGGTCATCACCGGGCCGCTCGACGACTTTTTCACCTTCGGCCACGAGGATGAAATTCCCATCATCCACAACTGGCTGCCGCCGCACAAAACGTGGTTCCGGCCGGATCCGATGATCGGCAATTCGTCGGTGTTTCGCTGGAAACTCAACCACTGCGCGTTCGTCTGGGAGCAGTTCCACAACGAGAAGGATTGGGCGATCGCGAACTTCCGCCCGCCGCAATCCTATCTAACGCATTGCATTCGGCCGCGCATGAAATTTTGGCCCGCCGAGTGGGTGCGCAGCTTCAAGCGCCACTGCCGACCGATGTTCCCGCTGAATTTCCTGCTCACGCCGTCGCTGCCGGCGGACGCGCGCATCATCGCCTTCCACGGCAAGCCGGATCCGGACGAGGCGGCAGTCGGCTACAAAGGAAAGCGCGCGAACCATTTCTCGAAGCCCGCGCCGTGGATCGACGAGAACTGGCGGTAAAATTTGCCCAAGGAAAGGCGATCTCCGAATCGCCCATGACTTCTTGAAGTCAGAATCGCTTCGCGACGGGCCCACCTTGGTGCTCCCGCCAGGCCGCGCAGAGTTCGAGGAAATCGTAGTCGCGGCGGTACCAGTTTTTCACCAATTCCACGGCTGCCGGTTCTAGAGCGGGTTTGCGCGTCCCGTCCGGGGCGTTGCGGTTCGTGCTCTTCGGATCGCGTGGCAGGGCGAGATCCTCAGGCAGCCCGAGCGGCGATTTCAGTTGCTCGAAATCCTCGTCGAAGCTCTCGACGCGGCCGATGAACAGGATGTCTTGCTCCCGTCGCGCGAGCAGTGCTTCGTCGATGAACCAATCCCAGTACGAACATTGCAGGTGGCTGATGCAGCGCATCGCATGCACCGCATCGGCATGCGCCGGGTGGGCGGGATCCAGCGCGAGCGCCAACGAGTTGGGGTCCGGGAAGCGCGAAAACGCGAGTTTTTCGTCCGCCGACCACGCGACGATGTGGGCGGGCGCGCCTTGCCGCAGCCGGCTGGTGAAGCCGCTGACGTATCGGCTGACCGGATCGCGGGTGACGAACATCACGCGGTGGCCCTTCGGTACGTGGGCCAGGGTGAAACGGTGCGGATGCAGGTGGAGCACGCATTTCGGCGTCACCGGAAAGGGGCCGAGCACGCTTTTCAGGGTCGTTCCGCCGGTCTTGCGGAGGTGCAGGAAATGGACGTTTTCGCGGCCGGTGCAGGCGGCGAGGACGCGCTTTCTCAGCCGATCGAGTTTGCGGAAGGATAGGCTCATGCTCCGATCGGGTTGAGGGTTTCCAGCAGCGGCTTCAGCAGGATTTTTGCATAGGCGTCCGCTTGGTAATGGTGGTCCTGTGGGTCTGGGTTCATCAGCGCGGGTTTCACCAGCCCATTCTCGCCCAAGGAGGCGGCGTCGAGGTCGATGAAGCCGATGGCGTTGGCCACACAAAATTCCCGCACAAGCCGGTTAAAGCGCAGCGTCAGCGAGGTGCGTTCGAACTGCGTCGCGGTCACTTCCTTGCGCGCGGTGGCGACTTCGCCCCAAGCGGTGCCGTCGGGAATCGTCGGCAGCGGCGTGCTCACGCAGAGGAGTTGGTCCGCGCGCGATCGCACGTCGGTGAGGAAGGCGGTGTAAGTCGTTACCGCCGTTTCCATGACGGACTCGACGGGTTCGCCATATTTCGCCGCGCGGTACCAGATAATGAACCCGGTGTCCACTTCGCCTAACATCACAATCATGCGCCGCGCCGGGCTGTCCGCGAGTGCCTCGGCAAAGCGTTGCGAGGCCTGGGTTTTCGAGTTCGGATTGGCAAGACCGGAAGCCGTCGCACCGCCGACGTTGATGACGTTGAAAAACGATTTCGGAAAGGCGCGGGCAACGGTGGGGTGCTTGAAAATCGCCGTGTGCGAGTCGCCGAGCACCAAAATCTCCTCACGCAGCAGACGTTTCACGCCGAGGATGAGGCGTTTCTTGAGCTTGCGGATGGGGCGGTTGCGTTTCACGAAAATGGAACTAACGGCCCTTGGACCAGTGGAGCCGGGCTAACAAATTGGCCGCCAGCTCGGCGTTGACCGGCTGCGTGCGCGGCTGGATGCGAGCGGCGCCCGGCTGAAAACTCGCGAGCTTATCGATGGGCACGCGGACGATGCGGGCGGCTTGTTCGAGGCGCTTGAAATAGCCGGGCAGAAAGCTGGTTTCCTTGAACGTGGTCTTGGCGGGCATGGTGACAACGACAGGCCGGCCGGACGCGATGGCCTCGGTGACCATGGTGACGCTGTCTTGGGTGACGAAAGTCCAGGTGGCGGAACCGAGGAAGGGGGCCATCAACTTTTCGGGATTCTCCGCCCACCAGACGGCGCGCGCGATGTGCTGCGGCGCGATGGATCGGCGCAGCACCGCTTCGATGCCAGCACCGGTGCGGCGCGACGTGCTGACCAGCCAACGGATGCCGTGCTTTTCCGCGAGCTCGTTCATTTTTCCACCGAGCAAGCGCCAATCCTCGTTGGAATAGTCGTGGCTCGCGGAAGCACCGCCGATAAGCATCGTCCAAAGCCGACCTTGCGGGCGTTCTTTCCAGGCATTCGCGGCGGCCTCCACCTTGGCGGGCGTGATGCCGGTGGGCACCATTTCGACGGGCACGTCGTAAACATCCGCTTCGAACGGCGACGGCGTGAAAACGGTGTGGAACCAACGCGATGGGTACGGGTTGCGCTCGCCGAGAAACACCAGCGGCGCGCCGAATTTCACCGCCAGGCTGCGCGCCGCGAACACCGCCTTGCCACCGCTCGTGACAATCAAATTGGGCGTCGAGGACGGGACTTCACAGCCGAGCCAGCGCTTGAGGAAACCGCTCGGCAGCGGCCGACCGCAACGGCCCATCCACAGCATCACGCCCTTGCGCATGAATCCGCCGAACTTCGGTCTTGTCTGGACGACGTGGAGTTCGAGCGACGTCATCTGGGCCAGCGCCGCGACCAACCCTTCCGACTGGCTGACGTGGCCGGGACTTCCCTCGCTGATGATCCAGACGACGCGTTTCATGAATTCATGGGGTGAGGACCAAGATGCCGTTCATTTTGGTACAATGATCCAGCCGGTAGCCGTGGGAAATCAGCAGGTTTTTGAGCGGTTCCCCACCTTTGCCGATAATTTCGCCGATGATAAATCGCGGCCAGAGCGTGCGTGGCGCCGCTTTAAAAAACGCCTCCAAAACCGGAACCTCTAAGCCCTCGACGTCGATTTTCATCGCATCCACCCGTTCGACTTTTGCTTCCAGCAGAAGATCCAGCAACGGCCTGCCCGGCACACGGCGACCGTAGCCTTCCGTGCGGACGGCGTTCTGGCCGACATTGGCCGTATGTTCCTCAAGGATGACCTCGCACGGTGTCGGCGTGACGGCGCAGGGGAAAAGAGTGACCAAGGATGTCAGATCGTTCGCCGCGAGGTTGTGGCGCATCCGTTCGAGCATGATTTCGGTCGGTTCGACGGCGATCACCCGCAGGCCGGCATGACGCTGGGAAAGCGCCCAAAAGGTGTAAAATCCGGCGTTCGCCCCGACATCGAGGAAGATGGCTCCTGGATGCAACGCACCCCGCAAGGCCTCGCGTTCGGGAGCATCGTGGAAATTGGCCATGGTCAGCCAGCGCTGCTCAGTCAGGTTGCCACGCGTGCCGAGACGCAGTTTAAGTCCCCAAACTTCTCGGTCATAGACATCCTGATCGCTGTTTTTCAACGGCTTGCGCAGAAGAAAAGCGAGTTTTCGAAACATCCCCGAGGGAGGCAGACGATCGATCATTTTCAAACGGAAAGCTGCGGTTCCGCGCGGCTTCCAGGTGCCCCAAGGTGAGGTGATGTCGAAGGTCATGCAGGACGGGTTGGTATCACTCGCGCCAATGTTGGGCCACCCAGTCGGATGGCATGACATAGCGGGAGAAATGGCGACGCCATTTCTTTTGGGTTTTCCGTTGGGCCCAGACCCAGCGGAGTTGTTCCATCGGGCTGCGGGCTTGGGTGTTTTCCGACCAACGGCCGAGGATGGCATCGGGCGGTTTTGGATGGCCGGGGAAGGTGACGATTTTCACGCCGCGCGGCATGACAGGCGGCCGCAAGTAGCGCAGTGGCCAGATGCCCATCGAGTGCAGGCCGAAGTGCTTGGTCCATTCGTACGGCCAGAACTTGATCCCGCCGCGAATGCCGTCGGTGACATAGTTTTGCTCGAACTGGTACTTGCGCGAAAGGTTGGCCGGATCCGCCTGCAAGTTTTCCAACATGTACGGATGGCCTCCGACGGGAAAACGGAACACCGAGGTTTGGCCATGGATGCCGAAAGGCCGCACCCAGTTTTTCGCCGTGATGACGTCCTGCGGGTCGCCGAAGGAAAAGTAACAGTCGATGTTGTCGACGATCACCGAGTCCAGATCGATGAACAACGCGGTGCCTTCGAGGCCGTCGAGTTCCTTGCTCCACAGCGCGACTTTGGGCCATTTCCCCGGCACGTCGGGCGGGATTTCGCAGCCGAGCGGTGGCAACGGGCGGCAATCGACGTCGGGTCGAATGCCGGAAAAATCGTCGGTGAAACAAACCACCTTGAACGGCCCGGTGATGTTACGAGCGACCATGGCGTGGAGGATGTTCACGTATTCCGGCCCGTAAACGGTCCCCCACTTCATGCAGAAAATCAGCTTGGTAGTCATCGTTTCGGAAATGCCCCGCACGTACGGTCGCAGGGCCATGAATCACATAAAATCAGGCGGTAAGGGTAGCAAAATCTCAACTCCGGGACGACGCGACGAGCTCGCGATACACCTCCAGCGTGGCCCGGCCCATGGCATCCAGCGTGAACGGTTCGCCCACAGGCTGCGGCGTGCTTTCCCCGCTCAGCACGGCGCGAGTGACGGACTTCAGTTTTTCCGCATCGCCCAAGGGCACGCGGCCTGCCGAAAACAACGCGGCCAACAACTCGCCGACGCCGCCGCAATCGTAGCCGACGACCGGTTTTCCCAAGGCCATCGCCTCCAGAACCGTGCGGCCGAACGACTCGGGTTGCTGCGACAGCGCGAACACGGCGTCGCTCACCGCCATCACCTCGCGGATGTCGCTGCGGTGGCCGAGAAAGGTCAGCTCATTGGCAATCCCGAGCGTTTCGACCGCCTGTTTCAGCTCGTCGAGGTAGTCGCGCTTTTTTGCATGGGTGTCGCCGGCGATAAGGCCGTGCACCGCGAGGCCGTCCTGTTTCAGTGCGGCGATGAGCTTGAAGAAATCGACGTGGCCCTTGAGCCGGGTGATGCGCCCGGGCAACAGCAGGACCTGCTTGCCGGCGAGCGTCGGGTGCTCCGCCTTCCACTTCGCCAGCCAATTGGCGGCGGGTTGGAAATCGGTGCCGTAGTTTTCGGGCTCTATCCCGCGTGGGATGACGCGGACGATTTCCGGTGGGGTTTGCGGATAGTTTTCCTGGATGTAATCGCGGGTGCAGTGGGAAACCGCGATCACCCGCTCGCCGCGCGTCATGATGGCCGAGTAGGCGTTGACCGAATAAAACCCGTGCACCGTGCTGACCAGCCGTGGCCGCGTCGCTTTGTCCATGCTGCGCCACGCCAGCCAAGTGATCCATCCCGGCACGCGCGACCGGATGTGGACGATGTCCGGCTTTTCCGCCTGGAGAATCCGCCGCATCGCCCTCACCTGCAACAGGCTGGACAAGCTCTTGCGATGCACAGTCAGCGTAATGTGGCGCGATCCCGCTTGCTCCAGCTCTGCGACGAGGCGTCCGCCATTCGAAATGACGACCGATTCGTGGCCATCCCGCACCAACCGCGCGGCAATTTCCAAGGCCCCGCGCTCGACACCGCCGGCATTCAACTCGGGCAGGATCTGGATGATTTTCATGGATTCTCGGGCAAAGAAATCAACGGGATGGTCACGCGACGGGCGGCTTTTTCCAACGCTTTGGATGCGCCGCAGGTGAGGATGAAATCGATGGGCAAGGCGGCGGAGGCGTCGATTTTTTCGAGATACGTTGCCAAGGCATCGCGATCCCCCGCGTCCGGCCCGGCGTGGAAATGCAGGTTTCCAAACTGGCGCGGTGGCACTGGTCCGGCGTGCGGCGCGACCACTTCGTAGATCACATCCGGGTGCGTCCAGCCAGCGGGGATTTGCCAGCCATCGGGCGTGCCGGGCAGCCACAGCAAGGCGCGGTGCGGCTTGCTGCCGACTGGGCTGTCCGCGCCGAGCCATTCGCGCACATCGCGCGATTTTCGCAAATACGGCTTCCACCGTTCCTGCAGCCAGAAAACATCCAAAGGGCTCATTCTCAGCGACTTTTCGATGACATCCATGCAAGCCGCAGTGGTGATGGGGCCGTCGATGGGCAGGAAGCGGACCGCCCATTTTCCGGGTGCCACGGTGCGCAGCGAAAGCCCGAGCGCCCGCGATTTCGCCCGCCGTGCGACCAAGCTGGGCAGCGGACTGGCCCGCGTCAGGCGACCGAAATAGCGCACCAATTCGCCCTGCGAGCCGACCCTTTGGTCCGCCAAAATTCCAAGAATGCCGCCCTCGCGGACGAAGCCGGCGATGGCGTGAAAGCTGTCGCGCTTGGAAAAGAGTTGGGTGCTTTGCGCCTGGCGCTGGGCAAGCACGCGGGCGTCGAGCAGCGGGTTGTTGAGCGGTCGATAGAGCGCGCCGTTCGCGTGGCCGTCGGGAAAACTGCGATGGATGCGCGTCAGGATTTCCCAGTTTCCCATGTGGCAGGGCAGCAACACCACGCCGTGCCCGTGGCGCAGCGCCTCGACGATGAGCTCCGGGTTCTCGACGGTGACGACGTCGTCAATTTTTGCGGCGGAAAGCCCGGCGGTGTGAAGTGCGGAAAACAAATTGGCCCCGGTCCGCCGAAACGACTGCCGCGCCATCTTGCGCAGCGTTTCCAGATCATGCTCGCCGTGGAAGGCGATGCGCAGGTTGCGCAGGACGATGTGCCGCCGCTCCCTCAGGAAATGCCACGCCAGCCCGCCCAACGCTTCGCCCAGCCGGAAAACCCAAGGACCAGGAAGCAGCCCCGCGATTTTTTCCACCGCGATCTGCCCCAGCCACTCCAGCCGCCACTTCCACAGCTGTTTCGGGTTTTCGGCAGAGGGTTCGGACACTGGAAGTTGGTGTAAAGCGTCGGCCCGCGCCATGCAAGGCGATCAAGATTTGGGGGGAATCGAAACGCGGAGGCGGGGAGGTCGCGGAGAGGGGCGGGGAGAAATGCTTTTAGGCGATGCGGCGTCCTCGCTTCAGGTGCCGGAGTTCTTTCGCGAAGAGGGGGAAAGGCGATTGATGAATATGGATAAGAGTCTGTATGAATCCCTCCTTTGCGCCTCTCTCCGCGACCTCCGCTCCTCCGCGTTTCGATCAAAATTTCTTAGCGCACTTCCCACGAATGCTTCGCCCAGAAACCGTAGAGCTCGTTCACGTTACCGTTGAAGGCATTGTGTTCCAGCGGCCTGTCCATGGTGCCAAAGAACCGCGGCGATTTCCACGACCCGTGGTGGTAATGCTTTGAGACCGAGCGACCTGACCACTCGACGCCCCCGTATTGCCACAGCGCCCAGCGATTCCACACGCCGTAGGCATTCATCAAATCTTTCGGCGTGCGGAAGCCGGTGTCGTGGGAATAGAGCGCGAGCCAATACGGGCATTGCTGGATGCGGCGTTTTTGGGCCGGCGTGGCGCTTCGCATCGTCGCCCGCAGCTGCCCGCTGTTTTCCAAGTAAACCACCGGCACCACCCCGGTTAGCTGTTCCACGCGGTCGATGAAGGCGACCAAATCGCTCGGGCTGGATTTCGTGTCGAAATCGCCGACCAGCAGGATGCGCCGCCCGGTCAATCCGCGCTGCGCCGCGATTTGCCGCAGCCGCGCGATGTACTGGTCCGCCTGCCGCGTGGGACTCGACGTTTTCAGGACGAAATAATAGGTGCCCAGCATCAATCCGCTGCGACTCGCCGAGGACAGGAAATCCGCGCATTTTTCGTCCAGCACCATGCCCTTGCCGCAGCGGGCGATCAGGCCGTGCGCGCCATTGCGCTTGAGCGCCGAAACATCGTGCTCGGAAAACGAATCGCCTGGCCGCTGGCGTTCCTTGGGATCGTAAGAGGAAACGTTCACGACTTTCGGCGCTTCGTTCAGCCCCATGCGGCCATAGCTGCCACCGCCGCCCACCCGAACCATCCCACTTTTACTTCCTCCACCCCCTCCGCAGCTGTTCAGAAGCAGGATGGCGGCGGCGAGGAGGAGTCCGTTTCTCATGGACGCGAGCCTATGCCGAGATCGCTCGACGACGCAAGCGATGGGGGAAATCCTAGCCCTCGTCGTCCTCCAGCAAAGGCCGTTTCTTGTGGCGGATCTGCAACACCGTCACCAGCTTCGCCTCATCATCGATCGCATAGAGAATTCGCCATGCCGAAGGGGTTTTCCAGGGCTTGAATCGCAACTGGCGGATGGAAATCGCGGGCATCCAGCGACCGTTTTCCGGAGCGAATCCATGCCGCTCTGGATGCTCCGTCAGCCCTTCGAGCGCGGCCTCGAGCAAATCCAACCAGCGTTCGGAAAGCTCCACTCCGCCGTGGGCCTGCTCGGCTTCATACCACAGCAGCTGGTCTTCGATGCAGTGCTCCGCTTCCGTTGAAATCCTCAGTTGGTATTCCATCAAGACCCGACCTTCCGCTGTTGGGCGCGCTTGCGCAGTCCGGCCAGAACCGGCTTCGCGGGAGCGCCGCGATCTCCCGCAGCGTAAGTTTCCAGTGCCGAGCGAAGCCGCTGGTCCAATTGATATTCTTCCGCTTCCCAAGACATTTTTTCGAACGCCTCCAATGAAAGCACGACCACCGCCGCCTTGCCGTTCTGGGTCAGAACTCTCGCCCGTCCGCCCTGCGCGAGCTCCATGGCATGCTGCTTCGTGTTGCGCGCGAATTCCGTAAGGCTCACCACGTCATTTTTAAGATCCAAACGCATGGCTGGAGATTAGCACATCATTCCGTGTTTCCTCAGAAATTTCTCCTCGCCCGCCATGGCAGACGATGCGGCGAAAATTCGATGACGACATTTGTCGTGAAAGCCGCTTGACGACCGTGACGACATTTGTCATCAGCTTCGCCATGAATTCGCGCAAGGCGTCCGCCCTTCCACCGCTTTCCCCAGCCGAGCAGGCGTTGATGGATCTGATTTGGCAGAAACAACCGGTGTCCGTCGGCGATTTGCTGTCGCTGGTGAATGAAGGCCGCGCCGAATCCATCACCCGCAGCACCCTGCAAACCCAGCTTGGACGGTTAGAAACGAAGGGCTGGCTGCTCAGCGACGATCAGGGCAGGGCACGGCTTTATCGCTCCGCGCTGACGGAAAAAGGCGGGCGCGGCAAAGTCCTTGCCGAGCTCAAGCAACGCTTCTTCGGCGGCTCCGGTCTTTCGCTCGTCCGCTGCTTGGTGGAAGACGGCGGCCTCACCGATGCGGAAATGGCCGAGCTGAACCAGTTGATCGAAACCCATCGCAAAGGAAAAAAACCATGATCGCCTACCTGCTCACCGTTGCGCTGCATGCCGTCGTTCTATCCGTTGTCGCCAGCGCCATTCTGCTCGTGGTCCGGCCAGCGCGCTATCGTGCCGTGATCGCGATCTGCGGGCTGGTCGCCTTGGCCATTCTGCCTTGGTTCAGCGCGCTGCGCCCATTGCCCGTGCCACACGTGGCGATCCAAAAAAGTCCCGCCGTGGCGGCTCCGAACGCATTGCCTGTTTGGACCGTGGTCACGCTGCCCATGGAAACAACGGCTACGGCGTCGGCCGTTAGAAAAGCTGCGGTCCCGGCAGGTTTTGCTTTTCCTGATCCTTTAAAATCCGCCATCGCGTTGTGGGCCGTGGGCACCGTCGCTGGATTCATTCTGCTAGGCAGCGCTTGGCTGCGGCAACGGCGCTGGGTACGCTCGCTCGATGCCATCGACGACGTTTCGTGGGAAAAACTCCAAGCGACGGACGCCACGCTGCCGTCACGCTCGCTGTTCCGACTGACCTCCGCCACCGCGAGTCCCTGCGTCACCGGCCTGCGCCATCCTTGCGTCGTGCTGCCGCGCTTCTTGTTCGCCGACGATGCCGTCACCGCGCTCGGCTGGGCGGTCCGTCACGAGTTGTCCCACCTTCGTGCGGGCGATTCGCGGTGGATCTTCGTCCTTGCTCTCATTCGTTGCCTGCATGGTTGGAATCCGCTCGTCCATCACCTCGTCGCGCGCTGGGCCGACGCCCGCGAGCAACTCTGCGACCTCGCCGCCGCCGAAATCCCTGCTTCTCGTAACGGCTACGGCCATTTCCTCGTCACCATGGCGGGAAACATCCACCGCCACTCGCCGCTCACGGTGGCGATGGCCCGCCGTGCCCCTGCTCGCCGACTGCGATCGCGCATCGTCTCGCTGTTAGGTGCCAAACCCGGCGCGGAAAAGCCGGTGGGGAAAACGTTCGTCTGGTTTGGCTGCGGCGTGGCCATTTGCTGCGCGGCGCTGGTTTCCTGCATGAAGGTCGGACCCGATGCTGGGGGCGAAATCACCGGTGCGACAACGGGTGCCGTTTTATCGGAGTCGCCCGTCATCGCAGCTCCCGCGCTTGCTACGTCCGATGAAGTTCTTTGGGAAAGTCCCATTGGTCCAAGCCAGCCGCTTCAGATCAAGATGACCTCGAAACTCATTCTATCAGCGACCGATCCCAAGCTCGCCGACGGTGAGGCTTACAGCGACCGCCAGATCCAGAGGATCATGCGAAAATTTGCTCAGGCTCGTGCGACCGACCTCCTTCAGGCTCCGGATGTGATCGCGAGATCCGGGCAGCCGACCAGCATTGAGGTCATCCATGAAGTGCCCGAAACCCGCCGCCAGATTGCGGCGAGGCAAGCCGGATCTCGGGTTCCTTTTGTCGGAATCAGCCTCTCGTGTGTCGCCGGTCTTGCCAGTGAATCCATTCTGGAACTGAAGCAATCGGCCGACTATCGATTTATCCCCGGAATTTGGCAGCCGGTGAATGGAAGTATGAACCTGAAGCCACCCGCGGGAATGAACCCCGACAACATCAAAACCATCGAGCGGATCATCAAGCGCCGACTCACTTCCGGCATGACCGTCTGTTCCAATTTCGGAGAAATCGAACCCGGCAAGTTCCTGACACTTTTCACGACGGCTGAAGTCATCGACGCGACGGGAAGGCCGTTAGATCATCTCAAGGACGGCCTACCGTCCGCGAACAAGGCTGATCCCCTGCCCGGATTTCGCCCGCTGCCCAAGGATGATCCCGTCGATTTCCCCCAAGAGCCGCCGGTGAGGAGTCCGTTGAAAAAATCATGAGGCTCGGCAATCGAGGAAACTTGCCCACATTTCATTACGTATCGGGCGCACCATGGAATCAGCATCAGCACCGGGCTTCGACCGGCGGACGTTTTTAAGCGGCATTTTGGCAGCGGCGGCCGGCGGCGGCGTGGCCCTCGGGCAGGAGCCGCAAGCGGAGGCCAAGCCGAAAGACCACGGCAACGCGCTGGTCTATCAGTTCAAGATCGGCGAATTCGATGCTTGGTCGATCAGCGATGGTCACATGCTTTTCCGCGGCATCGGGCTGATGTGGCCACCCGAAGCGCATCCGGAAATGACGGATTGGCTGGCGAGCCACGGCGAGCGGCTCGATGGCATCCCGCTTTACGTCAACATTCTGGTGGTGCGCATTGGCAAGGAGGTCGTGATGTTCGACGCGGGTTTCGGTGAGCGCGATGCGACCAACATCGGCTGGCTGCAGGATGGCTTGCGCCAGGCGGGGATCACGCCGGAGCAAGTGACGGCCGGGTTTTTGAGCCATTCCCACGCCGACCATTTGGCGGGCTTTGTGACGGGTGGAAAACCGACGTTTCCGAATGCGGCGTTCTATTACCTGCCGGAGGAATACGAGTTTTGGCACGCAGCAGAGCCGGATTTTTCCAAGACGAAACGCAACCGCGGCGAGCTGCCGGGAATGATCCAGGAGGTGCGCAGTCAGTTTGAAATCCTCAAAGGCGTGTCGCAACCGGTGAAGGCAGGGACGCAGTTTTTCAACGGCGCGGTGACCATCGAAAGCGCGCCAGGCCACACGGCAGGCCATGCGATCTTCCGCATCAAGTCCGGCAATGAATCGTTGCTGCACCTGATGGATCTCTCCCACCACCACGGCTTCATGTTCCACAACCCGAACTGGTTCATCGCGTTCGATCACGATCCGATGCAGTCCATCGAAACGCGCAAAAAGGTGTTCGCTCAAGCGGCGGCGGAACGGACGCGTTGTTATGGGTTCCACGTGCCGTGGCCGGGCATCGGCCATGTCTTGCCCCAAGGCGAGGGCTACATCTGGTACGCGGAGCGCTGGAGTTGGGGGAGTTAGGAGGTTCGCCAAAACAGGCGGGAATCACCATTAGCCCGTGGCGGATCCCGGCGAATCGGAGTTCGCTGTTCCTTGGGGCAAAAAAGCGCGGGAACGACTTGTTCCCGCGCTGGGTGACGGAAATCAAAGCCCGGGGAAGGGTGTTTCGGAGAGGAAGGCGCGGTAGCGCTTGATGCGGCCGCCGGGGTTGCCGTCACCGGAACGCGGCAGGTAGCGGAAGCCGGAAATCGCGTGGTCACCGCCGAGGTCGAGGATGACTTGGTGCGGATGGGCCGGACCTTCGTTCTTCCACGCGCTGTGCCAAAAGGTCGTCGGTTGGTTGTCGATGACGTTGGCGGCGGTGCCGTCGTCGCCTTCGAGTTCCTCGCTGTCGGCGTAGAGGACGTGCATTTTTTCGCGTGGCAGATCCTTGCCATCAGCGTCCATGAACATGAGTTCGGCGATGGCGGCATAGGGTTTGTCGCCATGCGCATCGAGCGATTCGAGGGCGAAGTAGCGGCCTTTCGCAGGCTTGTCGAATTTCACGATCTGCCAGTCGCTGCCTTGGGCGAACTCGCTGCTGGTCACGGGCGTCAGGCCGGCGGACTTGAATTCTTGGCCGGGCTTGCGGGCGAGGCGGGCAGACTCGACGTTCACCTTCCAGATCGGCTCCTTGACCGAGGAAAGCGTGAGCGGCGTCTCGGCGAGGTCGGTTTCGAGCAGGGTGATTTCGTTTTTCCCCTCCTTCAGCCAGCAACCGGGTAAGAACAGCGTTTGTTGCGCGCCGACCTGCCAGTAGCGGCCGAGGTTGTGGCCGTTTACCCAGACCATGCCTTTGCCGAACTTGCTCATGTCGAGCCAGGTGTCGCCGGTTTTTTCGAGGGTGAAATTTCCGCGGTAGACGATGGGTTCTTCTTTTTTGCCGACGGCTGCTGCATCGGTGGAGAATTCTAATGAACTTGCGAAATCGCTTCCGAGACTGGCCTGATAGCTGGCCCAGTCGGTAAGAACCTTGTCGCCGAGCTTGACCGGACCGATGAGGCCCTTGCGCTCGTTGACCATTTCTTTGGAGAAATTGATGCGTCCCATGTTTTCGACGAGCAGCCCGAGGGTGTGGTCTCCGGCGGGGATTTCGACTTCGGCGGAGAAGCGTTTGACGCGGCGATCCATCGGGATGCCCTGACGTTTTCCATCGACAAAGAGAATGGCGCGGTCGCGGACGAGAGCTGCGGAAAGGGTTCCTCGGAACGGTCCTGTCACTTTTGTGGTGTAGAACATGTGGCCGAAATTCTGGTCGTAGGTCTCCATGGTTTCCGGCTGCTCGCTGAAGATCGGTTTATCGTTTTTGAAACTATCGAACAACGGTGCCGCAGCCGTCAGCTTGATTTCCGGAATCTCGATGATGGGCAGCGGCTCCGGCATGGGGCCGAAAACGGCGTCCGGAACGTGCTTCTTGATGGATTCCTTGAAGGCGAAAAACTTCTCGGCCGGGCGGCCCGCTTCGTCGAGCGCGGCGGAGTAATCGTAGGACGTGGTGTCCGGTTCGTAGCGACCGCCATTCCAGTTGGCACCGGCGTAGAAGCCCCAGTTGGTGCCGCCGTGGAACATGTAGATGTTCGCGGAAACGCCGTTGGAGAGCGCCCAATCGAGCTCGGCGGCTTTTGGACCGGCCTCGGTGCTGGCGTGCGGCGCGCCCCAGTGGTCGAACCAACCGACCCAGAATTCGCCGATCATGCGAGCCTCGCCGGGGCGGAGTTTGTCGTAGGTGTCGAATGCTTGTTTTGCGTTGTTGCCGAAGTTCACGGTGGCGGTGATGCCGGGAACCATGCCGTTTTTCAGGGAATACGGCGGGTCGGCGGTGAACAGGGTGCCGGTGTAGCCGCCCTTGCGGATGGCATCGACGTGAGCTTTCAGGAAGGCCTGATCGTTGCCATAGGAGCCGTATTCGTTCTCCACCTGCACCATCAGGACGGGGCCTCCGTTTTCGATTTGGAGCGGCTTGAGCATGGCGGAAACTTTTTCCAAATAGGCCATCGCGGGCTTCATGAAGCGTGGATCGGTGCTGCGGACGACGGTTTCCGGATCTTTGACCAACCAGCCAGGGTAGCCGCCGAATTCCCATTCGGTGCAGACGTATGGGCCGGGCCGGACGAGGACATGCAGGCCTTCTTCCTGGCAGGCCTTGATGAAGGCGACGAAATCGGCATTGCCGGAGAAATCCCATTGGCCGGGCTGCAGTTCGTGCACGTTCCAGAAGAGGTAGGTGCAGATGGTGTTGAGGCCCATGGCCTTGGCCTTTTTCAAGCGATCGTGCCAATACTCGCGGGGGATGCGCGGGTAGTGCATCTCGCCGGACAGGATGAGCAGAGGTTTGCCATCGACGATATAGTCGCGGCCCTTCACCTCGAAGGTGCCAGCGGACGCGAACGGTGCGAGGGACAGGAAGGCGGCGAGGATCTTGTTGCGCATGCCGCAGGCTGGGAGCATTTGCGAAAATTGGCAATCCGTGGATGGATTGGATTTTCGTTGGATTTTCCACTGTCCGCGCCGAGCAGTGGGACGATTTTGCTGACAAAGCCGCCATTTTTACGGTGTATGGGTGCGTCTCAAAAACCAACGAAACCCATCATGATGCCATTTTCGCGCCTGCTCGCTCTTGCCCTCCTCTGTTCCATGGCCAGCAGCGTGAGTGCGGCCCCGATGATCAAGCGCGGCGAGAAATCCAAGGTGGCGGACGAGGCGGAATCCGTGATAGGCCCGGACTACCAGAATGCTCCGGAAACCCAGCGCAAACCGCGCGTGCCGCAGGGTGAGATCCACGAGTTCACGATGGATTCGAAGGACAGCAAAATTTACAAAGGCATCGCCAAGGGCAAAGAGGGCGAGGTGCCTTACACGCGAAAAGTCGCGGTTTACGTGCCGAAGCAGTATCGCTCCAGCAAGGAGGCTCCGTTCATCGTGATCCAGGACGGGCTGGGCTACCGCGACGTGGTTTCCAAGGTGCTCGACACCATGATCGATGAAAAACGCCTGCCGGTGATGGTCGCGGTTTTCGTGAACTCCGGCGGCGGCGATGCCCAGGGCAGCCAGCGCGGGCTGGAGTACGACACGCTGGACGGGAAATACACCGAGTTCATCGAAACCGAAGTGCTGCCGCGCATCAGCAAGGATTACGACATCAAGTTCACGAAGGATCCCGAAGGCCGCGCGACAATGGGCGGCAGCTCCGGCGCGGCGGCGGCGTTCACCATGGCGTGGTACCACCCGGAGCTTTACCGGAAGGTACTTTCCTACTCGGGCACCTTCGTCAACCAGCAGTGGCCTTTCGACAAGAAGACGCCGACCGGTGCTTGGGAGTACCACGAAAACCTGATTCGCCGCTCCGCCAAGAAGCCGCTCCGCGTTTGGTTGGAAGTCAGCGAGAAGGACAACGGCTGGGACAAGGACGAGGCGTCGCTCCACAACTGGGTGATGGCCAACGAGCGCATGGCGAAGGAGTTGAAGAAAAAGGAATACGCCTACCGCTATGTTTTCGCGAAAAACGCCGGCCACACGGATGGCAAAGTCCTGTGGCAAACGCTGCCCGCCGCGCTCGAATGGCTGTGGCAAGGTTATCCGCTGAAGTGATCGAACTCTCCGTTTTTCCCGTGCTTTTGAAGTCCTTGAAATTTCCTCTAGCCGCACTGGCGGTGCTTTCCTCCGGCCTCGCGACGGCGGCGGATGACGCGGCGACGGCTTATCGCGATAAGATCCAGCCCATCCTGGAAAACTATTGTTACAACTGCCACGGCGACGGCGCCGACAAGGGTGAGTTTTCGATGGATGAATTCAAGGACCTTTCCGGGCACTTGAAAGACGAAAAGCACTGGCTCGACATCTGGCGCAACGTGCGCAGCCAGATTATGCCGCCGTCCGACAAGGATCAGCTCGAGGTGGAAGAAAAACGCGAGTTGCTCGCGTGGATCGAGAAGGACGTTTTCAAATTGGATGCGCAAAATCCCGATCCCGGTCGCGTCACGATTCGCCGCTTGAACCGCACGGAATACCAAAACGCGGTCTTCGATTTGCTCGGCGTGGAATATGACACCAACGAGGTTTTCCCCGCGGACGACACCGGCTACGGCTTCGACAACATCGGCGATGTGCTGTCGATTTCCCCGCTGCTGATGGAGAAATACATCGCCGCCGCCGATGAGGTGGTCGCGCTCGCGCTGCCGGATGGAGCGGCTGCGGAGACGCCGCGCGTGGACATCGCGGGAGCCGATTTCAAAAACTCTGGCAGCCCGGACGTCAATGGCGATTGGCTGCCTTTCGCTAAGATGCAGACGGTCAAGGTGGCGCAGGAAATCCAGTGGGATGGCGAGTACCAGGTGAAGGTGGAATACAACATCCTCGGCGGCGCAGAAGCGACCACCGACGAGGCGATGATGACGATCAGCGCCGATGGCAAAAAGGTCGGCGAAGTTTCGCTTGGCTGGGACCAACGCCGCGTCATCGAACTCACCGGCAAGGCGACGTTGAAAAAGGGCCGCCAGGAGATCGAGATCGGCATCACTCCGGCGCGGCGGCCCGCAGCGGGCGAAGAAGAGCTGTTCCTGAGAGTGCAGCGCGTCATCGTGCAAGGGCCGCTCGGCGGCGACCAAAAGGAGTTCGGCAAGGGCTACAAGATGATCTTCGTGGACGGCCCGGCACCGGCCGAGGACCAAGCTGCCACCCGTTATGCCCGGAAAATTATGCGCAGCTTCGTCAGCCGCGCGTTCCGCAAACCGCTCGACGACGGCACGATCAATCGGTTGGTGGACATCGTCCGCGAGGTGAAACGGCAGCCCGGCAAAACGTTTGAGGACGGCATTAAAATGGCCATCGCGACCTGTCTTGCCTCGCCGCGATTTTTGTTCCGCATTGAGTTTCAACCGGAACCGGACAACCCGGCCAAGGTGGTGCTGCTGGACGAATACTCGCTCGCTTCACGGCTGTCCTTTTTCCTCTGGGGATCGGTGCCGGACGACGAACTGCTCAGCCTCGCCTTCAAAAACCAGCTGCGCACCAACCTGACCGCGCAGATCGATCGCATGCTCGCCGATCCCCGATCGCAGCGGCTGGTGAAAAACTTCGTCGGCCAGTGGTTGCAAACGCGCGACGTGGCGACCGTTGCGATCAGCGCCAAGACCATCCTCGACACGACCACCAACCGCGAGGCCGCCGAGGTTTTCGACCCGCGCCTGCGCTCCGACATGCGTCAGGAAAGCGAGCGCTTCTTCGACTTCATCCTGCGCGAGAATCGGCCGCTCGAAGAACTCATTTCCGCCCGCTACAGCATTCTCAATGAGCGACTTGCGAAGTTTTACGGGATCGAAGGCGTGAAAGGTGAAGAGTTCCGCCCCGTCGATTTGACCGAGCATCCGGAACGCGGCGGCGTGCTCGCTCAAGGCGCGTTTCTCATGGTCACTTCCAACCCGACTCGCACCTCCGCCGTGAAGCGCGGCCTGTTCGTGCTGGAAAATTTCCTCGGCACGCCCGCGCCGCCCGCGCCGCCCGGCGTGCCCGCGCTCGAAGCGGCGGCCACCAGCAGCAACCCGCATCCGACGCAGCGCGAAATGATGGAAATCCATCGCAAAAACCCAGAATGCCGGAGCTGCCACGCCCGCATGGATCCCATCGGCCTCGGCTTGGAAAACTACAATGCGCTCGGCCAATTCCGCCGCACCGAGCATGGTAAACCCATCGATTCCTCCGGCAAGCTCGTCACGGGCGAGAAGTTCGCTGACGTCTCCACGCTCAAGACCATCCTGGCCGAAAAACGCCGCGAGGACCTCTACCGCTGCTTTTCGGAAAAGCTCCTGACCTTCGCCATCGGGCGTGGGATGGAGATGTACGACGCCACCACCATCGATCAACTCACCGCGCGGTTGATCGAAAGCAAAGGCAACCTGCGCGACCTCATCCAGGGCGTCATCGAAAGCGCTCCTTTCCAAAAACGCCGCGGAGACGGCTGAACCTCGTAACTGAAACCATCATGCAACCCGATTTCCTGAGCTCATCCCGTCGCGGCTTCCTCCGCGGTCTCGGCGCTTCCATCGCACTGCCCGCCTTGGAATCGATGCGGCCGCTGCTTGCTGCGGTTCCCGGTGCCCGTGCCATCGCGACCACCGCCAGCGGCGCGCCGCTGCGCATGGCCTACCTTTACATTCCCAACGGCGTGAACATGGAACTCTGGCGGCCGAAAGGCACCACTTCCAACTACAAGATGGGCGAAACGTTCAAAGCCATGGAAGCCCACCGCGCGGACTTCCAAGTCTTCACCGGTTTCGAGCAGAAAAATGCCACCGCCGGCGGTGACGGCCCCGGCGATCACGCCCGCGGCGTCGCCACTTTCCTCACCTCCGCCCGCGCCCGTAAAACCGCCGGCTCGGACATCCAACTCGGAATTTCCGCCGACCAAGTCGCCGCACAAGCCGTGCAAAACCTCACGCGCTTGTCGTCGCTCGAGCTTTCTGCCGACGGCGTGCGCAAGGCGGGCCAATGCGATTCCGGCTACTCTTGCGCCTACCAATTCAACCTGTCGTGGCGTTCGGAAACCCAGCCGATGACCCCAGAATCCAACCCGCGCGCGGTCTTCGAGCGGCTGTTCGGAAAAGGCAGTTCCAAGGAACGTGCCGACAGCCTGAACCGCCGCTACGCGTCGAAAAAATCCGTCATCGACTTCGTCCAGGAGGACGCCAAGGCGCTGCGCCGCTACCTCGGCCGCAACGATAGGCACAAGATGGACGAGTACCTGACCGGCGTGCGCGAGATCGAACGCCAGATCGAAAAAATGGAAGCCATGGGCCTGCCCGCTGACCCCGGCGTGCCCGAGCCCAAGGAAACTCCTGCATCCTATGAGGAACAACTGCGGCTGATGATGGACATGATGGTGCTCGCCTTCAAAACCGACTCAACGCGCATTTCCACCTTCCTGATGGCCCACGATGGCAGCAACCGCTCGTTCCGCGAAATCGGCGTCTCGGACGGCCACCACAACATTTCCCACCACCAACGGAACCCGGACAACCTCGCGAAGATCGCGAAAATCGACAAATTCTACGTCGATCAACTCGCCTACTTCCTCGACAGGCTCAAGACCACCGAGGACGTCGACGGCAAGTCGCTGCTCCACAACTCGATGATCGTTTACGGCGGCTGCATCTCCGACGGCGACCGCCACAACCACGACGACCTGCCCATCGTCGTGGCCGGAAATGCCGGTGGTGCCTTCACCCCCGGCCGCCACGTCGAGCTCGGCGAAGACGTCCCGCTTTCCAACCTCCACCTCCGCATGCTCAACGAGTTCGGCGTGGACACCAAATCCTTCGGTGACTCGACCGGCGCGCTGAGAAAGGTGTGAAGACGCGGCTCCGCCGCCTTGGACTGCGTTGCAGCCCTGCTGCCGCTTTCACGCTATAGCCTGCTGCAGCCGAGGAAACTTCAGAGAAATGGACAAAACGATTCCGAATCGCGTCAGTCGCCTCCTTCTCAGGGAAACGGCAGGTGAACGACAAAGTCGGGAAAATCGAAGCGATCTCGCGCCAATCCATCCAATCCCCGGCACCCCCTAACATCCCGTCGAAACTTTCTGTCAAGATTTGCTTCCTGACCCCAATTTCCAACACCTCAATGCGGTCCTGTCCTGGTGCAGTCGCTCACGGATGCAGCCATTCGTCAAACTCGGCAGGACACTTAGGAGACACATGGATGGCATCCTGGGATGCTATAACAACTACACGACTTCCGCAGCGATCGAAGCTGTCAACGGCCTGCTGCAACTGGCAAGTCGCAGAGCCAGGGGCTACCGCACATTCCGCAACTTCCAAGCAATGGCATACTGGATCGCAGGCGGCCTGACCTTAGAAATCCGTCCGACCGCTACCCACTAAAAACTCAGCAGCGCCAAAATGAATCCCAAAATCATCTGATTTTTACGGATTTTCATTTGTAAAGACTCGCGAGATTTCGCGAACCGGGCTTGGGATTCCACCACGTTTCCATGAGAAGGGGGGCATTGTCGTCAAATCCCTCCAAGGTGAAACGGATCCGGCCATGGGTTCCATCGGGAAACTTTACGAAAAAACTGTCTTTAAGTGCGCGCTTCCACTCGCCTGAGGATTGATCCGCCGGAAAGTCGTAGCGGATGGTTTCCTGATAGCCGGCTTCCGGTGCTTCGAATTGATAC
>JAZKEG010000034.1:0-29248 GCA_040387215.1 Verrucomicrobiota bacterium | reverse complement strand
CAAGATCATCTGATTTTTACGGATTTTCATTTGTAAAGACTCGCGAGATTCCGCGGACCGGGCTTGGGATTCCACCAGGTTTCCAAAAGGAGAGGGCTCCTATCGGTGAAGCCTTCCAAGGTGAAACGGATCCGGCCATGGGTTCCATCGGGAAACTTTACGAAAAAACTGTCTTTGAGCGCTCGCTTCCATTCGCCTGAGGATTGATCCGCCGGAAAGTCGTAGCGTATGGTTTCCTGATAGCCGGCTTCCGGTGCTTCGAATTGATAGTTCGCAGTATCCCGCAGGTCGCTTCTGTTGCGGACGAAGCCTCCGCCCGAGATGCGCATTTCAAAACTCCAGTCGTAACGTTTGGAATAGAAATCCTTTTCCGGCAGTTGGAAACGCTTGGTCACGAATCGGCATTCCAACGCATGGGTGCCGGATTTGCCATCCTCGGAATCCAGAAAGATTTTCTTCGGTGTGCCGTCTGCAACGAACCTCCTCCGGGATTCATTCGTGTGAATCAGCGGTTCCATCGTCCCGGGATCGTGCAAGGTGAGAATCAGACGTTTTTCCGGCTTGTGATGATCCTTCGGGCCGACCGTGGCGTTGGAAGTAGGTCCGCCAAGCGGGGAATAGTCGATGAATCCTTTCTTTGCGGCATCGACTCCAAGCTGGAATCCTTTGAGACCCAAGATGGAAAAATTTCCATTGGCGTCCGAAGTGAGCTTCGAGACGGATGAAGATGCATCAGGGCCCGGGTTATCGAGTGCATAAATGGTGATCGTGGCTCCCGGGATGGGCTTGCCGTTCTGATCCAGCACCCTTCCATAAAGATCGATGGTGCGTTTGAAGTCGTTGAGAAAGCTCGTCATGCCACGGTCCACCTCCGCATGGCTGCTAGGGCCGGAAGAAGATGGTGATATTTTTTCGCCGTTCTCACCCATCCAGCGGAGTTTTGGCTTTTTCGCGAGCTGCAAGAACGAAAGAATGATCCAAAGGATCATAAGAGACGCAAAACCTATGACAATCTGATGTCTATTGAATTCATATTTCATGGATCAAGTTCCAGTTTTTCGCAAATTTTATTCCAGAAAAGATTGGTGGATTGGTTGTTCCAGCGCCATTGGGCGCTGTGAGTTTCACCAAATCCGCCGTGATTCACGTTCGTTCCCCAATTTCTCATATCTACGGTATCGGAAATGGCTCCCTTGGTCCGGAGATCCGCGCCCACGGTGCGGGTGAGAGACTTGGTGAGGTAACCCATCGCTTCCGCTTGGGTAGCGTTCGCGGGTGTGATCGCGCCAATGGTATAGGTGTATCCCTTGCCGGTCTCGGGCTTGAAGTTCTTGTTGTTCGATGTCCATTTCGCCAGAGCGGAATCATTGGGCAGGCCGAAATTGATCATGGTTGGAGGGGCCTCTTCTCCATATGGATTGGGAGTTCCGCCAAAGTTGGGCTTGGTAAATTTTCCCTGCAACCCGTAAAGATCCGCAATCTGGGAATCCGGATCGGTATCGGGAGTTCCCATGATGGACTCCACCGCCGGAACCATATAGATGTCATCCAATTCTTCGGTGGTTCCCTGTTTGTAGCGCAGAAAGTAGTTGTCGTCGTATGCCATGGCGGACATGGCGGCATTGCAGAGGGCGTAGCGGTCGATGATCATTCCCGCACGGAGAGCCGCGCCAGTGATCACGTTGCCCATGCTATGGGCGAAGAGCTGCCTGCGTCCCACATTCGGAAGCTGGTTGACGAAATGCGCCAGGGCCGGTCCACACAGCCATGCGCGGTACTCGCTGGGATTGTAGGTGAAGTAGCCGTCCACCCAGCTGTCGTCCTCGCTGAATGTCGCCCAGCGGAAGGTATAGAAAGTTGGACGCTTTCATGTAGCACGGAACCTTGAATTCTTTCTGATCTTTTTGATCGATTCTTGGGTATCAATGCATTTTTTTCACTACCTGAGGTCGCATCTAATGATGGAATCCCACCCGAAGATATCGCAGTTTTATCGCCTAGGGAATCATGAGCATTGATTACAGCGATCACCAAAGCAATTAGGACCAAGGTCAACGCCGTTGAAGTTAATCTCATATATTTTTTCGCAAATGAAATTTCCCGCACACAACGCTCGGTGAATTAATCCAGTGAATTTGTTAGCGACTGCATGCGGCTTGTCGAATTTCCTTCGGAACGATAACAATTCAAAGACAGCTAAAATATAATTCTGGCTTATAGTAATAGAATTTTTCTCATGCTTCACTCTCAAATTAACAGATAGATAATTAGATTTCTATCTGCTGAGCAAGGACCAAGTCAACTTTAAAAATCATGAGCGGCATTCTGAATTTTTTTGTCCTTTGTCCCCCTTCCCAACTCTCCGACGGCAAGCAAGGACAAATGCCCCACCTTCAGCGACTCGACGGGCGCACTGAGGAAGGTGTGAGCCTTTCGCCGCGTCACTCGGCCAAGCGGATGGTCACTTGTCCGGGTTCGATGCGGAACTCTTCGATGCCGGCGACCTTGCCGTTCGGGCCGCCGATGATTTCGCCGAGCAGGTCGCGTCCTTTCAGGCCGGCGAGCCAGTCGTTGGGCAGGGAAATGCCCCATACGGTCAGGTCGTCGATGATGAGGCTGGGTTTGCCGGCGTTGCCTCCGGCGAGGATGCGCGCCCGCGCCTTGAGCCGCCGTCCGCCGACGACGGGCAGGTCGGGATCGAGGTCCGTTTCCACCCGGGCGAGGATGACGCCGGTGCCGAGTTCAAATTTCACAGTTTTGCCGAGCGTGGTGTTCTCGTTGAGCAGGCCGTTGAGCTCGCGCTCGGTGAGGACAATGTTTTTGGAACCTTTTTCGTAGGTCGGCTCGGGCGGTTTTTGCATGGCCTCTACCTTGGCCTCGACCGCCTGTTTTTCGGCCACGCTGAGGGTGACCGGCTGGATGGGGCGGTTGTACCACCACCAAACGCCGCCGAGCACCAACGCCAGAATCAGCAGACCGACGAGGCCCTTGATGAGGCAGGATTTTCCGCCATCCGTGGCAGGCGGCAAGGCGGGCGGATTTTCGTTCATGGGAAAATCCATAGCGACCCGGGCGGTGGAGGGAAATGTTTTTGGATCGCGCGCACGTCGCCGCTTCAAAGCGATTTCACATAGGCTTCGAGCGCGGCACGGTCCACTTGGGGGAGCTTGCGGTAATGCTCGCGCGATGCCTCGGCCTCGCCGCCGTGCCAGAGGATGGCCTCCGCGATGCTGCGGGCGCGGCCGTCGTGCAGGTACGCCTCGCCGCCGCTGACGCCCGCCGTCAGGCCGATGCTCCAAAGCGGAGGAGTCCGCCATTCGGAGCCGTTCGCGCCGGGTTCGCCCAGCGTGTCCGCTAGGCCGGGCCCCATGTCGTGGAGCAGCAGGTCGGTGAACGGGCGTATCGTTTGGTTGCGCAGCTCGGCGAGCGGATGGAAACGGCCTGTCGCCAGTTCGGGCACGTGGCAGGCCGCGCATTTTGCGGCTTCAAAAACCTGTGCGCCACGGGCCACTTGCGGGTCACCCAGATCGCGGCGAGCAGCCACGCCGAGCAGGGAAACGTAGCGCGTCATTTCCTCCAATTCTGAATCGGAAAGCTCGGGCTTGGCGTCCTTGCCGGGAAAAATGGAGGTGGTGACGCCCATGTCATTGTCCAGCGCGGCGGCGATCTGGTGACGCAGCCTGGCCTCGCCCGCCTTGGCGGTGAAGCGCCCGAGCCGTGCTTCGCCGGTTTCCGGATCCGTCACGCGGCGGGCCTTGCCGGAAATGCCGTCGCCATTCGCATCGTCGGGATCGGCTAGGGCGAAAATCGTCGTTTCATCAATGGCTTCCAACAATCCCAGCCCGACCAGCGGCGGTGCGAGGCGGACCGAGAAATGGTCCACGGTCTTGCCTTCGAACACGTATTCCGGCCGACGCAGCGAGAACGCGGTGCCATCGGCATAGGTTCCTGCGGTTTCGAGGTAGCGGGAAATCGCCGCACTGCCTTCCGGCGCGCCGCTCACGGCCAGCGGCTGGAGCACCTTGCCGAGCACGGGATGGGGTGCGCCCGCCGCATTGGCAGCGACTTGGGTGACCGAGTGCGTCATCGGAGCGCCGATTTCCGGCGGCAGCGAGCGACCGTTTTGGGTGTGGCATTCCACGCAGCTGCGGGCGGTGAAGAGCGGTCCGAGTTTCCCGGCGTGGGCGTCGAACACGGGATTGCCCGGCTCCGAGTGCGTGCCATTGCCAAAATCCGTGTGGTGCAGCCGCCGTCCAAATAGGAAAGGCTGGGCATTCTCTGGTGCGATGTTGCCCGCCATCTGCTTGAAGCGATCCTCCGGCTCGTCCGAATACTGATAGGGCAGCGTCGTCGCGCCGCCCATCCACGCGGATTGCGGCAGCGGCGCGGAGTCGAGCAAAGTTCCCTCCGCGAGCCACGGCACAACTCCCTGTCCCACAATGTAGAGCATCGTCGTGCCGTAGTAATTGCTGCGCCCATTCTTCGGTGCCTGGAGGAATTGGCTGATCTCAAACTCGATGCGATCGCCGATACGCAGCGGCCGGTTTTCCGGCATTTGTTGCGAGATTTTCGCGGTGTAGCGGTTCGGTCCGGTGAGCGGGGCGAGTAGGTTAAAATGGTATTCCGCCACCGTGTTGATGCCGCGGTAGAAGGCTCGGAATTCCGGCGCGCCGAGCGGGGCGAGCGTGGTGTAGTTGAAAATCACCTCCGTGCCGCCCTTCGCCACCTCGTCCACGATCTCGATGGCCATGGTCCTTTCTTCCCAATACCACGTCAGATAATGGTCGTAGGCGTGAAACATGCCTTCGCGCGCGTGGCGATCTCGCGCCCGATCGCCAATGCGCGTGATGCGCGCTTGCGGCGTGTCCACCGTCGTTTCTGGCATCAGCGGCGTTTTTTCATCGAAAAGAGGAACCCATGATCCTTTCGAAACGGCAATCGCGGGAGTCGGCGGCTCCGCCGATACGCTCAAGATGAGACCCCAACACAGGGCAATCGACAGCTGGGGACATTTCATGAGAGTTCAAGGATGGGCGGGTCAATCAGCAATCCAAAGGTTGGATTAATTCTGCAATTTAATGCAACTAAATGCAGTTGCCGCCCCCCGCGCAAGGCTCAATCGCGGGAAATTTCAGGGACACAGTTTCAGGCTGAGGCATCGCTCGCATGATTCGCGAGCCGACAAATTCCTGACACCTGTCGCGCTTCCTTACAGGCGATTCATGGGGGGGATTCGGGTAAATGGCGATCCATCCAAAGCGGTTGTTGTAACTCTCTCAAAGAGAGTGTTTTAGAGTCTTGATTTCGGTTGGGTCTGGCATCTGGCACAAGGACTGCAAACGCGTCAACGCGTTCATTACGAGCGCGTTTGGTCCTCCGGATTTCTGTCCTTCATCAACTTGTTGAATCCTCAGTTTTCGGGACGGCCAGACGTGCGGCGTTTTTCCACCAACGCAGGTTGGGAGGATTTGGCCGGTTCGCTTTGAAAAGTTTCCGATCGGAAAAAGATCACCTCATCGTTGCCGATGGCTGCAGTGTCCCGGGGGGGAGCAGCGGTCCTCGTGCATCGATGGGGTCCTTTTGGATAGCCGCCAAGCGGGCCGTTGGCTCACTTGAGCACAAAGGTGCCCCATGCCGTCCACGGGTAGTTCGATTCGCCGAACAACGAGCCTTTCACCACGCTCATGTAGGTGCCCCGGTTTGGACCTTGGAAGAAAAGGGTGACCTTCTTGGTGAACTTCACGTTCCCAGGGCCGCTGTAGGTCATTTCGAGAAGGCCAACGTCCGCTCGTTTCCCCAGATACTTCCGCTTCAGGACGCGGTAGTTGTAATCGACCGTCCGCACCTTGTTGCGGTTCTCGAAGCGGATGTCTTTGTTTTTCAACACGTCCAGCTTGATGCGTTCGCGCCAGCCGAGGGGAAATTGGTTGAGGTTGCCCATCGCCTTCTCGGTCAGAACGAGCAAGTCGCCGACGGCGAGCTTGTCCACGGGCGCGACGAGGGCCTTTTTCGGCAATGGCCATTTTTCCTGATCGGCGAACTCCCCTTGGAACATCGTCCGCGTGCCGGTCGGGACCATCAGTTGGTTGCGCCAACCCGCCGTGGTGAACTCCATCACCGTGATGGTGTAGTAAATCTCGCCATTTTGCTCAGGCAGGGTGGCCTTGCTCTTGAAGGTGAAGCTGTCGAACTGGAAGCCGCTGTCGAGCTGGCCAAGGGGAAATTCTGCGACCAGCGTCCCGGCGGCGGGATAGGGAACTTGAGTCGCCCACAACGCGAGCCGAAGACTGCCGGTGTCGGGACCGAGGTTCTGAAGGCTTCCTTTCAGTCGGAAACTGCACTGAGGATCGGTGACATTCCACGTCAGCTCGCCCGCCAGTCGGAGGTTCGCGGCTTCCACTTTTGCGACGCAAACCATCATCGCGAGCACACCGAGCAAGGTCTTCATGGGCGCAGTGTCTCGATTTGGAGCGCGGTGAAGTCAAGCGGCAATCCCGTCACGCCGCCGAAGCGACCGCCTTGGCGATGCCGCCGATTCAGCTGATGTTCGAGATGGTTTGGAAGATGGCGGTGATCATCAGATAGGCCATCGCGCCGATGAGGCCGGCCATGATGATGAGCACGGTGGGCATCACCAACGCCATGATGCGTTGGAGATCCTTGTCGAGCTCCTTGTCGTAGCGCTCGGCGGCGCGGCGCAGCGACATGTCGATTTTGCCGGTTTGCTCGCCGACGGAGATCATGTCGATGAGCAGTGGCGGGAAATTGCCGTTGCGGATGAGTGCTTTGGAAAACGAGCGCCCATCGCCGACTTGGGCGATCACCTTGTCCAACTCGACGCGCAGTGAGCGGTTTTGCGTGGCGTCGCGGGAAAGTTCGAGTGCGCGCAGCAGCGGCAGGCCGTTGCCGACGAGGTTGGCCATGGTTTCCAGGAACTGGACGTAGAAGCGGCTGGTGATGACGGGGCCTAGCATCGGCAGCTTCAGCTTCATGCGGTCCCAAGTCGGCTTGTTCGCCTCGTTGTCCTTCCACGCCTTGAAGAAGATGAACGCGGCGATGAGCGACAGCAGCACGACCAGCCACCATTTCGTCAGGAAATCGGAAACGGCGATGAGGATGGCCGCACCCAGCGGGATTTTTCCGCCCGGCGTGCTTTCGATCAGCGCGGTCAACTGCGGGATCAGCGTGGTGACGAAAACGATGGAAACCCCGATGCCCGCCAGAATGAGGAAGGCCGGGTAGATCATCGCCAGGATGAGGCGAGCTTGCAGCTCGGCGAGCGTTTTCAGGTAGTGCGCCTGGCGCTTGAGAATGACGTCGAGCGCGCCGGACGCCTCGCCCGCAGCGGCCAGCGAGCAATACAATGGGCCGAAGCTTGGGCTGACCTTTTTCAGCGCGACGGAGAAATTGACACCGTCGCGGACGATCTGGCGGATTTTGAAGGAAACGGCCTTGAGGTTGCCGAGCTCCTGGCGGTTTTCCATCGACTTGAGCGCCGGCTCAAGCTGAAGGCCGGCACCCAGCATGTCCGACAATTCCTCGGTGAACAGGACGACCTCCTGCCGCTTCAGCTTGATCGGGCCTTCCGGGATGGGCGCTTCCTCGTTGTCGGCTTTCGCCTTGGCGCGGGGTGTTTCCTCGGCCTTCGCCTTGCTGTTGGTTTTGACCTTTTTTGGCGCAGCGGCGCTTTCCTTCAGGTTAACCGGCTGGAGTCCCTTGCGATCGAGCAGGCGCAGCGCTTCTGGGCGGTCCGACGCATCGATTTCCCCGGTGGTGACGGAGCCGTTGGCGGCGAGGGCTTTGTAGGCGAAAAGGGGCATTCGTGAAGGGGAAATTGAAGATTAGGCTGCTGCGACGCTCACGGTTTTCTCAGGTGTAGAATGGAAACCAGAAGAATGACTGCTGCGCAACCGGCGACCAACGCACGCAGCCACATCGAGGGAATCTCATCCCGGATGCCCATCAAAACTGCGAAAATCAAGATGCCGAGGACGAGGACGCTCAGCCGGCTCACCGTTAGTTGTGACGATGCGTTTTTCATGAATGTGCCCGGCAATTACTCCGCGCCGCCGATGTCGGAGGAGGTGACGGAAATGACTTCCTCGATGGTGGTTTCGCCCTTCATCACCTTGTGCCAGCCGTAGTCGCGCATCGGGATGTAGCCGTCCTTGATCGCTTGCGCGCGTAGCTCGCGGTCCTGCGCCTTGTGGGCGACGAGTTGTTGCATCGGCTGGGTGAGCAGGATGACTTCGTAAATTGCAAGACGGCCGGAAAATCCTGTGCCGCGGCAACGATCGCAGCCTTTCGGCGAGTAGCATTGGCCATCGAGATCGAGCGGCATGCCGAGGTCGCGCTTGTCCTGGTCGCTGACGTCGCGCGGCACCTTGCAGTTTGGGCAAAGGCGGCGGACGAGGCGTTGCGCGAGGAAGGCGCGGACGGCGGCGGAAACGAGGAAGGGTTCCACGCCCATGTCGACCAGACGGCTGATGCCGCCGAGCGCGTCGTTGGTGTGGAGCGTGGAGAACACCAAGTGACCGGTGAGCGACGCGCGGATCGCGATTTCCGCGGTCTCCAGGTCGCGAATTTCCCCGATCATCACGATGTTCGGGTCGGCCCGGAGAATGGAACGCAGCGCGGTGGCGAAGGTCAGTCCGATCTCGTTTTTCACCGCGATCTGCATCACGCCGGTGAGCTTGTTTTCCACCGGATCCTCGACGGTGACGATGCGCCGCTCCGGGTGATTCACCTCGGTGAGGAAGGAATACAGCGAGGTCGATTTCCCCGATCCGGTCGGCCCGGTGATCAGGATGATGCCGTTGGGAAGGTGCAGGATGGACTCGATCTTCTTCAGCACGAACGGCTCCATGCCGAGCTTCGCGATGTTGAATTTCTCTTGGTTGAGCAAACGCAGGGAAACGCTTTCGCCCTCGACCGTCGGCACGGTGGCGACGCGAACGTCGATGGTCGCGCCTTCGAACTGGAGGTTGATACGACCGTCCTGCGGCACCCGGCGCTCGGCGATGTCGAGGCGGGCCATGATTTTCAAACGGGCGATGACCGAGCTTTGCAGCGCCTTGATGTTTTCCGGCACGGCGATCTCGATGAGGCGGCCGTCGATGCGGTAGCGGATGCGGAGATTCGTGCTGAGCGGCTCGACGTGGATGTCGGTCGCGCGCTGGTCGAGCGCCTCGCGCAGGATCTGGTTGACGAATTTCACGACGCTCGCCTCTTCGTCGTCGTCGTTGTCGATGACGTTCGCCTCGTCCTCGCTGTCGCTGATCTGGTCGTAGTCGAAATCGCGGCCTTCGAGGATCTGTTCGAAGGTGTCGGCACCCACGCCGTAGAGGCGGCGCAGCGCTTCGTAGAGGCGCTTGCGCGACGCCATGCACCAATCGATGGGCAGTTCGAGTTCCTGCGCGGCGGCTTGGCGAGCGACCAGGTTGAAGGGATCGAAGGTGCAAATTTTCAGCCGCTGGTGGCCGTCCTCGCCGGTGATGGAAACCGGCAGCAAGCGATGCTTCAGGGCGACGCGCGGTCCGCAGGCTTCGCGCAGCGGGAGTGGGACATCCGGCATGGGAATGCTCTCAAGCCATTCGATACCAAGCTCATGCGCCAGCTCGGCCATGTATTTTTCCTCGTCCACCACGTCCGCGTCGAGGACGTCGTCGATGGGCGAGCGCTGGCGTTGAACCGCGGATCGCAGAACTTCGGTGAGCGCAGGGATATCCTCGCAACCGGTGCGACGGGCAGGTTCAATCAAAAGCTGGGTCATGGATGGCGACGTCTTGTCGCTCAAAACCCTGCTGGGCGCAATCTTGTCTCTTCAAATTGCCGAAATCAGGAAAGGACGGCCCGCTACCAGTTGATGAGTTGGATGAAAAAGGGGTCTTTGCGCGGTTGGCGCTGCTTGCCTTCCAGAATGTCGCGGATCTGGACGGCCCAGCGGTCGACATCGCGCTCCTGCGCGGCGTAGAAGGTGAATTTCCGCGCATCGAGCAACGAGATTTCCGGCACTTCGCGGTCGGAAAAGGCAAACAAAGTCTCGCCGGTGACGGCGTCGCGGACACGTCCTTCAATGCCGACGGCTGGCCGGTTGAGCAGGGCGGTGAAGGGGACCATGAAGTTGAGAATCTGCGCGCTGGGGCGGCCGGGAACAGCCTCGACCAAGGCGGTTTCTAGCAAAAGCGTGCCTGGCTCGGCAGGGATTTCCCGCGTGATGAGGGCCTGTTTGGATGGGCTGGCGGTGATGGTGTCTCTGAATTCGCAGGTGGCGTAGGCGGCGAGCCGTTTGCAATCGAGGTGGTGCCTGTCGCCGAAGTTCCGCAAACTCGCGGCGTCGAGGCCGTGCTCGAGCCGGAGCAAATGATCCATCGACATCGGCAGCACCACGACGGTGCGGTATTTCTGGAAATCCGCCGCCGGGTTTTTCCACGAGCGCTGGAAAGCAAGATCCTCGTTTGGCCTGAGGCGGGCATCGTCCTTGCCGAGAAAACCCGAGGGACGCAGCGCGTGATTGCACGAAGCCAAGCCGACCATCGCGAGGGCGAGCAGGCAGCGGGTTGCTTGGATCATCGCGAGAAGTCGTTTTAGAAATGCCGAAACCTCATGTCCCGAACATGCCATCGGCCAAGCTAGGGGCAGGATCGCGCGGCGTCGCGGAAAAAGATGCTCGGAGTGGCCCATCCCTAGTCTCACGCTCCATCGCAATCCCATGAAGCCCATTCCATTCTGCCGCGCCGCCGTCGTTCTCCTGCTCTCGGTTTTCCCGCTCGAAGCCGCGGAAAAGCTCAAGGCGCTCATCGTGGACGGCCAGAACAACCACCAAGTGTGGCCGAAATCCACCGTCATGATGCGCAAGTATTTGGAGCAGAGCGGCTTGTTCGAGGTGGACGTGGCGCGCACCCGCTTTCTGTGGAATTCCGAACGAGAAAAGGCCTTTTTGCCCATGGCAGGAGCCGACGCGGGCGAGGAATTGAAGGAACCGCAAGCAGACCCGGACTTTTCGCCAGACTTTTCGAAATACGCGGTGGTCGTCAGCAATTTTGGCTGGAAGGCCGCTGGCTGGCCGGACAAAACGCGCGCCGCGTTCGAGGAATACATGGCCAAGGGCGGCGGGCTGGTGGTCGTCCACGCGGCGGACAACAGCTGGCCCGAGTGGCCGGAGTTTAACAAAATGATAGGCCTCGGCGGTTGGGGCGATCGCAACGAAAAGGACGGACCCTACGTGTTCTACGACAAGGATGGCAAACTCGTCCGCGACCCGTCGCCCGGCCCTTCTGGCCACCACGGCCCGCAAAGCGAATTCCTGCTGACCATGCGAGATCACGACCATCCCATCACGAAAGGCCTGCCCGATTTCTGGCTGCACACCAAGGACGAGTGCTATTCGAAACTGCGCGGACCGGCTGAAAACATGACCGTCCTCGCGACCGCCTGCGACACGCCAGAACTCCAAAACGCCGGTCGCCACGAGCCCATGCTGATGGTCATCCAGTACCAACAAGGCCGCGTGTTTCACACCACGTTGGGCCACGACACCGAGGCGTTCGAGGGCGTCGGTTTCATCACCACCTTCCTGCGCGGCGCGGAATGGGCAGCCACCGGCAAGGTGACGCAGGAAATTCCCCAAGATTTTCCGGCCAAGGAAAAGGCGTCGTCACGCCCGTTCAAGGTGGCCGAAAACCCGTGAAATCGGGACACGAAAAAGCGACCGATCGCAGCACGCGTCGGTCGCTTTTTCTTTGGGCCAAAATCAAGCGCGGCGGCGGCGCAGCAAGAGCAGCGTGCCAATCCCGCCCAGCGCCACGGTGGACGGTTCTGGAATCACCGCGATGCCCGTCACGGCTCCTTGCAAGCCGCCTAGCGACGTCGCTTGGCCGGTCGCTAGGTTGATGCTGTAGAGCGTGGCTGCGCCGTTGAGGTTGGTGAACGCGGCGTAGCCAATGCCGCTGGAACCATCGATGTCAAAGCCGCCGACGTCCGTGGCATCGACGCCCAAGCCGCCGACGAAGCCGAGAGTTCCCGCGTTATTCGCTTGGGTGACGAGGATGTTCAGCGTGCTGTCGATGCCGTAAAGCTGGCTGGTCGTCGCGCCGGCAAAGCTGTTGGTGTAGGCGTGGTGGACGACGTTCGGATCGGCCCCGAAATTTGGATCGCCCGCGCCGTAAGCGACCGGTGTGGTCGCCGCGACATTCGCTGCGCCCGTGTCTGGATGGGCGACGATGTTCTGGTTGCTGTCGCCGACGATGCGGATGCGATCGATGGTTGGGTTGAAATCAAAGCCATAGCTGGCCCCGGTGAGCGTCGTGGTGAATCCCGAGCCGACCAAGTTGGCCACGCCAGTGCTGGTGTTGATGCGATACAGCGAGCTGCCGGAACTGACGGCGTAGAGCTGGCCATTCGCTGGCCGGTAGTCGATGCCGAGCAACCTTTCGTTGGACGGCACGCCGGAGATCCCGATGGGACTCGCGCCGCCCGGAGCGGACGAGTTGATGCGGTTGAGCGCTTGCAAGTTTCCAAGGCCGAGATCGACCAAGGTGATGATGGAGACGGCTTGGGCGAGGGGGGCTGTAGCGGCGGCGAGGCAGACGACAGCGATGGAGTAACGTTTCATGGCGTGGGGGTAGTGGGGGTGGTTTGGGGGATATGTGGAGCGATCGGTGGCCATGAAGCGCCCGCTCCAGATGGAAGGGGAGGCGACGGGGTGGCACGATCGCCGTCACAGAAGCGCGGAGTTTGCTTCGCGCCACGAGATCGCCGGACGAATCCGGAATAGGCGCATTGCGGATTTGAGATGGCCGGAATTGAACGCCAGTCCTAACCGATGGTCTGCGGTCGGCTGCCGCAAAATTCCCGTGCGTGGCGGCGCGTGATCTGCATGCTGAGCGGCGTGTCCTATCTGGAAATCAAGAACCTCCACACCCATTTCACGAAACGCGGACCCTCGCTTTTTTCCGCCGAGCGACAGGTGGTCAAGGCGGTGGACGGGGTGAGCTTGGAAATCGAAAAGGGCGAGATCCTTGGCCTTGTCGGCGAGTCGGGCTGCGGCAAATCCACGCTTTCGCGCACGCTCATGCAGCTCATCCCGGCGACGTCCGGTTCCGTCGTCCTGGCCGGCGAGGATCTTTCGCAACTCAGCGCGTCCGAGGTGCGCCAGCGGCGGCTCGATTTCCAAATGGTTTTCCAAGATCCGTATGCCTCGCTCAACCCGCGCATGACGATCTTCTCCACCCTCGCCGAAGCCGTCCGCCAACGGCACCCGAAGCTCAAGGGCGACGCGCTTTTCCAACGCGTGGAAACGTTGATGGCCACCGTCGGGCTCGACGCGCGCGTCATGAAAAAATACCCGCACGAATTCTCCGGCGGCCAACGCCAGCGCATCGCCATCGCCCGTGCGCTCGCCCCCGAGCCGAAGCTCATCATCGCGGACGAACCGGTGTCCGCGCTCGATGTCTCCATCCAATCGCAGATTCTCAACCTGCTCAAATCGCTCCAAAAAGACCTTGGTCTAACAATGATCTTTATTTCCCACGACCTCGGCGTGGTCCACTACATCGCCGATCGTATCGCCGTGATGCATCGGGGAAAAATCGTCGAAAGCGGCCCGGCCGAGCAGGTTTTCCACCATCCCGAGGCGGACTACACCAAGCGCTTGCTCGCTTCCATTCCGAAACTAGCAGCTCAATCGGCAACCTAACCGATGGCGGCAACTCCCCGACCCACCGAGACGGCGGAGCTTCCCAGCACGGGGCCGGGGGATTTGCGCAGGCAGCCGGTCGGCCAGATCGGTTGGCGCCAAGCATTCCGCGCATTTGGCCATCGCAACTACCGCATCTTCTTCGCCGGGCAGGTCATCTCGCTCATCGGCACTTGGCTGCAATCCACCGCCGAGGGTTGGTTGGTCTATGATTTAAGCGGCTCGTCGGTCGCGCTCGGGCTGATTCGCTTTGCCAACATGCTGCCCTTCGCGCTGCTCGCGCTGTGGGGTGGCATCATGGCGGATCGGCGATCCAAACGCGAAATCCTGCTCTACACGCAAAGCGCGTCCATGCTGTTAGCTTTGCTGCTCGCAGCGCTGGTTTACTTCGAGCTGATCCAAGTCTGGCAGGTGGCGGTGATTGGTTTTCTGCTAGGAACGGTGAATGCCTTCGACGTTCCTGCACGGCAAGCCTTCGTGGTGGAACTCGTCGGCAAGGAAGACCTCATCAATGGCATCGCTCTCAATTCATCGATGTTCAATCTCGCCCGCGTGGTCGGCCCGGCCGTCGCGGGACTTCTCATCGGCGCGGTCGGCGTCGCTGGCTGCTTTTTGCTCAACGCGGTTTCTTACATCGCGGTGATCGTCGGCTACAGTCGGTTGAAACTTCCGCCCTTCGAGCCGAAGCACGATCACCCACCTTTCACCGAAGCCATCCGCGAGGCCTTCGCCTATATCACTTCGAACGGCCCGCTGCGAGCCATTATGATTTTGGTTTCCACCTTCAGCGTGTTCGGTGTGAGTTATGTCGTGGTCATGCCCGTCTTTGCCAAAGATGTGTTAGGCGGCGATGCCAAAGCCTTCGGCATCCTCATGGCGTGCAATGGCTGCGGCGCGCTGATCGGTGGCATCGGCTTGGCCACTTTCGGTCACCTGCTGTCCCGCCGTAAACTCATCTACACCGGATTGTTCGGCTGCTGCTTGCTGCTCATCGCGTTTTCCTTTTCGCGTGTCTTCCTGCTGTCCTGCGGGCTGCTCATGGCGGCTGGTTTTTTCATGATCATCTTCATGGCCACCGCTAACACCGCCACCCAACTTCGCTCGCCCGACGCACTGCGCGGCCGCATCATGGGCTTCTATTCGCTCTGCTTTCTCGGCATGAGCTCCGTCGGCAGCCTGATCACCGGATTCCTCGCGCAAGCGTTAGGCGCGCCCGCCGCCGTCGCCACCGGTGCCAGCATCTGCATCGTCATCGGCCTGCTCGTGTTCCGCCGCATCATCCCCATTCCCACAGAAAGCACGCCGCCTCTGCCGTGACGCCTCAGGCATGCCGAGTCCTCGCACTCGGCGCATCTTCCCCATGCCGAAAATTTCATCGCCCGCCGTCGCAATATCCGATAGATCGCATGTCTGTGATTCTCAGGCCATCCAAGACTTTCATGAAACCTCGCGATCTTCCCAACCCTTTCCCCGCCCGCCAATTTACAACCACCGTTTTGGCTCTTGGCTGAATAAACACGAAAAATTCAAAATCACCGTTAAACTAATACACTTCTATTTAGAAAAAAATATGACCAACGATGAACTGATTGCCGGACTAGAGTTTCTTCGGAACACGATGATTTCTGTTGCCACCGGAGGCCCTCGAATTGAGGAGATGAATGAGCGCTACCAACGGATGTATGCAACGGTGGTGGCCGATCTTTCAAGACGCGGTATTGCCAACACAATGACGTATGGGAACTTGTGGGATTGGTATGGAAGATGGAGTTCCGGTGATTTGCCAACATACCAATCTCGACGCTTGCTCATCAATGAATTGATCTCCCCTTTGATCAATAGCGTGCTGACTGGTCGAGCCGCTGAACATCAGCCGACCGGTTGGCAGCGAGTTGATCGAACAGTTGGAGAGATCAGGGACCGCTTGGCGGCTTCAGTCAACGAAGAGCAGTTTCAGGCAGTTGGTTTACTATGTCGGGATCTAATCATATCACTTGCTCAGTCTGTATATGTCAGGTCTCAGCATCCACCGTTGGATTCAGTAGAGCCGAGTCAGACTGACGGCAATCGAATGCTAGAGGCGTATATCGCGGTTGAATTGGCTGGTGGCGCGAATGAAGCTGTAAGGCGACATGCTAAGGCGGCGTTGACTCTTGCGAATGACCTCACTCATCGGCGAACAGCAACTTTCCGGGACGCTGCAATGTGTGTTGAAGCTAGCACAACGGTCACCAATGTAATTGCAATTTTAGCTGGTAAGCGTGATCCTCAATCATAAATTTCCTTTGTCAACGCGAGGTAAAGTGGGTGCCGAGGGATAGGCGTTTAATCATGCGAAAATGAAAAAGCCAAAGACGAGCTGGGGCTGTTTGATTTTCTTCGTGGGAATCTTGCTATTGCTGTTCGCGGGTTACCCTATAAGAGAGTTTCGAACATCGGCTGGAAGGAAGGCTCTGCCGGCAGAGGCGACACAGGTGAAACAACACCTGAACCATGGAGTTTTTGGCGGAGACTTTACAAGGCTGTTGAAGGCTACGCTGCCTGCGGAACGCTACTCTGATTACGCGAAGTCGCTTGGATTGTCGGAGCGATTTGATTCTCAAGTGCATCATCAAATTGAATCTACTCTGAACATGAAGGTGGACGACGCTCCTGCTTGGTGGAATCCACCCGCGATCGATGAAACCGCTTATTTTGAACACAAGCAAGGTGACGATTATTTGAGAGTTTTAAGCTATCACAATGGCTCGGTTTTCTTGCTGGTGCGTTCATGGTAGATCAAATCAAATTTTTTTAACAGAGAGAAACCTTGAGTTATTCCTATCGTTCCATGAGCAAAAAGAGAAAAATCTTAGAGATCAATGGCTATGTCGTTGGGGCGATCTTGCCGATTGGGTTCTTCCCACTTGTTGTTTTTATTCTGCAACAGAGTCAAATTGGATCGTTTTTCCCGGTGGTTGCTTTGCTGGTGATTTCAGTTGTTGGGTTGGCGTGTTGTGTTCAAGGGTTTCGGAAATCACCGAATGGTTGGGTGCAAACAGTGAGCCTTTTGCTTGGCATCTTATATCTGCTGCCTATTTGGGTGTTGGGCTTTATTCTCTCAGGGCCGTTCCAAAAGTGAGCTTGTCATCATTCAATTTCAAATCCATCAACGCAATGACCTCTTCCATGACATCCGAGATTCAGCTTTTGAAAAAGACCTATGCTGCCTTCAACGCGCGAGACATCGATGCCGCGCTGGTTTGCATGACGGCGGAGGTCGCGTGGCCGCGAGCGTTCAAAGGCGGGTTTGTTCGCGGGCCGGAAGCGGTGCGGGCGTATTGGACGGAGCAATGGAGCGAGATCGATCCCCACGTTGAGCCGGTTTCATTCCATCCTGAGAGTGCGGAGAATTGGCTGGTGGAAGTGCATCAGGTCGTCCGCGATTTGACGGGAGCGCTTCTCGCGGAGGGCACGGTGGGTCACCGTTTCACCTTTGCGAATGGGCTTATCGACAAGATGGAGGTTTGCGAGTTTTCCGAACCCGTTCCCCGAATCTAATGGATGGGCGCTCACTCCACGGCTCTTGCGCGCGGCGGGGATTGCTCGACGGGCGTGGCTTTGAGGGGCGGTGGCTCGGGGAGCGTGGATTCATCCACGGGTTGAGCCTTGGCGGGATGGATGGGGCAGAGGTCGTTGGCGGGCAGGGCGATGTCGGCGGGGACCTTGTCGATGTAAACGGTGCCGGCGCTGCGACAACCGGCGGTGACGCGTTTGCTGGAGTGTTGGCAGAGTTCCATCTCGATGAGGTTGACCTTGCTGTTGAGTTGGCCGGCTTTGTAGCCGAGGCGATCGGCGGTTTTCATGATGTCCACCCAGACGGGCAGGGCGAGGGTGGAGCCGTAGCCGCCTTGGATGGTTTTTTTCGGTTGGTCGAAGCCGACCCAGACGGCGCAGGTGAGGTTGGAGGTGAAGCCGGCGAACCAGGCGTCTTTGAAGTCGTTGGTGGTGCCGGTTTTGCCGCCGCAGGGTTTATCGAAACCGAGGCGTTTCACCGAGGCGGCGGTGCCACTCACGGCGACTTCGCGAAGGATGCGGGAAACCGACCAGGATGAGCCGGAGGAGGCGGCCGGGTAGTGCAAGGTGGGGGAAATGGGTTTGCCATTTTCGCCCTTGGCGGGCCACAGGACATTGCCGTCGCGGTCCTTGATCTCGGCGATGAGGAAGGGCCGGTAGCGCGTGCCGGAGTTGGGGAAAATCGTGTAGGCGGAGGCGATTTGCCACGGCGACGACCCCCACGTGCCGAGAAAGGCGACGGGCGTGTCCGGCATGGCCGTGGTGAAACCGGACATGCGGGCGACCTCCTTGACCTTGTCGAGGCCGGCGTAGTTGCCGACGCGCACGGACATCGTGTTGCGCGAGCGGATCAGGCCTTGGGCGACGGGCAGCATGCCGCCGTATTTGCCGTCGGAATTGTGCGGGCGCCAGTTGCCGGCTCCTTTGATTTCGCCGCGCTGGATGGGGCCATCGCTGATGCTGGTGTTCGGGCGCAGACCTTGATCGAAAGCGGCGAGGTAGATGAAGGGTTTGAACAGCGAGCCGATCTGGCGGCTGGCTTGGGTGGCGCGGTTGAAAATCGATTCGTTGGCATCCCGTCCGCCCACCACGGCGAGCACGGCGCCGGTGCGGTTTTCCACCACCACGGCCGCGCCCTGAATGTATTCCGGCTCCTTGCGTTCTTCTTCCGGGATGGCGAGCCAGGTGCTGCGCGTCTGGTGCGGGTAGCCGGAATAGCGCTCGACCTCGCGCAGTTTTTTGTCGAGCGCTTCTTCGCCCTTGTGCTGGATGCGCAGGTCGATGGTGCTGGTGATGTCGAGGCCGCCGAGTTCGATGTTTTCGCGCTCCAGGATGACCTCGAGGTCGCGTTGGATGGCTTCCATGGCGTACGAATAATCCACGTCGCGCCGCCATTTTGGCCGCACTTCGATGGGTTCCTTCTTCGCTTCGTCCGCTTCGGCGCGAGTGATGGCCCCGGCGGTGACCATGCGCTCCAAGGTGGTGCCGCGCTCACGGGCGGCGGCGTCCATGGAATTGAATGGGTTGTAGGCGTCTGGCCCGCGGACGATGCCTGCCAACAGCGCGGATTGGGACAGCGTGAGCTCGGACGGATGCTTTTCGAAATAGATGCGCGATGCCTCGCCGACGCCCTTGATGCTGCGGCCCCAGTTGATCTGGTTGATGTAGGCCTCGAGGATCTCATCTTTTTCAAAACCCGACTCGAGCCGGAATGCGATGGCGATTTCGAGGCATTTCCGGTCGAGCTGCATGACCAGTAGCTTGAGCGGTTGGCTGCGGTTTTCCTCCAGCATCTCGGGTGCCTTGAGCTTGAAAATGTCCGAGGCGAGCTGCTGCGTGATGGTGGACGCGCCTTCCTTTTTGCCCTGCACGTTCTTGAGCATGGCGCGCACGATGCCGAGGGGATCGACGGCGCCGTGTTGGTAAAAGCGCTCGTTTTCCCGCGCGAGGATGGCCTTGCGGAAACTCTCCGAAACCTGGCGCAGCGGGACGATGGAGCGTTTTTCGCCGTGGATGCGGCCGATTTCCTCGCCTTGCCGGTCATAGATGATGGAGCGCTCCGGCATCGCGTGGATTTTGGAGAGATCGTAGCTTTGGGCGCGGAAGCCGTAGATCACGGCGAGGAAAAGCAGCGGATAAAGCGCGGCGAGCAGCGGGTAAGCCGCCAGCCGCAGCAGCCATTTTGCCGGACCACCCAATCCCCGGGTGAGCAAGTTCAGCAGATGAAAGGGCCAGAAGAACAACAACGATGCCGCCCCGGGGCCGCGCGATCGAGGGCTAGCAGGCGCATCATTTCGCGGGCGGTTGGCGTCTGGCGGGTTGCGTCGGGGCATCGTCGCCGGCATGATAAGCACCACTCCGCGCAGGATCCACCCTTGATTATCGCGACAGACGAACGAGGGCATCCGTGTCGCTGAACCCGCCGAATACCATGAAACTGAATTCCTATTTGACCCTCACAAGCGTTTGTCTGGGGCTGCTCGGTGGCAGCGGATTCGTCCAGGCCAGCGATCCCGTCAAAAGCCTCGACGACCTCAGCCGGCTGGAAGCCAAGGTGGAGGCGGTTTCTCAAAAAACGCTAGCCGCCACGGTGGCCCTGCTGTCCGAGGAAACCGAGTCATCCGGCTCCGGCGTCATCACCACTGCCGACGGCCTCATCCTGACCGCCGCCCACGTCACGCAAGGATCCAAGGAGGTGACCGTCGTGTTTCCGAATGGCGAACAGGTGCCCGGAAAAGTGCTCGGCGCGAACTACTCGAAGGACATCTCGATGGTGCAGATCCAGAGCAAGGGACCTTGGCCATTCGTGGAAATCGGCGAATCCAAGCCGCTCGTCGCGGGCGATTGGGTGGTGGCGATGGGGCATTCCGCCGGATTCGACGCAGCGCGCACCCCGCCAGTCCGCTTCGGCCGGGTGGTTTCGAAAGGCCCGGGAAATTTCCTCACCACCGACTGCACGCTCATCGGCGGCGACTCGGGTGGGCCATTGTTCGATCTGGATGGGAAAATCATCGGCATCAACTCGTCCATCGGTGTTTCTCTCACGAACAACAACCACGCTGGCGTGGATGGTTTCAAAGACGATTGGAACCGCCTGCTGGCCGGGGAATCGTGGGGCCAGCTCACGATGAACCCCTTTGCCAATCCAGAAAAACCCGTGCTCGGCATCGTCATGGGGCTGGCGCGCGGCCAGAATGGCGTGCCGGTCGAGTCGTTGGCTCAAGGCTCTCCCGCCGCCGCCGCCGGACTTCGCCCGGGCGATGTGATCATCAGCCTAGCCGGCAGCGCGACGCCCGATGGCAGCCGCCTCGATCAGGTGCTGACCAAGCGCCAAGCCGGGGAAACGGTGGAAATGGGCATCCTGCGCAACAACAAGAAGATGCAGGTCGAGGTGATGCTCGCTCGCTACGATGACATTTTTCGCTCGCGCCCGTTTTCCAGCGCCTATTCGGAGGAAAGTGACATCCCGCTGATGCTGCCAGAAGAACAGGCCGTGGTGATCGCGCAGGACAAAGATTCCAGCGCCGCGCTCCAGCCGGGCCTTGCCGAAGCCGCTCAATCCACCGTCCGCATTTGGTCCGGTCGCCGCCGTCTCGCTTACGGCACCGTCGTCGGCGACGGCAGCCGCATCCTCACCAAGTGGAGCGAAATTGCCCGCGCGCCGCGCGACCTCCGCATCGATGCGGATGGTTCCGGCAAACCTTGCGAGGTGGCCATCGCGGGCATCTACGAAGCCGAAGATCTCGCGCTGCTCGACCTCCGCGGCAGCCCGCTCACCCCGGTGAAATGGGCGAATGACGTGTCGCCCGACCTCGGCAGTTTCCTCGCCGCACCACAACCGGACGGACGGCTCGCCGGATTCGGCGTGGTCAGCGTGTTGGAGCGCAACCTGCGCGACACCGATCTCGCCTACCTCGGTATCCTCGCCGAGCAAGGCTACACCGGCCCCGGCGTGAAGATCAGCGAGGTGGAGCGCGGCACGGGGGCGCAAAAAGCCGGACTCACCCCGGGCAATGTGATTCTCGGCGTCGGCGAGCGGAAAATTTCCGGACTCCTCGCGCTGAAAAACGCGCTCACCGGCGTGGCTCCCGGGGAAAAAGTTTCCCTGCTGGTCGAGGCGAACGGCCGCGAAAAGAAGATCGACGTCGCGCTCTCGAACCGCCCGGAAATGCCACCGCAGTACTTTGGCCCGCGCTTGCAGCAGATGGAGCGCATGGGCGGCCCCATCAGCCGCGTTCGCGACTCATTCACCCACGCCATCCAGACCGACATGCGCCTCGACCCGAACCAGATCGGCGGCCCCGTGGTGGACCTGAACGGCCATGTGCTCGGCATCACCGTGGCCCGCGCCGACCGCACCCGTTCCTTCATCATGCCCGCTTCCGCCGTCGAGGAACTCCTAAAAACGGCCCCCGCCGACCCGTCGCTGATGCAGGCGAAACAAGCGCCGCAAGCCCGTGCTGTGCCAATGGCTGAGCGAGGCCAGCCTCGCATCGTTCCGCCCGCACAGCCGGGGCAGCGGCCTCGCAGCGTTCCGCCGGCAAACACCGAGGACCGCATGCGCCGCCACCTCAGCGACATGCAGCGCCTGATGGACTACATGCAGGAGGAAATGGACGCGCTCGAAAATCCGTGACCCCTGTGTAGCGCCGAGCCCGAGCTCGGCGCGAATCCCCATTCCCGCTTGCCCGCCGGGGAAATTCCGCGCATTTCCCGGCCATGCCCATCGTCCTCGCCTCCGCCTCGCCCCGCCGCAGCGAACTCCTCGCCGCCGCCGGCATCGCCTTCGAGGTCGTACCGTCGCCCGCCGAGGAAGTGCATGACGCGGCCATGGACCCGGCCGCGCTGTGCGAACTCAACGCCCGCCTCAAAGCCGCGGCCATCGCGGCCATCCGCCCGGACGCCACGGTCATCGGCGCGGACACCTTGGTTTTCATCGATTCCATGCCGCTCGGTAAACCCGGCGATCTCGCCGCCGCGCGTGACATGCTGCGCCGTCTATCAGGCCGCACCCACCACGTCTGCACCGGCGTCTGCGTGATCCATCCCGGCGGCCGCGAGCACCCATTCCACGACCTCACCGAAGTCACCTTCCGCGAACTTGACGAGGCTGCCATCGACGCCTACCTCGCCGTCGCCAACCCGCTCGACAAGGCCGGTGCCTACGGCATCCAAGAACACGGCGACCTCATCATCTCCAGCATTTCCGGCAGCTACGAAAACGTCATGGGCCTGCCCGTGGAGAAGCTTGTCGCGGTGTTGCGATGAGGATGCGCTCGTGGCGGCGATCACCGGTCGCCGCGAGAAACCATGGATAGGAGCTGTTGCGTCTCGCCGCAGTGTGCGGATGGCGATTTCCTCCCCGCGGAGGATGGAACCGCAAGGCGCGAAGGTCGCAAAGGAGCGCAAAGCAGGGGAGGCGCGAATTCCTTCCACCGGGCCGCCTAACTTCAGTCTGCTTTTCAACCCGCGTGGTCTGTGGAGTTCCCGATTGATAGAAGAAGCATGGCGGTTGAAAACCGCCGCCACGATGGATGCCGCTTCGTGGCGACCGGGGATCGCCGCCACAGGGAGATGTGTCTCTTTGCGGTTCGCTCTATCTATCCGATGAGTCCCATCTTCGGATAGTTCGCGCCGAGGATGGGGTTGAGGTCGGGGGCGCGTAGCCAATCGGTGAGCAGGGTGCCGTAGATGCTGCGGAAATCGCAGCTGTGTTTGATGTCGCCTTCGGAAAGATCGGTGAGGCTGGGATGGGTTCCGTAAAGCCCACCCTTGATGCCGGGGCCTGCGACGAAGAGGCAGGAGGCTTTGCCATGGTCGGTGCCGGCGCTGGCATTTTCGGCAACGCGGCGACCGAACTCAGAGAAGGTCATGAGGACGACGCGCTTGTCGTTGCCCTGCTGCTTGAGATCGGCGAAGAACGATTTTAGCGCGCTATCAAGTTGTGCTAACAGCCTGTCGTGGGAATTGACCTGTTGGTTGTGGGTGTCGAAGCCGCCGTGGCTCACATAGTAAACTCGCGTCGGCATGCCGCCAGCAATCATGCGGGAAACCAAGTTGAGGTTGCGTGAAACGGGCGTGCCGTCGTAGCGGATGTTCGTTTTATGTTTCGCCGCGAGTTCGAGGATTTTCGCGGAGCTCACACGGGCGTCCAGCGCGACGCGTTCGAGGAAGGCGAGGTTGTCCTCACCGGCGATGCCACCGATTTTGCCGCCTGCGGGCATGGCGATGGAGTCACCCTCCGAAACATCGTCCATGTCCGGTTGGTTGAGGTCGGCGAAAAACTCCTCAGCCTGCGCCTTTTCGCCGCCACCGTGAATCCAGCGGTAAAGCTCAGGCGAGTTGAGGCATACGCCCGGATTTTTCATCGCTCCAAACGCTTCGGGCTGAGTCTTGTTGAAACTGATGCCGACGGTGGGATCCGCGCCGGGGCAAGCGCTGTCGAAGTAACGTCCGAGCCAGCCGGTGGCGGATCGGTTCGAAGTGTCGCCGGTTTCCCAGATGGAGGTGGAAACGAAATGCGAGCGGTTCGGGTTCGGATAGCCGACGCCTTGGACGATGCCGAGATTGCCCTCCTTGAACATGGATCCGAGATAAGGCATCGCGCTGTTGAGACCGACATGGTCGTTCAGCCGGATGATATCCTTCTGCTTTTTGCCGATGCGTGGCCGAGCTTGGTGATAGGCGTCATCGGCGTAAGGAACGAGCGTGTTGAGTCCGTCGTTGCCGCCAGCAAGCTGGAGCACCACGAGGATGGTATCGTCCTTGCCGGTGATCGGTTGCACCGCAATGTCCCGCGCCCCTTCATGCAATTGCCCAAAAGTGCGGTCGATGAACATCGGCACGGTCCAGGCGGCAGAGGCACCGAGGACGGTGGTGCGGAGGAAATCACGGCGAGTTTTCATGGTATCAAAATTGTGAGTTTGGAAAATTTTCCATCGCGTCTTCTATCTCACTAACAAAGCTGATAGTAAGGCGTGCTGAGGATAAGGTGGCAAAGTTCGGCGGTCTCTTGGTTGGTGAAAACAACGCCTTGCTTGGCGGTGGCGTAGTCGATGAACGAGGCGCGCGCCTTCTCGGGGACAGGTGCTTGGAAGAACCGATCGATGAGTGAATCGACCAGTGCCTCAGGATTTTCTCGGAGCGGTCGCGGGGCGATGGTTTCGTAATCCGGTCCTTGCCAGTTGCGGCCCATGCGCTTGGGCCCCTTGGCCATGCCGGGAGTTTTCATTTTCTGATTGGCCATCGCGCTATCCTCAAGTCCGGTGCCTTTGGTGAGAAATCCGGCGAGGTTGTAGCGCGTCAGCAGGGTGTTGGTGTTGATCCACGCCTTGCCCCAATCCCAGCCGGCGACGTTGGGCGGCAGAAACGGAATTTGCCCCAATTGTTGCTCTGCGAGAATGGGGAATCCAACGGGCGGTGTCTTCAATTCAAGCTGCTTGAGCAGCGAGATGAGATATTGCAGCGGGCACTTGATCTGGGTGTGGACGGCCTTTGTCGCGTAGAATTCCTTGGATAGAAAAAATTCACGCAGCAAAGGGCCGGTGTTGAAATTCGCCTTGAGGAAAGAATCGGTGAGTGATTCCAGCGCGGCTTCGGGCGGATTTTCATAAACGAAGAACTCCCACAATTTTCCGGCCATGAAGCGGGCGGCCTCGCGCTTTTGGAAGATCAGATCGATAACCGCCTTGCCGTCATAAGGGCCGGTTTTGCCAAAGACGGTCTTGTCGCTGGAATCCCATTGACGGCGGTTGTGATAGACCTTGCCGGTGGCGCGATTGAGCTGATAACCGGTGAACGCGCGGGCGGCTTGCTTGATGTCTTCCTCGCTGTAATTGCCTTCACCGAGCGTGAAGAGTTCCATCACTTCACGCGCAAAATTTTCGTTAGGGTGACCTTTCTTTGAACTCTGCGTGTCCAGATAGAGCATCATCGCCGGATCTAGCAGAATGGCTTGAGTCAACTCGCGGAAGCTGCCGAACGCGTTCTCACGGAACATTTGATTCTGGCGAATGACGAACGCGGGCTGTTTCACCTTCTGGATGGAGGTGGCAAAATGGTCGTGCCAAAAGAGGGTCATCTTTTCGCGCAGCGGGGCGCGTGACGTGAGCATGCGGCGGAACCACCATCCTTGCGCCTCAAGCCCTTGCCGCCGCACTTCTTGCTGGTAGTCCTTGCGACTCTCACGCCGGATTTTCTCGGCTTCCTCGGGAGATTTTCCACGCAAGGACCTGCGCATCATGCGCTGGCTTTCGAAGCGCTTGCTCATCGACGCGAGCATGCTGGCGTCGCTCGCCCAGTCTGGGAGGGGAAAGGCATCGAGGGCTTCGGTCGGGGAAATGAATGACTCCACCGCCTTTTCACGGCCCATGGCGTGGAGCGCGCGGACGTCCTCCGGTGAGCCGCCGAAACCCGCGCGGTTCAAAAGGTGCGCGGCGTCATAGGCAGTCCAGGCGGAGTCGGCTTGTGGGAGCATGGTCGGAGAGTGGGTCGCGAAAAGAAACTCATGTGGGCAGGGTAAGTTTCGGAAACTGTGGGAATTGCGCGAGATGCGTGGTGCAGACAGGCGATTTCTCCGCTGTCCCGGCCGGGCATCCCGTGCTTGACTCCCGCCGTGCCCACGCATTCTCCAGACCTGACTCCCGAACTCCTCGCTCCCGCCGGCAACTGGGACTGTGCCCGCGCCGCCGTGGCCGCTGGCGCGGATGCGATCTTCTTCGGCCTGCCGAAATTCAACGCCCGACTGCGCGCAGACAACTTCATCGACGCGGATTTGGAAGAGCTCATGGAATTTCTGCATCGCCACGGCGTGAAAGGTTTCGTGACGATGAACACGCTGATTTTCACGCAGGAAATGCAGGGTGCGGAGGATCAGTTGCGACGCATCGCGGCGGCCGGAGTGGATGCGCTCATCATCCAAGACCTTGGCTTGGCAAAACTCGCGCGTCAGGTCGCGCCAGACGTCGAACTCCACGCGTCCACGCAAATGACAATCACTTCGCCCGAAGGACTGGCCTTCGTGGAATCGCTTTTTCCGATGGAGCGCGCGGTGCTCGCACGCGAACTATCGATCCGTGAAATCGAGCGCTTCCAAGCGCGCAACGTGGAACACTTGCATTTGAAAACGCCGTTAGAAGTGTTTTGCCACGGCGCACTCTGCGTGGCGTATTCCGGCCAATGCCTTACCAGCGAGTCGCTCGGCCAGCGAAGCGCGAACCGCGGCGAGTGCGCGCAAGCATGTCGCATGCCTTATGAAATTGTCGTCGATGGCGTGACGCGCGAACTGGGTGCGGTGCGTTACCTACTCAGTCCGCAAGACCTCGCGGCGGTGGACCTGGTGCCGGATCTGGTCAAGGCGGGCGTGAAGTCATTCAAGATCGAAGGTCGCCTGAAATCGCCGGAATATGTTTCCGCCGTGACCCGCGTCTATCGCAAAGCACTCGATGACGCGATGGAGGCCCGGGAATCCACCGTCACCGATGCGGATCGCTATGCATTGGAGATGACATTTTCGCGCGGCCTGAGCACCGGCTGGTTCGAGGGAACGAACCATCCTTATCTAACGCATGGGAAATTTGGCAAGAAGCGAGGGCCGTTGTTAGGCCGCATCATCGACTGCGCGCCCGGTTGGGTGCGGCTCGGCGAGCTGACTGGCGTGCCTATCGCTGCGGGGGATGGCGTGGTGTTCGATGCCGGCGAGAACCGCGATTTGGAGCAAGGCGCGCGCATCTGGCGCGTCGAGGGCGACCGGCTGGTGTTCCACCGCGAATACAGCGGGATCAACTTTGACCGCATCAAGCCGGGCCACACGCTCTACAAGACGTCCGATCCGAAGCTGGATTCCGAGTTGCGCAAGTTCTGGCAGAACACCCGGCCAGTGGAGAAGAAGACAGCACTTCATCTCACGATCACCGGCAAACCGGGCGAGCCGCTTGTGGTCTCAGCGGCTTATGAGGGTCAAGCTGCGCTGGATCAACCGCCGCAGACTGCCGCAACGGTGGAAACGCCGATGGCATTGGAAGCTGCGAGCAAGCATCCGTTAGGAACCGAAAAACTCGTCGAGCAACTCGGTCGTCTCGGCGATTCTTCGTATGAACTTGGCTCGTTGGACAACCGCCTGGAGGGCGACTGCCACATCGCGATTTCCGTGCTGAACCAGCTTCGCCGCGCCTTGGTCAAGCAGCTCGACGAAGCCGCCGCAGTCAAGCCGCCGCGGCCGGTGATCACCACGACGTGGCGCGACCTGCTGCCGGAAATACCTAACACAGAAACCGCGCCGCCGCAGTTGTCGGTGTTGTGCCGCAGCATCGAGCAGCTCGATGCCGCGCTCAGCTGCGGGGTGGACTCCGTCTATTGTGATTTTGAAGATCCGCGGCGCTATCAGGACGCGGTGGCCCGTTTCAGGACTGCGGGGAACGGGCAGATTCACCTCGCCACACCACGCATCCTCAAGCCTGGGGAAATGGGCTACTTGAAGCTCATCGAGAAGGCGAAACCGGATGGGCTGCTGCTGCGCAACCTCGCCGCGCTGCATCATTACAAGGATCACGATGGATTGGTGAAAATCGGTGATTTTTCGCTCAACGTTGCCAATCCGATCACCGCGAAACTGCTGATGGAGCATGCCAATCTCGACGTGCTGACGGTTTCGTATGACCTCAACATTGGACAGGTGTTGGATTTGTTAGGAGGTGCGCCGCCCGAGTGGTTCGAGCTCACGCTGCACCAGCACATGCCGATGTTTCACATGGAGCACTGTGTCTTTTGCACCTTTCTCAGCAGCGGCACGACCTACAAGGATTGTGGTCGGCCCTGCGAAAAGCATGTGGTTCACCTGCGCGACCGCGTAGGCCAGCTCCATCGTCTGCAAGCGGACGTCGGTTGCCGCAACACACTTTTCAACGGCAAGGCGCAAACGGGCGCACGTTATTACGACGATCTCCGTAAGTCGGGGCTGTCACGCTTCCGGGTGGAATTGCTCGACGAGACCGAGGACGCGGCTGGGACGATAAGCGCCTACCAGGATTTGCTCTCGGGCAAAGCCGGGTCGTATGAGTTGCTGGACCGCGTGCATGCGTTGGAGAAACTCGGTGTCACCGAAGGCACACTTTCGGAATACTGAGTGGCGTGGCGGCGATCACCGGTCGCCGAGAGCCGAGACGGTGGCGTTCGATGAGTTATCGGAAGCCATTTCCCGTTCTCCCCACGAGCGCCAGCCTTCGCGGAGTTCGAGCATGAGCCACGCGCCTAACATCGAGAAAATCCGGCGCGTGTCGGAGCGAGCGAGAGTGAAGCCGGGGATGAGCTTGCGGCGGTTGTCATTCATGTGGCCAAGGCGTCCCTCGCGGCGGCGCAAGCGCGCGATCGCGGCGAAGCGGCGGTTGTAAGTGCGCATCAATGTGGCGAAAATTCGGCCGCTGGGTGGCGTGAATGGCGGCGCAAGGAAAGCGGACTCGCCGGTGGTGTAGATGGGTTCGACGACGCCCCAGTAATACAAGCTCAGGTCTAGGCGGAACGCGAGGTCGAGCAGATCGAACTCTCCGATGTAATGGTACTTGTCCTGATAGAGCGCGGCGAACCAGCGATCGTGGCAGGCGGAAAAATCGTGGTTGTGGTGAGCGACGAGTGCCTCCATTTCTTCACCTTGGCGTTGGCGGGAAACGAGGTCGGCAGCGCGGCTGGCGGTGAAGGCGATCCAGTCCATGCCCGGGCTGTAGAAGGGATCCATGAACGCTGCGGCATCGCCGACCAGGGCGAAGCCGTCCCCGGCGTAGGTGCTGCTGCGGTAGGCGAGGTTTTTGCGCCAATGCATGTCTCCCGGGATGAACTCGGCATTTTCTAACAATTCTTCGGCGACCGGGTGAAGCGACAGGAATTCGCGCATGCGCTCTCCAATGCCACGGCCGTCGCGCGGGAAATCCACGAGCCGCTGGTCCCACACCACGCCGACGCTGGTGTCGCCGCCTTTGAGCGGGATCCACCAGCTCCACCAGCCGT
>JAZKEG010000033.1:0-13966 GCA_040387215.1 Verrucomicrobiota bacterium | reverse complement strand
GCTCGTGGCTGTCGTCGATGATCTTTTTCAACGCGGCGCAGCCGTCCTCGGTGGTACGGGAGAGGACGTTGAGCAGGGTGTGGTGGTGGACGGAGAAGCTGGAGACGAGCGGCTCGGGCGGGGCGGTTTGGAGTTTGGCGAAGGTTTGTTCGTCCCAGTGGACGAAGCCTTTTTCCGGAGGTTTGCGTTTTTCGAAGGACTTCTTTTTGTTAGCAGTGGCCTTTGCGGCGAGGCGGAGATTTTCGATGATGTGCTCGGGGGCCTGGGCGACGACGTAGCCGGTGGTGTCGAAGCCACGGCGGCCGGCGCGGCCGACGATCTGGCGGAAGTCGCGGACGGCTAGAATTTTCGTGCCGCGGCCGTCGTATTTGCAGAGGCCTGTTAGCATGACGGTGCGGATCGGGACATTGACGCCGACGCCGAGGGTGTCGGTGCCGCAGACGACTTTGAGCAGGCCGCGGGCGGTGAGTTTTTCGACTAACAAACGGTATTTCGGCAGCAGGCCGGCGTGGTGGATGCCGACGCCGTGGCGGATGATTTTCGAGAGTTCGCGGCCGTAGGGAGAGCGGAAATCGGCGTCGTCGAGGGCGCGGGCGATGGCGTGTTTTTCCTCCTTGGTGCAGAAGTTGGTGGAGAGCAGGTCGCGGGCGGTGTCGGCGCAGGCGTTCTGGGTGAAGTGGACGAGGTAGACGGGCGAGCGGCCTTGTTCGTTGAGTTCTGCGACTTTTTCCTGGAGCTGGGTGGTGGAGTATTCGAATTCGAGCGGGACAGGACGTTGGTCGGACTGGACGAGGGTCGTGGGAGCGCCTGTTAGCGCGGTGAGCTGTTTGGAGAAAAACGACGAGTCGCCGAGGGTGGCGGACATCAGGAGGAAGCGGGCGCGCGGGAGTGTTAGAAGAGGGATTTGCCAGGCGGCGCCGCGCGAGTGATCGGAGTAGTAGTGGAACTCGTCCATGATGACGTCGTCCACCGGGGCGTGCGCGCCGTCGCGGAGGGCGATGTTGGCGAGGATCTCGGCGGTGCAGCAGATGACCGGGGCGTCGTGGTTGACGGTGGCGTCGCCGGTGATCATGCCGACGTTTTCCGGGCCGAGGACGTGGCAGAGGGAGAGGAATTTTTCGTTGGCGAGCGCCTTGATCGGGACGGTGTAGTAGGACCGGCGGCCTTGGCAGAGGGACTTGAACTGAAGGGCGAGGGCGACGAGCGATTTCCCGGAGCCGGTGGGGGTGTTGAGGATGACGTTGTTGCCGGCGAAGAGCTCAAGGATGGCTTCTTCCTGGTGGTCGTAAGGCTCGGTGTCGGTGGCGGTGAGGTAGTTGAGGAAGGCGTTGAGGATGTCGTCCGGCGTGGGGTTTTCGGGGAGGTTCTTGCGGCTGAGCGGGGCGGACATGGGGGAACTGTGAAGAGGGAAGGGTGGACAGCAAAGCCGCAATGGGCGGGGAGCGGCGCAAAGTTTTGTTGGAGCGAAACGCGGAGGCGGGGAGGGCGGAGAGAGAGACGCTTAGATGAGCAGGATGATATTCTGCTAGAAAGGATCGGCAATTTCAGAAGATCAGACCGATGACGGTCTGCCCGGCTTTTCATAGGTGGACAGCAGATCTTGGAATCGCTCGCCTTGCACGGCGACATGGACGCGCAGGGAGGAGGCGGCGAGGTCGGCATCGCCCATTTCCAGGGCTTTGAGAATGGTGACGTGTTCTTCCATCGACTGCCGCATGCGGCCGCGGGCGCGGAGCTGCATGCGGCGGAAGGGGCGCAGGCGTTTTTGCAGGCGGCACGCTTCGGCCGCGAGAAAGCTGTTGCCGGAGGCTTTGTAAATGAGCTGATGGAACTCTTCGTTGCGGTGGTAGTAGGCGTCGGGATCTTGTTTCTCCATGGCTTGCTCGCAGGCGCGAGCGGCTACTGCGAGGGCCGCCAGACCCGCGGGGGAAATGCGTCGCGCAGCATGACGGCCGCACAGAGCTTCCAGCTCGGCCATCACCTCGAACATTTCGATGAGTTCGACCACTCCGGGGTGGCGGACGAAGGCACCGCGTCGCGGGATGAGCTCGACCAAGCCGGACCCGGCAAGCATCCGCAAGGCTTCACGCAAAGGGGTACGCGACACGCCGAAGCGGGTGGCGAGTTTCACTTCATCGAGTCGCTCGCCGTCGCCGAATTCGCCTTCCACGATGCGTTGTTCGAGGGTTTCGCGGATATCGTCGGCGTTGCGGCTGGGCATGGCGGCGCGAGTCTAGCGGCCAAACTCGAAGTGTCCAAAGTCATTTATTTTGTATACAAAGCCAGCTCGCTGGACATTCTCGCCTTTCGAAAACCCACCTTATGGCCATTTACGGAACGGCTCTCTTGTCCTTGTGTTTGCTCGTCGGCTTGCTGGCGGGAAAGGGGCTTGGATGGCTGTTAGGAATGGATGCAAACGTCGGGGGGGTGGGCATTGCGATGCTGCTGCTGATCTGGATCACCGATAGGCTCAAGCGTGAGGACTCGCTGTCTCCGGCCAGCGAGTCGGGCATCCTGTTCTGGAGCGCAATTTACATTCCGGTGACGGTCGCGATGGCGGCGATCCAGAACGTCCGCGCCGCAGTGGATGGGGGAGCGGCGGCAATTCTCGCGGGCAGCCTGTCGGTGTTCGCGTGTGTGGCGCTGGTGCCAATGATCGCGCGCATCGGTCGTGATCTACCTAACCAAAAACAATGATGGATTTTCTGCTGCCGCTGCTCGCCGAGTATCCGTTAGTCGCCGCCTTTGCGGTGGTGGGAGCGTTGGTGTGGATTTCCCACTTCATTTCCACTCGGCTCACGCGTGGCCGGGTGCATGGCTCGGCCATCGCGATTTTCCTCGGCTTGGGCTTGGCTTATGTCGGCGGCGAGGCGACGGGAGGGAAGAAAGGCCTGGCGGATATTCCCGCTTTCGCCGGCATCGCGCTGATGGGCGGGGCGATGTTGCGTGATTTTGCCATCGTGGCCACGGCCACTGGGGTGAATGTGCGCGAGCTGCGGGGTGCGGGGTTGGCGGGCATGATCTCGCTGTTCCTTGGGGTGTTTGTTTCCTTTTTCGTCGGGGCCGCGGTGGCGTGGTGCTTTGGCTATCGAGATGCGGTTAGCATGACAACGCTCGGTGCGGGCGCGGCGACCTACATCGTCGGGCCAGTAACCGGATCGGCATTGGGGGCGGGTTCGGAAATCATGGCGCTCAGCGTGGCCGCAGGTTTGCTGAAGGCGATTTTGGTGATGGTCGGCACGCCTTTTGTTGCGCGCTTCATCGGCCTCGACAATCCTCGCACGGCGATGATCTACGGCGGGCTGATGGGGACGACGAGCGGCGTCGCCGGAGGGCTCGCCGCGACGGATCCGAAGCTGGTGCCGTACGGTGCCATGACTGCGACTTTCTACACCGGACTAGGATGTCTGTTAGGTCCGTCTGTGATGTATTTTCTCATCCGCCTGATTTTCTGAAACGCATGCAAGAACCACCGCTCATCAGCCGCGCCCGTCTCCATGGAAACCGCCCTGCGATCCGTGACAACGATCGAGTTTTCACTTATGCCGAACTGCTGGATGCCTCAGCCGGGATCGCGGCCACTTTGTTAGGTGGGCGGGAAGATCTGAAAGAGGCGCGGGTGGCGTTCATGGCACCGGCCGGATTCGAATACACCGCGATCCAGTGGGGAATCTGGCGGGCCGGGGGAATCGCCGTCCCGCTATCCGTCCACGCCACGCCACCGGAGTTGGAGCATCTGCTAGGAGATTCCTGCGCGGAAATCCTCGTCGCAACTCGCGAGCACGCGCCACGGCTGGCGAAACATGACGGGAAGCTGGTGCTGGCGGATGAGGCGATCCATGGAGCGATGGGTGACTTGCCGGAAATCCCCGCAGGGCGGCGCGCGATGATTCTCTACACGAGTGGCACGACCAGCAAGCCGAAGGGAGTGGTCATCACCCATCAGAATTTCCAAGCGCAGATCGAGGCGTTGGTTGGTGCGTGGGACTGGCGTGCGGACGATCGCATCCCGTTGTTTCTTCCGCTGCACCACATTCACGGCATCGTCAATGTTCTTGGCTGCGCGTTGTGGTCGGGGGCTTTGGTGGAGGCGTTTCCGCGCTTCGATGTCGAGGTCGTGCTGCCGCGCGTGGCGGAAGGAGCTTACACGGTCTTTATGGCGGTGCCGACGATCTACGCGAAGCTGACGATTTTGTTAGAAAATGATTTGCCGAGACAGGAAGCGGTGATACGGGGTTTTTCGGAGTTGCGGTTGATGGTTTCCGGTTCTGCTGCGCTACCTGCGAGTCTCCATCGGCGTTGGGCTGGGCTGACAGGACAGGTTTTGTTAGAGCGCTACGGCATGACCGAAACCGGGATGATGATTTCCAACCCGCTGCACGGCGAACGCCGCAGCGGAGCGGTCGGCCAACCTTTGCCTGGCGTGGAAATTCGCCTGCGTGGTGAGGGAGGCGAGACGCTCATCCGTGACGGAGAGCCTGGCGAAATCCAAGCGCGCGGCCCGGGCATTTTTTGCGAATATTGGCAGCAGCCTGAAGCCACGGCGGCCTCGTTTGAAGAGGGTTGGTTCCGCACCGGCGACATGGCGGTGATGGAGCAGGGCTACTATCGGATACTTGGTCGGCTGTCCGTGGACATCATCAAGAGCGGCGGTTACAAACTTTCCGCCTTGGAGATTGAGGCCGCGCTGTTGGAGCATCCGGCGATTTTGGAATGCGCGGTGGTGGGCCTGGAGGATGACACTTGGGGAGAAACTGTGGCCGTGGCGGCGGTGTTAGATTCTAGTTGTGAGGTATTGCTGTTGGAGGATCTCCAGCAGTGGGGAAAGGACAGGCTCTCCTCCTACAAGCTGCCGCGCCGGCTCCGTATTGTTGACAGCTTGCCTCGCAATGCCATGGGCAAGGTGGCCAAGCGCGAGGTCGCTCAGTTGTTTGCGTCGGCTTAAAAGGTAGCGGCACCCGCCGAGGCGTGAGCTTGCGTTAAATGCCTGTATGCGGGTCTTTAAAAATTGTATACAATCGAATTGACAGCTGGAAGCCGAGCTCTCAGCTTGCGCGAGTCTCATGGGATTCCATGCGGCCATTTGAAGAAACCCACAATCCGATGGTCGGCTCCGCATGCCTGCTCACGGCTTGCCATTAGTGCTCCGAGCTCGCTGCTCCAAAAAACCACTCCCCGCCGAGTCGTGTGGCATTGCCATCTGTCTCACCGCATCTCCTCCGATTGCTCTCGAACTGTCCCCAACCCAGAAAAACCCATGTCGTTCCGCTTCCTCAGCGCGGTGTCAGCCGCCCTTTTCGCTCTGCCCGCCACTCCGCTCCACGCCCGCACGTGGCTTGTCGATTTCGGGCCTAACAATGTGTCCGACGGCAACGTCACTCCCTCAGGCACTCCCACCATCAATCCCGGCAACGGCAGCACTGGAGTCGCCGATACCAACGGCAGCTACTGGAACAATGCCGTTGGCGCGGGCGCAGCTGGCGGTCCGGTGGCCATGAGTTATCTCCGCCTTGTCGACACGGCGAACACCTCCAGTTCGGTCGGCCTCACGCTTGGATCTGGCTGGAAATCTAACGGTCGCCAGAACGGCGGACTGCTCGCGCCGGATCCGGCGAAACTGGGAAATTTCGCCATCGCCCAAGCCACCGAGGACTACTTTTTCATTGATGGCGCGAACGGCATCTCTGCGACACTCAACCTCAACAACCTCGATCCCGGAAAACTCTATAACCTTCGGCTCTTCGGCACCCGCGACGCAGCGGCAGTTAGGAAAACCACCTACACGGTTTCCGCTGGAAACGGCGTTTTTAGCACCCTTTTGCAAACCTCGGGCTCGGATCTGGTGAGCGAAACCGATGGCAACGACAGCACCATCGCCTCGCTCAGCGGCCTGCAAACTGACGCCAGCGGCCAGCTTTCTCTGCGCGTCACTGCGACTGAAGGTGGCTTCGCCTACCTCGGTGTGCTTGAACTAACAGAAGATGTGGCGGCGACACCGATTGCCTCGAAGACCGTGCGCGTGGACTTTGGCCGACATGACGTGACCAACGGCAATCCGACGGTTAACCCCGACAGCTTCGGCAAGCACTGGAATAGCTTCGGCGCGGTGGCTAACGGAAATGCTCTGCCCAATCTCATTTCCACGGCGGGACAGCCAACTCCCCTTGGCGTCACTCTCACTTCGGGAGGCTGGCAAAACAATGGCATCCAAAACGGCGGCCTCACTTCCTCCAACCCAGCCTCACAAGCGCCATTAGCCTCGCGTCTCGGAGAACTCGCTGTCGATACCGCCACGCAAGATTACCTTTTTATCAATGGCGCGACCGGGTTTAGCAGCACGCTTCGAATCAACGGACTCAGCCCCACCAAGCTTTACTCGATGCGCTTCTTCGGCACGCGGAATGCGACCGATGTGCGTCGCTCCACTTACACCGTCACTGCGGGCAATGGCGCATTTTCCGGCATCCTGCAAACCACGGGCACAGGCATCGGCAACGGTCTCGGCGGCGCGGACGGCACGGCCCTTTACAATGGCAACAATCGCAGCACTGTCGCGCTGGGTGGGATTCAGGCGAACTCGACCGGTGAGGTTTCTCTCCAACTCGCCGTCGCCGAAGGCGGTTTCGCCTATCTCGGTATTCTCGAAATCGTCGAAGGCGTCACCGTCCCAGCGCTGCCACCGGTTGCGATCAACAACGAGATTGATCGTTGGACCTATCAGGACAGCATCGACCCTGTCGCACCAGGCGGTGTGTTGTTTGTCGGCAGCTCAAGCATTCGCCGTTGGGAAACTCTCGCGCGGGATTTCTCCGACTATCGCATCGTCCAGCGCGGCTTTGGTGGGTCGCAGTTTTCCGATCTAAACCCCCTCGTCCACCGCATCGTCACGCCCTATCAGCCGTCGGCCATCGTCGTCTTCGAGGGCACGAATGACATTCGTGGCGGTGGAAAAACTGGCGAGCAGGTGTTCGCGGACTTCCAGACCTTTGTTGCCACAGTCCGCGCGCAACAGCCGGGCGTGCCGATCTGCTTTATCGGCATCACACCGACGCCGTCGTTTTTCAACAACCCGGACCACGATCCACGCCGCCGGACGGCAAACAGCTTGATTAAGAGCTACTGCGAGTCAGACCCCGGCCTCAACCTGCATTTCCTCAACACGAACGAATTTCTGGACAACCTCTATGACACCTCGGATCCATCGTGGCCAACTTACTTCGTGGACGACACTCATCTGAGCCGCAAGGGTTATGCACATTTCGTTTCGGTCATCCGTCCCGCTCTTGCGGCGGTGCTGGCACCTAACAAGACATATGTTGCAAATCCAGCAGCTCTTACGGCTGGTGAAAAACTGTTTTTCGATTTCGGCCCGAGTGACGTCACCACGGGCGATCCGACGACCGCAGTGGATGCCAATGGCAACTCTTGGAACAACTGGTATCTCACCAACGGTGGTATCACCATCAATTCCGGCGAACACCTTTCCAATCTTGTCCGCAGCAGCGGCAGCTCCACGGGTATCAGCATGACCATGACCGGCGGGTTTCTTTGCAATGGCAAGGCTCCCTTTGGTGGCCTCTTTGCTCCGCAGTCCGGATTGTTAGGTGAGCTCGCGGTTGAGACGGCCACCGAGGATTTCTTCTATTCCACCGCGAATGACATCAACGATGCAACGAGCGACGACGTGCCGGGCGGATTCATGCTGGAAGGGCTGAATCCAGCGCTTTCCTACGAGTTCCGCTTCTTCGGGGCACGCAGCAATGCTGAAGTCCGTAGCACGAAATATGAAGTCTTCGGGGCCAATGCAGGCCAAGCGACTCTAACGACGAGCGGCACGGGCATCGGCAGCACTGGCGGTGACAACAATGATGACGAAGTGGCTGTGATTAGCGGCATTCGCCCCGATGCATTCGGCCAGGTCTTCATCGATCTGACGTTAGTCCAAGGATCCTTCGCCTACATCAATGCCATGCAGATCAGCGTAGCCGCACCTGCCACGGCCTATCAGAACTGGCGCTCCGGCCATTTCACGACTGAGGAACTCGCCAATCCTGCGCTCGAAGCCACGCTCTGGGGCCCAACCGCAGATGCCGATGGAGATAGCCGCTTGAACTTGCTGGAATATGCCAACGGCACCGACCCGCGGGTCCATGAGGCAAATCCGCTGAGTGCCGCCATGGAAAGTGAAGGGGATTTTCTGACACTTACCTATCAGAAAAACCTCGCCGCCACGGATGTCCTTTTCCAAGTCGAAAAAAGCGACGACCTCGTGGAATGGGATGACGTGTCAGATGCAGAGGTCTCGACCGTAGGCGACCTTCAAATGCGCAAGGCTTCCGTGGAAACGATCGGATTCCCGAGCCTCATGCTGCGTCTCAAGGTCGTATTGGTTCCCTGATCAATGATTCCTGATCTGCGGCGGGGGCTTTCATCGATGAATCGATGAGATCCCCGCCGTTCGTTTAGGGGGGGTGTTCAATGCTGCTAGATGGTCGAGATCGGTTGGTGATGGCATGAAAATTTGACAGTCGTCACCGTTGAGCCAGACCGCCGGGATCCTTGGCGATGCCTGTTAGCAGGGCGAGGGTTCGCAGGAAGAATCCGAGTTTGGATTTCCACGGGCGGGTGGGGCGGACGATTTGCCATCCTTGAGATTTTGCCCGTGCGGTGAGTTGGGGGCCGGGATTGACGGTGGTGGCGGAGTCGCAGAGGGCGAGCATGGGAAGGTCGGCGGTGCTGTCGGTGTAGCCGTGGCAATTGTGAAGCCTGCCGTTTTTGAAATAGGATTCGGGGAGTCGTTCGTGGAGGCGGCGGACTTTGGCGCTGCCCTTGTGGTTTTCAAGATCCGGGAAAAAGCGCCCGGTTTCGACCACGGTGCCTAGCGTGAGGTCGAAGCCCAGTGCGCGGCCAATTTCCTTCACGTAGAATTCCGGGCTGGCGGAGGCGAGCACGGTGAGGTGGCCGAGGGCGCGATGTTTTTCTAGCAGCTCCCTGACTTGCGGATAGATCGCGGGCATGACGGAGTCGGCGAAGTCGCGTGAGTACTGCGCCAACATCTCCGGGTCCATGCGCCACAGGTAGGACAGGAAAACCCGCTTCATACCGCCTGCGCCGAGCACCGGAGTGAGCGGCAGGAAGGCGAGGAAGACAGGCAAAAAAATGCCGCGCCAAGGTTCGCGCCGCAGCACGAAATGCCGGAACAGCAGCTGGCAGTCCCAAGCGATGAGGGTGCCGTCCAGGTCGAACAAGCCGATACCGGGCGGGGGTGCTTCAGGGAGTAGGTGGGCCACTGGCGAAAGCATCCCGAGCGACGGGGAAAGTTTCAAGCCTCGCGGATGCGCTCAGTGGCAGCAGGACGGCAGCTCGTCCACAGTGGGTTTCGCATCGACCGGAGCGCCGTAGAGTTGTGCTGGGATGGTCCCGTGCAGGCGCAGCGCGAGCACCACGGCGGTGACGAACGCGAGTCCCCGCCGTACGCGGCCCATCGTGAGTGGGGTCATTTTTGCGCGGATGCGGTGGAATTGCTGCTGCGCGAGCCACAGCAAAGGCACCGTGCCGAGGCCGAAGGCGAGGGTGAATTCCGCGCCCTTGGCCGCTGATCCGGCGAGCAAGGCGGCTCCGAACACTAGGTAAAGCGGTCCGCAGGGCAGGAAGGGCGTGAGCAGGCCCATCAATGAGGCACCGCCGTAGGCTGAGAGCTTGCAGGCCTTGAAACGGGCGCGCGCGGTGATGCGGTTGAGGATGGCGGGTCGCGGGATTTTCTTGTCCAAGCCGAATGCCATCATCGCCAGCACGATCACCATCACCCAAGGCAGCATCACGGCTGGGGAGTTGAAAAACCACTGGAGCGGTTGCTGGCCGAGCGCGCCGCAGATCGCACCGATGATGGCGTAGGAAAGCAGCCGCGTCGCATGGTAGAGCGAGGCTGCGGTGAGCCGTTCGCCCTCGGACTTTGCGAGGGTGCCGAGGCCGCAAGCGATGGGACCGCACATGCCGACGCAGTGGAAACTGGTGACAAGCCCGGCGACGAGAGCGGCTCCGACGGTTTCCATCAGCGTTTCACTTCAATCTGTTGGGGCGAGTATTTCACGGCCACGGAAATCAGCGCCGCCCACGCGCTGAGCAGCAGCAGGAAGGCGAACACGACGTAGAGCCACGGATGGCGCGAGACGAATGCAGTTAGGGATTTCATGGAGTAGGAAGGTGGATGGATTGGGGATTGGGACCGAGAAAACGGGCCTTTTTGCTCAGAACTACGTTTCCCGGATCGGCACGGACCTCAATCACGATGTCCGTCATGCCCGCGTAGGAGTCGAGCGGGGCGAATACGACGCAGGTACGCGACATCTCGCTGAGGGCAGGCAGGGAGAACGATTGTTCCTCGCCGCTGAGCTGGTAGCCGACGGGAGTTTCCTTGCCGAGGTGGATGGTCACGGTGGCGGTTTGGTTGCGTTTGTTGAAGACGCGGATTTTGTAGATGTTCCGCACCGAGGTGGCATCGCTGTAGAACCCCGCGCCGCCTGCGCGAGAAAGGGTCGCGGTGAACGGTCGCGCTTTCTTCGCCGCCACCAGGCCGAGCGCCGCCAATCCTAACAAGCCGAGCGCGCAATAGGCGTAGACACGCGGGCGGAGCAACCTGCGCTTTTTTCCGGCAAATCCATTGAACGAGTCGTAGCGGATGAGTCCTTTGGGCCTTTCCACCTTGGTCATGATGTCATCGCAGGCATCGATGCAGGCGGTGCAGCCGATGCATTCGAGTTGCAGGCCGTTGCGGATGTCGATGCCGGTCGGGCAAACCTGCACGCAGCGGCGGCAGTCGATGCAGTCGCCCTCCGCCTTGCCCTTGGTGCCGCGGGGTTCGCCGCGTTTCTCGTCGTACCCGACGTTGATCGTGTCGTCGTCCGTTAGAGCGCTTTGCAGCCGGCCATAGGGACACATGATGATGCAAAACTGTTCGCGGAAATAGCCGAAGCAGAACCACAGCACCAAGGTCAGAAACAGGATGATGCCGAAGGCGGTAGCATGCTGCAGCGGCCCTTCTTGCATGAAGCCGTAGAGCCGCTCCATCGATACGAAATAGGACAAGAACACATGGGCGATGGCCGCGGCGACGAGGGCGTAAAGGAAATGCTTGAGCGCCCGCTTGGCGATTTTTTCAACGCTCCATGGCGCGTTCTGCAGGGCGCGGCGGTGGGGGGCGTCGCCTTCGATCCAGCGTTCAATGCGGCGGTAGATGTGGTCGATGAAAACCGTGTAGGGACAGGCCCAGCCGCACCAAATCCGTCCCAGCATCGAGGTCACCATGAACAGCAGAAAACCCGTCCCGCTGATGGCGAAGAACATCACCCACAGGTCCTGAGGTACCAGCGTGAGGCCGAAGAGGTGGAACATGCGGTTCTCCACATCGAGGAAAACGGCGGGGTTGCCGTTGATGGGGATCCACGGCAGCAGCACGTAGATCGCAATGAGGACGATGCCGACCAGCCGCCGGGCGAGATTCCACCGCCCTTTCACATCCGCCGGATGGAGGAAATAGCGCGAACCATCGTCGTTGATGGTGGTCACCGAGACGAGGTTCGGTTTTTTGGGAGCGGCCATGGTGGAGTGCGTGAAGATCTCACCGACCACCCTAGCCCGCTCCGCATCCGCTCCGCAAGGCCACGCGCATTCCACCCTCCGAAGCGCTCAGGCTCAGGATTTGGATTTCATGAAGCGACGGCTGACCTCCTGATAGCCGACGCCACGATAGAACGCATGGGCCTCGCTCCGTGCATCGCCACTGGTGACCTCGATGCGCTCACAGTCATTTTCCCAAGCCAATGCTTCGGCGGCGCTGATCATGGCTTTGCCGACACCGCGTCGTTGGAATTTGCCGCTGACCGACAACGCCGTGATGCGGCCCAAGCGTCCTTGGGTGTGAAACAAGGGAATGAGGTGAAATGACAAGAAGCCGGCGAGTTCTCCATCCCATTCCGCCACAAACACCGCATCTTCCCGGCTTGAGAGTAAGGATTGAAGACGGGTACGGACGAACGCTTCGTCCGCAGGATAACCCAGCTCGCCCAGCAAGGCGGCGATCTCGGCTGAGTCGTCGGCTGTCGCCATGCGGATCGTGGATCGTGTGGTTTCCATGTGGCGTTTCACGGAACTTTGTTAATCACCGCCTCCACCCGATAGCCGTCGGGATCGATGACGAATGCGGCAAAATAGTCGTCGCTATATTCCTCATGGATACCCGCGCCGCCGTTGTCCGTCCCACCATGCTCGAGTGCGGCTTGATGGAAATTTTCCACCGCTTCCCGCGTGGCGGCTGAAAAGGCCACGTGAAATCCCTCACCCGGCACGCTGGCATGTTGGGGCCTGAGCTTGATCGCGAACTTGTCGCCACCGCCCGCATAACCGTAGCCCACCGCTTCATCGTCCTCCCACACCCGGACATATCCGAGAGCGGATAGAGCGGCGTCGTAGAAAGCGGCAGACCGTTGCAGGTCGGTAACGGCGAAGGAAAGATGGTGGAGCATGTTTGTTAGGATTTTTCCTATGGGAATTGGGGGCCGGGTTCAACCTCGGATCGAATGGCGCTCTCCTTCCACTCAAATTCCATCTTTCCTCGCGGGAGGGTTCGCGCCATCTTGTTTTCCTGATGCATCCTTTCACGGCGCTTTCCTATTTCACCTACCTCTGTGTCCTTCTCAGCGGGCCGATCGCGTGGGGGCTGTGGGTCGTTTTCAAACGCCGCTGGGGCCGAGGTTACGATGGAGCGGTGGAAACCAGCTCTGAGGAAATCCTCGAAGAGCTCGACCGCGAGTTCTCTCCTGTCCGCCGCACAACCATCCGCACGCAGACCGAATACCTGCCGTTTCTCTTCGAGTGCATCCGTGAAAACATCGATTCTGGCTTCGAGGATGTGCAGATGGGTTCGCTGCTGCAGCGTATCGAGCTTCACCGACCCGATGAGGAGCGCAGCGCGATGTTCACCGTGGTTTCCGGTCGCCAAAGAAGCGATCTTCACCTGCGCTGGATTCGTGATTCCTGCGATCGGATCATGCTCCACATCCAGGGCGCGCCACGTATCATCCGCGCGCTCAAGGAGCACCAACGGCGGATTCCGAAAGCGGTGACGGGGATGGCGTGAAAGTCCAGTTGGAGCGCGGAATTTATTCTGCGCGTGAGGCTTTGGTAAGCTGGCGGAATGAATTCCGCGCTCCAATTGGGGAAAATGAAAAACCCGCAAAGCCGGGACGACTTTGCGGGTGGAGATTTCAAGATCCGATTCTTCAGACGTAGTGCAGCTCCTTGGCTTTCGCGTCGATGGCGGCATCGTTGTCGATGAGTTCCTGAATGGGATCCCAGCGGCCTGATAGAAGTGCTTCGCGGGCGGAGTCGGGCATCTTCACCGGAATGTCGAGGCCGGTGGAGGTGGTGACCTTGAGAGCCTCGACATCAATGGTGACTTCGAGGGTCGGGTCGGCTTCGATCGCGTTTTGGAGGGCGACGATGTCGGCGGCGGAGGCCATCACGCAGGGCATGGCGAGTGTGGTGGAGTTGCCGTAGAAGATTTCCGCGAAGGACTCGGCGATGACGCCGTTGAAGCCGTATTTGCGGAGCGATTGCGGCGCGTGCTCACGGGAGGAGCCGCAGCCGAAGTTCACTCCGGCGACGAGGATGGAGGCACCGCTGAAACGCGGATCGTTGAGCGGGTGGTCCGTCTTGTTGCCGGTTTCGGAATCGAAGCGGACGTCGTAGAACGCGAATTCTCCGAGTCCGTCGAAGGTGACGCATTTCATGAAACGCGCCGGGATGATGCGGTCGGTGTCGATGTCGGCGCCGGGGATGAAAACCGCGCGGCCGGTGACGGAAGGAACTGGATCGAGTGCCATGGAAGTGATTTTTCTAATGATTGGCGGTTAGGCGACAGCGGCGGCGGCTTCGAGTTCGAACAGCTCGCGGGCGTCGGAGATGTGGC
>JAZKEG010000032.1:0-24888 GCA_040387215.1 Verrucomicrobiota bacterium | reverse complement strand
CTTCGTCACATAGTCATCGCCGCCGAGTTCGAGCCCAAGGATGCGGTCAAACTCGGCATCGCGGGCCGTTAGGAAAAGCACCGGAATGGACGACCGCTCGCGCAAACGGCGGCAAACATCGAGCCCAGACATGTCCGGCAGGCCGATGTCGAGGATGGCGAAATCGAACGCTTCCCGCTCCGCTGCCGCAAGGCCGTCGGCTCCCGTCAACGCATGCGTAACCTCAAAGCGATCCGTGCCAAGGGCATAGATCAGGGTGTCGGCGATGGCAGGTTCGTCTTCAACAAGCAGGACACGAGGCATCCGTGGATTTCATCCGTCGGTTGTGAAATGCCAATGAAGAAAACGTGAAATCGCGGCGGTCTTAGGAATCCGAACGATTGCGAAAATTTTTGTCCGATTTTCGCGCGATGTTCCCATGATAAGGAAGAACATGGAAACGTCTGCTGCATCCGATTCCGAATTGCTCGCCGACTGGGTCGCGCACCGTCGCGAAGCGGCGTTTCATGCCTTGGTCGAGCGCTACGCCACGCTGGTCCACATGGCCGCGAAACGGACTTGTGATGGCGATGCCTCGCTTGCTGCGGATGCCTCGCAGCTTGTCTTCATCCTCCTCGCCCAAAAGGCCAAGTCGCTCACCTCGCACCCAACTCTCGCTGGCTGGCTCCATGTCACCGCCGTTCTAAAATCCCGCGACCTCATCGACAAGGCCCGCCGCGAATCTCGCAAACGCAGACACTTCAGCGCCGCCATGGAAAACCAACCCGCCCATCCCGCCGGTGATGCTTGGAAGGAAATGCAACCCGTCCTCGACGACGCGCTCGCCTCGCTTTCCGCCAAGGATCGCGAGGCATTATTGCTGCGTTTTTACCGTTCCCTAACCGTCCGCGAGATCGCCGCCACGCTCGGCATCGCCACGGATGCAGCGCAAAAGCGCATCGACCGTGCCACCGATCGCCTGCGCGGGAAACTCGCCCGCCGTGGTTGCCAATCCGGCGCTTCGCTAGCAGCGGCGATGGTGGCGGGCTTTGCCGCAGATGCGCAGGCGGTCGCTCTCCCGGTTTCCATCCTCTCCGCGAAAGCCATTGCGGCGGGTTCCGTGGGCGGCGGATTTCTACCAGCCACCGCGACTCTACTCACTGCCATGAAATCTGCATCTCTCATTCCTCCACTCGCTGCGTTGATCCTTGCTGGTACTTGGATCGTCACTCACCGCCAGTCGATTTACGCGTTGGATCGTCAGAGTAGCCTGCTGGAAGCCGCGATTTCGGATCATTCATCCACCGCAACCGCAAATTCGGTGACGGTGAAGTCGCCGAGCATGAGTTCTAGCAACAGCAACGCTCAGTTCGACTGGATGGAAATCTCGGATCGCTTGGCCCAAGCGAATCCTCCGGGATATTTCAGCGACGTGGATCAGATGCTTTTTGACCAACGGTTAGGATCACTATCCAAGGAAGAACTGCTTGCCGCACTCGATGAGGTCGCAGGCCTCGATATTCCAGAAACCATCAGTCAGCGAATGGAGGAAATGTTGATTTTCCCCATGAGTGTGAGGTTCCCGGAGTTCACGGTCACACGATTGACAAGTCGTTTTCAAGCCGCAGTTGGGACCTGCCCGTTTTACCTATCAGATGCATTTAAAAGATGGGCACGAAAAGATTACAAAAAAGCGTCCGAGTGGATGAATCAACAGAAGGCATCAGGAACCTTCGACACCAAATCGCTGGATGGGAAGAACTGGCTCAAAAACCAGTTTGAAAGCCGCTTATTGCGGGTGGAGTTAACCCAAGATAAAGGGATTGCGGAACAGCACTTGACGCAACTCCCGACGCATCAGCGCGAGGACGCCATCATATCCCTCACTCAAGATATGGGTTACGTTTCATTCAAAACCGAAGAGCGAGATTCCTTCATCCGCTTGGTGAGAGATTTCCTACCGGCCGCTTCGCAAGCGGATGCCTTCGGCAAAGCCGCAAGCCAAATGTCTGGCAACCTGTCCGCCGTCACCGACCTTGTGAAAAAAATCCATGCCACCCCCGCCGAGCGCGCGCTTTGTGTGGAAAATGCCGCGACTTCCCACATCGGGAACATTTCCATCAACCGCAAGGTCACCCGCGACGACATCGGGGCGGTGCGCGAGTGGATCGCGACGCAGATGCCTGATGCTGTGGATCGCTTCACCGGTGCAGCGCTGGGTATCGCCGCTCAGCGAAACGATAAAATGAGTTTCGCTGAAGCATCCGATTTTGCCGTGCAGTTCACGGAATCTGCCGGAAGCGACGATCTGTTAGCAACCTTCCTACAGAGCGACGCAGCTCGCTCGAACAAAGTGCAGGCGCGTGCGCTGGCAGAGAAAATTTCCGATGATGCCCTGCGCGCGGAAGTTTTGAAAGGCCTCGAATAAAAACGATTCATGAAAACCTCCCTCGCTATCAGTTTCCTCATCCTTGCTTTGGCCGCAGGCATCGGTTGGCAAGACGAACATCGTCTCGCTTCCTCGCGTGAGCGCCATGCCAAGGCGGTTAAGCAGGCCGCAGCACTCGGCATTTCTCTAAACTCCACGCAGGACAACGATTCTGTGGTGATCACGAAGCGCGAAAGGAAGAATCCACAAGAAGATGCCCAGCGTGCGATCGCCGCATTCATCGCGATGGTCAAAGAGGCGGATGACATCGAGAAGAGCGGCGGCAAAGTCGAAGCGGCGATAGGCCGAAAAATCATGGAACGCCTGACCGCACTCAGTGTCACAGAAGGCGAAATTTTGGTGAGCGGAATTTTGGATGGCAACGAACTCGATGGCGAATACCGCGAGGGTTTCATTTCGATTTCCATGTTAAAACTTGCCAACAACGGCCCGCAAACGGCGCTGAAGTTGCTGCCTAGATTGACCGGTGTGTTTCATGATCCTGAAGACGAACAGAAATGTCGTGAGGCCGTTTTGAATACCTCACTCACCGCTTGGAGCCGGGAGGATCCCGCAGCAGCCGCCGCATGGGTGCGCGAGAATGGGATCAAGTTTTCAGAAGCACTCACGGAAAGCACCAAGTGCGGCATTCTATCAGGTGCTGTCGTCGTCGATCCGGCACTCGCCTTCAAGCTCATCGATGAGTTGGAAATCAAGGACAGCGGCCAAGCCGTCACGAGCATCGCGCGCGCGGCCAAGACAGCGCAGGAAAGAACCGCCACGCTGGTCGCGCTGCGCAAACATTTGCCTAGGATCGCCGATGAAAGCACCCGGCGAGCCGCTTCCGAAGCGGCCGTCCAACAACTCGCATTTAGCTCCTACAAAGAGGGATTCGACGCCACCCAGCAATGGCTAATAGCGGCTAAACTCAGCCCTGAGGAATCCGACAGTTTCCTCACCACCATGGCCTATGCAAACGTCAAGGGCAACGTGACCCAGTGGATAGACTGGCTCGGTGAAAACTTCCCGGAGCAACAAGCGAACGGGCGCATCTCCCTTCTCGTCCACGATTGGGCCTTAGCGGATTACCAAGCCGCCGGCAATTGGCTGGCGGCTGCTCCAGCTGGCTCGGCTAAAAACGCGGCGATCCAGATGTACGCCACAGCCGTTTCAAAATATGAACCCGAAGCCGCCGCCCAATGGGCGATGACTTTGCCTGCCGGGGAAGATCGCGATTGGACCATGAAGGAAATCTATCAAAATTGGCCGAAAGAAAACCCGCAGGGCAAGGAGGCGTTTGCGAAGCAGCATGGGCTCCAGAAAAACTCCGAATAAGGAGTTTCAAAGAGTTCTCCAAACCGTCATGCATCGCGGCTTGCGGTGATTGGGATTCCTCGCATCCTGCGGGCCATGCCTGTCCTATTGCTCATCCTCGCTTGTGCCTTGTGGGGGCTGAGTTTCCCGCTGGTGAAGGCGTTGCATCTGGAGCAAAGCGCGCGGATGCCAGAGGCTTCCAGCGTTTTTCTAGCAGCGTGGATGCAAGCGGCACGCTTCGGAATGGGTGCAGCTGTGTTGCTGCCATTTCTGCTGAAACAAGCGCGACCGAGTGCGCTTGAAATCCGCCAAGGTCTGGCGCTGGCATTCTGGGGTGGCGTCGGGATGTGGCTGCAAGCGGACGGACTGGCCTACACCGAGGCATCGACTTCCGCTTTCCTCACCCAGGCGTATTGCATCCTGCTGCCGCTGTGGGCGTGCTTTCGCTTGAAACGTTGGCCCGGCACGCGGGTGATCTTGGCCACGCTGATGGTGTTGATCGGCGGAGCCATTCTCTCGGGCGTTCGCCCGGAAAATCTGAAACTCGGACGAGGTGAGTTAGAAACTCTGGGATGCGCCCTGTTGTTCACCTTTCAGATCCTGAAGCTTGAGGACGCGCGCCATGTCGAAAACCGTGGCAGCATGGTGACGTTCATCATGTTCTTGGGCATCGCCGTCCTGTTTGTTCCCATTTCTCTCGCCACTGCGCCGCATCCGTCAGCCTGCCTAACGGCTGGAGCATCGTTTCCAGCATGGGCGATGATCGCCGGGCTGGCGCTGCCCTGTTCGGTCGGAGCCTATCTGCTGATGAACATCTGGCAGCCGCGGGTGACGTCGACGGAGGCGGGATTGATCTACACGATCGAGCCGGTTTTCACGGCGGTTTACGTCTTGTTCCTGCCGGTGATGCTGGGGCGCTTGGTCGGAGCGAGCTATCCGAACGAAACGTTGACGACCCAACTACTAGCAGGCGGGGCGTTGATCGTGGGGGCGAATGTGTTGATGCAGTGGAAACGACCGCCGCATGGGCCGACGGTAGGATCGGTGAATGGGTGAGCGGTGGCCATGGCAACGCAGACCTTCACAGACCGACGCGACAACCGTTAGCCGAGGAATCCGGTGAGCGGGCTGGTGGCGCTGGCGTGGTCGAGCCTTTCCGGCAGGCCGAGTTCATAGGCTTCGCGGCCGGCTTCGACGGCTTTTTTGAAGGCGATGGCCATGCGCACGGGATCGCTGGCGATGGCGATGGCGGTGTTGATGAGCACCGCGTCGGCTCCGAGTTCCATCGCTTCGGCAGCGTGACTGGGCGCGCCGAGGCCGGCATCGACGATGACGGGAACGATGGCTTGCTCGACGATGATGCGGATTTGGTCGCGCGTGACGACGCCGCGGTTCGAGCCGATGGGCGCGCCGAGCGGCATGACGGTGGCGGTGCCAACCTCTTGCAGGCGCTTGGCGAGGACGGGATCCGCGTTGATGTAGGGCAGCACGGTGAAGCCTTCCTTGACGAGGATTTCGGCGGCTTTGAGGGTTTCGATGGGATCGGGCAGCAGGTAGGTCGGATCTGGGTGGATTTCGAGTTTCACCCATTTCGGCAAGCCTGCGGCGGCGGCGAGGCGGGCCAAGCGCACGGCCTCCTCCGCATTCATCGCGCCGCTGGTGTTCGGCAGCAGGAGGTATTTTTCGGCATCGATGAAATCCAAGATGTTGGCGTAAGGATCGCCTTTCCCCGTTAGGTCGGCGCGGCGCAGGGCGACGGTAACGATGCGGGTACCGCTGGCAGCCAGCGCATCGCGCATCGATTCATTCGAGGGAAATTTGCCGGTGCCGAGGAAGAGCCGGGAGTCGAACTCGCGTCCGGCGATGGTGAGGGTGGACATGGAAGGGATTTGAGATTTCAAATTTGAGATTTCAGATTTTCAGCGAGCCATTGCTCGAACGCGGCGTGGTCGTGGAGATCGTATTGGAAGCAACGGAAGCCAAACTCGCGACCGGCGGCGATGTTGGGCGGCAGATCGTCGATGTAAAGCGTCTCGGCCGGGATCAGGCCGTAGGTGTCAATCGCGTATTGATAGATTTCCGGCTGCGGCTTGATGAAGCCGGTTTCGTAGGAAAGCACTGCTTCGGGAAAGAGCGAAAACTCTGGATAGGTTTCAAAAATCCACGGGCAATGGATGGCGTTGGTGTTCGAAAAAAGGATGAGCCGGTGGCCGTCGGCGGCGAGCTGGCGGACGCGGCTCCACATTGGCTCGTTGGGCGTGAAGATTTGTTGCCACGCGGCGGCGAATTCTTCCGGTGAGGCGGGGCTGCCCATGGTTTCCAACGCCCATGAGACATAGCTCGGCACGTCGATTTGGCCGGCTTCAAACGCATCCTTGCGATCGATCATGCGCGCCATGCGGGCGTCGGGATCATCCACGCCGTCGGGGAAGAGGCGCTTGAGCGAGCTTTCAAAATCAAAGTCCAGCAGCACGCGGCCGATGTCGTAGAGGAAGGTCATGGGAAGAAGACGGAAGAGAAGATCTGGGGGATCAGAGGTTGCGCTCTGTCCCCTGCCCGATCTCGTGGAGGATGAATCCGGCGGCGGCGATGGCGCCGGCATTGCGGCCATGGCGGATGAGGGCGTGCTTCATGCCGCGCCAGGCCGTCGCGCGATCGGCGAGCAGTTCGGTGACGTGGCGCGCGAGTGACTGAGGGGTGGCGGCGAGGTGGCCGCCGCCGATGATTTCGAGCAGGCGCAAATTCCCCTCTTCCTGCCCGGGGACGAGGTGATGGATGAGCATGGGACAGCGTGCGGCGATGGACTCATGCACGGTCGCGCCACCGGCCTTGCCAACGACGAGATGGTGGCTGTTGAGAAAGCGCGGCACCTTGCGCGTCCAGCCGACGATGCGGACGCGGCCGGGATAGGCATTCTTGATTTCCCGGGCGCGAGAATAGAGCGCACGGACGTTTTTCCCGAGAATGATGGTGAGCTGGACCTGCGGCGAAACGTCCAGCAAGGCACGGGCATGGCGGCGCAGAAAGGACAGCTGGGCGGTGGGAAAGTAGAGGATGCGGAAGGGCGCGCAGGGATCGTCCGGCGGGACGGGCTGGAGTTCCGCGAAAACCGGGTGCACCGGGAAGCCGGTGTCGACGAGTTTTTCCGCAGCCAATCCTTGGCGAATCAAGGCATCGCGCGTGGCGGAATCGGTAAGCAGCCAACGATCGCAGGAAAGGCGTGTCCACGCGGCGTTGATTTCGATGGAATCGGTCACCACGGTAAAAACCGGCAAGGCATGGTGGGCGGCCCGATTGATTCGGGTCATGAAATACGGGTAGAGCGGGTAGGTGCTGACCACCGCGTCCGGCTGAAATTCGTCGATGAGCTGCGCCAACGCCGCCTCCACTCGGCGCAGGATGGGCGAGCGTTTGCGGTTGAAATCGCAGCAAGCGGTCGAGTGGTAAATGCGGCCCCAGAGCCGAGGAAAATGGGTGGTCACCAGGCGATACGCCCGGTTCACCAAATCCGTGATGCGGGGCACGCCAAGCAAGCAGGGGTCGGCGACGCGGGTGACGGCTCCGGCATTCTCCAACGCCACTGCGAGATTGCGGGCGGCGCTGTTGTGTCCCTCACCGAACGCGGCGGTGACGATGAGGATGCGGGGCGGGACTGGCATGGCGTGGGCTGGCCGAGAACTAGAGAAACGGCGGCGTTGCGTCGATGGACTTTTCCGGCTTTTCTCTGGCAGCAGATGCCAAGAAAGAAAAAGGGTTACGGGATCAGGACAGTGGATGAACCCTCGGAGCCTGCCGCCCCCGCGGAAGAAATTATCCGTTTAAAACCCCACGATGGGCGGAAGAGTGACGACGCATCTCGCCCTGACGAAGAAGTCAGCGCGCGGCTGGAACTCCCACCCAACCAAGGCGGCAGCCTGCGCACCCACGAACCTGGAATCGCCGATCTGGTCGAGAGTGACGCGGTCAGCGTGGCTGAACGAGAGGATGGCTGGGGGAATCCTGATGCCTCACGACGCAGCATTGCGTGGGGTTGGATCGCGCTGGCGGTCTTGCTTCCGGCGGGTGCGGTGATTTGGTCGCTGACGAAGGTGCAGGAATCCCACCAGCGGGTGGATGGAATGCTCCAGGAAGTCCGCACCACGCAACTCACGGAAGAGGAGGAAAATGCCAAAGCCGCGCAGTTGGTGACTCAGATCGAGTCGAGCTTACGCGGCTTTCATGCGGCGAAAAACGTGACCGAGGCGCTGCCCTTTGTGCGCCATCCAGAACGGGTGCAGCCCTTGATGGAGGACTGGCACACGCGCCATCCGTGGACGATGCCGAAAATCCTCAGAATGCGCCAGTTTGCGCCCCAAACCATGGGCAGTCGGGCGGATTTCTGGCTCGCCACGTTGGAAATGGATGATGGCGAGTCGCGCCACCTCATCGTCGATGCAGCAGACCCGCGCCGCCCGCGCATCGATTGGGAATCGCTGGTTTGCTATCAACCGATGGAATGGGAGCGGTTCGCGGAAGACAGACCGGTGGGCAAGGCGCTGGATTTCCGGGTTCATGTCGAGGCCGACCACCTTTTCAGCCATGAATTCGCAGACGCATCGGTCTGGTCGTGCTTCCGCATGACGACACGCGGCCCGGGTCCCGCCGTGTTCGGCTACGCGAAGACCGACAGCGACGTGGGACGGGCCATTCTCGAGCTGCTTGCCGCGAACGAAGGCCGTCGCAGTTCCATGATCCTGCGCTTGGAAATCCCAGAAAACCTCAAATCGCCCGGCGGCGTGATCATCCACCAGCTCGTCAACCCGAGTTGGATGTTTCTCGACCCGCCGGATCCCGGCTCTTGATCTTGTCGGGCGATGCGGCAAGTCTCCCGCGCTTTGAACCGACCTGAAGACATTTCTCCGCCGCCGCGCCGTGCCGGATTCCTGCCCGTCCTGACTGGAGTCGCGATTTTCCTGATCTTCCAGTACGGGCTGGCGCTGTGGCGGCTGGCCAGTTCGTCCGGCCACATGGCGAACAAATTCAGCGCCTTGGCGCGCGAGAGCTACTTCGGGTTCCTCGTTGTGCAAAACCTGCGCATGCTCATCGCCTACGCGATCCTGGCAGTCATTGGCGCGTGGCTGGTGCAGCCGTTGGCGGGTGCGCTGGTTTCACGTTGGCGCGGACTAGGGCGGCGTGGCTTGGTGCTGATCGCCCTGGTTTTGGCAGCGCTGGTCCATGGGTTTCTCACGTTTCGCCTCTCGGTGACGCGGCCGTATTTCATGCCAGACGGGGCGTTTTACCACGTGCTGGATTTCCTCCCGAGCGGCGTGCGCCCCGGGGTGGAGCTGGTGGTTTTCACGCTGTTTCCGCTGGCGATGCTGGCCTACGTGATCCTCTGGCACCTGCGCCAACGAGGCCGGGCTGGCAAGGCCTTGGTCGTCCTGATCATTGCCGCAGCCGGGCTGACTGCCGCCATCCCACGTTTCAAGGAACGTCCCCATTCCACGACAAAATCCACCGGTGAAAAGCCGCTGAACGTGCTCATCATCGCGTCCGACTCGCTGCGCGCCGATCGCCTCGGCTGCGCCGGTTACCAACCAGCCCGCAAGGACGGCCCGGCCGCCGCCGGAGTTTCCCCTGCCATCGACGCTCTCGCCGCACGCTCCATCCGTTTTGAGAACTGCTACACCGCCATCGCCTCCACCATGGAGTCCGGCACGCAGCTCATGTCGTCCACCTACCCGCAGAGCAATGGCATCCGCCAGATGTACCCGGATCGCGCCACGGTGGAGGCCATGCAAAAACGCGTCGTCACGCTGCCCACCCTGTTGCGGGAAAAAGGCTACGACACCGCCGCCATCGGCGACTGGTGCGCGGGCTACTACGAGGTCGTCGGCCTTGGTATGGAGGACTTGTCGGTTTCCACCTTCGACAACTTCAAAATCTACATGAGTCAAGCCGTGGTGATGGCGCACTTCGTCGTGCCACTCTACTTCGACCATCCGCTCGGCGACCGCCTGTTTCCCGAAATGGAATCGTTCGCGAACTTTGTGAAACCAGACGTCGTCACGCGCCGTGTGGAGCAACGCCTTGCCACCGCCGCACGCGACGGTCGGCCGTTTTTCTGGCACGTTTTCTACTCGTGCAACCACCTGCCCTACAGCAGCCCAGAACCTTACCGCAGCATGTTTGCGGACCCCGCCTACGATGGCCCCAACCGCGACAAAGTCGCCTTCGACATCGATAGCTTCATCGGCGGCACCGACCTCGAATCAAAATGGAAAGCCCTGCCGCCCGCCGAAATGCAACAAATTCGTGCGCTCTACGACGGCTGCACCCGCCAATTCGACGACTGCGTTGGCTCCATCCTCAGCTCGCTCAAAGCCAACGGGCTGGATGAAAACACCGTGGTCATCATCACCTCAGACCACGGCGACGACCAATATGAACCCGGCGTCACGCTTGGCCACGGCCTCACCTTCAACGGCGGCCTGCAAGCGAACAAAACGCCCATGATCGTCCACGTCCCCGGCACCGCCCCGCGAGTCATTCCCGAGATCGTCCGTCACATCGACGTCATCCCCACCCTCGCCGACCTCGTCGGGCAGGAAAAATCCCCACTTTGGCAAGGCCGTAGCTTCGCCGACTGGATCAAGGGCGGCGAGTCGCCCATGGACAGGCCCTTCTATGGCGAAACCGGCTTCCCTTTCATCCAATTCAGCGTGGCCGGCGTCGAGCGCCCCAAACTCCCGCCCATGGACGAGCTCACCTACATTGAGCCGGATTTCAATTATCAGTTTGTCCTCAAGCCCGAGTATCTCGACCGGCTCATCGCCGCCAAGCAACGTTGCCTGCGGACGCGTGATTGGAAACTCGTCTGCACTCCCACCGCCGCTGGCACGCGCCACTTCGCGTTGTTTCACATGACCGCAGATCCCGATGCGGAAAACGACCTTGCCCCCACCCGCCTCGAAGTCCTTGCCCCAATGCGCAGCGCGCTCGAACTGTGGATGGACCAGCAGATCGAAACGCCCATTGCCGGAATTTTCCCGCAAGGAGAACCGCAGTGACAGCTTGCGCAGGGCAAACTCCCTTCTAGCAAAAGAGCTCCACCAAGCGTCCCCGAAGCAGTGCGCCCTTGCTGATACCGCCTTCGGATTCCATTGGAATAGAGCTGAATCCGCACTTGATTCAGTTCTCCAGACTGCTAGTCGTTGTCGGTCATCCTGCGTTTGACGCAGGCTGGCGAACAACCAACAACTGATCAAACAACATGAAAACCGTTAAATTCCTCATCGCTGCTGCCGCCGTTTCCGCTCTCGCCGCTTCGTGCTGCCCGACCGCTCCTGCTCCAGCACCTGCGCCAATGACGCAATCCGCTAAGTAATCCACTTCCCTAAAGCCCGGTCTGCCCCTGCGGCGGCCCGGGCTTTTTTGTGCCCACGTGTCGCGACCAGCTTGTCCTCGACAATTCCTCCGCAACGCCACACAAGCTCGCCCATGAAGAAGACGTTTCCTCTCACCTCCCCGAAGCACCAGCCCGCCCGCGTCGTGGAACAGATCAAAAGTGACATCCGGAAATACCTCAAACGCGAGCGCAAGAAGTCGCTGCCCGAAGGCGTCGATTTCTGGGACTTCGACTGCAAGCTCGGCCCTGAAGCCAGCGATGCTCAAAGCACCCACGTCGAGCAAATCATCCCCGGCATCGATCAAGCCGCCGCAGCTGGAAAAGAAGCCGTCTACATCGAGATCCTCGCCAAACCCGGCCACCGGACTTCGCGCGACGCGAGCTGAAAATCACGGGTTTTCCGCTTCACGGATGGCAGGGGCATCCCTAGAACCATCGGCACCATGCCCGATCCCCGACGCCCTGCTGGAAAACTCATGGCCGCAAACCGCGGTGAGATCGCGATCCGCATCTTCCGCGCCGCCAACGAGCTGGGTCTTCGCACCGTTTCCATCTTCGCCGAGGAAGACCGCTTTTCCATCCACCGCTTCAAGGCGGACGAAGCCTATCAGCTAGATTCATCCAAAGGCCCAGTCGGTGCTTATTTGGACATCGAAGGCATCGTCACCCTGGCCAAGCAAAAGGGCGTGACGATGATTCACCCGGGCTACGGCTTTCTATCAGAGAATGCCAATTTTGCCCGGGCCTGCGCACGTGAGGGCATCACCTTCATCGGCCCTTCACCAGATTTGCTAGAAAACATGGGCGACAAGACTGCGGCCCGCGCGCTGGCCCAGTCCTATCAGGTCCCCACCCTGCCGGGCACGGAACTTCCCATCACCGATCCTGACCAAGCGCTGACCGTCGCCCATGACATCGGTTTCCCACTCATCATCAAAGCCGCGTTCGGCGGTGGCGGTCGTGGCATGCGCGTCGTCGATAAACCCTCACAGCTTGCCGGGCTGTTGGCAGAAGCACAAAACGAGGCTCTCAACGCGTTCGGCAACGCCGCCGTTTTCCTGGAAAGGTACATCTCCCGCGCCAAGCACATCGAGGTGCAAATCCTTGGCGATCAGCACGGCAATGTCGTCCACCTGCACGAACGGGATTGCTCGGTGCAGCGCCGCTATCAAAAAGTCGTCGAAGTCGCACCCGCGGTGAACCTCAATCCTCAGGTCCGCAAAGAACTCTGCGAGGCTGCCGTCACACTGGCCAAAGGCATCGGTTATGACAATGCAGGCACCGTTGAGTTTCTCTACGACATGGACCGCGACGATTGGTTCTTCATCGAGATGAACCCACGCATCCAGGTCGAACACACCGTGACCGAATGCGTCACCGGCATTGACCTCGTCCGCTCGCAGATCCTCGTCGCCTCCGGCCATTCGATGTTCGGCGAAGAAGTCGCCATGCCGCAGCAGGACAAGATGCCCTGCAATGGATTTGCCATCCAATGCCGCGTCACCACCGAGGATCCCGAAAAGAATTTTTCCCCCGACTACGGCCGCATCCTCAACTACCGTTCCGCCGCCGGCTTCGGAATTCGCTTAGACGCAGCCTCGGGCGATGCCGGTTCAGTCGTCACGCCCTATTACGACTCGATGCTGGTGAAGGTCACCGCGATGGGCCGCAACTTCCCCGTCGCGTGCCAACGCATGGATCGTGCGCTGCGTGAGTTCCGCATTCGCGGCGTGAAAACGAACATTCCCTTTTTGGAAAATGTCATCGCGGACGAGACGTTTCGCAGCGGCCAAGCGCACACCAAGCTCATTGATACCAAGACGGAATTGTTTCAATTCAAGCGCCGCCGTGACCGCGCGACCCGCACCTTATCCTATCTATCCGACATCACGCTCAACGGCAATCCTACCGCCAAAGGCTGGAAACCCGCCGCAGTGATGGCCAAAGCCGTGGTCCCTAACTCGCTCGTCATCGAACACCAAGCGACTGTCCCGCGCGGCAGCCGCGATGTCCTGCTAGAAATAGGCCCGGAGAAATTTGCCGACTGGATCCGTGACGAACAACGCCTGCTCATCACCGACACCACGTTCCGCGACGCCCATCAATCGCTCATCGCCACTCGCATGCGCAGCTTCGACATGCTGCGCGTCGCTGAAGCCGTCTCGCATCGTCTGCCCGAGCTCTTTTCGCTGGAAATGTGGGGAGGCGCCACCTTCGACACAGCGATGCGTTTCCTCAGCGAGTGCCCGTGGGATCGGCTGCGTCGCCTGCGTGAAAAGGTGCCGAACATCTGTTTTCAAATGCTCTTCCGCGGCTCCAACGCGGTCGGTTATTCCAATTACCCGGACAACGTTGTCGCCGGCTTCGTCAAGCACGCAGCGGACTCCGGCATGGACATCTTCCGCATCTTTGACTCGCTCAACTACCTGCCTAACATGAAGGTGGCGATGGAGGCAGTGCGCGACCATGGCAAGGCCGTCTGCGAGGCTGCCATCTGTTACACCGGCGACATCACCGACGAGCACCGCGACAAGTATTCGCTAAAATACTACGTGGAAAAGGCCAAGGAACTCGAGCGCATGGGAGCGCACATGCTTTGCATCAAGGACATGGCCGGGCTGTGCAAGCCGCACGCCGCATTCAAGTTGGTGACTGCGTTGAAGGAAGAAATCGGCATTCCCGTGCATTTCCACACCCACGACACGTCTGGCATCAACTCCGCCTCGGTGCTCGCCGCCTCCAAGGCGGGCGTGGACATTGTCGACCTCGCGATTTCGTCGATGTCCGGTTCCACCTCGCAGCCCAATCTCAACTCCATCGCTGCCGCTCTCGCCAGCACCAGCCGCGATCCCGGTTTGGATTTCGATTCGCTCAACGAGTTCTCCGACTACTGGGAACAAGTGCTCGAATTCTATCAGCCGTTCAATTCTGCGCCGCGCTCCGGCACCGCAGAAGTGTACGAGCACGAAATGCCCGGCGGCCAATACACCAATCTTCGCGAGCAAGCGAATGCCATGGGACTCGGTCACCGTTGGCGCGAAATCGCCCGCACCTATGCGGAAGTGAACCAACTCTTCGGCGATATCGTCAAAGTCACGCCCTCATCCAAAGTCGTCGGCGACATGTGCATGTTCCTTGTCACCCGCAACTTGAAGGCCGCCGATGTGCCGAAGATGAAGCCTGGCTCCATCGATTTCCCAGAAAGTGTCATCGACATGCTCGCCGGTGGACTCGGGCAGCCCGACGGCGGCTGGCCCGCCGATGTGCAGAAGGTGGTGTTAGGCAACCGCAAACCGACGACTCTGCGCCCCGGAGAACTGGCTGAACCCATCGACCTCGAGGCCACGCGCGTCAACCTAGCAGAAACGCTCGGACGTCCCGCCAACGACGACGATCTCTACTCGCACCTGATGTATCCGCAGGTTTTTGCCGAGTTCACCGCATTCCGCACGAAGTATGACAATCTCAGCAGTCTGCCGACACCGGCCTTTTTCTACGGCCTTCAGATCGGCGAGGAAATCGAAATTGAGATCGATACCGGCAAGATCCTCATCATCAAACTCATCTCTATCGGTGAGGCAGACGGCGCTGGCCGTCGCGCGTTGTTCTACGAACTCAATGGCATGCCGCGCGAGTCCATCGTCACCGACAACTCGCTCAAGTCCATTTCCACCGCCTCACGCCGCAAGGGCAATCCCGGAGACATCTCCCACGCCTGTGCGCCGATGCCCGGCATGGTCACCGAAGTCGCGGTCAGCGTCGGCCAAGAGGTCAAGGCGGGTGACAAGTTGATCACTCTAGAAGCGATGAAAATGCTCACCACCGTGAGCGCCGGAGCCGACGGAACCATTGCCGAAGTGCTCGTCAAAAAAGGCGATTCGGTGGACAGCGACGATCTGTTAGCGATGCTGGCGTGAGGATTCACCATTGAGGTTACAGACTGGGCAGCTTCGGCCGCAAATGTAGCGTCGATCTACGACCGTCTGCCACGATGGATGGAATGCCAGAACTGCGAGCATTGCGACATGTGCTCAGCAGACGGTCACAGACCGACGCTACAACGGCTACAACAACAGCTTCACTCAAACTTGAAGTTCTTACGCCGCGGTTGGCGGAGTTTGAAACGCCCGCCATTCGCCTGCCGGATGGGGTCGAACACCGAATCCATACCAACCGACTTGATCTCACAAACGTGAGCCATCAACTCGCCAAGGCGACCTTTGGGAAATCCTCTTTCCAAAAACCAGCTGAGATATTCCTCCGGCAAATCCACGATGGGAACACCCGCAGGTGGGTATTCCTTGATGCCGTATTTCCCAAATGGGATGCGTGTCGCACCGATTTCGGCGAGAAGACGACGGAAGTCCTCTCGGTCGATCTCGGTGATGGAAGCCATGTTAGGATTCCGCTGGAGCAGCTGCGGGCGCAGCCTCCTTCGGGCTGTTCGCCTTGAGCGCTGTTTCAGACTGGCTCTTGAACCAGCCGTCGTATTGCTCCTTGGGGACGACTTCCATGGAACCGACCATGTTGGCGTGGCCTTCACCACAAAGCTGACCGCAGACCACATAGGTCTCCAACGTCTTCACGGGAGTGAACCACATCGGAATTTCGCGACCGGGGATGGCATCCTGTTGGATACGCATCGGGATGATGCTGTAGTTGTGGATGACGTCCTTGGTTCCGATGTTCAACACCGCAGCCTCGTCCACCGGCAAGGTCAGGATAGGACTGGTGAAATCATCCAGTGCATTGGGGTCGCTGTAGTCGATACCGAGATCGTTGCTGGCGGAGATAAGATTTGGATCCACACGACCGAACTTGTTGTCCAATCCCGCATAATGATAGGTCCAACCAAACTGCCAACCCACAACGCGAACCCGCACGGGGTTGAGATTTTGCACCTCTTTCCAGCTATCAACACGCTCCGCCCAAAGCGGAAAGGCAAATCCTAGCAGAAGCACGGCTTCGACGATGATAACCCCCACTTCAAGGTGACTGGAGAAATGACTGCGCATGCCGACATAAGATGCCTTGGCGTTGTTCTTGTGCCAAAAACGGAAGATGCAGTAGAAGAAGAAGATCGTCCAAAAGACGAAAAGCGCGATCATGAACCAGTGAACCACATCGATCATGTGATCCACCTGCCCACCGTGGGCGGAGAAATTTTCCGGAATGCCGAGGAACTTGGAAGGACTCATGGAATGAAGGTCGGGAACTTGGATGAAAGATAAAGAAAGGCGGTCACTCAGCTTAAAGAATCGGCCGGGACGTAGTCGTCGGAAAGGCTAGGATCGAGGTTCTGCTTCTCACGCCGTGCGAGGCAAATCATGAAACACACCACACCTGCAAGCACCGCGAGGATCACCGCGAGCAGGAAGAAAATCGACCAGCTGGCGGCTTCACCACCGCCGGCGACCATGGTCTCACGGCAGGTGCCGCAGGCGATGAGATTTGGGATGAGATTCATGATAGATAGCGGAAAATTGGATCAGACATGAAGCCGGGTGATCTTGCGGTAGAAACACACGCCATACACCGGCAACGCCAGCGCCGCAACGACTCCGACCGTGCCAATGATGGTGGTCACCCCCGACTTTTCCGGTGCCAGCAGGAATGCCCAAAGCCCCAAGAAGACAGACAGCAGGGTGCTGACGGTGACGAAGACGATATGGAATCCTTTGAGTGACATGGGATGATTGGGGATGGAGTCGATCAGACTCGGTTAGTCGTTAGCGCAGTGTCGGCGATGCCAACATTTTTGGAGTCTTGGACTCATTGCCATAGAAGAGGAAATCGTGGATCGGGTCGCCCATGGCCAGTGCCGTGAGGAAGGCAAGACTGCAAACCATGCAGAGTCCCGAACCGAACAACCAGTAAACAGCCTTCTTTTCGTGATTCAAGTGCATGAAGATCGCCGCCACCAAACTCGCTTTGATGGTCGCGATTGTCAGGCCGAGAATGCAGTCCCACATGTCAAATCCATGTTTGCCGACGTCGAACGCTGGAATGGTGGCAACCGCCACGGTGAGGACCGTCCCCACGAGCAGCGCGGCGAACACGATCAGGTAAATGCGGATGGATTTCTTAATCGCTTCAGGAGTATCAGCCATGAGATTGAGGAATTCGGAGTGGGAAGAAAGATTACATCAAATACAGGATCGGGAAGACGAAGATCCAAACAAGGTCAACGAAGTGCCAAAACAGGCCGCCAATTTCAACCCGGTTGGCGAGCCATTCGGGGTTGCTCAGATACATCTTGCGACCGAAGAAGAGGTAGTAGGCAAGAACCAGTGCGCCCCCGATGACGTGCAAGCCGTGCAGACCGGTGATGATAAAATAGATGGCGTAGAAGGTGTTCCACGAAGGAGTGAACTTGGAGGAAAAGCCGACTTGTTCGCGAGGCACTTCGAGATGAGGGAAGGTGTCGTTGCCACGCGCCTTATAATTCGGACCGAAGAAGTTTTCACCGACGACATCCATTCCAGAGAGTTTCGGCTTGCCCTTGTCTTCCGCCATTTTGGCGAAGTCTTGCCAGCCCATGCGGTAGAGTTCCTTGTGCGTCGGCTCGCGCTTCGGTTTGCCATCCTTGTCCGTGCCGTAGCCTTCTAGCAAACGAGCTTTGAGTTTGTCGACCTCACCGCGGTGCCAGGTCCACGCTTCACGGACGAACTCATGATTCTTGTAGAGCCAGGAATTTTCGATGGCGACTTCGGGATCAATCCCCTTCTCCTCGGCCTTCATGACGAGGTGTTGGAAGTCGATCGCATCGACATTGTGGAAGCCCATCGGACTTGCCAACAGCTTGCCCTCGACCACGGTATCGTCGCGAAGCGTGGACTTGCCATCGGCTTCACGGATGTCGCGTGGTCCAAATTCCAAGCGAGCCGGTGGATCAACCTTGAAGGCAACGCTTGGGATTTCAGTCAATAGCAGAGGTTCCAGCGCCTTGGTGTCGATGTTAACACTGGAAGCGTATTTCCAATCTGCTTGCCCCTTATTGTTAGCTTTGGCGATCTTCCATTCCTTGCGCAGGGCTGCCGTGCGAAGCGAGCTGTTGTGTGCTGCGGCGGCGATATGCGCCTTCTGGATTTTTTCAAGCAACTCGACGGACAGAGCATCCCCTGCCTTGGCGAGTGTTTGAGGTGCTTGCTTTTCCTCAGTCACGGCTGTGACGTCGGCCGAGAGAACGATCTTCGAGTTGTGATGTCCCGCCTGGGTGATGAGTTCGGCGATCCATGGAGCATAAAAACGGCGGGTGTTGAAGGTCAGCGCGGTTGACTCCACATAGATATGGTTTTCCTCAATCTTCTTGCCCTTGTGATTGAGTTGATAGTCTTCCTCTTTCGGCTGATCGCCATGGTGCAGTTTGACACCATCTTTAAGTTCATAGCCAAGGTGACCTTCGACGACGGAGTAATCTTTGAGACGCACCGCTTGGTGATGGAGCTTCACATTGTACTCGATGCCTTTGAGCACCATGAAAATGGCCGCACAAAAAACAGTGATGCCCATGAAGATTTGGAATCTACGCCATTGGCGCATTTTCAACGACGCCCAAGCGAAGACGACGGTCACGGAGGATCCGATCAGGACGAAGGTGTTGATGAGACCAGGAAGCACCGGCAAGGTGCGCTCGGGCCATGGATAATCCGCACCGATGCGGAGGAACACATAAGCGGAGAAGAACCCACCGAAGAGCATAACTTCGGAAGCGAGGAACAACCAGATGGCGATCTTCGAGTTGAAGAGGCCGGTGTCCTTGCGGGGTGTGACGACGTAGGGAATTTCCATGGGAAAGAAGGAAGGCTGTGAGGTGATGAACCGTGGTTGCCGGGTGAAGAAAGATGGGAGGGATCAGTGCTTGGAAGCCGGCTTGTCGGAAGTCTCCACATGTTTGGGAGCGATCCACTGCGGCAAGAAGTCTTCGTCGCAATCTGGACGACTGTATTCATACGGGCCGCGATACGTGACGGGCTCGGTGAGGAAATTGCCGTGGCCTGGAGGGGTTGGAGTCGCCCATTCCAGCGTGGTGGCATTCCATGGGTTGTCGCTGTTGGCCTTTTTGCCGAACTTCCACGAGGTGACCAAGTTGATGAAGAAAAAGATTTGGAAGAACGCCATCGTCCAAGCTCCCATCGACATCCAGATGTTCATGTCGATGTGAGTGGCGACCGTGTTACCGAACACGTTCACACTATCAGCAGCGCGGGAAAGATAGGCATCTCCTCCGTTGTACCAGCGACGGTGGAAACCTGCCATACCTTGCACCAGCATCGGAAAGAAGATGATATTCATACAAATCAGGCTGGGCCAGAAATGCAGGTGGTTGAGCGTCTTGCTCATGAAGCGCCCAGTGATTTTCGGATACCAATGCAACACGCCGGCGAAGAAACCGAAGAGAATGCCGGGAGCGACAACATAGTGGAAGTGACCGATGACATAGTAGGTGTCATGCAGGTGAAGGTCCGCCAAGTTGAAGGCCAGTGGCAGACCGGTAAGGCCGCCGATGCCAAACATTGGGATGAAGGCGCAGGCCCACATCATCGGCGGGGTAAACTTGATCGAACCGCCCCACAGCGAGATGAGCATGGCGGTGATGATGACCACCGAAGGCACGGAGATCAGCACAGTGGTGGTCTGGAAGAAGGTGGAAACCGCAGCCCCCATGCCGGTCATGTACATGTGGTGAGCCCAGACGATGAAGGAGAGGAATCCGAGGACCAACACCGAGTAGACCATCGACTTGTAGCCCCACAATGGCTTGCGGGTGTTCGCAGGAATGATTTCCGCAACGCACGCGAAAGCAGGCAGCAGGAGGACATACACCTCGGGGTGACCCAAAAACCAGAAAAGGTGTTGGAAGAGGAGTGGCGATCCACCACCGGAGAGGTCAGCAAGACCTTCGCTCTTGGTGAAAAGACCGGATGGCATGAAGAAGGAGGAATGGAACACGCGGTCCGAAAGCTGCATGATGCCAGCGGCTTCCAGCGGTGGGAAGGCGAGCAGGAGCAGGAAGCCGGTCACCAGCATGGCCCAAACGAAGAAAGGCATGCGCATCCAAGTCATCCCGCGGACACGCAGGTTGATGATGGTGGTGATGAAGTTGACCGAACCGAGCAAGGATGAGGTGATCAGCAACACCAAACCGATGAGCCATTGCGATTGGCCAGCCATCATTTGATTGACCACCTGACCATCGGCAAAGCCTGCTAGAGGAGAGTAGTTTGTCCAACCTGACTTGGCCGCACCGGACTCCATGAAGAACGAGGCGCACATCACCAAACCACCTAGCAAGTAGATCCAGTAGCTGGCCATGTTGAGGCGCGGGAATGCCATGTCCACCGCTCCGATTTGCAAGGGCGTGACGTAGTTTCCAAACGCCCCGAACCCGAGTGGCACGATGCCTAGGAAAACCATGATGGTACCGTGCATGGCGCCAAACATGTTATAGGTATCCCCTGTCACCTTGCCGTCTTGCAACCAGCGCGCTTTCCACGTGTCGGTGAAAATCCAGCTCATCCATTCTGGCAGCGGTTGGTGCGGATAGGCGATGCTCCAGCGCATCACCATCATCAGATAGAACCCGAACGCGAGGAAGCAAAGCGCGGTGATGCCATACTGGATGCCGATCATCTTGTGGTCGGTCGAGAAGACATACTTCGACCAGAAGCCCTGCTCATGATGATGGTCGTCGTGGTGGGCATCGTGCCCAGTGTGTGGAGTGGCGTGAGAGCTCATGATTACGTCTTGCGGCGTGGTTAGATCCGGGGGACCGATGCGGCAGGGATGGAGTCCTGCCGACGCGGGCGGTGATGGATCAAAGGGAAAGGATTGGGAAGTGGGATTGGAAGGAATTTTCAGGGCGCCTTGGCAGGTTCCAAGGTGATGGGATCAAGCAGCGTCTTGGGATCAAGCGGCTCACCAGGCAAGTTTTTGGCGTGGTCCGCGTTGAGTTCATCGGCAGTGACAGCCTGTCCGACATTTTTCCGGGCGGCAGAAATTTCCATGGCGGCGGCGGCCATTTCCTTGGTGACCACGTCGCCCTTTTCGTTGCCGAAGTTGTTGCGAACGTAGGTCATGACACCGGCGAGTTCCTCGGCGGTCATGCCACTTCCTTGCGGAGGCATCACGCCATAGGTTTTGCCATCATGGACAGGCCCCTGCACGCCATTGAGGATGACCATCGCGAAGCGCTCGGTTTCGCCCATGGGCCAGCCGCTTGGACCAACGAGAGTGGGAAAGGTCGAGCCGTTGCCCTTGGCGTCTGCGCCGTGGCAACCGTTGCACTTGGCAGAATAGATCTTAGCACCCTTGGCCATGTAAGCAGCGAGCGCTTCCTTCGGCACCGGCCCAGTGTCTTCGGCACCACCGGCGGGGGTGCGGACGTAGCCGTCGCGGAAAGTGCTGTCGTAGGCGAAAAGGCGTCCGCCAGTCCCGAGGATGCCGCCAGCGATGATGAGGACAACGCCGCAGGCGACGAAGGCCCACAACGAAACCGGGGCGATGCCGTTGTCGGCGATGCGGTTTTCGCGGGCACAAGCGGCGGCCTCGCGGATCACGCGACCGTGGGCCTCGGCCACATTGATCGATTCGTCGAGGTCAGGTTTAGAATTGGAAGGGATCATCTTCGAAAATAATGAAGGTTGGAAATCAGCCTTTCGGGGCCTTCGCAGGTGCGAAATCAAGCACGGCCGGGACTTTTTGGTCCTTTTTCAGGGAAAGCAGGTAGGAAACGAGCGCCTTGGCATCGGAGTCTGGCAAGAGTTCAGTGCCTTCTGCGGACGGGAATGGCAGCGCATCGGCTGACTCTTGGCCCTTGATCGCCACCTCGTCGAACATGAAGCGGAACGATGGGCAGGTGGATTTCCAACGCTTTGCCTCGGAGCGCGGGTTGTAGAGGTGCCCATAGAGCCACATTTTCGGATCGCCACCGGCCGCGTAGTCGGTTTCCACGCGACGGCCGAGGTTGGAAAGGTCAGGTCCCATCCGAGAAACCCCGATCTGGGCGAATTTTTCACCGAAGAAATCGTAGGCATTGGTTTCACGACGGGTGTCACCGCGATCCGCATCGGCCTTCAGTCCACCCCAATCAGGACGATAGAGATCGTTGCCAGCGTAGGTCGGACGAATCACTTGCGTGTGGCAAAGGTAGCAGCCGTTTTCGGCATAAACTTGTGCCCCATCCGCCACCCGACCCGCGCGCTTGGGGAAAAAGACGCCGGTCGCACCGTCGGTCGCTTCAGACAGCTCGATGGGCGCAAGGTTGCGCATCTTGATGAAAGGCACCACGACGATCGCAAGCCATGCGATGCCGAAACTGGCGGACAACCCGAGAATGAATGTGCGGAAACTCATGGGAAAGGTGGAGGGATCTAAGATCTTCGATTTGAAATTCAGTGTCCGTGGGCGGCGATGCTGCCGGGGCCGGCGTTGTCGATGTCCCCTTCTTCACCATGCGGGCTGGCATGGCCGTGTGAAGTGACCAGCAACGTGGGATGGGAACTGCGGCGTCCGAGGCGCAGCCACATCAGCGTCAGGTGGATGAAAAAGAACACGTTGGAAAACAGGATGAAGCACCAAGCGATGGTCGTTCCAACCGCGTAGGGATAAGCACGCGTCGCCGCTCCGGACCACGGCTGAGTCCAGTCTTCCTGACCAATCCCCTGCTCCAAGCCACCCAAGATGGCGAACAACACCACGGAGACGATGCCGTAAGCGGAGAACAAGAAATGCATCTTGATCAGGCGGCGGGAAAGCCACTCGCGGCGGGTGATGCGGGGCACGATGAAATAAATGGCACCGAACATCACGAAGCTGAAGAAGCCGTAAAGCGCGAGGATTTCAAACCCGTAACCCGAGAGCGAGAACTGCGTGAGGGGCAAGGTCGAGCCTGGCAGGTTGAGCAAAACCGCCGCGAAGGCGAGCACCAGCAAACCGACCACACCGGCCAAGGTGAACCGCAGCGACGGGCTACTGGCCATCACTTCCGGCGACGCGAGCGAGGTCCGAATCAGGTTGATGGCGGATGCGATGGAGGGCACGAAAAGCAGCGCGGTGGCAGCCGCGCCGAGGTACGGCAGGAAGTAAGGAATCGGCGCGCCGGCGAGCTTCTGCATGCCAGCCCACGGGGCGATGATGGCCAGCGACCAAAATCCGAGTTTAGCCAACGAGTAGCTGTGGACCGGGCGACCGCTCACCTTGGGAGCCAAGTAGTAGGCGGTTCCAAGTGCAACTGGGGTGAAGAACAAGAACATCAGCGCGGATTTGAACCAAGCGTTGATGCCAGCAGCCATCACCGGATTTCCAGGTAGGCAATGCAGCAAGGTGTTGGCGGTGATGAAGATCCACGGGAACCAAACCAGCGCGGCGAGCAGGTACCATTGTGAAATGTAAACATGGCCCTCAGGACGCACGCGGAATTGGATAAACGATCCAATGAGAATCACGAAATAGGTCACCAGCATGACCGGCCAAGTGAAGGCAGGAAATTCCATCCAAGGCATTCCCGTTCCAGCACCGGCGAGGATGCCGATGACACCAGCGGAAACGATGAGGTTCCAGACGTGGCCGGCAGCCAGAATGGTTCCCGAACAGGTGCATTCCTTGCGCGACAAACGAGACATCATCCAGATGACGACCGCGAAGGCCGCTTGGAAACCCCAGCCGTAAATGAACGCATTGATGTGCGCTGGGAAAACGCGGCCGTAGGTCAGCCACGAACAGCCCGCCAAAAATTCAGGACTGTGGACCTTGGCGGAAGAAATGATTCCCAGAACGATGGAAACGGCGAGCCATGCGGCACCGCTGGTCATGAAAAACATGACGGGATGACGCAACGAGCGGTCAATCCCAGCGCGAAGCAAGGCGTCCTGGTCGGAAGAGGTGGGGATGGCGGATGACATCAGGGTGGAAGATGGGAAAGAATTTGGGATCAGGGCTTGGTCAGCTCCTCGGCGGTGATGGGCGGTTTGCCGACTTCGCTACGCAGCGCGGTGACCTGCTCCGGTGTCACTCCCGATGCCTTGTTGCCAAAGCTGTTGCGAATGAAAGTCAAAACCCCCGCGATCTGCTCGTCGGTCTGATAGCTCAGCGCAGCCATGCCACCAGGCATGTTGTACTCCTTGCCGGCGACCGTGATAGGACCGGTCAAACCACGCAGCTGGATTTTGATCAGGTTGGAAACGGGACCGGTGACCCACTCAGAGCCAGCCAGCGGCGGCGCAATCGGACCACCTTCGCCGTTTTGGCCGTGGCAAGCACCGCACAGCAAGTAGCTGGATTTGCCGACTTCCATCAGCTTGTCGTCCACCGGCACTTCGGCGGCAGCGCTGTCCATGGCTGCGGTGTCGACGGCAGGCGCGTCGGCGAGTTTCTTGGAAGTTTCCGATCCTGCGACGACTTGCTCGGGTTTCTCGACCGCAGCGGCCTTGGTGGCGACGAGTTTCTTGCCCTCGGCAAGGATGGCGGCGTCGATGTCGCTAGGGCTGAGCACCGCGGCTTGAGCGGCGGCTATCTTGGCCTTGGTTTCGTAACGCGGCTTGGCCGCGGCATCCTCCATGGTGGAGACGTCGTCGTTGTTGAAAACCCAGATGACCGCCAGCAGCAAGGCGAAGATGAGAAACGTGCCCAGCCCCCACCAGAATGTGGTGAAGCGGATCAGCGGATTGTCGCGAGTGTGGTCCATGTGCGGTGGAAAAGGAAAAGTGAGAAAATTCAGTTAGAAACGTTCGCGGATTCCAAGATGCGAGGGTCGCGGTTCGGATAAAGCGAATGCTGACCA
>JAZKEG010000031.1:27489-37536 GCA_040387215.1 Verrucomicrobiota bacterium | reverse complement strand
CACACACACGTCGTGGGTGGCAACGGCGGATAAGCTCCCTCGTTCGCTTCGCTCTATGAGTCTTGCGCCGCCGTGCCACCACATCTAACGTTCGCCTGAAAAGCCAAGCCAGAGATCAGAATGAATATTTGGATTATGATAGCCGTTGTCGGCTGGGCAATCGTTGCGATGGCCATCGCGGCATTTTTCACGCTCACCACGAAGCGAACATGGACACGATTCTCGTTGATTGCGTCGACCTTGTTCTTGGTCGGTTGGGCAAGCGCATATGCCAAATATCGATCTTCCGCCACTGAAGCCTTCCGTCAGTCCAGCCCTGATGGCAGGTATCATCTCGTCGTCTATCGACTTCCAAGTTTCGGTGCTTTTCAGGAAGGCGCGGCGATCGTTCGATTGCTCGACGAGACAGGCCGGCAACTCCATCAAGGCGACATTGCATTCGTTGGGGCATCCGATGCCACCTGGACTGACAAAGAGGTCATTGTTGGGGATCATGTTTGGGGACTCAAATGATGAAGGCATCGGATCACCTCAGCACACCAATTGAACAAAAATGGCGAACAATTCGCGGATCCCGATGGGCATAAGCTTTCCAGTAACACCTCAAACTCAGTCTCAGGCGCGCCCACGGGATCGCTTTTGACGTTCTGCTTTGAAATAGCTATGAAGAATATCTTTGACGTGGCCGAAGGTAATAGGCCAATTTTTGGATCAATGTCTATTATAGCTCCTGGGATCGGTGTTCTTGGATTACTCGTAATAATGGGATCACACGGAAAGGATACTGCTGGTTTTGGCGGATTATTCGTTGCTCTTGGTTTTCTCTTCATGACAATCGTAATCGGACTAGTTTGCAGCATTATAGGTATTTCAAGGAGAGAGCGTCTAAAGGGATTATCTATATTAGGATTGATAATCAATGGGCTACCTACCTTATTCGCTTTGGATCGCATTTTTCAATGACAACAAATCGCAGAAGCTCAGGTTCAAGAGTGAAGTGCAACAGAGTTATCGCTAATTAAAGAGCTCTTCCGGAGTCCTGTATCCGTAGCGTTTACGTGGTCGCGTGTTTAACTTGTGGGCGATGCGATCACATTGTGCCTGCGTGAGGTTGTTGAAGCATTTCCCTTTGGGAAGATAGCCTTTCTTCACGCGGTCGGTTGCCCTTCCATGCTTTGCCTCTAATAGTGGTCTGTTTATTTTCATGTCTGGTATTTCCACAGGGGACTTGAATTCCACTTGCAACGTGCGCATGCTGGCCACACACAAGTCATGGATACCAACCGCTCACCGTCTCCTCAACCACCCGACAAGGTCGCCCAATAGCGCGGTGGCATCACATTGAACATTCGACAACAAATGAGAATCACCCGCCGCCTCAATCCTGCTGAAGGTGATCTCTATCGAACCGTTCGTCTCGAAGCACTTCGCGAATCACCGGAAGCTTTCTCTTCACAGTATGAGGACGCCGTAGCTCGCAGCAATCGGAGCTGGGCAGATCAAGCCGATTCCAGTGCCACTGGATCGAATCGCGCCACGTTCGTAACCCTCGACGACCAAGCTGTAGGTCTGGCAGCTCTTTACCGTGATGAGAATGACACCGATGTCGGTGAACTCATTCAGATGTGGGTTGCCCCTGAGGTTCGTGGCGGGGCGGTGGCGACGGACTTGCTGCTTGAGGTATTTCGATGGGCCAAATCCAATCGCTTTGCCCTCGTGAAGGCGGAAGTGATGAAGACCAACGCGAGAGCTCTGAGATTCTATGAGAAGTTCGGATTTACGCATTCAGCCGACAACCTCGCCACATCCAGTGTCATCCTAACAAAGCACGTCGAATTGGATCCCCGTGACTGACCGCTAGAGCCAGCCACGGGTCCCACACCACCCTGCGTACGGCTTTGGCTGCGTGCCTCCGGCCATGCAGTTAGGCTTCACGGAATATTTAAAGACGCTAACGCGTCAACCGCATTGTCCAGGGCGGTTCCAATCAGACTCGGGCATCTGGCCCGTCGTGAAGAACCATCCAGATGGCTTTGACTTCGTCCATGCGATCAGGCTTCTCCTTTTCAAAGCCGCTAGCGCGGCCCCTGCATTCAAATCAGGAACTCCCTGTTCCTCTAACACACGGTTGTTGAGCGCGAATCGCACGATCTCGATCTGACTCATCCGCCATCGGAACAGCCTCAGCTGAGACTGGGTCCAAAGCGGCGGAGATTCCTCTCTTGTCAGCGCGGGCCGGTGCGTTCAAAGCTTCGGAGTTCATGATACGCAGAGTCATCTCGGTCTTGGCTCTTCTCGTGGCCAGCGCGTTTTCCGCCACGGAATATTCGGTCCGCTCGTGGCAGTCGGAGGACGGACTTCCGGGCACGGTCTTGCGCTCCATTGTCCAGTCGTCGGACGGCTTTCTGTGGATTGCTTCACCGGAGGGGATTGCGCGCTTCGACGGGATTGAATTTGAGAACCTCATCCTGCCCGCCGAGATCCAGCTCCCACGCATCGGCCCCAACAGGCTTTTTGCGACACCGGGCGGTGTGGTTTGGTTTTCCGGATCGCGTGGCAGTCTGCTGCGCATTCAAGGCAAGCAGGTCCGCAAGCTTTGGGACGACGAGGGGCCGAGCAGCAAGCAATTCGTCACTCAAGTGGTGGCTTTGGATGATCAGCGCATCATCGCTCGCCGCGGCGAAGAGATTTGGTGGGTTTCGGAGGATGTCCCGCGACTGTTGACCGCTCCGGACGAGGCCATCCAAGAAGCGCTTGCGCGTGACTTTGCCGCACGCGAGCAGAGCGGTCGCATCCGGCCTGACGGGAAACCCGCGCGCTTGATGGATCGATCCGGCCGCGTCTGGACCCCAGGCATCGCGCCCGGCATCCAAGTCGCGACGCCGGATGGGACATCGCTGGATCTCGATCTCAGCGAGATCGACCGCTCCATCGATGTCACCGAGATCTTGGAAGACAGGGATGGCAACGTGTGGGCGACCAGCTCTCTCAGTGGCTTGATCCGTTTCCGCAAGCTCAGGGCGGAGGTGCTCGACGATGCGGACGGACTCACCGAGCGCACCGCCATCGCCTTGATCGAGGATGCGGAAGGAGTCCTTTGGCTCGGCTTGCGCTCTGGCGGGGTGGATAGGGTTTCGGAAAACGGCATCCGGCATTATGAATTTGCGCCGGAAAGCTCGGGACCACGCCGACCGGTCGCGGCCTTCTACATCGACCGCGATGAAGTCCTGTGGGCAGCGGCGCGCGATGGTTCTGTGTTTCGCTGGAATGGTCAGGAATTCGTCCTCGCCTTCCCCCGGCTGGATGTTTTTACGAAAATCGACACGCTCTATCAGGAGGCTAGCGGCACCTTTTGGTTCGGCGGCCAGCATGGATTGTTCCGCATGGACGCCGATATCCCCCAGTTGGTCGGCACGTCCGTAGGCATTCCGCCCTGCCACATCACGGTCCTAACCGGCAGCGACGGGAGCGAAGGTGCTGATCCTGCTGCGGGGAGCGTCTGGTTCGGCACCATGGATGGCCGGGTTTTCAGAGGCTCCCATGGACGTTTTCAACAGGTGGGCAGCGGCAACGATCTGGGAAACCGCAAGATTTCCGCCTTGCTGGTCGAAGACGCCAATCACGCGTGGGCCGCCACCTTGGACCATGGCATCCACTTTTGGGACGGCACGCGCTGGCACCGCTTCGATCGCCATGACGGACTGCCCGACCAACGCATCACCTGCATCCTCAGCGACACGCGCCGCGACCTCTGGCTCGGCTCGCTCGGCGGCATTTTCCGCGTTTCCCGCGTTGAATTGCTCGCTCGTATCCAGGATCCCCAAGCTCAAGTCCGCTGGCTGCGCATCGATCGTTCCGACGGACTGCCGACGCGTGAGTGCATGGGCGTCTCGCTGCCGTCAGGCTGGCAGACACGGGCCGGCAAACTGGTGTTTCCAACCTCTCGCGGTCTGGTGCTGATTGATCCGACGCAGATCGAGGTCAACACCTCGCCGCCACCGATCTTTATCCGACAAGTCCGCGCCAACGGACAACTCACGTTGCCCTCGGACGGTCGCCTCAACGTCGGTCCCGGCCGCACCCGCTTGGAGTTCAGCTATCACGGACTCGGCTTCAGCGCGCCGGAAAAAATTTCCTACCGCACTCGGTTGAGTGGGTTGGACGACACTTGGCGGGAGGTCGGCGCGCTCCGAGAAACCACCTACGAAGCCGTCCCGCCGGGGAACTACATTTTCGAGGTTTCCGCCACCAATGGCGACGGCATCCGCAGTGAATCGGCCGCCAGCTTGGAAATCCGCGTCACCCCACGCTTCTGGGAAACCGGCTGGTTTCTAGTGCTGGGCATCACTTCCATCATCTCCCTCGCCGCTGGAACCGGCTGGGTCATCGCCCGCATCCGGATGAAACGCCGCATCCACGCCCTCAAAATCCGCCAGACCCGTGAAGCCGAACGAGCACGCATTTCGCGCGACCTCCACGACGATCTCGGCGCGTCGCTCACCGAGCTGTCCATCCTCTCCGCCCTCGCCGCCGAGAATCCAGACGACGCCACCTTGCGGCCCTCGCTCAATCAATTTTCAGGCAAGGCAAAAATGGTGGTCGGCACGCTCGACGAGATTGTCTGGGCAGCCACTCCGTCCGAGGACAGCCTGCACTCGCTGGTGGAATACCTTTGCGCCTTTGCCCGCGAGTTTTTGGAAAATGCGGCCATCACGCTGCGCACGGATGTTCCGCGCCACATCCCGGACCTTCCCATCGGCCCCAACCGCCGGCACAACGTCTTCCTCGCCGCCCGCGAATCGCTCAACAATGCCGTCAAACACGCCCGTGCCAGCGAAATCCGGCTGCGCATCACTCTGGATGACAATCGACTCACCATCGAGATCATCGACAACGGGCGCGGATTCGATGTCGAATACGCGTCTTCCGGCAACGGACTCGAAAACCTCAAAAAACGCATGACCGATTGCGGCGGCACATGCACCATCACCAGCACCAAGCCGGGCGGATCTGTCATCACTCTCACCCTGCCGCTTCCCTTGCCCCAACCCGGCTAGACTTTCCGCTAGAAATCCCATTTTTCATGCCCGCTCCCAGCATCACCCAAGTCGCCATCGTCGAGGACAACGCCGCTCTCGGTGCCAGTCTGCGCCAGCTTGTCGAATCCACCGAAGGCCTTCAGTGCGTTGGCGTCTGGACCAACGGCGAAGAGGCTTTGAAAAAGGTCGATGCCTTCCGTCCACACGTCGTGCTCATGGACATCAACCTTCCCGGTATTTCCGGCATCGAGGCGACGGCTCGGATCAAGCAACACCTGCCGGAAACTCAGGTCATCATGGTCACCGTCTATCGAGACCACGACAAGATCTTCGCGGCCCTCAAGGCGGGCGCATCCGGCTACCTTCTCAAACGCTCATCCCCGGGCGACGTGCGCGCCGCCATCAGCGATGTTTGTACGGGTGGTGCACCGATGAGCGCGGAAATTGCACGCCGCGTGGTCGAGGCCTTCTACCAACCCGTGGTCGCGGCGACCGAACAGGTGAATTTATCGCCCCGCGAAACGGAAATCCTCGAGCAGCTCTGCGAAGGACTTGCCAACAAAGAGATCGCCGACCAGCTCAACATTTCCGTGGAAACCGTGCGGGTCCACCTCAAGCACATCTACGACAAGCTGCATGTCCGCTCACGCTTGGAAGCCGCGATGAAATACCGCGATTCCAGACCGCAGCAACGGCCACTCTGAGTCCCCTCACCCGCCCTAAAGAGCCTTAGGGAAAACCGGCATCGAAAAAATTCCGATGCCGGTTGAGGAATGGCAAAGCGGCAAACGATCTAGGCAAAGAGCGTGGTGATCGGCATGCCTTTATCCGCGATTTTGAACGGGCGCTTGCTGGGCGACATGATGACCGTCTCATACGGCAGTCCGAGCGCGTAGGCGATGGTGGCGTTGAAATCAGGAACCGAAACGACGCCTTCCTTCACCTTGTCGGCAGAGGCATCCGACTCGCCATACTTGATGCCGCCCTTCACGCCACCGCCAGCCAGAAGGCAGGAGAAGGCCGAAGGATGGTGGTCACGTCCGTCTTGGTGCTCGGTCTTGATTTCCGGCGAACGACCGAACTCCGTGGCGACGACGACGAGCGTCTCATTCAACAAGCCCTTCTTATCGAGGTCGGTGATGAGGGCTGCATAGGCTTGATCGAACTCCGAGCAACGCCCGGCGACTCCGGTGAAATTGTCATAGTGAGTGTCCCATCCGCCGAGTTCCACCTCGACAAATTTGACGCCGTTTTCGACCAGGCGCCGTGCGAGCAGACAGCCTTGGGAGAAGCGCCCCTTGCCGTAGAGATCGCGCGTGGCTTGGGATTCTTGGTTGAGATCAAAGGCTTTGAGATCCTTTGAGTTCATCAGTGCAATCGCCTCGCGATAGAGTTCCTCGTAGGCTTTCACGTCCGCATTGGGGAAACGGCCGTGGAATTGCCGGTTCATCTTGTCGGCCAGCGTGAGGCGGCGTTCGAAGTTTTCAGGCGTGACATCGCCGGAGCGGTGGGAGTCTTGCAATCCCTGATCTGGGCTGCCAATGGGGGCCGCCGCGTATTTTGCGCCAAAAAACCCACCGCCGGTGTGCTCAGGCGAGCTGTTGATGGCGACAAATCCGGGCAATTCGGGATGGATGCGACCACCCAGTTTCACCACCCAGGAGCCGAGCGACGGATGCTTGATCGTGCCGCGCAGCGTGTAGCTGGTGTGCATCATGTAGGACCCTTGCTCGTGCGCGCCTTGGGTCGAGTTCATCGAATTGATCACGCAAACCTTGTCCATCACCTCGGCCGTTTTCTTGAGGTAGTGGCCAACCATCACATCTGGGGCCTTGGTGGGAATGGCCTCCGTCTTGCCCATGACATCCTTTTTCTTGGGCTTGGGATCGAAGGTGTCCACGTGGCTCATGCCGCCGGACATGTAGAGGTAGATGACGTTTTTCGCGGTGCCGCCCTTGACCGTGGCACCGGGTGCAGCGCTGGCGAGCGTGCCGCCCAGCATCGGGAAAAGATGCACGCCGAGGTAGGCGCGAGCGGCGTTGGAGACGAATTGACGACGGGTGAGTTCGTCGGCTTTGCGGAATGGACTCATGGGTGAAATTAGGTTTTTGGGTTTATTGAAGGAAAAGGAATTCGGAAGACATCACGAGCGCGGAAACCACATTGCGGTATCCATTTTCGCCCTCAGCCTTCACCTCATCGAGCATCCAAGACATTTCCTCCTCGGAAGGCGGACGGCTAAGGATGGCGATGTAGAGTCGTCGGATTTTCTCCATATCCGTCGTCGCGCCCTCGAGGGTCTTGTAGAGGTGAGCCGACGAGTTGTTGACGAGCTGTTTCTGGACAAAGCCGTTCATCAAGGAAAGCACTTGGCCGACGTTGGGCTCAAGGCTCGCACCATCCACCACCTCGCGGTCCGAAGAACCGAACAAGTAAAGGAAGTGCTCGCGGGGTGCCGGAGATGGCAATTCCGAAGCACGCACCATCGCGTTTCTGTCGTAGGTTCGCACTTGGCTCATGCCCATCATCGAATCGCCGCCTGAGGACCCGCCACCGCTCTTCACCTCTTTGGCGAACTTCACGAAGTAGCTTCTGACCTCTTCCTCGGATTTCAACGCGAGCACCTCTTTGGATAGCTGGCTCATCGATTTCTTGCCAACGAGCACCGGCTTGTTGCCAACAAGGATACGGTCATCCAGCGTGCGGATCGGTTTTTTATCCGGATCTCCGGCCGCCAAAGTGATCAAAGAATCCCAGATCTGCTCCGAGGAAAGGCGCTCGATCTTGCGACCATGAAAGTCATCCCCGCCCTCGACGATGGATGGATTTGGATTGGCTCCGAACTGGAAGGTTTTCGTCATCAACAGCACCTGCTGGAAGGACCTCAAGTCATAACCCATGTCGATCATGATGCGGCTCAGGAAGGCCATCATGTCGGGATGGGGCGATTTCGAGGACGGCACATACTCATCCACCGGCTCGTAAATCCCTTTGCCCATGATGCGCTTCCACATCCGGTTGGCGACGACCGATGCGAATTGCTCGCCCGTCTTGGTGAGCATCCAGTTTGAGAGTTCAGCTCGGCCGTCATTGGCGACCCGCTTCTCGGACATCCGCACCATTTTGCCGAATGGCGTCTTGCCACCCACCATTTCGCCCGGCTTCGCATCACGATATTGATAGTCGGACGGCAACTCGATGCGGCCGGTTCCGCCCCCACCCAAGGACATGCCGTAAACTTTGTCCCACATCACCTCGGCGATGCGATAATCCTCGCCCCGTGTCTCAGCATCGGCGAGTTCGTCCCACAGTGGCTTCATGTTATTTTGGCCGATGCTCGTTTGCCCATGAGTGAAGGCTGCAAGCTGATAGAAATCGTGACGCTCCGTCGCGCCGAAGGGATCGTCATGGCACTGAGCGCATTCCATGCGAGTGCCGAGGAAGACGCGCATTGTGTTGGAAAGATTGTCCAACGGCATGCCCCGGTCTCGTGTGTAATAGCCGACCGCAGCCGTCGCTTGGTTCCAACCGTCACCGTTGCTAGAAATCAGCTGTTGGGTGAAATCGTCCCAGCGCATGTTGTTGGTCATCGCCTCGCGCACCCAATGCCGGTATGGCTCATTGTTGGCGGTGGTTCCCACGCGACCGTCGGTGATGCGCAGGATATCGAAGGCCCAGTTAGAAAGGTGGCTGGAGTAGCCCTTGGATTTCACCAAGTAATCCACCAAGGCCTCGCGCTTGGTCGGATCTTCGATCTCAAGAAAGGATCGTGCTTCCTCGGCGGTGGGGATGCGACCGACCGCGACCAAAAAAGCACGTCGCAGGAAAGTCGCGTCATCGGTCACGTCCGGGACTGGGAGCTTTTTTTGGCGGTAGAACGACGCCACATATTGGTCGATCTGGAGTGCCGCTTTTTTGAGATAGGCGGGATCATCCTGAGGGCCAGCTTGGTCCGATGTCTGGCTCAGAAGTGGCCCGGCGGAGACAAGCAAAGCCACGGTGGTATGAGTGATAAAACGCTTCATGGGTTTGGGTGGGAGCGGCAAACTAACCTGCCGGATTACAAAGTCAATTTAGAGAATCATCCAGCGTCGAGAATCATTGTCCGAAATCAGGAAATATTTCGCGAATCACCGGAATATCCGCATCCGCCCAGCAAAGTTCGCCAAACTTCTCGGGACGACACCAAAGAATTGCCTCATGCTCCACCGCTTGAGGAATGCCATGAGCGATGCGACAGCGAAATGGCAGCAAGCGGATCGCTTTGTCATCATATGTCCACAAGACAGGTTTCATCGAGACCCCAACCTCGACTTCCACCCGCAGTTCCACCCGCAGTTCCTCGCGCAGCTCCCGCACCAAGGCGTTCTCGGGCGATTCTTTGGGGTCCACTTTTCCCCCAGGAAACTCCCACAAGCCACCGAGATGCTTTCCAAGAGGACGACGGCAGGCGAGGAATTCCCCAGCCGCATTTTCAATCACCCCACAAACGACATCAATCATGACCGAGATTGGAAATGCTGGATGCCTGCGTCAACCCAGTCTTACTCATCCATTTTGCGCTGAATCAACGGAAGCTCCAAATAATCTAACCGCCGACACCACAAGTAAAGACATTCAAAGACCAAGAAAGATAAACAAAGATGCGAAAGCTTGAGCACACTGAGGAGCAGATTGAGCACACCACCGGATCTCTCGTCTCTCTTTCATTTGCGGTAGAATTTCAGTTACTGGATCAGCCTAACAAAAACTCCACTTGCGTAACACGCACAAAAAAGCCGTCAGGAAATTCCCGACGGCTTTTTGAAACAGATTAACTCAAACGATTAGGCAAGCGTGCCCTCTTCTTTGTCCTTGTCGCAATCCTTGTCGCAATCTTTGCCAGCGAGGAGTGTGCCTTCAGCCTTGTCCTTGTCGCACTCGCCCTTTTCGCAATCCTTGCCAGCGAGCAGCGTGCCTTCAGCCTTGTCCTTGTCGCACTCGCCCTTTTCGCAATCCTTGCCAGCGA
>JAZKEG010000031.1:21787-27389 GCA_040387215.1 Verrucomicrobiota bacterium | reverse complement strand
CTTCAGCCTTGTCCTTGTCGCACTCGCCCTTTTCGCAATCCTTGCCAGCGAGCAGTGTGCCTTCAGCCTTGTCCTTGTCGCACTCGCCCTTTTCGCAATCCTTGCCAGCGAGCAGCGTGCCTTCGGCCTTGTCCTTGTCGCAATCCTTCTCGCAGTCCTTGCCAGCGATGAGGGTACCTTCTTTTTTCTTCTCCTCGTCCTTGTCGTCTTCCTTGTGGTCGCCTTTGCCGCACTTGCCGCAATGAGCGATCATGGTGCCTTCTTCGACCTTGTCCTTGTCACATTTTTCCTTGTCGCAATCCTTAGCAAATGCGGCGGGGACGACCATGAACGAAGCGCAAAGCGCGGTGAGCACGAGTTTCATATGATGAGTTAGTTGGTGTTGGTGTTGTTGATGAGAATGATTTCCGTCAAGACGCTGCACTCATGAACGCGGGATGGGATAGAAACGAGTGGAATTTCACGGGAAGTTTCTAGCCCTGCGAAGCACAGCCCAGACGGGATCACGGAAATCAACGCCACCCAAATGGATTTGTTTCTGAGTTTCTAAACTTTTTTTCACGACCCATCCTTGGGAGATTGCGCTTGGCCGAGGTCGGGAAGTGGCCTATCCCGCCAACCTTTCCCGTGTCCTTCACCGTTTTAGCCACTGATCCCACCTGCGCCGCCCGTACCGGCCGACTGGAACTTCCGCATGGCCCGGTTGAAACGCCCATCTTCATGCCGGTCGGCACTCAAGCCACGGTCAAGACGCTGCATCCTACTGAGCTGGAACTGCTTGGGGCGCAAATCATCCTCGGCAACACCTACCACCTCTGGCTGCGCCCAGGCCATGAACTGATCCGCGAACTCGGCGGACTTCACGCATTCAGCACCTGGCAAAAGCCGATGCTCACCGACTCCGGCGGCTTCCAAGTCTGGTCACTGGCCAAGCTGCGCAAAATCACCGAAGAGGGCGTGCGTTTTCAAAACCATCTCGACGGCTCGAAAATGCTGCTTACCCCCGAGCTGAGCATGGAAATCCAAGCCGCCCTCGGCTCGGACATCGCAATGCTGTTCGACGAATGCCCGCCCTACCCCTGCGATGAAAAATATGCCGCGAACTCCCTCGCGCTGACGACACGCTGGGCAAAGCGCTGCAAAGATTGGGTCACCGCAAACGAACCCCGCTCCGGCGGCGGTCGGCAGCAACACTTCGGCATCGTCCAAGGGTCCATCTATGCGGATCTGCGCGAGCAGTCGGCGCGCGAACTCGTCGAACTTGGTTTCGATGGCTACGCGATTGGCGGCGTTTCCGTCGGTGAACCGGAGCATGAGATGTTCCGCGCCATCGAGAATGCGGTGCCCTTCCTGCCTCACGACAAACCGCGCTACGCGATGGGCCTCGGCACGCCGCCGCAGATCCTCGAAATGATAGGTCGCGGCGTGGACATGTTTGATTGCGTCATGCCCACCCGCATCGCCCGCCACGGCATGGCCATGACGCTTGATGGCCCGATCAACATCAAGAACCTGATCCACGCCAAGGACCCGCGGCCGCTTTGCGAGAGCGCCCACCCGCATGTCGCCGGATTCTCACGAGCCTATTTGAGGCACCTTTTTCGGGCGGGCGAAATCCTCGGTTTGCGGTTGCTTTCCTTTCACAATCTGCATTTCTACCTGCGCCTCGTCGCCGAGGCACGGGAAGCCATCCAGGCCGGGGAATTCTCCACCTTCAAGGAATCCTTCATCCGGCGATACACTCGATCCGACACGACATGACCTCACTACCCGCGTTTCACGGCACCACCCTCCTCGCTCAAGCCACCCCTGCGCCGAAAGGCCCGGAAAGCATCCTTGGCAACGGCCTGATCATGCCGCTGGTGCTGCTGGTCATGTTTTACGTGCTGATGATTCGCCCGCAGCAAAAGCAACGGAAGGAGCAGGCCGCTCGCATCGCCGCCCTCCAAGCTGGCGACAAGGTCGTCACCAACGCCGGGATTCACGGCATCGTCCACAATGTGAAAGAGCACACGGTGGTTCTGAAAGTGGCCGAAGGAACGATGATCGAGTTCGACAAGGCGGCGGTCACCAATGTCCATAAAAAGGACGTGGTTGCCAAATGACCTGTTTTCCTGCCTGACAAGACCCCGCCTTTTCCGGAGCCAACCCTGACTTTTTACCATGCTCGCGCTTACCTCTTTGTTCGAAGATCCCCTGACCCTTTTTGGCCTCGGGATCACCATGATGATCCTGTTTTTCTGGTACTTCGCGACTGAAGTGGAACGTCGCAAGCGCAATGTCGGCTCCGTGCTGCTGCTCGGTGTGACAGCCCTCTGCATCATGGCATTCATGCCACCCAAGGAGCGACTCAAGCTCGGCATCGATCTTGGCGGCGGCTCGTCGTTCTCGCTGCGTCTGCAACCCCGTGTCACCGAGAGCGGTCAGGCGATTCCCGTCACCAAGGACCAGGTCGAGCAAGCCATCACCATCATCGAAAAGCGCCTCAACCCAGGTGGCCAGCGCGACATGCAGATTTCCCAGCAGGGCGAGGATGGCATCCTGGTCCAGATGCCCGGGGTGAAACCTGAGGAATCCAAGGAGATCAAGGAAACCCTCGAAAAAGTTGCCAAACTCGAACTTCGCGAGGTCAGCCCGCGCAATGACGAACCGGGTCAAGACGGCAAGACGCTCGCCCAACGAGTGGACGAAAAGATCGAAATCATCCCCGGCTTCCGCACCTATCCGCTCAAGGAAAAAGACCAAGACGGCAATGAGTTCACTCGTCCCATCCTGCTCAGCCGCCGCGTCGCCATCTCCGGTGCCAATATCTCCAGCGCCTACCCATCGCCGTCCCAGCCTGACGCCGTGGGTGTCACTTTGGATGGGGAAGGCACGGACAAGATGATCGCCCTGACCGGCGACATGCAGCTCGGCGTGGATCGCCTCGCCATTGTGTTGGACGGCGAAGTCATCAGCGCTCCAGTCGTGCAAGCTCGCCTGGCCAAGGAGTTCTCGATTTCCGGCCTGCGCGAACCCGGCGAAGTGCAGAACCTCGTCAACGCGCTGATGAACCCACTGGAAAACCCGCTCGTCGTCGACGAAGAGCGCACCGTTTCCCCGCTCCTCGGCGAGGCCGTGATCAAGCAAGGCGTCTGGGCCGGTGTGCTCGGCCTCTCATTCACTTTCCTTTTCATCCTCATCTACTACCGCACCGCAGGCCTCGTCGCCATGGTGGGCCTGATTCTCAACGTGGTTATGCTCTTCGGCGTGATGGCCATGTTTGGCTTCACCTTCACCTTGCCTGGTATCGCCGGGATGGTGCTGACCATCGGCATGGCGGTGGACGCCAACGTGCTGATCAACGAACGCCTGCGGGAGGAACTCGCCGCCGGAAAATCGCTCAAGGCCGCCATCGAAGCCGCCTACGAAAAGGCATTCAGCGCCATTTTCGACTCCAACATCACCTCGCTGATCACCGCCGTCATCCTGTTCTGGCTTTCCAGCAGCAGCGTTAAAGGATTCGCCGTCACGCTCACCATCGGCCTCGTCTGTTCGATGTTCTCGGCCATCCTCGGCACCCGCGTCCTGTTCCGTTGGGGCGTCGATCTGGGCATTCTCAAGAACCTCACGTTCCTCAACCTGATCAACAACGACAGCAACTACGACTTCCTCGGCAAGCGTAAGCTTTGGGGCACCATTGCGTTGGTCATGGTGCTGATCTCGCTCGCTGGATTCGCTTGGAAAAAGGAAAAAGCGCTGGGTGTCGACTTCACCGGTGGCACGCGCATCCAGTTTCTGCTCGGCAGTGACTTCGCCATTCCTGCCGACGCTGCGGAAAAAGCCCTCAGCGGAATCGAGCTTCACAAAGCCGCTTATCCACAGGATGAGTCGAACCCAACTTCAGGTCACCTTTTGACCGTCCGCTGCGACAGCCGGGACGCGAAGATCATCGAAGAGAAACTCCGCCAATCCTTCCCCGAACTGGCCGAAAAAGTCACCGATGCCACTGGCGAGCACTACAAAATCGAAGCCAGTCGCGAGGACATTTCCGGCTTCATCGGCGGCAATGTCCTGCGCAGTTCCATCTTGGCGTTGGCCCTCGGCATGCTGGGCATCATGCTCTATGTCACCGTGCGTTTCGAATTCTCCTACGCTCTGGGTGCCTTCATCGCGGTTCTCCACGATTGTATCATCTCGGTGGGAATCATCGTCCTACTCGGACGTGAACTCTCCATGATCCACGTCGGTGCCATCCTCACCATCGCCGGTTACTCGATCAACGACACCATCATCATCTTCGACCGCATCCGCGAAAACGTGCACCTCCACCGTGGCAGCCTCATCGATCTGATGAACCACGCGATCAACGCCACGCTTTCCCGCACCATCCTGACCTCTACAGCCACCGTGGTTTCCGTGCTCTCGCTGGCGGTCGTCGGCGGTGCCGCGCTGAGGGATTTCTCCATCGTCATCCTCGTCGGGATTTTCGTTGGAACCTTCTCATCCATCTTCATCGCCTCGCCCATCGTCCTCTGGTTCAGCCGTGGGAAACTGGCCGATTCTCCGAACGATGGTCTGGAAACCCCGCTTCCCAGCCAATCCCTGCCGCCCGCCAACTGATAGAGCCGGAGCGATATCCTTCTTTTGCGAAAAGCCCTCCTTTCCGGAGGGTTTTTTGTGGCTGATGCAAACGTCGCTTCCCTGTCCAAATCGGCGACCTCACGCCACTTCGCGCTTGTCCGAAACCCCATCCGGTCTACCCATCCCCGCATGCCAGACGCCGTTTATGTCCATGACGCCTTCGCCAGAATCGCGGATCGCTACGTGCTCACCAATCACGTCCTCAGCGGCGGCATGGACATCCTCTGGCGCAAGGCCGTCACCGCTCGCATCCGCAAATGGCTGCCCGACCGTCTGCTCGACGTCGCCAGCGGCACCGGCGATCTCGCCCTCGAAATCCAAGATCAATGCCCGGACTGCGAGGTCATCGCGTCCGACTTCTGCGCGGAAATGCTGGCCCACGCGTCCAGCCGCGGCATCGCCCAAACCGTCGTTGCCGACGCGCTCAAGCTGCCCTTTTCCGACAGCGAGTTCGACGTCGTCACCGTCGCCTTCGGTCTTCGCAACATGGCCGACTATCCCGCCGCTCTGCGTGAAATGCACCGCGTTCTTAAGCCCGGTGGCCGACTCGTCATTCTCGATTTCTCCCTGCCCAACGGGCTTCTGCGTGCCCCTTATCGCTGGTATCTCCACCACGTCCTGCCCCACATGGCAGGGCTCCTCACCGGCCAAAAGGATGCTTACGAATACCTCGGCGGCTCCATCGAACAATTCCCCTCCGGCAACGGCATGACCGATCTGCTAGAAACCTGCGGTTTCTCCAACACCTACATCACCCCGCTCACCTTCGGCGTCGTCACCATCTACGAAGGAACTCGTTAGACCCCGTGACAGCGATCAGCCACCGCCATCTTCGTCTCTCCGATCGATCGGCGTAACAGGGAAGTCTCCCGCCTAACTACGCCAACAACTCCTTCACCACCCGCGCTGGCTCCACCCCCGTGAGCTTCTGATCGAGCCCTTGGAACTTGAAGCTGAGTCGATCGTGATCGACCCCTAG
>JAZKEG010000031.1:121-21777 GCA_040387215.1 Verrucomicrobiota bacterium | reverse complement strand
ATGGTCGCATTGAGATCGCGGATATGCATCGGATCCTTCACGATGTTGTAGGAGAAATCATCGGTCTCGCCATAGACGGTGCCGGGTTTCACTCCGCCGCCCGCCATCCACATCGAGAAACAACGTGGATGATGGTCGCGACCGTAGTTATCCTTGGTGAGGCCACCTTGCGAATAAACGGTGCGGCCAAATTCACCGCCCCAGACGACCAGCGTATCATCCAACAAACCGCGTTGCTTCAGGTCCGCCATCAACGCGGCCGTCGGTTGATCGATGTCTTCCGTGAGTGATTTGATGTTGGCCGGCAGGTTCGTGTGATTGTCCCATCCACGGTGGAAAATCTGGGTGAAACGCACGCCGCGCTCGGCCAAGCGACGCGCCATCAGGCAGTTGTAGGCGTAGGTGCCGGGTTCCTTCGCCTTCGGCCCATACATGTCCCACACCGATTGCGGTTCATTCGAGAGATCCGTGAGTTCCGGCACCGAGGTCTGCATGCGAAACGCCATTTCATACTGTGCAATGCGGGCGTTGGTTTCGGGATCGCCGATGCGTTCGTACAACTGCCGGTTCATGTCGCTCACGCCATCGATCATCGCCCGCCGTATCGAGGCAGGCACTCCCTTGGGATTGGAGAGATGAATCACGGGATTCCCGCCCGAGCGCAGCGCGACACCGGCATGATCCGGTGATAGAAATCCGGCAGACCACAGGCGTGACGAAAGTGCTTGGATGTTCGCCGTGGTCACCAATTTGGAGGTTAGGACGACGAAACTCGGCAGGTCGTCGTTCATCGAACCAAGTCCGTAGGAAATCCACGAACCAATCGATGGCTTGCCCGGAATCATGTTGCCCGAGTTCGCTAACAAAATCGCCGGTTCATGATTGATCGCGTCCGTGTGCAACGATCGCATCACCGCGAAGTCATCCGAAACTTTCGCCAAATGAGGGAACAATTCGCTCACCCAGTGACCGGCTTTGCCATGCTGTTGGAATTTGTAAATCGAGGGAGCCACCGGAAACCGCGTCTGCGAGGCCGTCATTCCAGTGAGCTGCTGACCGCCGCGAACCGACTCCGGCAGATCTTGGTCGAAATGCGCGGCGAGACCCGGCTTGTAATCCCACGTCTCGATCTGCGAAGGCGCACCCGCCATGAACAGATAGATCGCACGCTTCGCCTTGGGCGCGAAATGCGGCAGCAAGGCCGCCTGCATTTCTGCCGCCTGCATCGAGTTTCCGCCCTTGGCAAACAAGCCAGCGATGCTGGCCCACGCGAGCGACTTGCCGGCTCTTGATAGAAATTGGCGGCGCGAGGCGAGTGCATGCCACTCGGCTTTGAGCTCCGCCGGGATGGGCAAATCCATCACGCTCGGGCCTTCGCCACCTTGATCGGAACAAAGTTGGATCTCGGAAATGTTCATGCCTTACTTGGTGAGGGTTTCGTCGAGGTTGAGGAATTGATTGGCCATCATCGCCCAGGTGGCGACTTCGACCGGGTCGAGTTCAGGATTGGCAGGAGCTTCACCCGTGGTGAGCAGATCCTTGGCGTCCTGCGGGTGGTCGCGGTAATGCTTGGCAAAGTTCTCGAGATTTTTCGTCAGATGCTCCGCTTCCTTGGCCGCGAGCTGGCGGGACATCAGAGTTTCAGCGAGGAAGCCCAGGCGCTCCGTCGGTTGGCTGGCGTGGAGGATCGTGCGTTCGGCAAGCTTGCGTGCGGCTTCGAAAAACTGCGGATCATTCATACTAACAAGTGCCTGAAGCGGCGTATTGGTGCGGGCGCGTCGCATGCAAACCACTTCACGCGCCTGCGCATCAAACGTCTCCATGGATGGCGGCGGGGCGAAGCGTTTCCAGAACGAATAGATCGAGCGCCGATAGAGCGCCTCGCCGGAATCCTGCTTGTAGTGAAGCGTGTTCGACTCCGGCATGGAAACCGCCTCCCACACGCCTTCCGGCTGATAGGATTTCACCGGCGGACCACCGACTTTCGACGCCAGCAAACCCGACGCTTGGAGCGCGGTGTCACGCAGCACCTCCGCATCCATGCGGAAACGTGGTCCGCGAGAAAGCAGGCGGTTGCTCGGATCGGCGGCGAGTGCTTCTGCGGTAACGCGGTTGCTCTGGCGATAGGTGTGCGACGTGAGCAGCAGTTGATAGATGTGCTTCATGTCCCAACCGGACTCGCGAAACTCGACGGCCAACCAGTCCAACAGTTTCTCATGGCTCGGACGCGCGCCCATGATGCCGAAGTCATCCGGAGTTTCGACGATGCCGGTGCCGAACAACTCCTGCCAAATGCGGTTGACCGTGACGCGTGCAAACAGCGGGTTCTCCTCTTGAAATAACCACTCCGCGAGTTCGAGACGAGTCGTCGCTGGATTCGCGACAGGCAGAAACTCCGGCGTGGCAGGCGTCACCATTTCTTTGCGGGCGGAATAAACCCCGCGATCCAGCACCCACGCGGTGGCCGGTGCCGCACGCTCGCGCGTGATGAGCGTGGCCGCGCCGTCTTTGCCCAAGCGCTCGATCTCGGCGTCTGCCGCGCGCATTTCCTCTTTCAGCTTTTTGGCTTCGGGATCGGCGACGGCGAGGAAATAGCGGTCGAGTGCGATGAAGCGTTCGCGCGGCGACCATTTTTCGGGATCCGGTGATGCCGCGAGAATTTTTGCGCTCTGATCCTCATACGGCAAACGGGCAAATTCCGCAGGCTGCAACATGCGGCGATAGAGACGCACATCTTGGAATGCGCTTTCACGCAAGCGGTCGCCAGCCGCACGTTGGCCAAGATGAAACGGCAGTTGGTTGCGAATCGTTAGACCGGGTTGAAGCGTGTTGGTCGGAATGTTGGTTTTCCGTTCTTCGCCATTAACAAAGAGCTTCACGCCCTCGCCCCGACCGGATCCATCGTAGCTGAATCCAACGTGCACCCATTCGCCGCGCGGGATGCCAGGCGTGTCCACGCGTATCGCTTGGTCGGGCCACTTGTGGATGATGTGGACGACAAGCTTGTCGCCATCGATGAAGAAATCCCACCCGCGATGGTTCTCCATCGAATTGTCTCCCATGCGTGCGATGAGCGATCCGTTACCGGTGGTTAGGTTGGAGGTTTTCATCCGTTGCAACGACCACATCGAGGCGGAGAACCCTTCGTTCCATTCGAAATCCCCTTGGTCGGACATCGGCAAGTTGGTGGCGATTTCCATGCGCATCGACGGCCAGAACCAAACTTGCTCGCCCCAAACGAGTGGGTTGGTGTCCGCCTTGTAGCTGGCGGTCTTCGCGCCGGGAGCGGAGTTTTTCACCACATCGCCTTGGCCCTCATCCAAACGCAGGTGGAGTTCGAGCGATTCGTTAGAAACGCCGTTCGGCTTATTTCCTGCGGCGAGCCATTCCTTAAACAGCGCGGGCGCAGTGGCACGGCGCGCTTCCAGTTTCATCGCAAGCTGCGAACGCCGCGCAATGGCCGCATCAAACTCAGCACGCTTGTCCGCAGCAGGCACCCTCAAGACTGGCGGGCTATCGGCGATATTTTCGTCCCAAGCCTTTTCCGCGGTGTTGTTGAAAAACGCACCGAGCGCGTAAAAGTCCTTCTGCGACGTGGGGTCAAACTTGTGGTCGTGGCACGACGCGCAGCCGACCGTTAGACCGAGAAATGCAGCACCAAAGGCCTCGGCGCGGTCGCGGGTGTTGTTCGCATGGACCTCCTCAGGGATGGTCCCGCCCTCGTTGGTCGAGACATTGCAGCGGATGTAGCCGGTGGCGATCCACGTGTCCGCCGTGGTGGCGGGGATCATGTCACCAGCCAGTTGCTCGCGGACAAATTGATCATACGGCTTGTTCGCAGCGAACGAGCGGATGACGTAGTCTCGGTAGGGCCAGATCGCACGAACGTTGTCGAAATGAAGACCATGCGTGTCGGCATAGCGTGAGTAGTCCAGCCAGTAGCGCGTCCGATGCTCGGCGTAGGCTGGCGATGCAAAAAGTTTCTCCAGATACTTCTGATAGGCCGCTGGGGATGGATCTTTGGCGAAGGCCTCAACATCGGCGGCGTCCGGCAACAATCCCGTTAGATCCAATGCCGCGCGGCGAGCCAGCGTGCGCGGATCCTCGACAGGTCCGGGCGTGAGTCCTTTTTCCGCGAGCTTTTCCTGAATGAAGGCGTCCACCGGATTGTTCACCGATTCCGGATGGGAAACGGCTGGCAGTGTCGGCCGCGTCGGCGGGTTAAATGCCCAGTGTTCCTCGTATTCCGCTCCTTGGGCAACCCAGGTTTCTAGCAAAACGATCTCTTCCGCGGTGAGCTGGTTGTGAGATTTCGTCGGCGGCATCACTTCGTCCGCATCCTGTGACTTGATCAACCGAACTAACAGCGAGGCTGCCGGATCGCCTTTGACGATGACAGGCTTGCCATCCTCACGCACTGCGAATGCCTGCTTCTCGCGGTCCAAGCGCAGCGGCTCATCCTTCGGTTCGCGCGTGCCTGAGTCCGGCCCATGGCAGTGGTAGCAGTTTTCCGAGAGGATGGGTTGGATGGACTCATTGAAGGAAATGCGAGTCCCCTCCACCGCGGCGGCGATGTTGACGGTGCGAGTGGCCACATTCCTCTCGCGGTCACAGCCAGAAAGAAGGCAGCCGAACAGGAGCGGAAGGAAAAGTCGAAAATCGGGATTCATGAATGGGTTGTTGCCGGAAAGCCCAGAAAAGCTCGTGAGATTCCCCCAAACGGGTTTTACGGCTCAATCTTTCACCGCATAGGCGACATCACAACTCCGAGTGACCTAGATGTTTCTTGAGGAGCCCTGCGGCCAAATTGCACCGAGCGATCAATTCGGCATGATTCGAGTTCAGAAATCTCAAGTTAGCGGATGTTGCAGATGGTCAAAGCTCAGCCAGTTCGCCCCGGCTCATCGAAAACGCCGCCAAATCCTCCACCTCCGCCACCGATGAAACTTGGCACAGCCGCTGCCGCAGCTCCTTCGCCCCAGGAAATCCTTTGCAATAAGCCATCAGCCGTGAGCGCATCGCCGTGAGCGTCTGCTTTTCGTTGCCATTGCGCCCGCTGTCCACCGCGATGCGGCAATGGCGGATGACCATTTCCCAGCGCTCCTCGGCGTCCACGTCCGGCAGCACTTCCCCCGTTTCGAGGAAATGCCGAGCCTGGCGGAAAACCCACGGGTTTTGCATCGCCGCACGACCAATCATGACGCCGGACACCGCGGTTTCCGCCTTACGCCTCGCGACGTCTGCACCGCAGGTGAGGTCGCCATTGCCAATGACCGGGATGCTCACCGCCCGCGCGACCGCATCGATGACATTCCAGTCCGCCTCGCCGCCATACCCTTGCGCCCGCGTACGACCATGCACCGCAATCGCCTGCATCCCGCAATCTTCCAAAATTTTCGCCACCTCCACCGCGTTGACCGAATCCTGGTCCCAGCCGATGCGGATTTTCGCCGTCACCGGCACGCGATCGCCCACCGCCTTCGCTACGCCGGAGGCCACGCTCGCCAGCATCGGGCAATCCTTGAGCAACGACGAGCCGCCATTGCGTGACACCACCTTGTTGACCGGGCAGCCGAAGTTGATGTCGATGAACTCCGGCTCCTTCCAATCGATAATTTTCCGCGCCGCCTCGCCCATCCGTTCGCCATCTGCGCCGAAAAGTTGCACGCCCACCGGCCGCTGCCCCTCCGTGAACTCCGTGTATTTTCGCGTCCTGTCATCCGCCTGCATGATGCCCTCCGCAGAAACGAACTCAGTGACCATCACGTCCGCGCCCAAGTCCTTGCAGATCTGGCGGAAAATTTTGTCGGTCACGCCCGCCATCGGAGCGAGGTAGAGCGGAAATCGTTTGTCGGAGAACCAAGGAAGCACGCGCCATCCTACGTCTCCCCCGCCCCGCCCGTCCATCCCGTATCCCTCCCCTCCCATCGGCCAAAAAATCCCCAGCACCTGCCACACCATCCACCGGCCTCCGACTTCTCCCCCATTCCGCCAATCCGCATGAGAAACATCAGCGCCAGATGCCCTGCCCGGTGGCGGACTGGCGCGCCGCCCAACAACCCACAAAACCCGAGATCCCGAACTTCCACAAAAATTTTGAAACTCTCAGTGGGCTGGCGGGGAAGCTGCCATTTATTTTTCTATGGGAGATTTCCCTCGCCCGGCGGCTTGCAATCGTGAGGTCCTGTGGCGATGATGTTCCTCCCTAAAAATCCACCATCGTCCCTTCACCGATGAACCAGCCATGATCGCCACCCTGCCGCCCCATCACCACCGCGAAGCCCCTGATCTCCTTACGGGAGGGCTCGCCATCGCCCTCCTGCTCTCCCCTTTCCTGCTCAAACTGCACTTGGATCTCCACCACAACCGTGCGGTTGCCAACGAGTTCCAACAGTCGCGAAATTCCGTCCTGTCCCGCATCCGATCCGCCAGCGCCAGCAACGACCTCGATACGCTCAATCACATCCGCGACCGTTACGCCGCCTTGGTCCCGGACCCCGATTTTCAAATATCGCTCCAGCACGCGATCGCTCGCGCTGCCTCGCGCCACGCGGAAGTCGAACTGGCTATTTCCCGCCAACTCGACCTGACCCGCCACCAGGAAGAGTCGCTCAGCACCCAACCCGCCGCAGCGAAAGGAGCACGTTAGAGCGTTCTTTCCCGACTCCGATTTATGACATTGCCGCCGACCGCCAGTGGACACCAATCTTGGCGCATGATTCGCAAAACCCTCTTGAAAACCCTATGGCTGACCGCACTGCTGATCCCTTCCGCCTTCACCGTCCAAGCCGCCAAGCCGCATAAGCTGTTGTTTTTCACCAAGTCGAGCGGCTTCGAGCACAGCGTCATTTCCTGGAAAGACGGCAAGCCGAGCCTCGCAGAAAAGGTGTTTCTCGATCTCGGCAAAAAGCATTCGTGGGAGTTCGAGTTCTCCAAGGATGGTTCCAAGTTTTCGCCTGATTACCTCAAGGCTTTCGACGCGGTGATTTTCTACACCACCGGCGACCTCACCACGACCGGCACCGATGGCCAACCGGCGATGACTGCGGCCGGCAAGCAGGCGTTGTTCGACTATGTGAAAGCGGGCAATGGTTTCATCGGTCTGCATTCCGCGACCGACACGTTTCACACCGCCAACGAATCTCAAAAAGGCCCCGAGCGTTACGCCAACCACGGCAAGGACGCCGATCCTTATGTCTGTTTCCTCGGCGGCGAGTTCATCGTTCACGGCGATCAGCAAAAAGTCGCCAACAAGGTCATCAACCCCGCCTTCCCGGGCTTTGAAAACCTCGGCGAGAGCTTTTCCTATCACGAGGAATGGTACTCGCTGAAGGATTTCAACCCGGACCTCCACGTGCTCACCGTGATCGATTCGCCCGCCATGAAAGGTCACATGTACGAGCGGCCACCCTATCCCACCAGCTGGGCACGGGCGGAGGGCAAGGGCCGCGTCTTTTACACCGCGATGGGCCACCGCGACGACATCTGGACCAATCCGGCCTATCAGGAAATCCTCAGCGGAGCCATCCGTTGGGCGACTGGTGAGGTGGATGCCGCCATTCCGCCTAACCTCAAGGAAGCGGCTCCCGGCGCAGGGACCAATCCGGCCTTCCCCGCGCCAAAAAAATAACGGACGGGCAACGGCCGGGCGCGCGGAAGCGGAGCGATTCGCCGCACTTGCAAGTGGCGGCGTCCCGCTTTATCCGGGCGCATCTTTTCCCCGTTTGCCATTCCGGCAAGCAGCGCAATACTCAGCCCCATGTCTCCCAGCACCCCGCCCTCCGCCCCGCGGAATCTCCCCTGCCGCGTCCATCGGCTGAGTGCCACCCTTGTTGCGGGGACCTTGCTGACCGCCTGCGGCCCGGCTCCCTCCGTCGCCACGCGTCACCAACCGGTTTCTCGCATCGCTCAAACGGCTGGCCGTCAGACGCCGGAAAATTTCCCGGAGGTTTTGGCCGACCCCTATGAGCCGGTGAACCGCGGCATCTGGAAATTCAACAAGGGCGTCCTGCTCGGCGTGCTGCGCCCGACCACCTACGTTTACCGCAACATCGTCCCGCGCCCGGCACGCAAATCCATCAGCAACTTCACGCGCAACGCCCTAACACCTGGCCGCCTCATCAACGAGGCGCTGCAAGGCCGGTGGCAAAGTGCCGGTGACGAAAGCGTGCGCTTCCTCACCAACACCACCGTCGGCGTGGCTGGCCTGTTCGATGTCGCCAGCCGCTGGAACATCCCCAAGCCTGAGGCGCAGTTTTCCCAGACTTTCCACCAATGGGGCTGGAAACCTCACGGCTTCGTCATGCTCCCCGGCCTTGGCCCGAGCGACGACCTCCATCTCGCCGGCACCGTCGCCGATCGCGTGCCGCAAGTGTGGAACTTCTTCGATTTCTTCTCCTACGCCACCGTCGGCCTCGCCTTCAACAACCTCTCAGACAGCACCGAGACCGCTTCTAACTTCGTCAAAGCGGATGCCGATTCCTACGTCGACACCAAGTATATCTGGACCTACGCCTCCAGCGAGGATGCGCCGGATTGGTCCGCCGCTCCCACCCGCGATCTGCCCACGTTGCAGACGCTCAATGTCGTCAACATCAGCACCGAAGATCCTGATTTCGTCTGGCAGGGCCGCGAATCCAGCGTGCGCATTCCTGCCACCGGCCGGAAGATGAAGTTCAATCTCTGGCTGCAAAAAGAGACCGCGCCCATCGTCTACATCGTTCCCGGCCTGAGTTCGCACCGCGTTTCTAGCCAAACGCTTTCCATCGCCGAGCTGCTCTATCAGAAAGGCTACTCGGTCGTCACCACCACCGGCGTCTTCCATCCCGAGTTCATGGAAAATGCCGCCACGGTGAGCCTGCCCGCCTACCCCCCCGCCGATTGCCACGACCTCCTCGTTTCCATCACCGAGATCGACCGCACGCTGGCCCGCAAGTATTCTAACAAACTGGGCAGCCGTGCGCTCATGGGCTACTCGATGGGCGGCTTCCAAGCGCTCCACCTCGCGGCCAATGGTCCCGGAAATTCCGGTCTGCTCGACTTCGATCGTTACGTCGCTTTGAACACCCCGGTCGATCTTGAAGACGGCATCCGCAAGCTCGACTCCTTCCAAAACGCGCCGCTCGATTGGCCTGCCTCGATCCGCCAGGAAAAGATTAACAACACCCTGCGCAAGGCCGCCGGTTTGTTCACTCTGACGCCCGAAGAGCGCGCCGCACCACCCTTCGACGCCACCGAATCTCGCCTGCTGGTTAGCCTCTCGTTCCGCCTCACCCTGCGCGACACGCTTTATAGCAGCCAGTCGCGCCACAACATGGGCATTCTTAAAACTCCGCTCGACGATTGGCGGCGCGATCCTGCCTACGACGAAATTCTCAACTACACCTACAGCGATTATTTCAAGAGCTTCGTCCTGCCCTACTACGCCGAACGCGGCATCAGCCAGAGCGACTTCACCCGCGAGGACAACCTGCGCAGCTATCAGCGCGCATTGGCCGCTAACAAAAAGGTCCGTGTCCTCGTCAACCAAGATGACTTCGTCACCGATGCGGACGACATCTCTTGGCTGCGGTCCACTTTCGGCTCATCCCGTTTGACGGTTTTCCCGAACGGTGGCCACCTCGGCAACCTCGCCACCCCACCTTTCCGCCAAGGGATTCTCAAATCCCTCGAAGGGCTCTGAACCAAGACGACGCGTTGCCCTAGCTCGCAGCCACCACACTTGCGAGCTGCCTTTGGCACGTCTATGACTGCGTCCGGATGCCATTCAAACTTGTCAGCGACTATCAACCCGAAGGCGATCAAGGCCAGGCGATCGCCAAGCTGACGAAGTCGTTGGCGGCCGGGAACCGGCATCAGACGTTGCTCGGCGTGACCGGATCGGGGAAGACGTTCACCATGGCGAACCTGATCCGCAATCACGGCAAGCCGACGCTGATCATGAGCCACAACAAGACGCTCGCGGCCCAACTCTACTCCGAGTTCAAAAACTTCTTCCCGCACAACGCGGTCGAGTACTTCGTTTCCTACTTCGATTACTATCAGCCGGAAGCCTACATTCCGCGCAGCGACACCTACATCGAAAAAGACTCGGCAATCAACGACGAGATCGAACGCCTCCGCCTCAGCACCATGGGCTCACTGCTCACGCGCAAGGACACCATTGTCGTCGCTTCCGTTTCCTGCATCTACGGCTTGGGCTCACCCGAAGACTATCAGAATTTAATGATGCCCACGTGGGTCGGGCAAAAGCTGAGCCGCGAGGATTTCCTCGGCTCGCTGGTCGGCCTGATGTTCGAGCGCAATGACATCGCGTTTGGCCGCGGGAAATTCCGCGTGCGCGGCGACGTGGTGGAAGTTCATCCCGCCTACCTCGACGAAACCGCCATCCGCGTGGAGTTTTTCGACGACGAGGTGGAGCGCATAACCAGCATCCACACCGTCGGCGGCCATGTCATCGAACGGTTAGAAAGCCACACCTTTTTCCCCGCCAAGCAGTTCGCCACGCCCGCCGACAAGATGAAGCGCGCGATGGTCACCATCCGCAAAGAAGCCGACGAGCGCGTCGCGTTGTTCGAGAAGGAGGGCAAGCTCATCGAAGCGCAACGGCTGCGCATGCGCACCGATTACGACTTGGAGATGATGTCGGAAATGGGCTTCTGCCAAGGCATCGAAAACTACTCACGCCACATCACCGGCCGCGAACCGGGCGCACGGCCTTACACATTACTCGACTTCTTCCCGCGCGATTTCCTCCTGCTCGTCGATGAAAGCCACGCGACCATCCCGCAAGTCGGCGGCATGTATGAAGGCGACAAAAGCCGCAAGACCGTGCTCGTCGACCACGGCTTCCGACTGCCCAGCGCGCTCGACAACCGACCGCTGCGCTTCGAGGAATTCATGAAAATGACCGGCCAGCGCGTCTATGTTTCCGCCACGCCGGGCCCCTTCGAAATCGCCAACTCGCGCCCTGACAACAAAGCCTTCCTGTCGGTGAAGGAAAAGGGCCCCGATGGCCGCGACGTGGTGATGGTCGATTTCAAAAAACTCCGCGTCAAAGCCAGCGGCAACGAGGAGCCGGTCGGTGACTTCGATCCCACGAAACGCGGCCGACCGCTCGTCGTCGAACAGATCATCCGCCCCACCGGCCTGCTCGATCCGGTGCTCATCCTGCGCCCGTTGAAAGGCCAAATCGACGAAACCATCGAGCTCTGCCGCCAGCGCGTCGAACGCGGCGAACGCGTGCTCGTTACCACCCTCACCAAGAAAACCGCCGAGGATCTGGCCGAGTATCTCACCGGCACCGGTTTGAAATGCCGCTACCTTCACTCGGACATCGACGCGGTCGAGCGCGTCGAAATTTTGCGCCAGCTCCGCGCAGCCACTTTTGACATTCTCATCGGCATCAACCTGCTGCGCGAAGGCCTCGATCTGCCGGAAGTTTCCCTCGTCTGCATCCTCGACGCCGACAAGGAAGGTTTCCTCCGCAACGAAACTTCGATGATCCAAACCGCTGGCCGCGCCGCCCGCCACATCGGCGGCGAATGCGTGCTTTTTTGCGACAAGATCACCGATTCCATCCAGGCGCTCATCGACATCACCGATTATCGCCGCAGCCGCCAAGAAGCGCACAATGAGGCCCACGGCATCACGCCGCAAAGCGTCAAGCGAGCGCTTCAACACAGCCTGCACACGCACGAGAATGCCCGCGAACACGCCGACAAGCTCAACAGCTCCATGGTTTCTGATGACGTCTCGGTTTACGACAAGCTGCGTGTCATCGCCGAGCTGGAAGAGGAAATGCGCGAGGCCTCGTCACGGCTGGAATTCGAACGTGCCGCGCACCTGCGCGACCAGATCGCCGCGCTCAAGGACGACGGCGCCCCATCGATGAAGGGACCGGTGAAATACCCCGCCGGAAAACGGGGCCGCTCCAAGAAATGAGCGCCCGCCATCCTTGACCGGATGGCACGGATGATGCACCGATCCGGCCGTGATTTCTCCCCACGGTGACCGCCCCTACTTCGACGCTTGGCTGCGTCGCACCGGTCGCCAGTTCGCCGTCAGCGGTCGCCTCACGGAAACGGCGATGGCCCTCGCCGCCGAGGATGGCAGCAGCGTGGAAGAATGGCGCGTCCGCCTGCGCACCCTGTTGGAAGGCGGGGAGATCCCGTCGCTCGACCTGCTAATGCGCATCGACATGTTGCTCAGCGGCCCATCGCGCAGCGACGAGGACAGCGGCAGCCAGGGCCAGTTGTTCTAACGCTTTCATGCGAGCCGTAATTCGGCACCCCGGTTGCTAATACCCTATTTTCGCTCGTCGGCGAAAAAGGTTTGCACCACAACAAGTCCAACCGTTAGGTCGGTTTTTCGGATGCACAGATTTCGTTCCAGCTCTTCCATCATTCGCTTCAGGATCGCCTCGACGTTGCTGGCGCTCGGCTATCTGCTGGGCTTGGTCACGCTGGTGTTATTGATCCACTCCATGCTCATCGACAACCGCGAACGCACGGCCTTGGCCATCGCGCTTGGCGTGTTGGCTGGCGTAATGCTAGCGCTGCAATGGGTGATTGCCCGGCGCACCTATTGCCCACTGTGCATGACGCCCGTGCTCGCCGCGAAGCATTGCTCGAAACATCGCAGGGCGCGAAAGCTGCTAGGCAGCCACCGTTTGCGCGCCGCCATCACCGTGCTTTTCCGCGGCGCGTTCACCTGCCCCTATTGCAACGAACGGTCCGAGCTGAAAGTCCGCGAAAGGCAGCGTTGAGCCCGCGGAAAGAATTCCCGGGATTGACAGCTTACCAGCTTCCATGGAGCTTCCGCGCATGAATTTCATCTCGAAATCCTTGCGAACCGTGATCCCGACCGCGGCCGGGTTGGCCCTCGCCCTTGCTATCCCAGCCCGCGCTGAAACGACCATGCCCGAAACCCCTACCGACGTAAAAGCCGCCCCCGCCGATGCTGTAAAAACCGACTCAGGCCTCGCCTCCAAGGTGATCCAAAAAGGCACCGGCAGCGCCCATCCCGCCGCCGCCGACACCGTCACCGTGCACTACTCCGGCTGGACCACCGACGGCAAACTCTTCGACAGCTCGGTGAAGCGCGGCCAACCAACCAGTTTCCCACTCAATGGCGTGATCAAAGGCTGGACCGAAGGCCTTCAACTCATGGTCGAGGGCGAAAAGCGCCGCTTCTGGATCCCTGCCGATCTCGCCTACGGCGAAAACCCCGGTGGCGGACGTCCCGGCGGCCTCCTCGTTTTCGATGTCGAACTGCTCGGCATCAAAGCCGCTCCAAAACCACCCACCATTCCGGCAGACGTTGCCAAGGCGCCCGATGACGCGGAAAAGACCGCCAGCGGCCTCGCTTCCAAGTTGCTCAAAAAGGGCAGCGGCAGCACCCATCCGAAAGCCACCGACGAAGTGAAAGTCCACTACAGCGGCTGGACCACCGACGGCAAACTCTTCGACAGCTCGGTCATGCGCGACGAAGCCATCGTCTTCCCGTTGAACCGCGTGATCCCCGGTTGGACCGAGGGTGTGCAACTCATGGTCGAGGGGGAAACCCGTCGCTTCTGGATCCCCGCCAAGCTCGCCTACGGGGACAGCCCACCTCCAGGCGCTCCTGCCGGCACCTTGGTCTTCGACGTGGAGCTGATCAAAATCGGCCAATGATGTCACCCCGTCCATGGCTCGTCGCCAGCGCGACGGCTCTCGCCCTTGCCTCCTGCGCCCCACCGGCGCAGGAGGCCGCGAAACCATCGCCCGAGGTTGCGAAAACCCCGGCGGCCGTGGAAAAGACCGTGGCTCCACCCCCGAAAAAGCCCGTTCTCCTGAACGGCCGCGGCGAGGTTTCCTCGATTTCTCTGACCGACTGTTTCAGCCGTCAGCAAAACGGGGAAATCCTGCTCTACGATGCCCGGCCGCACTTCTTCTACGCTCTTGGGCGCATTCCCGGTGCCATCAGCTTGCCCAAGGACAGCGCCGAAACCGGCATCCCCAAACACGAGGCCGAGATCAAAGCCGCCCTCGCCGAAGGCAAAACCATCGTCATCTATTGCACCAACCTGCTTTGCCCGGACGCCCGCGCCGTCGCCCGTCGCTTGGCCAGCCACGGTTACTCCTCCTCCACCCTCACCGGAGGTTGGGAGTCGTGGAAAGACGCCGGATTGCCTACCGAATAACCTCCATCCCCTTTCCCAATCTAACATGACCTCATTCCCTAACGTCACCGTCGATGCCAAGGCCAACATCTATTTCGATGGCCGCGTCGTTTCCCACACCGTCCATTTCACCGACGGCACCAAGAAGACCCTCGGCATCATCTTTGGCGGAACCTATCACTTCGGCACCGCCGCTGCGGAGCGCATGGAAATCATCGCTGGCAGCTGTGACGTCGTGATCGACGGCAGCACTGATACCGTGACCGTCGAAGCAGGATCCTCCTTCGACGTCGCCGCGAACAGCGGATTTACGATCACGGTCGCCGAAGGCACCTGCGAATACATTTGTTCGTTTCTCCCTGCCTAATGCCTCGCCCCGGTCTCATCGGCCGGCTCGGTGCTGTGTTGGCGGTCGCAGCATGGACCACGTCCTGCGGCATCCGCTTGCCGGACACGCCGCAGCCCGGCAGCGCATCGACCGTCCGCCAGCCCGTGTCTGTCCCGGCCAGCCCCACGGCCTCGCCGGCCGTCGCGGAAGAACGCGATCCTGACGTTCTGGTTTATCTGTTAGCGGATAGCATCCACACCGGCATGGTGTTTCCCTACGATTGGCTGCTAGAATCGGGTTTCATTCCACCGGACGGATTTGGCACTCCCCGCTACGTCACCTTGAGCTGGGGCGACCGCACGGCCTATCAGGAAAAGGGCCTGCACACCCCGTGGAAGCTCTTCCGCGCGCTCTTCACGCCGACCCCATCGGTGATGGAACTCATCCCTGCCGACTGGGATGTCACGGAAGTCTGCGTCCATCAACGAATTTGGCGGAATCTCGTCCCCCGCGAACGCGGCCGCGACCTCGCCGCCTTCCTCAACGATTGCAGCACCATGGGCGCGGACGGCAAACCCATCGTCTGCGGCACCTCCAGCTGGGGTGGCGGCGTACTGCTCGAATCCCGTCACATTTATTTCGTCCCACGCATGTGCAACACCTGGACCAGCCAGGCCATCGAATCCATGGGCGGCACCATCAATCCATGGCGCGCCATCACCGCCGACGGCCTCATCCGTCAGGCCGAGCGCCCGCCGAACGCCTTCGAACAAATCTGGTGGGGCGACGGCGAAGCCCCCTGATCAAGGATCGTCAAACCGGACCGCGGAATTCATTCCGCCCCCAAAGCCCTTCTCCGATCTGCGTCCAGCCGGCTTATCTACGGTTGATTGGAACCACACGCCCCAGCGTCGATCCATGTTCCGTCTTGACCTCATGCGCTGATAGTGAGCGTTGTTGGACTCATGAAAAATCTGACCCTTGCTGCCGTTTCACTGCTCCTCTCCGCTCAACTTGCCAGCGCCAACCTGTTGCAAGACCTCGTCGGCAAATGGACGCTCAACCGCACCGAGCCGGGTGTCCGCATCTCCACCGTGTTCAAGCGCGTTGGCAACAAAGGCTTGGTCGCCAACTCCACCACCATCGTCCCCGGGCTTGGCACAGCCATCGGCGTCACCCACTACAAAGCCAACGGCACCGTGACCGGCAATGTGAAGCGCGATGGCACCGTGCAAACCACCCTTTCCGGCACTTGGCGCATTTCGGGCAACCAACTCATCGAGAAGGTGAAAATCTCCAGCCCGCTGTTCGGCGAGATCGACCAAAAAACCACCGTCACCCTTGCCCGTCCTAACAAGCTGAAGACGGTCAACATCCTCGACGGCACCCGCACCACCGGCACCCTCACCAAAAGCCGCTAAGGGGACCGCTCGCCGCCTGTGCGGTTAGCGCAGATGACCAATGAACTGCTGGAACGATTCGTGGTTCAGCCGGTTCAGCGTTTGTTGGTGCATGTCCATGAAGGTGTCGTGCAGCGGGCAGTTCGGACCGACACCACACCAGTGAGGCCCAAAGGGGCACATCACCCGGTCCTGCGGGTCTTCAAAAACCTTCACCACATCCAGCAGCGTGATTTCAGCCGCCGGACGCGCTAACTGATAGCCACCCGCCGGCCCGGGCTTCCCCTCCACCAAGCCAGCGGCGGAAAGCAGCGTCAGCACCTTGGCCACCAGCATGCGCGAAAGCTGCCTGTCCTCGGCAATTTCCGCACTGCCCGCCAAGCGGTTTTCGGGCGACACGGCGGCCAGATAACTGACAGCCGCGATCCCGGCCTGGGCGAGTTTGCTGTAGGTGAACATCGGCTTTCTTTTCGGCGATCAGTTTTCCGTGGATTCTGCCCCACGGGAAGCGGATAGACTCGTTGGCTCCACGGCACTTTCACTTTGGATTTTCGACCACCCATCGGAAAGATCCGGCAAATTTGAAAAAATCATTGGGGACGTATGCCCGCATCGCTCCCATTTTCTTTGAGAATCTCCTTCTGCGAGCCCTCTTGGTTTGGCGTTTTGCGTCGCGAGCTTGGATCGATTCGTCGTGGCTCATCGTCCCCATGGGGTCTCAGGCATCCTGCGAAATCTCACCCACCCTATTCAACGAATTTATATTCGTGATTACCTTTTCTTTTCCAAACAAGCGCCGCACACTGCCGCCGCGAGCGCCCCTGAGACGCCCGCCATCGCCTCTGCCAGCAGCCCGTCCTTCCTGCTTTTGGGCTGCCCACGAGGCGGATCAACCCCTCGATTCCCGACTCCCATGGACCTCCCTGCTTCTGCTCAACCGGACATCCACGGTCGCCCCGACTTGGTGAAACTCGTCGATGCCTTCTATCAAAAAGTCCGCACCGATGCGCCACTGGGCCATGTCTTCGACGACGTCGCGCAAGTGGATTGGGCGACGCACTTGCCCAAGCTCTACGATTTCTGGGACAGCGTGCTCTTCCGCGCGGGCACCTTCCGCGGCAATCCCATCGCAGCCCATGCCAAACTGCTCGCACAAACCGACCTCAGTTGGCCGTTGTTCGAGCGTTGGTTAGAACTTTTTCGCGCCACCGTGAACGAGCATTTCGCCGGGGAAAACGCCGACCACATCATCCGCTGCGCCGAGGACATGGCCCGCGTCGTCCATTCCAAGATCCACGCCATTCCCCACCCGCGCCTTGATCCGGCATCGCTCACCCCAGAACAAAAGGCGCGCTACGCCAGCTATCGCGAAGCACCTCACGCCTGATAGATCCCAGCCATGAGCTTTCCCCGCTGCCAGCACGCGAAGAAACGCCGCACCATCACCACGCCCTTGTCGTGGCTTGGCAGCGAGCCGTTCCGCCTTTTTTTCCTCAGCGGCATCGTTTTCGGCATCGCCGGAGTGATGATGTGGCCGCTCTTCTATCAGGGAAAACTCAGCTTCTATCCGGGCATCAACCACGCCCATCTCATGATTCAGGGCTTCGGCGGCGGCTTTGTCATCGGCTTCCTCGGCACCGCCGGACCGCGCATCCTCACCGCGCCCCGCATCACCCCGTGTGAACTGGTTTGCTTATTTGTCCTGCACTGCGCCAGTGGCCTTTGCCACCTGCGCGGCTTGACCGCTTGGGGCGATGGACTGTTCCTCGCCACCCTGACCGCCTTCATCCTCGCCTTGGCCGCGCGCGTCGTCCTGTTTCGCAAGGAGCTTCCCCCACCCCCGCTGTTGCTCGCCGCCACCGGCCTGCTGTGCGGACTCGTCGGCACCATCATGGCCTGCTTTCCCGCGCTCACCTCGACACCGTCCCTCTATCAACTTTCCGGGCTGCTGATGCATCAAGGATTTCTCCTCGGTCCGGTGATGGGAGTCGGCATCTTCCTTTTCCCGCGCTTGTTAGGCCATGATTTCGGCGAACCCGCACCCGGCGCGGCTACGCGGCGATCGTGGCGTCACATGACACTTGCCGCCGTCGCGCTGGTCGCCAGCTTTCCGCTAGAAATTTGGGGCAACCCCACCTCCGGGCTGATGCTGCGCACCGCCGCCTTTGTCTTCGCCATCTCCCATGTCCGCTGGATAGGCAAAAAGGGTTCTCCCCAAGTCGGCACCTTGGCCAATGCCCTGCGCTTCTGCGCCATCCCACTCTCCATCGCCGGCTTGGTCGCCCCTCTCTACTTCCACGAAAAGCGCATTGCGCTCGAACACCTGCTCTTCATCGGCGGTTTCGGCCTGATCATCCTCATCGCCGCCAGCCGCGTGCTGTTCGGTCACAGCGGCTCGCTGGAACGCTTTTCCCACCGCTCATGGATCGCCCGCAGCATCGTTTTCGCCACCGTGCTTGCCGCCTTGACGCGGGCCTCGGCGGATTTTCTGCCGCGCGTCATGCTTTCCCACTACCAGTATGCCGCTTGGTCGTGGGCCGCCGCCGCAGGTGGCTGGCTCCTCTGGCACGCCTGCCGCTTTTTCAAAAAGGACCACGATTGAATGCCAAGCGCCACCGCAGCTGGCCACGAGGGCGAAACGCCAATTCCCGCTCCTTCGCGCCGTGCTTTCTGCCTCGTTCCGGGGAGTGTCGAACGACGTTTTGCAATTCTGGAAGCGGCGGCGGGTAGCTGCTCAGCGCCACATTGTTTTCAAGTCCTTGAAAACGAGTGACCTGCTAGCCCCGTGAAAGTTGGTCCGTCCGCTGCAAGGAAGAAGCAAACTCCAACGACCCATGAAAAAGCGCCATACCTCCACCTCCCACGAATCGCCCGCACACCCCAATCTGATCAACTACTTGGCGTTGATCCATGCGGTCACTCACCCCGGCACCCGCCCGGACCCTGGCAAGCGCCACCGCTCGCACAAATCGCCCACCAGCGCCGCGACGGCCGGTTGAGTGGTTTTCCACGCCCCGCTGTTGTTACCCAGACGCGCCACCTCGGATCGTGGCTGTGACTTCCAGTCGCAGATCTTCCTACCTCTCCGCCCTTCCCGGAACCGTCAATCAAGACCAACGCGAGAAGGGAAAAATGGCGAAGCCTTCACCGGCTGCACCTCAGGCAAACCCAATCGCTTTTCCGGTAGTGGCCGTGGGCGTCCCGCCTCGCACCACCCGAAGTGGTTACGGCTTAGTGCCCACACGAAGCATAAGAACGTCATGCGACGCCACTTTTCGAGTGTAGATACCATCCCGGAATGACACGTCGGCATGCGCCCAGAGGTCCCTCGCCGAAGAGACATTCCCAACCAAACCGAGATCGGAAACCTTCACGGCGACGTCCGCTTCGGTCTCGCCGAGGTTCACGACTGCCACCGCGACCGAACCATCCGCCAGCGGCTTGACCCAGGTTTCCAGCGTTCCTTCTTTACGCGGCGTCGCCTGTTTCCCGAGCACGTCCTGATTGACGGCGATCACTTCACGGTTCAGCAGGATTTCTTGGATCGCTGGTGTCATGTTTCGAATGTCGTTCCCGGCGATCAGCGGGGCCGCGGTGATGGCCCAGAGGCTCATGTGGGTGCGATATTCGGTATCGGTCATGCCTCCGTTCCCGACTTCGAGCATGTCGGGATCGTTCCAGTGGCCCGGGCCGGCGAATGAAGCGAGAGGCGCCTGACGCTCGATGTTCGCCCGCATGCTCTGCCACGTGTCACGGATGTCGCCCGTGGTGCGCCAGAGATTCCCGCCGGCTTTCGCGCCCCAGGTTTCCACCTTTGCGACGCCATAATTGCAGATGCTGTAAACGATGGGCCTGCCTGTTGCCTGGAGCGCCTCGCCCATTTTCTGGTAGACCGCCTGCTGGTCCTTGTCGCCGTAGATCATTCTCGCACCGCACCAGTCGTGCTTGATGTAATCCACTCCCCAGGCGGCAAAAGTGTTCGCATCCTGTTGTTCGTGCCCATAGCTCCCCGGATAATCCGCGCAGGTGCGCGGCCCCGGCGAAGTGTAGATGCCCAGCTTCAATCCTTTCGAGTGCACGTAGTCCGCCAAGGCTTTCATGTCCGGGAATTTCTCGTTCGATCCGAGGTTGCCTTCGGGATCGCGCACCCCTTCCCACGTGTCATCGATGCAGAGGTAGATGTAGCCGGCATCGCGCATGCCGCTGGTCACCATGGCATCCGCCATCTCGCGGACGATGCCATCGGTCACGCCACTGTGGAATTTGTTCCAGCTGTTCCACCCCATCGGCGGCGTCTTCACCAAGCCGTTGTCCGGAAGGTCTTTGATGGGCGGCAAGGGGAGTTTCTCGTAGGCCGGGTATTCATCTTCCGGCGTTGCCCGTTTCGCCACCAATGCGGCTCCCTCATACTTCAGGTTCAGCTGCTCGCCCGCGATCTCACCCGCCAACTTGCGCGGGTTGCCTCCTTTGGAAAAAGAGATCTCGAACCGAGTTCCGGTCAATGTGCCATCCGCCTGGTAACGATGGCCTATCGTCGTGGCGGCGCCGGTGATTTTCCCGTCGTTCTGCTTGAGGTCGAGGAAGAGGCGGTTTTTCTCGCCATTGTCCAGCACACGCCAATCGGCCACCCACTTGCCCTCCAGCATCTGTGCCTTCGCGGGCGTCGCATGGCAGGCGGCTGAGACGATCATCGCGATCGCCACATGGCTTCGAAAGGTTCCGGTGATGTTTTTCATGATGACTCTGATTTTCAGGGTTTTGAAACGGTTCGTCCGCCGATCTCGCCTTAAGAGAAACCACATGTCACGAACGATGTCCCGACTCCGGGACACCATGTAGCGTCGGTCTGCGACCGTCGCACTTCACCCTCTCCCGCCGGAGGCTTCTCTTCACCGGAGATTTCACCGCGGAGGCACAGGGGCCGCCAAGGGACGCAGAGGATCATCCAGCAAGATCCACTTTGAAGACCTCAGCCGCAAGCTCGCTCGGATCACGAAGATTCACGAACCGCAGAGAGCACAAGGAACTCAAAGATCGAGAACCCGATTCCCTCTGTTATCTCTGCGTTCCTTGCGGTCAAACGATCGTCCCGCCCATGCAGCGGCGCGTCTATGACCGTCGCACTTCACATTCTCCCGCCGGAGGCATCTCTTCAATCCGCACTTCTTCCCTCACTCCGCCGCCTCATACACGCTCTCCCAGAGTGGCTGTGACTTCCAGTCGCAGTCCGTTCGCCACGTGCCCCTCAACCAACCTCCGCATAAACCGACGCCCCCTGATCCGGATACTTCTCCAGCACATGTTGGAACAACACCCCGCACTTCTGCTCGAATAGCTCGGTAGGTCTCCGGCATCCAGAATCCAGCAGCGTCAAGATCAAGAGTTCACCGCAGAGGCGCAAAGGCCGCGAAGGGGCGCAAAGAACTCAATTGTTTTAAAGAATCCACCTCTGCGCTCCTCTGCGACCTTTGCGCCTCCGCAGTAAAATCTCCCCCTGATTTCCGCGCGATCGCCTGCATCAGGTTGTGGCCCGCCAACCTGCTGCGAGACGCAGCAGCCACATCCAAGCTCCGCGTTTCGTTCCTTCCTCCCACTTGGTGTTTCCTCGGCGACCTTGGCGGCTTGGCGGTTCATTTTCTCCCAGCCTGACAGCGGCTCCTGCGGGGGCGGCGCGACATTTTGACGCTCTGCCCTTACGATGGCAGGCCTTAACCTTACGATGGCAGGCCTTAACCTTACGATGGCAGGCCTTAACCTTACGATGGCA
>JAZKEG010000030.1:0-68945 GCA_040387215.1 Verrucomicrobiota bacterium | reverse complement strand
ATCCCGCCTTCTACATGGCCGCCATCATGAAAACCGTGGGGCTCGGCCAGCAGGCTGGCGAAACCGACGCACGTTCGGGAGGTCGCGAGCTGGTCGGATCCACCTTGATGGGCGCGTGGATCGCCGCGCTGGTATGGTTCGGACTCTCGCTGTGGCCCTGCCTGTGGATGCTGGTGCTGTGGCTGACGGCGGCGGCGCTTTGGGCCGGGTCTGGAATGTTTCGCACGCGCCGCACGGCGTTCCGCCCTTCATTCTGGAGCAATGCCTTGGCAACGTCGCTACTTCTGCTAGGACCTGCCATCGAGGACAGCGCGGCTGGCAAGGGAGTCTTCGAAGCCTCCTTGGTCCGCGTCGCCCTGTTTGTGGTCGTGGCCCTCTACGCATGGGCGACCATCTGGATTCTCGAGCGCTGGCGCGCCGTGCGTGCCGGCCCGCAACTCAGCGAACAACACTGAAAGGAACAACCATGACCTTGATCAACATGCTGATCGGACTGCCGATGATGATGCTGTGCCTGCTGGTGCAAACCGCGACGGCATTCTGGAGCGTGCGTCACTATGTGCGCCGGACGGACCGAGTAAACGCAGGCGACGGCTTCCTCGCCGCAACCCGTCCTTTGCTCAGCGCCATGATCTTCATGATGGCAGGCAACTTCGTGCAAATCGTGTTGTGGGGAGTGTTGTTCGTCATTCTGAACCAGTTCGACGACTACCACACGGCCATCTATCACTCGGCGGTGAACTTCGCCTCGCTCGGCTACGGCGACATTGTCATGAGCAAGGAATGGAAAATGTTAGGAGCGCTGGAAGCAGTCGTCGGCGTGCTGATGCTGGGCATGACCTCGGCCGCCCTGATGGCGATCCTGTCGCAGATGATCAAAATGATGCGGCGGGACCTGGGACACAAGGACTAGCCGATGTCCCGCACTGCCCGCCTCATCCCGGATTTTCACAGAACCATGCAATACAAACCAACCACCCAACTCATCGCTTTGAAAGCCGCCGCCTGTGGCCTTGTCATCTTGTCAGCAGGCTGCACCGGCACCAAGGCACCACCGGCACCTAACATCCCGACCGACGGGATGGCGAAACCCTCATTCCACACCAAAGGCACGCCTACGGGAAAAGCTTCCGGTCCACTCAAGCCCGGCGAGTATTGGTGGCGGCCGGAGCTATCGCCGAAAGGTCCGCTGATGGTGCTGGTGAGCGTGCCACAGCAAACCCTGCACGTCTATCGCAACGGAATCCTCATCGGTCGCACGACCGTCAGCACCGGCACACCGGGCCACGCCACTCCAGGTGGAGTCTTCACCATTTTGGAGAAGAAGAAGGTGCATTACTCAAGCAGTTACGACGACGCGCCGATGCCCAACATGCAGCGGCTGACCTGGTCCGGCATCGCCATGCACTCGGGCGATCTTCCCGGCTACCCCGCCAGCCACGGGTGCATCCGCATGCCATACGATTTCTCGCAGTTGCTGTTCCGCGCGACCGCACAGGGCGGCATTGTGGTGGTGGGTGATGGCAAGACCCCCGTGCCCCACCTTGCATCGAATCCCGGACTCATGCTTGCGCCGAAGGATTTCACGGCCGACATGCTGCGTCCGCTTGCCGAAAACGACTACGAATGGAACCCGAGCCGCAGCGCGAGCGGACCGGTCACGATGGTGGTCAGCGCCGCCGACAAGATGATCTACGTCTATCGGAATGGCAAACCCATCGGGCGCGCGTCGGTCGAGATCCAAGGAATGGGCTCGCTCGGCGATCATGTTTATTCGCTGCTCGAAGGCACGACCGGCCGGAAAAGCCTTCTCGCTCCCAGCCGCGACGAGCGTCGTTGGAGTCGCGTATCAAGCAGCGGCAGTCCTGAGAAAATCGCCTCGCGTCTGCGCATGAATCCGGAATTCGCAACCAAGGTTTACGACACCCTCTCTCCTGGCGCGACGATCATCATCACGGACAGGCCGATTGTCCGCAAGGGCACCAACACCTCGATCCTTGAGAGATGAGGAATCTTACCGATGGAAACCCTGGCGGGAAAAGCGCCGGATCGAGGGTGAATCAATAACTACTTCTGCGGTAGTCGCGGCGATCCTCGCGGTCGTCGCGACGATCCTCGCGGTTGTCCTGGCGGTCTTCCCGGCGATCCTCGCGGATATCGTGCCGGACGGCCGGCCCGGCGCAGCTCCCGAGCACAAAGCTGGCGACGAGGGCGGCGATGAATGTCATGTGGATTTTTGTTTTCATGATCATTGTTGTTATGGGGTGGCTGTCTCCGGGGCGGGGCAGGCATCGCTCTCACTTCGAGCAGGATGTAACGATCATCATGGCACTACACAGTTGGCGCTGATCCTTCCTGTTTGGTGGTGTTTTCTCCGGTTGGGCCAGTGGCCACCCAGCCCATGAAAATCTGATAGCCCAGCGCCAGCAGCGTGGCACCGACGAACATGCCGAGGATGCCGCCAGTCGCCATGCCGCCGAGGGCTCCTAGCAGGATGATCGGCATCGGTGCATCCACACCGCGGCCGAGCATCAGCGGCTTGAGCACGTTGTCCGCCATACCCGCCACGAAGAGCAGCGCGCTGAAACCGACGGCCGCACCGGTGCCATAGTCGCCGCTGGACCAGATATAGATGATGGCCGGCAGCGTGACGATCAATGCCGGTACTTGGGCGACGCCGAGCAACAACACGATGGCAGCCAGCGCCCCAGCCCAGGGCACGCCGGAAACCAGCAGGCAGAGGCCGACGACGATGGCCTGAATAAAGGCGACGCCGATGACGCCCTGGGCCACGGCACGGATGGTGGCCGTGGACAACCTGGCGAATTCAGCACCGTGTTCCGGCCCAATGATGCGGTTGAAGATCGCCAGACTGCCAGACTCACCACTCTTGCCGAACGCCATGATGATCCCAGAAACGATGAACGACGCCAGAAACATCAACAACCCGCCGCCGATGGCCGCAACCACTCCGAGCGCCGTCTTCGCCAGGTCGCCGATCTTCGGTTGCAGGCTCTTCACGTAGGCGGGCAGATCGGCGTGGGCCTGAGTCCACGCGGCATTCACCTTCGGACCAATCACCGGCCATTTGGCGACGCTTTCGCGCGGCGGCGGGATTTCCAGTTTGTTCGACTGCACGTCGTCAATCAGCCCCTTCACCGAGTCGCCCAGCGAGTTCACCAGCACGGCAGTCGGTGTGACGATGAGGATGAATCCAACAATCACCAGCGCCGTCGCAGCAAGCCCCTGCCGACCACCCATCCTGCGGGCGACCATCTGGTGCAGCGGATAGAGCGTGACGGCCAGGATCAGCGCCCAGACCATCAAGATCAGGAATGGTGAAAACACCTTATAACAGATCATCACCAGCGCCAACAAAAGCCCGGCACGGATCAAGGCTTCAAGAAAACTGGATGTGATGCGCGAATCGACCGGAGTTTCAGACGTGGTTTGCGTGTTCATACGGATATTCTGGTAGAAAGTGCTATACATGCGATTTCCCGAACTCCACGCCCCGAGAAACGGGTCGCTTTGATTCGCGTCAGCGCTACACTATTTCAGTGATGATCCGCAACAGGATTCATCAGAAAGTGATGCTTTGACAGAGCGTGACTTGCCCTCCAATAAATCACACCTTAAAAAATCACCTGCCGCCGAGAAATGCCTCGCCGAACCTCCCTTCAATGATCTAATTGAGCCGTCCAAGCGTTGCGTTTCCCACTTAGGTCGCAGTTCAGTTAAGACCATGAATATTGAAATCATTCTCCAATTTCTTGTCATTCTTGGGGCACTCGCCATGGGAGCACGCGCTGGAGGCGTAGGCCTCGGATTGTGGGGGGCGGTTGGATTGCTTGTGCTGGTTGCCGGATTCGGAATCGCCCCAGCTAACATTCCGGGAGAAGTGATTTTAATCGTCCTAACGGTAATCATGGCAGCTTCTGCCATGGAAGTGGCGGGGGGAATAGACTTTCTCGTGCGAGTGGCTGAAGGGATTATCCGCAAAAATCCGAAACAGGTGACCATCGTGGCACCGCTCGTCACTTATGCTTTCACCTTCGCCGCAGGCACCGGTCACATTGTCTATCCCTTGCTACCGGTAATCTACGAGGTGGCCCACGAAAACGGCATCCGTCCCGAACGTCCTATGGCCATCGCGACGATCGCATCGCAACAGGCGATCACCGCGAGTCCCGTCTCCGCAGCGACAGCGGCGATGATTGGTTTGCTCGCACCGCATGGCTACGGACTCGTTCAGATCCTCCTGATTTGCGTCCCTTCGACATTGCTGGCCGTCTTGATCGCCGCGTTTGTCCAGCTGAGAGTGGGCAAAGAACTCAAGGATGATCCCGAGTATCAGAAACTTCTAGCATCTGGTGCGCTGCAGCCGCCCTCGAAAGGATCGGCTGCCGAATCTAAACCCTTACGGAAAGGAGCCAAAGCCAGCGCGTTCATCTTTCTCGCCGGGGTGGCGGTGGTCGTCGCAGCAGGCATTTTCCCAGCCATCCGCACGGTCGCAGGCCGCGGTGACACACCGGTAGTCATGTCCATGCCTGTCAGCATCGCCATCGTCATGCTGGCGGTTGCGGCGGTGATTCTAGTCGTTTCCAAGGCGCCCGTCGGCGATGTCCCGAAATCCAAGACCTGCCAGTCGGGAATCACCGCGATCATTGGCATCCTCGGATTGGCTTGGCTCGGCGACACTTTCATCAATGCCAACCGCGAGGTAATCATCGGCGGCCTCAGCAGCATGGCCACGGCCGCTCCTTGGTCCTTTGCTATCGGCTTATTTTTGGCATCTATGCTTCTTTACAGTCAGGCGGCGACTGCTCGTGCTCTGATGCCACTGGGAATTTCGTTAGGGATTCCGGCACCGTTCCTCATCGGCATGTTTCCTGCGGTGAACGGTTATTTCTTCATTCCAAACTATGGCACTTTGATCGCCACGATGCAGTTTGATCGCTCGCAAACCACACGCATTGGCAAATACCTCCTCAACCACTCATTCATGCTGCCCGGACTCATTTGCACCATCGGTGGGGTCAGTTTCGGGCTGCTGATCGCCACTTTTTTCAGATAATTCGACATCCCGTTCGTCATGAAGATCGACCCCACCACCATCAGTGATTTTGCCCGGCGTCTAGGTATCAACGAGGATGATTTCTCGGCCATGATTCAACAAGGCAAGGCTGTCACTTACCGCGCCGGAGAATATCTCTATCATGAAAGCAGCCCCCGCGACTGGCTCGGAATGATTCTGGATGGCGAAGTCGAAATCATCCGCGGCCACAGTGCTCGCTCAGTGACCATCGCCACGCTGAAGCACGGAGCGTTGATCAGCGAAGGCGTCATGCTCGATGACTCCCCCCACGCCGGAAGTGCCGTCTCCCGTATCGGCGCGGAGGTCTGGCAAATTCCCAAACAGGCTCTGGACCTCGCCCGCGCAGAAAAGCCCGAACTATTCTATCGCATTGTCGCGAGGATCGCAGCCCGACTCAATGAGCGGCTACTTCACGCCAACGAACGTCTTGCCTCGGAGAAATCCGTGACGCTTCTCACCGGATTTCGCATCGAGCATGATTCCCTGGGAGAACGCGAAATCCCCGATCACGCCTACTACGGCACCCAGACGATGCGCGGAGTGGAAAACTTCCCGATGTCGGGCATTCGCCTCTATCACTTCACCCATTTTGTCCGCGGGCTAGCACTCGTAAAAAAAGCCGCAGCCCTCGCCAACAGCGAATTGGGCGTGCTCGATGCGGCCAAGGTCCGAGCTATCATCCAAGCGTGCGACGAAGTGATTGCCGGAAAACTGCACGACCAGTTCGTCATCGACATGTTCCAAGGTGGAGCCGGGACCTCCACCAACATGAATGCCAACGAAGTGATCGCCAATCGCGCCTTGGAAATACTCGGTCACCGCAAAGGCCAATACGAATTCCTCCACCCGAACGATGACGTCAATTGCTCGCAGTCCACCAACGACGCCTATCCAACGGCCATCAAACTCGGCGTCATCCTAACACTCCAAGACACACTTTCTGCCCTGCGCGAACTCGCCACCGCGCTCAAGGATAAATCGCGAGAGTTTGCTGATGTCCTTAAAATGGGACGCACTGAAAACCAAGACGCCGTACCAATGACGCTGGGCCAAGAGTTCGGCGCTTATGCAATCATGATTGGTGATGGCATACGCCACCTCACTCGCGTCGGCGAAGAGTTCCTCGCGATCAACATGGGAGCCACCGCGATCGGCACCGGACTTAACAGCCCTCCCGGCTATGCCGCGCTGTGCACGCGTCACCTGGCAGAGGCCAGTGGCATCCCGGTGATTCTCGCCGATGACTTGGTTGAAGCGACTCAAGATTCTGGAGAGTTCGCTCTGATGAGCAGTACCCTGAAAACAGCCGCCGTTCAACTCTCGAAAATCTGCAACGACTTGCGTTGGATGTCCTCGGGACCACGTTGCGGCCTTTATGAGATTCGCCTACCCGCCATGCAGCCCGGCTCCTCAATCATGCCCGGCAAGGTCAACCCCGTGATACCCGAAGTCGTCAACCAGATCTGCTATCAGATCATCGGTGCGGACGTCACGGTTTCCATGGCCTCCGAGGCCAGTGAACTGGAACTGAACATGGCCGAACCAGTCATCGCCTTCAATCTGCTGTTCAGCCTAACGCTGCTGCGCAACGCAGCCATCACCTTACGCACCCGCTGCATTTCTGGCATCGAGGCAAACCGCGAGCGCTGCATGGAATATGTCCGGAACTCGATCGGCCTGGTCACCGCGCTCAATCCAGTCCTCGGCTATGAAAAGAGCGCAGCTATCGCCAAAGAAGCGTTGAAAACAGGAGGCAGCGTTTACGACCTCGTTCTCCAGAAAGGCTGGCTGACCCGGGAACAACTCGACGACATGCTGAAGCCCGAAAACATGATCAGCCCTAGGGCAATCTCATGAATCGAAGCATTCATGCACTTTCTCGCCGTAGAACACTCCCAGCATGGATCGTGGTCTCCTGCTTTCTGTTAGCTCAAATCCCATTGTCCGCGCAAACGCAGCCCCCCCTGTCTGGAGCAGTCGAAAGTTCTCTCGAGCAGGGACAGACTTCCATGGCTGATGCCTTCAGTTGGCAACAATGGAGACAATGGCGTTTAGAAAAGCGACGGGATGCGCTGAACGACACGACTTTATTTTTCAACTTCCGCAGCTACTACCTCAACCGCGACAAGTTTGACCAAACCACAAGCGAAGCGTGGGCCGCCGGTGGTTGGGCGGGAGTTAGAACAGGCTATTTCCTAGATCGCTTCGCCTTCGGGTTGACGGGCTACACCTCGCAACGCCTCGAAGGCGATGAAGATGAGGACGGAACCTTGCTCCTCGCTCCTGGGCAAGACAGCTATTCGGTGCTTGGTGAACTTTATACCGATGTCCGAATTCTGGATGGACTCAATCTATCTGCCGGACGCAAAGGCTTCGACACGCCTTTCATCAACCGCGACGACACCCGGATGACTCCCAACACATTCGAAGCCGTCGTCCTTCATGGAAAGACTGAACTAACCGATGGAGCCGAGTTCAACTACGGAGCAGGCTATTTCGACCAGATCAAAAATCGCGATTCCGACGAGTTCATCTCCATGGCGGCCGATGCCGGGGCCTCTGTGGACCGTGGCGTCTACAGCGTGGGTGGACTCTATCAACAAGAAAACTTCTCAATAGGCGGGATTGATTACTTTTGCGACGACACCATCAACATCGCCTATCTGGAAGCGAAGCTAGCAATCCCTCTCGTCGACGATTGGAAACTGAATCTCGCCACCCAATATGTCGATCAGAGCAGTGTCGGCGAAGAACTCTCTCCAGACGGCGACTTCATTACTCGGCAATTCGGAATCAAAGCCGAGTTGCCGGTGGGGGATGCCCTGTTCACAGCGGCCTACACTCATGGTTCAGGTGATGCCAACCTGCAGAACCCGTGGAGTGGCTATCCGGGCTACACCGCTGTTCAGGTTCAGAATTTCAACCGCGAGGGCGAGGACGCATTCCTTCTCCGAGCGGGTTATGACTTCGCCCCAGTCGATGGGTTGAGTGCTTACGCTCTCAGCGTTTTCGGTACGAAACCCGACCAAGTGGGCGAATACCGCCAGAACGAATACAACATCAATCTCCAATGGGCGCCCCCGGAGGGAATCATGAAGGGGTTTTCTTTGAGACTGCGTTACGCGCTCGCCGAACAATTCGGCGGAGATGACGAAACACTCACCGACTTTCGCGTGATCTGCAACTACGCGTTCGAATTCTAGCCAAAACAAATCGCCATGAATTGAACTCCCCCGCTCTATCAAAAGTTCATCGCTCTGAGCTTACATTGGCTCGGCAAATATCCGCTTCCATCAATTCAACATTCCGTGAAAATTTCGTGCTAAAAAATCGACGATGATCCAAGCTCACGGAACTTTCAGCCTACTAGCTACTCAACTCAAGAATCTGTATGTCCTCGAGATGCTCACGGTCGACTCAATGCATTGGCAATTTGCTGATGATCCTTTTCCTCGGTGCCTGCGGCCTGCCTAATAGCGGCCAACGAACGCATTCGGTAGCAATGACGGGCGATGCGGGAACCACACTCGCAGAGTTGGTTCGCCCGCGCATTGCAGAACATCCGGGGCAGTCTGGCCTCCACGCCCTCCCGGACGGTCGCGAGTCCCTTGCCGCTCGTTTGGCATTAGCGGATGCGGCGCAATGCAGTCTCGATGTTCAGTATTTTATTTGGAATAAGGATATGTCTGGCAGAATCATGATCGAGCATTTGTTCCATGCCGCCGACCGAGGTGTGCGCGTCCGTTTGCTGCTCGACGACCTCGGCACCATGCCTTCAGACGCAACGTTGCTTTCCATCGACAGTCATCCGAACATCGAAGTGCGAATGTTCAACCCCGTCGCCCTGCGATCGCCCCGCTTGCTCGGCATGGTCGCCGACTTTGGGCGCATCAACAAGCGGATGCATAACAAGACATTCACCGCCGATGGACATGCTTCTATCATCGGAGGTCGTAACATCGGTGATGAGTATTTCGAAGCTCGTTCGGACATGAACTTTGCCGATCTGGACGTCATAGCCATCGGCCCCGTGGTTCAAGAGGTGTGCGACCAGTTCGACCTCTACTGGAATCACGACTCTGCCGTGCCGATCGCGACTCTGGCACGACAAACCACAACTCCTGAACAGCTCGCGGAGCAGAGGTCAACCCTTAGTGAGCACTACCAAACTGCCAAGAATTCTGAATACGCGCAAACCTTGCGCGACTGTGACATCGTTCGAAAAATCAGAAACTACTCGCTGCACTATGATTGGGGCAAGGCCACCATCATCGGCGACCACCCCGACAAGGTGACAAGTTCCGCCAGCATAACAGAGACGCATCTCGCCCCACAGTTGCGCGAGATCGTCGCAAAAACCAAGCATGAGTTGTTTCTCGTTTCGCCCTACTTTGTCCCTGGAAACGAAGGCGTAAAGCTGCTAGAAGAGGTGCGCAAACGGAACGTCCGGGTGGTCGTAATCACCAACTCTCTGGCTTCCACCGATGGCATACCTGTCCACTCGAAATACAAAAACTACCGCAAGCCATTGATTGAGGCCGGCGTCGAACTGTACGAAATCAAACCGACCGCCGGTGGCCAGCTCAAACGGCGTTTTCGCGAGCCTGCCGGATCAAGCACTGGGGGCTTGCACGCAAAGACCTTCGCGTTTGACCGCCGAATTGGATTCATTGGTTCCTACAATCTGGACCCCCGCTCAAGTAAGTTGAACACAGAGATGGGCGTGCTCTTTGATTGCCCATCCTTGGCGAAACGTTTGCCAGAGCAAACCGAACGCCATCTCGCAGAAAACGCATACCGCATGGCCATCGAAGACGATCGTCTCGTTTGGCTAACTCATGAGGACGGCCAGGAAGTTCGATACCACTCCGAGCCCAACGCCAGTCTCACGAAACGCATCAAGGCGCAGATGATCGGCTGGCTGCCCATCGAGTGGCTGCTTTAGAGATGGCATGACCGGCCGGCCGCTCCACAGAGCTCGCAAAGTGCTGCTACGAACATCGGCGCGTCTTTTTTTGAGCCATCCGTAGCGGTGTTTGCAGCTTCTATCCATCGAACCTGAAGAATGCGTTGAAGGCACAATCGGGTTGCCACGCGGCAACGGGAAACCTCATCATCTCCCCATGGAAAAATTGAAACCCTCCACCAACCTTTTCCCCTTCCGCGCCGCCAGCGCCTCCGGCATGAGCGCTGAGTTGAATGCCAACGGGTCAATCCGACGCATGGATTGCGGTGATATCATGCTCAATGTGTTTCTCGGCAATGAAGCCGAAGGCGGCCCCACAAACATCCATCTTAGACGCCATGGCGAATCCATGGATCGCATTCCCCTACTTGGTCCCGGTAGTGAAGCCACCTATCAGACCTGCGAAAACGGCATGGTCGCCATCGGCAACTGGGGTGACATTGCCTTTCGCGTCAGGCTGGTCCTAGCGGAATCCGCCAAAGCGTGGTTCTGGCATGTCGAACTCGAAAACACCGGCACTGAGGCCATCACCTGCGACCTCATCCACACCCAAGACATCGGCATCGCCCACTACGGTGCGATGCGCCTCAATGAGTTTTATGTCTCCCAATACGTGGACCACGCCCTGCTCGAACATCCGCAAATAGGCGTCGCTGTGGCATCGCGACAAAATCAGGCGATGGGTGGGCGCTGTCCGTGGACTGTCATCGGGTCGCTCGGCAAGGGAGTCTCATGGTCCACCGACGCGCTCCAGTTTCATGGTCTCGCCACTCGCGCTGGAGAAATCCCCGCAGCCCTAACACTCGGCCTTCCCGGTGAACGTCTGCAACACGAACATTCACTCGTTGCCATTCAGGACGAAGTCATCGTGCTGGAACCCGGCACACCTTCTCAACGTGGATTCTTCGGCTGGTTCAAAGCGGACAAACCTGCGGCCACTTCTGCGGACGACGTATCTTGGATCGCCAACGCACTGGCCTTGCCAGAAGCCATCTGCCCGCCTTGGCCGCAGGAAATGATTGGTAACGATCCTGCTCCTAGCCTATTCACTTCCGCGCCCTTGCTGGAGTCTGTCGATCTCGATGATTCCGCTATCGCCTCTCTCTTCGGCAGTGAACAGCGCCACAAAGAGCACGCAAATGGCCAAGCATGGTCGTTTTTCACCAGCCACAAAAGCCATGTGGTGCTCAAACAAAAGGAACTCAACACCCTCCGCCCCCATGGCCACCTCCTGCGTTCCGGCGGTTCGCTAACACCTGACGAATCCGCCCTCACCTCCACCGCTTGGATGGGCGGCGTGTTTCACTCGATGGTCACGCAAGGCCACGTCAGCATCAACCGCTTCCTCTCCACATGCCACAGCTACCTCGGACTATTCCGCAGCCACGGCCAGCGAGTGTTTGTTGAAATCGACGGCATGTGGAAACTGCTAGGAAATCCATCAGCCTTTGAAATCAGACTCGATTCCTGCCGCTGGATCTATCAACACGCGGGCGGTGTCCTTGAAGTGATTTCCACCGCACCCGATGATCGCCACGAACTCAACCTCACGCTCACCGTGAGAGAGGGCCCGCCGGTCAGATTCCTCATCACTCACCACGTCGCGCTCAATGGCGATGATGGGAGCGCGGCTACCCCGGCAATCTATCAGTCGGATGGGACTTCCGTTTTTCTCCGCGCTATCCCGGACAGCGACGTGGGCAGGCGTTTCCCGGACGGTGGCTTCGTTGTCGCAGCCGTTCATGGCACCGAGGTGGAGCAAATCGGCGGAGATGAACTGATCTTCACCGACGGCGTCTCGCGCAAGCAACCGTATCTCTGCTTCATCACAGCCCCCGCCGTGAGCGCAGGACTTTCTATCGAAGGCCGCCTGGTCAACACCGAGATGGAGGGTTGCCCTGACTTTTGGGACAACGTGGCACACGGCTTAAGCATCACTGCACCATCCGCATCCTCGCTCGCACCGGCGGCTGAGCGTGCGGGCGAAATTTTTCCGTGGTTCATCCACAACGCGCTCGTCCACTACCTTTCTCCGCGTGGACTCGAACAGTACTCCGGCGGTGGCTGGGGCACCCGCGACGTTTGCCAAGGTCCTGTTGAGCTTTTGTTAGCGCTTGGTCGCTTCGAGCCAGTGCGGGATCTCCTGTGCCGCGTCTTCCGCCAACAGAATGCCGACGGGGATTGGCCGCAGTGGTTCATGTTCTTCGAACGCGAGCGCAACATCCGCCCCGACGACTCGCATGGCGATATCGTCTATTGGCCGCTGCTCGCTCTCGCTCAATACCTAACGGCCACTGGCGATGCGAACCTGTTGGATGAATCTCTGCCGTTTTTCCATGCGGATGCAAATGCCGCTGAAGTTGCAAGCATTGGCAGCCATGTCCAACGTGCGCTTGATTTGATCCATCATCGGGTCATCGAAGGCACCACCCTGGCCGCCTATGGCCACGGCGATTGGAACGACTCACTCCAACCCGCCAAGCCTGACATGCGCGAACGGCTGTGCAGCTCGTGGACGGTGACGCTCAACTATCAGACTCACGTCGCGCTCGCAACCGCCTTCCGGCATCTTGGCAACAAGGATCGCGCGGCTGAGTTCGATACCCTAGCAACCAACATTCTCGAAGAGTTCCAACGTATCCTCGTCGTGGATGACGTCCTCGCTGGCCTCGCCTATTTCCATCAGAGTGGCCAAACCGACTACCTGCTCCATCCACGCGACACCACGACCGGCTTGTCTTACAGCTTGTTAGCGATGATTCATGCGATCATCAACGACATGTTCAGCCATGAACAGGCGCAAACTCACCTCGCCCTCATTCGCAATCATTTGCTAGGCCCCGACGGCGCGCATCTATTCGACCGCCCGATGGCCTATCGCGGTGGCCTGCAAACCAATTTCCAACGTGCCGAGAGCGCCAGCTTCTTCGGCCGGGAAATCGGCATCATGTACATGCACGCCCACCTCCGCTACTGCGAGGCGCTCGCCCGCTTCGGCGATGCCGACGCCTTCTTCCGCGCACTCAGCCAGCTCAATCCCATCGCCCTCCAAGAACTCGTCACCACCGCCACCCCACGCCAAGCGAACTGCTATTACTCCAGCACCGACGCCGCCTTCAAAGATCGCTATCAGGCATTCGACGAATACGACCGCGTGAAGAACGGCGAAGTCGCCTTGGAAGGTGGATGGCGCGTCTATTCCAGCGGTGCGGGGATAGGCGTGCGCCTGATCATGCAATGCTTCCTCGGGCTCCGTGTGGAAACCGACTCACTCATCATCGACCCCGTCATCCCCACCGATCTCGATGGTTTGACGGCAAATCTGAATCTCGCCGGACAAAGGATCGCCGTGGTTTACCATACAGGTCAAACGGGACGCGGTCCTTTATCGGTCAAACTCAACGGGACAGCTCTAGCGTTTTCTCGCGAGCATAACCCCTATCGCCCCGGAGGCATTCGCATCCCCATCGCTTCATGGAAGGAAGGTCTAACCGGACAAGCGGATACTCTGACGATCTCATTGACATGAGCCACCATTTTTCACTTCACCCCAAAGCCAAACCTATGCATTCCAGAAACTTCGTCATCCTGATGATCTGCACCGCCTTTTGCGCATCCTGCGCGAGCAACGAACAGCTTCAACAACGGGTGGACAAACGCAACGACGCCTACTCAAACTACAACGAACGTCGTGAGATTCGCACCGAGGCCCGTCAAGAGCGCACCGACATGTGGTTTGAGCGTCACATGGATTGATAGAACGCACACCAATCCTGCAGAGAGTAACAGCTTCTGTCTGTCGGCGACTGGATCGCGACAAAAGAATTTCACACGCTTCTAGTTTTCCAGCATTAGGTCCACAACAAGAGTGTCGTGGACCTCAACTCGGCAGTCTTAATGAGCAGCTAGACCGAGATTGTTCGATCGCCAAGTCGGAGATCTGCGATGAAGGGTAAGCTGGTCACAGAGATGGATTCACCTGCGCGGTCGCAGTCAGAGCAAGTTCCGCGCTGGCATTCCACGGCGGTGATGCACTTCCCTTCTGGCAATGGTGGGACGATGGTTAGACCGCCGGGCGGCAAGCTGATGGAATTGCCGATTTCTACATGGATCGTGCCATTGCGAACCCCGCGGATGCGGAAATCCAAGGGGCCGTAGCGGGTGGGCAAGTTGCTTACCGAGAATCCCCCGTCTTCTGCTATCCATGCCCATGGCATACCAGAGGCGAGCACCATGGAATCGGTGGCCTCACGTTCGGCGGCGACCATCGAGGCCACAGCTAACAGGTATTCAGCGGCAATCCAAGTGTGAGGCACGTCGCCCAAGTGACCGGGCGAGCGCGGGTCGCGCCAGGTGATTTCCGGCCATTGGTTCCACTCGCAGGGGCGGCGATCGGATAGAAAAAACTCCAACAGCTCATTCGCCGTGTCGCGTTGACCGAGGCGGACGAAGGCACCGATGATGCGAATTTCGTAGGCGGTGTAGTTGGTCCACACCATTTCACTGCGATGCTTGCGCCGGAAGTCGACGAGATAGGTGTTCAGCATCGCGTGGAGCGGGCCTTGCGGCAGCGAACCGGCGAAATCGAGCATCGCAATGGCATTGGAAGTCGCGGTGGGATCGAAATCCGCCCACTCGACCGATCCAGGGATGTATTCGAGTTTCTTGTCAGCGATGACTAGGTCGATGGATCGCAGCAAATCCTTTTCGAAGCGTGCTGCTTCCGATTTCCAACAGCTCGACTCTTCGGCGAAACCCATCATTTCCGCAAGATCTGCGGCGGCTTCCAAACCGCGCACACCCCAGAAATCGTCCCAATACGAATGCACGTGGTGGGCGAGGTAGCCTTCGTGGCTGGCGGATTCAGGCAATAGGCCAAAGCATGCCGCGTGTTCGCCAGATTGATATTCAGCCGTCATGCGTTCGGCTCGAAGTGAAATCAGATAGGCCGCCGCCTTGCGGACATGCGGCAACATTTCGTTGAGAAATTTACGGTCGCATCCTTCGCGATAAACTTCGCGAACTCCCCACAAAAACTGGCCGTGGCTGTCGTGTTCGACAAGCCAATCGACGCCATCTCGATCCACCACGCAGGGGACAAAACCATCCTCGCGCTGAAATTGTGCATACCATGTTAGGAATTCACGCAAAGCGAACGGCAAACCTGCCTTGGCGAGCGCGGCTCCCATGATCACGCAATCCCGAACCCATGAGCGGGTGTAGCGGCGTGGACCGGGCTGGATCGCCGGGCCGTCGCGGTTAATCAAAATATGTCCGGCAGCGGTGCGAAAGGCATCGAAGGCGGGTTCCGCGCATTCCGGGACCTTCCATTTCACCCCGCCCAGCGTCGCTCTCCAATGTGCGAGCGCCTTGGCTCTAGCCGTTTTGGTGAGGCTTTTTGCTTTGCCGAAATAGGGAACCGAAACGGTCACCTCCATCGTCGATTCGCCGTGCGGCAAGTTCCAAGCCATCGCGGCAGAAGCCAGTCCCGTGGGGTCGTTGACTTGTAACGCCGGAGGCATCGCCCCGCTCGCTAGAGTCGAAGGCACACCATTTTCCTCGAACGCGCCGGCACCGCAGGCGTCCATCGCAGGGGTGACAGAAATTTTCCGATCCTCGACCGTCATGCCTTTGGTGCCGCATGTGATCCGATGGATAGGGCTACGACCGCCGAGATTGCGGTATGCTTGCCACGGTGGATTCACTTGATAGGGCCGCACCGTGACGATCAAACGCGTATCCGAGGTCGGCTTGCGACAAGTTAGTCGGTAAGTGACGTGGAGTGTTAGTTTATCCCCTGCCCCATCGACCCAAGGCATGATTTCTAGGCTGAAATCCTCGCGTTTCCAAGTGACGGCAGCCATGGGCGCTCCGCCTTGCGGCAGCGAACCGAGAGTTTCCACATCCGCCCAAGTGATGCGCTTTCCGGCGATCTGGACGAAGGGTTCTAGGGAAAACCCGGCCTCGTCCACCTCCACCATGCCTTCCTCGTTGATCAAGGCACGGCGCTTTCCTTCCGGGCTACCGACGGGCGTCCAGTAGGATTGCTCGCGCAGCCAATAACGAGGAAACCACCCGCGCGGATAGTCGGCAGCCACGGCATGGATGAATTCGTTAGGCGTGCAGGAAAACGAATCCGGCCGCATTGACAGAGCACAAAGCGCGGCGCATTCGCTGCTCGCGAAAGTGATGCGCAGCAACCGCCCCTCCACGCCGGGCGTCGGAATATGGCTCTTCAGTCCGAGCGCCGAAATGGAATGATGGACCGATGTCCAAGATTTACCGTCAGCGGAAATTTCCACTTCGAACTTCCGGCTTGGGAGTGACTTGGGCCACGTGATGACTAGGCCACCGAAACGCAGCGGCTTGCCGAAATCCACTTCCCAACGCGGTTGATCGTCATGGGTAGCAGCCCGCCAGCCCGTTAGAAGCGATGAATTAAACACCGCCTCTGGCGGAAATCCTCGCTGGTGGCTGGATGCAATGATCGAGCGCGGCGATTGCAGGGTCTGGTCTTCGAAGCGCGGTGAGATGAGTTCCAGCACGCCCTTGCCACCGGTTCCCGCGACGATGGCGAATTCCACTGACCCGACATCCGTGGGCGCGCCGCCACCGGCGGGTCCCCAGGCGAAGGGCAGGTCCCGTTCATGAAAACGGATGTTTGTCCACGAATCAGGCAGTTCGACATGATCGCGCAGTCGTCGCCAGACATTGGTATTTCCCGGATCGGCGACTTTGAACTCAAAATTGTTAGGCGGTCCCTCGCCTCGCAGCAAGAAGCCGATTTCAAAAGTCCCCGGCAAGGTGAATCCAATGACGCGCCGTATCACCACAAAGCCGCCGCCACCGTGGAAGTCATACTCCAGACGCAAGCCGGGACTCCCATCCGTCGATTCGATCCTTGTCAGATTCCCTTCCGATTGTCCGGAAGCGAACACCTGCCACTGGGCGGGATCGTCGAACAACGAGAAGAACGGATGAGCTGGCATGAGTGAATTTTAAGGAAGAAAAGTGTCTGTTTGCTAAGCAAATTTTGCGGGCTGTCCGGTGGAAGAGAGCACGGCACGCCACAGTTCACCATCCAGATCAAGGTGCTTGCCGCCAGCGGTGATGAGATCGATGGGCACATGGACAAACTGACCGTTCAGATAGCTGATCACCAGTCCAGTCCTACCGGACATGGCAGCATGCACCGCGTGACGACCAAGACGATCACAAAGCAGTGCGTCTTCGGTGTTGGCGGGGCAGCCGCGGATCTGATAGCTTGGATCGAAGTAGCGCATGGCCATTTCGATGCCGCGAGCCTTGAAATGGGCGCTGATAGCGTCCCGCAAAAAATGACCAATGTCCTGCAACTTCGGATTGCCTGAAGCGTCGGTTTCGCCGCTTTTTCCAAGAAGATCCTGACCGGCACCTTCCGCCACGACGATGACGGCGTGCTCTTTCTGTTGCAACCGACGTTCGAGCAGAACTAACAATTCATTGAGATCGAAAGGCAGTTCTGGCACGAGGCAAAAGTTCACATCTTGGCTGGCCACCGTGGCGGCGGCGGCAATGAATCCCGCATGCCGTCCCATCAGTTTCACGACGGATACACCATTGTCCACGCTGCGCGCCTCGGTGTGCGCACTGTCAATCACTCGCACCGCCTCATCCACCGCCGTGCCGAAGCCGAAGGTGCGAGAAACGTAGCGCACGTCATTATCGATGGTCTTGGGAATGCCAACCACCGCGAGCGGATGGCCTCGCTTCGCCGCTTCCTGATAGAGAGCGTGGCCGCCGCGCTGCGTGCCATCGCCCCCGACGGTGAAGAGGATGTCCACCTTTTGTGAAATGAGGAAATCCACCGCGATGCCGTTATCAACCGGCCCGCGCGAGGTTTTCAACAAGGTGCCACCCTTTTGGTGGATCTCCTCAACGAGATCTTCTGTTAGTTCGATCGGGGCATTGCCGCGCGAGGGATCGAGGCCTTTGTAGCCACCCCGAATGCCAAGCACCGAAGTCACCCCATAGCCACGGCGCAACTCGCGGGTGACGGATCGAATGACGTTGTTGAGTCCGGGGCAAAGTCCGCCGCAGGTGACGATGGCGGCGCGGGTTTGATCTGGATCGAAAAACAACTTTGCCCGTGGACCGGATTTTTCGAACAGCATCAGTTCGTCTGGCAACGCGCCGTTTGCCCACTGGATGTCCGCCGGAACGAGGGTTTCGGAAGCTTCGCCGCTCGCCAGCGGGGATGGGATCTTGGCCTCTCCGAGCGTGGTGATGGTCATGGGTTTCATGGAAAAAGGAGGATCGCGAGAACCTGTGCGGAAAGGATGCGCATGAGTGTGGTGAGCGGATAGACGGTAGCATAGCCGACCGTGGGCGCATCGGATCCAGCAATGTTGGAGGCGAAGGCTAGTGCCGGTGGGTCGGTCATGCTGCCAGCTAACAGACCACTGAGATCCATGAAGTTCATTTTTAAAACGGTCCGCGCAAAGATGCCGACGATCAAGAGCGGCACCACGGTCACCCCCACCCCGGCAACGAGCCATTGCAGGCCAGTGGTGCTGAAAACCGTTTCGAAAAATTTCTCGCCAGCGCTGAGTCCGACGGCAGCAAAGAACAACGCGATGCCGAACTCGCGGAAGGCCAGATTGGTATTCACCGGCATGTGCCACACCTGACGGCCGATGCGACCGATGCGGCCAAGCAGAAGCGCAACAATGAGCGGCCCGCCAGCTAGACCGAGTTTCACCGGTTGCGGAATGCCAGGAAACGCGATGGGCAGCGTACCCAGCGCAATGCCAAGGCAGATTCCAATGAAGAAGGGAATGAAGTGAGTTTCATTCATTTCCTTGAGCGAATTGCCGAGCGCCTGCGCCGCTTTGCCTAAATCTTCGTCGCGACCGACGATCTGCAGCATGTCGCCGAACTGGAGACGCAGATCAGGGACGGCGGACATTTCGAGGTCTGCACGAGTGACGCGAGTCACCGCCACGCCAAAACGTTCGTCCAGTCCAAGTTGGCCGACGGATTTCCCTAACACCGCCCGGTCGGTGACAACGACGCGACGGAAGGTGATGCTTGATTCCGTTAGGACGAGATCTTCGTCACTGCGCTGACCGATAACGCGGGTGAACGTGTTGAGACCACCTGGCGTGCCGACGACGGCAAGCCGGTCGTCGAGATGAATCACGGAGGTATCCGTGGCGATGAGCGTTTCTTCGCCATGGCGAATCCGCGAAATAGTCACCCCGGCCTCAATGCGTCCCGGTATCTCACCGAGGCGGACCGCCTCAAGATTCGGGTTGGTCACGACGAGCGTGCGCCGCTCTAGCAACTCGATGGGATGGCGGTTTTTTTCGGCAAAATCGGCGGCTTCTTTGGCCGCATCAATGCGGAAAATCTGTTTAAGCAGGAGCAGCGTGCCGATGATCCCAATGATGGCCACGGGGTAGGTCACCGCGTAAGCCAGCGCAGGCAGTGCAAGGCGATCTTCAGAGATGCCGGGCATGGTGCCGAGCGTCTGGGTGCCAGCACCGAGCGATGGCGTGTTGGTGGAAGCGCCGGAAAAAATTCCGAGCACCGCAGCCGGGTCAAAGCCAGCAAGCCATCCAGCAAGCGGTGCGCCCACTGCGCCAAGAAGAACAACGGCAGCGGCTAACAGGTTCATTTTTACGCCCTGCTGGCGCAGCGCCGCGAAGAAGCCTGGTCCCAACTGGAGACCGATGGTGAATACAAATAGGATGAGTCCGAACTCCTTGACGAACTCCAGTGTGTGGTGATCGACGGCTTCGCCGAAATGACCGGCAAGGATGCCGGCGAAGAGCACCCCCGAGGTACCGAGTCCGATTCCGCGAAATTTGATGCTCCCGAGCGCCATGCCGATGACGCAGACCAAGGCGAGCGCACCGATCGCGTGAGCGACCGGCTGGTTGTGGTGAAGGTCAAAAAGCCAAGTCATGATGGGAGAATCGCCGACGAAGCAATCCACACGCAGCGGTCAAAAAAACCACTGATCGCTGCGTGTGATTGCTGCTGCGGGACCTTAGAGCGCAGCCACGGCCTCGGCGAGGATTTCCCGGCCCTTGGCTTGGATAATTCCCATCCCTTTGTCAGGCAAGAACCAGATGCCCTTGCCGGTGTCTGCGCAGTAAATGATCTCTGCATGTTCAGGGATCTCCGCTCGATAGAATTGTGCGTCCGAATGAGTTGCCAAAAACTCGTTGTAACGCAAGCACCACGGATCGGTCACAATCGGGAAGCGCAATTCGCCCAGCTGCTTGAGTTCTTCTATGCTGACAGGGCGTATGGTCTTTTTGATCATCAGTCGGCGGTTTTCCCAAGTCATGTCGGGCCAGTCGTCATCGTAACTCATGTCGGTTTGTGTTGTGAATTTTTGCGTTAGGCCGGCGATGAAGCCAACCGCCGCTGCTACTTTTTCACCGGAATCGGTGTGGCAGGTGGGATGGTGCGTTGAAGCTCCGGTGCCTTGGGCGGTTGGTCTGCAGGTTGAGGTTCCGGCAAGCGGACCAGCAGCCAGTTCTGGACGCGTTCCTTGCCGAAGTGGACGGCGATGGTGCTGACATCCAAAGTGAGGTTTCCCAAGGTGGTGGCAAATACGGTCTCGACATTATCACCGATACGCCAGGCGACGTTCTGGGTCTCCTTGTCCACCGATCCGGCGATGGGCTTTTTGTCCCCGGTGAGCGTGCTTTCGTAGCCACCGCTGATCAAACCTTCACGGCTGACAGAAAGTTGGAAGAACATCACAGGATCCCCCTTTTCCTCCTGGGCGAGGGCAAAGACCCCCAGCGCCATCCACTCGGCGGGTTTACCCGGCTCAGGTGGAGCAGGAGGCGGCGGTTGCTCGACGTTGACCGCGAGATTCACGATCGGCTCGTTGTAGGTTTCAGCCGGCATCGGCTTGTTGTCCACATAGACGGTCTCGCCCTCGTAAACCACGGTGGCCCCGTAATCGATGTAAACCGGAGCGGGAGTGACGGCTTGAACGAAGTTCGTGGCCGCCGCAATGGTAACGGGTGCCCACCACCACCAAGGATTGGCGGGATAGTGACCGTAGCCGTAACCATAGCCCCAGCCGCAGCCTCCCCACCAGTGGTCGTCGAAAACATCGTCGTAAAAATCTCCGGCATTGTCCCAAATTTCGTCGGCTCGGTCGGCGCGGTAGTCCCACGCGTCCTTGCGATGGTCCTGCCAGTCCTCACGGTTCTGGTCGCGCCAATCCTGGCGGTCATTGCGGGAGTTTTCGAGGTTGTTCCAGCGGTCTTCGCGATTCTTGGAGAAATCATCGCGGCGTTGCTGGCGGTTTTCGTTGCGCATTTCCATGCTTTTGTGGCGATTGTCCACCCGCTGGTTCCAGTTCTCGTTGCGATTCTGGGAGCGTTCACTCCAGTTGGAGCGTTGCTCGGGCCGCTCGCTAAGGCCACCGCGATCGCCGATTCCTCCCAAACCTCCGGCAGCGCCAATGCCGCCGATAGCTCCGATACCTGCGGCGGCACCAATGCCACCAACTCCGCCGGGACGGCCGGCATTACCGATTCCACCGGGACGACCAGCTCCACCGACTCCACCAGGACGACCGGCATCACCGACTCCACCAGGACGACCGGCACCACCGACTCCACCGGGACGACCAGCATCACCGACTCCGCCAGGACGGCCAGCACCACCGACTCCACCGACTCCACCGACTCCACCGACTCCACCGACTCCACCGACTCCACCGGGACGACCGGCACCACCGACTCCACCGGGACGACCAGCATCACCGACTCCACCAGGACGACCAGCGCCACCGACTCCGAGGAAATTATCCACATCGCGGCTATCAGGCCGGTTTGCCGCGCCGCCACTTGGACGCCCCGCAGCACCATTCCCCGGGCGATCCGTCGCACCACCACCCGGACGGGAAGGTGACTGCGAGGGCCTACCGGACGACGGAAGTTGCGAAGCGCTGTTTCCAAGGGATTGCTTGTTCCCCGTCGAGGGACGCGTGGAGGGAGAGGATGGAACACGTCCGCCGGAGGAAGGACGTTGGGACGATGACGCACCGCCAGATGGCCGAGTACTTGCAGACGGCCGGGAAGCGGAGCTCCCGCGCGAAGCGCTCAAACCTGAGGACCGGGAGGCACTTGAACTGGAAGAACGAGAACCCGAGGAACGGGAAGCCGAGGAACGTGCGGATGAACCTCCGCCCGAAGAGCGGGAGAAACTCCCGCCTCCCCCACCCCCGCGTGTTCCGCCGCTCGCGCGGGCACCGCCGCCGCCCCCACGGGCACCTCGGCCTTCCGCGATGGGCGTTGTTTCGATCAAAAGGGCGAGGACCGCCAAGCAGGTTGAAAAGAATGCAAATTTCGCACGCATGATCTCATTCTCCTTTCACTCGTTGGATTTCGATGCGTCCGATGCTCGGCTGCGGATCGCCGTCAAGCGTGCGGTTGCCGGATTCCCAAGAGAATCCATCATCGCCAGTTTTTGAAATCGTTTGATCGGCGCTGGTTCTGCTGCCGTCTGCAGTGTAGCCAGTTTCGCGAATCAGCCAGCGCTGACCCTCGCGGCTCCACTGACCTTGGGAGTAGCCGCCAGCATCGTCGAATGTCCAGGAATGGATGGCTTCCTCAACCGGATCCCAACCGATGATTTGCCAGCCCTCGAGAATCGCTTCGTCGCCTCGCGTCACGGTGACGTTGCGAGTGATGAAACTGCCGCCCTTCGCCCAAGTGTATTGGCTGAGAACCGTGACCCCCTCGTTCTTGTCGGAGTCCTTCCATTTGCCAATCAGCCAGCTGAGTTCGGCCAAGCGATCACTCGGGGAGATCGCAGGCATCGAAGTCTCGATGAGCTGGCTGATCTTCCATGCGCCATCCTTTTTCACGTGGATGGCAGTGTAAAGTGACTCAGCTTCGTCACCATCTTTGGAAAACACCGTGGTCGCCCCCTTTTCAACGACCACCTCGGCCGATAGAGGCTTCACGGAATCGACCTGGATAGAAATTTTTGCACCCTTGTTGTCACGGAAAGCATCCTTCAAGCAGGCCTTGATCGAGTCGTTGCCCTTGAAGGAGCGTCCGTCGTCGGTGGTGTATTCGGCGTCTGCGGTGAAGAAATTGGCGAGTCCATCGACATCGGCCTTGGCATAGGCTTCTTCATAGGCGCGGTCATTGGCGAGCACTGCGGCCATTTCCGGAGATGGCGTGTCGGGTTCTTGGCCAACGCCTAAAGTGGCCATGGCAAATGCAAGCGACAGGGCGGTGTAAGTTGTTTTCATAGTTTTAAACGGCGTTGAAATTCTGTCGTTAGCGATTGAGACAGGAATGCAACGATACGTCCATAAGACCAAAGTCCCAGCGACGATCACTCCCTCCACCGATCTTTCGAAGTTATGGAATGCCCTAACTTTGGCTCATCATCCCGAAATCTAGCCACCCCTACGACCAAAGTCTTAACCTCCCCCATCCGCAAGCTTGACCCAAGCCCCTCGTGTGGGCCATTTTCGGGTGATCCCAACGCGCGATGATTTCCGAACTCCATACAATCCCTATGCCGCCTGCGGTTTCAGAATCGGATGCACTGGTGTGCGTGGTCGATGATGACGCAGCCATCCGGTGTTGCCTTGAGCGCGTGTTCCGCTCCGCCCGCTTCCGTGTGGAAACCTTTGCCTCAGCAGCGGACTATCTTGGGCGCAAAGCCCATACCGGCCCAGTGTGCCTCGTCCTCGATGTGTGGATGCCTGATTTCGACGGTTTTGCTCTCCAGAAAGCGCTCGCGGGCCGCTGCGAACAAATCATTTTCCTCACGGGACACGGCGACGTCTCGATGTGCGCTCGAGGAATGAAGGCGGGAGCCGCCGACTTTCTCACCAAACCCGTGGACGATGAAGAGCTCCTCTCAGCCACTTTTCAGGCTTTGCAGCGCGCCCGCAAGCTGGGCAGGACCAACGCCGAGCAGGCCGCCTCCTGCGCCATTCTTAAATCCCTTTCCGGCAGGGAATCTCAAGTGATGGAGCGAGTGATCACCGGCATGCTCAACAAACAGATCGCGGCCGAACTTGGGATCACCGAGAAAACCGTTAAAATCCACCGTGGCCGCATGATGAAGAAAACCAACACCTGTTCGGTGCCTGAGCTGATAGGACTGGTGCAGAAGGCGCGCGCGATGTGATGCATCATCCTAACGAAACGGCCATGCACCCCTTATTGACTCCGCCGCATCGCCACGATTGCTCCACAAATGACGTGGAGGCTGGCTTGGCCGCCGCTCTGCGCCTGCAACGGCTGCTGGCGCAAATTTCCTCGCGCTTCGTCACCCTGTCGTCGGGATGTGTGAACGACACCATCGAGGAAACCCAACAGCTCATCTGCGAGACGCTTGGAGTCGATCGCTCCACGCTCTGGCAAAGTGCGGATAACAGTTCCGACATGACCCTCACCCACTTCTGGCAAAGGGCCGGAAGCGTGCCGCTGCGCCGCAATTCAGTCACCAGCGGCAATCTTCCCTGGGCGGAGAAAAAAGTCAGAAGCGGCGCAGCATTTCATTTTTCAAGCCTGTGTGAGCTGCCCCCCGAAGCAGCCCACGATGTGGAAATCCTCCGGCTGCACGACTGCAAGTCCAACGCCACTTTTCCACTTATCGCCGATGGCAAGGTCTTCGGCGCACTGGCGTTTGCAACGGTCACCGTGGAGCGCCAGTGGACAGAAGATGAGTTATCCGGTCTGAAACTGGTCGCCCAAATCTTCGGACACGTGATCTGCCAACGGCGGGCGGAAGCACGGGCTGAGCAATTGCGCGATGAAATCCAACGCTGCTCGCGGGCCTCCATGCTCGGGGAACTCGCCGCCGCCCTCGCCCACGAAATCAACCAGCCGCTCACCGCCATCCTCGGCAACGCCCAAGCGGCCCGCCGCTTCCTCGACCAAGGAAATGCCGACCCAGCCGAAATTCGCATCATTATCGACGACATCATTCGAGACGACAAACGCGCCAGTGCCGTCGTTAAAAACCTGCGCGTCATGCTTGATGGAAGTCCGGCGCGGCAGGAAAACTGCTGTCTCAACAAGATCGTCAGGGAGGTCGCGGAATTTCTCCACTCCGAAATGAAGAGCGGGGGCGTGGAATTGAAACTCGATCTCGCGTCCAAGTTGCCACCGATCAGGGCCGCTCGGATCGAAGTCCAGCAAGTCCTCATCAATCTCATCGGCAATGCCGCACACGCCATGGCGGACACTCCGCTAGAAGAACGCCACATCACTCTACAGACCCGCACAAACGGCAACCGAGTCAACGTGCTCATCCAAGATCGTGGCCACGGCATTCCACACGAACACTTCGACCGAATTTTTGAACCCTTTCACACCACCCGACCCGACGGACTCGGTATGGGCCTCGCCATCTGCCGTCGCATCGCTTCAGCACACGGCGGCGGCATCCACGCGGTGAATCACCAATCGGGTGGCGCGGCATTCTCGTTCTCTCTGCCCATCCAAACCTGATGCAGGATAAGACCATGGTCTAACGAGCCCCGTCATTTTCACTCTTGCCGGACCTATGCCGAAATCCCAGCGTCACATCACCATGCCTCTCATGAACCGTTGCCTGCCACTGCTTTTCGCCGCGTTCACTGCCTCCATTTTCGTCTCCTGCGCGCCCCATGTGGAGCAGCCCAAGGGAAACAGCAAGGGCTACACCTCGGCGCGGCTCATTCAGCGCGACCCCGCGTCCCCTGCCATCACCACTCCCGTGGAAAAACAAGTCCACACGATGATCCAAAAATCCATCTCTGGCCAATTCACCGAACATGGACTCAGCTACGGCGGCGGTGCCGATCTTATCGTCGCCTACATGGTCATCTATCAGGAGCCTGGCATGACCGCCACCTATCCACAGTTCTTCGGCTACGGCCGTAGTGAAGATGAAATCTCAGAACTCGCCCACACGCGCGGAGCCTTGGAAAACAAGCGTCCAGACTTCTTCCGCCAAGCAGGCATTGTGATCGACGTGATCGACAGCAAAACCAACAAGCTAGTATACCGCGGGTTCAGTAAAAATGATGTCGTTGCGCATGCTTCCGCCAGCACCCGAGCCTCGCGCATCCAAGCGGCAGTCGCCGAATGTCTCGCCCCCTTCTTCCGCTAATTCTTCCCCCATGCTCCACCCTCTCGGTCGTCACCACCGTTCTCGCGACCGATCTAACTTATTACGAAGTATCGACCAAGATCAGCCAGATAACTCGGCATACAGCTGCTGAAACAACGATGTGCCCCCCGCCACACTCAACTCCTAACGAGAACCTCCAAACCCATGATCAATCCAAAACTCCTCAACCAATTCCTCGTCGAAGCCGGCAGTAAGGTGGATCTGAAAAAGTATGTGACGGATTGGACCGAGACCGACGAGGCCAAGGAACTCGGCAAAGATTTCATCAAGGAGAGGGCCGCGGAAATTCTTGAGGAAAACCGCAAGCACCTCGACGAGGTTCAAGAACTGTTATACGCCAGTGACACCCGCTCGGTGCTGTTGATTTTTCAAGCCATGGATGCAGCGGGCAAAGATGGCACCATCCGCCACGTCATGTCCGGCGTGAATCCACAAGGCTGCCAAGTTTACAGTTTTAAGAAACCCTCTGCCGAAGAACTCGATCACAACTTTCTCTGGCGCTACATGAAATCACTGCCAGAGCGCGGACGCATCGGCATCTTCAATCGTTCGTATTACGAGGACGTGCTCGTGGTCAAAGTGCACCCAGAATGGCTGGGACCCGGTGTGACCACAGAACCGAACGAAAAATTTTGGGAGAAGCGATATGAGGACATCAATAACTTCGAAAAGCACCTATCGCGGAACGGCACACTCGTGCTCAAGTTTTTCCTCCACGTCTCAAAGCAGGAGCAGAAAAAGCGTTTCCTCGAACGTCTCACCAATCCCGCCAAGCACTGGAAATTCTCCGAAGCCGATCTGGCGGAGCGGGAGCACTGGAAGGAATATCGAAAAGCCTTTGAGGATGCGATCAGCGCCACCAGCACCAAACACGCGCCATGGCACATCATCCCCGCAGATCGAAAATACGTCGCACGAGCATTGGTCGCCGACATCGTCGCCATGGCCATCCAAAATCTTGGTCTCGAGTATCCTAAGGTCTCAGAGGAGAAGCTGGCCAAGCTTGCCATTGCACGGGAATGTCTCGAAAAGGGCCACAAGGATGACGCTGCTGAAGCGTGAGGCCAAGTGCTCGTGATGAGAACCTTGTTGCATGAACCCCGGCATCCCATCCCGCCTCACCACCTTGGTTCCAGCGCTGGGATGGCTGCGTAGCTATCAGCTCCGCTGGCTGCGGGCGGACATCATCGCAGGCATCACCTTGGCAGCCTATTTGATGCCCGCAGGCATCGGCGACGCATCACTGGCTGGGTTGCCCCCTTCGGCAGGACTGTATGCATGCCTATTCTCCGGACTCGTCTTCTGGCTATTCACCAGCTCAAAACAGACAAGCGTCACTGTCACATCGGCCATCTCACTGCTCGTCGGCACATCCTTGGGACAACTTTCCAATGGCGATGTCGCGCGCCACGCGGCGCTCGCCGCGGCCACCGCTGTCATGGTCGCAATCTTCGCGCTGATCGCTCGCTTGTTTCGCGCAGGAGTGATCGTCAACTTTATCTCAGAATCGGTGTTGATCGGTTTCAAGTGTGGCGTCGCGCTGCACCTAACGGCATCGCAGTTGCCGAAATTGTGCGGTTTCCACGGCTCCCACGGGGATTTCTGGGAAAGGGCCGGACACTTCATCCGCCACGCCAAAGATACCAATCTTGCCTCACTCGCCCTCGGAGGCACAGCGCTGACGATCCTGCTGTTAGCCAAGCAGTTGCTACCACGCAAGCCAGTAGCTCTTTTCGTTGTCTTGGCCGGTCTGCTGCTAGGCGCTCATACCGGTCTGGAAGCTCGCGGCGTAAAAATGCTCGGCGAGGTGCCGCAAGGATTGCCCGACTTCGGCATCCACGGTCTGCTCTGGAGTGATGTGAACCAGCTCCTGCCTCTTGCCATGGCCTGCTTTTTGTTAGGCGCGGTGGAAACCGCCGCCATTGGCCGCATGTTCGCCCGCAAGCACGACTACCGTCTCGACAGCGATCAAGAATTTCTCGCCCTCGCCGGAGCCAATCTTGCGGCTGGATTGGGACAGGGATTCCCCACCAGCGGCGGGATGTCTCAATCGCTGGTCAACGAATCAAGCGGTGCAAAAACCCCGCTTTCCGGATTCATTGCCTCGTTGCTGATCCTGCTAGTCACGTTGTTTCTATCCAGCCTGCTGCGATTCCTGCCGCAACCCGTGCTCGCCGCCATCGTGCTCGCTGCCGTCACCGGACTTTTCAATCTCGGCGCACTCAAACGAATCTGGTCATTCAGCCGCGGCGAATTTTCCATCGCCATCGTAGCACTGTTAGGTGTGCTTGGTTCTGGTTTGCTGATGGGCGTGCTGTTCGGAGCAATCCTGTCGCTGCTCTTGCTGCTGCGGCGTGCGGTGAGACCACATGCCACCGAACTCGGCCGTGTACCAGGATCCGATTACTTTGCAGATGCGATCCGCCATCCAGCCAACGAGATTATCCCCGGCGTGTTCATTTTCCGCAACGACGGGGCTGTGCTTTATTTCAACGCCGAGCATGTTCGCGAGCGTTTTTTCGAACTGCTGGACGCTCGTGGACCCGGCATACACCTCGCCGTGTTCTTCCTCGGCACCGTGTCCGCGCTCGATCTCGCAGGAGCCGAACTCATTGAGGAAATCCGTGAAACCCTTGAGGAAAAGGGCATCACCTTCCGACTCGCCGAAGCCCACGGCGATGTGCGCGAAACGTTGCGCCGCGCTGGTTTTGAAACTCACTATGGCCCCGTCCAGGCTGATCAAACCGTGGCCACGGTTCTCCAACGTTGGAATCATCCTGCGTCCCACCTCTAATCGAACTCATGCGCACATACATCCTATTTGCACTGACAGGCGCGCTGCTCATCACCTCCTGTGCGAATTTTCGCAAACTTGGCCAAGACCTGAAACTCCTCGATGACCAATACCGTGTCGCGGGAGTCATCGAAAACACCGATTCTCAGCAAGGTTCCGTAAAAGCGGTGATTGTCGAATGGGACCGCAACTCCGACCAAGTAATATCAGGCGACCTGCTCGACCTAACGAACGGTGGTGCGTTTCTATTCATCGTCAAAAGTCCGCACAACCAATACGTGGCCGCCTATGCCGATGCCAATCGAGACGGAAAATACACCCTTGGAGAACCGCTTTGGGTTCACCGTGCCGCAGATGGAAACCCTGCCCCCGTAGCACTCGGCTCGTCCCATCGAAACGTCCGCGTCCGTGGCAAGCTTGCCACGACGGAACAGATTCCAGCAGCCTTGATCAAGGCGATCACCCGTGCCGTCGCGCCCCATGGCGTTGAGAAATTCATCACCCGCCAGGGAGTTCGCTTTGCCGTTGGCGAAAAGGCAGACCTAAACGACCCACGTTTCGCCGCCACTCGCGGCGAGAATGGGCTCTGGACTCCGGCCACCTTCGCGATCCAAAGCGGCTTTGGTCTCTATTTTCTAGAGAATTACGAACCATCGAAAATTCCCGTCCTGTTCATCCATGGCGCGGCAGGTTCACCCCAAGATTGGCGTTTTGCCATGGAGAAGCTCGACCGCAGGATCTATCAACCCTGGTTCTTCGTCTATCCATCCGGCATGCGACTCGATCAAGCGGCGGCATCCCTCAACGACGGCATTAAGCTTTTGCACCAACGCCATGCCTTCCACCGCCTCGACGTCGTCGCTCACAGCATGGGCGGCCTCGTCGCGAGGGATTTCATTCTGCGCAACACACTAACGGACAAGCAGAAATACATCAAAACGTTCATCACCTTTTCCAGCCCTTGGGACGGCCATGAAGCGGCTGCCATGGGCGTCAAATACGCGCCGGAAGTCGTTCCGTCTTGGTATGACATGAAACAGGGTTCCCCTTTTCTCACCCATCTTTATGACAAACGGCTCAAAGGGCGGGTCAATCATCACCTTTTCTACAGTCATCGTGCGACACGGTCGCCCATCCTCCCGCCGGAAAACGACGGCAGTGTGAGCGTGGCCAGCGAGCTGCGGAAAGAAGCTAAGGCAGATGCCATCGAAATCCGCGGCTTCGACGAGGACCACATCTCTATCCTTTCCTCTCCCGAGGCGCTCAACGCTGGCAAGAAAATCTTGGATAACGCTTCACGGTGATTCATTTCGCTGGCCATTTCAACAGTCCGGTATGGCATCAGAGAACACGTGGCATCTCTAGCAGGCAACCTATCTTGATTATTGCGTCACACAGTGTCGAAGTTTTTCGTGACGAGTGAATGAGGTGCTGAGTCGTCAACTCTTTCACCTTTGAAATTGTGGTCTTGCAATTAGCGACGGGTTGAAGATTCTCCTCTGATGTCACTTCATCAGGATACCCCCGCCTGGAGAAGCCGCTGCCGCTGCACTGCGTTTTTGCGACACACTCCAATCTAGCAGAACGCTCTGGAGCCGTCGAGACAGTGAATTCAATTTTTCACTCCAACCGTCGCATTCATCATGAAATTTCATACTTCCAACATCACGATTCCTGCCCTTACGGCATGTTTTTTTCTGATAGAAATATCTCCGGCCGCAGAGACCATGGACCGCAGATTCATGACCTCTTGTGCGCATTTCTGCACTCTTGGCTAGGATCTCAAACTCCTAGATAACCAACATCGGGTCATGGGAGTTATCGAACTGCCGCTGGCCTACGTCGATGTGTAGCCTTATTCGGAGTTCTGTGCTTTGCCGTTCTTCAGCCTCATGCGACCGTCCGGAGGCGGTTCAAGATATCCGGGGGCACTCAACAGCCTTCCGGCGGGTGGGAACTTATTATCGAAGCCGCTTCAATTCCTGTCGTCGTGGTTATGCTTGTTGCCAAAGGGCGTCCGTTAGTTTTCGGGGATTCTTCCTTTATTGTCAGATGCCGTCCAATTGTTGTCGGCCGAGTTCACGAGGTTGTCAGACGATTTCACGAGGCAGTCAGACGCCTTGATGAGGTTGTCGAACGCTCCAACATGGTTGTCGGAAGGACTTCATTTATTGTCGGACTTCGTGATATGGTTGTGAGGAGGCTTCACCAAATTGTCGAAAGCGGTAACAATGTTGTCGGACAGACTGACATGACTGTCGAAAAAGAAGTGAAGGTTGTTGGAATCTACCAAAAGGGCTTATGCCAGGCAGGGAATTCCTGCCAAGTACTTGTGTCAGTTGTGCGCGGGACTGAGTGAATCACAGGATGGAATGCAGGATCTGCCCTGAACTCAGTGACACAAGGGGAAGAAATTCCGCCAATGATGGTCCCAAAAACGGTCATAACAGAAGCGTGGAATTTCACCTCTTGACAAAAAACGAACGTCTTTCGCGCTCGCAAACCGGGGTTCCGGCAGCCGGTCAATTACTGCTCATCCTTTTGATGGAGAGACTTCAGCCTGATAGTTCAGGTTGTCTGGATTTCGCATGAACTGGAGTTGTCACGACGTGTGACCTGAAAATAAATCTCTAGCGGTAATCGCAGGATTCATGCTAGATGGTTGACATCCGTCAGAATCCTCGCACCTGAGTATTCTAATTGACCACCCATATCCGCAAAATCCACGCGCCATGAAACCACCCGCCGTTTGTGTATCGATCTCCTTTGTCAACCGGATGTCCGATAACCCGCTCATCACCTTCGCCCGGAATGTGCACAAGTTGCTCTACACGGTGGCGGGACTCACAGACATTCCCGTGCCTGCGCCAATGCTGCTGGAGGCCATCGAGACGTTTGCAACGGCCAAGGCGGCGCAGGCTAACGGCGGTAAGGCGGCCACTGCGAAAAAGAACCTGACACGCGCCGTGCTCACATCCCTGCTCAAAAAGCTGGCGATCCATGTGCAGGGGCAATGCCAAGGTAATCTGGCGCGACTGCTGTCCACCGGCTTCGCGGCGGTAAGCCTGAACCGGGCGCGCTATCCGTTAGCCAAGCCCTCCATCCTCCGCATCGTGCCCGGCAAGGAGGGGCACTCGCTGGTGACTCTCAGCACCGAGAGTGCGTCGCGCGGTTGTCAAATCCGCGTGGCTGAGATCGGGGAGGACCATGCTCTCGGCGAGTTCAGCGATCCGGTGTTTTCCACCACCTCGCGCAACGTAGACATCCCGAACCTGACGCCCGGCAAGCTCTACGCCTTCCAAGGCCGCAACATGGGCGGCAGCACGACCTTCTCGGAATGGAGCGACATCCTCCAGCACCGCGCGGCGTAAGACACGCGCGGTCATCAACGGACCGCGCCATCCGGGTGTGGTCGGTGAGGTGGCAACACTCAAATATTTCACAAGCGCCTACTTGATCTTCGTTTGGGGTGAATGTCCGCCACACCGAGGCCATGGCTATCCTCGTCGAAAAATCCTGAATTTGGGATAACGGTCCTTGAAGCCTCTCTGAAAAAACATCCTATCGCACGGGTAATACTCAACCAGGTCTTGCCCGTGCATTTTCCGCCCGCCAATCCGTTGCTATCAATCTTCACCCGACAACAAACATGAAAATCAGTCTAGCCACCGCCACCGTCGCATTCGCCTACATGATGCCCTCGCACGCAGCGACCACCGCATCTACCCAGAATGAGCAGGCGAAGCTCGCGATGCAACTGAACAACCCGGTTGCCGCACTAATCAGTGTGCCGCTTCAGTCGAACTGGGACTTCGGCATCGGCTCGAAGGACGCCTATCAGTATACACTCAAGATTCAGCCTGTCATTCCCATCACGCTCAATGACGACTGGAACCTGATTTCCCGGACCATCCTTCCCGTCATCGACATGGAGTCGCCTTATCCCGGAATCGACAGTGCATCAGGTCTGGGCGACACCAACCAGAGCTTCTTCTTCTCCCCGCAGAAGCCGACATCCGGCGGCATGATTTGGGGAGCGGGACCGATCTTTCTCATTCCCACCGCCACGGATGATCTGCTGGGCAATAATCAATGGGGAGCCGGTCCGACCGCCTTGGCCCTGAAGCAACACGATGGCTGGACCTACGGGGTCCTTGCCAACCAACTCTGGTCCTTCGGGGCCAGCGACGAGCAGGTCAACGCCACTTATGTACAGCCCTTCGTTTCCTATACCACGAAGCTGCACACCTCCTTCGCGCTGAACACCGAGTCCTCCTATGACTGGGAAGCGGAGCAGTGGTCGGTGCCCTTGAACCTGATGGTCTCCCAGCTCGTAAAAATCGGCGAGGTGCCGGTGCAATTCCAACTGGGTGGCCGCTGGTATGCGGATGGTTCCGACGGCGGCCCCACCTGGGGCTTCCGCTTCGCGGTCACCTTCCTGTTTCCTAAGAGCTGAGTATTCCCTACCACCGCAATAGCCATGAAATATCGATCCAAAGCCACCCTGGCCACCACCTTGCTTCTTACTGCCACTCTCAGCACCGCACTTGCCGGGACGGATGAAGAGCAAGACATCGCGGTACCGTCCGCCTCCGCCGTCTCCCCATGGACATTCGAAGGCTCGATGTATGGCTGGTTCACCGGGCTTGATGGCGACATCGGCGTCGGCGGCTTCAACGTCGGCGTGGATGAATCGTTCTTCGACATCGTCGACGACTTAAATATGGCCGCGATGCTCCGCTTCGAGGCCCGCAACGGCAAGTGGGGGGCGATTGTTGACGGATTCTACGTGGATCTGGGAACCTCGGGTACTCCGCCGGGCTCTCTCTACAACAATGCGGATGTCGATCTGAAGCAGTTTATTGGAGAACTCTCGGTCGCCTACCGGGTATACGAGGGTCCCTCAGGTTTCGTTGATATTTACGCTGGCGTGCGTTATAACAGCTTTTCGATTGATCTCAGCGGAGTGCTTGACCAGGCAGGCATCCAAACGGTCAGCAACTCAGCCAGCGCGCGTGTCATCGAGCAAACGGAGGCACGCGCCGATGCAATCGCCCAGCCGGTGATTGCCGACTATCAGACTGCAGCCCAGGCCGAGAGGGATGCCATCGAGGCCGAACTCGCTGCCGACATCCAGGCGGAGGTGGATGACAAGGTGAAAGAGGACATCAAGAAACGGTTGATCGAAATCCAGCGAGGCACCGGACTCGACGGCCGCAGGCTCGATCTCGATCGTTTCACCCGCAATATCAAGGAAGTGCGGGTGGAACTCGTCGCCGCCGCCGCGGAACTGGAAGTTGCCCAACTCCGGGCAACTGTCGATGCTGCGGCCCAGGCGGATATCGCTAAGGCCGAAGCCCGCCTTGAGAAGGCCGAGAAGGATTTGGCCACCGCCATCGACGGCGAGCTTGATAGCCTTCCGACGAACAAGTCCGCCGATCAAGACTGGTTGGACCCCATCATCGGGGTACGTGCCCAGTGGAATATCAACGACAGGTGGTTCATCGCCGGGAAGAGCGACATCGGTGGATTCCACGTCGGTTCGGACCTCGCTTGGACCCTGCAAGCTACCGTTGGCTACAACTTCACTCAAAATGTTTCTGCAGAGTTGGGCTACCGCTACCTGCACACCGATTACTCGGACAGTTCGTTGGACTACGACGTGGCGCAGGCCGGCCTTTACACCAGCCTGAATATCAAGTTCTGAAATCCCCCAATCGACGCCCGGCCCCATCATGAGCCTCTCACCGTCTCAGTTAAACGACGGGTTCCCACCTTCGATACACACCCCTGAGGTGGTCGAGACCGCCCCCCGCAAGCTGACTTACAAGGACGGCGCGGCCACTCCAGAAACCGCCACGACGGCGGTCGAAGTGCTGGCCTTCACCAGCGGCCTGAACGTCTATAACAACGGTTTCCAGAGTGCCTCGGCCTTTGCGCGTCATAAAGGACTTCAAAGCATCCGTGGGGCGGACAACAGGGGCGTAATTTCCCCTCAGATAATGAACTCAGAGTCGTTTTTCATGACGGCGAAGGTCCCTTGTCACTCGTGAAAATCACTGCCCGCATCTTGGCGATCCTGTTGGTCGCGATTCTTGCCTGCGCCATCGCCGGGGTCTATCTGCTACGGCATTTGCACCGGGAGATGGCGGGCATTGAGGATGATTTCAAGGATGTGAAACTCGAAGAGATCATCGTTTTCGCGGAGCGCTCGAACTCGGCCTATCACGAAGCAAAGATCTTCCGTCACGAATTCGGCGCCCACTTCGACGACGGCGAGTTCCCGATCTCCGGTCTGCGTGTCTATCTGGATACCGATCCCGCCGCCAAGGAGCAATGGGTTGTCCTTCGCGGCACCGCCAACCTGTCCAATGTTTTTGACGATTTGGACTTCATCGGACGCGAAGAACACGAACTCGGCCTCCATGTTCACCGAGGCTTCGACCTCGCCTTGCAAGAATGCCTACCGTGGATTGTCCACCGCCTCGACAAGACCCGCCCCATCCGGATTACGGGACACAGCCTGGGTGGTTCCGTCGCGGCCCTGCTGGTGGCCACGCTCGACCACCGCGGTTACACGGATGTCTCCGCGATCACCTTCGGCCAGCCGAAATTTACCGACGCCCATGGTGCTGACAAACTCGCCCGCCTGAATATCCTGAGGATCGTTCACGACGAGGATCCTGTTCCCCAGCTGCCGCCCATCGATGTAAAAGGCATGAGTCTGGCCGTCTATCATCATTCCGGCCCCGAAGTCATCATCCGCGCCGACGGCCATTTCTACTATCAGCCGGGGCATCTCGCCGACCGCCTTGATGTCACCCGCTGGTGGCAGGACATCGGAAATGCCAGGCCCATGTCCCATGACATGGTCCGGGGCTACCTGCCCGCATTGAAGCGCGCGCTGAAGAGTTCGTCGGCCCGGGTCCAGGAACCCGCGCCGACTGACAGCCCACCCTGATTCCCCCATTGCCAAAACCGAAAATCCGCGTCTATCGACCGCATGCACGCGTCTTTCAACTTCACGTCGGCACCGTTGATGCCCCCGCCATCGCCGCCACCGCTAGCAAAGCGCCGTCTCCAACAGGGAAGCCTTTAACGCCCGCTTCATCCAGACGGAGAAGCGCGCCTCGACGGATAGTGAGACCGCTCTGGCAGGGAGCCGGTTATTCCTCGACAAATCCGGCTGCGTTTTTGCAGAGTACTAGCGCCAAATTATCCGGGTTAAACGTTTTTCACCCCTTGCCTGATATTTGACAAAAATGATCCCATAATCTGTTGGAGGTTATCGTAAAGATCTGTCAGTAAATTGCTTCAAAGGCATTGCTGCCATCGCACGCCCCCTTCCTCCCGCCTTCTGACCCACGGTCGCCTCTCTCCCAAACAAAATAACCAAACAGAGAACATGAAACGAACCAGACAGATCCTCGCGCTCGCCATCGGGTTGGTGCTCATCAGCCCGCCGGCTCACGGGCAAGCCAGGAAACCGAACATCATCACCATCATTTCAGACGACTTCGGCTACGGGGACTCAGGCCCTTACGGCGGCGGCGAAGGCCGAGGCATGCCGACACCGAACATCGACCGCATGGCGCAAGAGGGAAAGACCTTCCTTTCGTTCTACGCGCAGCCGAGCTGCACACCGGGCCGGGCCGCCATGCTAACGGGCCGCTATCCAAATCGCAGCGGTATGACGACCGTGGCCTTCCAAGGCCAGGGCGGCGGACTACCCGCAGCGGAATGGACGACTGCCTCCGTGCTTAAAACGGCCGGTTACAAGACCTTTTTCACGGGGAAGTGGCATCTGGGCGAAGCTGACTACGCGCTGCCGAATGCGCATGGCTTCGATGAGATGAAGTATTGTGGTATCTATCACCTCAACGCCTACACCTACGCAGACCCGACGTGGTTCCCGGATATGCCGGCGTCACTTCGGGAAATGTTCCAAAAGGTAACCAAGGGGATGATGACCGGTAATGCCGGCGAAACGCCGCGCGAGGAGTTCAAGCTCAATGGCCAGTATGTGGATACCCCGGATAAAGGCATTGTTGGCATTCCCTATGTGGATGCCTACGTCGAGAAGGCGGCACTCGAATACCTGGATCGCAACGGCAAATCGGAAACGCCATTTTTCATGTCGATCAACTTCATGAAGGTGCACCAGCCAAACATGCCTCACCCGGACTACCAGCATAAGTCCATGTCGAAGAGCAAGTATGCGGATTCGCTTGTAGAAAACGATGCGCGCATTGGTCGGATCATGGATAAGATCCGGGAACTCGGCCTAGATGACGGCAACACGCTTGTCATCTGGACCACCGACAATGGTGCGTGGCAGGACGTCTATCCAGACGCTGGCTACACGCCGTTCCGTGGCACCAAAGGCACTGTTCGCGAAGGCGGCAACCGCGTCCCCGCCTTGGCTTGGATGCCGGGCAAGATCAAGGCCGCCAGCAAGAATTCCGAGATCGTCGGCGGTCTGGATTTCATGGCCACCTTTGCCGCCCTCGGGGGGGTGAAGCTGCCGGAGAATGATCGCGAAAACAAACCGACCATCTTCGACAGCTATGACATCTCGCCAGTCCTTTTCGACACAGGCAAGAGCCCGCGCGAGGCCTGGTTTTATTTCACCGAGAACGAACTCTCCCCCGGAGCTGTCCGCTGGAATAACTATAAGTTCGTCTTCAACCTACGCGGGGACAACGGGGCCTCAACGGGCGGTCTGGCCGTGGACAGCAACCTCGGCTGGAAAGGTGCCGAAAAGTATGTCGCCACAGTCCCTCAGATATTCGACCTCTGGGCCGATCCGCAGGAGCGCTACGACCTGTTCATGAATAACTTCACCGAACGGACATGGCTGGCTCCCGTTATGGGCGAGCAGTTGAAGGGGGTCGTGATGTCCTTCGTAAAATACCCGCCTCGCAAACTCCAAAGCGAGGGCTATAACGGACCGATCACCATTTCCGACTACGAGAAGTTCGAGGGTCTCAAACTGCAGCTGGAAAAATACAACATCAATATCGGCTTGGGGCAATAAGTCCTCTCCGTGAAACGTGCGGGCTGCCTTGCATGAGGCAGCCCGCGAATTCACCAGCGAACCAAAAAATCAGCCTTATGAATACGCCCACTGCTGCTTGGACGTTTCTACTCGTCGCGGGGCTATTTGAGATTGGCTGGCCAGTCGGTCTGAAGATGGCCCAGACGCCCGGCAAGACTGCGTCCGGTTTGATGCTTGCAGTGGTCTGCATGGGCGTCAGCGGCTGGATGCTCTGGGTCGCTCAGAGACAGATTCCCATGGGCACTGCCTACGCCGTCTGGACGGGCATCGGCGCGGCAGGCACGTTCGCAATTGGTGTGCTGCTCTACAACGATCCTCTGGGGATGATGCGCCTCTTCGGAGTGACTCTCATTATCGGAGGCGTCGTTGTGCTGAAACTCGCTCATTAACCTCTTTTTGCCCATAACAAGCGCGGCCCGTCCACTACGAGATGGTCGGCGTGATCCATAAGGAGCCCACTCATATGAGCGCCCTGAAGCATAAACTGATCCACGAATTGCGGGAGCTCATCCCGGTGACGTTGTTTTTCTTCGTCGCTTTCCAACTGCTTGCACTCACCGAGTCATTGATGCTGAAGCAGTATGGCATTCATGTTACGACATTTCTCGCCGCGACCCTGATGGCGGTGATCGTAGCGAAGGCGGTGGCCCTAACCGACCACTTCGCCTTTGTGAACCGCTACCCGGAAAAGCCGCTTATCTACAACGTCGCATGGAAGACCGTTATTTACTTCACCGTTTCGCTTTTCGTCCGCTATCTCGAACATGTGATCGACGCTTGGCGTAAAACGACCACCTTCGCAGAGGCCAACCGGCGTCTGTTCGAAGAGATCGTTTGGCCGCATTTCTGGGCGGTGCAACTCTGGCTGCTGGTTCTCCTACTAATCTATTGTGCCTTCCGCGAGCTGGTCCGAACCCTCGGGCGGGAGAGTATCGTTGCCATGTTTTTCACCCGGCCTTCGTCGCCTCCATCACATAAATAGCCCACCAAAACCATGAAACCGATTACTGCCATCGCCGGCCTTCTAGCGCTTACTCTTGTCGTTGCCCGCGCTGCCGAGCCGCTTCCTTCGTGGAATGACACTGGCCCGAGAAAAGCGATTGTTAGCTTCGTCGAGAAGGTAACCAAAGAAGGGTCGCCCGACTTCGTTCCCCCCGCCGAGCGCATCGCCACCTTCGACAACGACGGCACCCTGTGGGCCGAGCAACCGATGTATTTCCAACTCCTTTTCGCGCTCGACCGCGTGAAGGTGCTCGCACCGCAGCACCCTGAGTGGAAAGAGAAGGAACCTTTTGCCTCGCTGCTCAAGGGCGATGTGAAAGGCGCGCTGGCCGGCGGCGAAGCCGCCATCGCGCAGATCGTCATGACCACCCACGCCGGGATGACGACCGAGGAGTTCGACCAGATCGTCAAAGTCTGGCTCGCAACCGCCCGACATCCGGTCGCCAAGAAGCCTTACACGGAAATGATCTATCAGCCGATGCTCGAGCTGCTCGCTTACCTCCGCTCAAACGGCTTCAAGACTTTCATCGTTTCCGGCGGTGGCATTGAGTTCATGCGGCCGTGGACCGAGAAGATCTATGGCATCCCACCCGAGCAGGTCATCGGCAGCAGCGGCAAGACCAAGTTCGAGATGGTCGATGGCATGCCCGTGTTGTTGAAGTTGCCGGAGATTAACTTCATCGACGACAAAGACGGAAAACCTGTTGGCATCCAAAGCCACATCGGCCGACGTCCCATAGCCGCCTTCGGCAACTCCGACGGCGACCTCCAAATGCTGCAATGGACCGCCGCCGGCAAAGGGCCGCGCTTCTGCCTCCTTGTTCACCACACCGATGCCGACCGGGAGTGGGCCTACGACCGCGTGTCGCACATCGGCAAGCTCGACAAAGCACTTGACGAAGCGAAAGCTAAAGGTTGGACGGTCGTTAGTATGAAGGACGACTGGAAAACGATCTTCCCTACTGTTGCCCATTGAATGAACGAAACAAACGATTCTGAGCCGATGAAGAGGTGGTTCGAGCCGACCTGTGCGATCCTCATGGCTCTGGCGGCGGTGGCGACCGCTTGGTGTTCTTATCAAAGCTCAAGCTGGAGTTCCGAAAGCAGCGATCTCGCCAGCGAGTCCGCCAAGTTACATCGGGAATCTAACATGATACACCTCGATTCACGGCAGATAGAAGCGATGCAAACCCGGCTCTTCATGGAAGCGATCGATGCGCAGATGGATGGCAACGACAAGCTGGCAAAGTTCTACACCGCTCGCTTCGCCGACGAACTCCAACCGGCTTACGCGAAATGGCTGGAGCTTGATCTCTTCAACAACCTAGACGCGCCGCCGACTCCTTTTTCGCCCGTCATCTATACGCCACGCTTCGATCAAGAGATACACGACAGTCGTGCCCAAGCAACGCGCGCGGAGCAGCGATCCAAGATTACCGGTCACACCGCTAGCAGTTACCTTGGGAACACCGTTAGCCTCGCCACCGTGCTCCTGTTTGCCGCCATGGCGGAAAAGTTCGACCAACGACGGGTGCGTCATGGATCGCTCGCTTTTGCAGTCGCGCTTTTTCTGTATTCGTCCGTTAGGGCAGCCATGTTACCCGTGAACTTAAGCTAACATGAAATCCCTCCACATCCTTTTGCTGTGCATCCCCTTGGCCTTCGCCGGCTGCGCACAGTATGTCACTGTCTCCATCATTAAGCCCGAGCGCGCGGGCTTTACGACGAAAGCGGGCGATCCGTATGCGACGCTCGGTGATTATGTCGTTGCGGCGAAGAGTGCTTTGGAAAAATTGGATCGCGATCCGGCAAATCTAGAAGCGCAGCGAGACTATAACTTCGCCGTCGCGCGTATCTGTGGCACATTGCGGGAATCCAAACTAGCCCCTTGGAAATCACCCATTCCGCTGGGAGCGCACACGCTGGCCTGGGAGTGCCATCCGCGTCCCGTCTGGAATCCGGCGCTCTACGAGCTCATCCCAACCGACGAACTCCAGATCGAGGGAACTTACTTTGACGTACGCGAGACGAAGGCAGGCTTGGGTGCGCCGGTAGTGGCAAGGCGAGTCGCCGATCAGGCGCATGATCACGCGCCGACGCCGCATTTCTTTTACGCGGCCACCGTGGTGGCGCGGTTCGAAGGTTCGCGCTGCGTGCTCGGGATTGAAGATCCGCTCCAGACTGAGACGATACGCGCGGGTCGGCGCACGTTTCCGCTCGCAGCCGGATACTCCGCGCCGCTTGCCATGTTGCTGGTGGAGATGAAGCCGAAAAGTCTTAAACTGCCGCGACTGCTGCATCCCGCCAAGTTCGCAGCCAGCACGCGAATCGCGCGGCTGGAACCCTACGACCCTAACAAGACCGTCGTTCTCGTGGTGCATGGCTTGATGGATTCACCCGGCACCTGGTTTCCGCTCATCAATCGCCTGCGCGCCCATGAAGACGTACGCCGCAATTATCAATTCTGGTTCTTCAGCTATCCGAGCGGCTATCCGTATCCCTATTCCGCAGCCATCCTCAGGAAGGAACTGGATGCCACCGAGAATGAATACCCGCTGCGCAGGAAGATGGTCGTCATCGGGCACAGCATGGGTGGCTGCATCAGCCGATTGCTGATCATCGACAGCGGTGACCGCCTCTGGAATTCAATGTTTACCGCCCCGCCCGAGCGCATGGATCTAACGCCCGAACATAAGCACATCCTCACCGAATCGAACATCTTCGCGCATCGCCCTGAAGTCGGGCGCGTCATCTTCATCTCTGCGCCGCACCGCGGCAGCGACCTAGCGTCGAACTGGGTCGGGCGCGTCGCCACCCGCCTTATTTCTATACCGGAGGAACTGCTCGCGGTTGGCCGTGCGGAAGCGCGCTATGAAAAGCATGCCGCCGGCGCACTGCACCTCGCTCGTTTCCCCGACAGCGTCGATACCCTCGCTCCTAACAACGACTTCGTGCTCGCACTCAGGCCCATTCCCACTAAATCCGGCATCCCGTATCACACCATCGCCGGGGATCGCGGCAAGGGTGACGCGCCGCAATCGAGCGACGGCGTCGTGCCCTACTGGAGTTCGCATTTACCCGGAGCCCGTTCGGAAAAGGTCGTTCCCTCGCACCACTCCGCGCACCAGCATCCTGAGGCCATCGAAGAGGTGCATCGAATTCTCACTCTCCACGCCGTCCAGCCATGAAAACGAATCTACTTTCCTGCCATCAAGACCCAAGGTCTGCCCGGTGGCTAACACAGGAAAAACCCGCGCAATTCAACCCACCGTGCCGCACCCGTCTCATCCGGGTGCAGCCTATTCCCCTCAACTAAGAATCTCGAACCATCATCGGAACACTTAACCCAACGTTTCGATGGCGAAACGCGCGGGCCGTCTCGGAAGAGGCGACCCGAAAAATGGCCTGCAACTGTAAATTCCATAACTGCCGAACTAATCTAATGACGCCGAACACACCCCGACCACTCCGCCGAATTCTGAATAACGCTCTCATTGCGACAGCGCTTGTTGCCGCTCCACTGTCCGCCCCCGCCCAGGTGCCTTCGTCGGCCGAGATCAAAACCATTGCCGAAGAAGGATTCATCTACGGCCTGCCCATCGTGATGAACTATGCGGTAATGCATGAGTTCGCCGTGGACAGGAATTCGGGGCAGTTCAAGGCTCCGTTCAATCAGATCAACAACATGCGCCATGTTGCCACTCCGGCGGACACGGCCATCATCACGCCTAACAGTGACACGCCCTACTCTTTCGTTTGGCTGGATTTGCGCGCTGAGCCAATGGTTCTTTCAGTGCCAGCCGTGCCCAAGGAACGCTACTACTCCGTCCAATTGATCGACGGCAATACTTACAACTATGGCTACATCGGCAGCCGCGCCACCGGTCCGGAAGCCGGTGATTACTTAGTGGTTGGGCCCGACTGGAAAGGCGAAACACCCACCGGAATCAAGCAGGTTTTCCGCTCAACGACGCCGTTCGCGTTTACAGCGATCCGAACCCAGCTCTTTAATCCCGACGACATGCCGAACGTCGAGAAGATCCAAGCCGGCTACAACGCGCAACCACTTTCCGCTTTCCTGAAACAGCCCGCGCCACCCGCCGCGCCCAAGGTCGAGTTTCTCCCCGCCACCTCCGCAGGGATCAAGGGCAACTTCTTCCAGTATCTCGACGCCGCCCTGCAATTCATCCCCGAGACGCCAAAGGACAAGGCGATCCGTGCGAAGCTCGCTAAGATTGGTGTCGGTGCCGGCAAAACCATCGTGTTCAAGGATCTATCGCCCGAACACAAAGCCGAAATCCTTGTGGGCATGAAGCAGGGTGACCAGAAGGTCGATCAATGGCTGGTCAGCGGAAACAAAAACATCAACGGCTGGAATATCGGCTCGTTCTTCGGCAACGAGGCTTTCTTCGGCGACGATTGGACGATGCGGGCCGGGGCTGCCAAGGGCGGTCTCTATGGCAACGACTCCGTGGAAGCCATGTATCCCTATACCCGGACGGACTCGGCCGGTGAAACGCTCGACGGCAGCAAGCACAACTACACGATTACCTTCCCCGCCGGGCAATATCCGCCGGTGAACGCCTTTTGGTCGGTGACCATGTATGACGGCAAGAGCCAGTTCCTGATCACGAACCCGATCAACCGCTATCTCATCAACGCGCCAATGGTGCCGAACATGACGAAGAACGAGGACGGTTCGCTGACCCTCTACATTCAGAAAGACAGTCCCGGCCCCGACAAGGAAGCCAACTGGCTGCCCGCGCCGAATGACACGATCTATCTCGTCATGCGCCTCTATTGGCCGAAGACCGAGGCACCCTCAGTTCTCCCCGCCGGCACAGGAAGCTGGAAGCCGCCTGGCATCGTGAAAGCGAGCAGCCGTTAAAATTTCAAGAGTCCTGTAAATGCGAACCATGGCTGAATCATCGATTTCAGAGATGAAAACAGTCCGTTTGATCTTAAATCTCCACTCCGCAGCGAACTCTCCAATTCTTCCACACCAAAATCATGAACCATCCCATCCGATCCCTTACCTTCGCAGCCATGCTGGCCAGCGGCACGCTGATCCTCAGCCAATGCGCCAACGATCCCGTCACGAACATCAATGCAGCTAGTGTCAATCCCCGCCTGCTTGCGGCAGATTCACGCGCCGCTCTCAAGCAGCTCTACGCACAAAACGCTGCCGCCCGCAAACTCGGTGCACGCGCAAAAGGCATCCTTGTTTTCCCGAACATCACCAAGGGTGGTTTCATGGTCGGCGGCATGGCAGGCAATGGCGCACTCATCCGCAACGACGGCACGATTCATGATTTCTATCAGACGGCCGGAGCTTCCTACGGACTGCAAGCAGGCATCCAGCAGTATGGCTACGCGCTGTTCCTCATGGACGATTCTGCGTTTGCCAGTCTCAACCGCGCCGAGGGTTGGGAGGTAGGGGCAAGCCCTAGCCTCGTCATCGTCGATGAAGGCATGGCGGCTTCGATGACCACGACCACACTGCAGAAGAGCAGCTATGCCTTTTTCTTCAACCAACGCGGACTGATGGGTGGCCTCGGCCTGCAGGGTTCCAAGATCACCCGCATTCAGCCACCACGCTGAAAATTGCATTTATAACTCATACGTCACTATCACGAAGCAAATCTTAGGACGCCATACGGGTGCCGCTTACTCCATTTCTACGGCGAGGACCGGCGCCAGCGCCGCTGCCATCAATCAACAGCTCACCGATCGTCTACCCACCCGCGCTTCCGCAGACAAGAACTGGGTGGATCCCATCATCGGTGTCCGCGCGCAGTGGAACCTCAACGAAAAGTGGTTCCTCGCGGGAAAGAGTGATGTGGGTGGATTCGAGGTCGGTTCCGATCTGGCATGGGCAGTCCAAGGCACCGTGGGTTATAACTTCACGGAAAACGTGTCTGCCGAACTCGGCTACCGTTATCTCGACACCGATTACTCAGACGGGAATTTCACCTATGACTTGGCCGAGCACGGCTTGTTCATGGGAGTGAACGTGAAATTTTAACCGGCCGCGGAGCCATTCTTGGGCGGTATGGCAGGCCATGGTCGCCGAGATTGCCCCCTACGCGGCCATGCCTACCGCGGATATTTCGAAAATTGCCATGGCCTCCAGAATCAGGCATCTTCGTCGGTGGATCGCGGCACCAGACTGTTTGGTAGGCGTCACCCCACTCTGAACTCGATGCAAACGACCGCCCATTCCATTGATCAAGTCATCATCGTCGGCATCATCGCCGGACTGGCGTTTGCGATTTTTGCATGCCGCAGCCAACGCTTCGTCATGCGTCTTTTGTTAGTTTTACTCGCTCTTGGGCTGCTGCTTCCTTCCGGCATTCTTTTGGCGGGCAGAAATCCCGCCCTGATCGATGCTCGCTACCGGAACTATCGCTTCTTCTATTGGAGCCTCGGCACGGGCATGAGCCGGGACGAGGTTCTCACCTCGCTGAAAAAATGGTATCCGCCCGGCAAGGAGGTCCTCAAGCCGCACGTCGTCACCGACAACGTCTCCCGTCTCGAATTCGTGATGGATCCAGGGCCATCCGGGCAACCCCGCAATGAACGCATCGTGCTCAAAATGGAAGCAGGCTTGGTCGTGGGAAAAGAATACGCCAAAGATCGTTAGACCGATTCGAGGATGAGGTTGCCATACTTCACCGTGTCTCCGGTGCGGACCAGACCGATGGCCCGTGGCACTCGCGTTTTGAAGGCATCGTGCGGCTCGCGGGTCACCGCGATCGTTCCGAAGGATTTCGCAAAGCGCTCCACGACATCCGGTCCATTGGTTTCTAAAAACTCCTCGGCCTGCCAGATGCGGCCGATGCTGAAAACTGGAGTCAGCAGGTCCAGCACATCGAGCACCGTCGGAATGCCGCGCGTGAGGGCGAGATCCACCGTCTCGATCTCGGGCCAGTAGGGAAAGGCCGCGTCGGCGATCACAAGAGTGTTGGTGTGGCGGATGCGCGCTAACAGGTCGAGCAGCCCGGGATGAAGGATGGGGGTTTGGAGCATAGATTTGGACAGCGTGGACAGGCATCCTCCCCTGTCCCGCCGATTCGTCAATGCTAACTCCACCTCAAGGCACGGTCGATTCGCCGAGCCAGTTGCGCGCCGTGAGTCGATAAAACATCGACGCCTGGCCAAGAGGAACGGGCCATTCAAAGATCACGTTATCCCCCTCCACCGCGTTGTAGTCACCGGACCAGACCACTTCCGCTTCGGTCCAAGTGACGAGGTCCGCGCTCTGCTGGATGACGATTTCCGGAGACGATCCGAGGGCGGATTGAGGAAAACTCCAGCGCAGGATCTGTCTGGAGTTGGCCGCATCGGTCGCGATTTCCGCCGCCATCGGCAAGGGGGGAGTGGCGATGATCACCACCAATTCATCCGAGAGTTCGCCCTCGTCGCCTTGATCGTTGAACGCGGAAACGGCGAAGTAATAAGTCAGCCCGCGAATCAATCCGGTGACGGTGTATGACGGGTCGGTGCCTGTTTCTTCGATCACCGAATAGTGTCCGCTCGTGGTCCCGATATAAACGCGGTAGCCGACAACATTCGGCTCAGGAACAGGATCCCACAGCAATTCGAGGCTGACGGTGGGCTCAGCCTCCGGCAATGCCGCATGGCTGGAAAAGCTCGTCATCATCAGCGCGAGACAGACAGCGACAATGCGCAAAACACGCCCTGGGAATTTATAGGTATCAACTGGGTTTAGGTGAATCATGCCGCCAGCTTCCGCACGGTTGCGGAATCCTGACAGACCACCGATTCCCCGATTCTGCGTCCGTAGCCTGCCTCACCGCGTGTGAGGAAATTGCCGACATGACAAAGCTCGACAGCGAGACGATCTTGCAGTCTTCAAGAAAGGTGGAAAACCTCAGGCAGCGTCACGCATACGGGTGAATGGTCCTCGTTGACTTCCATGAGGTCTGCCATGTGGTCCCACCATTTTCTAACCACTGGGTGAGTCGGCAAGTGGTCCGCAGCGTGACCGTCCGCGAGCTTCTGCACGGCAAATAGCGTCAGCGTTTCTTCATCGAGAAAGATGGAATAGTCCGACACTCCGGCATCGGTCAGCGCCTGCGCAAGGTCGGGCCAAATCGCCTCGTGGCGGCGTTTGTATTCGGCCTCGCAGCCGGATTTGAGCTTCATCTTGAAGGCGTGACGTGTCATCCCGGAAGAGTTTCGAGAAATCCACCGGCGGCGCAATCGCGGAATCCTTCAGCCGTCTTGGCAAAAAAAATGCCTACCACAGCGCGAGACTGCGGCAGGCACAAAGATCGTTCAGTTTCTTACTTCTTCACGCCTGGCACGATGGTGGCCACGCTCACATCAACATACTGTCCGCCACCGCTTTGGTGGCAGCGCACGGCGATGACGTTTTCACCCGGCTTGAAGGCAGACTTTCCACCCTCGCGGAATGGGATTGCTTCATAGCCCTCGTTGAATCCGGTGGCGATGGCAGCCAAACTGCCGTTCACGTAAACTTCGAGGTCTTCATCGTGATGCGAGATGATGGCAAGGTTCGCGGGCAGCGGATCGGGCAGCGTGATGGTGCGGCGCATCCAAATATCATCCGTCCGCCATTCCGTGCGAACGTGACTGTGAGGCGTGCCATTGGTGCCAAAGCCACCGGGCGCACGACGCCAAGCGGAGTCGTCAAAATCCACCTTGAACCAATCGTCGCCTGGCTTTGCGAAGGTGTAGGTCCACATCACGGAATCCGACTCATCGGCGGTTGGCGCGAGCTTGGTAATGACAGGCGGAATGTAGTCGGGCATGGGAGCCCAGCCTTTGGAGCGGGTCACATCTTGGACTGCATACTTTTTCCACAGGGCTTCATCATAAAGCGCCTTGGCGAAAACACCACCGACCACGGAACGCGCGGTGAAGCCCACTTTCTTCGCGGTCTTCGTTTGATACCAATCGGTCATCGGCGAGCGGTCAGGCGTTTCGTTGAGGAAACGGAACACCGGAGTCACCAGCGATTCAAAGTCCTTGCGGTTGGTCAGCGTGGCGGACCACAGGATCCAGTCCAGCTTGGTGTAGGTGGCGCGGTTGTCGAGTGGCAGACCGTAGGTGTTCTGCGTCTTCAGATAGAAATCCATTTCCGTTCGATAGACTTCCTCAGGGAACAATCCCAGTCCGAGGATTTTGTCCCAGATAAGATTGTATTTCTGACTCCACGTGCCCGGGCGATCAAAGGCCAAGCGATAGTGGTCACCGTCTTTCGCTTCTTGCATCCAACGTTTGGCGAACTCACGCGCGGTGGCTTGATATTCTGCGGCGAGCTCTTTTTCTCCGCGCATTTCGCAGAGTTTGGCGAACGCGCCGATGCCGCAGATCGCTTTCACGCTGAGGTTGACGTTGTGCGCGAGGTGGCCGGAGAAATCGTCCGTGCAAAGTTGGTTTTCAGGATCGAAACCCTTGTCCTTGAGGTAAGCCGCCCACTGCACGAGGCGGTCCCAGTAGAGACCGGCGAAGTCCGCATTGCCATCCATCTGTGCGACGGCGGCCATCAGGATAACCATGTTGCCGCTTTCTTCGACCGGCATTTGGTTTTCCTCCGTCTTCTCGCCTCCGCCGTAAACTTGGCCGTTGGCCATCGGATAGGTGCCGAGGTCGTGCGGGGCAAACGGGAATTTCCAGCGATCACTCGCCGCATAATTCATGAAAGGCACGATGAACGACTTCGCCACGGTGGAGCCGAAGAGCAAGAACTGCGGGGCCATCGGATAGAACACGTCGGACGTCGCGATGCAACCGTTAGAGTGGTTCTCCTTGTTGAACTGCAGCGGTTGGCCGTTCTTGTCTGCGGTGAACTTGCCGGCCGCAAAACATTGGCGATACGCCAGCGCGGTGATTTTAGCATACTGTTCGCCGCCGATAGCGACCATGTCTTTCATGAGCTTGCTGTCGAAAGCTTCGCAGCGCTTCATCAACGACTCATGCTCCTTGGCCGAAGCCTGCAGCAAATCTTTGGCCTCCCAACCATCCTTGCGCCAGTAGGGGCGCAGATTTTCCCGATTGTATTGAATCGAATAGAGATCGTCGTAGGCGATCATCAGCCAACTCCTAACGGACTTTTCGCCAACCTGCAGCGGCTTCAAAGCGATGCCAATGCCAGTTTCGCTGGCAGCCGCGGTGGTCGGTTCGCCACCATTTTCCGGTGCCGCAGAAAACGCTTCAGCAAAGCGGTCAGGACGGCCGAAGCCCAGCCCAGCGGTCGCAGCATCCGGAGCTGCGATGTAACAGTAACCCCAGTCGATGCGGTGATCGTCGCCCTTCGAGGAAAGCACGCGTTGCGACGTGGTGCCAATCTTCGCGGCGGCCAAGCCATCAATGTTTTCCTTGGAGGAAACCACTTCCTGCTCGGGCACGTTCACGGCCACTTCGCCGCCAATGCCAAAACTCACAGAAACTTCATGCTCTTTGCCGTCCGTGGCGCGGAAATCATAATTCAGATAGGTCACCGGGCGTGACAGCAAAGCTATATCTTCAGGCAGTGCGGGCGTGGTGAAGGTGAGGTCGAGCGCGATGCCCGAGCCTTCAAAGCGATAGATCGTCCGCGTCGGCAACACTTCCACCGACTTCTGCTCCAGCGCTGGGATGGAGTCCGGACCTGCTCCCATCACGCGATGGGCTTTGCCATCGATGCGCACCACGCTGGTCATCGGCTGCTTTTTGCCGGTCCAATGCGTGGTGTCCACCTCCGCAAGCTTGTCACCCGGTGACCAGATGCTGAAATAAGGATCGCAGGCGACCAGTGGGGCGGATGGAGGGATGAGATCGTTCTCGCCCGCCGTGCGTTCGCGACCAGAGGCCACGCTGCTCAGGAGCGTGCCCACCGTCATCAGCGTCGCCGCTGATTGGATCATGGTTTTTGGTTTCATGGGAGTTTCTGGGGAATCTGGGGAAGGCAATGGGGCGGAGAATTTCAGCCCATATTCCAGATCAGGTCCGGCGTACATCCACGGCCACAACCCGGCAATTGGAAATTGAGACATCCGCCCCCCACAAACGGGCCATTCGAATCCGATTGCCTTGGACGAGTTTCCCGTGTTGTCCGCGGGAAAACGGCTCCATCAAGTGGCTGAAATTTCTAGCACCATCGCACTCGACGGGCCGAGATCGGGCAAGGCGATGCCATCCGGCGTCGAGATCCCGGACCATGCACCCGCCAGCCTGTCGGTGAATTTCCACCGTTTGCTAGCAGCCCGTCCGAGATAGCCCCAGGCATGCTGGGGGAGATGAACGTGGACATCTCGCAGCGTCTCCGTCGCGTGGCAATTCACCACCACCAAACAGGAATCACCGCTTTCCGCATCGTGGCGCAAAAAGGCATACAGCCAGTGACCGGAAACCGTTTCCTCTCCGATGCGGCCGAAACGAGGATTGCCCGCGTTGGCGTGATTCAGTCCGTAGAAACCGCCGCGCGTGAACGCGGCCGATTGCGTCGCACGGAGGAAATCACCATACCATTCACGCAACGCCTTCTGCTCAGGGCTGAGCTTCCCGCCATCGAATTTCCCGCCGTTCACCCACTTGCAAAACTCCGGCATGGAGCCGTAATCGAAAATCGTCGTCCGGCCATCGTCGCCGCTGAAGCCGCTCGCGCCAGCCGCAGGTTCGCCCACTTCCTGCCCGCTGTAGAGCATCACCGGCCCGCACCCCATCGCGAACAGGATGGCCGATGCCGAGCGCCCACCGGTCATCCCCACCCCACCCCACGTGAAGGGACTGGCAATGCGCACCTCGTCGTGGTTCTCCGCATAATGCAGCGATCGATGAAACCGCTCACCCGTTAGAGTCAGCGGATCCAAGTCATTCGCCCAAGCCCCCGAGGTGTGCATGCCCATCAGCACTTTATAACTCGGATCATCGTAAACCGCGTCGAAACCGGCATCGAGCAGCGCATCGAGCACGTGCCCCTCGGTGAGCTTTGCAGGATCGCCATCGTAAGCCTCTGCGGAGAAATGCACGTCCGGCTGGCGCGCCCGTGCGCGGCGCACCGCCCAGCGCCAGAACTCCATCGGGATCATGTGCGCCATGTCGCAGCGGAACCCATCCACGCCCATTTCTTGCCAATAGCCCAAAATCTCATCCATCGTCCGCCACGTCCGCGGCACTTCAGTCGCTAATGCATGCTCACCGGGCAACGCCGACGTGTCCCTGCCCTGGCGGAAATCGTGGCCGTAGTTCAGCTTCACCGTCTCATACCAATCGTTGATCGAGGGCTCCCACGTCACCGAGTTGTTGCCCGTCACCCGCCCAAACGTTGTTTCCGGCGCAAACAAGCCGCAGCATCCCTCCATCGTTGCCGTCGGCAAGCGCAACGGCGGTCCTCCCCCCGCGTCGTCCGCACCGAGGTAATAGAAATGGTTGTCGCGGTGGAAAAACACCGTCCTGTCATCCCCTTCCCCAAACGATGATCCCGGTCTCACGTCAGACTGATAGGACCGCGCCACATGATTCGGCACGAAATCGATGATCACCCGCAGCCCCTGCGTGCGACAACGTTTCACCAACGCTTGAAACTCCTCCAAGCGCTTCTCCGGCACCACCGCGTAGTCCGGGCACACGTCGAAGTAATCGCGTATCGCATACGGGCTGCCCGCGATGCCTTTCAAAATGTCCGGCGGATCTGCCGGGCGATTCGGATAGGCCGTACCGCTCGCCTGCTCCAGCACTCCCGTCAGCCACACATGGTTGAATCCCATTTCACGCAGCGCCGAAAGCGCCGTTTCGTCGATGTCCGCAAACTTCCCGCAACCATTCTCCGCCAGCGTGCCGTTGAATTTCCGCGTCGGATTCGTGTTGCCGAAATTCCGCACCAAAAGCTGATAGATCACGGGGCGTGGCGAGTTGCGGACTGTCATCGCCCAAGACCCAACAGCATCCGTGCCAATTTGCCAAGGTTAGGAGTCCCTGTTTGCTCTCCACCCTTCTGATTCAAGACCCGGCCACCGCGCGAGAAGGTTTTGAACAGAAGGAAACAAAGACGATGAAGGACCGGATAGATCGTTGGATTGGGTGACGACCTCTCGATCCCTCCGGCCCAAGGATGAAATGACTTCGTTCCCTTCTCTTGCTTCTGTTCAAATTCCCTATTGGAGATTCATCCGGAAGCAGGGTGCCGCCTTTTGACTTTCTATGGATTACGGCGAGTCGGTGTTACGAAGTTCTCGATTAGCGTGCTCTGCCTGAAAGAAAGGCTAACTCTCGAACTCATTTCCACCTGTCCATCCGAGACCGAAGAAAGACGAAATCGGCCGTAATTGCGCGCCATCCCAGCGACGACCTTACTGCCGTCTCTTCCTCTTCCCACTCGTCAAAGAGCGAACAAACGAAACATCCCAAACAGCAGCACGACCACCGCCAAAATCTGCAACCAAAGCACCACACGACAAATCAACAGCATCCGCCGATTCCCCTCTGCTTTCGCGAGTTCTCTTGCCTGATCCCAATCCACCCAAAAAGTCACCCCAAGGTTCGCGCCGGGGGTGTATCCTTTCCGATTTCGGATGCAATACGGGCGGATCGAAAACAACCACAACAACGTGATCACCAGCGGGACCAGAAAGAGAGGCACAAGCATCATCGTGCGATGCTGTGCTAGCAGCTCGTCATCAGGCAATTCCCGATTTCACGGCACGGAAAGAGCCCATCCCTTGGAAAGGTCCCAACAGCATCCATGCCCATTTTTGCCAAGCCATGCGGTCGCCGCGCCTCAGCCGCCAGTCGCCCCTCCTCTCTGATCACAAAAAAAGGCTGTCAGAGACAGAGGCGACACCTTCCGGATCAACCTCCCATCTCCAACATCCTTTTCTTACACCTTGAAACGAGATTCCGCTTCGCCGCTCAGAACTGATCGAGCGGAATCGCGATGTCCATCACCAGATCGCTTGGCTTGAACGTTCCACGCCAGGTGACCTTGCCGGTCGGCAGATGGACCGAATACAGGCTCGCCGTCCCGGTCGGTGACGACAAACTGGCAAGCGCTTCGACGTCCACCGTCACTCCGTCGCGGAGCGTGCTATAGATGTCGAAGCCGGTTTCCAGGCTGGTGTCCACGGTCAGTTTCCCAGTGGCCGCCAGAGATCCGGCGTTCGGTGGCGATTGCAGCACCACCTGATCCAGCGCTGTGTCGATGTCATACAACGTGGTCGATGTCGTCGCATCGAGATCGTTGTTCGTGTAAGCTGCGCCGGAAATCGATTGGGCTGGCGAGCCCAGCGTGTAGTTGAGCGTGCTATCCGCCAAAGTGATACCACCGGCGTTCACATTGTGGCGGAGGTTCTGTCCCGTGTCGCTGATGACTCGCAGCCGATCGGCCACCGGATTGAAGTCGACCCCAAACGAGGTTCCAGATAGCGCCACCGACAGGCTGTTGACATAGACCGCCACCCCCGTCTTCGGATTCACCGTGTAAATTCCACCCGCATTCCCCACTCCGTAGAGCTTGCCGTCCTGCACCCGGTAGTCGATTCCGACCAGTGCCGTGTCGCTGCCGGTCAAGCCGGAGATCGGCATGCTGCTCTTCGCCCGGTCCGGGGAATACTCGTCGAAACGCAAAAGCCGCTGGTCACGGGTCAAGCCGACGACATCCAGGCTGCGCCCCGGTGAATCGTCCCGGCCGTGGCCGTCCGCGCGATGATCGCCTTTGGATTTCCCGCCATTCTCAGGGCCCTTTGCTTGGAGCTGTCCGATGGAGGCAACCGCTAAGACGGCTGCCATGATTCCTTTGCTGGTGGTTTTCATGGATTTTGTTGGTTGGATTTCTCTGTCTTGCTGGCCGCTGGATGACCTGCCGTCGGGCAGGCTCAGCCACCATCCGCAACGCATAGTCCTCCTCGTCGTCTGCGCAATCCCGCCACCCCGTTTCGCCCTCCTCAGTTTCTTATAGGGTTATATCGATTTCCAGCCCCCCCATAAGGAGCGACGACCTGATTGTCGTTGCTCCTTATCGCGCGAATCAGAAGCCCTGGATCTTATCGGCGTTCATCGGCGTCCATCTGTGATTCTCTTTCTGAAACCCAAATAGAGGCGGGGAGGAAAATTTTTTAACCACAGATGAACACGGATGGACGCAGATGGGAAGAGGTTGAAAAATGAGTCAAGAACCGAGAAACGGGTGAATGGGCCGGACGAAAACTTCTGAATCTTATCCGCGTTCATCGGCGTCCATCTGTGGTTCTCTTGCCGAAACCGAGATGGAGGCGGAGAGGCGTCTTTTGAATGACGCGCAGTCCAAGGTTGGCATGGTGTGGCTCAAGCTACCGTGAGGGGCATCAATTCTCCCCCTTCTCCTTTTTCAACTCCTCCTTTTCCTCACGGATCACGGCGAGGGAGTCGTAGAGGGCGAAGAGCATGACGATGATGGTGGCGATGGCGCAGCCGCCCCACCACAGGAGGACGCGCCAGAGACTGGCCCAGATCCAATCATCGATGACCCACAGCCCGAGGGCGAGCATGCCGAGCGGGATGAGCACCAGGTAGAATAACCACTTCCGGCGCTCGGTGCGGTCATGCAGGATGGCACGGGCGAGGCCGGTGCTGTGGTTCCACGAGTTGGGTTCCTGAGCGGCCATGGGTGCGAAACTTAGGGCATGGAAAGCGGTCCAAGCGCGGCGATGTACCATTCCCAGATGCGCCATGCGCCGAACATCCATGCAACGGCACCCATGGCGAGGAAGGGGCCGAAGGGCAGTTGTTTGCCAAAACCAATGCGGCCGATGAGCGCGGCAATGATGGCAAAAACCGAGGCGGAGAAGAGCGAGAAGAACACGCCGGTCCAACCGAAAAAGGCCCCGGTCATGCCGAGCAGGTGGACATCACCCATGCCCATGGCCTCACGTGGGATCACGGCGGAGGTGAGCGTGCCATCGAGCGATTTCAAGCTGGCCAACGGATGCACGGTGCCGTCGGGCAATTGGATATCCAGCTCGCGGATGACCAAGGAGCCACCGCCCACCGACTTGCCGTCCACCACGATGTCTGCGGCTTCGACCAACAAGCGGTCCGACTTGCGGGAAAAGATATCCCACCACGCAATTCCCTCGCCATTGACCATGAACAGCATCGGATCGAGATCGCCTTCCGGTTCCTTGAGCGACCAAGCGACCGGTTGAGAAAACTTCATCGCCTTTTTCCCGAACGCGAGTTTGCCCAACTCGACGACTAGCCACAGCCCGCCGAAGCCAGCGATCCAGCCGATGGCTCCGTGCTTGAGTCCGGAAAGCCAGCTCCCCGCTTCTCCGCCGAGCACCGGCAATTGCGGCCAAACGATGCAGGCCGCCAATCCGGTCGCCGTGCCCATCCACGTCAGCGAGGACGGGATGATGAGGTGCTCTGCATCGATGAAGGTGATGGAAACTAACAACGCGATGAGAATCCACAGGAAGGGCACTACACCGACCGACAGTCCGGCAAAGGCGCACCACACGGCGACGAACAGCAGGGCCGTGAACAACTCAACGGCGAAATAGCGGAACGGGATGGGCGCGCGGCAGTCTTTGCATTTCCCGCGCAACCACAACCAGCTCACCAGCGGGATGTTCAGCCACATGGGGATGTTGCTTTTGCACAGCGGGCAGAACGACCGTTTCGGTTCATTCACCGACATGTCGAGCGGCACTCGATAGATGACCACGTTCAGAAAGGAGCCGATGCAGGCGCCGATGAAAAACACCGGGAACAGCCAAATCCAAGGCTCGAAGGGCAGATTGAAGGGTGAGATGAACAAGGTGCCGCCATTCAAGCCGCCCGCGCTCCCCTGCCAAGAAGAAAGCGGAGCCGCGGATAGAGCGGGAATCAAACCAATCCGACCGCTTTGCGCACGCGGGCCAGCACTTTGGCCGACTCCTCGCGGGCACGCGCCGCGCCATCGGCCAGCACGCGATCCACAAACGCAGGATCCGCAGCGATCTCCGCACGGCGCTCACGCATGGTCGCGAAATAATCCCAGTAGGCTTCTGCGAGGCGCTTTTTGAAATCGCCGTAGCCGACGCCGCCCTTTTCGTGATCCGCGATGAGCGCGGCGTGATCCGCCTCTGAAGCGAAGAGCTTGTGCAGCGCGACGATGGTCGAGCCTTCCGTCGGCTTCGGATCCTCGACCGGCGTGGAGTCAGTCGGGATCTTCATGATGAGTTTTTTCAACGGCTTTTCCTCGCCGAAGATGGGCAGCGTGTTCTGATAGCTCTTGCTCATCTTGCGCCCGTCCAAGCCGGGCACCACGGCAGTTTCCTCGCGGATGATGGGTTCCGGCAGCGTCACGGTGCCCTCGCCGTAGGCTTCGTTGAGTTTCACCGCGAGATCGCGCGTGACCTCCAGATGCTGCTTCTGGTCCTTGCCGACGGGCACCTTGTTCGAGTCGTAAAGCAGAATGTCCGCCGCCATCAGTGCCGGATAGGCGAACAGCGCGTGGTTGGGAGAAATGCCGTTGGCGATCTTGTCCTTGTACGAGTGGCATTTTTCCAACAGCCCCATCGGACAAACGGTGGAAAGGATCCACGCCAGCTCGTTGACCTCCGGCACCGCGCTTTGGCGGAAGAACACGGCGCGTTGTGGATCGAGTCCGCAAGCGAGGAAGTCGATGGCCAGTTCACGCACGTTGTCGCGCAGTGCGGCGGGGTCGCGCGATGACGTCATCGCATGATAGTCCGCAATGAAATAAAACGCCTCGCCCTCGTCTTGGAGACGCACGGCGGGTTCCATCGCGCCGAAATAATTGCCGACGTGGAGTTTTCCGCTGGGTTGGAGACCGGTGAGAATGCGCATGGCGCGGAGCATGGATTCGTCTCCCGGAACCGGTCAAGCGGCGAGCCATGGGAAACCGAATCCGCAGAAGACCATGGCACAGCAGACGGTCATAGACCGACGCTACATTCCCCGCTTGTAGCGGCGGTCTGCGACCGTCTGCGGAGGACTGAGGAACCCGAATCCAGCAGAAGACCATGGCACAACAGACGGTCATAGACCGACGCTACAAGCGGATCACGCCCAGAAGTCCGGAAGGATATTCCCCGCAAACGGCCAATCATCGGCATCGCAAACCAATCCCGCCCGGACTGGATTTTCACGCACATATCTCCATTTCTCGTGATGAGATTCGTCAGACCGTATCAGATGATCGAAGAATCCCTTTTGCCAGTGCGGAGCCTCAATTCCTTTCATCCGCCAATGCTTTGACATCGTGTTTTTCAACGATTTCATCCACAGCGAAAGAGTCATTTCGCCCGGCGGAATCCCTACGAAAAGATGAAGGTGATCCGGCATCAAAACGTAGCGACCGACGAACACGCCACGGTCACGCCCCTTCAGGCAGAACTGTTGGAAAGCCACGTGGGATGCGCAATCCGCAAGCAGCTTCTGACGATGGTCGGTGCAGGTCGTGATGAAATACACGGGATGATCCGTGAAAAGCATGGGAAGCCGGGTGAGCCGATTCATGACGTTTGTCGATCTAGCAATTCTTGAACGCAGATGATAGAAATTATTGCGGGAATATTCCGAAATCTTGTAGCGGCGGTCTGCGAACGTCTGCGGAGGACTGAGGAAACCGGATCCAGCAGAAGACCATGGCACGGCGGACGGTCATAGACCGCCGCTACAAACGGATCCGCCGCTACAAACGCTGGCTTGCATGACAGGCCTCGCCTGCGAGCCTCGCGCCATGGAAACGCTCAAAATTTTCTCTGACTCCGGACTCGATGGCGTGGCGGGCAAGCTGCTGCGCGATGGGATTTCGCCGCACGAACTCATCGAGCCAAAGACGCGGCTCACCTCGGTGCTGGCCAAGCCGGAGCCGGATCCATCCTTCGGCCTGGCGGACATCGCGTTCGGCCAGCCCGATCTGGAGAGCATCCGAAATTCAAAAAATCTCAAATGGTTGCAGGTGAGCAGCGCGGGGATCACGCGCTACGACACCGCAGAATTCCGTGCGCTTGCGGCAGAGCGCGGATTGATCGTGACGAACAGTTCCAGTGTCTATTCCACCGCCTGCGCCGAGCACGCGTTGGCCTTCATGATGGCGCAGTCCCGGCTCATTCCTGCCGCGCTGGCAAGCCATGCTGCCAATGGCGATGCAGAGTGGTTAGGTCTGCGCGGTGGATCTGTTTCGCTGCAAGGCCAGAACGTCGTCATCCTTGGGTTCGGGACCATCGCCCGCGAATTGATGCGTCTGCTAGAACCTTTCGCCATGAAAATCACTGCGATGCGACGCACTCCGCGCGGCGACGAAGGATGCGATGTCGTCACGCCAGAGAACCTAGCATCCGCGCTGGCCACGGCGGATCACGTGGTCAACATCTTGCCGGAAAACGAAGAATCACTGGGGTATATCAACGCCGCACGGTTAGCGGCGATGAAGCCCGGGGCGGTTTTCCACAACATCGGCCGCGGCACCACGGTGAATCAAGATGACCTGCTAGAGGCATTGCGATCCGGCCATCTTGCCGCAGCATGGTTGGACGTGACCGATCCGGAACCGCTGCCCGCAGACCATCCACTCCGCCACGAGCCGCGCTGTTTCATCACGCCTCACATCGCTGGCGGTCATCGCGGCGAGTCGGAAACCTTGGTGCGGCATTTCCTGAAAAATTTCCGCAAGTTCACCGCCGGCGAGCCGCTCGATGACCGAGTGATGTGAGCTAAACTCCTGCGAACTCGCTCGGAGAGCGTCCCTCGTCGATCTCGATGAAATCGAACATCGTTTGCACGGTGTCGAGCGGCAGGCCGGCTTCGTCGAGGCGGAAGAAAACGCGTTCCGAGTAGCTGTCGCGCCAGCCCATTTTCATCATAAAGCCGTTCCAGACTTCGATCTCTTCGGCACTTGGCGTGCGGCCCTTTTTGAACGCCCACTCTAGCAGTTCGTCATCGGTGCCGCCGCGCAAGGTCTCCGCTTCGAGTTCGGCGTAAGTGATGCCGAGGAAGCGGCAGCAACGACCGTCCCAGCCACGCTCACTGCCACGTGCTTGGCTCCAGTCGTCAGGCAACTTGCCAGCATGATCGAGGTGGATTTTGTCGAGCATGCGGCCGAAAACGACGATGCCGCCAACCTTTGCGTAAGGGCTGCGCAGTCCGGGAATGAGAGTGGGAACGTGGCTCATGGGCATCACGCTTAGCATGAGGCAACGCACGCGACAACCTCACGATCGCAGCGCGACAAACTCGCCACAGAAGACGACGCAATCCCGCCCGTCCTCGACGATGGCCACGTCCAGCCGCAAGCGTGCCTTGCCCTTGCGCGAGAATGTAGCGAGAAACTCGGCGAGTTTTTCCGCCTCGGGTGCTTGGCAGATCGCGCGGATGTCACCGCGCACCGGATGCAAGTAACGGATGCTGCTAGTCTTGATGACGAGGTGCGCGTCCGGGTCGGCCAAGCGTTGCCACAACATGCCGTAACCCGCCAAGGTGGCGATAGCCGCAAGGCTGCCGCCAAACGCGGTGCCAAGGTGATTGCGATTCGCCGCCAACGGCGCGGTCAGGACAAACACCGCGTCATCGCGCTCCTCCACCGCGACTTCCATCGCGCGGCTGAGGGGGATTTGGCGGTGAAGAAAAGCTTCGGTTTCTCGGGCATCAGGCATGGCAGAAAAAGCGGTGGCTCAGCCTTGGTGGATGATGCGAGACGCGCCATCAAAAACAGACACGCCCAACGGCGCTGCGGATGAAGGAAAATCATCGAGACGGCGGTGTTCAGCGGCGGCGATCCCGGCTATAACAAGCGCATGAAAGTTCTATCGGTGAACCGTTCTCTGCCGCGAACGCTTCTGATCAACGGCAAAGAAGTTTCGACCGGCATCTACAAGGAACCCCAACAAGGCCACGGAAAGGTTGGAAAACTGGGACTGGAAGGAGATGGTCAAGCCGACCTAACGGTTCACGGTGGCTTGTGGCAGGCGCTTTACGCCTATCCCATCGAACACTATCCGCGGTGGGAAAACGAAGTGGGCAGGAGCGGATTGCCACCCGGCACCTTTGGCGAGAACCTCACGCTTGAAGGCTTGATCGAAACCGAGGTGTGCATCGGTGACATTCACCGGATGGGAGAACTCCTGCTCGAAGTGACCAGCCCGCGCATCCCTTGTTTCAAGCTCGGTCATAAACTCGGCAAGCCGGACATTCTCAAATCTTTCCTGCAAAGCGGTTGCAGCGGGTTTTACTACCGGGTCTTGGAGGGGGGCTCGATCTCCGCCGACACCGTCATTGAAGTGGTTTCGCGCGATGCAGAAAAACTCACGGTCCGCGAGTTGCTGGGTCTCTATCGACTTGGCGAGGGTGGTGTGGAAGATCTTCGCCGCGCGCTGCAAGTGGCGGCCATTTCGCCGTTGGTTCGCCATGAACTCGCCGCGAGATTGGCGAAGCTCAGTTAGAGGCTAGGGAAACGATTCGCGCGAACGCACGGAATCGAGGTATTTCACCGCCGCTTCGGTGCGCGAGCGGACATGCAGTTTTTCGTAGATGTTCTTGAGGTGGCCGCGCACGGTTTCCGTGCTGATGCCCAGGCGGTCGGCGATTTCCTTGTTGGCCAATCCTTCGGCGATGAGCTGGGCGACGTCCGTTTCGCGTTGGGACAGGACCACTGCTTCCGCTTCTGCGCTTGCCCCGGATTGGCTGGCCTTGCGGTGAAAAGCCTCAACCACGCGGCGAGCAATTTCTGCACTCATCGGCGCGCCACCGTCATGCACTTCCATGATCGCTTGGCGGACATCCGCCGCACGCGATCGCTTGAGCAAGTAACCGCAGGCACCTGCTTTCAGTGCGTCGAAGATTTTTTCATGCTCACGATGCACCGTGACAATGATGACTTGGATTTCCGGCAAGTGGCGTTTGAGCAGGCCGGTCGCGGCGATCCCAGACATGCCAGGCAGGTTGATGTCCATCAGCACGATGGATGGCCGAAATGCGTCGATCTTTTTGAGCCCTTCCTCGGCACTGCCCCAGACGCCGATGCAACGCGCATTGGGCATCGATTCGACGACTTTTTGCAGGCTTTCCCCGAGTGCCACATTGTCCTCAATGATGGCGACTTCGATGCGTTTGGTGGCGTCTGCGGTCATGCAGACCGAAGCTAGGAAGCTTGTCCATCGGGAGCAAGCACCGGAACGAGCAAACGCACACGGGTGCCGCCTTCTTCGCGTAGGCTGACGGCCGCCTCGCCGCCGCACGTTTGCATGCGGATGCGGAAATTGCTCAGGCCGTTGCCTCGGGAGAGCGCGTAATCGTCCACACCCTTGCCATCGTCTTCCACATTGATTTCCAGAACCCCTTGCGTGAGGGAAACATTGAGCCACGCGGATTCCGCCTCGGAGTGCTTGACGATGTTGTTAAACGCCTCGCGCACAGCGAGGAAGACCGAGTGCCGCACGGTGGCATCCAGCGGTGAATCGGGAATGTCGCCAGCGATGTTAAGCCGCAAGTTGATCCCGGCGTGGTCGAGGAACTCGTTGGCAAAACTCGCGAGATAGTCGATGAGCGATGCCAGCGTGTCCTCGCGCGGATTCACCGCCCAAACGATTTCGTCGAGTGTGAGTCCGAGCATGCGCGCCTTGCTAGAAAGCTCATCGAGTTGGGTGTGAAACGAAGTGCCGACCGCCTGCTCCGCGCCGAGGTCGGCGAGCAGCGCGATCTCGGTGAGCGACGCGCCGAGGTCGTCGTGAAGGTCGCGGGCGATGCGGGCGCGCTCCAGTTCACGCGTGTTGCGGATTTTCAACAGCCCGATGCGGCGCTTGAGACGGCTGCGAGCGATCAGCCAACCGACGCCACCCGCCAGCAGAATGCCCAGCAGCACGGCCTGTGCGACGAACCACGCGGTTTCCCAAAATCGCGGCCGAATCTCGATCGCCACGGTCGCTGGCGCGGGGCTTTGCAGCCCATCTCCATTCACCGCGACCACCTCGAAATGGTATTTCCCCGCCGGCACCGACTCGTAGGTGGAACTGCGTTGGGTGCCGACATCGCGCCAGCTTTCCTCCAGTCCCACCAACCGCGTCCGGTAGTTGACCTTTTCCGGCGAGCTGAAATTGATGCCATGGTAGCGGAACTCAATGCGTGTTCTGCCAGGGCCGAAGACGAGCTTTCCGGTCAGTGGGTTCGGCTGACCATCCACAATCACGCTGCGCAAATGGATGGGCGGCGGCGTGCGGTTCACCATCGTCCGTGATGGATCGATGCGGACCACGCCGAGACTGGTGGGAAACCAAATCGAGCCGTCGCCAAAGCGCCATCCCGCCGGTCGATGCCCGCCCACGCACTCCCGCGTCGGCAAGCCATCCGATCGATCCATGCGCAACCAGTGGATCGAGGTTTCGGCGTCTTTGGCACGTGCGAGCAAATCCTCGCGACTGGCTCGGATGATGCCGCCGATCGAGCCAAACCACAGGTGCCCCAGCGCGTCGTCCACCACATCGGTGAGGCGCATGTCCGGCAAGCCTTGGGCCCCGTCGAAATGGTGCCATTTCGTCCCGTCATAAAGAAACAGCCCGGCTCCCATCGTGGTCACCCAGACTTGAGTCGCGGAGGTCACCATGATGCCAGAAACCTGCGCGTAGAGCAGATCGCCCGGCGTGGCGACGGTTTCAAAACGTCCGCCCTGGTCGCGCAGGATGAAGCCTTGGGCCGTGCCCAGCCAGAGCACGCCACCCGGAGCGCCTGTCATCACCGTGACTTCACCGCCCGGAAATCCCGCTTCAGCCTTCACCTCGGTGACACGTCGACCCGTGGCCCGTGCGAGGCCGAGCCGTCCGCCAAACCACAGCGTCCCGCGCCCATCCTGATAGATTGCAGTGACCTTCTCCGGCCCTTCGCGTGGGCCGAAGTGTTCGACGAATTTGGAGTCCTTCCAGCGGAACACCGCCCCTTCGCGCGATGCCGCCCAAAAGCGCCCATCGCGATCCTCGTAGAGCGCCGACACTTGGCCGACGACCTCCGTGTCCCCCAGATCGTGGTGTTCGATCACGCCACGGATGATGCGGTCCACCCCGCCGCGCCGATTTCCTAACCAAACTTGGCCATTGCTGTCCTCGATCACGGCGAGCACCGCGCCCTCGCTGAGGCCGGCGGTGGCATTCACCACCTCCACCCGGTCTTCGCGGAAAAGCCCCAAACCGTTCAGCGCGGTGGCAATCCAGATGTTACCCTCTCGGTCTTCTAACAATTCGGTGACATGAGAGTCAGGATTGACGCGCAGCATCGAGAGTTTGAACCCCTCCGGCGAGGTCACCGTGAGTTCCCCCGCCGAGGAAACGGACCAGACCGAGCCACTGCGATCGATGAGTTTTCCAGGATTCCCATCCAGCCCGATGCGCCCCTGCCGCGCCCTGGTTTCCAAATCCTCCTGCACCAAGGTGCGGATTTTGTCGGACGGCGAATCCATGCGGCTCATCTTCTGCTCCGCAAATCGCCAAAATTCATTGCCGCGCCGTATCAACACCCCACTGCCCGGGTAATCCAGCACTTGAGTGATAGGCAGTTGCCCACCCTCCGGCCAAATCACGGCGGCCTTGTCACCTTCGATGCGCAACAACCCACCTTCCGCCCCGGAAAACCACACCACCCCGTCGAGAGTCGCGAACAGCCGCGATTGGCCAGCCGTTGGAAATTTGAATTCTTCCTCCACCGCGATGCGCTCGAACTCGATCCCATCGAAACGCGCGATCCCTTCCGCCGTGGCAATCCACAACTGCCCATCGGTCGCTTGAACGATGGAGCGCACCAAGTTGACCGGCAACCCGTCCTCCGACTGCCAATTGCGGAACGAGTACTGGCCTTGCCCATTCACCACCGCTAACAATGAGCACCCTAGCAGAATCAGCCACAACCCGCAGAGGAGGCGCCTGCCCGCATCCTGCAAGCGGCAACTCCGGGTGAACTGGGGCAACGGGTCACTCTGCATCAGCGGCGGCGGCGACGAGGGCAATCTGTTTCTGCCCATGGTAGCGGTAGTCGAGGACGTAACCGGATGGCAGTGGCTCCTCCAAGGAAAACCTTCCTTTCAACGATCCATAACGAGCGATCACCCGTACCGGACTGGGACTGCCACTCCCCATTTTTGCCTGCAAGCGGGCACCGGACAGATCCAGTTCCCCGTGCACGGTCATGCATCCAGCGTCACCGGAAGTTCCCAACATCCACGAACTCTTCACCACCGCGTCGCCCATCACTTCCAGCGCACAGGAAGCGCCACCCGCGAGGATAGCGCCCTTTTCCAAGGTCAAATTTTTGCCAATGCGTCCGCTCCCCTCAAGCGTCGCCCCCTGCGCGACGACCACCGCGCCAGCCACCTCACCGCGCAAGGACAGCCCACCCGCCAGCACACGAGTCACTCCGGTAAACGTGTTTTCGCCATCCAGCGTGAGAATCCCCTCGCCACTCTTCACCAGCCCTCCGCTGCGGTTGTTGCCCAGCACCGGCTTGCCCAAACGCAGCCCGGTGCCACTCCCGCCGCCAAGGATCACCACCGATGGGGCCGACAAGTAATCCACGCCCGCATTGGTGATGAGGATGTTCTGCACCTTGCCATCCTTCACTTCCGCGAAGGCGGTGGCTCCGTTTCCGCCGCCGCCATTGATTTGAATCACCGGCGGCGCGAGAAATCCCTGCCCCGGAGAAATCACCGGAATGTTCACCACCCCTTGCCCGCGAGGTGCCAGCAAGGGCTGCGCGATGCGAATGTCGAAACCCGCCGTATTGATGCGCGCATGTCCCGACCGGACTTCCGCATGGTCGATGAAATCCAGAAATTCCCCCGAAGAAGCCGCCGCCTTGAGGAGGCCGCCGTCCAAGTTGATGCGCCCTATCGCCTCAGTTTGGTTGTACTGCCCTATCCCTTTGGTGACCAGCGTGCCACCCGTCAGCAAGTTGACCGTGCCCTCACCGGGTTTTTCGATCGTCCCCGCGCCGATCACCATGCGGTTGGCGCAAATCAAAGTCCCCTTTTCGCGCAAAGTGATCACGCCGATGCCATCCTCGCCGACAAGGACGAGACGATCCGGAGAAGTCGCCGTGACCGTGCCTGATCTCACGTCGAGCACGCCATTTCCCGGGTTTTGGGGATCATCCTCATAGCGCCCCACAGAGAGGAATCCATCGACACTCACCGTTCCGCCATCCACTTCCATCACGCCCGCGCCATAGCCGCCTATCTGCAAATTCCAATCGTCCACGTAGCTGCCGCCCGTCATCCGCCATGCGCCCCAAGTCTGGGATTGGCCGGGCTGGAAACCGCCCAAGCGCGCATCGAGAAAATCGCCACTTTTGATCAAGTTGCCACCCGTTTGGATCAGCACGCCAGACGCACCATTGTTCTTGCCGATGAAGAACTCCTTGAACGACATGCTGCCGCCTTCCATCCGCAGGACGCTTTGCCCGGAGCCAATGTCGCCCACATTCAGATGCCCGGCCCCCTCAATGACCACCGTCGCGGAATCCTTCACCACCAAAACCCCAGGACGGCCGAAACCGACAGAGATCCAAGCACTAAACCGGCTCTTGCTGCGCCCGCCGAAGACGACTTCGCTCTGCGCCCGCAAGCACCGTGGTCCCTCGATCGTCCCATCGTTGGTGAAGGTCCCCGCTCCGGCATGCACCAAAACATCCCCGCTGGTCGAAATCTTCCCCTCCCGGGCCAGCAGGACCGTGCCCCCGCCTTGGAGACGCAAATTCCCGCTCCCTTCGTAACTCCCCTCCAACTCCAAGGCATCGGCGCGATTGACGATCAATTCTCCCGGTTGGGTGATGGTGTAGCGGGACGCCCCCAGCGAGCCGGTGCTTCCCGCATCCCCGAGCAGCAGACTTCCCGCGATGATCTTCACCTCGCCGGTGAAATCCTTACCGTGACCGCTCAGAATCAGCGATCCGCTGCCACTTTTCACCAGCGGCCCGTGACCCAGAATTTTTCCAGAAACGACCAAGGGACTCTCTGATGCGTTAGAAATCTCCGTCTCGCCCGACAACTCCAATGGGACGTCAATCGTGTTGCCCAAGCTGCCGGAGAGCTGGAAAATCGTCGCCGGAATCGAACTGCCTGATGCCATTTTCAAGGTCCCAGCCTCGGCTGAGGAAAGGCGGAACGCCCCGCTGCGGCTGCGACTGCCAAGATTCAACGAACCCAAGGTCACCGGCCTGTCGATCACCAGCTCTTGGTCGCCGCGCAGTCCGCTGGCCAGCGTCGCGATGCGTCCTGGCCCATCCGGCGACGGCCCATCCGGCCCGGTTTTCCAATGGTTCGATCCGCCGCGGTTGCGATAGGAATATTTCCCCGCCTCGACCTCCGCCCAATGCAAGGCCGTGCTGTTGCCACCGAGGTTGAGCATCCCCGGCCCCGCCAGCAGATTGCCGTAAATCTCCCCCTCACTCAGCGCGTGGTTGTAAATCCTGAACTCGCGAATGCGTCCTTTAAAATTGTCGTCCGAGGAAAACTCCGACCGTCCAAGCCACACGTTCACGTCATCCAACTGCGTCGATCCGCGACCATCGGGAATCACCTCCATCAGCACCGCGTTGCGATACCAATGCCATTCCTTCAGCGCCTTATCGTAAGTGATCACCTGTTGGAACTCGCGTCCCAGATCGGTGTCTGGATATTCCGCTGGGTTGCGGTCCGGCCCACCATTGGGAAAAATCCCGTTCGACCGGGCGAAGCGATTCACATTCGCCGCCCCCACATTGCCAAACAAGGTCAGCGTCTCGCTGCCCGAGAAATCCCCCCCAGCCCCTTGGATCTCGCCGCCCAGATTCGTCCCTATCGACAAAATGCGCGACCACACCTCCACCCCCGTCTGCGCCACCCAAAACTCGATGCTCACGTTCTCACGAGACGACACCAAGCCATTCGGAAAATCCAGATAAGCTGCTTGGGAAGAACTCCCGCCGGGCAACTCAAGGCAGCGCCCGTTGAAGCGCGCGCCATCTCCCCGCACCATCGCCGTTAATCCGCCAATGCTGTCGGTCACGATCGTGCCGTCCGCTGCTGCGCCAGCCGCCACGTCGAACGAAAACCGGTGCATCGGGCTCTGCAACAAGGGCTTGGCGATGAGACCCGGAAACCTCGGCCTTTCCTTTTCGTAGGCCAATTTCACCTGCTCCGCGTCGAGCGCACCGGCGTAGATGCGCACCGTCGCCAGCGCCCCAGAAAAGTGCGTGAACGATCCTTCCAGCTTCAAATCCCCACCAATCTCCGCCCCCAAATGGATGGGCAACATGTCGTGAGCATCCAGCACGCCCACCGACCTGGCATTGTCCAACCGACCGTCCACATACACCGCCTGCACATCCCCGTCATAGGTGTAGGCGAGGTGATGCCATACCCCCGGCTGCGGCACCGTCGTGAAACCCGATTCGCTGCTCCCCCAGCGCCCTATCGCCCCGAAATCCAGATCCGAGCCATAGCGGAATCCCGCAAAACTCCGCTCCGGCCCCAAGCGCTTGCCCCACGAAACCAACGACTCCTGCTCACGCACATTCCCCTGAAAGGCCCACACCTCCACACTGTGCGGCGCACCTGCTCCATGCAGCGCCGCCGTCGTCACCGGGCCGATGAAATAATCCCCGTCCCCATCGAAAACCACCGCCTCCGCCCCGCCAACCGACTGCCGCGTCGGCGACCCCTTGGCGACGAAATCTCCGGCAATTCCCCGGTCCAAGCCATGCTGTGGCCACCTTTCCCGGCCATTCTCAAAATTCCGTGCGTCCAGCTCGACCAGCAACCGCACGAGAGACTCCCCCGCCGACGGCATGGCAAGTGATAGACCGACGAAAATCGTGAGAAAGAACAGACGCACAGGATTGGAAAAACAGGGAACCATCGACAAATAACAGTTTCCGGGGGAGGCGCATGCTCCAGATCACGTGGCGCGATGTCAAGGCAGGCCATCCCGTGCCCACCCCCCTCAGGCGCCTCGAATCTATCACCCGGCCATGCGGTCGCGAAACCCCCGTTCGGGGCGTTTCCTCCCCCCACAATCGGGGCGGGCTTCCACCCCCCCACGAGATCATCCGCCAGCGGCACGCTCCAGCTCATCCTCTCGTTTGCTACAGTACCGAAGCATTCATGTCGCCTTCCGAAGCATTCATTTGCCCTTCCGAAGCATTCATTTGCTCTTCCGAAGCATTCATGTGGCCTTCCGAAGCATTCATTTGCCCTTCCAAAGCATTCATTTGCTCTTCCGAAGCATTCATTTGCTCTTCCGAAGCATTCATTTGGCCCTCCGAAGCATTCATTTGGCCTTCCGAAGCATTCATTTTCCCTTCCTCGCCCCGGTTCGGAGCTAGCCCGGCAAATGAGCGAATCAGCACAAAAAACGCACAGATCGCAAAGCCCAACATTTTCCAGGTCTGAACCTTTGCGATTTTTGCGGTCAAGACCCCCACTCCATCGCAAGGAGCCGCGGTCTCCGAACCGCGTCTTGGCTGCCAAAATCTCCCCCCAACCGCCAAGCCGCTTGCCGCCCCTTTGGGCAGAGACAGCGCAGCCACCCAGTCCGGGAGATCGCCCGAGCAAATGAGCGATTCACCGCAAAGAACACAGAGATCGCAAAGCCCAGCATTTTTCAGATCTGAACCTTTGAGTTCTTTGCGTTCCTTGCGGTCAAGATCCCCCACCAACTCGCATCCCATCTTCCGATTCGCCCGATTCGTTTGATTCGCGGTCACCCCTCCAAAACTCGCTGAAAAACTCAGGCCTGAGCTCCTCCCCGCAGCTCGATATCCGTTAGCACCGTTCGGCGAGCTTCTTTCCCATCCGAGAAATCAACCCATCCAAGCCAGATCTCCAACCTCTTGAAAGCCAGTCCTCAAAAATCCAATTTCTTCCCGCTTGCCGGAGCTAACCCAATTTCTATCCTCCCGA
>JAZKEG010000029.1:0-57901 GCA_040387215.1 Verrucomicrobiota bacterium | reverse complement strand
GACGGTGATCCGTTGCCAATACCGGGAAAAATGGAGCCAAAAATTACACAATGGAATATAGAAAGATGCTTCGTAGAAACGCGAGTTCGCAGTCTCTGGCGTTGACGTTGGGAATATGGCGTGCAAGCTCCGCCGCCCGATGATTTCCGTTCAGTCACTACGCGTGGAGTTTGGTCCACGTGTCCTTTTCAACGATCTTTCGTTTTCCGTTCAGCCGCGTGAGCGGATTGCATTTGCTGGCCATAACGGTGCAGGCAAAAGCACGCTGATGAAGTGTGTGGCGGGTATTATACCAGCCACATCCGGAAAGATCCATGCACCGAAAGGTACGCGAATTGGTTACCTCCCTCAGGAAGGGATTCACGTCAAAGGGAGAACCTTGTGGCAAGAGACAGAGTCCGCATTTGGCGAGACGATGGCTTTGAGGGAAAAGATCGACCGACTTTCTAACGAATTGGAGCAACTCGATCCGAGGTCATCGCCCTACGGCGACCTGTTGGAAGAAATCGGAGAGTTAGAATTGCAGTTAGACGCAACAGACCCGGCAAGGATGAAGCCGCGCATCGAGTCGGTGCTCAAGGGTTTAGGTTTCCGACAAAAGGACTTTGAACGCGATTGCTCGGAATTTTCCGGGGGATGGCAGATGAGGATCGCGATGGCGAAACTTTTCTTGCAAGAGCCTGAAGTGCTCCTTCTGGACGAACCAACAAACCACCTTGATATCGGCACGCAGATTTGGGTGGAACAGTATCTGGTGAACTATCCGGGCGCGATTCTGCTAATATCGCACGATAGGGCACTGCTCGACACGCTTTGTACGAGGACCATTGCCTTCGCCCACGGAAGGGCGGAGGAGTATGCGGGAAATTTCTCGTATTTTGAGCGTGAGTCGGTGCTGCGGAAAGAGATCCGACTGAAACAATACAACGCCCAGCAACGGGAGATTGCCGAAACGCAGCGCTTCATCGATCGGTTCCGTGCGTCCGCGAACAAGGCGACTTTGGTGCAGTCGCGAATCAAGCTGTTGGCAAAGGTGGAGCGCATCCCCGCCCCGGAACAGGACGACGCAGTGATGAATTTCAAGTTCCCGCCGCCGCCAAATTCGGGTCACACGGTGGCGAAGTTGGAAAGCGTGTCGAAAAGCTATGGCGCACTCAACATTTTCAGCGGCTTCGATTTCGAGATCAACAAGGGTGAGAAATTTGCCATCGTCGGCCCTAACGGTGCCGGCAAATCTACCTTTTGCCGACTTATCACTGGCCAGGAAGCACCAGATGCAGGCGAGCACAGCTTCGGTCACAAGGTGGCGACGTCATTTTTCTCCCAGAACCATGCTGATGAGCTGGATCCCAATCTAACGGTTTTGGAGACCGTTGAGTCGGCGGCCTCTCGTGAAAGTGCGCCGCATGCACGGAACTTGCTCGGTTGCTTCCTTTTCCGTGGAGATGATGTTTTCAAGAAGATCGGTGTTCTATCAGGTGGTGAGCGGTCGCGGGTCGCGTTGGTTTGCATGTTGTTGCGGCCAGCGAATTTCCTCATCCTCGACGAACCGACGAACCACTTGGACATGCAATCCCAAGATGTGCTGCAGAGGGCGCTCATCGATTATCCCGGGAGTGTGATGATCGTTTCCCACAACCGAGATTTCCTCGACGCGCTGGTGACCAAGACGCTGGAGTTCCGCCCCGGCGAGCCACCGGTGCTGTATGCCGGAAATATCACCTATTATTTGGAAAAATCCGCCGAAGACGAGGCGGCCAAAAAAGGGATGCCCAAATTGGCGACTCTCGGAGCAGCCACGGCAGTGACTAACAACTCGTCCCGCCAATCTGTTCCAGGTGTGAATCGCAAGGAACAACGGCGCATAGAAGCCGAGCAGCGCGAGATCAAATCCAAGGTGCTCAAACCGTTGGAAATCGAATTCACAGCGCTTGAGATCAAGATCGCGGAGCTCGAAGGCGCTCAGGCTACGCTCACTCAGCAACTCTCAAGCGACGCAGTGACAGGCAATCCTGGCAAACTTCGCGAAGTCACCAACGCCGTGGACAAACTCGCGAAATCGCTTGAAACGAGCTATTCCCGCTGGGGCGCGTTGTCAGAAGAAATCGAACGCCTCCGTACCAAACACGGGATCGTGGGGTAGGAAAAGGTGGCTCGGCATTTTCATGTTGGGAGAAATTCAGCAATATCTAGCAGCACAAGCTCATCCTGCGGCAACTGACCGTCTTTAGACGACAGGCGCTGTAGACCTCGGTGAATGCTTGGACTGGATTCCCGCATCAGTTTGATGGAATCGAAGCCAAGTGCCTCAAGCGAGTTCGGCTGAATTGAGGCGCGAAATTGATTTGGCTCGCTAGGATAGGCTGCCGCGTGGATTCAATCCGCTGCACTCATTGAAGGAGATCTCTCAGGTGCACTGACAGATCTGGGCGAGTGCCGACCCATGGAAAGGCCGCGTCGATCGCTTCGGACGGTGAGGTTTCCTCGACGGCATCTAGCCGTTTCAGCACAGCGACTAAGACCTGGGGAAAGAGCGATTCGTCGCGACCCATGCAAAAATCGATCACTTGCGGCGGGCGACCCGTGAATCCCATTCGCAACCGCATGCCATGGCTGTAAGGACTCATTCCGAGTTCCCATCGGCCGCCCTCGCTGAGTAATCGTAGCGCACGGAAATGGCCGTTAGGGTGGACTCGATGAAAGGTCATTCTCCTTTGCGGTCGGGATGGCCCCACCAGCTATTCTTGCGGTTACCGTCGTAATGTTCCTCGAAAGCGCGCACGGCGTCTTCGATGGAGCCGTCCTTGTCGGCCCACTTGGCGATGTCCGGGAAATCGGTGAGGGCGTTGGTGTTTTTTACCTCGCTCTTGAATTGGATGGGGCACCAAAAGGACTCGATGTTGCGCAGCATTTCACTGCCGAGCGCCCACAGGCCGGTCATCCAGTCGCAGTACCAGCACCACAGAAGATCGTAGCCGATGAGGCCGTCGTATTTGTGGCGAGAGAGATTCACCCAGTCGCCCTGACGGTAGGTTGGCAATTTCGCCAGCCAAGCGACGACTGGATAGACAGTCATCTCAATCACGCGGGTGAGGACGAACAACACCGCTGCCGGAGTGGTTGCCCACAGCGCGACCTGATTGCGGAAGGGGCCGAGCACCTTGTTCTGGGCGTCGGTGAGCGTGCGGCCTTTTTTCCCGCGTATCATGCGGTCGATGATGCAGAAAAAATGCAGCGCGAGGAATTGTCCTAACAATCCGGCCAACACGCCGCACCAGTTTCCTAAGATGTAGCCGGCGGCCCACGGCACCCAGGTGAAGAGGCTGATGAAAAGATCTAACACTGGAGCACGTGTGATCTTATCTGTGATGGCATAGGCGATGCGGGTGAAGACCGCAGCGACGAGCAAGCCGCCGAAAATGTAGGCTGTGATGAGGAGAAAGGGGGACATGGGGAGGTTCAGCGGAATTGGGACCGTAGAATTTTCAACGATGGGGGGACATTAGGATTGTCCATCGGAGATAACGAGTCTGAAAACGGGATCAACCGACGTTCCTGCGTATCCAATACCAGAGTTCATTCTCTCGGGTTCGGTCCAGGGTGCCACCGTGGCGTTCGATGATGCGTCGTGATGCCGAGTTGTTGGCGTCGCATAGAAGCATCACATCGGCGATGCCCAGCCTGGTGGCTTCCACCAATCCGAGGCGGAGGATTTCATGGCCCAAGCCGCGCTGCCGGAATGCTGGTGCGATGTCGTAGCCGATGTGCCCTGCGCGTTCGATCACGGCGGGTGTTAGGTAGTGGCGAATCCTCAGTGTTCCCACGAGATCGTCACCGATTTGTAGCCAGAAATAGGATGTTGGAGCCCATTCTTCGGACAAACCTGCGCCCGTGGCCTTGCCGTGCAGGGCTTTCACGTAGGCGGGAAAATCGGTGAGCGCGAGTGCGGCTTCTTCACACCATTCCTCGTGTCGAGAAGCTCGGTAGTCCTCAAACATCCGGCAGAACGGCTCTCTCAGCCGGGTGTCGGGCTGAATCAAGCGCGGTGCGATATCCATGGCGTGGGTCGCTTCAGCGTTTTTTGCGCAGCCGCTTCCCGGTGAGGCGGGTGGCGATGAGATTGGGACAGCGGCCTTTGAGTCGGAGTTGCTCGCAGTTTGCCTCAATCTTGATCGACTGGCGGACGGGCTTGAAACCGAGGCGGCGGGTGACGCAGTCGTTGAGCAGATCGAGATGGGAGTCTTCAAATTCGACCACGCGTCCGCAGTCGATGCAGACGAGGTGGTTGTGCGACGGCTTGTCGTTGAAATTCGGATCGTAAGTCGTTTGGTTTTCGCCGAGGTCGATCTCGCGCAAGAGATCTGCCTCCACCAGCAAGCTGAGCGTGCGGTAAACGGTGGCGCGCGAGGTTTCGGCATCCACCTTGCGCACGCGATCGAAAAGCTCGTCGGCGGTAAAATGCTCGTCCTTGGAGAAGGCCACTTTGACGATGGTGTCGCGCTGGCTGGTCCGGCGCAGCCCTTTGCGCCGGATGAATTCATCGAGTCTTTCCTGAATGGCGGATTCCACACGCCATCTCTAGCGACGGGATTCCGGGACGGGAAGCCGAAATCCTACCAACAAGATGGGTTCGCCTATTTGCCTTTCCCTGCTTCGAGAAACCAGGCGAGTGCGGACTTCAGTTGGTCGCGCGAAAGGCTGTGGCCGCCGTCGAAGGTTTCCATGCGGACGTTGGCGTAATCTTTTTCCGCAGCGGCTGCCACGGATTCGCTCATTTGCACCGTGGAGATGTCATCGGTCTTGCCGGTGCTGACGAAGACTTTGATCTTTTTGAGAGCACCGCTGCGGACTTTGGATTTTTCTTTGGCGGGAGATGTTAGGTTTTGGTTGCAGCCGCCAAGGAAGAGGCCGACCACGTCCAACCCGGCCGCGCAGAGATGACCCATGCGGTAGAACGAGGCTTTGGATCCTCCGGAAAATCCGGCGCAGGCGAACTTGGATTTGGCGAAACCCGGCCATGCGGAGGAAAGCATGGCGATGGCCTGCTGCTGGATTGCCATGTCGTAGTCGGCGGGCAGGTGGTCTTGCTGTCGGGGATTTCCCAAGTTGGTGTCGGCGGCGATGACCACCCAGCCGTCGGCGACGGCAGTGTCGGCATACATGGGAATGGCGGAACAATTGCCGGCGCTGCGTTCTGCGTCGCTGTTGATCGCGGCGCTGATCCACAGGATTTTCTGTGGCACGGCAGGATCGAAATTCTCGGGCAGGACGATGCCGAGTTTGATGGCGGTGACCTCCTTGTTCTTGCGCGTTTTCTTCAGCGTTTCCTCGGTGAGCGGCGCTTCGACGAGATTCACTTTGCCATTTTTTGTGAGCTCCTTTTCGGCGAGCATGAGCTTGCCGGGGATGCTTGGAGTGACCGGTTTTGCGATCGCCTGTTCCTTGATGAAATCCTGGTCCGCCTTGCTGAAACGGCCGAGCGGCAGGGTGAAGGGCTTGCCATTTCTGGAAATGGTCACCGTCTCGCCCACCAAGCTGACAAACTCTGCTTCAATGGATTTTCCCGTGACATCCGTGAATGAGCGTGCGGAAAGCGACGCGGTGAAGGTGAATGCAATGGCGGCGAATCGAAGCAGCATAAGGCAACCTGACGTTCTCTATCGGAAGCGTCAAGACGGTGGAAAAGGCGGCGAAACGCGAGAATCGACAGCCGCCCGGGTTTCGCTAAGTTTCCCGCGGATGACCCTGAAGGAACTTGGATGGAACGATGATTTGGAAAAAGCCGCCGCGGCCTTCGCCGGAAAAGGCTGGATCCCCGCGCGGCTGATCCGCGAGACGGTGATCAACTACGGCGCGTTCATCAAAGGCGGCGATGAAATCGACGTCGTGCTCTGCGGCCGGGTCTGGCACGAGGCCGCCTGCGATGCGGACCTGCCCGCCGTCGGCGACTGGGTGATGATCGAGCTGGGCGACGAGAACCAACCCTCCGTCATCCGCGCGATGCTGCCCCGGCGCACCTGTTTCTCCCGCAAAATGCCAGGAAACAGCAGCCAGGCCCAAGTCATCGGCGCGAACATCGACATCGTTACCGTCGTCACCGATGCCGGGTCAGATTTCAACATCCGCCGCATGGAGCGCTACTTCATGCTCATCGGCCGCAGCGGCGCGAAGGCGCTCGTGCTGGTGAACAAATCCGACCTTCTTCCCATCGAGCAAAGCCAGGCCGCCGCTGCGGAAATCGCCGCGCTGTGGGATGGCGCGAGCGTTCATGTTACCAGTGCTGTTAGCGGGCAGGGCCTCAAGGTGCTCAAGAAATACATCAAAAAAGGGCTGACCATGTGCATCGTCGGCTCCAGCGGCGTGGGGAAATCGACGCTCGTCAACCAGCTCTACGGCGAGGAATGGCAGTGGACCAGCGAGGTGAACGAGATCACCGGCAAAGGCCGCCACACCACCACCTCGCGTGAGCTCGTCCCGCTGCGGAATGGCGGCATGCTCATCGACAATCCCGGCATGCGCGAGATCCAGATGTGGACCGACGAGGCCACGCTGCGCGACAGTTTCGCCGATGTCACCGCTCTAGCAGCGGACTGCAAATTCTCCGATTGCAGCCACCGCAAGGACGCGAAATGCGCCATCCGCGCCGCCGTCGAAGCTGGGACGTTAGACTCGGGGCGTTATGAAAATTTCCTCAACCTCGAAATCGAAATCGCCGCGCTCAAGAAACGTTCTGAGAAACGTCAGATGGCCGTCGAGCGCTGGGCCAAGCGCAACAGCGTGAAAGCGCGCAATCTAGCGGATAGAATCCAGCTGGAAAAGGACGACCGCGGCGACGTGTGAGGAGGAAACCCGTATCGGCCATGTTGTTTCAACGCATTTCCTCCAAGCTGAAGCTGGGCTGTGTGCTTGTGGCCACGCTTGCGATGTCCCCCCATTCGACCGCGCAGGCGCCCGGGTTGAAGAAGGTGTTGGAGACCATGGCGGACGGAAAAGCCGCTGCCCCCGTCGCTGCTGACAAGCCGGACGACACGGCCGCGCGTCTCCAGCTGTGGCAGAAGGAAGCCCGCGAATCGCTCGCCCGTCTCGATGATCCCGCAGCGACCACCTCGTTGCCCGCCGGTATCGCTCCGGTGGATCTCGAAGAACGTCGCGGCGAGACGGAGCAGATCCTCCTCAACACCGGCCGCTATCTGAAGGCGCTGGATGTCTCAGTTGCCGAGCGCAAGGCGCTGGATGCCACCCGAGCAGAATCCGAGGCATGGGTCGGCTTCAAAGAGATCCCGCCCTACTCCATCCTGATGCTCGACGAGTTGCGGAACGAGCAGGACGCCGTGCGTGGCAAGCTCTCATCCTTCGAGTCATCCATGATCGTTTTTCAGCGGACGCTCGCCACGGTGCTGAAGGAAACGAAGGAGAATGAAGAGATTTCTAGCAGAATTCCGCTCGATGGCGACGATGCGGTGAAATGGAAGCGGGAAGCCTCGCAAACTAAAGCCCGGTTGTTCGCCGTCCGCGCGGGCTTCATCCAATGCAACTGCGAGATCCTTCGCTATCAGATCGAAAGCACCAAGGTGGAGCTTTCCCTGTTGGATCGGAAAATCAAGTTGGCCAGTGCGAACAGCCGCTTCAGCAACGAAGATCTAGCGAAGATTGAGGCCACCACTTCAGAACGAAAAGCGGCTCTCACCAAAGAACTCGACGCCGTCGTCAAGCGTCAGAAATCTGCGGCAGCAGCGCGCAAGCAAGAGCTGGCTGCGCTCGATGCTCTTCAGGCCGCGGCACCGCAAGACAAACCACCCGAGGGACTGAATCTCGCGAAGTTTCGTTTGGAGGTTGCGAATGAACGGGTGGATCTCCTCGAATCCGTCGCTGAGGGATTTGAAAATCTTATCCAGTTGGAAGTTATCATCCTGAATTCCTATCAGGATCGAAAGACTTACATCGACGCCACCAAGCCGGATGAGCGGGTGAAGTCGCTGCTCGCCTTGAATGATTTGAAGGATAGGCTTAGCGCTTGGCAAATTTTTCTCGATAACGAGATTTCCGGGGTCAACGCGGATCTCGGCAAGCTGGATTCACGCTACGCCTCGACCGATCCGAGCGACGCCAAGTCACCTCTGCTGATGGATCAGAGGAAGGGGAAAGCCGAGAAATTGATGATCTATCAGCGTATTTATCGAGGCGTTGATGCCCAGTTGAAACTTCTGAGTCGGTGGGTGGACGACTTTACGCCGAAGGAGAAAAAAACGTTCTATCAGAAGGTTTCAGATGCTGTTCTGAATGCCTGGGATTTCGTCAAACGGATCTGGTCGTTCGAGGTGACGAGTTCGGATGAGAAATTTGAGGTCCAAGGGCAGGTCTTCACCAAGAAGGTTCCGGTCACGCTGGGCGAGCTGCTGCGTGCGCTGATTTTCTTCGGCATCGGTTACGGTATCCTCTCGTGGATTGCGAATCGAATCCAAGGTGGCATCGTGCGGCGCGGCCACATCGCGGATGCTCAGGCGAAGACGCTGAGGAACTGGGCCATGATCGTCGTCGCGGTCTTTCTCGCCATCGGCACTCTATCACTTCTGAACATCCCGATCACCATCTTCGCGTTCTTCGGAGGTGCACTCGCCATCGGCTTGGGATTCGGTTCCCAGGCACTGATTAAAAATTTCATCAGCGGGATCATCGTTCTCTTCGAGCGCAAAATTCGCGTCGGCGACATCGTGGATGTCGGCGGGCTGTCCGGTTCGATCACAGAGATCAACACCCGCTCTTCCGTCCTGCGCGGTGGCGATGGCAAGGAAACGCTGGTCCCGAACTCCTATTTCCTGGAAAACCGCGTCACCAATCTGACACTTTCTAACCGTCGCGTGCGCCGGACGCTGACCGTTAGGGTGGCACTTGGATCCTCGCCGCAGACGGTCAGCACTCTCCTCAAGGAATGCGTGGAACGACATGGGCTGATTTTGAAAGAGCCGGCACCGATCATCACTTTTGAGGACATCACCGACAACGCTTACGTCTTCACTGCCTACTTCTGGACCGAGTTTAACGACAAGACCAACGCCGACGTGGTGGCCAGCGATATTCGATTCATGCTAGAAAAGCGCTTCGTGGAGGCGGAAATTGAGTTCGCCGGAGCCAAGCAGGACTTCCCGATGCGGACGGATCAGCCGCTGCAACTGGAGTGGGTGAACAAACCCAACACCCCGCTGGTATGAACGACGATGTCCGCTGGATGGAAGTTGCGTTGAACGAGGCGCGCAAAGGCATCGGCCACACCGCGCCGAACCCGCCGGTGGGCGCAGTGATCGTGAAAGATGGTGTCGTGTTAGGAAAAGGCTGGCACCGCGCCGCTGGCCGGCCGCATGCCGAGCGCGAGGCGCTGGCGGATGCCGCCGGGAAAGACGCTAGGGGCGCGACGATTTACATCACGCTGGAGCCCTGCTCGACCCACGGCCGCACGCCGCCATGCACCCAGGGGCTGATAGAAGCAGGGATCGCGCGGGTCGTTTACGCCTGCGTCGACCGGAATCCGGACCACGCCGGACGGGCGGATGAAATTCTAACGAAATCGGGCATTGAGGTGGTTTCCGGAGTTTGCCGCGAAGAAGCGGAGAAAATCCTGCGGCCGTTTTTTAAAGTCCGTGAAACCGGATTGCCCTGGGTGATCTGGAAAACCGCGATGAGCCTCGACGGTCGCATCACCCGTCCGCTGGGCGAAGGCCAGTGGCTCACCGGCGAGCTGGCCCGTGCGGATGTGCAGAAGCTCCGCTCAACCATCGATGCGATTCTAACGAGTGGTGAAACCGTGCGGCGGGACAATCCCGCTCTAACCATTCGCCTGCCTGAACTGTTGGAAGGCCGCCCCCAGCCGTGGCGCGTGGTCGCGACGGACAAGCCAGAAACCATGCCCGCGGCCGCCCCATTGTTTTCCGACGAATGGCGCGAACGAACCCTGATCCGCCCACGCCATGATCTGGAGAAAACCCTGCGTGGGCTGGCGAAAGATCAAGGCGTGCTCAGCGTGATGGTCGAGGCCGGCGGCGTCTTTTCGGCGGCCCTCTTCGAAGCCGGCTTGATTGACGAAGTCGTCGTCTATTACGCTCCCATGCTCTGCGGCGGCCCTTCGCCGGGGCTGGCCGGAGCGGGTTTGAAGGAGTCACTGCATTTGGACGAAATCGATTTCCAACAGTTTGGGAATGATGTCCGGCTGCGTGGTGTTGTCAGGCGATGAACGGGCCGCGAAATTCATTTCGCACGACTGTCTGGCAAGACAGGCGAGATCAATTTCGCGATCCGTTAAGAATCCGCTGCTAACGCACAGTGTGGTCAATCTCTAGGGAGGGTCGCCCTGCGTGTTTTTGCTTTGTCTCCGCAATCATCTCCTTCACTTCATCAATCGTGTAAGGACGAGGCTTGGAATGAATGACATTGTGGCAGTTGGGACAAACGGGGCGAAGGTCCGCGATCGGATCAATCTGGAATCCCTCCGGGATCGACGAAAGCGGTGTGAGGTGGTGAACGTGAATCAGGTTCTCCGCCTGACTTCCATAAACATCAGAGAGAAGGACTTCACAGCAACTGCACACCAAACCGTATTTTGCCAGGCAAAGCGCTCTGGCTCGCGGGTTTCGCTCGTAACGATTGACATATAAGCGGGTGGAGTGCTTCAGGACTGTTGCATCGGCCTCCACCAGCCCCTCCATCCCTCCTGGATCTCCTTCAGAAGTGCGTTTCGTCCAGAGTGTTTCAACCTCAGCGGCGATGAGTTCTGGGATCTGAATCCCCGACATTTGCGTTGACCAATGAACCTTTGAGAACGGCGACTCGCTTAGCTCATCCATGGTGACAATCGGATCCTCTTCAAGAGTGTCGAAATAGATGCTGGCATAGCGTGCCGTGACCCCTTGCTCAGCTTTGGATGGGTCCCAATGATCACGATCTAAGGGGGCCGACGTCGTCCAGCCCGAGCCAACCAATCCGCGAGGCTCGGCACCGAGGTGGATTAGGAAAAATCTGGTGCCTGTCTCAAGAATCTTTCGATTGCCGACGCTCCAATGATCGGTTGCCCGTCCTTCCCGTCTGATCTCGGCGAGCCGATCTTGCAGATTCTTCCATGGGAAGCGTTTCGGATTCCATGCGAGGAGAATTGTTTCCATGCTAGTTGTTGAAATATGTTAGGTTCGATCGCTAGCAGGTAGACGGGTCCTTGCGATGCGTCTTTTTGGTGTGATTCACGACTCTTCCGGCGAATGAGCTCCCAGCTCCGCCTCGATTTCCTCGATGCTTGGCAGGCAGGTGTCCAGTGGCTCGGGGAGGGCGCGGACGAGTTGGTATTCGGCGATGCCGATGGGCTTCTCCATGCCGGAAAGAGCGTATTCGGCGACGAGGTGGTTTTTCGTTTTGCAGAGCAGCAGGCCGATGGTGGGTTTGTCGTCGGGAGCCTTGATCTGGGCGTCCACAGCGGCGAGGTAGAAGTTGAGTTTTCCGGCGTGCTCCGGTTTGAAAGAGTCGGACTTGAGTTCCACGACGACATGACATTTCAGCCGGGTGTGATAGAAAAGCAGGTCCATGAAAAACTCGTCGCCACCGACTTCGAGTCGGTATTGACGTCCGAGGAAGGCGAACCCTGCTCCAAGCTCCAGCAGGAAACGGGTGATGTGGCGGATGAGGGCGTTTTCGATGTCCCGCTCGTGCGCGTCATCTCCCAAGCCAAGGAAATCGAAGAGATACGGATCTTTCAAAGCGGCGAGAGCGAGCTGGGCTTGGGGCGTGGGCAGATGGCGCTCGAAGTTGGTGATGGCGGCTCCTTCCCGTCTGTGAAGCTGACTCTTGATGTGGCTGTCGAGCGTGGGCCGCGACCAGCCTTCTAAGATCGCACGGGCGGCATACCATTCGCGGCTGGCGGGATCTGAAATCTTCGTCAACAGGCTGACGATGTGGAACCAAGGCAATTGTGCAGCAGACTGCTGCACGAATTGCATTTTTGGACAATGCTCGGCGAAAAGTCTCATGTAGTGGAGATTTCGCGTCGAAAATCCCTTCATATCGGGGAAGGCTTCTCCGAGGTCGGAGGAAAGACGCTGGATGACCTTTGCTCCCCAACCTTCGTTGGTCTGTCGTTGGATGATGTCCGTGCCGATGGAATGATAGAGCGTGATGAGCTCCTGATTGACGGAAAGTGCGGCCCGCTGGCGGGCTGAAGCGATGCGGGATTTGAGGCTTTTCAACCAGTCACCGTAATCGGAGGGCAAGATGGATTGGGGACTCATCGTGAATGTTAGTATTCACTGTCCGAGGGCGGCGTCGAGCGCCTGAATCGCGTGGTCGATTTCCCCGAGGCTGGTGGAAAGCGGGGGCATTAGGACGATGGTGTCGAGGATGGGCCGGGTGAGGAGGCCGTGGGTGCGGGCGGTGAGGCAGATGGACTCGCCGATGCGCTCGCCGGGTGGGAATTTCTCGCCATCGGGGCGGCGGAGTTCGATGCCGGCGACGAATCCGCATTGGCGGATTTCGTGGATGTTCGAATGGCGGGATTTTAATGCCTCAAGACCATCCGTTAGGTGGGCGATTTTTTCGGGTAAGTTGTCGAGCGTTTTTTCCGCTTCGAAGAGATCGAGGCTGGCGAGGGCCGCAGCGCAGCCTAACGGATTTGCGGTGTAACTGTGGCCGTAGTAGAAGGCTTTTTCGGGAGAGCCGAGGAAGGCGTCGTAGATTTTTCCCGTGGTGAGGGTGGCGGCCATGGAGAGGTAGCCGCCGGTGAGGCCTTTGGCGAGGCAGAGGAAATCCGGGATGACGGCTTCGTGCTGGCAGGCGAACATTTTGCCAGTGCGGCCGAAGCCGGTCATGACTTCGTCGAGGATGAGGTGGACGCCGGTTTCGTCGCACCAGTGGCGGAGTTCGGCGAGCATGCCGGGGGGCCAGGGGCGCATTTCGTTGACGCCTTGGATGAGCGGCTCGATGACGACGGCGGCGATTTTTTCGGCGGCTAGGGCGCGGAGTTCGTCCAGGGTGGTGACGTGGTGGACGGGGTAGCCGGTGCTGCGGAAGCGCTCGAAAAAGCGGCCGACGCCGCCGAGCGATGCCGCGCCGAGGGTGTCGCCGTGGTAGCCGTTGGCGAAGGCGATAAATTGATTTCTATCAGGTTTCCCGGTTTGGAGGCGGTACTGAACGGCCATTTTCAGGGCGCACTCGACGGCGGTGGAGCCATCGTCGGAGAAGAAAACGCGTTCGAGGGATTTCTCTGGGAAAAAGGAACAGAGCCGTGTGGCGAGTTCGGCGGCGAGCGGGTGGGTGAAGCCGAGGAAGGACGAGTGGGCGATTTTTCCGAGCTGATCTTGGATGGCGGCGTTGATGGCCGGGTGGGCGTGGCCGTGGATGTTGGTCCAGATGGAGGAATTTCCATCGAGGTACTTGCAGCCCTCGGAATCCCACAGCCATGAGCCTTCGCCGCGGACGATGACCAGCGGTTCGTGGCCACGGGCGCACCATTCGGCTTGGCGGGTGAACGGGTGCCAGCAGTGGGCTTGGTCGGATTCGATCCAGCGGCGGGTGTCGTCGCGCATGGGCGGACGATGCGGAGGGCGTCAGTTTCGATCAACCCGCAATCGCCCCAATCGGGAAAACTGGCGGGTATTTCCAATTCCTACGTGATCGCGGGATGGGCATGTGTCCGAAAATGGCCTATCAATTTTCCTGTCGCCGCGAGCACCATCCCCCCCCTCGGGTGCTTCGGATCACGACAAAACACTCCCCCCAAAAACGGTCTGCGGGTTTCCCCCTGCAACATCCGCCGATTCCGTTTGGAGCGGGAGCGTTCGCCAGCGGTCGTTTCGCATCGGGGCTTGATCGTGCGGGGTGGCGGGTTTAGTCCCTGCGGCCCGAGTCCATGTCAGTTTCCCCTTATTCCATCCCATCGCCAGCGCTGCAGCGTGAGGTGAAACGCCGCCGCTCGTTCGCGATCATCTCCCACCCGGACGCCGGCAAGACGACGTTGACGGAGAAATTCCTGCTTTACGGCGGCGCGCTGAATCTGGCGGGCAGCGTTACCGCGCGGAAAAACCAGCGGGCGACGACGTCGGACTGGATGGAGTTGGAAAAGCAGCGTGGCATCTCGGTTTCCTCCACGGTCTTGCAATTCGAATACAAGGACTGCGTGGTGAACATCCTGGACACGCCGGGGCACAAAGATTTCTCCGAAGACACCTACCGCGTGCTGACGGCGGTGGACGCGGCGGTCATGGTGGTGGACGCGGGTAAGGGTATCGAAAGCCAGACGCGGAAGTTGTTCGAGGTGTGCCGCCGCCGTGGCGTGCCGATTTTCACGTTCATGAACAAGCTGGACAGGCCAGCGCGGCCGTCGATGGACTTGCTCGACGAGCTGGAAAGCGTGCTGGGCATCCATGCATTTCCGGTGAATTGGCCGCTGGGCGATGGTCCGCGTTTCCGCGGCGTTTATGACCGCGAGGAAAAGCAGGTGCATCTTTTCGAACGGACCGCGCACGGTGCCTACCGCGCGCCGGTGAGCGTGAAGGGGATCGAGGACGAGAGCGTCAAAGCGGCGCTTGAAGAGGCGACTTATTCGCAGGTTTGCGATGAGCTGGAGCTGTTGGAAGGCGCAGGCGCGGCGTTCGATTTGAAAAAGGTGTTAGCGGGTGAGCTGACACCGGTGTTTTTCGGCAGCGCGGCGAACAACTTTGGTGTGCAGCTGCTGTTGGACCGCTTCTTGGAACTTTCCCCGCCACCGACGCCGCGTGAGAGCGGCGAGATGATGATCGATCCATCGTCCACCGAGTTCTCCGCGTTTGTGTTCAAGATCCAGGCGAACATGAACCCGAAGCACCGCGACCGCATCGCGTTCGTGCGCATTGTTTCGGGGAAATTCGAGCGCGATATGGATGTGCTCAACGGCCGCACGGGATTGAAAATGCGGTTAGGAAACTCACAACGGCTTTTTGCGCGCGAACGGGAAACGGTGGACGACGCGTTCGCCGGGGATGTCGTCGGCTTGGTTGGAAACTATGATTTGCTCATCGGCGACACGCTGGCATCGAGGCCGGGCGTGACTTTCGATGAGATCCCGCGTTTCCCGCCGGAATGCTTTTCCTTCATCCACAACAAGAGCACCGCGAAGTACAAGCGTTTCCGCGATGGTCTCCAACAGCTGCTCAAGGAAGGGGTCGCCAGCGAGTTCACGCTGATCGATACGGATGGGCCGCAGATTCCGTTGTTAGGCGCGGTTGGGCCGCTTCAGTTTGAGGTGCTGCAACACCGGCTGGAGGGCGAGTATGCGGCGGAAACGCGCGTTGAGCAGGCGAACTGGTCGCTCGCCCGCTGGCTCAGGCCAAAGGAGGGCGATCCGATGGCACCCGAGGCGCGTCCGGCGCTTTCACTGGGAACGGTGCTGGCGCGTGATTCTAACGGCTGGTTGGTTGCGTTGATTCCTAGCGAGTGGGCGCTCAAGACGTTTTCCGACAAGAACGAGGATTGGGTCATCTCCGAGCAACCTTTTGCGCCGCCTATCGCAGAACGCTGAGCTGAGGAAAGCGAATCACCGCCGGTCGCTCAACGGCGATACGAATTGTAGCCCACGCCGTAGGAAACGCCCGGGCGGTAGTAGCGTGGATAGGCTGGTCCGTAGTAGCGGGGATAGTAGCCCGGGCCGTAATAGGAATGATGATGGTTGTTGCCGATGGCGTAGCCGATCAGCCCGGCTGCGGCGACTCCGGCGACGGCGAGCGCTGGGTCCACGACGTAGCGTCCTTGCTGTGGCGGCGGGGCGACGTTCGATTCATAGGCCATGCCGTCTTTGGATTCTCCCGAGTAGGACGCTCCTTGGTTCTGAGAGCCATAGGCAGAAGGGTAGTAGCATCCCACGCTGGTGGCGATGCAAGTGGCGACCAAGGAGGCCGCGATCAACCGGTGGGTGTGCTTTTTCATGCGCCAATAGACGGCCCTTCCTTCTTCGTATTCAACCGGAATTTTCGTCGCGACCGGTCAATCGAGTTCCTTCGAAAGGCTTTTTCGCTCCTTGGACGTGAGATTGGCGGCATCGAAAGCGGCGCGTGCGGCGTCGAGGTCGGAGCCGCGCCAGGCGCTGAGGGTTTGGCGAAGTTGGTTGAGGCGTTGGTTTTCGTCGCTGATGGAGGCGGCCCAGGAAAACGCGGTGGTGGGGTCGGTTTTGCGGACCTGCTCGACGAGCGGCTGGATGGCGGCGTCCCGCGAGCTGCCGGAAGGCAAGGTGCCGAGCCATTGCGCGGTGGCGATGGCGTCGTAGCTGCTCCAGGCGCGGGAAACGGACTTGAGGCCTTCGTCGCGCGACTGGCCGTCGGGCAGGGCGGCGGCCCAAGTGGAAGCGGCGGCCGGATCATCGCTGGCCCATTGCCCGGCAAGGCGACCGGCGGAGGACGCGAGGTTTTTCTCCATGCCGTCCGGCGGTGCGGCGATGATGGAAGCGAGCTGGCGGCTGGCAGCGGCGGGATCGTCGCGGCCCATGGCGGGGAGCACGGCGGCGAGTGCGCGAGCGCGCTCGGTGCCGGACAGGCTTTCCGCCCAAGTGCGGGCGGCTTCAGGATCGCTCTGGCCCCATGAGCTGGCGACGGTGTCGAGCGCTTCGAGACGGGATTGGCCAGCGGGAAGTTTTTTCCAACCTTCGGCCGCAGCCTCGGGATCGGCGCTGCTCCATTTTCCAAAAACGCCACCCAAGGCTGCCGTCTGTTCCTGCGGATTGGCCAAGGAAAGTGCGAAATCGAAGGCCTTTTTGGGATCCTTGTCGGTGTATTGATACATCATGGTTTGCAGCGCCTCGGTGGTGCGCTGGGTCTCGGGCAGATCGGTGAAGTACTTTTCCGCCTTTTCGGAATCGGTGGAAACCAGCCCGCGCAGCACGGCTTGTGAGGTGGCGATTTTTTCGCGTTCGGTCATTTTTGCGACCTGCTCGGTGAGCAGGCTGGGATCGGTCCACGACGCGTAGTACATCAAATTCCCCAGTCGATTCCGGCGGGTGGCGGGATCGTCGAGTTGGCCGAGGAAATCGAGCGCAAGGCGAGTGTCCGACCATGAAAGTTCGGACAGCAGGCCGTCTGCGGCGATACGCTTTTCCGATTTGCTGCCGAGTCCCTGCAACAAAGCGAAAGCCGCCTGCGGGTCCTCATCGGCGACGATGTCCAGCACGCCGCCAGCCAATCGGCTGCGCAGGTAGCCGGGTTCTCCCTTGAGTTGCTCCCAAGCGGCGGCCGGGTTGTCGCGGGAAATGGCACGATAGACCTCTGCCGCAGCTTGGGATTTCCAATCGCCCTTCAGCGTTTTTGCCCATTTGAGCGCGGCGACGGGATCCTGATTCGCCCAGCTGGCGGCCAAGGAGGAGGCGCAATTTTCGTCCACGCGGTCGAGTGGCATCGTTTGGAGGCGGGCGGCGGCGGCTTGTGGATCGGCCTTCGCCCATTTCGCGAAAATCTGAGAGGCGGTGTAGCGACCCCAATCACCCGGCGCGGCTTCCTTTTCGAACAGATCGCAGGCAGCGGCGGGATCGATGTCGGCGAGCGCGCTCATGACCTGGGACGACGCGGATTGGCGGATCTCGCCTTTGGGCATTTTTTGCACTTCTGCGACGGCCCGCGCTGGATCCGCCTTGGCGAGCGAGTCAAACAACCGATACGCCATCTGGCGTTGGAGGGAGCGCTTCTTGCACGAGTTCATGTAGGCCAGCGCGGCGTCTGGATCGACCAGCGTCCAGCGGTCGAAAAGGGCGGACATCATTGCGCCTTGGACCTCGTAGTCATTCGGGTTTTTCTCCAGGTCCTCTTGCAGCAGATCCATCATCCCGGCGATTTCTCCCGTCGGCAGAGAGTCCACGCTCAGCGTGAGCCGGGCCGAGGCGACGGAGCTGCGCTGGTGTTTGAATAGCTCGCGGACGTCGTCGATGGAGCTGAGTGAAAAGGCCGGGCCGCCGAAGGGATCGGCGCGTTTGGTGCGAGTGGCGACGCGGGTTTCGCGCGGAGAGTCTCGCGTGGTGGCTGCTGCGTCGGCATCCGTTTTTCCTTCCTGCCTGCCCGCGAAAAATCCGATGCCGAGAGCGACGGGCAGCAACCACAGGATGGACGGGGTTTTCATGTGGATGCGCTCCTAGCGAGAATTCTCGGCGACGTCACGCGATTTGTTAGGATGGGTTGCACCGCATCAACCCGAATATGGGGTTCCCATGCGGAGGCGATTCATGCTGGGTTCCCAACGACAGCGCGCCGATAGGCGTGGCGGGAAATGACATGAAACGTCCATCCTGCCTCGCACGTTGACGGTCTGGCAGCTTTGGCCGCAACGGTTTCCAACTCCCCTTTTGAATTCCATGAAAAACACCCACAAGACGCAGAAGATCATCCGCCTTTCCTCGGGCGTCACCGCGTTGCTTCTCTTTTCCGCATCGCTGCACGCGCAATCACCGACGCAGGTGGTGGAAAAGGACGGTATCGTCACCGTGACTTGGCCGGTTTCCACAGGACAAACCGGCACCGCCGTTTTCAATTTGGACGAGAATCAGCCGCTCATCGAGTCGCTGGGGCTTGGTGCCAAGGGAGAAACAAGCACGGTGATCGCCCGCAAACTGAACCCCGAAACCGTGCTCACCGTGGGCAGCCGCGACCTCAAGAACCCGGCCGGCTGGGTCGCGTTTTTCGATAGGACCAACGAGCGGAAGCGGGAAAAATTTCGCGTGCAACTCGGCAAGCGCGCGTTGCGCGTGAGCGAGGAAGGGAATCGCACCACCGTGAGTTTGGCGGAAGCAAACGCGGGATCGTTCAGCGGAGATATCCGTTTCACGTTCTACCCGGACAGCGGTTTGATGCAGGCAGAAACCGTCATGTCCACGCCGGACAACGGCTGTGCCATCATCTACGACACCGGTCTAACCAGTGCGCAGCCAGAATGGAAATCGGTGGTTTGGAATGACACGGAAGGCAAACTTCAGCGGGTGCCGCAGGACGCGGCCAAGGCGGCGGAGAATGTCGCGGTGGCGGGTCGGACCATCGTGGCGGAAGCGGAAAAGGGATCGTTGGCGATCTTTCCTGCGCCGCATCGGTTTTTCTATCCGCTCGATGAGGCGTTCAACCTGAAGTTCGTTTGGCATGGCAAGGGCTACGGCGGGTTGGTCGAGCAAAGCGGTTTGGGCATTCGGCAAGAGCCGGAAGGCGACAAGCGCTGGGTGCCGTGGTTCAACGCGCCGCCCGAAACCGAACAACACCTCGGCGCATTTTATTACCTAACCAACGGCGATGGCGGCAAGGCGCTCGACGAGGTGGCTCGCTATACGCGCAAAGATCATTACAAGCCTTTGCCGGGCTATCAAACATTCACCAGCCATTACCACGTCGAGCATGCGCTGGAGTTTCTCCGCAAGCAAAAGGAGCAGGGCACGGATGGCGTGCCAAAGGGCTTGGAAGTGCCGGGCATGGTGAAGACGTTCAAGGCGCGCGGCATCAATATCGTGCATTTGGCGGAGTTCCATGTCGGCGAAACACCGGGACTCAAGGAGAACCCACGCCTGCATCAACTCAAGACCCTGCATGAAGAGTGCGATCGTCTATCCGACGACAAGCTGCTGATGGTCCCCGGTGAGGAGCCCAATGTGCATCTCGGTGGCCACTGGATCAGTCTATTCCCTAAGCCGGTTTACTGGGTGTTGAACCGCTCTGGCGAAAAGCCTTTCGTGGAAGAAGTGGAAGGATATGGCAAAGTCTATCATGTCGGCAGCCCGGACGATGTGCTCAAATTGATGGAGCTGGAAGACGGCCTGATGTGGACTGCCCACGCGCGCATCAAGGCATCCATGGGATTTCCTGACGCCTATCGAAAATCGCCGTTCTTCGCGTCTGACCATTTCCTCGGTGCTGCGTGGAAGGCCATGCCCGCAGACCTTTCTCGTCAGTCGCTCGGATGGCGCGTGCTTGAGTTGCTGGATGACATGTCGAACTGGGGCTTCCGCAAACATGTCATCGCAGAGGCGGATTTGTTCCGCATGGAAACCAGCTTCGAGACCTACGCGCACCTCAACGTGAACTACGTCAAAATGGACAAGTTGCCGAAGTTCAAGGATGGCTGGAAGCCGCTGCTCGATTGCTTGCGCGATGGCAGTTTCTTCACCAGCACCGGTGAAGTGCTCATCCCGGAGTTTTCCGTGGGTGGCAAGAAAAGCGGTGAACTTATTGATCGTGTGGAAGGATCGTTAGATCTCACCGCAGATGTCGAGTGGACCTTCCCGCTGTCCTACGCCAATGTCATTTCGGGCGATGGGCGGCAGACATTCTATCAGCGCGTCGAGCTTGCCGACACGGGCAGCTTTGGCACGCGTTCGTTGAAATTGCCGGTGGATTTGAAAAACCGCCAGTGGGTCCGGTTAGAGGTTTGGGACATCGCCGGCAATGGCGCATTCACCCAAAACATTTGGATAGGATCGCAGCCCAAGACGGACTTTGCGTTTGAGCAGGAAGGCTTGCCCATTTCAGACGATCAACTCGTTGGCGGTTTCAAAGAGATCGTGCCGACGGCGGATACCGAGCCGTCGGAATGGAGCTGGGTGATCGCGCAGCCGTCGCATAACTGGGCGGATCCAGGGTTCGATGCGAAGGCATGGCATGTTGGCAAATCCGCGTTCGGCACCGCGACCACGCCGGGGACAGACGGCATCCTCAACACCGAGTGGGCGATGAAGGATATTTGGATACGTCGCGAGGTCACCTTGCCGGAAAGCCTCGGATCCAAGCTGGCCTTGAAGGTCCACCACGACAACAAGGCGGAAGTTTACATCGACGGCATCCTCGCCTGGAGCGCGACGGACATTGAGACGCGCAAGCACCGGATTTTCAACATTCGCCCTGAAGCGGTGGCCAAATTGAAACCGGGCGCGACCATTACGCTGGCTGCTCACGGCCACAATGGACTCGGTGGACAGGTGCTGGACGTCGGCATCGTCGAGTTGAAATGAAGATGGAGGACCAAGCGGGTGGTGATTCCGCTTTGTCAAAATCTGCGAAGTTCTTGTCTAACAGGATAGCGGGCTGGCCAGCTTGAGCAGCGCGGGATCGAGCGCGTATTTCGCGTCGGCGACTTCGTGGATGGGCAAGTGGCCATAGACGCCGTCGCGGTAGGTCATGATGGAATTTGTCTGGCCCTCATGCAGCGCATCGACGGCGGCGACGGCGAATTTGTAGGCCATCACGCGGTCGAGCACCGTGGGTGAACCGCCGCGCTGGATGTGACCCAGCACGGTGAGCCGCGCCTCCATGCCGATGGAATCGTTGATGAAGCGTGTCAGGTAGTCGCCCATTTTGGTGCCCTCTGCCACGACGGCGATGGCATAGGTGCGGCCATTGGCGAGGTCGTGCTTGAGGCGCGCGCCAATGGTGTCGAGGTTGTAGGGCATTTCCGGGACGAGGCAGATCTCGGCACCGCAGGCGAGCGCGCTGGTTAGGGCGAGGTAGCCGCAGTGGCGGCCCATCACCTCAATGACAAAGGCGCGTCGGAATGAGGACGCGGTGTCGCGGATAGAATCGATGGCTTCGCGAATGACGTTGAGCGCGGTGTCCACGCCGAGGCAATAGTCGGTGCCCGCGATGTCATTGTCGATGGTCGCCGGAATGCCTGCGAAGGGCACGCCGAAGTCGCTGTAAAACTGATTGAGCGCGCGAAACGAGCCGTCGCCGCCTATCACCACAAGCTTGCCGATGCCGCGGCGGTTCAAATTTTCAAAGGCCTGTCGTCGCACCTCGATGTCGAAAAATTCGGGCGAGCGAGACGAGCGCAGCAAGGTGCCGCCGCGATGCAGCATGCCGGAAACCTGTTCGCGGGTGGTGGGGACGATGCGGTCGGCGATCAGCCCTTTGAGCCCGTCATAGATGAGGTGGGTCTCGTAGCCGAGGCGCGTCGCATGATCGACGGCGCATTTCACGGCGGGGTTCATGCCGGCGGAATCACCGCCGGACGTCAGGATCGCAATGCCATGGGACATGATGGTCCCCAGAAAGCATCACGGATGCCGAATCGGCGGGGAAATGCGTCTTAAAGCCCGAGAAACTCGACGGCGAGTTTCTTGGCGGTGGCGACGGTGTTGCGGTGGAGCTTGGCGGTGAAGTCGGGCTGGCGGTTGTAGCCGCCGCCGTAAAGCACGGCCACCGGGATGCGGTTCTTGATGAACGCGCCTAACAAAACTTCATCGCGGCGTTGGATGTCTTTGAGCGAGAGGTGCATTTGCCCAAAGCGGTCATTGCGGTGGTTGTCCGCACCGGAAATCCAGATGACGAGGTCTGGAGAAAACGCGTCGAGCGCGCCAGCGAGGCTGGAAAAAAGCTGCTTCAAATACATTTCACCTTCCACGTAGCGGACGGTCTCGATGTCGAGTGAGCTGACCACCTTGCGGGTGGGATAATTTTTCCCAACGTGGATGGAGTAGGTGAAAACGCGCGGGTCATCGCCGAGCAGGGCGGCGGTGCCGTTGCCTTGGTGGGCGTCGGTGTCGACGACCATGATCTTGATGTTAGGCTGCTTGTCCTGCAAATCGCGGATGGCGATGGCGACATCGTTGAATACGCAGTAGCCCTCGCCGTGTTCGCGGAACGCATGGTGCGTGCCACCGGCGAGACAGACGCCGACGCCCTCGGCGAGGGCGGCGTGGCAGGCAAGGCGAGTGGCTTCGACCTCGGTCAGGCTTCGCTGATAGAGTTGCGGGGTGACGGGCAAGCCGAGCAGGAGCTGTTCTTTGCGATCGAGCAGACCGGATTGGATTTTGCCGATGTAGGCCTTTTCGTGGACGCGTTGCAGCAGGTGGCTGTCCGCCTTGCTCACTTCGATGATTTCCTCAGGCCGTAAAATGCCGCCGTCGAGGAGCATGTCCTTGGAAATCCGGAATTTTTCCATCGGGAACGGATGTCCCGACGGCAAAGCGATTTCCAGATTTTCAGAGTAAAAGCAGCGCATCGTCCCGCCGCCAACCAACAGCGGATCGGGCAGGAATCCAAGCGGGAATTCCCAGCGGTCCGTTCTAGCAGCCGTGAGCGCGGAGGTCGGCGAGGTCGATGAACTCGAGCGCGGACTCGTGGGTGGCCTCCAGCACGACCTGCGGTGCGGCCCCGGCTTCGAACGCTTCCTGCCAACGGGCGGCGCAGAGGCACCACTGGTCGCCGGGTTTTAGGCCGGGGAAGCCGTATTCGGGGCGCGGGGTGCTGAGGTCGTTGCCGTGGGTTTTGGAAAACGTGAGGAAGGCGGAACTGACGCGTGCGCAAACGACGTGGACGCCTTGGTCACCGGAGCCACTGCGGCAGCAACCGTCGCGGTGCCAACCGGTTAGTGGATCGAGCGAGCAGGGTTGAAGGGCGGTGCCGATGACGTTGCGGGGTGAGATGGACATGGCGGAGGTTAGCGCGCATCGGGCAGGCGTCGAGGGGGAGATGGCTGCTAATAAATAGCGCGATGCGGTCGGTGGAGCGGTTCGCCATTTCAAAAGGGCGAACTCAGTCGGCTAACATGCGGTAAGGCGAGCGAGGATGATTGCCGCCTGGCGGATGTTAGGGTGAGCTGCTTTCGTCGCAGCGAAACGGGCAGTGTTTTGTTAGGCGCGGCGGGTGGGGGATTTCCCACGGCGCAAGTTCCAGACGTGGAGCCACGGGTGCTTGCCGTGTTCGTCGGATGCGAAGTAGGCCGAGCCTGCAACGCCAGCGAACCACAATGCGGGTACGATGACGAGCGACAGACCGACGGTGGCGATGGCCAACCAAACGGCGACGAAAACCATGATGACGTTGCCTGCCGTGAGGATGGCGATGCCGTCAAAATAGTGATGTTTGTAGAGGTGGCCGAGTCCGGGGACCACGCTGAGAAGGGCCGCGACCTTGTTGCGGTCCACTTGTTTCCAGGCATCGTAGAGTTCTTTCATGATGGTATGAGTGCTATGGATTCACCCTCACCTTCCCATTCCAGAACTCGATGCGCAATCTGCAAATCGGCGGCTCAGGGCTTGCGTTCGTGTTCGATGCGTTGAATCAGCGAGCGCCGTTTCATTTCATGTTCGGCTTCGAGGTTTTGATACGTGGCCGCTTTGTTGGCTCCGGTGATCATGTTGAAGATGGCGAAACCGACGAAGGCGATGCCGAAGAGTGGAAAGATCGAGGGCGCACCCATCGAGGATGCGAACACGATCCAGACGAGGCCGAAACCGATGATGAAGATGCCCCCGATGATTGAGGCGGCGGATGACGGGACGGAGGTGTGGCCGTCTTTGTTTCTCACCAGCAGCGTTTCGCGACGACTGGCCCATTCGCGGTCGAGGCGTTCGAGGTCGTTTTGGAGTTCGAGCAACTTGATGCGTTCCGCCATCTCGCCGGTGTTGCGGGCGATGTCGGCCAGCTGGCGCGTGTGGGTGACGGAGGCGTCGTGGACGACCTCAAGTCGGGCGTGGCAGTAGTTGCAGGTGACGTAGCGGATGGTTTCGTCCACCTCCAGATCCGCCCCGCAGCCTTGGCAACAGACTTTCGTGATTTTCATGCGGCGCGTCAGCTTTTCCGAGCGAAGACCAATCCACTGCGAGATGGCGTGTAAATCTTCATCACGTGGTCGTCCTCGACGGGATAGTCGAACGCATGATCGACGCGGGCGTGACCACCGGTGGCGGCGATGTCGGTGTCGAGGACGAGTTCACGCGTGTGCGGGCTGGGGACGTGCACGGGATATCCGAAGACCGAGTTGGCGACGGAGAAATTGAACACGAAGATGAGGTTCGCGCGCTCGGCGACAATGATCTTCTGATCGTGGTCCATGAAAAGGCACTGCGCGGGAGGCGTGGAGAGGAGATCGTATTTTTTCGCAAACTCCATCAGCTCGCGGTCGAATGCGGCGAGCCAATCGTATTTCAGATCGGGGTTGTCGACCAACGACCATTGGCGGCGGCAATAGTGATAGGACCAGCCGTTGCCCTCGCGCGGGAAATCGAGCCACTCGGGATGGCCGAATTCGTTGCCCATGAACGTGAGCCAACCTTCGCCGCCGAGCACGAGGGTGACCAGCCGGATGAGCTTGTGCAGGGCGATGCCGCGCTCGATGGCCGGGTGTGGGTCTTTTTTGCCCATGTGCCAGTACATCTCCTTATCCATCAGCCAAAACGCGAGCGTCTTGTCACCGACGAGCGCCTGGTCGTGGCTTTCTGCGTAGGCGATGGTCGCCTCGCCGTGGCGGCGGTTGGCAAGCATGTCCCACAGCTCGGCCATGTTCCATTCCTCGTCGCGGCTGTGCTTGAGCAGCTTGATCCAGTGGTCCGGGATTCCCATGCCGAGGCGGTGGGTGAAGCCCATACCGCCCTCCGCGATGGGGCGGCAAAGGCCGGGCATGCCAGACATGTCCTCGGCGATGGAAAGCGCGCCGGGCTTGATTTCTTGGATCAGCGTGTTGGCGAGTTTCAGATAGAGAACGGCGTCTTCGTCGGCATCGGCACCGAAGTAGTCGTCGTAGCTGCCGAAGGCGCGCATGCCGCGCGAGTAGTAGAGCATCGAGGTGACGCCATCGAAGCGGAAGCCATCGAAGCGGAATTCCTCAAGCCAGTAGCGGATGTTGGAAAGCAGGAACTGGCGCACCTCGGGGCGGCCGTAGTCGAAGCATTTCGAGTCCCAGCCGGGATGGTCGCCGAGTGGGCCGTCATGGAAATATTGGTGGCCGGAGCCGTCGAAATTGTTGAGGCCTTCCGCGATATTTTTCACGGCGTGCGAGTGGACGACGTCGAGCAGCACGGCGATGCCGAGGCCGTGGGCGGTGTCGATCAGATACTTGAGGTCGTCCGGCGTGCCAAAGCGCGAGCACGGAGCGAAGAACGACGAGACGTGGTAGCCGAACGAGCCGTAGTAGGGATGTTCCTGCACGGCCATGAGTTGCACCGTGTTGTAGCCGCCGACGGCGATGCGCGGCAGGATGCTGTCGGCGAACTCGCGGTAGGTGTGGACGCGCGGTTCTTCTCCTGCCATGCCAACGTGGCTTTCGTAAATGAGCGGGGACGTGATGGTCGCTGGGTCGAGATGGTTTTTCCAGACGTAGGGAAAGGGCGGGTTCCACACTTGGCCACAGTAGTCGTGCGTGGTCGGGTCTTGCACCGCGCGGCGGATGCAGGCCGGGATGCGATCGCGCCGTGAGTCGTCGGCGCCGACGATGTGAAGTTTCAGTTTCTGGCCGTGGACCAGTGCGTTGGCGGGGAGTTCAAGTTTCCAGACGCCGTGGTCGCCGAGCGCGAGGTGATGCGCTTCGCGGTTCCATTTGTTGAAATCGCCGATGAGTGAGACGGCCTTCGCGGCGGGTGCCCATTCGCGGATGACCCAAGTGTTGGTGTGGGCATTGAAATGGATGCCTGCGTATTTGTGCGCGGTGGCATGGGCGGCGAGCGTGTTGGAACCCTCGCTGATGGCGGCCAAGGTTTGCGAAAATCGCTGCATCCGCTGCTCAATGGCTCCTTGCTGGGGTTCAAGCCACGGGTCGTCGCGCACAAGTTTTGGTTTCTCCGTCATTGCTTCTGAAGATGACCCGACAGGCGCGTGGCGGAAAGGCAAATCCTTGGGATTCACACGCTATCGGAAGCGGGTGGGACGATGGGTGCGGCCAGCACTTGCGATGCCCGGGATGCAGATCGTCGACTCGGATGTCGTCGCTCCGGCGATGGTGGTGGATTGACGCGGGTGAGGCGCGTTGCCACAGTCCTCATCCTGCCATGAGATGCGCGCTGTTTTTTCTCCTCGGTTTGGCGGGGTCTGCCGTGGCCGCGCCGCAGGTGGTGACGATGCAGTCGTTAGGAAACGTTAGGGTGCGAGATGTCGCGACGGTGGGTTGGCATGGAAGCGCTGCTTCCGGTCACGGTGGCGGTCTTGCCGGAAATACCATTGCCGAAATCTGCCTGGTGCCCGCCGCGCGAACGCGACAAGGCGGACGCGAAATCCGGAAAACCTGCGAGGTCGGCACAGCCCGCTTGTCCCCCTCCGCGATGACGTCTGACATTCTAACGATCAGGAGCTTGCGCGTTGGCGTTTTCCCGGCAATCATCGCCGCGCCCTGGAAATCCCCCGTCGTTCCCGAGCAGCTTCCCCAAGCGCCATGCCTATGAACTCCCCCAGCCACCCTCCTACCAAGGATCAGATCGCCGCGATGGAACCCTTCGACGGGCTCACGCTCGACGAAATTTTTGTCGTCACGGATGCACGTCAGGCGGAAATCGCGCTGGCCGAGTTGACTGCGGCCGGCACGATCGGTTTTGACACCGAGTCCAAACCGACCTTCAACAAAGGGCAAAAATCCGAAGGGCCGCACGTCTATCAATTCGCGATTGAGCGCAAGGCCTTCATTTTTCAATCCCACGTCGCCGAAAGCGAAGAGGCGGTGGTCACCTTGTTGAAAAGCGTGGAAGTCACCAAGATTGGCTTCGGCTTGCGCGGGGATCTCCAACAGATCCATGACCGCCACGGGTTCCGGCCAGCGGCGATGACGGATTTGGATCGCTCGTTCCGCACGCTCGGCTACCGCAACTCGCTCGGCGCGAAGTCCGCCGTTGCCGTGCTGTTCAACCGCCGTTTTCCGAAATCCAAATCGGTCACGATGTCGAATTGGGCCTCGCCGCGCCTGACCGATTCGCAGCTGATCTACGCCGCCAACGACGCCTACGCCGCGATCCGCGTGCACCATGCGTTGCGCGACGGGAACGGCAACGGGTGACGCGACTTTGGGGCTTGGATCGACCGAACAGCTCCCTAGCATCCCGCCCATGTCGGCACTCGGGATTGATCTGGTCATCATTGGCATCTATTTCGCCATCATCATTGGCATCGGCTGGCACTTCAGTCGGCGAAACAACAACGTTTCGGATTTCGCGCTCGGCGGTCGCTCCATTCCATGGTGGGCGGTGCTCGCTTCGATTTTAGCTTCGGAAATCAGCGCGGGCACCTTCTTCGGCACGCCGGGTGAGGGGTTTCGACTGAAAAACTACACCTACGCCCAGCTCATGGTGGGTTACCTGTTGGCGCGGGTGGTCGTCAGCGCGGTGTTCATCCCTGCCTATTATAAATACAATGTGGTGAGCATTTATGAATTCCTCGAGATCCGTTTCGGCCCGCGCACTCGCAGCGTGGCGAGCGTGATTTTCCTGCTCACCCGCTCGCTGGCCAGTGGGTCGCGGTTGTGGGTGCCCACACTGCTGGTGGTGGTGATTTGGAATCAGCTCAACCCGACGCGGCCGTTGGGAAATTGGGAGCAATTCTGGGTGACGGGTGCCGCGCTGGTGATCATCAGCCTGCTCACGGCGGCCTACACCGCCATCGGCGGGATCAAGGCGGTGATCTGGACGGACGTGTTGCAGATCGCTGTGCTGTTCGGGGCGCTCGGGTTTTCCGTCTGGTACCTGCTCGGCCATATCCCGGGTGGATGGGACGGCGCGAAAACCCATCTGACCGGTGCGCATGACCTGAAACTGTGGGAATGGAAGGGCGACGTGCCGGCCACTCCGGAGTTTGTCGAGAAATACGGAGCCACCTGGGGAGCCATCAAGAGTGTGTTGGAAAGCGAGTTCACCGTGTGGGCCGCCTTGTTGGGATCGCTTTTCGTGACGCTGGCGACGCACGGCACCGACCAGGACATGGTCCAGCGCATGCTCACCGCGAAGAACAAGCGCCAGAGCGCGGTGGCCACCATCCTCTCCGGGTTGGCCGATATTCCGATCACCTATGCGGTGCTGACCATCGGCATCCTGCTCTCAGTCTATTACGGCCATGTGGTGAACGACCCGTCCTTGCCGATGACCGCGAAGGGGCCGGACAACACGCGCATTTTCCCGTATTTCGTGGTGGATGTGATGCCCGGTGGCCTGCGCGGGCTGGTGGTGGCAGGCGTGCTGGCGACGACCATGGGCTCGCTCGGCACGGCGATGAACTCGCTGGCGACGTCGTATTCGCGGGACTTCCACTTCCGCTGGTTCAAGACGCCTGAGGAAAAGCGCGTGCGAGTGATCAAGGCGAGCACCGTGGGATTCGCGCTGGTGCTCATCTTCGTCGGATTGGCCACCGCCTTTGTGAAGGCGCACAACCCGTCGCTGAGCATCATCGGCATTATCCTCGGCAGCTTTGGCTACACCTATGGATCCTTGCTCGGGATCTTCATGGTCGGTTTGTTCACCCGCAGCCGCGGCAGCGAACTGGGCAACATTTTGGCCATGATCGCGGGCATCCTTTTCGTCGCCTGGCTGAGCAATCTGCCCAACCAAGTTTGGAGCATGTTCACCGGCCACGCGCTCTACGAGAACTTCGGTTGGATGCCCGTCATCGAGTTCACTTGGCGCGTCCTCGCGGGCACACTCGTGACGGTGGCGGTTGCACTTTGTTTCTCCACGCCGAAGGGCCGCCGCTTGGACTCATCGGTGGGTTTTCAAGAGGGATTGTCCTAATCGCCGCCGATTTGGCGGGGCTGCGTGACCCGATTCCCAACATCTCGCGGTTAGATCGTTAAGACGTTGAAAAACAGGCGATAACGATATTTTGGCGTGTGACGATTCCGTTGATTCTTCGGGAAGCCAAAGTAATTTCGGAGGCAAGTTTTTAAAATTTCTGAGCCGTGGAACCCTTGTGGAATACGGCTCGCCACCAGCAACAGTTAGAAGCGGGTAAAAAACTTTTCCCGGAGGCGGATTTGTTCCCCATCTTCCGTGTCCCGTCGCACGGCGCTCCCGGGGGAGTCTGCCACCACGAGCACGGGAAAATTTTTTGCAAAAAGGACAAATCAACCCATGGAATTGGAGGAACTGGTGGAACGCGAGATTGCGGATGGAGGAAATGGCCTAGCCCCGCAAGTGACGGGATGGGATGAGGTGGGCGCGACACTGCAAGGCATGGTCGGCAAGGATGCGTTTCAACGGTGGTTTGGTTCGGCAAGCTGGTTGGGAGTGGATGACGACGCGGCGACCATCGCCGTGCCCGGCGAGATCCATCAGGTGTGGATCGAGACGAACTACCTGCCTGAGCTCACGATGGCGGTGACCAGCCATTTCGACGAAGTGCGCGAGGTGCGCGTCATCGTCGGCAAGGAATCCGAAAGCACAGACTCTGCGGGCACGGGCACGCTGGAAATCCAAGAGGTTAGGCCGACCCGTGCGGCGGCGTTGGAAGGTGAGGCCTTGGAGCGGCGCATCAAGGCGGCGGGATTGAATCCTGGACTCACTTTCGCCAGCTTCGTCGTCGGCGCGAACAGCCAGTTCGCGCATGCGGCCTGTGAGGCGGTGGCGACCAAAAAGGGCATCGGCTACAACCCACTCTTCATCTACGGCGGACCGGGACTGGGCAAAACCCACCTGATGCAGGCCGTCGGCCACGAAATCCTGCGCCGCCAGCCCGGATCGCGAGTCATCTACCTGACCTGCGAAAAATTCACCAACGAGTTCATCGACGCCATCCGCAAGGGCGACATCGAGAAATTCCGCCGCCGCTATCGCAGCTCGGACGTCCTGCTCATCGACGACGTCCAGTTCCTCGCCGGCAAGGATCGCTCCCAGGAGGAGTTTTTCCACACCTTCAACACCTTGTTGGATGGCCGCAATCAGGTGGTCCTCACCTGTGACCGTCCCGCCAGCGAAATCAAAAATTTGGAGCCGCGCTTGGTGTCGCGCTTCGAGTGCGGCCTAACGGTCGAGATGCAAGCGCCGCTGATGGAGACGCGCATGGCCATCCTGAAAAAGAAGGCGCACGACTGGAAGGTCCGCGTCGATGAGTCGGTGCTCGCATTCCTCGCCGACAAGATCCGCACCAACGTCCGCCGCCTCGAAGGCGCGCTGATGCGCGTCGCCACTTACGCCTCGCTGGCCGGCGAGAGCGTGACGGTGGAAAAGGTCGAGCACCTGCTGCGCGACCTTATCCGCGAGGAAGGCGGTCGCCAAGTCAGCATCGACGCCATCCAAAAGGCCGTGGCCGAGCATTTCGACGTCAGGCTCGCGGACATGACCAGCCGCCGCCGACCGGCAAGCATCGCGTTTCCTCGCCAGATCGCCATGTATCTGAGCCGCGCGTTGACCAAGGGGTCGCTGATGGAAATCGGCGAGGCATTCGGCGGTCGCGACCACGGCACGGTCATCCATGCCTGCAAGAAAGTGGCCGAACGCATTGGCGACGAACCTGGCTTGAAGGAGAGCATCAGCCGGATTGAGTCGCAGCTGAAACGTTGAGCCGCAACGCTTAAGGCGATTGTTCACAGAAGTCTTGCCAAGGGGCATTGAAAGCGGAAACTGCACGCCAACAACCGCTAGGTAATCGCATTTATGAAGTTCCGCATCTCGAAGGAAGCCTTTCTCGACGGCCTGCAAAAGGTCCAACACGTGGTCAGCTCCCGCACCACGCTGCCCATTCTTTCCAACGTGCTTCTGGTCGCCCGTGACGGACGCATCCAGTTCACCACCACCGACTTGGATGTCGGCATCACTGGTTCGGTGGAGGCGCAGATCGAAAAAGAAGGCGCGACCACGCTGCCTGCCAAGCGTCTGGTGAGCATCATCCGTGAGTTGCCATCGAGTGAGATTGAAGTTTCCGTCGATGCGAAAAACCACGCGTCCATCCGCAGCGGCCCGTCCTTCTTCAAGATCATTGGCCTTGGTGAGGCGGAGTTCCCACCACTCCCCGATTTCGAGGGAGCCAAGGTTTTCAAAATCCCGCAGCAAACGCTGCGCGACGGTCTGAAAAAAACCTCTTATGCGATTTCCACCGACGAGACGCGCTACGTGCTCAACGGCATCTACACCTCGTTCCGCGATGGGAAAATGACGCTCGTCGCCACCGATGGCCGCCGCCTCGCGATGGTCGATGCCGACCTCGAATTCCCCGCCTCTCATGAAACGGATGTCATCATCCCGACCAAGGCGGTGCAGGAACTCCAGCGTTTGTTAGGCGATGCCGGTGAGGTGATCGTCAAACTTAGCGATAGCCAAATTTCCTTCACCGTCGGTGACAGCCTGCTCGCCAGCAAGCTCATCGAAGGCAACTACCCGAACTACCGCCAAGTCATCCCGGGCGACAGCAACGAGCGCGTCGTCATTGGCCGCGAGGCATTGCTCGAAACCGTCCGCCGCGTCTCACTCCTTTCTTCGGACAAATCGAACTCGGTGAAACTCGTCTTCAGCGAGAACCACATCGAGGTCACCGCGAACTCGCCCGACGTCGGTGAAGCGCAAGAGTCGATGGACGTGATTTATCAAGGCCCGCCGATGCAGATCGCCTTCAACCCGGAGTTCCTCCAAGCGCCGCTGCGCGCGCTCGACACCAACGACGTCTATCTGGACCTCATCGACGAGATGAGTCCAGGCGTGTTGCGCATCGAAGGATCCTTCCTCTACGTCCTCATGCCCATGCGCGTGACGAACTGAGGCCCTCCTCCCAATCGTTTCTTCAAAAAGCCCCGCATCGCCGCGGGGCTTTTTGCTGCCTACGCGTGGCTGGGACATCCTGTCTCAGCCCGCTGCCGGGTGAGCGGACCGGCTCCGCTCCTCAGGCCAGCGCTAACAGCGACTCGTCCCAGTCCTTCCAGACTGGATCCAAGTTCTGCCCGCGCAGCATTTCCGCCACTTCAGCCGCGCTGCGGTGATCGGTGATTTGGAATTGCTCGGTCGCCTTCTCGCAGCCGGATTTTTCCTCCAGCTCGACGCGGCGGCCTTTCACCGTTAGATGCAAGTCATCGCTGCCAGCACCGGTGTAGCCGCCAGGTTCGGTGCGCGCGCCAGCCGACATGTGAGTCACGCCGAGCGTGCAGATCGCGTCGCGCAGTGCGGCGGGTTCGCGTGTGGAAACGACGATGCCGACCTGCGGGAAAAGCAGCCGGAAGATCGCGATGAGCCGCACGAACGCCTTGTCCGGTAGGTAGAGGGCCGCATCCGGTTGGTATTCGTAATTTCCTGCGTAGGGCCGCATGCGGGGAAAGGCGACGGTGAATTGCGCCTTCCAGCAGTGCTTGTACAAATACTCAAGATGGGCGCACAGTGCGAGGGCTTCGTAGCGCCAGTCCGCCAGCCCGAACAACGCGCCTATCCCGATGCGGCGAAACCCGCCGGCATACGCGCGCTCCGGGCAATCGAGCCGCCAGTCGAAGTTCTTCTTCGGCCCCGCGGTGTGAAGCTGCTGATAGGTTTCGCGGTGATACGTTTCCTGATAGACCACCAACCCTTCCGCGCCATGACCGACGATCTCAGCATACTGGTCGTCCTCCATCGGTCCGACCTCCAAGCCCAGCGTCGGGATGAACGGCTTGAGCGCGTCGAGGCAATCCTGCAGGTAGCCGTCCGAGACAAACTTCGGGTGCTCCCCGGCGACGAGCAGAACATTGCGGAATCCAAGCCCGTGCAAATGCCGCGCCTCGGTAACCACCTGGGCCACGGTCAGCGTGGTGCGAAAAATCCCGGCGTCGCGCGAAAACCCGCAATACTTGCAGTTGTTGACACACTCGTTAGAAACGTAGAGCGGGGCGAACAGGCGCATCGTCTTGCCGAAATGGCGGCGCGTCACCTGGCGGCTCTGGCGCGCCAACGGCTCAAGCGGGCCGCCCGTTTCCTCGGAAACAAGCTGCAGGAAACGCCTCATCAGGGGCGTCGGGCGCTCCAAGAGATCGGGAAAAACGTCGGCAAAGGCCATGGCGGGCGGAATGTGCCGCCTCCCGCCCCCCACGTCAAAGCCGCTTTGCCGGGATTTCTAGGGCCACTCATGGTGGAAGTGCCTGTGTTTTCGAAGTCACCCTAGCCGACCGCAGCATTGCTTGAATTTTCTGCCGGAACCGCAGGGGCAGGCGTCGTTGCGACCGACGGCCCCGGTGGGAGCTGCGGCGCTGCGTTCGGGGAAATTCAGGGTGGGTGCATTTTCCACGGCGGGGGCGTTGCGGAGTTGGGTGAGGAAGGATTCGAGACCGGCGGCGGCGCGGAACAGGTTTTGCAAGGCCTCGCGCTTGATCTCTTCCATCAGCGTGACGAAGAGGTCGTAGCCCTCGTTTTTGTATTCCACGAGCGGATCCTTTTGGCCTTGGGCACGCAGGTAAACGCCTTCGCGCAGCTCATCCATGTCGGTGAGGTGTTCCTGCCAATGGCTGTCGATGGCGACGAGGACCATGCGGCGTTCCTCCTGTTCCAGAACTTCGCGCGGCAGGCTGCTGACGCGGGTGTCGTAAACGTCGCGCACCTTTTCCATCACCATCGCGGCGATGGATTCGCCATTGCGCTGAGCCAGCTCATCCGCCGTGACGTGAATTGGAAAAGTACCGTGAATCCAATCTAACATTTCACTGTAGTCCGGTTCGCGCGGATCGCAGTCGGCGAGATGACGGTGAACGCCTGCGGGGATGGTTTCTGCGATGATCTCATGCACCAGCTTGCGGCTGTCCTCGGTGGTTAGAACCTCGTTGCGGTAACCATAGACGATCTCGCGTTGGAGGTTCATCACGTCGTCGAAATCGAGCACGCGCTTGCGTCCTTTGTAGTCGCGTTGCTCGACCTGCTTCTGTGCGGTCTCGACGAGGGTGCCGAGCGATGGCGATTTGCGGGATTTGCTCGCCTGCTCGATCATCGCGGCCATGCGATCTGGGGCGGCATGGTTGCGCATCAGATCGTCTTCTAACGAAATGAAGAACTGCGAGCGGCCGGGATCGCCTTGGCGCGAGCAACGGCCACGCAATTGTCTATCCACGCGGCGCGATGGATGGCGCTCCGTGCCGATGACAAACAACCCGCCGAGCGCGGCCACGCCATCGCCCAACTTGATGTCGGTGCCGCGGCCGGCCATGTTGGTGGAAACGGTGACGGCACCGGGTTGTCCGGCGAGGGCGACGATCTCCGCTTCCTGTTCGTGATACTTCGCGTTGAGCACGGAGTGCGGGATTTTCGCGCGCTTGAGCATGCGGGCGAGGGTTTCCGAGGAATCGACGGAAGCCGTTCCGACGAGGACGGGTTGACCCAAGGCGTGTGCTTTCGCGATCGTTTCGACCACCGCGTTGAACTTTTCGCGGCGCGTTTTGAAAATCTGATCGTTTCCATCAATGCGGATGTTCGGCGTGTTGGTCGGGATAGGCAGCACGTCGAGTTGATAGATGTCATGAAACTCGGCAGCTTCAGTCTCGCCGGTGCCCGTCATGCCCGCGAGCTTTTGATAGAGGCGGAAGTAGTTTTGAATGGTGATGGTCGCGTAGGTGCGGGTTTCCTTTTCGATGGATACCTGTTCCTTTGCTTCGACCGCTTGATGCAAGCCGTCCGACCAACGACGGCCCGACATTTCGCGGCCGGTGCTTTCGTCGATGATGGTGACCTTGCCGTCTCTAACGACATAATGGACGTCGCGCTCGTAGATGCACCACGCCTTGAGCAGTTGCGAAATGCCATGGATTTTTCCGGCCTGGGCATTCATCTGATTTTGCAACGCGATCTTGGCTGTGGCGCGCTGCTCATGGGACAGCTCGACGGAGGAATCGATCGCTGCAATCTGTGGGCCGACGTCGGGCAGCGTGAACGAATCTGGATCGCCGGGTGATAGAAACTTGCGACCCTTTTCCATCAGATCGGCGTCGTGGGCCTTTTCATCGATGACGAAGAACAACTCTTCCTTGAGTTTGAAAACGTCCTTTTGAAACGCGCCTTGCTGATACTTCAGTTCGGTTTTTTCGAGCAGGCGGCGAATTTCGGCATCTTCCATCAGACGCATGAATTGGCGGTTGCGCGGTTGGCCGAGCTTGAGTTTGTAGAGCGTGAGGCCCGCGGCCGCGGTGTCGCCTTTTTCGAGCAGTCGCTTCGCCTCAGCGGCAAAGTTGTTGCAGAGTTCCGTTTGGCGTTTCACGAGTTGCTCGACGCGCGAGCGGTGAGTTTCTAACGGGTTCTGGTCTTTCGCGGCATCGCCACTGATGATGAGCGGCGTGCGGGCGTCGTCGATGAGGATGGAGTCCACTTCGTCGATGATGGCGAGGTAGTGGCCGCGCTGGACTTGCTCGTCTTGGGTTGAGGCCATGCCGTTGTCGCGCAAGTAGTCGAAGCCAAACTCGGAGTTGGTGCCGTAGGTGATGTCGCAGAGGTAGGCCTCGCGGCGTTCCCAGGGCGGCATTTGGCTTTCGATGCAGCCGACCGTTAGGCCGAGAAAGCGGAACAGCGCGCCCATCCATTCCGAGTCGCGCTTTGCGAGGTAATCGTTGACGGTGACGACGTGCACGCCGAGGCCGGTGAGGGCGTTCAGATAGACGGGCAGCGTGGCCACCAGCGTCTTGCCTTCACCGGTTTGCATTTCGGCGATCATGCCACGATGCAGCGCGATGCCGCCGATGAGTTGGACGTCGAAGTGAACCATCTCCCATTTCATCGGCCGACCGCTGACCAAGATCTCGCTGCCGCAGAGCCGACGGGCGGCGTTTTTGACCACGGCATAGGCATCCGGGAGTATCGATTCCAGATACTTGGCGCGGGATTTTGCGAACTGGCCTTCGATCTGATGGAATGCAGCCTTCGCCGTTTCGATGGAAGCTGCGGTGGCGACGACTTCACGCGGCAGCGATGGAAATTCTTTGCGCAAAACCGTTAGGCGCGACTCGATGGCGGTGGCGGTTTCGCGAAGTGCCGTTTCGTCCATCAGCGCGATCAATGGCTCCGGCGGCGCGCCGAGCGCGTGATAGCGAGCGAGGTGCTTCTGCCAGCTGTGCGTGAGCTGAAGCAGTTTGTCCTCAGGCCCTTGCTGGAGGGCTTTTTCGATCTCGTTGATGCGGGCGACGGTCGGTCGGATGCGATTCACTTCGCGCTCGTTCTTGCCTCCGATGATTTTGGGGAAAAGCCACTGGATCATGACAGGCGTGAGGTAAGGAGTTTGAGGATGGGTTGTTCCGTTAGGAAGGGCGTGGGTGGCGATGCGGCGTGGAATTTGAAAAGGTTCATCAGATGAAAAATGGAATGGATGGTTGCTGCCAGACTGGCAGGGCAAAGACCGGGCAGGGGATTGCCGGATGGGGTGAAAATCGCGTCACAGAGACGGATGGAAATGGCCGAGATCTCAAAGATGCGCGGCGTGGGCCATGCGTCTATCAGTCGGAGATTGCCAGAAAAGGCAATGGTGTCCGCTGCGGACGAGGCTCTAGCAGGAGTGTTGCGATTTAGGCGGTGCGCGACCTTGCACCGAATCGTGAAGCGGGCTCACGACAGGCAGTTCGCGGCGGATTTCAACGCACAAAAACCGCGCGGTGCGGTCCAGCAGCGTGATCCTCGCGGTGGGATCTGGCGCGATGAAAAGGAGGGGATTGAAGGTTCGCCCCGGGGTTTGCGGCGTGTCGACCAATGCGGAAAGGCCGACTTCGTCCGAGGAATCGAGTTTCCTCAAGCGCGCATGATCCTGTGCGAGGGCATTCCATCCGAACAGCACGAGCAAGGCGATGACCCACGGGATCAAGGCGTTGCGTAGTGGGCGAGGGTCGGTGGAATCCATGCGGATGGGCGAGTGACCTTGGGCAGTCACGGTATCGGCGGAGAGAGTCGGGCGCATCGCGGAATTGTCAAACGCGGGATGCGGCGGATGGCGGCGACGGCTTGTCGCGCGTTTACGCGCAAGGGCGGCAGAGGACGAAGGGCGTGACGAGGAGGGTTTCGAACTCCTTGGTGCCATCTTCCCACTGCGCGGCGTGGATGGCTTCAATTTTCACCAAATCGCCGGACTTGAGCCATGCTTTCACTTGGTCTGGATGGTTGTCGGAAAAGGCGGCTCCGGCGGTCACGAGATCGAGCGCGGGATCGACGAAATAAAGGGTGCCGAGCAGGTGGTGCGGGCGCAGTTGGCTCCACGGCACGGTGGCGACGTCGGCTGCGAGCTTTTCCCGAGTTTCTGGGTTGCCGCGGAACTCGGGCGTGATGGCGTCGTCGGGCAAGATCACGCGAGAATCAGGCGAGGCGTTTCATCACGGCGGCGGAGAGCAGCTTGCCGTCGGCGCGACCTTCGGCGAGTTCTTGAGCGCGTTTCATGAGCTTGCCCATGTCCGCCTTGCTGGTCGCGCCGGTGTCGGCGACAGCTTGGCTGACGATGGTTTCCAGCTCGTCCGCCGTGAGGGCGGCGGGCAGGTAGCGCGAGAGGATTTCAATTTCAGTCTTCTCGGTGGCGGCGAGCTCGGGGCGGTTGGCCTTTTCAAACTGCTCGAAGGAATCGACGCGTTGCTTGATCTGCTTGCGGATCACAGCGAGGACTTCGGCTTCGTCGAGCGCGGTACCGAGGCCGCCCTTTTCGATGGCGGCGTTGGTCAGTGCGCTTTTCAACGCGCGCAAGGCGTTGAGCGAGGTGGCGTCCTTGGCGCGCATGGCGGCCTTGATGTCTTCCGGGATGCGATCGGCGGTGTTGCTCATGGCGGGTTGGTAGTCGCGTCGCCCGTTTCCGCCAAGCAAAACCCGGACGGCGCAGTGGGCTAGCGACTGCCGCTTGTGGCCTTCTATTGGCGCAGAATTGTTTCAAACTGCTGGCGTAGCTCCGGGCTGCCCGCCGCGCCGACGAGCACCGCGATGAGTCCGGCCAAGAGCAGAACACTGAACAAAACAAGCAGCCAATACACGATGGCGAGGAAGATGCCCGGGCCATCGAGCTTTTTGTGATACGCGTAACCGGCTGGGCAGACGCAAAGTCGGTAGCACACCCAGATGTTGAGCAAGGGAGCCAAGTAGCCGAAGAACCACCAGCGGCTCATGCCGAGGTTTTGGAAGCGCTTCAAAATGACGGCGATCATGACCACGAGAGGCACACAAGCGGCGGCAGGCAGCAGCAGGGGCATCAGGTTCTCGCCGAATTGCCGGGTCAGGAATGGGGTGGCTATCCCCATGATAGCGCCCCACGCCGGCGGCAACAGGAACAGCACGGGGAGGAGCACGCGGCGGCGCACTCCCGGCCAACCGGCGTCCTTGCCGAACTCCGCCAGGCTACCCTGTTGCGGCGTGCGGTAAGGATCGGCTGCGGGTGCCAGCGATTGTTGAGCCGGCGCGGCGACCTCCTTGCGTTCGAAAATCCCATCGACCTGACCGGCCGGTTTCCACTCGGACATGCCTTCTTGCCAAACGAGGTCCATGCGTGGGTTGAGCGTGGACGCGGTGGCCATTTCCCGCAGTTCCTCGAAACTGACCGGGCCGAGACGATCGCCCTCACGCGTGTAAAACCAAGCGCTCTTGCCGTCCGCGACGACCGCTTTCTGCGGCTTGGACTTCTTTCCCTGCGCGGCTTTCTCTTGGGCTGCCTTTTCGTGAGCGGCCTTTTCTTGAGCTTCCTTCTCCTGCGCTGCTTGAGCGGCGGCTTCTTGGGCCGCCTGTTCTTGGGCGAGCTTTTCTTGGGTGGCGGCTGCGGCGGCAGCCTCCTCTTGGGCGAGAGCTGCGATGCGTTGAGCCTCGACAGCAGGATCGATGACCGGCTGAGTTTCAACAGGCTGGGCAGTGGTTGGCGGAGCCAAATGGGGCAGCGCAAGGGCGTCGGCTGCGGCCTTGGCATGGGCGGCGGCAGCGCTGGCTTCCACGGCGATGCGGGCTGCGGCCTCGGACTTGCGTTGGGCTTCTTCGAAAGCTTGATGACGTGCCTCTTCCTCGGCCTTGGCTTGAGCGGCGGCGATGCGGGCGGCTTCGGCTGCTGCGGCCTCGGCGGCGATGCGAAGGCGATTTTCTTCCTCGATGCGGGCCTGCTCGGCGGCGGCGCGTGCCGCTTCCTCAGCGCGCGCTTTTTCGGCGGCGACACGGGCTTCTTCGGCGGCTTGGTGACGGGCGATCTCTTCGGCCCGCGCCTGCTCAGCGGCCAGCCTTGCTTGTTCTTCGGCTTGCGCCTTGGCGGCGGCCTGACGGGCGGCTTCCTCGGCTTGCAAACGCGCTTCTTCGGCGGCGCGAGCGCGAGCGGTTTCCTCCGCAGCGGCTTTTTCCGCCGCGAGGCGTGCCTGTTCTTCGGCATGCGCCTTGGCGGCGGCCTCACGAGCCGCTTCTTCTGCCTTTGCCCGGGCAGCGGCGGAGCGAACTTCTTCGGCAATCCTCGCCTCTTCGGCAGCTTGGATGCGTGCTTCCTCGGCGGCCTTGGCGCGGGCCATTTCCTCGGCGCGTGCTTGTTCAGCGGCGAGGCGTGCGCGTTCTTCGGCCTGCGCCTGTTCGGCGGCTTGGCGGGCAGCTTGTTCCGCCTTGATGCGTGCCTCGACCGCAGCCTTGGCGCGGGCCATTTCTTCCTCGGCGGCTTTTTCCGCCGCGATGCGTGCCTGTTCTTCGGCTTGCGCCTTGGCGGCGGCTTGGCGCGCATGTTCCTCCGCTATTTCTCGGGCGGCGGCCGCACGTGCCTGCTCGGCGGCGCGAGCGGCTTCCTCGGCCTGAATGCGTTGCTGTTCGGCAGCTCGAGCGCGGGCCACTTCAGCGGCGTGTGCTTGTTCCGCTGCAAGTCGCGCGGCTTCATCGGCTTGGGCCTTTTCATGGGCCAATCGGGCGGCTTCCTCGGCCCGGATCCGGGCTTCCTCCGCCGCTTTGGCGCGGGCCATCCCTTCCTCGGCGGCTTTTTCGGCAGCGATGCGTGCCTGTTCCTCCGCCTGAACTCGGACGGCAGCTTGGCGAGCGGCTTCCTCTGCCTTTTCGCGAGCTGCTTGGGCGCGTGCTTGCTCGGCGGCGCGGGCCTGCTCTTCCGCTTGGTGACGGGCATCTTGCTCCGCTTTGGCGCGAGCCAATTCCTCGATTCTCGCCGTTTCTGCGGCGAGCCTTGCAGCTTCGTCGGCCTTTGCCTTGGCCGCCGCTTGGCGCGCCTGTTCTTCGGCTTTGAGGCGTGCCTGTTCCGCGGCATGAGCGCGGGCCATTTCTTCTTGGGTCGCCTTTTCCGCTGCGGCGCGGGCGAGCTCTTCGGCTTGGGCCTTCGCGGCAGCTTGGCGCGCCGCTTCTTCAGCCATTTGCCGTTGGGCGGCGAGTTTTGCCGCCTGCTCGGCTTCGAGGCGCGATTTTTCGGCGGCTTCACGCAGCTGTTGAGCCTCGTTGGCTTGGGCGATTTTTGCGGCGTTTTCCCGGGCACTCTGCGCGTCCTTGTCTTCGGTCACGCGGGTTTTGCGCTCCGTCTCAGCGTCGGCTTCCGCTTTGGCGGCGGTTGCGGCGCGCGATTCCGCCGCGCTCCGCCGTTGTTGATCTTCGATGGATCTTTCGCGGGAAACTGGGGTGAACGCGACGGCGGCTTCAAGGACAGGCGCGAGAACGGCGGGCTTGGGTTCCTCGGGGCTGCGGTTGCTCACCAGTTTCCTCTTCGCCTCGTCGGCGGCCCTTTCCTTGACGGCGGCCTTGGCTTCGGCCACGGCGGCGGCGCGCAGCCTGGCGTCTTGGGCGGCCCAAGTCTTGGCCTCGGAATCATTCTTGGATTTTTCCTCCGCCAGCTTTTTCGCTGCTTCGGGATCCATCTCGGTGTCGGGCGCGGAGGCCTTGGCGAGCACTTTGGTCGCGGTTGCTGCGGCCTTTTTGGTCGGGATGGGCTCGCATAGCGCGGGCACTTCATAGACGGGCAACCAGCGGTCCATGCTGCCTGTCCAGACCATCTGCACTGGCGGCTCGACGTTGTGATCCGAGATAAGTCGCTTCATTTCCTCCAGCGAAACCGGTCCGGTCGGCTGGTTGTGAACCAAGTAAAACCAAGCGTCCTTGCTGTTCTGCCCGGTGGCCGCAGGCAAGGCCGTGCCACGCGTCTCAGCCAATTCCTGAATGTCCGCCACCGGCTTCCAATCCTCCATGCCTTCCGTCCAAACCATGTCCACCGGGGGGCGTAGCATGTAGTTTCCTGTCTTCACCTTCAACTCGTTGAAGGTGACGGGTCCCTCCGTCTCGCCTGCGCGAGTGAAGTACCATTCGTCCGGGGGAGGCTCGCTCATGCCGCTTGATAGTCAAATTTTCCTAAATTTGTCAAACCTCCACCCAGTCCGGTCGTCACGACCGCCCAAACGATGACCGCCGCGCTGGGGCCGTGGCTCCTCCCGCAGCGGGAATTTTCCTCCCGATCCCGAAAGCAACCGAGGTGAGTCGCGGTATCCACGCCGCCGTGAAACCCCATTTCCTTCTCCGTGTGGCATCCGTGCCGATCTTCTTGCTTCTCGCCAGCGGGCGACTCGCCGCCGCCTCCTCGGCGGATGACCTGAGCGCCCTGACGCGTGGCGTGAAATCCATCCAAACCGACGGCACGCCGGGCGGAGTGGCGGTGTTTGGGCCAGACGCTTTTGCGGTGGTCGCGGGGGCGGAAGGGGCCAAGGCGTTGTTGCCCGTCGTCGCTGCGGCGCGTCTTGGCAAAGGCCGTATCGTCGCTTTCGGGCATGATGGATTTCTCCGCACTCCCGATCTGGCAGACACCGGCCTGCTGCTGACCCATTCGGCGCGTTGGGTCGCCAACGACCGCAAGCCCGGCCGCATCGGCGTGGTGGGAAACCCGAAACTGCTCGACCATCTCGTCGCCAATGGCCTGCGCGCCGAAGCATTGGATCCCGCCAACTGGATCACGCGTCTCGCCGACATCGACGCAGTTTGCGTCTCGCCGCTGGCGATACCCGCCGATCAAGTGGCCACGCTGGATCGCTTCATTCGCGAGGGTGGCGGGCTGGTCACCGGCGTCACCGGGTGGGGTTGGATGCAAATTTTCCGCAAGGATAAGGCGCAACTCGCGGCGGAACTGCCAGCCAATCGGCTGCTGGAACCCGCCGGCCTTGCGATCACCGCAGGCACTCCGGGTCGCACCCTGCCCGGCGGCTATGCCATCGGCGGCGATCTCACGTTGCTCAACGCAACCCATGCGCTTCAAGCCATCACCGAGCACGCTCAAGGGACGATCAAACTATCCGCGCAAGACCTCGCCCGTTGCTCCACCACCTTGGGCGACGCCGTCCGCGCGCTGCCGCCTGGCGACCCAATCCTGCTGCCGAAGCTGGCCGAACTCAGCGCCAAGCCTGTCCAATACCCCAGCGAATCCGCGCCGCTGCGTTCCGAGGACGCGTTCTCACGACTGCTCGTCACCTTGGAACTTGAGCGGCCCGCGCCGTTCGCCGCAGGTGCCCATCCCGCCGCCGCCGATTTCCCCGGAGCCGTGCCGGCCGATGCCCCGCGCATCAAGGATCGCCGCATCGCCGTGGATCTTGCCGTGCCGGATTGGCACAGCACCGGCCTTTACGCGGCACCCGGCGAGGAAATCCAAGTGACCTTGCCCGTCGAAGCCAGAAACCTCGGCCTCGCCGTGCGCATCGGCTGCCATACGGATCGCCTTTGGCACCTCGACGCGTGGAAGCGCGTGCCCGAAATATCTCGCAGCTTCCCGCTCCAAGACGCGACAAGCTCGGTTTCAAACCCGTTCGGCGGGCTGATCTACCTCGTCGTTTCCAGCCATGCGCCGCAGCACCAGGTGGAGGTCCGCATTTCCGGAGCGGTCGAAGCCCCGCGCTTCGTCCTCGGCAAGACGACCGTGGAAGATTGGAAAAATCGCGTCCGCCATGGCCCCGCGCCGTGGGCCGAGTTGGAAACCCAGAAGGTCATCCTCAGCGTGCCCTCTGCAAAAATCCGCCAGCTCGACAACCCGGACGAGTTGATGGCTCTGTGGGATCGCATCCTCGACGCCGAGGCCGATCTCGCCAGCATCCCGCGCGAACGGCGACGGCCGGAACGCATCGTCCCCGATGTGCAAATTTCCGCCGGCTACATGCACAGCGGCTACCCCATCATGACGTGGCTGGACGGCAGCGTGGAGCACTCGCTTTCCACCGAAAAGCTCAGCCAAGGGAGCTGGGGCCATTTCCACGAACTCGGCCACAACCATCAGCAACCCGACTGGACTTTCGACGGCACCGGCGAAGTCACCTGCAACCTCTTCTCGCTCTACGTTATGGAAACCGTCTGTGGCCAAGCGCCTGGTAGCGGCCACGAAGCGCTCGATCCCGCCGCCGTGGCCAAACGCCTGACGACCTACCTGACGAGCGAGGGCGATCGCTTCGCCCAATGGAAAAGCGACCCCTTCCTCGCGCTGACGATGTATGACCAGCTCCGCGTCGGCTTTGGCTGGGACACGTTTAAAAAGGTGTTTGCGGAATACCGCGCCCTGCCCGCCTCCGAACACCCGCGCAGCGACGATGACCGCCGCGACCAATGGCTGGTCCGCTTTTCCCGCGCCGCTGGCCACAACCTCGGTCCCTTCTTCGAAGCCTGGGGCGTCCCGACCCGCGCGGCCGCCCGTGAATCCATCTCCACCCTGCCGCCGTGGATGCCCGCCAATTGGCCGCAGCCGTGACGGAGATTTCCTCACTTCGGGTTTTGGAAATCGGCGGGCTTGTCCATGCTGCGGTCGCGCCATGCAGATCGACATTCTCGCGAAAAACCTCCTCATCCTAGCGTCGGCAGGATCGGGCAAGACGTTCCAGCTCGGCAACCGTGTCATTGGTCGCGTGGCGCAGGGGGCGGAGCCGGAAAAAATCGTCGCGCTCACGTTCACGCGCAAGGCGGCGGGCGAGTTCGCGGACTCGGTGCTCACCAAACTGGCCGACGCGGCGTCCGATCCCAGCAAGGCGGAAACGCTGCGTGGGGAAATCGGACTGTCGCACGCCGACTTCGGCGATGCGTTAGAGCGCGTGGTGCGCGCGCTGCCACGGCTCACGTTCGGCACCATGGACAGCTTTTTCGCCAAAGTGGTGCGCGGGTTCCAATACGAACTCGGCCTAACGGGTGGGCGCTTTGATCTGTTGGAAGGATCGCGCGCTGCCGCCGCCATGGACGAGATCCTCGCGGAGATTCTGGGAGAGACGCTGGAAGATGCGGGCGGTGAGGAATTTCTCCATGCCTTCCGCCGCGCGACGATGGGCCGCGAGGATCAAAAAATCATCGATGGGCTGCGATCGTTCGTCGCGAGTTGGCAAGGTCGCTTTCGCCAAGCGGGCAACGCCGAATGGGGGCCAGAATCGCTAGCAGGGGCGAGTGTCGAGGATTGGGAGACGCAGAAGAAGGCCTTCGCCGACAAGGTGAAACGTGGGCTGGACGGCATCGACTACAACGACAAGCGGCAGCGCGCGGCCTTGGAAAAAGTCGTGGACACACTGGCGGCCCACACCATCGGCAGCGGCAGCCTTGGCAGTCCAGTTAGCCTGATGCTCTCGGTGATGGAAGCCACGGTGGGCGACAACGGCCCACTGTTCGTTAGATTTTACAAGGACTTCATGATAGGCGGACCTGCGGCGGATGCGCTGCGCGACATGGTGCGGCTGGCGGCGGCTTGCGAGATGGGAGCGGCGGTGCAACGAACCCGCGCGCTGCGGCAGGTGATCGAACTCCACGATGCTCGCTGCGAGAAAAAGCTTCGGCGGCGCGGATTGCTAGGCTTCGATGATGTGAAGGTGTTGATGGGGGAATGGTCGCGGGGCGAGGCCGCGCGGTTGCGGCGCGAGGCGGTGGATTTTCGGCTCGATGCCCGCCATGATCATTGGCTGCTAGACGAGTTTCAAGACACCAGCCGCGCCGAGTGGGTCGGGCTGAAGCCGTTGCTCGACGAGGCGGCCAGTGGCTCGGATGGCTCGCTGTTCATCGTCGGCGATGACAAGCAAGCGATCTACGCGTGGCGCGGTGGCGAGGTTGGACTTTTCGATGAGGTGCAAACGCATTACGGCGATGGGCTGCAAGTCGCAGAAATGGCGGAGTCGTGGCGATCCTGTCCGGAAGTGTTAGCCTTGGTGAACCTCGTCTGCATGGACCAGCGCACGATGCGCGATCTCTTCGGCGCGGCAGCTGAGCACTGGCATTGTCCCACGCACCATTCCGCCGCTCCGCTAACAACAGCGGCGAAACGCGGCGAGGCGCGGGTCGAGGTGGTGGATGGAAAATGGGAGGAAAGGCTGGAGCGGCTCGGGTCGCTGCTAGAAGAACTCGGCGTGGGCCGTCGGCCGCTCACCTGCGGCGTGTTGCTGCGCGGCAACGCCAAGGTGCGCGAGGTGGCGGACGCGCTGCGCAACCGTGGACTGGACGTGATCGAGGAAGGCCGCCGCGAGCCATCGAAGGACAACCCCGTGGGCATTGCGCTGGGCCATCTTTTGAAATGGCTGGCAAACCCAGCAGATCGCTTTGCCCATGGCGTGGTCGAAATGTCGCCGTTGGCCGCTCCACTCCGTGCCCGATTTGGCGAAGCTTGGCAGGCGATCTGGGAAGGGCTTTCCGGCATCGCTGCCGAAGCGGGATTTGCCGCGATGATGGAACAGGTGGTGGAAGAGTTGTGGCAGGGTTGGTCGGACTTCGGTCGCCGCCGCGCGGGTGACATCATCGCCGCCTTGGCGGGCTTGGATGCTGCGGGTGGAACCACGGCGCGCGAAGCGGCGGACTGGATCGAGCGCTTGGAAATTTCGCAAAGCCCCGGCGTCGCGGCGGTGCAGGTGATGACGATTCACAAGTCAAAGGGACTCGGCTTCGACATCGTCGTCTTGCCGGATGTGCCGGACGACAAGGTGCCCTCCGCGCAGTATTTTGACGTCGCGGAGGGCGACGGTTGGCTCACCGCCACTCCGCCGAAATGGGCGCGTGACATCATCCCGGAAATGCGCGAGGCCGAGGAGCGCTGGTCCATGGAGCAACGCCACGAAGCGTTCTGCCTGCTCTACGTCGCGCTCACCCGTGCCAAGCGTGGCCTCTATGTGCTGCTAGGCCCGCCGCCCAAGGAAAAGGGCGAACTCAAACCGTCACTCGATAACTGGTTGTCCGTGGCGATTGAGGCAGGTGATAGAATGGGCGTCGTCTATCAGTCGGGAGAACCGGATTGGGTGGAGCTGCATCCCATCGCAGCACCGCGCATGGCTGGGCCAGCTCCGGTGCTACCACTCGGCGCTGCCATTCCTCGCCGCGATCGTCTCGCGCCAAGCGCGACGATGCATGCGCCGGACCGCACGCGATCCGCTGCTGGCATGCGCCATGGCCATGACGTCCACGCTGCGTTTGAGCGGATTGGCTGGATCGACGAGCAAGCGCCCGACCTGCCGCCCAGCGCAGCCGGTGAGCAGGTTTCAAAAATCCTCGAACTGGCAGAAATCCGCCGCCTGTTTGAGCGTCGCGGGGCTGCCGTCGATTGCCATCGCGAGCAAGCGGTGGATGGACTCATCGACGGCAAATGGATCAGCGGCGTGATCGACCGACTTCACCTCCACCGCAGCCCATCCGGCGAGGTCGTCCGCGTCGAAATCATCGATTTCAAGACCGACCGCGTGGAAACAATGGCTGAACTAACCGACCGCCACGCGCCGCAAATGGAAGCCTACCGCGACCTCATCCAACGCGCCTTTCCCGCCGCCATCGTCGATTGCATCCTCATCTCCACCGCGCTGGGAGAGAGCGTGGTGCTGTGATCGCGAGGAAAAACTCTGCTAGAGCGTGCTGGCCTTGATCGCGGAAAATCCGGCGCGGTTTTGTTGGGTGCGGGTGGTGTAGCGGCGCACGCCGATGCTGCCATGCGTGAAACTGTTGTCCTCCATTTCGAGCTTCGGCGTGGTCATGTCGTTGACAAAAACCTTGATGAATTTGCCGCGCGCTTCGATGCGGAGGGTGTGGGGTTTTGATGGATCCATTTCCAGCGACGCGGTCTTGAGTTCGGTCCATGCGTGGTCGGATTTCCCCAAGATGACCTGATTTTTTTCCGCGCTGATGCCGGCGTAGTAACCGCGGTAAGCATTGGCTCCGATGCTCGCCTGTGAGGTGCGGAAGATGAGGCCACTGTCTCCGACTTCATCGAGCACGATTTCTGCCTGATAGGTGAGATCAGCGAAATCGGTGGCGGGGACGATGGCTTTGGAGCCGATATTTCCGCCCTCGCCGGTATTCAGATAGAAACGACCGTCGCGCACATACCAACCGCCGCCGTAGGTGATCCAGCCGAGCGAGTTGCCATCGGCAAAGTCATCGGAGAACGATTTCGGCGCAGCCGCAGGCGTGCCAATGACGGGGAATGAGGTGACGCGCAGCATGCCGGCACCGAAGGGAACCAGCGTGATTTCCTCCACGGGGGATTCCGAGGCGACGGGGCTAACAGGCGGATCGAGCGCGACCAAGCCGCCCCCGGCGAGCTGCCACTCGGCCACGCGCTTGGCCTTGGCGACGAGGGTGACGGGCGTTTCGTCGCGGGTGAATGGATGCTTGGCGATCGCGCGGGTTTTCACCTCGATACTGGCAGCAGGATGGGCTGGGTCGATGGCGAGGCCGTAGTTCCATGCGGCGGTGGGGCGAATTTCATACGACTCGAAACCCGCGATCGGAGCCTCGGCGTAGGGCGTTTGTTGGTTGGCAATACCCAGCGCGAAGATCAAAGGTCCACGACTAACAGACAGGCTGTGATTGATGCCTGCATGAGTTTGAAGCGGCATGGGCAAGTGGATTTTTACCGCGTCGCCGGATTTCCAGGTGCGGCTGATGCGGGTGAATTCACCGGCCTTCGCAGCTGGCACGCTCTCCCCATTGACCGTGATTTGCGGCTCTTGGCACCAGCCGGGGATGCGCAGCGAAAGCGGAAAGGCGATCTCCTTCCCGAGCGTGATTTTTAGATGAACCGCTTCGCCGAACGGGTAGTCGGTGGTTTCGGTGATGCTAACAGGAGTTTCTTGGATCGTTGTGGAAACTTCGCTGGGGCCATACGCGAGAATAGCAAGGCCGTTGCCGGGAGCGGCGGCCCACATGCTTTGCACCAACTTCGGCCAGCCTTGGTGGAAGTTATAACAGCAGCAACCGAAGCCGGACAAATGGGATGGCGTGGCTCCATTCGCATAGTCTTGATTGAAGCCCTTGCTGCCACGGGCGGCGACCACGTTGTTGGCAATGCAGTAGTAAACGTGCTGGTGGATGTCTTCCGATAGAGAACCCGGCAGAGCGTTGTAGGCCATGCGTTCCAAGCTGTCGCCGATTTTTCCATCGCCCAACACGCGCAGCACCGTGGCATCGCTGAGCATGCGCTCGACGATGGAGCACAGCTCGATGCCCTCGGTGGTGGAGACGCCAGAAAGTTGTTCGCTGCCCGCGTTGATGCCGACAGCCTGCCCGTGATCGCGGTCCAAGTTGGCGATCCCGGCGAAATAGGCTTGGCGATCTTGGTTAGAATCGGAGCGCTGCGAATAGACGGCGGGCATCTTGAGCGCCTGCGGGATGTTGACGTTGTGCTTCGGTTGGAAATCCGCACCAAACTCCAGAAAGCGGTTGTTCGTATAAATGTCCGTCCATGGGTAAGCCTGCTTCGCCAGCTTATCGGCGAGCGTGAGCAGAAAGGCATCGCCCGTCCTGTTATAAAGCCAGAACACCGTGTCGATCTCGTCGCCCGCGCGGGATTTCCCCCAATCCTTGAGCGGGCGTGAATCGAGGCCGGAATTCAGGTGGGCGTAGTACTTGGTAAGGAAGGGAATGATGCGGGCGTCACCGGTGGCTTCTTGGAAATCCCGCAGAAGATAATTCACGACCATGCGCGGCCACCAATCGTCGTTGGATTTTGGGCCGTAAAACCCATCCTCGCGTTGGCTGGCAAGGATGGCATCGGTCCATTTCTTCGCCCGTTGTTGGAGGGAAATGTCGTCGAGCGCCCATGCCAGCGGGATGAGCCCCTTGAGGTAGTAGGGGCCTTTTTCCCAATCCTCGCCGTCGCCGCCGAGCCACGCGCTGTTGTCCTTCACCGCGTCGTAAAGTTCTGGCGCGTGGCCGGTCAGACCGTCGCGTTGGAGTTCGAGTTGGTGCTTCAGCCACCCCGCCGGCTTCACACTGCCTAACGGCAGGGCGGTGAACTTGGCCTCTTGAAGCGGCGATCGGTTGGCCACCACCGACGTGACAGGCGCGGCGATGCCTGCGGACGCCAGCAGGCAGGACAGAGAGAGGACGGAAAATAGGACAAGTTTCATGAAGAGGATGCGAAAACGGCGAGCGTGGGCGCTGGAACTTTGAATTCAAGAAATTCCGGTGATTCGCCCCGTTCGGGTGGGTCGGCGGCTCGATCCGCGCTACCTTGATCCCATTGTGAATGCGGCTCCCTCCCCATCGTGCCGAAAGCGAAAATTCCATCGACCCTGACCCCGATAACAGATAGGTAGCTCACCCGTGACATCCACCCCATCCGAGAATTCCGTGAAATCCAACGAGCTTCGTCCGTCATACTATAACAGCACTTTCGTCACTCGTCTCTTTCCGTCTTGCGTGGGCTAACTTGGAAAATCCATGATCATCGTTGAACTATTCGGACTGTCCGGAAAAAATGAACGATCCAGAGTTGTCTTACATGAAAAGAGAGGATTCCTTAGCTCAAGCCATCGTAGAAGAAGTGAACATTTCGGCATACGATTCGCAATGGGATACACAATTTGTTGCAGAGCGGGATCGCCTGCTGAAACTCTTGCCGGGTCGCTTCGACGCAATCGAACATATTGGCAGCACCGCAGTTCCAGGACTCTCCGCGAAGCCGATTATTGACATTCTAGCGGGTGTTAGCGCTCTTAACGAAGCGGATGCTTTGTTGAAGCCTCTATGTGACCATGGCTACGAGACTTCCGCAGAGTTCAACGCAACCTTGCCAGACCGACGTTGGCTTATGCGACACGCACTCGGCAGACGGACTCATCATCTTCACCTTGTGGTCTTCGGCGGCGAATCGTGGATTCGGCATTTACGATTCCGTGACGTGCTGCGATCCGACTCGACCATCATGGCACGCTATGAACATCTCAAACAAGAACTTGCCAAGATGCATCGTCACGACCGCGAGGCTTATACCGTTGCTAAGAATGTGTTCATCGGTGAAGTTCTCACAGGCGCCGCCGAACAAGGTGGTGAGGGCAAATTCGCTGCGCTCCGAGCCTCACCTTGAACGTTGGTCCTGAAAGATAAATGAAGAAACAACGGATCATCCTTTTCCTAATCAGCGTAGGATTTCTCTATCTGGCCGGATACGTGGTATCCAGAATCAAGCATGAATTGATTCATCGCAAGACATGGGAAGGTGGTTGGAACCGCCATTGGGTTGTGTCTAGTGAACCAGAACCCAGCATTCATCCGCTCGCTTTCGCGCCACGCCAAGTTCCGGATAGTCCCGAATATAATGCCGCCATGGATCGGTTCACGTCAGAATACAAAGCGATTTCTCGCAGACGCACCGCATTGGGAGTCTTGTTCTTGCCGTTGCGGTGCTTGGAATCTCTTACCTGGTGGATTGTGAATCCGAAAGATAGTCAATTGGAATGGTGCTGTAGTTCTGTTCGAATGTTCAGAGTTTTTTCTAGTAGAGGTTTTATATCAATTTAAAGATTCATACTTGATTATGATCGATAGGTGGGTTCAGCACAGAACAGGTTTGTTGATTGCTGCGCCAAACGAAGTGGTTCCAACATCAACCGAGCACCTTACCTACGAGAAGTTGGGAGATCGTCTCTATTTTTACCAAGATTGACCTTCACTTGGAAAAGGCGCAGAACAAGCCGTGGTGCATCGAATGCTCGACAGGTAAAAAATCCAATCATGAAAAAACTTTTAGCAGTCGTTGTTCTATCAACACTTGGATTCATTGCGGGCATTTCGCAAACGACGAATCCGAGCGGTGGTGACTCAGAAACCATTGCCGTGGTGTTGGGCAAGGAGATTCAGGTTGAGGAAAAGGAGAGGCTCAGCGGTCTGGTGTTTGGTGCGCTGCTGGATCAATATGCCAAGGACAACCAGATCGAGCCGACCGAGGCTGAGATCCAAGTGTTTCTTGAGAAGCAGGAAGAGTTGTCGCTGAGTTTGCTGCGAGAATCGGAAGTGGAGCACTCACGCTTGGTGGAGGCGCTGAAATCTCCAGCGCTCAGCGTGGAGCAACGCAAGGAGCTGCAAACCCAGTTGGCCGGGGCTGATAGAACGTTAGGAAATCAACGAGAGGCTCGCGATGGAGCGAAGGAAGTGGAAAAAGAATTGCGCCCGCTGTTGCACCAAAGAGCCGCTCAACAGGTGAGGGCATGGAAGATCCATCAAGCGCTGTTCAAGCAGTACGGCGGACGGGTGATTTTCCAGCAAGCCGGCGTCGAGCCGTTGGATGCCTATCGAGATTTTTTGAAGGATCAACAGAAGAAGGGCGCATTCCGCATCTTGGATGCAGCGGCCGAGGCGTCGTTCTGGAAGTATTTTACCGATGACTCGATGCACACCTTTTTCAGCAAAGAGGAAGGCGCGAAGATGATGGAAACGCCCTTCTGGCTGATGGAAAAGCCGAAGGCGAAGTAGCGCAGACCGTTCGGGTGTTAGGAAATTTCGGCGGAGCGGAGGATGGCTTCTTGCTCCATGGCTGCGGCGGGATAGCCGTCCTGGATGCATTGGGTGAAGTAGGCGGTGAGGAAAGCGGCGGCGGATCCGTAGCGTTCGTACTGACCGGTGTGGACGCATTCGTGGGCGATGAGGTGGCGGTTGCCCCACCACGGCGAGCGGATGTAGATGCCGTGGCCAAGCGTGAGGCCGACGGTGTTGGCGGAAATTTCGGGCACCCAACGCGCCAGCATTGTCATGAGGCGACCGTTGAGCGCGGGAATGGCATCCACCCGCATGAGGCGGATTTTTTCGGGATGCGCCACGCCCATGCGCGTCGCGTCCGCCATGCTTTTGGGTGTTAGGGGGACGCCGTGGCGCAAGATTTTTTGCTCATGCCATGCCACCCATCGCGCCGCGATAACGACGAAAAGGGGAAGGAGGTGCAGCGCGAGTTTCATGGAGGGATAACTTCCGCGACTGAGACGGTAGCGAAAGGGGAAAGCGAAGGCGTGAATCTTTTAGAATGGAAATCGGGGTACGAAAAAGGCCGTTCTCGCGAAGGAGAACGGCCTTTTGGAGATGGGAGAAAGCCGAGGATCAAGCGAGGGCCTGGAGCTTGGCCTTGAGTTGGTCCTTGGTGACGCTGGCGCCGACGATTTGGTCCTTCACCTCGCCATTCTTGAAGAACAGGAGGTAAGGGATGGAGCGGACATTGTATTTCACGGCCAGCTCGCGGGCTTCGTCGACGTTGACTTTGCCGACCTTGGCCACGCCTTCGAGGTCGGTGGCGACTTGGTCGATCACGGGGCCAATCATCTTGCAAGGGCCGCACCATTCCGCCCAGAAGTCCACCAGGACGGGCAGGTCGGAGTCGATTACTTCGGATTGGAAATTGGAGTCGGTGAAGGTCTGAGCCATGGCGGGAACTTGAACGCCGTATCCTGACACGTCAAGAGCCGCCCTGTGCGGGGCGGCTCTTTCCGAATGAGAATGGATGCGATCCTGGTTCAGCCCAATCCGACAGCGGAGAAGGCAAAGAACAGGGTGAGTCCTGCGAAGAGGATGCTGAAAATGGTGGCGATCATGGTGGTGAAGGTGGGTTTAGCGGAATCAGTTCATCAATTTCGACCAATCGCCGGGATTTTCACTGTCCGCTGCGCCAATCCAGGCGCTGGCGGTCATGAGTTGGAAGCTGAGCACGATGAGCGCTGCGACAAATCCGACGATGGAGAGGATTTTCAGCAGGCCTTCGTTTTCTTCGCCGTCATCTTCGTCATCGTCCATGGACATTGTGGCGACGCCGGTGGGTGAGGAGAACGAGGAGCCGAGTGGCTGAGTGGGCGCTTGCAGCGGGACGGTGGCCTTGGGCAGCGCGATGGTTGGTGCGCCGACGCCAGCAGGCTTGCCGGGCAAGGTGGGTGCAGCACCGGCGGTGCGCAGAGGAATGGTCGGCGCGGGGGCCTTTGGAGCGCCTGCGGTCGGAGCACCCGGAGCGGTTGGCGCGCCAGCGGTGCGGAGTGGAATGGTTGGCGCCGGAGCGGGTGGGCGAGGGGCTCCACCGACGGTGGGAGCAGGAGGAGCGGTGGGAACCGGTGGTTTGACCGGAGGCGCCATCGGCACGGTGGCGGAGGGGACCGCTGGGGGTGCATCGGCCGCCTTGAGGGTGACCCGCACGGTTTCCTTTTTCAAAGGCACGCTGGAGGTCTGCTTGCTCAAGGGCACGCTGGAAGTGTGCTTGGACGGGGATGGTGGTTGGTTTTCGTTATCGCTCATGCGCTTGCAGGGTTTTTGGATCCTTGGATGAGCGAGTAAGGCGATTCGTTTTCCACGTGTCAAACCCCCAGACCGGGATTTTTTGAAAAAGGAAATGCGTGTGGAATGGGCGTTGGGGCGTGCTCCGGGTGGCGGTGGATGAGCGAGGAAACCCACGTTGCGCCGGAGTTTTTTAATGCTCTTTCGCGTGGGTCGTGATTCCTATTCGTGCAGCAACCATGTCCGCCGAAAAGTCAGCCATCAGCCCCACCCGCGCCCAGGATTTCCCCGAGTGGTACCAGCAAGTCATCAAGGCCGCCGATCTCGCGGAAAACTCGGAAACGCGCGGCTGCATGGTCATCAAGCCGTGGGGCTATGGGATTTGGGAACTCATCCAGCAGCAGCTCGACCGCCGCTTCAAGGCGACCGGCCACCAGAACGCGTATTTCCCGTTGCTCATTCCGCTGTCGTATTTGGAAAAGGAAGCCGAGCACGCGGAAGGCTTCGCCACCGAATGCGCTGTGGTCACGCACCATCGGCTGGAAGCGGTGAAAGATCCCATCACCGGGAAAACCAAAATGATCCCAGCCGGCGAACTCGCGGAGCCGTATGTCATCCGCCCAACCTCGGAAACCATCATCGGTGCCGCCTTCGCGCGGTGGACCGAAAGCTACCGCGACCTGCCTCTCCTGATCAACCAATGGGCCAACGTGATGCGTTGGGAAATGCGGCCACGCATGTTTTTGCGCACCGCCGAATTCCTCTGGCAGGAAGGCCACACCGCACACGAAACGAAGGACGAGGCCATCGCGGAAACGCGTCTGATGCACCGCCAGTATGAGGAATTCCTCCGCGACCACCTCGCCATCCCGGTGGTGCCCGGCGAAAAAACCGAGAATGAGCGTTTTCCCGGTGCCGACATGACCTTCACCGTCGAGGCGATGGTGCAGGACAAAAAGGCCATTCAAGCGGGCACCTCACACTACCTCGGTCAAAATTTCTCCAAGGCGCAAAACATCAACTTCTCCGGCCGCGACGGCACCGTGCAGCACGCCTACACCACCTCGTGGGGCGTTTCCACGCGCATGATCGGCACGCTGATCATGGCGCATTCGGACGACGACGGACTCATCCTGCCGCCGCGCGTTGCCACCCAGCAGATCGTCATCCTACCCATCACGCCGAAGGAAGATTCGAAACAAGCCGTGCTCGACGCCTGCCATGCGCTCGCCGAAACCCTGCGCAACCAGCACTTCGCTGGCGACGCCCTCCGCGTTCACGTCGATGCACGTGACCTCAATGGCGGGGTGAAAAAATGGGAGTGGATCAAAAAGGGCGTGCCCATCCGGATTGAAATTGGCCCGCGCGACATCGAGTCGCGCAAGGTCTGCGTCCAACGCCGCGACCAGCCCGTCAGTGCCAAGGACTTTTCCGACAAGGAAGAATTCATTCAGCACGCCACCAACATCCTCGGCGAAATCCACGACACCTTGCTGGCCCGCGCCACGGAATTCCGCGATGCAAACATCGCCGTGTGCGACAACTTGGATGCCTTCCACGCTCACTGGGCGGGTGAAAATCCCGGCTGGCTCTACACCCCATGGGCGGGCACTCCCGAGCAGGAGGAAACCTTGTCGAAGCAGCACAAAATCACCATCCGCTGCCTGCCCATCCCAGAAGCCGAGCTTCCCGCCAATCTGCAGGCCGTGGGCAACACCTGCATTCTCACCGGCCAGTCCACCCCGGTCCGCGCGATCTGGGGCCGGAGTTATTAGAGAGTCGCGGCCTTTTTTGGCGCTCTCAATTTTGAGCGTGACGGGCGGATTCGCGTCGGTTAGTTGGTGACTGGCTTCGGCCAGACACCCTTTCGATTCCATTTCACCCACTTTCCATCATGAAGCCGCACTCTATTTTGATGGCGGCTTTTGTGTTTCACGCATCGATTGAGATGCAAGCGCAGGAGTATCTAACGAATGAGGCAATTCGTGAGCAAATGGAGGAGCAGAGAAATCTGAAATCCACTGGCAGCGTGGCCATCAACGATCTTCCCAAGCGGATCTCGTATGATTCCGGGGAAATTTCTCTGGTGGCTGACCCGTGGAGTTCATTCGAGAGTTCCAGAGAGGTCTATCTGATCAACGACACGGATGAGACGGTCGAAAACGTGATTGGCGAAGGCTGTCAACCGATCGGCCAAGTGCAAGTCGGTGGCTTGTGGGTCAGGGATGAACCGTTCAACCCCGGCTGTGGCGGCGCTGAGCCTCCCAAAAATCTTCGTCCTCGGCACGCTGTCGTTCTAACTGGCTGGTGCGCGGCGGTAGGCGATTTTCCTTGCGAGAGGCGTTTCACCATTCAGGTGGGAAATCGTATCCTGACCAGCAATCCATTCCCTAGCGTTTCTTCACGGCAAGCGGTGGAGCAAGCGATCCAATCCGAAATCAGCGCGGATTCCGTATTCATGGCGCGTGCGTTTTTCGGGAGTTGGTGGAAAAGGGGAGGTGCGGAAACGATGGAGGAATTTGTCGCAGCGTTGGAGTTGGCGAGATGCCATGGGCAATTCAGTGAGCTGCGGGCGGAGTTGCTAGACCGCCTTCGGACAACTCCCGCAGATGTGCCGGAGGACGAGAAACGAGCCATGGAAGAGATTTCGGAACTTCTCAAAAAACCTTGGCTCTTCAACAATGATAAGCAATCACTGGTTTCGCGCTGTCTGGTCGCGCTGGAAGGGCGGGAAGGCGCTGGCTATGGCACGCCGGAGAAATTTCCAACGCTGGTGTGGAAGTTTCTCGTGGATCAACAGCTGGCAGAAAGAGGATATTTCTATCAGAATGGTGTGAGGTTTTCAGCCCGAGCGTCTCTCGTGAAATTAGTGAAACTGGCTCAGGATTACGTTTGGACTTCTTCGGATTCTAACGAAGTGGCCGCCGCAGCCAGTTTTTTGGCGTCGCGTTCTTTGGATGAATCGCTGGTGCCGATGGAAACCTATCGTGATTTTCTCAAATCCGGGAAAGTGGAACTCATCCGAGAAGGGCTGACTGGTCTATCAGGCCGCGGCCATGCTGATGAAGCCGGCGAATGGCTGGCCTCTCATGCAGACGAAATGAGCGATCAAGTTGCGAAGCTCTATGCGAGGATTTGGCTGAAAGGATTTCGCGAACCAAAAGCTTGGGAGATGAAGGTCATCGAGCGATCCCTGAAGGTGGATCCATGGACGTTTTTTGGGCAGGGATCGATCAACCTCAGGACCTTGCCTTCCGAGCGCTTGCCCTCGGATTGGAAATCAACGATACGGCAGTTTCTGCACGACCAACTCGCGCCGGAAGAAATCGCGGCATGGAAAAATCGCAGCGAGGCAACTCAGCGGGAACCTGGCGTTTACCGCGTCACCGTGGATTTCAGAGCACTCGACAGCGCGCTCAATCTGGTAGGCTCGTGGAACGATGCTGCGGACGATGACATGTTTCGTGCCTATCTTGAATTCCCTGCCTTTGTTTTCACGCTTGGCTCACCGGGTGCTGGATGGAAGGAATTCAGACTGCGTGTAACGGCTGAGGAAATTTTGAAAAGCCGCATGGTCGAAACTCCGGAAGTCGTGACCAAATCGCTGGTGGTGCTGGAGCCGCCTCAGCCAATCTATCAGAAACATGCTTCGCAATGGTTCCGCAAATGGCCCTCGGTTGCGCCCTTTTTCGCGGGAATTTTAGTTGCTTGGATTTTCACAAGACTGGCGCGAAGGCGATCACAGAGGCGGGTCCGCTCGGCTTGAGCTGCGGCTAAACGATCCGTGGGCGACTGCGGATTTCCAGAACCCGCAATCACAACTGGCTTGCCTGCCGCTTGGCGGACGGCTATCCCATGCCCGCCTCACGGCTGAAAAAGCCCCCGTAGTTCAATGGATAGAACAAGGGTTTCCTAAACTCTAGATTCAAGTTC
>JAZKEG010000028.1:0-57020 GCA_040387215.1 Verrucomicrobiota bacterium | reverse complement strand
TGATCATCGACTCATCCACCATGCTCTCGCCTTCCGTGAGCACGCCATCGACCGGAATCTTCTCGCCTGGACGGACGCGGAGCACGTCACCGATCCGGACGTCGTCCAGCGGGACATCTTCCTCATTTCCTCCTGACACCCGGCGGGCCGTCTTGGCGGCCAAGCCTAGCAGGGCTTGCACCGCTTGGCCGGTCTTGCTGCGCGCCTTGGCCTCTAACCATTGGCCCAGGATAACCAGCGCGGTGATCACGGCGGCGGCCTCGAAATAGAGCGGCACCCGCCCCCCGTGGCGCAGGGAATGCGGGAAGAGTCCGGGCATCAACACGGCCGCGGTGCTGTAGAGCCACGCGGCTCCGACCCCGAGTGCGATCAGCGTGAACATGTTGAGGTTCCGGTGCTGGAGGGAACGCCATGCCTTGGCGAAAATAAAGCCTCCGGGGCCGAACACAACGAGTGTGGCCAACACGAGTTGAACCCAACCGAAAACCGGTTCCGGCATCCATTGGCTGATTTGCAAGGCCGGCAGCATTTCACCCGTCGCCAGCAGAAACACGGGCAAGGAAAGTGCGGCGCTCAACCAGAGCTTCCGTTGCAAGGAGACCACCTCGTGATTTTCATCTTCGTCATCGGCTGGCGACACCGTCTTCGGTTCGAGCGCCATCCCACACTTGGGGCAATCCCCGGGGTGGTCCTGCTCGATTTCCGGGTGCATCGGACACGTGTAAATCGTCTTGGATGCCGGGGCCTTCCAAGCCGGATTCCGCTCCAGCGCCATTCCGCATTTCGGACAGTCGCCAGGCGTGTCGGACTCCACTCCCGGACACATCGGGCAAAAATATTTCGCCCCCGCAGGCGGCTTCACGTCGCCGTGATGGTGATGGTGATCGCCGGAATGACAGCAGGAAGAAGCCGGCTTTTCGACAGCAGGCGGCTCGGCACAGCAGCTTTTCTTTTTTTCGGGATCCGGCTTGGGTTCATGGCAGCAATCATTCATGGCAGTGTATGTTTTCTTTGGTTTCTACAGTTTCTCCATCGAGGAATTCCACGATGGGGCATCCTTGCAGCGCGCCCTTCCCGTCGCACTGCGTCACCAGACTTCCGAGGGCGCGTTCCATCGCCCGCAGGTCACGGATTTTCTGACGGATCAGGGCGAGTCTCGCCTCGGCGAAGGTCCTCACCTTCTGCCGCGAGGTTCTGATGTTTCCGGTGAGTTGCAGGAGTTGCTTGATGTCGTTCAGGCTGAATCCCAGCTCTTGGGACCGCCGGATAAACCGCAATCTCGTCAGGTCCTCGTCCTTATAAATCCGGTATCCCGAGTCGTTGCGGCGGGGAGTCTGTAAAAGACCTTTCTGCTCATAAAATCGCAGTGTCTCCGGTCCTACTCCTGCCTTTTTGGCGAGTGCGGCGCGAGTCCATGTCGGGGTGACTTCTCGTTTCATGGGATACCCATACACCTTGTAGCAAGATACAGGGTCAATCGATTTTTTTTAAGGCAAATTCCACAACGGCGGAAAACAATCCATGTCTTCAAGGGTTTTCATTCCAGTCGGTGTGTTACGAAGTAGAGCGCGGTATCGAAGTGCTCACCAAAACGACAACCAATCAAAATCATGAAAACCAAAGCATTCAGTATTCTCCTCGCTGTTCTGACCTCGGCATCGCTGATCCCCGTCGCTTCCGCACAGCGCGCGAACGGGAATTTCGGTGCGCAGCGGATCGACAAGAACGCATCCACCCAAGTGCAGAAGTCCACACCCCGGGCACTCCCTGAAACGTGCGTCAGCGACGCCTGCTGCATCACCAAGACCCAGGTTCAAACTGCGGGAGGTCGTGCGACCAGGATCACCTCCACCAAAGTAAAGGCTTGCAAGGCCACGTGCCAAATCGCCAGCAATGACCGGCGGGCTGTCTGTGGCAAAGGACAACGGGCCTGATATGATGGCCGGGTTCCCGGCCTCCCACCTAACGGACCATGAAAAATACTGATTTCGATGACCTGTTACGCTCGGCAAGGGAAGACTTTCCCTTGCCGCCATCATTCCATGCGGATGTGTGGAACCGGATTGAATCCACAGAATCGATTTCCTCAAAACTCGGGACTCCGTGGCATCACAACATCGTCAGTATGATCGCGAGACCATGGGCGGCCGCTTCCGGCTTGGCTGCGATGGTAGCCTTGGGACTATGGCTCGGAGCACTGAGCATTCCTGACAACTCCCGCACGGAAACTGCCTACGCTCGTTCCATCAGTCCGTTCGCTCAATCCCATCCATGAAAGCCAAGGCTCTATATGTTCTCATGGCGATTCTGGCCGCCGGGGTACTGGCCTTTTGCCTGATGAGGAGCCATCGGATGCCCAGCCGTGGGGATGCGCTGGTCGATTCAATGCCCGAACTCGGGTGGGTCCGCAGCGAGCTGAAGCTCACGGACGAACAGTTTAAGCAAGTGGCCCAGCTACATGTCGATTACCGACCGAAGTGCGTGAAAATGTGCCACCGGATTTCCCAGGCCCATGAGCGAATCGAAGAACTCGCAAAGACCGGGCGAGGCATGACCCCCGAGCTTGATGCCGCCCTCCGGGAACATGCCGCGATTCACCTTGAGTGCCAGCAGACGATGCTGAGTCATATCTATCAAACCGCCGCGCTTCTGGATGACCGCCAATCCGCGAAGTACCTTGATACAATGCTGCCTTACGCTCTCGACTTCACCCACAGCGAGACCGGGAATCTTCACGGGAGATAGAAATGATCCCCGATGGCAATTCCTGATTCCGATTTGATGGCAAGCCTCGCCGGGGGCGATGATCTGGCGCTGAACCGGCTGATGGAGCGTTGGGCCAGCCGCGTTGCCGCCTTCCTCTACCGCATGACCGGACAGCGCGAAACCGCTGCGGACCTCGCTCAGGAAACCTTCGTGAAGCTCTATCAGGCAAAGGATCGCTATCGTGCGGACGGAAATTTCTCCACCTACCTTTTCGCCATCGCCTCGAACCTCGCCAAGAACCACGCGAGATGGAGAACGCGACATCCCACCATCTCGCTCGATGCGCCTGCGGATGAGAGCTCCGGTCCCGCCCTCCAGTTGGTGGATCTCCAAGCCGATCCCGGGGAGACGGCGCAAAAGCTGGAAACAATGACCGCGGTGGGTAAAGCGTTCCAAGCTCTTCCTCCGGACCTGCGCGAGGCCATGTCACTGTTCATCTATGAAGGCATGGGCTACGCCGAGATCGGAGTGCTGATGGGATGCAGCGTGAAGGCAGTGGAAACGCGTATCTATCGGGCGCGACAAATCCTCAAGGAGGAGCTGAAACAACTCACATGATGAAAGCCAGTCTACACACTTTTCCCATCACTGGAATGACATGCGGCAGCTGCGCGGAGAAGATCCAGCAGCGGCTCCGCGAACACCCTGACGTCGAATTGGCCGCAGTTACTTTCCACCCGCCACAAGCACTGTGCCTGTCTCGAGACGGTTTTCAATCTACCCATGTCCACCGTCACCATCATCGAAGATAACCTCATGCTCACGATGGCAGTGGCGATATTACTGTCCTGAGTCTCAAACCCGCCGAATACGACCTTATGAAATCATTGCTCCTTATTCTAACTTTCTTCGCGATCCCGGCCGTGGTGCGGGCTTGCGATACGTGCAAGCTCGTCCAGCCCGCTCCCGGCCAGCGTGTCGTTGAGTACGATCTGCACATCTCCGAGGCACGCCAAAGCCCCGCGGGCAAGCTGGTCCGCGTGCTCACCATCAATGGCGGCATCCCCGGTCCCACCCTGCGTTTCCGCGAAGGGGATTTCGCCCGCATTCGCGTCCACAACGATTTGTCGGACGAAACAACCTCCACCCACTGGCACGGGTTGCTGCTGCCTAACAAAGAAGACGGCGTCCCCCATATCACGACCCCGCCGATCCAGCCGGGACAGGTCCACACCTTCCAGTTCACCCTGCGCCATGCGGGAACTTACTGGTATCATTCCCACACGCACCTTCAGGAGCAAAGCGGCGTGTATGGAGGCATCGTCGTAGAGCCGCGCGGCGGTGAGCGTGTCCGGGCGGATCGCGAGCAGGTGCTGGTTTTCTCCGACTGGACGAATACGGATCCGCACGAGGTCATGCGGATGCTGATGCGCGGCAGTGACTATTTCGGCCTGATGCGGAGGAACTCGCAATCCATCCTCGGGGCGGCGCAAAGTGGAAATCTCAAGGATTATTTCAAACGCGAGTGGGACCGCATGCCGCCCATGGACGTCTCCGATGTCGGTTACCATGCCTTTCTAGTAAACGGCCAACGCCAGATTCACATCCCGAGCCGGCCCGGTGAGCGCGTGCGGCTCCGTCTGATCAATGCCGCAGCCGCCACTTATTTCTACCTGCACTCGTCCGCGGGCCCGATGACCATCGTGGCGGCGGATGGGCCGCCCGTGCAGCCGGTGAAGGTGGATCGCTTCATGATGGCCATCGCCGAGACTTATGACGTGCTCATCACCATTCCGCCGGAAGGTGAGTTCGAACTTCGCGCCACCACACAGGACGGCAGCGGCCATGCCTCCGCCTTTTTTGGCAGGGGCACACCGCATCCCGCCAGCGACCCGCCCAGGCCGGATCTCTATCGGATGGATGAGATGCTCAATCTCGCACTCGAAGAAAGCGATGACGATCCACGTGCCTCGCTGAACCTGCCGCGGCCCGGCTCTCCCTACCGCGTCCTCAAAGCCGTCCAAGACACCTCACTGCCCAAGAACCTGCCACGCCGCAAGATCAGCCTCAAACTCACCGGCGACATGAGCCGCTACATCTGGTCGTTCGATGGAAAAACGATGGCCCAGCAGCCTTACGTCATCATCAAGAAAGGCGAAATCATCGAGCTGGAACTGGTGAACGACACGATGATGCACCACCCCATCCACCTCCACGGCCACTTCTTCCGGCTGCTGATGGGAAATGGCACCCGCTCGCCGTTGAAGCACACCGTGGATGTCCCGCCGATGACGAAACGCACCGTCGAGTTTGAGGCGAATGAGGAGCACGACTGGATGTTCCACTGCCACATCCTCTACCACATGATGTCCGGCATGGCCCGTGTCTTCCGTTATGAAGATGAGGTCACGCGCGCTTCCGCCATACCGACAGGGACTGGTTCCGCCGCGCACGTCGCCCCGGCAAGCGGGCCGCAGCATGCCACCAGCCTGGGCGAGCATGCGCACGACATGAGTTACATCTGGGGTGCGGCCACCCTGCAAAGCCAGATGAGCGAGGGGCTCATCACGTGGATGAATCCGCGAAACGACCTCCAACTTGCGTGGGAGGTCGGCTGGCAGGACGTGGACGAGACGCAATACGAGATCGACGCTCTCTATCAGCGCTACATCGACCCGAACCTCCAGATATTCGCGGGCTACCGTTTCACCAATGACGAGGCTGCGGAAAACCGGGCCATCGCTGGCGTTAACTACCGCCTGCCGCTCATGCTCTGGTCGAATCTTAGCCTCGATAGCGAGGGGGACGCCCGCCTCACCCTCGCCAAGCGCTTCCAACTCACACCGCGCCTCGGTGTTTATGGCGAGGGTTACTACGACACCGGCACCGAATGGGAATGGAGCGCGGGAGCCGACTACACGCTCACCCGCAGCATCTCGCTTGGAGCTTCATACCACAGCGAATACGGCCTTGGTGCCGGATTCATTCTCCGCTTTTGAGGGTCCACGGACCCTCTGAAACCAGAACTAACACTGGCGACGTTTTTTCAAGCGAACCTTCGCGGTTTGAGGACGTTGCCAAGTCTCAAGTAGATCCAGCACTCGGCCGCGCTTTGCAGCTTCTTACGATGCCGTCGAGAAAATTTCCGAGCAGATGCTGTGAACAAATTCGAGGTTCCCCGCCACTACGGCTGGCGAGACCTCACTGATTAGTTAGAGATCGTGGATTTTCCTGGCGACCATCTGACGCTTTTCGCCAAAACTACCGTCTCTTCTCTGGCAAGTGCCTTTTCGAAGAAACTTCGCTGAACTGTCGGGACGCTTCGGGCTGGAAGGCAACACAGAGGAATTCCCAAGGGTTTCGAACCGGAGCGGGTTTGAACCTTCACCATGAAACGCATCCTCTTTCCCGCGCTGTTCACTGCGATGCTCGTTCAGCCAGTCCTGTCCTCCACGGAAACATACGCCAAATATGCACCGAAAATCGCCTTCAGCCTGGACGCCCCTCATCTCCACCTGCTCACCAACCATCTGCCAATCTTTGTCACACTCTCCGGGCTGGTGGTAATGGCGGTGGGACTGTGGAGAAAGAACCGGGAAATCACCCAGGTCGCTCTGGCCCTCCTTTTTCTCGGAGTCGCCGGAGGCATTCTGACTTTTGGGTTCGGGCAACAGGCTTACAAGCCGGTCCGGGGGCTGTCGGATGGTGTCGGGCAGGACTGGCTTGATCTCCACATGGAACGTGCGGAGCAAGTGATCTGGGTTTTCTGGGTTACCGGTGCTGTTGTCGCGACGGCTTGGGTACTGGGCTGGAAGCAGCACCGGCTTGCCATTCCGGCGGCTGTGGTTGCGGCGGCACTCGGTCTATCGACATTAGGGCTTTCCGGCTGGATCGCTGATGCGGGAGGAAAAATCCGACACGACGAGTTGCGCGGCTTGGTCACCCCTCCAAGGACGGGTGAGGAAAGCGAATCCCACGCCCATTGAGCAGTGCTTGGTAAAATTTCTGAAATTTTTCCAAGGGTTTTCGGCCGCTTTGAACATTAACCGGAAACAGCGGGCAATTCCGCCGGAAAACAGATCAAAATCATGAAACCACCTCTCAAATCCGTTGTCACCGCCGCGATACTTTCTCTCGTAGCCATCGCCACACCCGTCGCTTTTGCCGAAGGTGCCGTTCAGGCAAAAGAGGAGAAAAAGGCCAAGCCATATACCCCTACGACCTGCATCGTTTCCGGGGACAAGCTCGGCGAAATGGGCAAGCCCGTTGTCTTCGAATATAAAGGTCAGGAAATCAAACTTTGCTGCAAAGACTGCCGCAAGGATTTCGATAAGGATCCCGCCAAGTATTTGAAGAAGTTGGAAGAAAAGAAGCAGAAGTGATTTCCGCCATCAGCCGCCTGCTCTGGACTCCAGGGCAGGCTTAGTTTCACCTTCTCTCCATTTCTCCCAACCATGCCGCTCCCGAACATTCTGAATTTCAACTCCATCGTGATCGTCGCCGCCTTCATTGTGGGTTTGGAGGCATCCGCACGAACGGTGGAGTAACGGAGAGACTCAGCCTCTTCCGCGGCATCGAATACGACACCGGCAGCGAATGGCGCACCACCATCGGCGCGGAATACATCCTCATGCGGAATTTCAGCGCCGTCACCTCATACGACTCCGACCACGGATTCGGAGCTGGGATAGGATTCCGATTCTGACATTCTCTCAAACCAACAAACCAATATGAAACATGCACTAAAACTAATCGCCGCCGGAACCTTCGCCTTGCTCGCATCTTGCGCCGCAGGCGGCTCCGGATCCACCGCAGGAGTGAAACCCTACACCAAGAATGTCTGTTTGGTGACAGACAATGCCCTTGGCTCGATGGGCAATCCCGTGACCAAGGTATATGACGGGCAGGAGGTGAAATTCTGCTGCCGCCCCTGCGTCGCTAAGTTCGAGGCAAACCCTTCGAAGTATCTCGCCAAACTGTGATATGCCTGTTAGTTTCAAAATCTCTGTAACCACCAAATACCCGAAAATGAAATCTATCCTACTCCTCGCACTCACCGCCACCGCACTCCTTCTGAATAGTTGTGCCACCGGAAGCTCGAATGCCGATCCACAAGACAACACCATGCCCGGCATGAGCAAGGAAGATCACGCCAACATGAAGATGTGATCTTGTCCGGCATTCCATCCGAATGCCTAACTGCCGCGCGATGATCGCTTCAGATCGCCGCGCGGCATTCGTATTCCACCGCATCCAGCATCGTTCATGAAAACCCTGATTTACTCCATTCTCCTCCTGGTCGGCCTCCCCGCACTCGCGAAGACGGTCCGATACGATCTGAACCTTTCGAAAATCGAGGTCCAACTGGGCAAAAAAGCCAGACCCGCCATGGCGATCAATGGCAGCATTCCCGGACCCGTTCTCCGTTTCGTGGAAGGTGACTACGCGATCATCAATGTCCGAAATGATCTCCACGAGGAAACCTCCATCCATTGGCACGGCCTTCTTGTCCCGAACGATCAGGACGGCGTACCCCACGTGAACATGGCTCCAATCGAGCCGGGCGAGACGCGCGAATACCGCTTTCCGCTCCGCCAGTCCGGCACCTACTGGTATCACTCGCACAGCGTTCTTCAGGAGCAGCTCGGCATCTACGGTGGTATCGTTATTACCCCTAAGGGCGGTGAAAGGGTTTCATCCAATCGTGATTTTGTCGCGGTTCTCTCCGACTGGACCGATGAAAAGCCCTACGATGCCCTAACCCAGCTCCGGGCGGGACGTGAATGGCAGCAAATCAAAAAAGGCACCGCCCAAAGTGTCAGCGGAGCGATCAAGGACGGCTCCCTAACGGATTATTTCAAACGTTCCATGATGCGGATGCCTCCCATGGATCTCTCCGACATCGCTTACGACCGCTTCCTCGTGAATGGCAGCCCATCCGTCTCGATACCGGCACAGCCTGGCGAAACCGTCCGGCTTCGGCTCATCAACGCGTCCGCCATGACCTACTACTTCATTGAATTCGCGGGCGGTCCCGTGCGGATCATCGGTGCGGACGGGATGGACGTCCGGCCGGTCAGCCAAGGACGGTTCTTGATGGCCATCGCCGAAACCTACGACCTCCAGGTGAAGGTGCCAAAAGGCGGAGCCTGTGAACTCCGGGCAACTTCCCAAGACGGCACCGGCTCCAGCAGCATCTATATCGGCACCGGTCAGCAGGTCAAAGCACCCGACGTTCCCCGCGCGAATCCCTACAAAGGCCACTCCATGATGGGTGGAATGGAAGGCATGTCCGGCATGGACCACAGCACCATGAAAATGCCGATGAAGGGCAAGATGGATGACGGCGCGATGGCGGCGATGGACCATTCCATGCACGGCGGCGAGGCCGCCCCGGCGATGGAAGGAATGGATCATTCCAAAATGAAGCCCGCTGCCACCACCGATCAAGCGGAAATGGGGCATGACATGCCGGGCCACTCTATGGGTTCGGACGGACGCCCGGGTAGCCCCTATGAAAGCCTCAAAGCTATCAGCTCCACCGAATTATCAGGTGGACGGCCCCTGCGCTCCTATACCTTCCGACTCCAAGGCGACATGATCCGCTACGTTTGGACTCTCAACGGCAGGACCTTCACCGAAGCGGACATGGTAAACATCCGGAAAGGCGAGCGTGTCCGCTTCAACTTCATCAACGAAACCATGATGCACCACCCCATGCATCTTCATGGCCACTTCTTCCGCGTGCTCACCACGGCAGGAATCCTTTCTCCGCTCAAGCACACGGTCGATGTCCCGCCGATGTCGAGCAGGACCATCGAGTTCGCGGCCGACGAGCCGGGTGACTGGCTCATGCACTGCCACGTGCTGTATCACGCCGAGGTCGGCATGGGACGGATCATCCATTACGAAGACGCCCCGCCCAATCCAAACCTGATGGCCGGGCACGGGTCATGGGATATGACGAAGATGCACGACCCTATCTTTTTCTTCGGCGAAGTCGCCGCCCTGTCCAACATGACGGAAGGCTTTGTCGCCTTTGAAAACAACCGGAACGGTCTGAGCGCCGCCTGGGAAGTGGGTTGGGGCGAGGTGGAGGAAACCGGATACGAGGTCAATCTCGCCTACGACCGCTACCTCAACAGTTTCACCAGCGTCTTTGCGGGAGCCAACCTGACGGGCGAAGACCCTGGTGACCGCGGCGTGTTCGGCGTGCGCTACCTGTTGCCTTTCCTGATCCGCTCCCAGGCTTGGGTGGATACCGATGGCGAATTCCGAGTCGGCCTGTCCCAAAGTATTTCCCTCACCTCCAGGTTATCGGTCTATGGAGGCGCTGAATACGACACGCTCACGGACTGGGAGACGGTCGCCGGCCTCGAATACGTGTTGGACAAGCGGTTCTCACTGATCGGCCAATGGCACAGCGAATACGGCTGGGGCGGAGGCCTTGGTTTTCGATTCTAACTTTCACACTCCCCCCCTATGACATCAAACACATTGCAAAAAATCCTGGAGCTTGGCCCTTGCCGCCGGTTCATTACCCGCCTGTCCCACAACCCACATGGGCGAAATTTCTGCCAGAATCTGGCCGGAGCGTCCGGAGTATTCCCGTCGATGGGCGCTGCGGAAGCCGCCTTGCAGAAGCATCGCCCACCGACGAAAGAACATCTGAATCAAGAGCTGATTTCCTCGAACTTTCATGGCTCCCTCCACCTGAGACCCAGTGATTATGCCGTGCTGTTCTGGCTGGAAAAAATTTCAGCGGCCGAACCGCTGGTCCTTTTCGATTTCGGCGCCGGCATCGGCCAAACCTATCAGGCCATGGCTCCCCTGCTTGGTCCCGGGCGGATTCGATCATGGATCGTGCAGGATCTTCCGGAAGTGATCTCCAGAGCTACCGACATCGCATTCCCCGATGGCGTTCCCAGTGAGGTTGAACTCGCCTCCGAGCTCACCGCAGGCTCCACATGCAATACGATCCTTGCTGCTGGAGCGCTTCACTATTGGACGGATGGGATGGAAGGATTTTTCCGTCAACTCGGCAACAAGCCCCGTCATTTCATCCTCAATCGCAGCCCGATGCGCCTGGAAGGCGAATCCTATTTCACCGTGCAAGAGGGCGACACATGGGCCGTTCCTTGCTTCGTCCGGAGTTTTCCGGACTTTGTTTCGGAGATGAAAAGCGAAGGGTACGAGATGGTCGATGAATGGACCGTAGTGGAGAAACAGCTCGTCCGAGGATGGAGACCCGATTTCTCCTGCCCCTACAAAGGCGCGTATTTCCACATGAGCTAACAGGCGAATGCCACCGCCGTGGATCCAAGTCTTTACCATCCCACTCGACCCCAGTATCGTCAAAGGACGCACATCCCCTGGACTTGCGGGGGTGAGAACGGATCAGGTTGGATATCCACCTCTATGTGGAGCCAACGCTTTGGGAACTTTCGCCACCATGAGACTCGGCATGACGCCCTGCGCCGGTTCACAGCGCGGGAGTTTGACATTTCTTCGCAAGGTTTTGTTGGCGAGATAGACATGGCAGAAATGGTTTTTCAAGCCGCTGATATCTTTGGGCTTGAGGGTGAATTCATCGTGCGGAGTTCGTGAAACATTTGATCTCCCTGCGCTGTAGCCTTTGGTGACTTTCATCTTCTCGATCTTGCCAATAAAATTAGCGCTCAGCTCGGCGCTCTCGAAAGTTGGGGCGGAGAAAATCAGGCGGTTCCGAAGCTGCGCCATCGTGACGATGGCAACATCTTTGCCGAGCACGGGATAGGCGCTTGTGTGGTCCTGCATCGCCAGAATGGCAGAGCATTTGGCGGCCCGCAGCCGGTCAAGCCATCCATGTTGCCGCGGAGGTCGTCACAGGCGCGGAATAGCAGGCCGGAAAGCTGGGAGAGAGTGAGTTTGGACATGAAGGCAGGACGAGGACGTGAATGCGGCGAACCAACGGAAATCCACATTGGTGGATCTCCCGCACGGCGAGGTTTCTAACCTGCTCGAATCAAGGGGGACGAGGACTTTTCCGACGAATCCGCAGGAAGTTGGAACGATAGAGTCTTGATGGGGAGTTCCCGGAACTGTTCCCACTTTCGTTCTCAAATTGGCCTTTTTGAAGGCCTTTGAATCGTAACTCTCTAAAAATGAGAGTGGTGGAGCGTAGCGGATTCGAACCGCTGACCCCTTGCATGCCATGCAAGTGCTCTACCAACTGAGCTAACGCCCCTTTCGGGTGGGGCGGAGGTTTATCGGCGGGATCGGGGAGGAGCAAGAGGAAATTTGGAAATTTCCACACATTGGCTCGAGAGCTGAAAAATGGCGGAGGGGCGTGGGATGAAGGCTTGGCGGGCAGGGCGGATTTCCCTACTTCGCGGCATGTCGAAATATGCCGGAGAGCAGGTGTTGGTGGTGCCGCGCGCGTTGTTGGATGAGATCGGATGCTTCGAGGGCATGCGGACGGAGGGGCTGGACGCGGCGGTCGCACGGCTGCTGGATCCCGCGAACCATTTCTTCATGGACAGGGCGGCGGCCGAGGAGGATCCCAGCCACAAGCAGCTCATCCCGTATTGCATTTTCCGCTGCGGGGATCGCGTCCTCCACTACACGCGCGGTAAGGCGGGCGGTGAGAGCCGACTGCACGCGAAGATTTCGGTCGGCGTTGGTGGCCATGTCAACCCGGTGGACATGGGGGAGGGGCGGACGGGATCGGCGGCCTATCATGCGGCGGTGACGCGCGAGATCGAGGAAGAGCTGGACCTGCCCGAAGAGCACGAGCATCGCATCATCGGCCTGCTCAACGATGAGTCGAATCCGGTGGGGCAGGTGCATCTCGGCATCGTCCATCTCGTGGAGTTGAAGTCGGATGCGGTGGCGTCGCGCGAGGATGCGTTGACGGATCTCGGGTTCACTCCGTTGGCGGAGTTGAATGGTGCGCTGTTTGAGCGTTTGGAAACGTGGTCGCAGTTCTGCATCCGCCATCTTGCGGCTGGATGTTAGGTTGTGTGACTGCGTGGCGAGGCCGGGCAGTTTGAGAATCTCACGAGAAGGTGTCGAACGGAAAAGCCAGGTATCTTGCAAGTTGCATTCCAAGGGGATGCGCCCCTTGGAAAGGCCGAAGAAAGTGGCATTTCCGGCAGATTGAGGTGGCGGTGACGCGAAATTTTATCAAGGTGGGAGCGGATCAAGAAACGTTTCAACTGTCGCCTCCCCATGTCTGTTCCTGAAAAAACTTCGAAGCCTCGCATCCTCATCGTCACTCCGGAAATTACCTATCTCCCACCGGGGATGGGCAACATGGCGCAAAGGATGTCGGCCAAGGCGGGAGGGATGGCGGACGTCTCCGCATCGTTGGTTTCAGCGCTTTTCGAACTGGGTGCGGACGTCCACGTGGCGATGCCAAACTACCGCCGCATGTTCCAAGGCGATATCTTCAACCTGCATGAAAAGGAGCTGCGCAAGTATCACGAGGTGTTGCCCGAGGCGCACATCCACTTGGCGGAAGATCGCATCTTCTATTACCGCGAACAGGTTTATAGCAACCACTCGGATGAGGCGATGCGCATTGCCCTCGTGTTTCAGCGTGAGGTGATCAACCACATCATCCCACGGGTGAATCCGGACCTCATCCATTGCAACGACTGGATGACCGCGTTGATCCCGGCGATGGCACGGCGGCGTGGCATCAAGAGCCTGTTCACGGTGCACAACATCCACACGCGGCAGGTGGCGTTGTCGCAGGTGGAAGAGTCCGGCATCGATGCCGCGGAGTTCTGGATGAATCTGTTTTTCTCGGGAGCGCCCTGCAACTACGACCATGCACGAGCCTCGGTGCCGCTGGATTTGCTGACCTCGGGAATTTTTGCCGCCCACTACATCAACACGGTGAGTCCGCGCTTCTTGTGGGAAATCGTGGAAGGCTGGCACTCGGTGGTGCCGGACACGGTGCGCGCCGAGCTGCGGTCGAAGTATGCCGCCGGTTGTTCCGCCGGCATCCTCAATGCGCCGGACGTTTCGTACAACCCGGCCACCGACGATGCGTTAGAACGGAATTTCTCGGAGCATGACTTTGTCGAGGGCAAGGCGGCGAACAAGGCGAAGCTTCAGCGCGAACTGCATCTGAAGCTGGATCCCAACGCGCCGATCTTCTTCTGGCCGTCCCGCCTGGATCCGGTGCAAAAGGGGCCGCAACTGCTGACAGAAATTCTGCACAGTCTGGTTTCCGACTACTGGGACAGGGATCTTCAAGTGGTCATCGTCGCCAACGGTCCGCACCAAGAATGGGTCGAGAAGATCATTTGGAACTTCGATCTCAACGAGCGGGTGTCGGTGGTCGATTTCGAAGAAAACCTGTCCCGCCTCGCCTACGCGGCGTCCGACTACATGCTCATGCCGTCGTTGTTCGAACCCTGCGGATTGCCGCAGATGACGGCACCGCTTTACGGCTCCTTGCCCATCGTCCACGCGACAGGCGGGCTTTACGACACGGTGCAGCCGCTGGACGTCGAGCGTTCGCAGGGCAACGGGTTCCGTTTCGATCACTACTCGGCGGAAGGCTTCCGTTGGGCGATCGATGAGGCGATGCGTTTCCATGCTTTGCCCGCCGAGATCCGTGAGCGCGAGATTCGCCGCATCATGATCGAGAGCGCCGAGCAATTCAGCCACAAGGAAGTGGCCCGCCGCTACATCAACATCTACGAGGAAATGCTCGCCCGGCCGTTGGTCGAAAAAGAATCCGGCGAGGTCATCAAGGCGATCGCGGAAAGTCTCGCCGAGAAAAAGGACTAACGGCTTTCCTGTAGGCGGCGTGAGTCAGCGAACCTTGGATCGCTGTGGCCGACCCAAGGGGCTCCGCGCTCACTGGCGTGCGACGTTGCTCTGCCAAAGAGGCGATGGCGGCACGTCGTTAGGGCGGCAGATGATGATGCCAGCGTGCTTCGAGCCGCCGTTGACGTAATCGGTGATGGGGCGGTCGATGACGACCATACGGCCTTTATCGCGGTCCGACGTGGCGTGGGTGAAATAGGCGCGATCCTTGAGCCGGATGATCATGCCGACGTGCGAGGTGTAGCCGCCAGGACCGTTGGAGGTGATCGCGCAGATGTCGCCGTTTTGAAGGTATTTCTCGGCGTTTCTCACTTGGTTCTTCGGCACATGATAGACAGGGAGATTGGAAACCTGCGCCTCGATCTTGCCCATGGCGGGAAGCAAGGATGGGTTGCTGCGCAAGTAGCGGTAGGCTTTCCACTGCACGGTCATTTCGCGAATTTCACGGCGCAGGCGGACGGCGCCGGGGATGCGAGCGGTGATGTTAGAGGCGTAGCCGCGGCGTTGGTTGTCGTAAAAAACTTCCTCCAGATGGTGCATGCGGCTGAGGTAGTTGCCGGTGCAAATGCCGTTGCGGTAGCGCTCGATTTCGACCATGTGCAGCAGGTCCTGCGGCTTGTACGGACCGGGTTTGTAGCGGAGCAGTCGCGCCATCCCGAGAGCGTTCTCGTAGTAGGTCCAGCAATCCATGCCGGAGAAATTCACCACCGGCGACTCGATGCGATCGTCCACTTCGAGTGAGTAGTTGATGTAGGGCGTGCCGACGAGTTCGCGGCCGATGCGGATGGTGCGATCGCCGAGCGGCAGTTTGCGCCAGCCCTCGCGCTCGGCCTTGGCCATGATGGCTTGGAATTTCGACTCGCCCTTGAAGACGGTGCCGAGCGGCAAGCGCGGCGGGGTTTGTGGCGGGACGGCTTTTTGAGCGTGAGCCGCTGCGCCACCGAGCAGCGACAGGGCGAGGATGAGTCCGGCAAACCTTGATTTCATGGTCCTGCTCATAGCCGCGATTGGCGCTGGGGAAAAGGGAACATTCCACGAAACACGTTGTTAGGTCGGCCGACGCGGCGCAGGATGGCTGGCTATTTCAACGAGGACTGCTCCACCCACGGCGCAAATTCGGGCGGGATGGGCGCCTCAAAACGGACGGGCTTGCCGCTGATCGGGTGATCAAACGCAAGTTTCCAAGCATGGAGCATGAGCCGTCCGGTGAGTTCGGACGTCTTGTCGGGCTTGCCGTAAATCGGGTCGCCGACGATGGGCGTGCCCTTGTGGTGCATGTGGACGCGGATCTGGTGGGTGCGGCCGGTGTGCAAGTGGCAGAGGACGAGCGCGGTGACGGTGGCCGCGTCGGTGGCGAGGATTTCGTAGTCGGTGATGGCGGTCTTGCCGCCGGGCGGATTGACGACGGCCATCTTTTGGCGGTTCACCGGGTGGCGGCCGATGTGCGTGAAGATGCTGTCCTTTTCCGGTTTCGGAACGCCCTTGGTCACCGCCAGGTAAAGTTTCTCCATGCTGCTGCGGTCGGAAAACTGCTGCACCAGCGATTGGTGGGCGGCGTCCGATTTGGCGACGACGAGGCAGCCCGAGGTGTCCTTGTCGAGGCGATGGACGATGCCAGGCCGTTCGACGCCGCCGATGCCGGATAGCTTGCCGCGGCAATGATGGAGCAGCGCGTTGACGAGCGTGCCGTCGGGATTCCCCGGCGCGGGGTGGACAACCATGCCGGAGCCCTTGTTGAGCACGACCAAATCGTCGTCTTCGAACAAAATGTCTAACGGGATGTCTTGTGGCGCGTTGTCGAGCGGGACGGCTTCGGGCAAGACGACGCTGATGCGGTCGCCGAGTTTCACCGCGTCGCGTGGCTTGGCGGGCTGACCATTCACCTGGATGAATTGCTCGCGGATGAGCGCCTGGATGCGGGAGCGCGAAAGATCGGCGATGCGGGCGGCGAGAAAGGCGTCGATGCGCTCGCCCGGACTGTCTTCAACAAGGATTTCCACGGCGGCCAGTGTCTCAGCCAGCCATGGGGCGGCAAGCTGATATCCGGCCCATTCCTTCAAGGCTCCTGTTCAGGAGGCTATTGAGAAACCCATGGGGAATCGGTCGGCTGGGTTGCCAACCAAGCTTTGGCGGCTGCCGGATCATTGTAGCGCCAAGCCTCGATCACACGTGCAGCGGGGTGCTGCCCATCACGACTGGCGTCGTAGGGCAGTTGGGTCACCCATTTCAAGGTGCCTGCCGCATCGTCATTCGCTTGGGAAAAGAAGAAGCGTGTCATGCTGGCGTAGTTGCGACCCGGATCTGCGGCGTGCGCGGTGAACCAATCCTTCGCGGCAGATGCCTCGCCGAGCGAAAGCCGTTTCGCCGCCACCGACCACGCGGTTGGGCGCAGTTCGGGATCGAGCTGGTCGTAAATTTCTGCCGCCGACGGACTTTCCGGGGCCAGGCTGCTGAGATCGAAATAGTCGTCGAGGCAAGCTTTGGCGGTGGCTCCGTCGGCTGGCAACTTGCGCATGGCCGCAACCAATTGCTTGGGATCACCGTTGGCATTGCGGCTGATGGCGAGTGCTGCGGCCGCCCCTTCCTCGGGTGAGGATTTTGGGGTTTGCGCCCATTCCAAAGCCCGGTCGGCATTGGCTTCCAGCCATCCTTCCATCACGTTGCGGGCGCAGTCGGTTGATTCGCCAGTAGAGATTTTTCCGAAATCGGTGAAAGCGGTTTCTGGATCCAGACGACCCCACTGTTGCCAAAGCGTTTGCCAAATGACCTCGGGTTGGCCGTTTCCGCTTTGCCGACCTTGTTGGAGCATTTTGGTGGCTTCGCTCAACTCGTTCTTGTGGAGTCCTCGGATCAATCCGCACAACACGCTTGCCTGGTTTCCCCAATCGCTGAGCAAGATTCCCTGCGCCAGCAAGGCCATGCGCTCCTCGGAGGTGAGGTCAACGGCTTGTTTTTCGGTCATGCCCTTGAAGGCTGGGGGATACTTGCCAATTTCCTTGGCGGGCGGTTCTTGGTGGCGGTCGCTCGCACTGGTTCTTGCCGAGGCGCGGCGAGGTGAGTTGGTCGCGCTCTCGGCGACGGGTTGGGCCTCATCACGCGAGGTCCAACGGGCGAGGACAAACGCGGTGATCGCGGTGCCGACGAGAAGAGGAATGAGGGTGCTGCGTTTCATGGGGAAATGCCGGGTGAGCGATCAGTGTCCTGTGGGTTCGGCGAATGGATCCGCCGGATCGGATTGTGGTTGGAACGGAGTGGCCCATGGCGCGTCGGCCGGTTGGGTTTTCAGCCAAGCGTTCGCCGCTGTGCGATCTCGCTGGAGCCAATTTCTCACGGCGACCACCGCCGGGTGCATTTGGTTGTCAGAAGCAGGCAAGGTCGCAGCCCATTGCACCGCTTTCGCGGGATCCTTTCCCATCATTTTGGCAACCAACCCATAAGTCGCCCGGGCATCGTAGCCAGGATCGTCTGCGTGATTTTCGAGCCAATCGGCGGCCGCGGCGGTGTCGGTCTGGGAGAGCCGTTCGACCACCGCGGGCCAGGCTGCGGCCTGCAACGCGGGTGCCAATCCATCGTAAAGCGAGGCCGGGGATGGCTTGCCCACCGAAGTCGCGGCGAGGTCGAAGTAGTCTTCGAAACATGCTTGGACCGTGAGTTTGTTAGCCGCGATGCCAAGCATGGCGGTTTCCAGTTTTCCGAGATCGCCGTCGGCGCTGTGAGTGATGGCGTAGGCGGCCCCCACGGCGGAGCGGATGTCGCCCTTATCCAGCTTGGCCCAAGCCATCGCTTCCTCTGGATTCGTTTCCAGCCAACCCGCCATCAGGCAGCGGTAATCATTGGTCGTGTTGAGACCCTTGAAACCGTTCCAGGTCTTGTTGTTGGAAGACTGTTGTGAGAGCTCCAGACAGGCCACGGCGTTGACCCGTCCCCACTGAGTCCAGAGCGAGTTCCACACTTCTTGCGACCACGTGTTGCCGCGGAACTGGGCATCCAGCAGCACCTGGGTGGATTCCATCAGTTCTTCCTGGGTCATCGCGGAAATCAACCCGCAGAGGATGTCCGCTTGCGTGCCGGCGTCCGCGAGGAGCGCTGCCTTTTTCAACAAGGCGACCCGTTCCTCCGGCGTCATTTTTGCCGCAGTGCCGGTGGTTAGGACGCCGCTGCCTATCCGAAATGGAGGAGGATCAGCCTTTGTTGCCGCGTCCGCCGCAGTCGGTGATGGAGCCGTGCGGGTGTTGATTGCTGGATTTTCTAGCGGCTTCTGCCCAAGGATTTTTCCTTTCCCTAGCCAGAATGAAGCGATGCCCACCAAGATGGCCAACAGGAATGCGAATGAGGTTTTCATCAAAAGAATGGGTTGAAACAAAAAGGGAAACCGCCAAATCAGCCTGCCGCCTAACGGTTGAAACGGGATGCGTCGAGTACGAAGATTTTATGCCCCGCGGCGTGGGCGAGAAAAACCGAGCCACGCCGAACGGAAAAGTGGCGGCAAGTTTCAAGTTTCCACCCGTCACTGCCGTAGCCTAGCGTATGCCCATGCCGGAGAGCCCCGAGAACCTAGCCACCTGCCAGTCCTGCGGCGGACTGATGAATGTGGAAAAGCTTCCGCCCTTCGCCAATGTCGCGTGCCCAACCTGCGGCGAACACAACCGGGTGAAATGCCAGTTCGGACCCTACACGCTGGTGCGGCGTCATGCGATCGGGGGCATGAGCATGGTGTTCATCGCCCACGATCCGACGCTGGATCGCGAGGTGGCGCTGAAAATTTTGAGCGAAGAATTTTCGGCGGACGAGCGGCGCATCGCGGCGTTTGAGGAAGAGGCGCGCATCACCGCGTCGTTCAGCCATCCGCACGTCGTTCGCGTGCTCACGACCGGCAAGGCATTTGGCCGACTCTACATCGCGATGGAATTGGTTCCCGGCGGCCATTTTGAACGTCGCATCCACGAGGCGGGCAAAGTCCCCGAGGTGGAAATGCTGCCGTTGGCGATCGAGGTGGCGGAAGGCCTCAAGGCGGCGCATGCGGCAGGGCTCATCCACCGCGACATCAAACCGGGAAATATTCTGCTAGATGCGGAAGGCCATGCGCGCATCGTGGATTTCGGTCTCTCGCTGGTGACCCAAGGCGGCAAGGCGCAGGCCGCGGAAATATGGGCCACGCCGTACTACGTGCCGCCTGAGACGATCGAAGGCCATCCTGAGGATTTTCGCTCCGACATCTATGCCTTTGGCGCGACGCTCTATCATGCGCTGGCCGGTGTGCCGTCCTGCGATGAAGAGTCCATGGGAACCCAAGCGCTGCGCTTGGCAAAGACTCGGGTGGTTTCGTTAGGCGTCACCGATCCCACACTCTCAGAAGGCATCTGCGCCATCGTGGACAAGGCAATGGCCTATTCCCCGGACGATCGCTACAGCTCGTATGATGAGATGATACGCGCGCTTAGTTCTGCGCTGAAACGTCTGCATGCCGGGACTGAAGGGGAAAGCTCAGGCAAGGCGGCTCACCGCCGGGCCATGCGCAAACGCACCGAACGGATCTCGCTGGCGTCCGCAGCGGTGATTTTGTTAGGCGGCGTCGGCGCGGGCATCTGGTGGGTGACGCGTGACCAACCGCAACCGGTGGCGAAGGCCACGCCCGTTCGTGTCGCTCCCGTGGTGGAAACGAGTCCGGTGGAGTCAGGAACGTCCGCCAGTGAGATCGCCCGTAGCTACCGGGAAGCACGTGCGGCGGTGGAGGCTGGCGAGTTTACCAAAGCTGCGGTGGAGTTTGAAAAGCTGCGTGAAAACCCATCCGTGCAAGAGCCGACGCGGAGTTGGGCGGGCGTCGAGGCGGTGGTCGCAGATTTCCTCGATGGCCAGACATCGCGTGCGCGGGAGCGGGCCACTGAGGCGATAACGCATGCGCGTGCGGTGGTCGGGGATGACACCAGCAAGCTCGATGAAGTCTTGATCACGACTCTGGAGCGGACGGGTGAATTGCCTGCCATTTCTCCTGAAAAACTCGTTGAGCAATCGGCGACAGCGCCCCAGGTGATGGCTTGGATGTTGGCGGGATTGAAGAATTGGGAACAGGGGATGTTGAAGTGGGCGCTGCCCTTTTTTAAGGCGGTCGCGGACTCAGAATTGCCGCCGGATGACGCAGGATTATCGATCTATCAGAAGCTGGCGCGTGACTATCTGGCGGATGGTGAAATTCTATCAGCACCGGTGTTTGAAAAGTTTCCCGTCGATGTGGCGGGCTGCGACGCGGCGGTTTCAGAGCTCGATGAAGTGATCGGGAAACTAAGAACGAAAGGCCGCGCGCGCTTCAACGTGCGAGCTTGGCAATTGGACCTGAAACGCCACGCCAAGCTGCTTGCCGCAGCGCCGCCCGAACCACCGCCGGTGCAGGTGCCCGTGCTGGATGAGGTGATGGCAAAACTCGCGCAATTCGCCGCTTCCTGTGAGTTCGACGAGGCGACCGCCTATGTAAAATCGCTGGAGACGGACCCTCAAGGGGCGTCGCGCGAGTCGTTGGAATGGGCAACTCTCGCGGCGGCTACTTTCCTAACGGATCTTCGCGCCGATCTGGCAAAACAAACAAAAAGCGGGGAGTTTCCTCTGAAATCTGGGGAAACAGCGCGCAGAATCATGCTCGATCCATCCGGCTTGATTACCACGACGGATGCCGACGGCGCGGTGCGTGATGTTGGTTGGAGTGATTTCACCGCCGACGCGTTGATCGCGCTGCACCGGTCCTTCGTGGCGAGTCCGGTGAGTGAGTCCGAGCGCGTGCGTCGCCACGAATGTGCGATCGCATTCGATTGGTTAGCGGGCAACCGCGAGCGGGCACTCACCGCCGCAGCGACGCTTTCTCAAGGCAATTCGGATTTTCGAAAACGCTGGGAAACCGTCTCGGCGGGGCTGCCGCAGTGAGACGTCACTTGATCTTCAGCGCGCCGACACCGTCATCGGAAATTTTCACCGGCAGAATGTTGCCATCCTTGTCGAAGCGCATCTCGTCGATGCAGGTGACGCGTGAGTTCTGGTCGGTTTCGGTTAGCGGGCGGCGGTGATAGACGGCGAGGTAGCGATCCGTGCCGGGGACTTGGATCACCGAGTGGTGGCCGGCTCCGGTGGCGATTGCGGGATCCTGCTGGATGACTTTCGCGGCGCGTTTGAACGGGCCGAACGGAGAGTCAGCGACGGCATAGGCCACGCTGTAGTCTGGTCCTGTCCAGCCACCTTCCGACCACATGAAGTAGTATTTTCCGTCGCGGATGAACATGAACGGCCCCTCGACGTAGCCCTCTGGCGTGATTTCCTTGAAGATGGTGCCGTCTTCCATCGGTTCGAAGCCGGTGAAATCGTCCTTCAGCCGGGCGATGTTGCAATGCCGCCAACCGCCGTAGATGAGGAAGTGTTTGCCGTCTTTGTCGCGGAAGACGAACTGGTCGATGGGCTGCGCACCGTGGTGGAATTTATCGATGAGCGGCTTGCCGAGGTAATCCTTGAACGGTCCTTGAGGCTGGTCCGCCACTGCTACGCCGATGCCGCCAACTTCGCCGTCCTTCTGAATGTCATTGGCTCCGAAAAATAGGAAATAGCGGCCATCCTTCTCGATGATAGACGGTGCCCACAACGCGCGCTTCGCCCACTTGATCTCTTTGGTCGAGATGATGCTGGGGTGCTTTTCCCAATTCACCAGGTCGGTGGACGAGAATGCGTCGAAGTGCAGTTGTTGGTCGTAAGGCGCAGAGAACGTCGGATAGATCCAGTAGGTTTTGTCGAAGATGATGCCCTCTGGGTCCGCATACCATCCGGGAAAAACGGGGTTGCCGGACTTGTTTTCAGGCGCAGCTTGAGTCTGAGTTGCTAGAGACATGGCGAGGCCGACGATCAACGTGGTAAGGATGGGTTTCATGGGGAAATGTTTCCGTGATTTCTGGATCCTGTAAAGGACGCCGGAGATCATCTCGTGGCGAAACTGGCCACCTCGTCCGGCGTAAGTTCACGGAACTTTCCTTCCGGCAAGCCTTCATCCAGCAGCAGTGGGCCGATGCGTTCGCGGTGCAGACTGAGCACCCGGTTGCCCACAGCGTGGAACATGCGTTTGACCTGGTGGTAGCGTCCTTCGTGAAGCGTCAACAAGGCCACGCGCTCGCCGAGAATTTCTAGCTGTGCGGGTTGGGTGGTTAGATCTTCCCATGCGAAATAGATGCCATTCTCGAAATGCGCGACCGTCTCCGGAGCAATGACGTCACGGGTGGTGACTCGATAGACTTTGGGCACATCCTTCTCCGGCCCTGTGATGGCCTTGGACCAGCGGCCATCATTGGTCAGCAGCAGCAGACCCGTGCTCGCGCGGTCGAGTCGACCGGCGAGATGCAGATCGTCGCGCAGCGGGTGATCGATGAGTTCCATCACCGTGGGATGTTGCGGATCCGAGGTGGCACTGAGGTAGCCGGCGGGCTTGTGCAGCATCAGATAGATGGCCTGCCCTGCTTGCAGGATTTTACCACGCAGCTCGATGTGGGAGAATCGCGAAACCCCGCACTTGCCGGAAGTTTCGATTCGCCCATCGACACGGACCATCCCGTCTGCCAACAAGCCTGCGACCTCGCGGCAGGAATGAGTGCCGCGGCGGATGAGAAAGCGGTCGAGTCGCATGGTGGTACCTCAATCTTCGGTGCGATCAAACTCGCCCGAACAGCAGGAGCCGCGAGCTTGGAAACAATCCACGCACCAGCCCTTGCCGTCGATGACGGTGACGGCTTCACGGCCGCAGCCTTCGCAGACGGGTGGAGTGTCGGTGGTTTTGTCGGGTGCTGTCATGCTGGAGGAAAGTTGGCGGCGAAAGAGACAGGACGGGAAGCCTGAAACGAGAGGATATCATGGCCGTTCATTCAGAGGCTTGCCCACGGCGGATCGAAGTGTTAGCGATTTCGACAGTCCCACGCACCATGATCCATACCAAGCTCTTCCGCCTTGCCCTGTTTTGCCTCGCCCTTTTGATGGCCTTCTCACCCACCGCTTCGGCGGGATCGATTTCGAAGCAGGACAAGATCCTGCAACGGGCGTGGCAGCTGCATCAGACGGAGTTTCAAGTTACCTTCACGGGCGAGGTGATCGTGCTGCTGTCCGACGACACGGAGGGAGACAGGCACCAGCGTTTTATTGTGGAGTTGGAATCCGGACAGACCCTGCTGGTGGTGCACAACATCGATATCGCGCCTCGTGTTAGGAAATTACGCAAGGGCAGCATCGTGACGGTGCGGGGTGAGTATATTTGGAACAGCCAAGGTGGCTTGGTGCACTTCACTCACCGCGCGCTCTATGAAGATATTCCGGGAGGATGGGTGAAGTTCAAAGGGGTGAGGTATCGTTAGATGGGTCAACGCAAAACGCCGTTGGTGCGGGATGCAGCAACGGCGTTTGAAAAGAGAGGTTCTCAGTTAGATGTCGATTTCGCCTTCGAAGACGAAGTCGGCGGGGCCGGTGAGCGTGACGTTGGTGAATCCTTGATCGCCGGATTTTTCGAAGCCGATCTCCAGGGTGTCGCCGCCTTCGACATCCACCTTGATGGGGCTGGGCGCGCCGGTGAGGAGATGATGGACCAGAGCGGAAGCGACCATGCCGGTGCCACAAGCAAGAGTTTCATCCTCCACGCCGCGCTCGAAGGTGCGGATGGAAATGTGATCCGGCGCGAGCACCGTGGCGAAGTTGGCATTGGTGCCGGCCGGGGCGAAGGCGGCGTGGTGGCGGATGGCGCTGCCGTGGGAGAAGACGTCGAAGTTGTCGAGCGCCTCGGCATCTCCGACGAAGGTGACAACGTGGGGCACGCCGGTGTTGACGAAGTGCAGCGGGGAATCGAGGCCGGGCACGCTGGCTCCAGTGTCGAGCTTGAGGTCCTTGGGTTCGGACATAGCGATGCGGACATCGTCGCCGACCATCTCTGCGCCGAGCGTGCCGGCGATGGTTTCGAAGGTGACCTTTTTCAGAACGATCTCGCCGAGGTGGGCGACGAAGCGGCCGAAGCAGCGAGCCCCGTTGCCGCACATTTCAGCTTCACCGCCGTCGGCATTGTAGTAACGGAAGCGGAAATCCGCGCCCTTTTGGGCAGGTTCCACGGCGAGCAATCCATCAGCACCGATGCCGCGGTGGCGATCGCACAGTGCGGCGATGGTGTCGCTGTCGAGTTCCTTGCTGAGCGAGAGGTCGCGATTGTCAACGATGATGAAGTCGTTGCCGGCACCGTTCATTTTGAAAAATCGGAGGAGCATGGTGGGAAAAATTCTAAGTCTTAAATCTCAAATTCGAAACACAGGATCAGGCTTTCGTGGCGGCGATGAGCGGGGCGGTGAAATCGACGACGGCGCGGGCGGCGTCCGTTGGGTGGAGTTCGACCTGCTTGACGATGGCGGAACCGACGATCACGCCGTCTGCGGATTTTGCAACCATGGCGGCCTGCTCGGGCGTGGTGACGCCGAAGCCAACACAGACGGGCACATCGGTGTGGGATTTGATGGAGGCGACCAGTTCGGCGATGTTAGCGGATGGTGCGCCGTGGCCACCGGTGACTCCGGTACGGGAAAGGGCGTAGATGAAACCTTCCGCCGATTGGGCGAGGATTTTCACGCGTTCGGGCGGCGTGGTCGGGGCGATGAGGCGGATGTGCTTCAAGCCCGCGCCGATGGCGAGGTCCGAGTTTAGCGCCGCTTCATCGGGTGGTAAATCTAGCAGGAGGATGCCATCGGCTCCGGCGGCAGCGGCGTCGGTGTGGAATTTTTCGAAGCCGTAGGTGAACACCGGATTCAGATAGGTGAAGAGCACGATGGGCGTCTCATGCGTCTCGCGGAACTTGCGGATCAGATCGAGCGAGCGCGGCGTGGTCATGCCGGACTTGAGCGCGCGGTCGGCGGCCATCTGGTTGACGATGCCGTCGGCGAGTGGATCGGAAAACGGCAGGCCGAGTTCGATGATGTCCGCTCCGGCATCGGCGAGGCCTTTGATGACTTCTAACGACGTTTCAAAATTTGGATCCCCGGCGGCGACGTAGGCGACAAACGCGGTGGTGTCGGTTTCACGGAGTTTGGAAAAGACGGCGTCGATGCGGTTTTGCATGGATGGGTGAGGTCGGGAGCAGGGGACGGGATGGTCAGCGAGGGGAACGGTGGAGTCGAGCGGGAAAACGGGTGGCGCTGCGGCCTGTTTTCAAGGAGCTGCGGACTCCGATCCGCAGCAGATGACCTTGATGGTGGCGATGCTCAAGTCAGTGGGGTAATAGGCCTGTCGATTCGGAGATCGAAACTCCTTGAAGACTGAGAGCAAAGATGACTCAGATTCGCGTTGGTTTTCCCGGTCCGAGCATGAGGCAATCGGTGCGAGTGAGGTGGCCGCAGTGGTCGCAGTGCAAATGCAGGATGCCTTTCACCGTGGTGTGTCGCCCGGCGGCTTGGCCGCAGGAGCCGCATGGCAGGGTGGCGAGAAACCTCCGGACCCGCATCACGTGGGGGACGACGAACAGCCCGGCGCAGAGCGTGATGGCGAACACGCCTATCCATTCCTTGTTCAGGAAGTTGCCTAGCAGAAAAGTGGGGCCGCAGATCGCCAGGGACGTGAGGCCCATGATCCATTGTTGCCGTGCGGTCGGATAGATCGCCCGGAAGGCATCCGCACAGGCCAATACCGGTTGGGATGGCTCCATGGTGGTGGATCAAAAAGCGATCACGCCTCGCGTTTGGCGAGTGCCTCGCAGGCCTTGATGTCGAGTTTGCCGGAAGCGAGGACGGGGATTTCGGCGACGGGGACAATTTGTTTGGGGCACCACAGCGAGGAAAGTCCTTCGTCTAGCAGTTTATAACGGAGATCGATGCATTCCTGTTCGAGCGCGGGGCCGGCGATGGTGGAAAGGAGGAGAATGGCCTCGCCTTTTTGTTCGTCCGGCACGCCGACGACGGCGATGCGGCGCTCGGATTCGGCATCAAGCCCGAGCACCTTGTTGACGGCGGCTTCGACGGTTTCGTGGGGGACCATTTCCCCGGCGATCTTGGAGAAACGGGAGAGGCGGCCCTCAATGTAGAGGAAGCCGTCCTCGTCCACACGACCGACGTCGCCGGTGCGGAACCAACCGTCATGGAGGACTTCTGCCGAGCGTTTCGGATCCTTGAGGTAGCCGGAGAAAACGTTAGATCCTCTGAACCAGATGATGCCTTGCTGATTGATAGGCACGTCCTTGTCGCTGGCAGGATCGGTGATGCGGATGGCCATGCCGGGCAGCAACTGGCCGACGGAACCATTGCGCGAGGAAGGCAGCGTGATGGAATCACGCTCGGCGAGCAGGTCGGGCAGATTGACGTTGGTGGCGGGTGAGGTTTCTGTTAGTCCGTAACCTTCTTGCGGGCGCATGCCGAATTTCTGCTCGAATGCATCGGCGAGAGACTGCGGGAGTTTCTCGGCACCGGTGACGACGAGTTTGAGCGAGGCAAACTGGGCGGGATCGGTGCGCTTCATGTAGCCACGCAGGAAAGTCGGCGTGGCGAGGAAGATGTTTACCTGATGGAAGGCGATGAGTTCGGCGAGGCGCTTGGTGTCGAGCGGGTTCGGATAGGTGACCAGGTTGATGCCGTCGATGACCGGGAACCACAGGGTGACAGTGCAGCCGAAGGAATGGAATAGCGGCAGGCAGCCGAGGATGGCAGAGTTTTCCGATAGGTTGAGGCGGGTGCCGAACTGGCAGACGTTGGCGAGGACGTTGCGATGGCTGAGTGCGACGCCTTTCGGCTCGCCGGATGAGCCGGAGGTGAAAAGCAGGATGGCCTCGTCGGCGTCGCGGCGTTTGTTCAGGCCTAACATCATGCCGAGCACGGCGGCGGGCAGCAGTTTGGAAATGACGGCCCAGGTGATGATCTTTTTCTTCAGCGTGGGCAGGACGCGCTCGATGAGGATGAGGTCGCGGTTAGGTGGCCACGGGAAGGAGGAAATCTTGCGAACGAATGGATCGGCGGTGATGAAGCGATCGACGTCGGCTTGGCGAATGCAGGACTTGATGGCCTCGGGACCGGCGGTGAAATTCAGGTTCACCGGGACTTTCCCGGCGAAGAGCACGGCGAGGTTGGCGATGAGTCCGCCTTTGCCGGGTGGCAGGACGATGGCCACGCGGGGCTTGTCGGTTTCAGCGGCGATGTATTTCGAAAAGACAATGGCGGCGGCGAGGATGCGATCGAAGCGGACTTCCGAATCATCCGAGCCGTCGAGGACGCGGTTGCTAGAGCCGTGCTTCTTCAAGCCTTCGAGCAGCGCCATCGCGAGCGATCCTTTGAACAAGGCGCGCGAGCTGTAGGCTTCTTCGTTCGCTTCCAGCAGCGCCTGCTGATAGGTGGCGACGCTGGCGTTCTGCCCGGCGATGGGCTTGCCAACCGACATGACGGCGAGTGGCAGCGACGAACGGGATTCGATGGAAAGCGCGGATTCGCGCGGGCAATCGACGGCGATGGGGAGGATGGGCAGGCCGAATGCGCAGAGGACTTTCAGTTGGGCTGCGGCGATGTGGTTGGCGGTGCCTTTGCGAGTGGTGGCGCGGCCGGGGACGAAAACGAGGACGCCGTTGCCCGCGAGGTAAGTTTTGAGTTGCTCGCCGGCGGCGGCGGGGGCGGCGTCATCCACCGAGAACATGGCTCCGGAGCCGGATTTCTCGAGGTAGGCGCGGACGGAGTTGTCGTAGAGCGCGGTTTCCTCGACGAGCCAGGTGATCTTGCGGCCGTTGAAGAGTTTTTCGAAATGGCCGAGGAATTCGAAATCAAGGCGGCCGGGGATGACCAGCGTGCCGGTGGTGGGAAGTCGCTCCTTGTGGAGGATTTGGATGGAGGCGGAAGACATCGCGGAAATGGGGATGATGGATGGGCTCAAAGCCCCGGTCCGGAGCGAGTAAGCCGGACTATACCCTATCCCGCACGGCAAATTTCCGAAATTGCCACGGATTTCGGCGATTTGCGCGTGAGCAAAATCGGCGTGGCGGCCTCAGCGCGCCTGCTGCGGCACGATGATGAGGAACTTCGTTTCGCTGCCGGGCACGGAAGTCACCCCGATGCTTCCCGAGTGCGCTTCGATGGCGCGTTTGACGATGGAAAGCCCCAGACCGGTGCCTTTGATTTCCTGCTGTGAGTGGTGTTTTTCCACGCGGAAGAAGCGGCGAAAAATGTGCGGCAGGTCGGCGCTGGGAATGCCGACGCCATTGTCGGCGACCCAGATGTGCAGGTTTTCGCCGGACTTTTTGCAGCCGATTTCGACATGCAGTCCGTGGTGAGGGTTCTGCTTGAGGGCATTTTCGACGAGATTGAAGAGGACCTGCGTCCAGTAGAAGCGGTCGCCATGGAGGATGACATCCGGCTCGGGCATGACCACGGTGATCTCGGCCTGCTGGTTGCGGACGACGGATTCCAAGCGTTCGAGGATGTCGTTGATGCAGGAGCGGAAGCGGAACGGTTCGACTTTCAGCGCGCTGGCCTCGCCGGATTCGAGGCGGGAAATGACCAGCATGTCCTCGACGATGCGCGAGATGCGATCGGCGTGTTTGCGCATGATGGTGAGGAAACGGCGGGCCATTTCCGGCTCACGGATCATGTCGTCCTCGATGAGGTTTTCGAGGTAGCCGTTGATGATGGCGAGCGGTGTGCGCAGCTCGTGGGAGGCGTTGGCGACGAAGTCCTTGCGGATTTGCTCGAGCTGATGCTCGGCGGTGACGTCGCGGATGATGACGCGGGCGGTGCTCATGCCGCCGGGCGGAGTGGGGATGGGAGCGGCGTCGATGATCCAGGCGTTGACGCCGCGGGTTTCGAGGTCACCACGAGGCGAGGTTTGCTGGGGCAGGACGACGCGGGATTGGACCGGCTCACCGGTGGCGAGGCAACGCAGCAGGGCATCGGCGAGGCGAGGATCGAGAAAGGCTTCAGCCACCGGGCGGTTGAGGAGTTCGCGGTTGCCGAAAAGTTCGCGCGCGGCGGCATTGGCAAAGCGGATGTTTGCCTCCTTGTCGACGAGGAGGAAGGCGTCGCCGAGGGCGTCGAGCAGGCGGTTGCGCTCGTCGCGGGATCGTTGGAGGTCATTTTCGAGACGGAGCTTCCAGGCATGCGTTTCAGCTTCCGATTTCTTGCGGGATCCACGGTTGCGGATGGCGAGGGTGACGAGTGCGGCGAGCGAGAGGACGGCGACGGCGATGGAAAATTCGTGAGTCATGCTTCGGCTTTGGCCACCTGATAGCCGATTCCGCGGACGGTTTCCACCCACGACCCGTGCGGGCCGAGTTTCTGGCGGAGACGTTTCATGTGGGTGTCGAGCGTGCGGCTGTGGGTGGCGTCGCTGTAGCCCCAGACGGTGCGCAACAGGTCGTTGCGATCCTGCGGTTTTCCGGGCCGCTCGCAAAGGAAGAGGAGCAGCTTGAACTCAGTGGCGGTGAGGTCGGCTGGGTCGTTGGCGAGGTAGAATTTCAGCGCGTTTTTGTCGAAACGGAACGGGCCATAGGTGAAGTCCACGACGCCGGGCGGTGCCTCCGAGCGTTTCAGGATGGCCTGCACGCGGAGCATGAGTTCCTTCGGACTGAAGGGTTTGGTGAGGTAATCGTCAGCACCGGCCTCAAGACCTTGGATGCGATCCTCGGTCTGGGCGCGGGCGGTCAGCATGATGACCGGGGTGTTGACGGTGCGTGGGTCGCGGCGGAGTTCGCGGAAAACCGAGTAGCCGTCGCGTCCGGGAAGCATCAGGTCGAGCAGGATGAGGTCTGGCCTTTCGCGCAGCGCCATCTCGGTTCCTTCGACGCCATCGTGGGCTTTGAGGGTTTCATAGCCAGCGCGCTGGAGGTTGAAGCCGATCAGGTCAGCAATGTCGCGCTCGTCCTCGACGATCAAAATTCGGTGCATTTCAAGGACAAGATAGTGACGGCATTGGTGCCGGAAGAACGCGGCGATTGTGACGATTTGGTCACAGGAGATCCTTGGCGACGTAGCTGCCGGGCAGGGTGGTGCGGGCGATGCCGATCTTGATGCCGGCCTCGATGGAGGTGTTCACGCCGGTACGCACGCCGTCGCCGAGGATGGCCCCGAATTTCAAACGACCGGTGTTCACTTCTTGGCCACGTATCATGGAAACGTGGTGGCGGCCGTCGTGGCGGTGGTTTTCGGTGCAAGTGCCTGCGCCGAGTGTGACGTGAGTGCCGATGATGGAATCCCCGACGTAGCATTGGCGGGAAATGTAGCTGTTGTTGTAGATGATGGAGTTCTTCACCTCCGCGCCATTTCCGACGAAGCAATTCGCGCCGATGCTGGTGGCACCGCGGATGTAGGCGTTAGGGCCGATTTGGCTGTTAGGTCCGATGATGACGGGGCCGTCGATGACGGTGCCTGGCAGGATGCGCGAGCCATTGCCGAGGCGGACGCAGCCATTCAAGGTGGCGAGTGGGCTGACATCGCCTAGCAACGATGACTCGTCCATCAGGGCGAGCACTTCCTCGTTCATGCGGAGGAGATCCCACGGATAGATCACCGCGAAACAGTCGGCATCGGTGACGATTTTTTCCTCACACTCGTCGGGATTTTCGCTGCCTTTCCACGCCAGCGTGTTGCCGTCTGAGTCTAGCAGGCGGGCGGTGTTTGGAGTGCGGCCTAACAAGAGTAGCGCGCCGAGTTCGATCCAGTTGTCGAGCGGAATGCGGAGCGTGCGCTCGCAGGCGTCCCGAGGATCGACGAGTTGCAGGCCAGCGCGGCGGAGGTCTGCCTCTAGCAGTTCGCGCATCGGCAGGTTCGCGATGAGGCACGCGCCGAGTTCACGGTTGGAGGTGATGGGCGCGCAAAGGCCGGGATTTCTTGGGGGTAGGAGTGTCGCCTGCATGGGTTGACGGAAGTTCATCACGATCCCACCCGGGCACGCACGAAAATTCCATGATTCCTAGGAACGCTTCCGGGTGTTGTGACCGCCCAGTATGGCACGGGGCGGTGCCCGTTTCAGCAAGGAAATCTCACTCCGCGTGCTTCGCGTGCCATTCAGCATAGACCTTGGGCGAGATTTCCGAAGGCTTGATCTCGGAACGGCCGCCCCAGAAGACGTTGGTGTAGGAAACGTGGATGCCGACGTCGGCGAGGTGCTTGTCGATGGCGGCTTTGTGCTCCATCACCCGGGCTTTTTCGGTGCCGTGGACGACGCCCATGATGTTGACATTGGCAAACTGCGCGCCGCCCTCGCGCCAGTAGGCGTGGGTCATGCAGAAATGGCGACCCACTTCGGCACCGGCCTCAATTTCGCGGCCTTGGGGAACGGCCCAGTGGAAGAGCGCATTGAAGCGGGTGACGCGTTCGCCGGTGGCGGACGGTTTGACGTGTTCGAGAAAGGTGGAGAAACGACCGATGACCTTTTTCGCATTGAGTGTTTCGGCGACCTCGCAGAAGCGTTCGAGGGAAACTCCGGCGATTTCGGCGCGCTTGTCCCACGGATTTTCACAAATCTCGTCGAGCGTGAGTTCCTCTTTCAGGGCGAGCAGGACCTCCCATTCTTCGCGGGTCAGGTCCACGGAGGCGGTGGTCATCATTTCGGCTGGCTCGTCCGCCTTGTCGCCGGGTTCGAGCGTCTTGCGGCGGGTGTGGCCGACACCGAGCGCGAAAACGCCGTTGGCGGGCATGAGCAGGTATTCGGTGGCACCGGTGAGGCGCAGCAAGGTGGTGGCGTGGAAATCGAGCGATTCGCCGACGGGCACTTTCAGCGTGGTCCAGAGGCGATAGCCGGAACCGGAAACCTCGGTGTCGGTGGAACGAATGACGATGTGGCCAGAAAATGGATCCTCCTTGGACATGAAGTCGAAGGCGGCGTTGAGTTTTTCTTCCGGCACCTTCCAGGCGACCAGTGCGCCGTGGGCAAGCTTGGTGGAAAGCAAGGTTTGGCGCACGCGGCGGACGACTCCGGCATCCACCATGGCGCGGATGCGCTCGATGACGGTTTCCAACGGAACGCCGGATTTTTCTGCGATCAGATGGAAGGGTTGACGTTGGAAGCCCGCGATGAGGTCCTCGGAAATCGCCAGGATGGACGCGTTGATAGGATCGGAGTGCTCGACGGGAATGGTGGAATTCATGATGGGGAAATGTGGTCGGTGGCGATGCAGTCTGCGCCGCGCATTCTGCGGGATACGACGCGGATCATGCCGAATTTTCGGCGGCGAGGGCGTGGAGATAGTCGAGGGCAGGCTGGCGATCAAGGATTCGTCCCTCGAGCTGCTCGGTCTGTATGGTTTCGAGGATTTCGCGGAAGCGTGGGCCGGGTTGCAAACCGATGGCGATGAGGTCGCGGCCGGTGACCAGCGGCGGGGGGATAAGCGGTGCGGCGTCGAACTCCACGGCCTTGGTTTGGAGGAAATCGTAGTTGTCGGTGAGGCCGTTGGAGGACGCGCAATCGACGCGGTGGAGTTCCATTTCTCGGGCAAATGTCGGCTCGGCCATGAAGCGCTTGAGCTTGGCGGTGCGCATTTGCTGGACGTTCATGAACTGCATGTGACGAGCCACCATGGGGACGGCGGCGGCAATGGTGTCGTTGGGATATTTTAAGCGATGCAAGATCGCGTCGGCCATGGAGGCACCGAGCGCGTCGTGGCCATTGAAACGAATGCGGGCCGTGTCCGCGTCCACGGTGCGGCACGGTGGTTTGGCGATGTCGTGGAGCAGGACAGCCAAGCAGAGGTCGAGCGGTGCGTCTGGACCCAGCATTTCCAACATGATGCAGGTGTGGACATAGACGTCGCCCTCGGGGTGAAATTCCGGCGGTTGCTCGCAGCCAAGGGTGGCGAGGAATTCGGGGATGATGTGCTCCATCAGGCCAGTCTCGACCAGCAGCTCGATGCCTTGACGGCGGCGCGGAGCGGTGAGGATTTTGGAAAACTCATCGCGGATGCGCTCCACCGAAATCTTTTTCAACAAATGCGAGTGAGACTTCACCGCTGCGAGGGTCGGAGGGGCGATCTCGAATCCGAGGGTGGTGGAAAAGCGGACGGCTCGCAGCAGGCGCAGCGCATCTTCTTGGAAGCGTGCATTGGCATCACCGATGGCGCGCAGCACACCGGATTTTAAATCGTCCATCCCGCCGACGTGGTCGATCACCTCGCCGTTTTCTGTATCCTCAAATAGGCCATTGATGGTGAAATCCCGGCGTTGGGCATCCTCCTCGGGCGTTGAGAAAACGACGGATTCGGGCCGGCGACCGTCCTTGTAGCTGCCGTCGGTGCGGAAAGTGGCAATTTCGACATGCACGCCATGGTGCTTGGCGATCACGACGCCGAAGTGGGCACCGACTTCGTTGGAACCTGGGAAAAGTTCCAGCACCTCGGCGGGTCGAGCGGACGTGGCGATGTCGTAGTCCTTTGGCTCCAAGCCGAGCAATTTGTCGCGCACACAGCCGCCCGCGAAAAGCGCCACATGCCCGGCCGAAGTCAGGCGGCGGGCGAAGTGATGCGCAGCGTCTCGGGGATTCACGGCGCCAGCATTCCGCTCTGAGCGGCGGGTATCAAGGCCGAGCCGAGAAATTTCAGTCGTCGAGCACGCCGGTGGTGGGGCCGGCAAAGACAATCATGTTGCCGTCCGGATCGCGGATCAGGGCCACTGTGCCAATGGATGGGATCTCCTTGTTCTCCACTTCAATGCCAAGCTTGGCCGTGAGCTCCAGTTGCTGTTCCAAGCTTTCGACCGCGAGGATGACCGTGGAAAACCCTGCTCTTTCCGAGTCTTCGAAAATCTCGACCCAGCCACCGCCGGGGAATTGCCATCCCGCCACGCCATCCATGGGCCTGATGTCGGGCGGTCGTCCGATCACTGCGCGGTACCAAGCCGCGGCGGCTTCGATTTCTCTGACGGAAATGCCTGCAAGTGCGTTTTTGATGTTCATCGGCGCAAGGGACCTTGGATACCTGAGGCTCCAAGCCAAGTCGAGAGTGGAGGAGCTTGCAACACTTCTCCATCTCGATTGGCGTCCCGCACCGCGCGACTCAACAGCGAGCCTTAGAAGGGGCGATCAACCACCACGTAGCCGCTACCCCGTTGTCTGTAATAGGTCTGTCCGACCACGTAATAGTTGCGACCCGAATAGCGCTTCATGTGGTAACCTGAGGGCAAGCGTTCCACATAGACGACTCGATCCCGGTTCCTGCCACGGGGTGATTCCACCACGACATTTCTGCCGCGCGGCGATTCTACGATCACGTAGCGGCCATTTGAAGGGCGATAATAGGTGCCGTTGTGATTGTAATAGCGAGTTCCAGAAACAGTTTCGACGCGAGCACCTCGTGGCAAGTCCCGCAGTTCATTCCCGGTGCGATAGCCCACTGCGGGTGAGGTGGAATAGGTATCGACACAACTGGTGAGAAGGGCGGCTGCAGCGAGGCATGACGGAAGGATGACGAAGGATGTTTTCATATGAGTAGCAGTTAGGAGTGAGCTAGCTTGTTGGTGCTCGATAGTCATTCGCACATGCTGAGCCAAGGGTGTCGGGTGCCCTTGTTAGCCCTGAAATACGAGGTTTTAGAGCGCTTTTCCCCAAATAACTCAACCGCGATTTCTGCAGCGGTGCACGGACAACGATGCAAGATGCCCGAATTGACCTGAATTAGCCGGTGGTTCCGAACCATGACCAAAGATCCGGGTCGAGTTCCGCACGTGCTGCAGATGCAAGCGGCGCCGCTTGGTCGGCGGTTTCGAGCACGGCGAATACCGTAGAGCCGGATCCGCTCATCAGCGCCGCGGCGGTTTCTCGCCTTTGAAGCAGCCATTCTTTGAGCTCGGCCAAGAAACGATGCTTTTGAAAAACCGGTCGTTCGAGGTCGTTGACGAGCTGAATGTCGCCGACCCGTTGAGATTTGTATCGAATGCCCGGGATCTCGGACGATCCTTGCCAACGCCGATAGGCATCTGGGGTGGCTACGGCAAAGGAGGGTTTCAGTAACAGAACGGGCAGGGCAGAAAGGGGAGGGATGGGCTGGATTTTTTCGCCGCGTCCCGTGCAGCGGGCAGCTCCAGCAGTTAGGAAAAACGGGATATCTGAGCCCAAGCTTGCGGCGATCTCGTGGATGGCTTCCACCCCCAACGGAAACCCGGACAGGCGGTTGATGCCCAGCAAGGTGGTCGCGGCGTCGCTGCTGCCACCGGCCAAACCGGCTCCATGCGGGATGCGTTTGTGCAGGGTGATGGCGCACGCGCAAGGAGTGCCACTCGCTTTTTCAAACGCTCGAACCGCTTTGACGACCAGGTTATCCGCGTCAATCGGCATATCGGGTGCGTCGCAGCGGAAGCAGAACTCCGAGGCCTGCGAAAAATCGAGGGTGTCGGCCAACCCGGGGAGTTTGACCATCAAGGTGTCAATGTCGTGGAAACCATCCTCTCGTTTGGTCACCACGCGGAGCGAGAGATTCAGCTTGGCCGGGGCATGGAGTGAGAAGGGTGTCATGATCAAAAATCACGGATGATCAGTGCCATCATTCTGCCGGTTTTCCCGAGTTCTTTGCGATAGCTGTAGAAACGTTCGAGGTCGGCAGCGGTGTTGAGGCCGCAGTCCGCGAAGTTTAAAATGCCAGCCTGCTTGGCTTGATCGGCGATTTCTCCGGCGAAATCCACATCGTAGTCGGGGACGCGGATGCAAGGGCTGAGGACTGCCGTGACGTCCTCGGCATGAGTGTCAAAGCGGGTTGCCATGAGCTTGAGCGCATTTCCTAGGATGTTTCCTTCAGTGCCTTTTTTGCCCGAATGGAGCAGTCCGATGGCTCGGGTCCGGCGATCCACAAGCCAAATGGCCCCGCAGTCCGCCGTGTAAATCGCCAGTACTGTTGCGGGTCTATTCGTGATTAGCCCATCGCACCCGGGAACGACGGGCAATCCATCCGGGGCGGTGATGGTTGGTGCGCCCGGGACGACGGCGATCTCCGTGCCGTGGACTTGTTCCGAGCGCCACCAGGCGGCATCGGGTCCGGCAAAGCGTTGAATTTCGGCCGCGTGGTAGGGCCGTAGAAGCTTCATGGCTTCATCTCGCTCCAGCTGGACGGGAAGATTGGGGATGCGCTCCACCCATCCGGCGCGTATGCCCGGGAGGGAGTTGATTGGAGCTAAAAAAGAAAGCGCCTCCGTCACCCGGGGACGGTAACGGAGGCGCGGAGGTTTCGCCAAGCTGGATTATTTCAGCTGGCTCAAACTGGATTAAGCGATTGCGCGGCCATGGATGGCACGTTTCGTGTGCTCCACGGTTTCGGCTTGGTCTTCATCCATGCCTGCCAGAATACCGGCCAGATCGTTCGCGATTTCGGAACGCATCTTCGAAACGAGTTCGATGCCTTTGGCGGTGATGCGGACCATGATTTTGCGGCGGTCTTCGGCGGCGTGCATGCGCTCGACATAGGACAGTTTTTCCAACCGATCAACGAGGCCGGTGGCGGCTGCCGTTGAGTGGCCCATCTTCTTAGCGATATCCGACATCGTCAGATATTCTTCGCTGGAGAGGTAGGTGAGGAGGAAGAACTGAGGGAACGAAATGTTTCCTTTGTTGAGTTCTGTGGACAGGTTCAGGATGCAGCTTCGTTGCGTAAAAAGGACGAAGTCAGCGAGGCGGTCCGCATCGGCTTTCACCGACGCGCCCGAGGGGGTCATTGTTTTCATTTTGGCTGGTTGTAGTGTTCATGTTTCGGGACATGTAAGGGGGCACAGCCATTGCAAAGCGGAAGCTACCCGGATAACCGAATAGTAATCAACTCCAAATTTAAATAATTGCGGCTGTGCACCGCTGCTCAATCGGGACTTTTTGAAAATACAGGGGAACGAGAGGTATTGAAAGGAAAGAATTCCTGAAAACTTAATTATTTTTTTGAACATTTCCCAATCCTGCGGTGGGAGCGGGATTTTCCAATGGCAGTGGCGTGGGTTCGGCGACCTCGGTAGGGGTGGGAGCGACCGTAGGATTTGGAACATGCTGGAGGTAAACTGCGTCTCCCAATCCGACGGTGCCGGACTGGATATCCGCAGCGGTGAATTCACCGAGTTTTTCGCCCGTTGTTTTGAGGTTGGCGGTGCGGTTGTCGGGTCCTCGCGTGGTTAGGATTTGGCCCGATTGGGCGTCCCATTTTCCATATCGCTGAATGAGGACAAAGCGTTTGTCTGCGGGAACCGAAGCGATTCTGCCGACCAAGGCGGGGCCTTTGGTCACGGGCTTGTCCTTTTTGGGATCGGAGGACTCCGGTTTCGGGGCAGAGGCGCAGGAAAAAACCAAGGAGCTGGCGCAAAGGACGGAGAGCAGAGGAGAAATCCGTTTCATGAAACGATCTTGGAACGGGGGGCGACGAATTGGAATGCGGGAATTTAGGATTCCATCAAGCGGATTTCATCAGCTTGGACCACCAGTTGAATGCCGGATTCGGAGCGCAACTGCAGCTCGCCTCCTGGGGCGATGCCATCGACGATTCCCGTCTGCCGACCAGCGGCGGTGGTCAGTGAAACCGCGTGACCCGTCAACACGCAGCGTTGAGCCACGGCCGAGATGATGTCTGGGAAGTCTGAGCCGATCTGCCTTCGGCGCAGAGCGAAGCGGCCGATGATGCTGGCGAGGACGTTGGCGCGGGACAACTCGCGTAAACTTTCTTGCCTCAGCGAGGTGGCGATTTTGGAAATTTCCGCCGGAAATTCGGTGCTATTCACATTTAGGCCAACGCCGACTACGGCAAAATCCGATCCGGCTTCGACGAGGATGCCCGCAACCTTGCGACCGCCGATCCAGACGTCGTTGGGCCACTTGATGCCTGGCTGGAGCTGGAAGCTTTCGATGGCTTCGGCGACGGCGACGCCGGTGGCGAGGGCGAGGCGGGGCCAATGGGATTTTGGCTCGTCTGGTCGAACCAGAATGGAAAAGGCCAAGGATTCACCGGGCGGGGAAAACCACGCCGCTCCGCGCCTGCCGCGACCGGCGGTTTGGCGTTCGGCCAGCACGATCAGGCCATCGGCAGCGCCAGCGCGAGCCAACTTGTGGATCTCGTCATTGGTGGATTCTGCCGACTCGCGGACCAGCAGCCGGAAGGGTTCGGGGAAATCTGCGGCAGCTGCGGTGAAATCATCCAAAGCCATGATTTTCAGAGCATTTCAAAATCCAGACCGACATCGAGGGCCGGTGCGGAATGAGTGAGAGCGCCCACTGAGATGAAATCCACCCCGCTCGCAGCGATTTTTCCCACGGATTCCAAGGTGATCCCTCCGCTGGCTTCGAAATATGGCAGACGGCGATCGCCACGCAACTCCACGGCAGCGGTCATTTCGGCAATGCTCATGTTGTCGAGCAGGACGTGATCCACGCCGTCGAGGGTGAGGAAATCCTGAACTTGGTCGAGGTTGTCGGCTTCCAACTCCACTTCCACTCCCGGTTTTTCGGCTTTCAGCGAATGGATGGCCGTTTGGATGGCCGCCAAGCCCCCCTCGGCGACGAGGTGGTTGTCCTTGACCATTGCCCGGTCGAACAGCCCGAGACGATGGTTGGTGCCGCCGCCGTGGAGCACGGCCAGTTTCTCCAACGCACGGTAGCCGGGTGTGGTTTTGCGGGTGTCGAGGATGCGGGTGCTGCTGTTTTTCAACGGTTCCACATAGCGCGAGGTCAGGGTGGCGATGCCGCTGAGATGTTGAAGGAAATTCAGAGCGGTGCGCTCCGCCGTGAGGATGGAGCGGGCCGCGCCTTCCACCCGGATGAGCAGAGCCCCGGAGGCGACACGACTGGCGTCCGGAATGAGGACCTCCACCTGCAAGTCGGCATCCACCGTGTTGAAAACTCGTGCGGCCAGTTCCACGCCGGAGACCACGCCATCCTTGCGGGCGGCGACGAAGGCCTGTGCCCGGCGATCTTCGGGGATGAAGAAGAGGGACGTCACGTCGCCGTCTCCAATGTCTTCGTCGAGGGCGAGCTTGATGAGAATGTCGGTGTTGTCGTTCATCGAAAGGGCGGCAGTTTGCGCGGGATGCAGGGCAGGATCAACTCATTCGCCGATCACGGAGACGGCGATCTCCCGACGGTGTGGCGCGCGGCGGTGTTCAAACAGGAAAATGCCCTGCCAGGTGCCGAGCGCCATCCTGCCGTCGAGGATGGGAATCACCTCGCTGGTGCGGGTCAATGCCATGCGAATGTGGCTTGGCATGTCATCCGGTCCTTCTTGGGTGTGAATGAACCACGGCGTGTTTTCTGGCACGAGTTTTTCAAAAAACACCTCAAGATCCCGCCGTGCGCTGGGATCGGCATTTTCCATGATCACCAAGCTGGCGCTGGTGTGTTTCACAAAAACCGTGACCGTGCCGGTGGTGACCTTGGCCGCAGCAACCACTCGCGCCACTTCGCGGGTGATTTCCAAAGTTCCCTTGCCGTGGGTGTTGAGGGAGAACGTTTCTCCGTGCGCTTTCATGGGCCGATTCAAGAGGAGACTCCCGCGTCATGGCAACAGCGGCTTTAGATGCATCCAGGCGCTGCCCCACGAGATGATCCATGGCAGCGTGATGAGGCTGAGCACGGTGGTCGCGATGACCACCTGCACTGCCACCGCCGGGCGACCACCATACATTCGCGCCAACAGGATGGCGGTCATCCCCGCCGGCATCGCCGCTTGCACCACCATGACCTGCTTCAGCTCGGTGGAAATCGGCAGAAACTTGGCCGCGCAGAGGATGGCTGCGGGAGCGAGGATGAGTCGCACGAGAGCGGAGCCGAGAATGACGCGCCAGTTCGGTTTTTCCTCACCCACCAGATCCATCATCGAACAACCGGTGATCAAAATCGCGAGAGGAAAGGCACCGACGCCTATCATCGACATCGCTTGGCGCAGCGAACCGGTGACTTGGTCATCCAATCCCAGCGCCACCAGCGTGAGGCCAATGGCCACAGCGATGACAGGACCGTTGATCAGCCGTCGCCATGGCACGCCGCGCTCGCGGCTGAGCATCATCACGCCCACCGACCAGACGGCGGTTTCGGTGCCGATGTTGTGAACGAACAGCAGTGAAAGCGCGCCCGTCCCCCACAACTTTTCCACCACCGGAGCGGCGGTGAAACCGAAGTTTTGGCAGCCCGAGCTGAGTGCGAAACTCCGCATGCCAGTCCCGCGCTCCAGACCGATCAAGCGCCCGACGAGCAGCCCAATCAAAATCCCGCAGACGATCATCCCAAAGCCGAGGCCCACCGACCACAAGACGACCGGTCCGCTGCGGAGCACGGCGCTGCCAAGGATCTTGTCGAGGATGAAGCAGGGCACCATCACCAAGAAAATCATCCGCATGAGACCGGCGTCGTGCTCATGGCGGATGACGCCGGTTTTTCGCAAGGCCGCGCCAGCGAGGATGAGCAGGTAAACCGGCAGCACGGATGCGATGACTGCGCTTGGCGAGATCACCGGGCCACGGTTCCGCTCCGGTCATGCCACGGCAAGCGCAAACTCCGGTTTGCCAGGTCGCCGCGCGCTCGGTCAGGGCGCTTCACCCGGAGACGAAAGGTTATCCGTCTCCTCAGTGGGTTCTTCTGCCGCAGGTTGGGTTTCTGAAACTGCGCTGGGCTCGTTTTGCGATGGGCTGCGGCCGTTGTTTTCCAACAGCTCGAAAACCTCTTGCTGGACTTGATCGATCTGGCTGAGCGGGATGTCGGGATCGCGCACGATGAAGACTTCGCCCGTCTTGCGATGTTCGTAGACGCGCAGGATGCCCGTGGGGGTGCGTTGGCTGTCCGTTTCGCGAAGGAGTTTTTGGCGCTCCAGCATGACGGCGAGGATGAAGCGGGCGTTCTCGGTGTGATCCTCATCCTCCTCGACGAGGCGTTGAAGGATTTCCTCGGCAGAAAGTTTTTGCTCGGGTTTTTGGGATTCGGTGCCGGTGGGCGCGGCGTAAACGGTGCGCCAGAAGGAAAATGGCTTTTCGCCATTTTCGACAAACGAGGCCCAGCCATCGACGCCGTAGTCGCGACGCACGTAGCCGCTGGATTCAGGATCGGGAAACAGCGCGGTGACGATCGTTTCACCATCGGTGAAGGAACGTTGGGTGGCGGCGCATTCGCGGCCACGGGAGCGGACATGCCAGGATTCTGCGAGTGCCATGGGAAAGGGAAATATCAGTCGTTGCCTGGAATCAGGCGACGGAGGACCAAGTAGATGGGGCGGCCGGTGATGCGGCGACGGAAAAGGTAAAGCCCGAGGAGGGCGAATGCGATGTTGGGCAGCCAAGCGGCTTTTGCTGGAGCCAATCCGCCGGATTCGCCAAAGGCAACCGAGATGCTGGAAACGAGCAGCATGAGGCCGGAAAACACCACGGCGAGGAAGATGCCACCGCCGGGACCGCGGCGGGCGAAATGGACGGCCAACGGAGTGGCGAGCAAGACGGTGACGAGGCAGGAAAACGGCAGCGCCCAGCGGTAATGCCATTGGGTGAGATAGGGCGCTGGGCTGGCGAAATGGCCGTTGCGGGCGTTGGATTGCAACCACGTGGTGAGGCCGGGGATGCCGAGGAACGACGCGCTGATGCCCGGCTTGATCAGTTGAAATGGGGTTTCTGGCCAGTTTTCGACCGTCAGGGGTTCGGCCATTTTCTCAAAGATGGGCGCTTTGCCGGGGCTGAATTCACCGCGCGTGGCATCGGTGAAGGTCCAGCGACGGCTGCTGCGATCCCAACTGGCCTTGCGGGCATTGATCTGAGATGCCAGCGAATGATCGGGGCGCGTGACGATCACTTCGACATTTTCCAAGGCTCCTCCTTGATGGTAGTCGGGCGGAAAGGAGCCGATTTTCCACAGCCGTCGGTCAGACGGGTTGAGGAACAAGACGTTGGTCGCTTGCGCGGCTCCTTTGCCGCTGGCATGGGCTAAAATTTGGTCCACCGACCCCTCTGCGACGGGCGCCCAGTGGTAGTTCAAGCCTAGGCAAAACAAGCTGAAGCCAACGCCGGCGATGAGCAGTGGCAAAGTGATGCGCACCACGCTGCGGCCAGACTGGACCATCGCGATGATTTCTCGGTTCGTGGACAGCTTGCCCAACGCATAAAGCAGGGAAAGCAGCAGGCTGTAAGGCATCAGCAGCAGCAACATGGCCGGGGAGCGGGTCGCGTAGAAATTCACCAACGTGCGAGCGAAATCCTGGCTGTTACGCAAATCCCCAACCTTGTCGTTGAGGTCCATGATCAACCAGATGAGCGACAGCGCGGTGAGACAGATGCCGAAAATGGCCATGAACTCGCGGGCGATATAGCGGTCAAGAATCCCGCCGAAGGCATAGAACAAGGCGGCCAAGGCAGGCAGGAAACAAAGCGCTGTGAGAACGAGCGGGCGCAACTGTTGAGTGGCGACATCCGAATCCGGAAACCCCGAAAGTTGTTGGCGGACAGCGGCGCTCTCGGCTGGCAGCAAGAGGGCACAGAGAGCGGCTCCCGCGACGGCAAGGACGAGGGGCAAGAGAAAGCGCCGGAGGTGGTTGCGGGTGAGGGGCATTGGGGTGGCCTCGCGAGGGCGCGACACTGGTGCGAGGTGGGATGCGGTGTCGAGTGTGATATGGCGTGGCGGGAAGTTGCGGCTTGGCAGGACGGGAAATGCGGGCTGCGATGCCGCCCCGATGATTTCCCTCTCCGATGGCCAACCGATGCCAGGTTTCAGCGACGCGGTGAGGGAAGCGTTCTCGAGGAAAGGGGTGCTGGCGAAATCGCGCGATTTCGAGTATCGAGCGGAACAGCAGGAACTCGCCGTGGCGGTGGCGGAGGCTTTGGTTTCCGGTTCGCCGTTGGTGGCTGAGGCGGGCACCGGGGTGGGGAAGTCGTTGGCTTACCTATTGCCGTCGGCGAGGTTCGCGCTGGAAACCGGGCGCAAGGGCGTCATTTCCACCCACACCATCAACCTGCAGGAGCAGTTGGTGCGGAAGGACATTCCCATCGTGCGCAAGGTGCTCGGTGAGGAATTGCCGGCGGTGTTGCTGAAAGGACGGCACAACTACCTTTGCCCGCTGCGGTTGCGGCGCGCGCTGGAGCAAGCGGCGGATCTTTTCACCGGCAGCGAAACCGAAGAACTGGCGGCCATCCTGCGTTGGTCGGAAAAAACGCGCGACGGCACGCTGAGCGATCTGGATTTCCAGCCGCAAATGAAAGTGTGGTTGCAGGTTTGCAGCGAGGCGCACCTGTGCACGGCACGCCATTGCGGGCCACGCGGAAACTGCTTTTTCCAAGAAGCGCGCAAGGCGGCGGCGGACGCAAAACTCATTGTGGTGAATCACACCTTGTTTTTTGCACTTCTCAACACCGACGAACTCGACGGTGAGGCGGATGAGGAGGGGAAAAAGATGCCGGGATTCCTCTTTCCTAACGACTTTGCCGTGCTCGATGAGGCGCACACCATCGAGCAAGTGGCGGCGGTGCAACTCGGCCTGCGCGTGTCGCAGTCCGGCCTGCGTTTCGATTTGCAGCGGCTCTATCACCCGAAGACGCGCAAAGGGTTGCTGCGCACGTTTCACAAGGCCTCCGCGATGACGGCGGTGGAGGAAGCGCTGATCGCTGCGGATCGGTTTTTTCATCAGATCGGTGACCACGCGCAGTTCGGGAATTACTCCAAGGAGTGCCGGGTGAGGCAGCCGGAAATGGTTTCTAACACGCTGGCCACGCCGTTGCGCAACCTGTGGTTAGAAATCGACAGTCTCGCCGCAGACGTCGAGTCCGAGACGACGCGGGCGGAACTGCAGGACGCCTCCCGCAGGCTGCGCGAGGCGCATGGTGCGGTCGGCGTTTTCCTCGATCAGTCGACGGACGACAGCGTTTATTGGGTGGAGCGGAGCGGTCGCGACGAGCAGCAATTCAGCCTGCATGCCGCGCCGGTGAACGTCGCGGAAAAGCTGCGGCCCTTGTTTTTCAGCGGCAAGAAAAGCCTGGTGATGACCAGCGCGACGCTCGGCGTGGGCGATCCAAAACTCGGCTATTTTCGCAGCCGGGTGGGCGCTGAAAAAGCTCGAGCGCTGTGCATCGGCAGCCCTTTCGATTACCAGCGGCAAATGCGCGTCCGCATCTACAAGTCGGTGCCAGATCCGGGCACGCCACGCTACGATGAATTGCTCGCAGAGGGCATTCGCCTGTCGTTGGTGGAGAGCGATGGCCGCGCCTTCGTGCTGTTCACCAGCTACCGAACGATGCGCGACGCGGCGACGCGCTTGGAGAAATTTTTCCGACAGCAGGGCTGGCGGCTGCTGATTCAAGGCGATGGCCTGCCGCGCCATCGCATGATCGAAGAATTTCGCAATGACGTGCACAGCGTGTTGTTCGGCACCGACAGTTTCTGGACCGGCGTGGACGTGCCAGGCGAGGCGCTGTCCAATGTCATCGTCACGCGCTTACCCTTCGCCGTGCCGGATCATCCGTTGACGGCCTCGCGCCTGGAAGCCATCGAAGCTGCGGGAGGAAATCCGTTTATGGAATACTCGGTGCCGGAGGCCATCCTCAAGTTGCGCCAAGGCGTCGGACGGCTGATCCGCACCGCCCGCGACAGCGGCTTGGTTTGCATTCTCGACAACCGCATTCTCACCAAACGCTATGGCAATGCCTTCCTCAAGGCGCTGCCCGACGCACCCGTGGAAGTGATTGGATAGGTTTCGTTGGTTTCTAATGGGTTTCGTTAGCTTCTGATAGGGTGGAGTCTGGCCACGGCCGTTCGCAGCAAGGTGCTGTCCCATTGGCCTGGTGCGGTGGAAGTTCCGCCGAGGTAGCCGTAGTTCAGCACGCTGCCGGCTTGCGCGCACAGCAGACGGGAAACCGGAGCCAGCGCGCCCATGCCCATGGTGGAAACAAGCAGTTCGTGAGGAGCGAGTTGGAACTCCGCCAAGTGCGCGAGATCCGCCGGTGTGTGCAGCATGGCGGCTGCCTTGAAGACCGTTGCGCCGGCGCTTTCCGCCTGCTTTTCGACAGCCCTCAACCACGCGCTGTCCGGCAGCTTGTCGAAATCGTGGCAGGACGCGATCCATGGAATTTCGCGTTGCCGAATCTCACCCAAGATGTCGGCCATTTCCGCGATGCTGGCGACTTCGATGTCGATCATCGCGGCGTCGTCGAGCACGCATCGGAGGAGTTCAGAACGGGAAGCCGCGTCCAGTCCGCCCGCGCCTCCTTCAGATGGCCGTCGGGCGGTAAAAAGCAGCGGAAGTCCGGTGAGATGTGCCCACACGGAGCGATCCACGTCGCCATTTTCTTGCAGCAGCAAATCGAGCCGTATCTCGACCAAGTCGCACGCCTGAGCCGCCGCTTGCGGGGTCAAAGCTCGCAGTTCGGCGGAGTTGCCGGAGCTGCCGACAATGCGGGGACTCTCGCCTGTTGGGCTGAAATTCAGATGCGCCATGGCTGAGTGATGCGCGTCCAGACGGTGCCCGTCAATCGCCGGTGATAGGCTAGGGGGGAACTGTATTTACGGCGTCGGAAATTTTATCACGAAATCGTCATTTTCTCTGGCCAACCTGAAACTGAGTTCCCTAGCTTCTTTTTAAACCCACCTCGCAGATCTTTTCAAACCCTCGTCGTATGAACGTTTTCCTTCGTAAAAGCCTTTCTATCTCCGCCTCCGTGGCCTTCGCCGCCCTCTCGATCGCCAGCGCCCACGGCCAAGCCGCAAAGGTGGTCGGCCAAAAACCCGTTTTTGACGATCTTCCTTCTCCAGAGTTTTCCGGTGGCAAACAGAAGACGTTCAAACCCAAGGATTGGCTGGAAATCGAAACAGCTCTCAAGATTTCGCTGAGTCCTGAGCCGAAGTCAAAAACCTGCCCGAAGCTCACGGTGAAGTGGTATATCGCGGTGAAAAACCCTGAGAAATCCGGCACTTTCCTGCTTCTCACCAAGGATATCGACTACGTCAGCGTGCCGCTCGACGAAGACATTTACTGTTCCGTTTATCTTTCCCCAGGCTCTGTGAAGAGCCTCACCGGCACCGACAAAGGCGGCAAGCAAGCCGTCGAGTATGTCGGTTACGAAGTCCTGATCAACGGTGAAAAGGTCGCCGAAGAAACGAGCAAGGGTAAGCCAGGCTGGTGGAACACCGTCTCCAAGGGCATCGCTCGCAGCGAAAGTCCGCCGCTTCTCAACAAGCCGGAAACTCCCTTCAGCACCATGTGGTGGGACCGCTACGCCGAAGTGGCTGCGGAGAGCCGCTGATGCGGCGTGACATCCTGTCTTGATCTTTTCTTCCTGTCCTTCCATCCACCGTATCATGGCTGATAACCAGACCACCGTCGCTCTCAACATTGGATCCCAACGCATCGGCATGGCCGTTTTCGAATCATCGAAAAACGGCGGCCTGATCCTCAAATCTTACGACTCGGAGTCCATCGTTGCGGATCCGGCCATGGAGTCCTCCCGTATTGGGCAGACCCAAGTCGCGATCTCGGATCTGGCTTCACGCCTCAAAGTCGGCGGCTCGAAAGTCCGCTACGCGATTTCCGGGCAATCGGTTTTCACGCGTTTCGTCAAACTGCCGCCGCTGCAAGATGACAACATCGAACAGCTCGTCACCTTCGAGGCCCAACAGCACGTGCCGTTTCCTCTGGCCGAAGTCGTGTGGGACTACGAACTCATCGAAGGCGCTGACGACAAGGAAGTCGTCATCGTCGCGATCAAATCGGACGCGCTCGACGAGATCAACTCTGCGGTCAACGACGGCGGACTCGGTACTTCCGAAGTGGATGTCGCGCCGATGGCCATCTACAACGCCTTCCGTGCGGCTTACGGCACGCCAGAAGAGCCCATCCTGCTCATCGACATCGGTGCGAAAACCAGCAACCTGCTTTACATCGAAGGCAAGCGTTTCTTCACCCGCAGCATCGCCATCGGCGGGAGCGCGGTGACCTTGGCCATCGCCAAGGAATACAACATCTCCTTCATGGAGGCCGAGGGGCAGAAAGTTTCCAACGGTTTGGTTGCCCTTGGGGGTGGACACACCGAGCAGATGGATGAATCGGTAGCCGCGCTGGCCATGGTCATCCGCAATGCGCTGACCCGCATTCCCGCTGAAATTTCCCGGACCACCAACTACTACCGCTCTCAGCATGGCGGCAGCGCACCGCGCCGCATCTTGCTGGCTGGGGGTGGCGCCAACCTTCCTTACACCCTCGAATTCTTCCAAGAAAAGCTCAACCTTCCGGTCGAGTACTTCAATCCAGTTGGAAATCTCACGCTCGGCAAGGGCGTGGACTCTGGAGTGGTGCAACGCGAAGGGCATTTGATGGGGGAACTCGTCGGACTCGGCCTGCGCGGAGTTGGCAAGTCCACCATCAACATTGATCTCGTTCCCGGAGTCGTGGAACTGTTGCGTGCGGCTGACCGTCGCAAGCCATTCCTCATCGGTGCAGCGGCGCTGCTTTTGGCTGGCGTTGCCGGATGGGCCGTTTTCCAAAACATGGCGGCTTCCAAGGCCAAAGACATGACGGTTTCGATGGAAGATCAGCGCGCTGCTCTGGCTCCGGTCAAGGAGGAGATCGATTCGTTGCTGAAGAAAGAAACCGCTCTCAATCAAATCGCGGCGGGCTACACCAACGCGGAGTCCGATCACGCGTTCTGGATGGATCTGCTCAACGAGCTGCGCGGGGCCTTCGCCAGCGACGCTGTTTGGATCACCGACTTGGAGCCACTCGCTGGCTACGATCCGCTGGCTGAGACCAAGCCCGCTCCTGGCAAAATTGGCGGCAAGACCAAGTCTGGAAAGGCCATCGTCAAGGCGGATTTCATCAACTCCGCTTACGGCAGTTCCTCAATGTTGGAAATCAAGGGGGATGCTCCAGTGCAAGCCAAAGGCAGGAACGTAAAACCTGTCGAAGCTCCCGATGCAAAGGCCAACGCCGTCCGCATCAAGGGTTACTGGAGGCAGTCCGCGAAGGGGCAAAACGTCGTGTCCGACCTGCTTAAAAACCTGCGCGAAAAGTCCGCCAGCTTCAGTTTCAAAACCAAGGATGCGAAAGATCCCAAGGCAGCGGAGGTCACTCTCACCGATGACCGCATTCTCGACATTACCGTGGCCGGTAAACCCGGGGAATTTGGATTCCCCTTCGAAATCACGCTGCCTCTGGTGCGTGAAGTTGTCATCAAGTGATGTTGGATCAACTGCCTTCTGAATTATGAATTGGATCAAGGAAAACAAGTTTTTGGCGTCACTTTGCGGAGGAACCTTGGCGGGTGTGATCCTGCTGTTCTTCGTGGGGTCGAGAGGCTCGAGTCAGTACACTGCGGCGATGGAGGAATTCCAAACCTCGGCGGATGAAGCGGCGGGTTATGAAAAAGGACCGCTCTATCCGAAGCCCGAGAACCGTGATGCGAAGAGCAAGGCGCTGGAAGATTACCGCCAGTCCTTGGAGGAGCTGCAAACAGCCTTCCAGCCTTTCCGTCCGGGTGAGATCACCAATGTTTCGCCACAGGATTTCACCGACAGCCTGCTTGCCGCGAACGAAGAAACGCGCAAGGCCTTTGAAGCAAATGGTGTCACCGTGCCGGAGCCTTACTTCGTTGGTTTTGAAAAGTACAAGACGACGCTCGCATCGGGTGAGTCGACTGGCATTCTCGGCTTTGAACTGGCCGCCATCAAAAAGCTGATGCTTTCGCTGGCTGCCGCCAAACCGAAAGAGCTGCGCAATGTTTTCCGCGGCGAGATCCCGGAAGAATCGGGCAAGCCCTTTGATGCCGGAGACGCTGTCTCTCGCGCTTTTCCCCTCGAAATCTCTTTCGTGGGTTCGGAAAAGTCCGTGCGCGAATTCATCACCGCAGTCACCAAGCCTGATGACAAGTATGCGGTGATCCGCGCGCTGCGCATCAGCAACGAGAAGAAGGATCCGCCGCGTTCGACTGATGCTCAGTTCGAGAAGCCTGCCGATCCTGCCGCGGCCGGCGCAGCTGGTGGCGGTGGCGATATTTTCTCCGCAGATTTCGTCCTGCCCGGCGAAGAGGCAGCCCCTGCGGAAGCTCCGGCCGAAGCCGCCGCTCCTGCAGAAGCTGCCGCCCCGGCGGTTGATTCTGGTCGCATTCTTTCGCAAGTCTTGGGTACCGAGAACGTGCAAGTGTTCCTGCGTCTCGATCTGCTCCAGTTCCTTCCTGCGAAGAAGCTTCGCTAAAACCCAACGCATCATTCTCCGACCATGTCCTGGTTCTCCACCAATTACGAAAAGGCCGCCCTCGGTGGCGCTGCTGTCATCGCCCTCGGGTTCGTCTATCTCGGCTACGCCAAATTCGGCAGCGTCAGCGACGATTTCGCGGCAGTCCTCAAGGGCGGCGGTCAAAGCAATGCCGCCGTCAAAGAGGCCGATCTGATTCCGAAGGCGATTGCCTCAATGAAGCTCCCCCGCATCTGGGTGCCAGCCTCGGATGGCAAGCGCTCGGTGGATTTGTTCACCGGTATTCCGCTGTTCATCTCCTCGGCCTCTCCTGATGCACCGATCGATATCACGGGTGAAAGTCAGCCTGTCCATCCGCCCATCGCAAACATCTGGTGGATCGAAAACCGTCTCGACCCCGGCTTTGGCGATTCCCCAAGCCGCGACCCTGACGGCGACGGCTTCTCCAACCTTGAAGAATACAACGCGAAGACCGATCCCAACGATCCGCAAAAATTTCCGTCGTTGGTCGCCAAGCTCAAGTATGTCGGCGATGAAAGCCTCGCTTGGGTGGTGCGCCCTGGCTATCCCAGCGACCAAGGCGAACTCTCGTTCAACTACCTCGATTCTCAAAAACGTGAGAACAAGACGGGCGCAGCAAACCAGATCGCTCCCGGTGGTTTGTTTTTCGAAGCCGGTGTGATGAAGGGCCGCTTCAAGCTGCTCGGATCGGAAGTTCGCAAGGAGATGAGCGAACGGACCAAGGCCGAGATGGAGGTGACCATCGTCCGCATTGAAGATCAGCAGCCGAATAAGAAGGGAGTGATTTACGAATTCCCAGCACCGCTGCCGCTGCAGCGTGCAGGCGATTACACCAAGTATGACCGCAAAGCGATTTTCTCATTGGAAGCGCTGGGCCAAGAAGGCAAGGAATTCAAGGTCGATGAGAACATGACGTTTGGCCTCCCAAGCGACAGCCCAACCAAGAATTATAAGGTCAAAGAAGTGACCGTGGACTCCGTGACCGTCGAATACACCGAAGGAGAAGGTGAACCCAAATCGGTCACGATTACGAAGGGAAATACTCCTTCGGCCACTGAATGATATCCCTCAAGAAATCGCTTTCCAAAACTCGAATATACCGCCAGAAAACCTCAGCCAACCATGCAAAAAACGCCAATCTATCGAACCAGTCGCACCGCCCTCGCGTTGATGGCCGTGGCATCGTCGATGCCCGCCACAGTTACGGTCGCCACCGCCGGTGAAGGCGGCTACGGCCTCAGTGGCCTTGCCCAACGTGAAATGATACGCCGCCAAGATGCGGTTTCAGAAGCGGACGCGCTGCTGGCCGAAGGCCGTGCGGCATATGCCAAGGGTGACTTTCAACAGGCGGTCGACAAGTATCGCCAAGCACTCGATCGTCTCCCCGACGCACCCATGGTGGATGACCGTCGCGAAAGCTATGTTGCCCACCTGAGCGACGCCAGCGTTGCGCTATCAATGGAGCATCGCCGAGTTGGCAAGTATGCGGAAGCCCGCACCCTTCTCGAAGGCGTCTTGGCTGTCGATCCAAACAACGTGGCTGCCAAGACGGAACTCGGCTACCTCGACGATCCGATTCGCACCAATCCAGCTCTCACCTACGAGCACACCCAGAACATCGACAAGGTCCGTCGCGGCCTCTACACGGCAGAAGGTGCTTTCAATCTCGGCAAGTACGACGAATCCCGTCGTGAGTATGAGAATGTGGTTCGCATCGATCCCTACAACTCTGCCGCTCGTCGTGGACTTGAGCGCGTCGCACAAGCCCGTTCTGACTACTATCGTGCCGCTTACGACCACACTCGTGCTGAGCTTCTTAGCCAAGTGGACGCAGCTTGGGAACTCTCGGTTCCGCCAGACGCTCCGGTGGTCAACGACATCCAATTCGGCTCCGGCCAACTCACGGATGGTGTGGCTTACATCTCGGAAAAGCTGAAGCGCATCGTCGTTCCTCGCATTGATTTCGAAGACACCACCGTGGAAGAGGCGATTGATTTCCTCCGCCTGCGTGCCTCCGAACTGGACACCACCGAACTGGATCCCACCAAAAAGGGCGTCAACTTCGTGATTCGTCGTCCACGTCCGGGTGCCGGTGGTGCTGAAGCCGGCCCAGCCGATGCCGCTGCGGGTGGTGCCGAACTTCCGACCATCGCAAATGATCCTGGCTCGATGCGCGTTCGTGAGCTTCGTCTCCGCAATGTGCCATTGGCTGTGGCCCTCAAGTACATCTGTGACCAAACGAAGCTCCGCTACAAGGTGGACGACTTCGCAGTCACGCTGGTGCCACTCACTGAAACCGGTGAAGACATCTTCACCCGCAGCTTCCGCGTGCCACCTGACTTCGCTGGTTCCTTGGACACCGGCGGTGGTGGCGATGCTGGCGCAGCGGATGATCCATTCGCAGAACCCTCTGCAGGCGGTGGAAGCACCATCAAGGCTCGTCCTCCCATTCTCGACTTGCTCAAGGCCGCTGGAATCAGCTTTGCTGAAGGCGCTTCCGCAACGCTCAGCAACAACGGTGCCCTTCTCGTCACCAACACTCCGTCGGAACTCGATAAGGTGGAAACACTTGTTCAGGCCATCGGCAGCAACAAGCCGAAGCAGGTCAAGATCACGACCAAGTTTGTCGAAATTTCTGAGGAGAACAACGATGAGCTCGGCTTCGACTGGCTCATCAGCGGCGTCAGCCTTTCCAACGATGTTTTCGCCAGCGGTGGAACGGTGGGTAACCAACGCGGCCGCACCGGTGCCGACTTTGTCAGCCCAGTCAACGGCACCGCCGTCAACGGTGTGCCAGCGAACCCTGTGCAAAACGCCGACTACGTGCTGACCAACGGCCTCCGCAGCGGAGACCAAGGCATCACCCGCAACAGCATCAACTCCATCCTCAACAACCCGAACCGCACCGCCCAAACCGCGGCCGTGGCTCCGGGCATCGCAGCCATCACCGGCTTGTTCTCGGACGGACAGGTGCAAATGATCATGCGCGGATTGGCCCAGAAGAAGGGAACCGACCTGATGACCGCTCCTTCGGTGACTGCCAAGTCTGGTCAGAAGGCGACTATCGAAATCATCCGTGAATTTATCTACCCAACCGAATACGAACCCCCAGAACTTCCCAACAGCACGGGCGGTTCCTTCAGCGGCGGCTTGGGTCTTGGTGGCATCGGCGGTGGCAGCGGCGGCGGTAGCTTCCCCGTGACTCCTGCGACTCCGACGGCGTTCGACACCCGCAACACCGGGGTGACGCTTGAGATCGAGCCGACCATTGGTGAAAATGACTTTGTCATCGACCTGCGTTTCGTTCCTGAAATCGTCGAGTTCGAAGGCTTCATCAACTACGGCAGCCCCATCCAATCGCCTGGCACCGACGCCCTCGGCAACCCGGTCACCTCGGTCATCACCGAGAACCGCATCGAGATGCCCGTCTTCTCGGCCCGCCGCGTCAACACCGCGCTCACCATCTATGACGGCTACACGGTCGCCGTCGGTGGTCTGATCCGCGAGGATGTCCAGATGATCGAAGACAAAGTGCCTATCTTGGGTGACATCCCCATCATTGGTCGTCTGTTCCAATCCAAGTCGGAGAACCACATCAAGAGCAACTTGATCATCTTCGTCACGGCGCAGATCATCGATGCAACGGGCCGCCCATTGCGCGGTGCCGATGCGGTGCAGCAGATCCCCGTCTCCACCGGTGGTGGGATGGACGACATGAGCGTTCTTCCTCCGATCGAGCAGTAAGATCGGTCTGTAAATGATTCCAAGCGGGCGGGGGAGCAATCCTCCGCCCGTCTTTGTTTACAGGCGTCGCAGAGCCAGTCCGTTCTTGATTCTCGCAGCACGCTTGCGGAGCTTTCGGAAATGCAGGTCATGGCGCTCACCGGAGGAATCGCATCGGGGAAATCCACCGCAGCTGCGATTTTGCGCGAGGTCGTGCCGGGCGCCGAATTGTTTGACTGCGACGCAGAGGTCCGGCGTTTGCTGGAGTCAGATCCGCGGGTGGCCGGATTGATCGCCGAGGCCTTTGGTGATTCAGTCGTCGATGCGACAGGAAAGGTGGATAGGCGTGCTTTACGGCAAAGAGTTTTCGCAGACGCGTCGGAGCGTGAGGTGCTTGAGGGAATCCTTCACCCGCGAGTCCGGCAGGAATGTCTTGATTCCCGGGATCGCGCTGCTAAACGGGGGGCGGAATTCTTCGTGGCTGACGTTCCGCTCCTATTTGAAAAGGGGTTCGATTTCGGTCAGACGCGGGTGCTCGTTGTTGCTTGCTCCCGTTCCACGCAGATCCAGCGGCTTGAGGCTCGCGACGGTCTGGACCCACTCCTGATCGAATCCATCCTCGCCGCGCAACTTCCGGTCCAAGAAAAAATATCCCGCGCGGATCATGTTTTCTGGAACCAAGGCCCCCCGGCAATCCTCCGCTCCCAGATCCAACGGTTTTTCCATTCCTTTCTCATGACTCTTCCCACTGACCCCGCCAACGGGGAATCCCCAGCCGACTCCAGCACTGCGCAGGCTGTCGCCGAAGTCGCGCCATTGCCGGCTTCCATCGATATCAATCAATTTCGCCTGAAGTCGTTGTCTGAACTTCAAGCCATGGCAGAAGCGGTGCCAGCGAGGATTCAAGGAGGCATTCCCAAGAGCCAGCTCGTTTACGAATTGCTGTCGTTCTACGGGCGCGAGGGCGTCGGACTGGTCTGCGAAGGAATCTTGGAACAGGCAAAGGACAACTTTGCCATGCTGCGCGATCCAGAGCGCAGCTTCCGTCCGGGGCCGGATGACATCCACGTCAGCTCGAATTTGTTGCGCGACTTGGGCCTGCGCGTCGGTCAATGGATCAAGGTCCGTGTCCGGGCACCGCGCGAGAGGGATAAATATCTATCAGGATACGAAGTGCTCGAAGTCGAAGGCATGTCCGTCGCCGATTTTCAGCCGCGCAAGGAGTTTGACCGCCTCACGCCGTTGTTTCCTGACGATCGCATCCATCTGGAAGGCGAGGGCACCGATTTCCTTGGCGTGCGTGTCATCGATCTCATCGCACCGCTCGGCAAAGGTCAGCGCGGCATCATCGTCGCGCCGCCTCGTGGCGGGAAGACGATCCTGCTCAAGCAAATCGCCCGCTCCATCCGCACCAATCATCCCGATGCCGAACTCATCATCCTGCTGCTCGACGAGCGGCCGGAGGAGGTGACGGATTTCGAGGAAACCGCCGGTTCGCAGGTCTTCGCCTCCACCTTCGACGAGTCGCCACGTCGCCACGCTCAAGTGGCGGATATCGTTTTGGAGCGCGCCAAGCGCTTGGTCGAAATGGGCAAGGATGTGATTCTTCTGCTAGACAGTCTCACGCGTCTCGCCCGTGGTCACAACTCGGCGATGCAGGGTGGTCCTATCGGCTCCGGCGGTGTCAGTCCGGCGGCGCTGCAGAAGTCGCGCAAGTTTTTCGGCACGGCACGCAACGTCGAAGAAGGCGGATCGCTGACCATCCTCGCCACAGCACTTGTCGAAACGGAGAGTCGCCTCGACGACGTCGTGTTCGAGGAGTTCAAGGGCACGGGCAACATGGAAGTGAGACTGGATCGTGAGCTCGCGGAGCGCCGCGTTTTTCCCGCCATTCACATCCCGCAGTCCGGCACCCGCAACGATGATAGGCTCTATCATCCGGACGAATTCCTCAAGGTGGTGGACATCCGCAAGCAGCTCGCTGGGTTGCCCATTGGTGATGCGATCGAGATGCTGTTGAAGAATCTCAAAGGGACGAAAACCAACGCCGAGCTGTTGCTGCGCGGACTCCGTTAGGCCGCTTTTCAGCGACGTCATCGAGTGTTGGGATGAGGTGCTCCGTGTGCCAGAAAACGCTTGTTTTTCCGGCAACTGCTTGATTGACACCCCCTAGGCACCTGCATAGCCTCCCGCGCCTTGTGCTGGGCCGGGTCAATGATTTTCCGGGTTTCCAGCAGTCAATGCTTCAAACTCGATATCACCACAACGATGGCAACCAAAAAGAAGGTGGCGAAACCCGCCGCCAAGAAAAGCGCTCCGAAAGCCGCCAAGTCCGCGGCCCCGAAATCCGCTGCGAAGTCCGCTGCGAAGTCCGTTGCGAAGAAGCCCGCCTCCGGCAAGAAGGTCAAATACGTCTACAGTTGGGGAGCCGGCAAGGCTGACGGCAACGGCACCATGAAGGCGCTCCTCGGTGGCAAAGGTGCAAACCTCGCTGAAATGACCCGCATCGGTCTGCCAGTGCCTCCGGGCTTCACGATCTCGACCGAGGTCTGTACCTACTTCTACGATAACAAGCGTACTTACCCGGTCTCTCTCCAAGCGGAGATGGAAGCCGGCGTGAAGAACATGGAGAAAATCATGGGCGCGAAGTTCGGCGATGCGAAGGGCATGCCGCTCCTCGTGGCCGTTCGTTCCGGTGCGCGTGATTCCATGCCCGGCATGATGGACACCATCCTCAACCTTGGCCTCAACGACGCGACCGTGCTTTCTCTAGCAGCCGTCACCAAGAACGAGCGCTTCGCATGGGATTGTTATCGCCGCTTCGTCCAGATGTATGGCGACGTCGTTCTCGGCGTGCAGAAGACCGAAGGTGAGGACCACGAGCCGTTCGAAGTCGAAATCGAATCCTACAAGCATCACAAGTATGGAAAAGACATCGTCGATTCCGATCTAACCGCTGACGACCAGAAGGAACTCGTCAAGCGTTTCAAGGCCCTCGTCAAGAAGCGCACCGGGCACAGTTTCCCGAGCGATCCATGGGACCAACTCCGCGGTGCCGCCGGCGCCGTCTTCGGTTCCTGGATGAACGACCGCGCGATCGTCTATCGCCGCAAATATAACATCCCCGCCGCATGGGGCACCGCCGTCAACGTGCAGGCCATGGTCTATGGCAACACCGGCGACACCTCCGGATCCGGCGTCGCCTTCACCCGCGACCCTGCCAACGGCAAAAACGAATTCTGGGGTGAATACCTCATCAACGCCCAGGGCGAAGACGTCGTCGCCGGTGTCCGCACTCCGGAAAACGTCAGTACCCTCAAGGCCGCACTGCCAAAGCCATACGCCGAGCTGATGAAGGTCCGCAAGATCCTCGAAAGCCACTTCAAGGACGTGCAGGACATCGAGTTCACCGTGCAGGAAGGCAAGCTGTTCATGCTGCAAACCCGCAACGGCAAGCGCACCGCCGCTGCTTCGCTCAAGTTCTCCATGGACATGGTGAAGGAAAAACTCATCGACTGGGAAACCGCCATCCTGCGCAACCCTGCCGAACAGTTGGAGCAACTCCTCGCGCCGATCTTCGACCTCGCCGACGTCGCGAAAGCCAAGACCCTCGCCACCGGCCTTCCCGCCGGTCCGGGTGCCGCTTCCGGCAAGA
>JAZKEG010000027.1:124456-261774 GCA_040387215.1 Verrucomicrobiota bacterium | reverse complement strand
TTTTCTTGGCCAAACCTGAACGGTGGATCTTTCCGCCGGAGCGGACGCGGGTTCCTCGAATGCTGCAAATACGTGCCATAATGAAAACTTGTGGGGTTGCGGGACGCGGAGAATGGCCATGAGTCCGGACCCGTCAAGACGAATCCTGACAATTTCGGCCTAAAGTTCCTTGAGCTGGTTTTTACGCAACCGATCCACCCAGCGCTCGACATCGCGGAAAATCGCATCCCGCTCGGCGTCATACATCAGCAAGTGGTAGGCGGCGGGGTAATTGCGGTAGGTTTTCGAGACCCCGTCCGGGATGCGAGCGACAAAGCCGCGGACGTCAGAGTCGTTGTTGAAATAGTCCTTGCCGCCATGCAGCACCAGCACTGGCAGCCGGAAAGCGGCGGCGCAGTCGTTCATGTTGTCGATGTGGCGACCCAGTGTGCCGATCAGCCGCAACGTGTGCTTTTCCACATTGTAGGAATTTTGAGTCACCTGCTCGCTGTGGTGCGAAGTCTGCGTCATCTGGACATCCTCGCCGCCGGACAAGGTTTCCAAGGAAATCCGCGCCAAGGGCAGAGTCGTCGCGGCGATTTGCACCAAGCCCGGAGTCCACGCCGGAATGTCGTCGCGGAAGCGCACGATGGGGGAGGAAAGGATCAGGCCGTCGCACGGTGGGTCGCCTGCCGGGGCTTCGCGCAGCGCATGCGATGAAATGAGCGCCCCCATGCTCTCGCCGAACCAAACGATTTTCGCCCGCGGATGCTGTTCTTCGACCAATTGGGTGAATGCAAAAAGGTCGCGGTACCAGTCTTTGGGATCGCCGATGTCACCGCGGCGCTGGGTGATGGGATCGCTGCCTTGGCCGCGCACCTCGTAGGCATAGAGGCCGGTTTTCGGCTGATGCTTGAGCAAGTGCTTGCCGAGGTTCGCGTAATCGATCGACGCGCCGCAGAACCCGTGAATGCCAATGACGATCACGTCTTGCTCGACCTTGTCAGAAATCCATTTGCGATAGCCGAACGAGTCGGACTTGGCGGAGTGGGGAGTTGCGTGGTTCACCAAGGTGAATTTTGCCGGCGCGCAACCAGCCACGAGAACTGCCGCCACGCATGCCCATGCGCGGCCAATCCTTGAAATCGAAAATCGGAACACGCCGTGAATTTCGCAGGTTCCCGGCAAAGCGCAATCCCCCGTGTCGCCCCGTCGCGCGTGAACTCTGCGAGGCGGCTCGCGGTGTTTTACCCGGATGCGGATAAACAAATTCTATTCGGCCTCCATGAAATGATTTTCACCGCTTCTGCGCTGCGTATCTGATAGTCCTTTCCTCGATCCACCACGCTCATGAAACTCTCCCTCGCCGTCCTCGCTTCATGCGTCGCGCTATCTGGCGCGGCCACCGCCGCCCCCCGGCTCGTCGTTTCCACCCCCTCACTCACCCCGGAATCGACCATCGACCTCGTCCTCGATTCGCCCGCCGTCGCCATTTCTGAACTCGGAAAACCCGCCACGGGCTCATGGTTGGACATCCAACCCGCCCTTCCCGGCAAGCTCGTTTGGAAAGCCCAGAACATCGCAAACTGGGTGCCCGATAGCCCGCCCGCCATGGGGACCACCTACACCTTCTCCATTTCCGGCGATCACTCGCTGCTCGATGGCACCGCTGTCCCTACCGGAAAATTCGCCACCGTGGCCAGCGAGCCGTTCCGAGTCACCGCGACCACCTCGCCGAACCGCTGGTCGTCGGAATACTCGCCTTCCACCGGCGCTTGGCTGCTCACCTTCAACGATTCGGTGGATGCCACGGCGGCCGAAAACTTTTTCTCCTTCGCTTCCGATTTGGGAACCCAAATCCCGGTCCGCGTCGAGCACCCCACCTATCAGGACGCCGGCTACTATGGGACCAGTACGAAACCTTGGGCCGCGCGCTTCCCCGGGGCGGCGGAAATGCCCCAACCCGCACCCGACAGCCCGGTCCCCTTCATGCTGCGTGTCACTCCCGACTCGCCACTTCCTCCCGCCAAAGAATGGAAACTCACCTCCTTCAAAGGCCTGCCTAACCTTTCTGCCACAGCCCGCCTCACCGAAGATTACGAAACTAGCATTGGTGAGATTAAGCCCTTCCTCGCCACCAAGATTCGCCCGCTCGTCTCGGCGGACGAACCGCGCCAGATCGTCATCGATTTCAACGACCCGGTTTCGGAGTTCCTGCCCGTCGATTTCCTCACCAAGTGCCTAGAAATCACCCCGCGCCCCGCCAACCTCAGCGCGCGCTTCGACGGACGCCAGCTATTCCTCACCGGCGACCTAACCGCCCATGAGAATTATTCCGTCACCATGCGGCCGCCTTTCACCTCCAAGGCCGGACTCGATCTCGCCGCTCCCTACACCGAGTCCATCGTCTTCAATCACCTCGATCCCGAGCTCATCCTGCCCTCGTCCAACGAAGCCCAGCTCGCCAACGGCAACCGCACCTACCGCATCCAAACCGTCAATCTCGCCAGCCTGCACGTCCGCATCAAACGCCTCGTCGGCCGCGACCTGATCCGCGCCTATCAGGGATACCGCCAGTACAACGGCAGCGGCCACGACGGCGAGCCCATCGAACCCACGGCGCCGCTGCCTTACTCGCTCGTCTCCGGCGAAACCATCTTTGAAAAGGAAATCCCCCTCGGAAACCCCATCGACACCTCGCGCGAAATCACTCTGAAGTGGGACGAAATTCTTCCTCCCGGCACGCCCGACGCGGCGCTCTTCCTCGACATCACCGGCGAACCTAACAAAGAAATCAAAGACTCCGGTCGCCGCAACGCACAGGCACTGATCCAACTCACCGACATCGGCCTGGCGTGGAAACTCACCGCCAAGGAAGCCGTGCTTTACGCATTTTCCTGCGACACCGGCGCGCCACTCCCCGGTGTTAGGATTGAGCTTTTCGGCGAGGATGCCACCGCCCTGCAATCTGCCGCCACCGACGCCTCCGGCCTCGCCACCGTGCCGCGCGAAGACGCTGCCCGCCATCTCCACGCCATCCTTGGCGGCGACAGCTACCTCACGGCCTTTGATGCCACCATGGACACCGTCGGCCTCTGGCATTTCCCGGTCCGCTACTCCTGGAACAAGCCCGCCGAATCCGTCCGCCAAGCATTCCTCTTCACCGATCGCTCACTCTATCGACCCGGCGAAACGCTTCGCCTGAAAGGCATCGTCCGCATGCGTCAGGGAAATGCCATTGTCGCGGCCGATCCCGTTCCGGCACGCGTCGTCATCCTGGATCCTGCGGAAAAGGAAATCCACACCAGCCCCGTCACCCTTTCTCCTAACGGGTCCTTCGATTTCACCTACACCCTGCCCGCCGGCAAGACAGGCACCCACGAAATTCGCCTCGAGTTCCCCGAGGAACTCGCCAAGGCGGAGGCGCTCGAAGACGATTGGTCCGAACAAAACGCCATCCTGCGCAACGCCCGCTTCACCTTGCCGCTGGCCGTCGAGGAGTTTCGCCGCAATGCCTTCGAAGTCACCCAGACCATTGCGCCCCCCGCCATCAACAGCGCCTCCCTAACCGCTGATCTCGCCGCGACCTACTACCAAGGCCAACCCGTCGCCGCCGGTGGGGTGAAATTCTTCAGCCGCGTCACCGCGAGAAATCCATACCCCGAGCGTTTCCGCGACTACCTTTTCGGCAACCATCGCATCGACGATTGGTCCTACTGGTATCATTACTTTGGCTACCGTTCCGACGACGACTCTAGCAGCCAGGTCACCCAGGCTCAAGGCGGGGCGCAGCTTTCTGCCGACGGCAAGGCATCGCTCAAGGTCGAGATCCCGCAAGCCGAGTTTCCCACCGCCCGCGAAGTCACCGTTTCCACTGAGGTCACCGATGCGAACCACCAGACACTCACCGCGACCACCAGCGCCACCGTCCATCCGTCGTCGGTCTACGCCGGGATCTCGCGCATCGACCGGTTGGTCCGCGCTGGCGAGCCATTGCCCGTTAGAATTGTCGCCACCGGCACCGATGGCGAACCTTTTCCTGGAGCCGTTAAACTGACCGCCACCCTCACCCGTGAGGTGAACAGCGCCGTGAAATCCCGCACCGACACCGGTGCGACCACCACCCGCAACGACGTGTCCGAGGAAACGGTCAGCACCACCGAGCTCACGCTGGATCCCGCCGCCTCCGCCGGTCCCGGCACCGAGTTCATCGCCACGCCCCGCGCCACCGGTCGTCATTTACTCACCGTGCGCGGCAACGATCCCGATGGCCGCCCCTTCGCCACCGTCACCTATTTCAATGTCTATGGCACCGACGAATACCCATGGCTTTATGAGGACGGCATGCGCGTGAAACTCGTCGCCGAGAAAAAATCCTACAAGCCCGGCGAGACCGCCCGCGTTCTCGTGCTGTCGCCCATCGAAGGCACCGCGCTCGTCACCGTGGAGCGCGAAAAAGTGCTGCGCTCGTTCCAGGTCCAACTCAAGGCGGACAACCCCATCGTGGAAATCCCGCTAACGGAAGAGGACGCGCCCAACGCCTACGTTTCTGTCCTCATCGTCAAAGGCGCGAAGGAGTCTGCTAGAAACCACAAAGAACCGCAGCTCCGCCTCGGTTACTGCGAACTCACCGTGGAAAACCTCCGCGACACGCTCGCCGTGAAGCTCAGCGCCCCCGAATCCTGCCGCCCGGCCGATGAGGTCACCGTGAGCGGCTCCGTCACCCTTGCGGATGGTCGCCCCGCCGCCGGTGCGGAAATCACGCTCTACGCTGAGGATGAAGGCACGCTCGCCGTGATGGGTTACGAGACGCCTCGGCCGATGGATTATTTCTATCAGCCGCGCAATCTCGACGTCAGTGCGGGCACCTCGTTCCAAACCTTCATCCCGGAAGACCCCGATCAACAGTATTTCAGCAACAAGGGTTTCTTCATCGGCGGTGGTGGCGACCTCGGGAAACTCGCCGACCTGATGCGCAAGAATTTCGATCCCTGCGCCACCTGGGCACCTGCGCTGGTCACCGATGCCGCAGGAAATTTCAGCCACACATTTAAAGTGCCCGACACGCTCACGCGCTACCGCGTCATCGCCGTCGTTCACCACGAGGCCGCTCGCTTCGGTCACACCGAAGCGTCGTTGATCGTGAAAAAAGACCTCATGCTGGAACCGAAGACACCCCGTTTCGCCAACCAGACCGACACCTTCGACGCGCAGGTCCTCGTCCAGAACGCATCCACCCATGAGGGCAGCTGGCTGATTTCGTATGACACGGGATCCAGCATGGAAACATCGCCTGTTAGCGCCACGGGCCAGCTTGCCGAAACCGTCACGCTCGCCGCCGGAGCGTCCACCACCGTCGTCTTCCCCAGCCGCGCCGACCACACGGGCGAGGCCGTTCTCAGCTTCCATGCCACGCCGGTTTCACTGAAAAACGCCGCGCTCGATGCGCAACTCACCCACGACCTATCCGATGCGGTGGAGTCCCGCTTCCAAGTCCAGTATCCCATGCCGCTGCTGCGCCAGTCCAAGCTCGTCAGCCTGAAAAAATCCGGCTCTCTGCTGGATCTGCGCGGCCAGCTTGATTCCGCGTTGCTCAACGGCACCGGCAGCATCGAACTCGGTTTCTCGCGCTCGCCGCTGGTCGAGGCCGCGGGCTCCGTCGATTACCTGCTCCACTATCCGTATGGCTGCGTCGAGCAGACGACCTCGTCGCTCGTCCCGTGGCTCAGTGTGAAATCGTTAGAGAGTTTTATCCCTCGCTTCGCGAAACTCGATCCCGAGCAAGTCGCCAAGGCCATCCAGGCCGGAGCCGACCGCCTGCTTTCCATGCAGCTTCCTAATGGCTCATTCGCCTACTGGCCGGGGGGCACCGATACCGTGGACTGGGCCACCTCCTACGCCGGCCTCGGACTCATCCTCGCCCAGCAGAAGGGTGCCCACGTGCCGCCATCCGCCGTCGAATCGCTCCAGAAAAACCTCATCGAAAGCCTGCGTGGCATGGCTGCAGAAAAGTCCCCATCCAACCTGGAAATTCACGCACGCTCCTTGTTTGTCCTCGCTCTTTCCGGCTCGGCCCAATCCGCCTATCAGAACACGCTTGCCGAACGCCTCAACGAGTTGACTCCTGCCGCGCGCAGCCTGCTCGCCGCTGCCATTGCGGCGGAAAACCCTGGCAACCCGGAAAAACTCGCCCAAGCGAAATCCATCCTCACCTCGCAGATCCCGTTCGAATCCAAGGACGACCGCTGGATGCCGTGGTCCGCCGACGATGCCTACCGCCTCACCGCTTGGCTGCTCGTCGATCCCGACGGTTCCGATGCCACGCGGGTGCTCGATCGCATGCTGCTCGACCGCAATCCTTACGGCAGTTGGCGCACCACTTGGGTCAACGGTTGGAGTTTGCTCGCCATGGCCCGCTACGCCGACGCCCATGACCATGCTGGCGAAACCGTAAACCTCACGCTTCAGAGCGCAGCTGCCGGCGAGACCATTTCCCTCACTCCGGAAAATCCCGCAGCCTCCCGCACGCTCGCCCTCACACCCGATCTCAGAATCGGCCTCGCCGCCGATCACGACGCCTTCGTCCGCGTGAATCTCGTCGCAAAGCCGCGCATCGCCCCCATCCAGCCCGTCGCCACCAATGGGCTTTCCATTGATCGCATTTACGAGCGCATCAACCCGGACGGCTCAGCGACCATTCTCAACGAACCTGCCGTCGGCGATCTCATCCGCGTCACCCTGCGCGTCAGCTTGCCCAAGGACGACACGCGCTACCTCGTCATCGAAGATCCGCTCGCGTCCATTTTCGAAACGGTCAACACCGACTTCGCCTCGCAGCGCGCTGCCGTCGGCACGCGCACCAGCGAGAACGATTGGAACGTCAGCCATTCCGAACTCCGTACCGACCGCGCTGTGTTCTTCCTCGACCACGTCTGGCGCAAGGGGACTTACACCGTCAGCTACCTTGCCCGTTGCACGCTCGCTGGCCAAGCCGTTGCGCCGCCCGCCAAGGTCGAGTCCATGTATGACCCGGAAAATTTCGCCCTATCCGCCTCCCGCGTTTTCACCAGCCGCTGAATGCCGGGCGATCAACGACCGTGGGCGCGCGACTTTCTCTGGTCTGGACAGGCCGGATAGGGGCAAGCAGAGTCGCCCGACCTCATGCGAATTTCGGACCGCTACATCGGAAGCCAGGTGCTGGTGGGCACGCTGTATGCGGTTGCCGTGCTGGGGGTGGTGCTGGTTTTGGGCAACCTTTTCAAGCAGCTCCAACCCTTGCTGGTGGACATCCGTGCGCCGCTGGAACTGGTGGTGCGCTTCGTGATGAGCGTGTTGCCGGTTTCGCTGATGTACACCGTCCCGTGGGGGTTTTTGTCCGCGGTGTTGCTGGTTTTTAGGAAACTTTCGGCGAATCAAGAGATCACGAGTTTCCGCGTGGCAGGCGTGAGTTTGCAGCGGCTGTCGTTGCCGGTTTTCGTGATCGGCATGGCGCTCTCCGGGTTGAGCCTTTGGCTGAACACTCGGGTGGTGCCGAACTCGAAGGCGGACATGCTGCAACTTTTCTTCGACCAAGGGGTGCGTGATCCCACGTCGTTGCTCAAGCCGGGCGTGGTGCAGGGCAATTTCGGCGGCGGTGGGTTTAAAAAACTGTTGGTGGAAGGCCGCGACGGAGATTGGGTGGAAGGCTTCAACATCTACATTTTCCCGGATGACGGAAAGGACGACGGCGCGGTGACTTATGTGCATGCGAAACGGGCCGCGCTTTCCGCCAGGCAGGAAATTGGTCAGCTCCGGCTGAAACTGGAAGACGCCTACTTCGAAACGCGCGATGCCGCTGGCGGCGTCGATATCGCGCAGGCGGGCTACGTCGAGCCACTCGTCATCGACCTGAAAAAACTCGATGAGAGCAAGCCGAAGGCGAGTGCGATGAGCAATGACGCGATACGCCATGAACTCGCGACCAACCCCGAATTGACCAAGGGCCGCCGAGTGAAAATGGAGTCGGAAATCATGACTCGTTACTCGCTCTCCATGGCGTGTTTGGCGTTCGCGTTCGTGGCGGTGCCGTTGGGCATGCAGTCGCGGCGGCGCGACAACTCGGCCGGCTTGGTGATGAGCCTGCTCATTGGCGCGGGCTATTTCCTTTTCCTGATGCTGGCGGATAACATCAAAACCGACGCGCGGCTGGCGGCGCTGGTGTTGTGGGCACCGAACATTCTCTGTGTTCTGTTAGGATTATTCCTTTTCCGTCGGGCACGGTTCCGGTAATGTCCGGAGATTCATGAAGATCCTGCGCCCGCTCACCAAGGCAGCCCGCAATTTGCGGGATTTTTTCGCCGCGGAGCGAGTGGCACTGGCCCCTTTCCTCAAGGATGTGGGCAATTACAGCCTGCCAAAACTGCGCGCCGACTCTTGGGCGGCGGCGAATGTCACTGTGCTGGCACTGGCGCAGGGGCTTGCATTTGCGGCGATCGCCGGACTGCCGGTGGTGTATGGGATCATCAGCACGGCGGTGGCGGCCTTCGTGGCACCGCTTTTCGCCGGGTCGCGCCACACCGTATTAGGGCCGACGAATGCCACGGCCTTCATGCTGTTCAGCTTTTTCTCGGTGAATCCGGAGCTGACGTCGCGCTTCGGCGAGTTGATCCCGCTGCTGGTGATGATGGTCGGACTGATCGCCACGACCGCCGCTTACTTTAAGGTCGCTGACTTGCTGCAATACGTTTCGCGCAGCGTGCTTGTCGGCTACATCTCGGGCGCGGCGGTGCTCATCATCGCCAACCAGCTCAAGCCATTCCTCGGCCTCACCGAATATCTGCAAGGGAGCTCTTCCGCGACTTTTGTCGGACTTTTGTTAGGCTTAGCGAAAGCGTTGCCGCACACGCATCCCATCTCGCTACTCATTGGAGGCGCGACGCTGGTGGTTTTCTATCTGGTGCGCAAATGGCGGCCTCATTGGCCGGCTTTCGCCATCGCCTTGGTGCTCGCGTCGATCGGCTTCGGCACGCTGATCCAAGGCGGTGTTGGAGCGTTTGCAGGAGAGGCGACGTTTGCCACCTTCACCATGGACGATCTCAAGTTGAAGATGCCCAACTTGCTGCGCGAAAACATCTTCAGCGACATTTCGATGATGCTCAGCATCGCCTTTGCGGTGGCCTTTTTGGCGTCGTTGGAAAACACGTTGATGGCAAAAACGCTGGCGGCGAAGACTGGCGACAGGCCGGACGTGAACCAGGACATGCTCTCGGTGGGATTGGCGAATGTCGCGGTCGCCTTCGCCGGTGGAATGCCCGCTTCCGGGTCTCTCACACGTTCGACGTTGAACTACGAATCCGGCGCGCGGACGCGTTTCGCTTCGCTGATTTCCGGGATCTACACCATGGCATTCGCGGTGCTCATCGCGGCATCGGTCGGCTGGGGCGTGCCGTTGATCGACTACGTGCCGAAGGCGGCGCTCGCGGCGTTGGTCATCGCGCTGTCGCTCTCGCTGTTCAATCTGCGCAACATCCGCATTTGCCTGAGGTCCACGGGGGATGACGCGGCGGTGCTGGTGATCACCTTCATCGCCACGTTGCTCGCCCCATTGCATGTCGCGATTTTCCTCGGCGTGGCCATTTCCATCACCCTCTTCCTGCGCAAGGCGAGTCGGCCTCACCTCATCGAGTACGAGTTCAGCGATGCGGGTGAACTGCGGGAAATGGGCGAGAAACGGCAGCGGCCCATCCCCGCAATCTCCATCGTCCACGTCGAGGGCGACCTTTTCTTCGGCGCGGCCGAGCTGTTCCGCACGCAGATCCAGCGCACGGTTTCTGACCCAGCCATCCAGGTGATCATCTTGCGGCTGAAAAACGCGCGGCATTTGGATGCGACGAGCGTGATGGCGCTGGAGGATCTCATCCTATTCATGCGTGGCCACGGCTTGCATCTCATCGTTTCCGGGGCGACGCGTGAAGTCTACCGGGTGCTGAAAAAATCCGGCATCCTCGTCACCTTGCAAGCGGGCTGCGATCGTCGGGCCGGCGAGAGCAATATTTTCCTAACCAATCCACGCAACCCCAACCTTTCGACACGCTCCGCCTTGAAGCGCGCCCAACAGCTCCTCGGCACCAAGAAAGCGGACATCCGCATCTTCTACGATCCCGCCCATCAAAAACCACCCGCATGAAGCGCTACCTCATTCCCTTCGCTGTCGTTCTGCTGTTAGTCGGATTTTGCATCTGGTGGTATTCGCCGCGGCAGGTGATCCAACGTCGCACTCACTCGTTGCTAGAAACCCTGACGTTTGAAAAGGGTGGGGGACTGGCCTCGCGCAACATGGGCGGCTACACCTTGCATGATCTGCTGGCAGGCGAGGTGCAGTTGGTGACACCGACCATCCCAGAAGCAAACGGCAGTTTTTCCCGCGATGACCTCGAAGCCGCCTACTCGTGGCTGGCCAATCAGGCGAAGGAATCGCGTTTCGAAATGGACGAGATTCACGACATCGCGGTGCAGGAGAACGCCGCCACCGTGAAATTTTCGCTCTTCGGCATGGTCGAGCTGCCGACCTATCGACCAGCAGATGGCAACTACGACGTCACCTTCGAGTGGGTGAAGGAAGAGGACGGCTGGAAGCTGGCACGGGCGGTTTGGGACAAGCGTCCTTGATCAAGTGCCGAGGAAAACCAGTTCCTCCGCCATGCGGTTCAGTGAGAGACGTGCGGTTGGCAGAACCTCGGCAAGCGTGCCAAAGATTTTGCGTGTTTGCGGCCCGGCCCCCTCGCGGTTGTCCGCCGCACCGCGGTAGGCCTGACGAGCGAAGTTTTCGTAATACTCCAAACTCGGCCCGCCCGTCGTCTCGCTGCGGTGGTTTAAAAACTCCGGATACAGCCCGGTGAGCATCAGGAATTGATTGCCCGCCGCGACTTGCAGGTGGAAACGCATCCGGCCATGCGCTTGGTCGATGATCGAAATGAAGTCCGAAGCGCGCGTGAATCCGCCCGAGATATTTTCCAGCGGATCGTCCGCCGATGGGCAGAGCCGCTTCGCCATCACGCCAGAAACGTGGTCCGCCAGCGCCGCGTCGGCCAGGCCCGCTTGCAGAAAGGCATGGCGGACCAGCACGTGGAAATAGAAGCGCGCGGAAATTCGCAGCGTAGCCGGTGAATTCAGCACCGCGCGGAAAACCTCCTTGTGGTCGAGCATTTCGCGCAAGGCGATCGGATCGCTCCACAGTTTTTCCAAGTGCATGCGCTGCTCATCCGGAGCGATCACCGAGGCGATGAACTCAAGATCCGCCGTGGTGAAGCGGTTCCGAAACGGGGCGGCGCAATGGTATAACATCAAGCTCCGGTTATCAAAATCCGTGCCAAAGTGGCTAGGAAAAATCGTGATGCCCGCCGGACAGCCGACAAACCCGGCAAATCCGCTTGCCATCAAGGGGTCATGACTTTAACCACTCGCCCCCACGGCGTCCCCTCGCGGCCGAGACCTCCTATCCATGAAGCTGGCCAAGCTGCTCAATCCAGACCAGATCATCCTCGATATGCAGGCGGTGGAGCATTGGCCTGCCATCGTCGAGCTTGTCGGGCATCTGGCGGCTAGCGGTCAACTTCCGGCCGACCAACACGCGGAAATGCTCGAAGCCTTCCGGGCGCGCGAGGAGCTCGTCAGCACCGGCATCGGCTCGGGCGTCGCCATTCCTCACGCGTTTTCGGATCATCTGGAAGAGGTCATCGCGGTGTTTGGCCGATCGTCGGCGGGCATCGACTTCGAGGCGCTCGACAACGCTCCCGTCCATTTCATCGTCCTTTTCATCGTCCCGCGTAAGGACTACCACCTGCACCTGCGCACCTTGGCCGCCATCGCCAAGATGTTCACCAACAGCGAGGTGCTGCGCCAGCTCGGTGCGGCGGCAAACGTGGAGGAAATCGTCGCCATCTTCGAATCCAAGCCGTCCCGCGTCAGCGCCTGACCTTCCGCCGGCTCCCCAACCGCCTGCCCTCATGACCCTTCTCAAGGAACTCGAATCCCGTCTCGCCGCCGCTCTCACCACGACCTTGGGTGAGCCGACCACCGCTGCTGTGACTGCCGCCGCAGACCTTCGTTTCGGCGATTACCAATCGAACGCCGCCATGGTTCTCGCCAAGCAGCGCAAGACGAACCCCCGCGCGCTGGCCCAGGAAATCATCGACAAGCTGGATCTCGACGGCGTCGCCACCGCCGACATCGCCGGCCCGGGCTTCATCAATTTCCGCATCCTTCCCGCCGCTTACCAAGCACGCGCCGCCGCCCTGGTCCGCGACCCACGCCTCGGCGTGCCTGCCACCGGCGAGGGTCGCACCGTGGTCGTGGATTTCTCCGCGCCCAACGTCGCCAAGCCGATGCATGTCGGCCACATCCGCTCGACCATCATCGGCGACTCGCTGGCGCGCATCGCCCGCTTCCTCGGCTTCAACGTCATCGCGGACAACCACATCGGCGACTGGGGCACGCAGTTCGGGATGATCATCTACGGTTGGAACCATTTCCTCGATGAAGCCGCGCTGGCCGAAAATCCCATCGCTGAGCTGGTCCGGATTTACCGCAAAACCAACGCGATCAAGGAAGAACCGGGCATTCTCGACGCCTGCAAAAACGAGCTGGTGAAGCTCCAAGCGGGCGATCCCGAGAACCTCGCGATCTGGGAGAAATCCATCGAGTTTTCCAAGATAGGCCTGCAAAAAATCTACGACAGGCTGGACGTGAAATTCGACCACTGGCATGGCGAGAGTTTTTACAACGACCGCTTGGCGGGCATCGTCGACGAGTTTTTGGAAACGGGGCTGGCCCGCGAGAGCAACGGTGCAGTGTGCGTCTTCTCTGGCGGTGAATTGGCCAAGGAAGAAGATCCCTTCATGGTCCACAAGGAGGACGGCTGGACCGACAATCCCGCCATCATTCGCAAGGCCGACGGCGGTTTCCTCTACGCCACCACCGACCTCGCCACCATTCAGTTCCGCATCGACGAGTGGAAGGCGGACCACGTTTGGTACGTCGTCGGCGTGCCTCAGCAGCTCCACTTCCGCCAGCTCTTCGACGCCGCCGCGCGTTGGGGCAAGACCGGGGATTTTCAACACGTCCAGTTCGGCTCCATCCTCGGGGACGACCGCAAACTCATGCGCACCCGCTCCGGCGAGAACGTCGGCTTGGTCGAGGTGCTCGAAGAAGCCGTCGAGCGAGCCGCCAAAGCGATCGCCGAGAAGAACCCCGACCTCCAAGGAGAGGAAGCCGCGCAGATCGCGGAGATCGTCGGCATCGGCGCGGTGAAATTCGCCGAACTCTCGCAAAACCGCCTCACGGATTACGTCTTCTCGTGGGATCGCATGCTCGCGCTGCAAGGCGACACTGCTCCCTATCTGCAATACTCGCACGTCCGCATCCGCTCGATTTTCCGCAAGCTCGACGCGCCTTTCGATGCGACCGCCGCAGAGATTCACCTCAACGAAGAGGCGGAAATTCACCTCGCCCGCTTGCTCGTCCGCTTCGGTGAGATTTTGCCCGTCGTGCTCGAAGATTTCCGCCCCAATCTCCTCGCGAACTATGTGCTCGAGTTGGCCCGAGCCTTCCATTCCTTCTTCGAAGCCTGTCCCGTGCTCAAATCCGAGGAACCGATCCGCTCCAGCCGCCTCGCGCTCTGCGACCTCACTTCGCGCACGCTTCGCCAAGGACTCGACCTCCTCGGCATCGCCGTCCCCGAGCGGATGTGAGGTGGTTGCTGCGTCCCGCAGCAACGCTTCATGGGCAGTTTGTTAGTTTTTCAGCTTTCCGCATCCGTCGCCATGACGCGCAGCAATTTTGCCATCGCATCCGCCGCTTGATTCGTGGGGAAATCTGCGGCCAGTGGCAAATGGATGAAGCCAGCCGGTATTTCCATGTCATGGCCGACGAGATAATCCATCGTCTGATAGAAGACTTGGTTGCAAAGGTAGCGGCCCGCGTCATTCGAGGTTGATACCGGGTGCCCATCCGCATCCAGAGAGGTGAAAATTAGATCCAGCGGCAACGTGGAATTTAACGAATTTGGACCGTCCTCACGGATGGGCCTCGCGGCGATCAATCGTCCCGCAATGTCTGGGATGCGGAAATCCATTTCATTCCACGCGCGGGTTTCCAATCGTATCGTCTTGCTGCCAGCGGCCTCACCGAGCATGACAACTGCGTCCGGCCTAAGGCTGCGGAGTGCTTGTTTCAGGCGGGATGGCGCAACGACCGCGTCCACCGGCAGGATGCGCGTGCGGATTTCAGGAAAGCGCAGTTTCAGTTCGTGCAGCACCAGCATGGAGGCGTTTTCGGAACGCCCCGCAAAGGGACCGAAAGCGGTGACGAGGATTTTCATGGATGGGCCATTGCACGCATCCTAGGAAATCGCATCAATCGGAAAATGATTGTGCGCTTGGATTGGATCTTCGCACGTGCCGCAATGATTGCCTGAGAAGCACCTGCCGGTTTCCCGCCTCCTCGCAGAAATGTTACCCGTTTGGAACAGGATCAATCCAGTTCATGAAGTTGGATTCGGTAGTTACTCTAGAAATATAGAACGGAGAGGTGCTCCGTGTTGGCGGCATAGCTGGTGCCGTCAACCGAAGCACCTCTGGTGAGGACACTTATTCTATTGGAGATTCCAGCGTTGCTGGTTTCCGCCATTCCAGTCCCACTGGATCAGCTTGTAGCCGTTGGTCGCGTTACTGGAGTTATCAAGCGATTTGCTGGTCCCTTGGTTCCAGATCCTGTAGCTGCCGTCTGACTGTTGATCGACCCACCAACGCTGGTTGGTGTTGCGGAGAGGGGTCCACTGTACCATTTGCAAACCGTTCGCCGTGCTTCCACCTGGGGCATCCAGTGCCTTCCAACTGGTTAGGTTGACGATATTCCAAGAGGTGTCCTGGTTCTGGGTGAAGAGCCAGCGTTGGTTCTGGCTGTTATTCTGCGCCCATTGGATCACCCCCGCGCCGTTGGCGGTGGTTCCGCCGTTGTCGATGGCGATGCTGTTCTGACGGCTGACGATGGTATGAATGCCGCCGATATTGTTAGGCATGGAGGCTGGGGTGAACTGGAGCCAAGCCACCGCGCTGACCGCCTTGTTCGCGGTCATGGCGGGGTCGTTCGGCGTCAGGCGATTCCAGCCGTTGTCAGTGAGGTTTAGATCGCGTCGGCGGTTGTTCCAGATCGCGTCGGCGTTCTGGACCATCCAGCTGTGGTAGGTGGCCCACTGGCGGTTATCGCGGGCGAAGTGACCAAGGCCGCGGGCGAACTCATCGGCCCAGGTGTTTAGCCAGCCCGCAGTGTTGGTGATGATGCCGTTGGTCGTCATGTTGTAGCGAACGTAGTCGATCGACCGTTTGGCATCGTTGTAATAATTGATATTGCCGGTGATCTGATACATCAGGTTGGCGAAGTCGACGAAAGTCCCTTGGTTGTAGACGGCGGCTCCGGTGTTCACCGTTCCATCCGGAAAAACTCCTGTATAAACTTGGCCGGTGGTGGCATTGTAGATGCGATGCCAGACCCAGTTGTAGATTTCAGTCGCTCTGTCTCTGTACCACGTATCTCCCGTGCTTTGATAGATCATGCAGGCCGCTTTCCCGAGGCTGTTGTTGGACAACGCCTCTTTGCGGTCGGGTTCGGTTCCGGGATAGTCTGGCTGGTGTTCCCAGATGCCGCCGCCGTTGTACTGGGTGTCCCAACCGCGGTTCCAGGCTAGATCGAAACCGTAGCGGGCCTGGGTGAGAAGGTTTGTATTGCCCGTCATTTGGTAGCCACGAACTAGAGCGATGGAGGCCCAGCCGAGGTCATCGTTCCAGCCGTTCCACGTCCAGGGCGGGGGATTCTGTTGGAGGAAGGTGTTGCATAGGTTGTTGACCTGCGTGCGGTGGGCAGTGCTGCCCGTGCGTTCATAGGCGTCTTGCATGCCCTGGATGTTCAGCGCCTGCTCCCAAAAATAGGCGGGACTGCTGTTGTTGAGTCCAACCTTATAATAGGTTTGACCGCCGGAATTTACGAGGAATGCGCTGTTGAACGCGTTGATGGATGCATCGGCGTCCCCAGCTCCGATGGCGGACGCTTGTTCCGATGTGGCGATCCCCAAGCCGACGATCAGAGCCATCCATCCAGCGCGGGCCGTGACTTTCGTTGCGGAGGTGATTGGGATGGAAACGTGCGTGTGGCTTCTGGTTGGTGAAGTAGGTGGGTTCTTCATGTTACGATTTAGTGGTAGTTAGGTTTGTGTTTCGTTATCTGGGAATGCAATTAAACTTCTGGTTAGGACCGCCGTTTGCGGCCCATTGCAGGAACTGGGCGGCTTGCGTATTGCCGCCGGGGTTGTCAAGAACTCGGCCGCTGTTGCGGTTGTAGAATGTATAAGTGCCATCGGCATTGCGCGAGGGAAGCCACTGGTCGTTGTTTCCTGAGCCGAAGGGCCATTGGACGACGAGGGCTCCATTGGACGCCGATCCGCCGGTCACGTTTAGATTCAGCCCGCTGTTCGCGCTCTTGATCTGATAGTAACCATTGGTGGTCGGAATGAAGTTCCACAACTGATTGCGCCCCCCGTTGTAGGGCCACTGAATGACGGCTGCACCGTTGGCCGTGGAGCCACCGGAGACATCCAGCGCTTGGCCGCTGGAGACGCATTGAATTTCATAAGTTCCTGCAAACGCTAAATTCGTGACCCATCCGTTAGCGATCACTTGCTGGATGCCACCCAGCCATGCATTCGCCATTTTCTGGTAGCCGTTGTCGTTCGGATGGAGGCCGTCGTTGAGGTCGCCGATGTTGAGCGAGCTCATGTTGATCATGTGGACGCGCTTACCAGCATTTGCCCGCGCCTGAACGATGCCGGGAATCTGGCTGTTGTAGGCATTGATGCGTGACTGCACGTTCGCGTCGGAATTGGGGGCCAACTGGGCCACGACCACGGTCACTCCGGGAACTGCGGCAAGAATCTGATCGATCATAGCAGCCAGCCGGTTCGGAGCGGTGGAAACCTGATAATTCTGGTTCATGTCGTTGCTGCCGATGTGCAGGGTGACGCATTCGGCTGATAGTTAGACAAGGCACCGGTCAATAGAGTGGCGACCTGCTCGATCCGGTAGCCGGAATGGCCCTCGTGATCGGGATCGAAGGTCGTTCCATCGCGGACCGCACCGACGAAGTCGGTCTGGTGGCCTCCGGCTATCAGGGAGTCATACAACGCTCCTCGATAGCCATTGTTCGTTGTGCTTTTATAACCGGAAGTGATCGAGTCGCCGATAGGCATCACTCGTAAGGTAGAGGCGTCCAAATCACCTTGAATCGCTAGCAAAATCCCGGCGGCGATTGCCAGAGATCTGCTGCGCTGGAGAAAGTAATCTGCTAAATATTGGGACGGGAAGGATCTGTTGGATTTTTGGGTGATCTTTGATTTTTGGTGCATTAGGGGTGGCGGTGGGTGAAAAATTTTGGGTTTAGTCATGTCATGGCTCGTTGCCTTGATGGGTGGCGATGCTGGAGAGTTCGCTTTCGGCACGGGTTCGAAGCGGACTTGCGGGAAACAGAGCGACCCATTCACGGGCTCCAAGCATGTCGTGCCGACCCCACTGGTGGATCACGGAAATGACCGCTTCGGTCTGAGTCTCTCCCGCAGAAATTTCCTCCACGACGAGCCGTGCCGCCTCTGCGGGCTGGTTTGAGGATTGAACGAAGGCAAGGCGCATGATCATTTGGTCGCGGCTTTCACCCGCAGGCCTAGCCTTGATCCACCGAGCGGCGGCGGAAAAATCCTGACTGGCCCATTGCTGCGTGAGGTTTTCAGTGAAGGTTGTTAGTTGAGTTGTGATTCCGTGTTTTTCCGCGATGATGAGGGCTTGGCCAGCGTCGCTGCCCGCGAGTTGAGTGCAAAGATCGGCGATTGCGGATTGCCTTTCCAATTCATCAGGCAGGCTCACCGCCCATAACTCGGCATTGGCAGCATCCAGCGAGATCCAGATACGGGCTAAGCTACGCAACGCTTCTTCGCGTATCGGCCCGGTGGGGATCGAAGCTACATAGTCTGCGGCGGCTGCGGCATGGGTTCTCGTAAGTTTTGCAAGAACCGAGGAAAATAGCTCCCGATCAAAGGAATTAGACGATTTTACAATGCGGTTGAGTTGATCCAATAGAGGAGCTTGATGGGATTTACGGCCGTGGGATGGGGTGGCGGTCTTTTTCGATAAACGCTGTGAGTTGCTCTCACTTGCCTGATGCAGCGTGGCTGCCGATATGGGCTGGATTTTTGCTTGATAGAACAAAAATGTCGCTATTCCTAATGCAAGGACAGAGCCGATAGCTGGTAAAATTTTGATCATTGAAGAATTTATAAATCCGCTTGTCGCTGGGGGTTTAGCCCTCTGAGTAGGAGGTTTGGAGATGATTCGCCTCAGGCATCCGCTCAAATGAAGGGGCGTGATTCGAGTATGCTTGATGAGGATGATGCTTTGTATTCGTTAGATCGAAAGAAAGCTCCGCCTTAGGATTTGGGATCGAACAGGTCATAACTTTGGGTTTTTGGATTCGATGGATTTTTTGATCCAACCGATACAATCGAGTGCATGTCACCGTTGAATATCGTGATCGAAATGACTACCTCCCTAATTGGATAGTAATCCAGCGAGTGATCTGAGTCGGCCACTTCATGCGCCGAACGATAGCAAGAGGGAATGCCTCGTGACGGATCGGAGGTCTAAGACCGATCGAGTTGTTGCGGAAATATGAAGGTTGAAATGAAAGATTTTTTCACCAATATCGGATCACAGAGAATCGTCTCAAACTAGGCTTCGCCGAAGCAACGGCTTGTTGGTTTTTACATTCAATAGCTGAGACCGGATTTTTAATCCCACGAGGACCAAAAAGGTCTCCCAATCGTCAGCTGGAAATCTAACGGTCTTTAAATGACGTGAGCGGCATTCTGCATCGGCGATACAGTGGTTGCCAAATTCACCGAGGTGGACGGGGTGAATTTTTGGACGAGATTCATCACCTCGTGGCTGCATTGAGCCGAGGGCGTTTTTTCTCGTGGTCTAACGAATTGTAGTTATCGATGGAATCGCGAGGACTCTCGGTGTCAGACAGCGTGTAAGGCATTGCCAACGATGTGGCAGGGGCTCGGATAGATGACTCCAGAAGCGTTTCTAACTGAACCCAGTTTTGACCTTGGTGAGTGAAATTGAATGGCACGTCACAGGGGATGGTGGCGATGGCGCGGTTATCGCCGTGCCGTTGGACAGGAGGAAGCCTTGAATGACGTTTGGGTGTTCGGGGATTTCAACCACAGTCGCCCTGCGCTGGCCTGGCGTATCGACTCGCCGGAAACGAACGCAAGCGTGAGGATAACGGCCAAAAAGGGCGCGTGTCACCTTGGAAAGAAACGGATTGGATCTTGGACTTGCGGAGGGGACGGGCGGCGACTAATCCCTACGGCATGGATCACCACGTATATTTCTGGCTCAAGGACGAACACAACAATCAAGTCGATCGCGCGATCTTCGAACAAGGGCTATCCGCTCTATTCAACATCGACCTCGTCGAAGGCGGCCGTTGGGCGGTGCCTGCCAAGGTGATGGAGCGTCCTGTCATCGACCAGTCGTGGGACTACGCGCTGACCATGCAATTCAAGTCCATCGAGGAGCACGACGCCTATCAGGTGAACGAGGATCACGAGGTCTTCATCCACTCGTTCAAGAACTGGTGGTCGCAGGTGCAGGTGCGCGACCTTGCCTGATCGTCACCGCATGAACTGGCCGAGCACGGACTTGAGTTCGTCCGGCCATTCTAACGTTTCGAGCGTTTTCAGCTCGGCCCATACCGGGTCGAGCCGGACGAGGTCGTTGAAATAGACGGTCGCGTCGTCGTAGGCGTTGTTCATGGCGGCGGCGATAGTCAGCAAGGCGAGCGCGTTTTCCTGCTTTTCCTCGGGAAAACCGATGCGTTTGCCGGCTTGGAGAAACTGATAGCCACGCTCGGAGTTTCCCGTTAGGAGAGCGACCCAGCCGGCGCGCAGGGCGAAATTTCCGTCTTGCGGGTAGCGGTGCATGCCGGTGGTGAGAATGGTCATCGCCTGCTGCGGGTCGGCATTTTCGAACGCGGTGTAGGCGGCTTCCGCGTAGTCGCCCGGGATCTGGGTTTCCAGCGGATGCTCGGTGATGAGCTCGATCCAGATGGGATGGGCCTTCTGATAGTCGCCCATCGCGGTGAGAGCGAGCGCCTCGGCGCGCATGCACGGCTCGGCCGGAGCGCCCAGTTTGCGAGCGGTGTTGGCGAGCTCGAAGGTCGTTTCCGAGTCCTCCTTGTGCGCGGAAAACGCGAGCGCCGCTTTCATGCAAGCCAAGGCGAAGCGCGGTTTGCCGACGGTCGCGATGGTTTCAGGATCCTCCAGCCGTTCGGCCACCGCCTTGCGTTGTTCCGGGGTCGAGCTTTCCGGCACTTCGATGGCGACAAGTTCGTCTAACACGTTCTGCCGAATGGCTTCCAGCGCTGGCGAGAAGTCCGCCATCTCCCAGCCTTCCCAATCTTGGCGGCTGCGTATTTCCGCCATTTTTGGAAATTCTTCGGGCCACGGCGAGAGCGCCTTTGCCCGTTGGCCACGCAACCAAGCAGCGCGCGACATCGCGATTTGGCGCAGCAGATTCGGCAGCTCGGCGGCGGATTCGAGGCAGGCGTCTATCCATTCCGGATTTTCAGATTTGAGAGCAAGCGCGAGCGCGGTCGCGGCAGCGGGGCCATTTCCACCGGCTTCGGCAATGGCGGTTAGAATGGCGGCATCATCATTGCTGGAGAACGTTTTCTCGATGCGCCTCCCCGCGAGCCATGGGGATTTGCCGTTGTCCTCGCCCTTCACCGCAGCGGCGAGGCCATCATGCCATGATGTTCCGGCCAGCGCGGCGGATCGCGTGAGAATGTCCGGCCATGACTTGCCGGTGAAATCGGCGCGGGCGAGCCGATCCCACAGCGGGATCATCGCTGCGGGAGTTGATGCGTCGGGTGAGATACCCGCCAAGGTCGACCGCAGCAGCTCGAAATCGAGGGTGGGGAAAATTTTTGCGATCCCGTCGAAATCACAAGTTCCTGCTGCGACGACGCGAACGGTGGCATCGATGCGTGGAAAGGTCCGTTCGCGGTCGTCATGGCGCACTCCGGCGAGCGCCTCGCACAGCAATTCCAGTGCGGCGAGATCGTCACTCGTCAGAGCGTCCTTGCGCGGCTCGGCGGCTGTCGCTGCGGGCGGTGTGAGCAAGCGGTGGACGATGACATTGCCATTTTCTTCCCCGGTGATCACGTGGTCCGCACTGAATGCGGCCGCCGTGATGGTGCTGGCGGTGACGACGGGCGCGTGCGTCCCGGTGAGGATTTTGAGCGAGTTTTCGTGCACTGCGAACGGCGCGGTTTCCGGGTCACGCATCAAGCCGTTCCAGAGGTTGGGCTGGAGATTCCACGGGAAGCGGGTGGTCAGGGTGGTGAGATCCAGCGATCCGTCGTCCACGTCCTGATAGGAAATGATGCTTTGCGCCGGCGGCTGGTGCGGTCCTTGGCTAACGAGCGTGAGGACGGCGTTTCCATCGGTGGAAAATTGCGCGTCGAGCAGGGCGATGGGTTCGGGAATGGGGATGCTTGTCACGGCTTCCACCGGAGAAACGGGCATCTCCATCAGGCTGCCGTCGGCGTGAAGGATGCGCAGTTTTCCGCGATCCAAGAAGGCGGCGAGCGGACGCGGCGCGTCGGTGGGTGCGGGATCGGACAGGCGCAGCGATTCCCCGGTTGCCACGTCGCGGATGTGCCAGACGAGTTTTGCATGGGTGATCGTCGGATGCGCCATGAGCAGCCCGTCCGGCGAAAAAGCCACCGTTGCGGTGGGCGTGACGGAGTCGGGCAGGGGGCCGAGATCGCACACCGGTTTCAGCGTTTGGGCATCACACAGCAGCGTCACCGGGCCGCGTGCGATGACCATGGATTTCCGTTCCGGTCCGAAAATCATGGCGCGGGTTGTCACGCCATTTTCGGGGAAAAGCACGCGGGTGATTTCCCGCGTGGCGAGGTCCCAACGCACGGTGGTGTCGGTGGTTCCGGCCAGATTCACCCACAGCGCGTCCGGCGTGGCGAAGGCGAGCTGGCCGACCGGTTGCGGGTGGGCCAGCGTGAGAATCGGGAAATTCCACACCGTTTCCGCGAGGATTTTGGAGGCCATTTCCAGCGCCTCATGCGACGCAGGATCCGCTCGCAGCGCGGAAACCAATAAGGCAAGCGCCTCGCCTGGCAGCTTTTTCGCCAGCCGCTCCCGCGCTTGATCCACGCGTGCTGCGGCGAGTTGCGCGGCCAGCTCGCGGGTGGCGGCGGCCAACTCAGGCGCTTGTTTCGTCGCGGTCTCTGCGGCGGGCGGAACGGTCGTTTTCGATTCCGGTTTGCAGCTGGAAACCAACGCGGCCATGGCGAGCAGCGCGGCAAGGCGGTGCCAGCGGTCGCGCGTGGGCGCCGTGGGCGTGATTCCGGACCGGCTCGGCATGTTCCACGGGAAAGAACGCCGCAGACCGCGATTCGTGTCTGTCCCGCACGTCCTCAAAGCCCGCTCTTGCGGATCAGTTCGCGCAACTGCGTCTGGAAAGCCAGGATGTCTTCCTCCGTCGGCCGATAGCCAGCGGTGTCCGGATCCAGCCCCGGGCGGCCCGTTTGATCGAGCATCCAGATCGCCGTTTCGCCATCGCTGAAAGTCACTTTTCCGCTGACCAAAGCGCCTGGCAGCGTCAGCGTGTCCATCGTCACGTCCACCACTCCGGTCGGCACGGGAGCGGGTTTTTCCTCCTCCTTGGGCACCACTTTCGTCGCCTCGACCAGCTCGATGCCGAGGTCCAGGATGAGAAAACGGGTGTCCATGTAGGTGAGCGTGTGGCCGAAGTCTTCCTTCAGGTGGCGTTGAAGGTCGGACATCGTGGCGCCCTCGGTTGCCCATTGTTTGAGCGATTCCTTTTGTTCCGGGGTGAGTTTGCTGGCGCTGAACATGCTTCCTTTTCAGGTCCCGTCTGCCGCTTGCCAAGCCTCAAGCGCGGAATCTCCCGCTGGCAAATCCGCGTGCCGCTCGTGCGTGCCATTGACGCCACCTCCGGCATCGTTTCCCATCCGCGCATGCCCGAGCCGAAACTGAAGAAACCGCTCTCTTCCCACCGATGGATACTCGGTTACCTGATGAAGGAGAAAGCGGTTTTCCTGCCCTCGCTCGCAGCGCTTTTCTTCACCGCCATCCTGTCGCTGGCGTTCCCGTATTACCTTAAGGAACTCATCGGCAACCCCGCCGACGCGTTGCGCCAAGGCGTCGATCCGGCGTTGGTGTTGGAAAAATCCAATCACGTGGTGCTCATGCTCATCAGCGTGCTCGCGGTGCAATCCATCATCGCGTTCTTCCGCGTGCAGGGCTTCATCCGCTCCGGCGAGGCTGCGCTCAACCGGCTGCGGCGCGACATTTTTGCCCATTTGGTGAAGCTGCCCATCCGTTTCTATCAGGAGCAACGTTCCGGCGCGCTCAGCAACCGGGTTTCTGCCGACCTCGGCATTGTCCGCGACACCTTGCTCAACGCCGTGCCGCAGGCGGTCCGCCACACGGTCATCCTCATCGGCGGGCTGATTTTCATCTTCATCGCCTCGTGGAAGCTCTCGCTGATCATGCTCGGCAGCGTACCCATCGTGGTGCTCGCGATCGCGTTTTTCGGCAGGAAAGTCCGCGGCTTTTCGCGCGATGCCCAGGACGCTCTCGCCGAGGCCGGCACGGTCATCGAGGAAACCACCCAGAGCATCGCCGACGTGAAGGCGTTTGGGAACGAAGCGTTCGAGGCGGGCCGTTACGACCGCGCGCTGGAATCGTTCTTTGGCGTCACCTTGCGCGGTGCGCGCCACCGTGCGGCTTTCCTTTCCTTCATCATCTTCGCGTTGTTCGGGACCATCGCGTTCGTCACCTGGTATGGCTCGCGGATGTATGCGCATGGCGAGATCGGATGGACGAATTTCGCCGCCTTCATCCTGTTTTCCATCTTCGTCGGCGCGTCGCTCGGATCGTTTCCAGAAATCATTTCCCAGTTCCAACAAACCGCCGGTGCCACCGACCGGTTGCGTGAGATTCTCGAAACGCCGACCGAGCGTGTGAACGGCGAAAACGACATCCTCATTCAGGGCGCGCTCAGCTTCAAACGCGTCAATTTCCACTACCCGTCGCGGCCCGATGTCCAGGTGCTCCACGACATCGATTTCCAAGTCGAACCCGGCCAGCGCGTCGCCCTCGTCGGTCCGTCCGGCGCGGGGAAATCGACCATTTTCTCGCTCATCCTTGGCTTCCACCATCCCGAGTCGGGACGCATCCTGTTCGACGACGTCAACGCTGCCGAAATCGCCCTGCCCTGCCTGCGTGCCCAGATGGCCATCGTCCCGCAGGAGGTCCTGCTCTTCGGCGGCACCATCTTGGAAAACATCGAGTATGGAAACCCCGGCGCGACCCGCGAGCAGATCGCGTCCATCGCCCACATGGCCAACGCCCATGAGTTCATCAGCGCATTGCCCGACGGCTATGACACCATCGTCGGCCCACGCGGCACCAAACTCTCAGGTGGCCAGCGCCAGCGCATCGCCATCGCCCGCGCCATTCTCGCGAACCCGCGCATCCTGCTGCTGGACGAAGCGACCTCCGCGCTCGACGCCGAGAGCGAACGCCAAGTCAACGAGGCGTTGGAACGCGCCATGGAAGGTCGCACCAGCTTGGTCATTGCGCACCGCCTTTCCACTGTCCGCCACGCCGATAAGATCCTCGTTTTCAACCACGGGAAAATCGTCGAAAGCGGCACTCACGATGAACTCATCGCCCTCGGCGGCACCTACAAGCTGCTGGTCGAGACGCAGTTGCTGTGAATTGCGAAACGACTCGGCCATTTTCCCATTTCACCGACACGCGGCCGCTCATTTTTAGAAGCGTCTGCTAGGGTATCCGCCGTTTGGGCTAGATGGCGGCGCGCATGAAACACTCAAAGATCGGGTTGCGGTTCCAGCGGGAAATCCGCTGGAGGCGGAGGAGGGAATCGAACCCTCGAATGACGGTTTTGCAAACCATTGCCTTACCACTTGGCTACTCCGCCATTCGCATGGCGCGGGGGCGAGTGAGTATGTCGGATGCGGATGGGTGTCAACACCCAGAATCGGGATTTATCGAATTCGTGATGAGGGCGAGCTTGCGGTCCTCAGTGAGACCAAGTGGCTTGGAAACCGAAGCCTGGGCGCACGCGGGGTGGGGGACAAGGGGCTACGTAAACTGGGCGGCGAGCCGGGCGGCAGATGGGTCTGACGACGGGACGATACGCCGGGCGATAGGAGTTGCGGCAAGGGCGGGTGAGCCAGACGGGATTGCCCCAGCGGTCCATGCCGGAGCAGTAGCGCTCGCGATAGACGGGAGTGCCGCAGGGGAGATAGCTGCTGACGAAGACGGTGGTGCGGTAGCTGCGGGCTTCGGCGTTGGGGCTGGCTCCGAGGAAGACGAGGGCGGCGATGGCTGTTAGTGTGGTTTTCATCATGGTGATGGTTGGCTGACGGCGGGTTCGGACGGCAGTGCTCGGAAATTATTCATGAAGTGTTAGGTGATGTGTGGAGGCGCTGGATTTGGATGGGAAGCAGAAGGTCGTGTTCCCTGGGTTTGACCTTTGGCGGAGGGTCGGGTAGGGATGCCGGGACTTGCCCATGATTCGAGAAATAGTTCAATACGGTCACCCAGTTCTTCGCCAACGTTGCCGCACCGTCACGACGGTGGACGAGGAAGTCATCGAACTGGTGGCGGACATGCTGGACACGATGGTGGAAGCCAACGGGGTGGGTCTAGCAGCTCCGCAGGTGGGAGTGGATTTGCGGCTCGCCGTCATCGACGTTTCCCATGATCCGGAATGTGTCTCTTTCCTGAAGGTGAATGGCGAGGATGCGGACCTGATGTCCATCATGCCGTTGGTGTTCATCAATCCCGAGTTGGCATTTGGACAGGCGAAGGAGTTCGGGATGGAGGGCTGTCTGAGCATTCGTGGCATACGCGCGGAGGTGAGGCGGCCGGAGTCGGTCAAGGCGACTTTGCCGCAGTTGGATGGATCGGTGCTGGAAGTGGAAACCGATGGATTGCTGGCACGGGCTTTGCAGCATGAGATCGACCACCTCAACGGCGTGCTTTTTGTGGATCGCTTACCGCCCGTGGCGAAGGTTTCCATGAAGAACCGGCTCAAGCGGTTGCTGGAGTCCAACGCGGATTCATAAAATTTTACGTAAAGCTCGACATTTTAGAAAAATTAAGATTTTTTCCTCACGTTGATGCGGAATTTCCGCAAGTCCCACCACCCCAGACCCATCCGAAATGAACACGACTCGAGGCATTTTTGAAAATTTTCCGAATCAAGCGGCGGATCCCAAGGATTCTCCGTTTGCGATCGTCAATGAACCTGCGGAAACGCCGGTGGCGAGTAGCCCATTCACCGCAGTGAGCAGCCCGTTCACCGCAGTGGCCAAGCAAGAATCTCCGTTCGCGGTGGTGGAGGAGAAGAAGGATTTCGCGAAAGCGGAACCTGCCTTGGAAAGTGGCAAGTCGGTTTCGCCCTTCCAAGTGGCCGAGCCTTCAGAAGGATTCGGATTTGAGGCACCGTCGAAATCGCCAGCCGCGTCGCCCTTTGAGGCCGCCCCAACGGCGAGCACGCCCGTTCCGGCGGCATCGCCCTTCTCCGCCGAGCCGGTGAAGAACGTTTCTCCGTCCACGCAGGCTGCGATCGCGGCTTTCGGCAATTGGCAGGAAACTCCTGCGGTGGAAACGGTACCGTTTGCCAGCGAACGGCCGTTCGCTTCCATTTCCAAACCCGCGCCTTCCTCGGCTCCTGCGATCGATGCTTTTGGCGATCCAAACTCGGATTCCTTCTCGATTCGCCAGCTTGAGCTGCGTGCGATTTTCGGTGTGGACCGCGAGATGACCACGGAAGAAATCCTGCAACGTTCACGCGCGCTGCCGGGCATCCGCAACATCGCTCGGGTGAGTTCCCAAGACATGGGCACCATTGAGGGCTTGAAGAGTCTTTTGCCCAACCTCGGATTTGGCAGCGGCGGTCTGAAACTGTATCTTGGCTCGGTGCCGTTGGAGTTCATTCGCGAGGGTCAAGTGCTGCTGGCAGTGCAGACGGACGGCGGATTCGCGCCGGGCGTGCGCGAGACCCTGATGCTGGTGGCTCGCGAGCTGGGACGTTCCGCCTGAGATTTTTTCGCTTCAATTTTCCTCCGCCTCGGCCGTGAGTTTTTCATGGTGGAGGCGGATTTCTTTTGGGGCGGAGCGGAGCAGTTGTCGCTGATCTTCGGCTGGCCTTTCCTGAATGGCTTCCGCCATGCCATGGATCGCCTCGGCGCGGATGGACGGATCTTGGATGGTGAAAATCCAGGCGTAGGCGGCGGGTGCGTCGCGGTCGGCCCACGCGGATGCGATTTCCCGAAGTCCGGCTGAGCGGGCTTCGCTGGCGTCGAAAAGTTGTACCCATGCGGCGGCTTCCGCCGGGGATGTCGCGGCCCAGCGCTGGATCACCTGGACCACGGCGACGTCGAAATCCCGGCTGGGAATGCCCGAGTCCGAGAGCAATCGTGCGGCGGCAGCGGGATCTTCGGCGGAAAGAACCAAGGCGACGTTGCCAAACGCGAGCGATTTCTCCGTCTCGTCCTGAAGCGAGCCGGCCCACTGGGTGGCGTTGCCGATGTCCTTTTCCGCGAGCCGCATGGCGAGATGGCCGACCAAGCGTGTCCGCACCGGCCCGTCAGGAGTGAGTTGATCGAAGGCCTCGAGGGCGAGTTCGGCATCCAATTCCATCGCGTCCTCGGCAAGGGATTCGAGCGCATGGTCGCGGGTGGGCGACGCTTGCATGCCGGTGGCTTGGTCGAGCGATTGACGCAAGCCGCTGCGAGTGACGCTTGACCTCTCGGTGGCGGAAAGTCGCTGTTTCACCGGAGGGTTGGCGGCGGCGTGCGTATCCGCAGAAGAGCTGTCCTGCGGTTTTTTTTCGCAGGACAGCAAGAGCAGTGAGGCGAGGCAAAAGGTGGCAAACCCGCGTGACATGGGGGGGATTTAGGAAATGCCGCGCTGTTTCAGAAAGGGGACCAGTTCATCCACGCCGAAGTCGGCCAGCACCTCACCGTGCCAGTCGAGGGTCGGAGCTTTCGATTGGCCCGAAAGGTCGATCATCTCTTGCATGGCCTCGCGGTTGCCGGAGACGACGACGGTGGTGACATCGATGTTTTTGCGGTTGAGATAGGCGGTGACTTCGTCGCACCACGGGCAACCGGGCTTGATGTAGAGAATGGGCAAATCCATAGGTGGCACGTTCTACGGTCGCAAGACGCAGCCGTCCATTCCCAACCTGTGTCCGGCGTGCGGGAAGTGGGTGAGGGCATTGAGGGATTGTTTCGGTCCGAGCTGTGCTAGGTTGGCCCGCCAGCCACAGGACAAGAATTTGATAGCCTAGGTTGGGTGGATGACATCACATGGAAAGCATCATGAAAGCTCCCCAAGTTCTCGTTCTCGTCAGCCTCGCGGTGGCGACGACGGTTGCCGTTGAGGAATACAGAATCTCCGAGCTTCGCGAACAACTCGCGTCTCGCGGAGGTGCGGAAGCGATCATCTCATCTTCAACGGTCTCGGCGGCGGGAGGCGGGGACGTGGCCGCACCCTCGAAAACCAAAAGCAGCTCCGACGAGCGTCCTGCGCCGCCGGTCATCACGCCACCGGTGATTGAACCGCCCATCCTCGGAAAATCGTTCGCCAGCAATGCTCGCAAGATGTGGGACAATCCCGCCGCGAAATCGATGATGAGCCAAGGCGCGAAGGTGGCCGTGGCGATGATGTATCAGGATTTCCTCGATGGGATGAAGCTTTCCAAGGAGGAGGGAGATTACTTCAAGGATCTCCTCGCGCGTGAGGTGAGTGACCAACAGGAGTTGGGGATGAAGATGATGGAAGCCACTCCTGAGGAGAGAAAAGCTCTCGCCGAAGATCTGAAAAAACGCGGCGAACAAACGCAGCAGGACATCAAGAAATTCCTCAACAACGAGGACGATTACAAAGCCTACAGCGCCTACAAGAACCGCATCCCCGAACGTCAGCAACTGGATGGCATCCGCACCGCGATGGCCGCCAAGGGAGCGCCGCTCGATCAGGGCGTCGAAGCCAAGCTGGTGGATGTGATGTATCGCGCCCGCACCGAGGCGGATTCTCCCGAACTCACCGGGCCGGCAGCCATCGAAAATCTCGCGAGCGGGGATCTGGTCGGAAATTTCGAGAAAACCTGGGATGCCCAGCAGGAATTTCTGACGCTGGAAACGAAGGGGTTGCTGACAGGCGAGCAAGCGGCGGCGTTTCAGGAATACCGCCAACAGATGAAGGAAATGCAACTGATGCAGATCAAGATGGCGGAGCAGATGATGTCCGACAAGAAGGACGCGGCAGAGTAGTCACGGCGCAGACGCGGCTGGCCCGGCTGCCACAAGTCTCTTGCATTCCATCCGCGCGGGGTATTCCGTGGCGTTCATTTTCCGCCTAGCGGTCACCAGAATCCACTCCCTTGAAGACATTTGAAGAACTCGGCATCCCGGCGGACCTGCGGCAAGGCATCAGCGAACTCGGCATCCTCCAGCCCACGGAGATCCAGGATAAAGCGATCCCATTCCTGATTGAGAAAGGCACCGACCTCATCGCCCAAGCACAGACGGGAACCGGCAAGACGGCTGCGTTCGGGCTTCCCTTGCTCATGCGGGTGAATCCGGCGGTGGCCGAGGTCCAAGCGTTGGTCGTCGCGCCGACGCGTGAACTGGCCAAGCAAATCGGCAAGCAACTTTTCCGTTACACCAAACATTGTCCGCGAAAGATCTTCGTCGAGGTGCTGTGCGGTGGAGACAACTTTGACCGCCAGGTGGAGTCGTTGAAACGACCAACTCACATCGTGGTCGCGACGCCAGGTCGGCTGGTGGATCTGATTCACAAGAAGGCCCTGACGCTTGCCGCCGTGAAGTATCTGGTCCTCGACGAGGCCGACGAGATGCTGAGCATGGGGTTCAAGAAAGAGCTGTTGAAGATCTTCGGGCTGACCCGCGGTCGACGCGCCACCTGGTTGTTTTCAGCCACCATTCCGGATGCGATCCATGGGCTGGTGAAGGATTGCATGTCGGACAAGCCGCATCAGATCAAGATCGACAAGGCGCACGTGGTGAACCGGGACATCGACCACAAGTTCGTCACCCTCAGCCGCGACGAGAAGACGGATTTCATCTCGAACTACTTGGGTGGGCGCGACGAACAGCGCGGGGTGATTTTCTGTCGGACCAAGGCGGGTGCCATCGTGCTGGGCAAGCAGCTCGTCACGCGCGGGCATCCGGTTGCGGTGTTGCAGGGTGATCTCACGCAAAAAGAGCGGGATACCATCATGCGTTCGTTCAAGAAGGAGCGGTTCCGCTTCCTCGTCGCCACCGACGTGGCGGCCCGCGGCATCGACGTGGAAGGCCTTTCGTTCGTCATCCACCACCAGCTTCCCGAACAGACGGAATACTACACCCATCGTAGCGGAAGGACGGCGCGTGCAGGGAAAAAGGGCAGTTCCATCGTGCTCATCGAGCCGCGTGAACGGGCAAAACTCAAGGGGTTGGAAAGCGAACTGGGGTTGGAGTTTCAGGAAATTCACTGAAGCCCGCGCCGGGATTGGTGGAATGCCTTGGAAAGGCGGCAGATCTCACGGTTAGGCGTGCGAGTTGCACGCTTTCCCGGATCGCCTGCGCGGAGGTTTCCCTCAATCCAAGGGGCACGAAGCGCCCGGCACGCGTATCGCTAGGTGATTCGGCATGAAGACACATGCTCTTGCTCGTTCGTCTCGCGGTTTTTCCGGTGCCTTTTTTGCCATCGCGGCCGCAGCAGGATTTTTCTCCATCTCCTCGTCATTGCTCGCAGATGTCACCAGCAGCGCGGCAACTTCGTTCTCCGGCGTCTACAAAGTGGCAGCCAGCACGGATCCAATGTTCCCCACTTCGGAAGCGCGCGAGTATTTCCTGGATTTCGGGAAAGGGATTCAGGTCGGGAAAGTGAGCGGTAATGTTGCTGTCTCCATGCGCCAAAACCCTCATGTCCAAGTGCGCATCATGGCGTGGCAGTATTTTCCCAAAGAAGGCACGCTGGTGATTGGCAATCCGTACTCTGAGGGATCGCGCAATGCGGTGGTCCGGGCGATGTGGAAGATGACCGGTTCTGAAAAAGGCGTCATTTTCCAACGGCTGGATTACCAAATGGTACTGCATCGTGCAGATGCATCCGATTACTGAAACCGCAGCAAAAGCGCGAAATCCGCGAGGATAAGCTTGGCGCTGTGGCAACTTCGTCGCCTAGCTGTGGGGCATGAGGAAATGGCTCATTCAATTCCTGTGCATGATCTCATCCGCCCTTGGAGCTGGGGATTTGTGGGATCTCGCGCCCATCCATTATTCGGATGCCATGCCTTCCGATGCGGTCGCGATGCTGGCGGCAGACCTCGCAAGCGGCAAGAAAGCGTTGGCAGGGAGCACGGATCTAGAGCGGTTGAAATTTGTCCTCAACGAACTCGATGTGCCTCAAGAGTCGCAGGTCTTGGTCTATTCGAAAACGAGTCATCAGAACCCGCTGATTCGGCCGTCCGACCCAAGGGCGCTTTATTTTTCGATGAACACCTACGTGGGTTATGTGCCGGGTGGCGACATTGAGGTTATTGTGCAGGATCGGGTGTTAGGTCCGGTTTTTTATCTCATCAAAACGGTGAAGCGTGGCGGTCTGGAAATTGAGCGAGATCTCACGACTTGCCTCAGCTGTCACGGAACCACCGCGACTTTGAACGTGCCTGGCATGCAGGTGCGCTCGGTGATTCCGGACGAGGACGGGCACCCCTTGCTGGCGATGGGCACGAGCCAGGTGGATTACCGGACGGCGATGGCAGAGCGCTGGGGCGGTTACTATGTGACAGGTCGTGCTTCGATGCCGCACCTCGGCAATCGAGTCTATCAGAATGGGGCGGTGGTGGACGCGCAAGCCAGCAACTTGACGGACTTGAACGGAATTATCGACATGTCGCGCTATCCGCGCGCGACCAGCGATGTGGTGGCGCTGATGGTGCTGGAACACCAATGCCGCATGCACAATTTGCTCACGGCGGCGTCGATGCGATATCGCCGCGCATTTTACCTCGGGCGGGCGGCAGATGCGCAAGCCAATCCTGACGACGGGGCCGCAGGCCGGGTGGCGGACGGGAGTGCGGAGGAGATCGTCGATTGTTTATTTTTCAAGGATGAGGCGAATCCTGGAGAGGACACGGAGGGGGGCGCTGCTTTCCAACAGGCATTTGCCAAAGCCCTTCCGACCGCGGCAGACGGGCGTTCGTTGGCGGATTTTCAACTCTATCAGAAGCTCTTTAAATACCGCTGCTCCTACATGGTCTATTCGAATGCCTTCAAGGATCTTCCGCCGCGGGTGGCACGGGCGGTGAAGCAGCGGATGAAAAGCGCGCTGGCGGGAGAAAGTCCTGCCGTGAACTGGTTGAAAGCATCCGAACGTCGGAAAATTTCCACGATCCTGGCGGAAACCTTGCCGGATTGGTGAGGGAGCATCGCATCCATTGGTTTGCGAAGACATAGGGAACGAGAGCATTGGATCATCGGCATTGGAGGCCGTGGCCCCGCTAGCTTAATGAGTTAAAGAATGCGCCACGGAGTGAGTTGCATGGATTTGCTCTAAGAGTGATTTCTGCTGCAAAAATGAATGAGTGTTCCTTCTTGCGACCTCTTGAAAATAGCGAGGGTTGTGTTTACATTGCATATTATGAAAAAGGCATCTCCATCAATTGCGGCATGCTTGGTGTTTGTCGCATCCGCTTTGGTTTGGATAGGCGGAGTCTCGCTGGCATTGGTCTATTTGCTGGGTTTGTCCGAAACCGCAGGGTGGTGGATCGCGGGGTCTTTGGGCTTTTCCACGGTGGTTGCCATCACCGTGATCCTGTATGAAATGCGCCACGCAGTGGAGGTTTTTCCCACCCGGGGCGGCGCGGAGTTAGACTCTGTCATGCCCTGGATCATGCCAAGCATGAGGGGCAAGCGAGTTTCCAAGGTGTGATCGTGGATTTTTGAACCTCTGTGCGCTCTGCAGCTTGGGAGGGTTTCTAAAATCTCGTTGCGAACGGGACTGTGAAGCCTAGGATGAAAGGTGGCCCCTCGGATCACCAGCCAACCCAGAATCCATCATGAAATTGACATCCACTGAATCTGCCGCGTTTGAGGAGAAAATCGCCATCGCCGACGCCAAGCTCGTTACCTTGGAGGAAGAGATTCGGCATATCGGATTGCCTGCAGGACAGGATCTTATGAAGCGGTTAGAAATGCTGAAGATCGAGGAGCGAGCGCTGAAGCGAAACTTCGAGGAATCCCGGCTACGGGGAGAACCGGACTCGGTGCGGATGGCGAAGATTGAAATCTTGCTCAACCACATTGAAGACGAAGAATTATCGGTGGAGAAAGATGCCGAGTTCCTCAATCAAGCGGCCCCTTCATCCATGACGGTGGCCGTGGAAACCGGAGCCAAAATGGTGGAAATTTACCGAAAAGGAATCCGCCAAGTGTTGGGCGATTCGCACTTGTTAGGCTCTTCGGTTTTCGTCAATCACAGCCATGAGAACCTGACCTCGGAATATGGTCTAGAGGAGGAGAGAGATCGCGCAACCCACTGAAGTCGTGGGGCCGGGCCTTTTGCATGGGGTGGGAAAATGCTGAATTCACGTCATCACGTAGTTTGGAAACATTAAGTGTTAGGGTATCAATGCGGCATGACTGATAAAGAGAAACTGCAGCAGCTTTTCAGTGCCGCTCTTCAAGACGGCAGTCGTTTGGACAAGCCACTCACCCGTGCTTTTCCAGAATCCAAAGTCGCCTGTGCCGCGGTGCCAAAAAAGCCGGAAGCTGCACCTGTAGCGGTCGTTGTTGAAACCGCAGCCATTCCTGCGGTCGCGCCGGAGCGGCAGTTGGTCGAGCCCTTGCCGAATGCCGGGCTGGATGAGGCAACCTCTGCTGAACTGGGCAAGTTGTTGGATGCCCAACTCGCACGAGTTTCGAGCCGCAGGAAGAAGGAAATGCTGGTGACTATGGCGGTGGTTATCGGCCTCGTGGGAGGCGGCATCGGTTGGTTCGTCCATTCTCCTGCGCGGGTCGTCGCTTTCACCTCCGCCATGTCTGAGATGCGTTCGCTGACGGACATCAAAGGCACCTTGGCGAAATATCAGGTGGCTCTCGACAAGGTCGGGACGCGCGGCAAGGAAATTGAAAATTCCTCGGCGGCGCTGGGCGTGGATCCAGCCACGGTGCAAGATGAGGATCCTTATCTTGAGGCGGAAACCGAGCAGTTCACGGGTGAGGAAGGCACAGGCGTCGGCGCGAGGAACCAGAAGTTGCAGGAAAAAATGGGCGACTTGGTGAAATCCCCGTTGGTGTCAGGCCAATCTGCTCCGGTGGCCAATCAGTGAGCGAATGTAGATCGCCGCGCGACTGGGGCTGAATGTCCGTGGTGTAGCACCTTGGCGTGTCGGCGTTTCCCTTGTCGGTCCTGGGTGGTTCTGGCAGTTTCCCTGTCCGATGAATCTGAGCCATTACCTCAAGATGGATCCTCACTTGCTGGTGGGGCTGGTCAACACCGAGCTGCGCAACCATTGCGACTCGCTCGACGATCTGGTCAAAACTCACGACCTTGAGCTTGAAGCCTTGGTGGATCGCTTGGCCGCGGCGGGCTACGTCTATCAGGAGGCGCAACGGCAATTCCGCTGAAACTCGGCACAGGTCGCGCAAGAGAGTGCCGGATGAATTGGATAGGAATTCTCAAGGAAACCGGTGCGGCGTTCATGGCGGACAAAGCGATTCGGCTGAGTGCGGCGTTGGCCTACTACTCGATTTTCTCGATGGCGCCCTTGCTGGTGGTGGCGATTTCCATCGCGGGCAGTGTTTTCGGTGAGAAAGCGGCGCTCGGCGTGGTGGAGGCGGAACTCACGGGGGCGATTGGGCAGGATGCCGCCGCAACGGTGCAAGAAATGATCGTGGGGGTGAACCGCAGCGGCCAGAGCGGGATGATGGCGATGGTCGGATTTGGAATTCTGCTTCTGAGTGCGTCGGGCGTTTTTGCGCAGCTCAAGGACGCGATGAACACGGTTTGGAAAATCCGGCCTAAACCGGGCCGTGGCCTTCTTGTTTTGGTGTGGGACAGGCTGCTCTCGTTGACGATGGTGTTGGTGATCGGGTTTTTGCTGCTGGTATCGTTGGTGCTTTCGGCCGTGGTTTCAGCGGCGGTTTTGTGGTTGGGGGAATTGCTTCCCGTGCATCCCAGCCTCGTGATTGGGGTCAACGCAACGGTTTCGCTGGCGGTCGTCACGCTGCTCTTCGCGACGATTTTCAAGGTCTTGCCGGATGCCGAAATTCGCTGGCGGGATGTGTGGACGGGAGCCTTTCTAACGGCATGTCTGTTCTCATTGGGGAAATTTTTGCTGGCGCTTTATTTGGCCCAGAAAGGAGCTGACTCGGTTTACGGTGCGGCGGGCGCACTGATTTTGGTGCTCTCTTGGGTGTATTATTCTGCCAACATCCTGCTCTTCGGGGCGGAGTTGACCCAAGTGCTGGCACGTGCCAAAGGGCGTCGCATTCAGCCAACTGCCGCTGGCGAATGGGATGTTGAAATGCCGGGGAAATAGAAGGCTCATCCCGCCTCTGCAATCGAAGCGTGCGAATTGCAATTGGCTGGAATTTGCAAGCCACTCGCCTCGGTGCGAAAAACCAAGCAATGACGAGGTTTTCCAAGGGCATGTCAGCGAAGGCACAGGCTTTGCTGGGAAGAGCGGAACATGAACACCACTGACCCCGAAAGTTTTATCAACTCCATCGATCTCGCCGCTACGGACCTTGAAGCGAAGTCGAAGCTGGAAGCAGGCAAAGCCCATGCTTCTCAAGCCGCTCAGGAACTCAAGGAAGCGGCCGTGCTTAAAGCCCGCGAGGTGAAGGATAGCACCGTGCAACGCGCCGTGGATGTCCGCCGCAAGGTGGAAGATCGAATGCAGGACGCTCGCAGTCGCTGTGAATTCAAGACCCGAGAAGAACCGGCGAAGTGTCTGCTCATGGCGTTTGGCGCTGGGGTGCTGCTCGGGCTTATCCTTCGTCGATAAAAGCCGTATGGCAGCGCGAGCGGGCGAGACACCGAAATTTCTTGCAGGAATCCCAAGTCGGCATGGGTAATCAACGCCATGACGATACTCAAAACACTGCTTGGAATGGCGGTCGCGCTGGTTCTGCCAGTCGTGGGTCAGGAAATCCCCAAGGTGCTGGCCATCGGCGCGGATCTGCCGGATTTCTCGCTACCGGGCATTGATGGCAAGACGCACACGGCGGCGGATTACAAGGACGCCAAGGTGCTGTGCGTCATCTTCACCAGCAACCATTGTCCAGACGCGGTCGCCGCCGCAGTTCGCACCGAGCAAATCCATCAAGACTACCGCGACAAGGGCGTGGCGCTGGTGGCGGTGAACGGCAACAATGCGAACAGCTTAACGCCCGATGAGCTGGGATACTCGCCATTCAGCGATTCGTTTGAGGAAATGGCACCTTTTGCCAAGGACTATGGCTGGACCTTTCCTTACCTCTACGACGGCGATGAGCAGAAGTTCGTTTCGGCGTGTGGTGGGCAATCCACCCCTCACGTCTTCCTGTTCGATGCCGCCCGCAAGCTCCGTTACACCGGACGCATGGATGACGCCGGTAGAAGTTCCGGCAATGTCGACAAGAGCTACTTGCGCGATGCGCTGGATGCTTTGCTCGCCGGCACGGAGGTCAAAGAACCTGTGACGCGCTCCTTCGGCTGCTCAACCAAATGGCTTTTCAAAAAGGGCAATGTCGCCCAAGACCAACAGGCGTGGGAGAAGCGCCCGGTGACCGTGGCGGATTTGGATGAGGAAACCTCACGCAAACTGCGCGCGAATGGGTCGAAAAACCTTCGCTTGATCAACATCTGGTCGACCACATGCGGCCCTTGCGTGAAGGAATTTCCCTCCTTGGTGGACGCTGGACGGCGGTTTCAAGGCAGGGGGGTGGAGTTTGTATCGATCAGTTTGGATCCGGTGGACCAGCGCGAGGCGGTCGGTAAATTCCTCCAAAGCCGTCACGCCGCAACGCCGGAACCCATCGAGGCATCTCTCAAAGAGGATGGCCGCAGCACCAACAACTACCATTGGACCGGCGAAAACCCGGATAAAATGGCGCAGGCCATTGATGCGGAGTGGACGGGTGCGCTGCCGCACACCGTCCTCGTCGCGCCAGGCGGCGAAATCCTCTGGCGGCACACCGGCGAGATCGACATCGTCGATGTGCGCCGCGAGATCCTCAAGGCGCTGAAGTAAGCGGTGAAAAACGGCGGCATGCACGGTGCGGGATCCGTGCCTATGCTGCCACCCATGAAAATCCTCGTCACCGGAGCCAATGGTTACATCGGGCTGCGGCTGGTGTTGGCCTTGCTGGAGGCGGGCCATGAGGTGACTGCCGTGGTGCGCGATCCGGCGCGTTTTCCGAGTGACAATTTTACGGCGAATCGATCGAGGCTTGCCGTGGTTCGGGCGGATTTCCTCGATCCGGAAAGCCTGAAATCTCTCGCGGTTAGCGCGGATGCTGCGTTCTATCTGATTCACTCGATGGGCGCTGGCGGGGATTTCGCCGCGCGGGAAACACGTTGTGCGGAGAACTTTGCCCAAACGGCGGTGCGGCTGGGATGGCAGCGCATCATCTATCTGGGCGGACTTGCGGACGGGAAGACCAGGTTGTCCGAACACCTCGCCTCACGGGTTCGAGTGGAGGAAATCCTGCGAGGATGCGGCGTGCCGCTCACGGTGCTGCGGGCATCCATCATCGTTGGCTCGGGATCGGCCTCGTTTGAAATCATCCGTGACCTTTCGGAAAAACTGCCCGCCATGGTCACCCCTCGCTGGGTGAGCACCCGATGTCAGCCCATCGCCATTCGCAATGTGCTCGGCTATCTTACGGGGGTGTTAGGGAAGCCTGAAACGGTGGGCAAGACCTTCGACATCGGCGGTCCTGAAGTGATGACTTATCGTGAACTGCTAGACGGGTATTGCGAGGTGCGTGGGCTGCGGCGATTTTTCATCCCGACGCCGCTGCTCACGCCACGTCTCTCGTCGGGTTGGCTTTTTCTCATGACATCCACCTCGTTTCCGTTGGCTCGCGCGTTGGTGGATTCCCTGACCAACGAGACGGTTTGCCAGGAAAGCTCGATACGCCGCATTATCCCGCTCCACCTGCTGAACTACCGCGAGGCGGTGGAAATGGCGCTGGCCCGCATTGCGCAAAACCACGTCCCGTCGAGCTGGATGGATGCATTGGCGGCTGGGACCTTGGATCCGCGGCTTTTCGATGCGGTCAAGGTGCCAGAGCACGGAGTCTATCAGGATGAGCGACGCTTTCCCTTGGTGGCTCCGGTATCACAGGTGACGGATGTCATTTGGCGACTCGGCGGAGACGCGGGCTGGCCGTCGATGAACTGGGCTTGGAAAGCGCGTGGCATGCTGGACAAGGGGGTTGGAGGCATCGGCATACGGCGGGGGAGACGACATCCCACCGAGCTGCGCTCTGGCGACGCGTTGGATTTTTGGCGCGTGTTGCTGGCGGATCGCGCTAGCGGTCGGCTCATCCTTTACGCGGAGATGAGGTTGCCGGGTGAAGCGTGGCTGGAGTTTGCCATCGAGCCGGATCCCGCAGGCGGTTATCACTTGCGCCAAACCGCGACCTTTCGACCGCAAGGGCTGTTGGGTCGTCTTTATTGGTTCTCCGTCCTGCCCTTCCATCGGCTGCTTTTCCCCACCATGGGCTCACGGTTGGCGGCGGGGGATAGCTCAGTGCCCGCGCCGGGAAACGCACAGCGTGGTGAATGAGGTAAAAGCCGCTGCCGCTTTCTAGCGGCTCAGCATTTCTTGGATCATGCTGTTCACCGGAATGCCGTCGATGCGATAGCCGGGATCTTCGGTGAGCAGATCAAAGCTGCGGGATGTGCCGCGAATTTCGCCGATGGCGGTGACGGTTTGAGAGCCGCAGGCATCATCGACGCGCAAGCTGCCAGCTGGCGTGCCGGCTATCCGATGGCGAGCGGAAACGCGTACCTCGCCGCCGTTGGTGAAATGGACCGTCACGTGGCGGCTGGTCGCGGGATCTTCCTGATACTGATGGATTTGGCTGACACGGACAGGATCACCGTTGAAACCGATGACGGTGTCGCCAGCCTTCAACTTTTCGATGGGCACAGGGCCTGACGGGGTGTCGATGCAGACGCCTTCTGGCACGCAACCGAACTGGAGCTTAAGCAGGCCGAGGTTCAGCAGACCGCAGGAAGGAAGCAGCAGCGCGATGAGAAGGACGGGAAACAAAAAGAAGATGCCCCGGGCAATGAGGGATGGGCATTTCCGACGGGCGGAGCGGGTGGACGTTTTCATGGATGGTGCCTTGCGCCGCAACTCCGGGATCCCGCCATCAATCGCGACAAGTCCTGAGGTGGACCCGCTTCCGTGTGACCTAGATCGCAAACGGAGGGAGGTCGTATTCGACGCGGCAGCCTGTCCGGCGGACCGTGACTCCGTCAAGGGGCGACTGGGGCTGCACAAAATTTCGGCGTTTTAGGGTTTCTTGCCTTTGCCGATGAGCGCGATGTCGAACGGATTTTTGCCGCTTTCCGAGTGGGAAATGCGCAGGACAGCGGTCCGTTTGCCTTTCGCCTTGGGCTTGAAGCTAACCTTCACGGTGGCGCTGGAACCGGGGGCGAGTGTGGTGGCGGAGAGTTTGCCGAGGAGGAAGTCTTTGCCGGATTTACCGGTGGTTGCGACTTTGAGACCTTGGATCGCGACTGGGCAGGTGTTGCGGATGACGAATTTTTGCGCCTTGGATTTTTTCCCGATCGAAGATGTGCCGAATTTTTGGGCGGACTTGCCGTCCACCGCAGGCTTGCCATTGGGCAGCTTGATCGAAATTTCCGGGGCGAAGAGCGAGCGGCTGGAAAGGAACTTGCCGCTCACGTAGGCGGACCCGGCGTTGTTCAGGTAGAGCTTGAGATAAGAGGTTCCCAGGTCCCAATCCGCGAGATTGAGCGAGCTGGGAGCTGAACCGAGCGAGGGAATGGCGGTGCCGGTGGGATCGAGAAGGACCAAGTTGGCACTGTAGGGGGCGAGGTCCGCGATGGTCGGATTGCTGTGGTTTTCGGGACCCCAACCGGAGGTGAACTGGAGTTCGTTGCCGGATCCGAAATCATTCAGCGTGAAGGACGGCTTGTCCGGCAGCGCGCTGGTGGTCCATTTGCCGGATTTTCCAGAAAAGGTCAGGGTGAACTGAGTCAGGCGGAACTGGCCTTGGGTGGAACTTTCAAACAGCGGGGCGGAAGTCGATTCCCACTGGACGGTGGCGGTGAATGGCGTGCCAACGGGAAATTCGGCGGGAAGCGCCGGGCCGGTGGAGACGTTCGCGGTGGTCACTCCGGACAGGGTGTAGCCGATGGTTTCGGCAAGGAGGGGTGAAGTGGGAACCAGAAGGATCGCCAGGGCGGCGGAGAGGACGCGGGTCATTTCTTTGAGGGGGTGAGTTGAACGGGTGGGCAGCGTTCCAAAACGCTGTCCAACGCTCGCAAAACCAGCGGAAATCGACGTTTTCGTCAATCCCGCGCATGCGTGGATTCTACCAGCGGAAGACCAGCGGCGGAACGATGATGCGGACGTCCCCGCCTTGTTGGTTCTCGCTTTCTTCGATGGCGGTGACGGCGTCGTCTGTGAATTCCACGTTGATCCTGCCCTTTTCCACTCGCGTCACGCTGACCAGCCGTCGGTAGGCGGTGCCGGTGCTGCGATCGATCTCGGTGATGTAGTTTTTCACGTCGTCGTAGTCGATGTATTCCCATTTCCCGGACTGGCCGGCGGCGGTGCGGCGGAGGGCGGTTTTGGTCGGCTTGCCGCGGGAAAGTTCCACCTCGTCGAGCGTCATGCCGATGGCGATCTGCTTTTCCGCGATGAGTTTTTGCACCTGGATTTGGCGGGTGTAGAGCAGTTTGAGGTTTTCCACGAACTCGGGATCGGTGGAGGAAAATGCCCATGGCGCGACCCAACCCGCGATGCCGTCGTGGAGTCCTTGGCCGCGGACTCGGTAAATTTTGTCAGTGATGGCCTCAAGTTGCACGCTTTGGTCTGCCTTGAGGACGCCCAGCCGATTGGTGCCTTCCTTGTCGGAATAGACCGGTGCTTCCTTGATCACTTTGAGAAAAATGGACTTTGGCAGCGTCTGGGAAAGATAAACCACCGAGGGATCGGATTCGAGCAGGGATCGCCGTTCGGTGCGTTGGGCGTGCACCGTCACGGGAAGGATGAGGCAGGCGGCGCAAAGGGCGAAAATTTCCAGTCTCATAAGGGGGTAAGATACGGGCTTCCCGGAAAAAACCAAACTCTGGATTTGCCTCGGACGGGCAGGGTTCGCCGGAAATTCAGGGCAAGTTCGAGCTTCCCGGCTGGACGATACGGAATCCCCATTCATCGTCCCGGCCATGCACACGCAAGGCCCGCTTTCGCAGAAAATTTTCGCCGTCGCTAAGGAATTCATCCCCGGTGGCGTGAACTCGCCGGTGCGCGCGTTCCGCAACGTCGGCGGCGAGCCGTTCTTCGTCCGTCGTGCCGCGGGCAGCCGCATTGAGGACATCGACGGCAAGCACTACATCGACTACATCGGTTCGTGGGGACCTAACATTCTCGGTCACGCGCCCGTCGTCATCACCAACACCATTCACGAAGTGGCCAAGAGCGGCGTCTCGTTTGGTATTCCTAACATGTTCGAAGTGGAAATGGCGCGCACCATTTGTGACTGGGTGCCGTCGGTGGAAAAGGTCCGCATGTGCAGCTCTGGCACCGAGGCGACGATGTCCGCCATTCGCCTGGCTCGCGGTTTCACCAAGCGGGATTACATCGTGAAATTCAACGGCTGCTATCATGGCCACAGCGATTCGTTGTTAGTAGCAGCGGGTTCCGGAGCGCTGACGCATGGCGAGCCGGATTCCGCTGGGGTGCCAAAGGCATTTGCGGAGAAAACCATCGTGCTTTCCTACAACGACCCCGCCGCGCTGGAGGCACTTTTCGCCGAACGGGGCGAGGAAATCGCTGCGATCATCGTGGAATCCTATCCGGCCAACGCAGGCCTCGTATTTCCCAAGCCGGGTTATCTCGATTTGCTTTCTTCGATCACGAAAAAGCACGGCGCGTTGCTCATTTTCGACGAGGTGATGACCGGCTTTCGTTTGGGCAAGGCGGGCGTGCAAGGGATCGAAAATCTAACGCCGGACCTGAGCTGCTTCGGCAAGGTGATCGGTGGCGGCTTGCCGGTCGGTGCCTTTGGCGGTCGGGCGGACGTGATGGACATGCTCGCGCCGTTAGGCCCGGTCTATCAGGCGGGAACGCTCAGCGGCAATCCCTTGGCGATGGCCGCCGGGTTGGCCCAGCTGCGCGAGTTGCAGGCGCGGTCTGGATTTGCGAGGTTAGAACTGCTCGGCGCGCATTTCGAGAATGGCCTGCGCGGCCTGCTCGCGGAAAAGGGCGTGCCGCACCGATTCAACCGGGCGGGTTCGATGTTCTGCCTGTTCTTCGCTGACCGCGACATCGTCAACGTGGATGACGTCATGAAGCAGGACCTCGAGTTCTTCCGCAAATTCTTCTGGGGCTGCTTGGAAAAGGGGATCTATCTGGCGCCTTCACCCTACGAGACGGGCTTCATCTCGCTGGCCCACACCGAGCCTGACCTCGACGACACGCTCACGGTTTTTGCAGAAGTGCTGGCCGCGATTTGAATCCGTCCGTAGTTTCCGCCTCATGTCGAAAAGCTTGTCCCTCGCGCTCGGCATCGCCCTGACTTTGCCTGCGGCGGCGGTCAACTTCGCGGACTCCGCAGATCCCCTTCATCACATCTCCACTCCGGGAGACAACTCGGGTTGGCAGTTTGAGGGGAAGTTTCTCGTCTATCTCGGCGTTCCCATTGGCCCTTTTCACTTCATCACGGCGGCCCACATCGGCGGCACGGTGGGCCAGACTTTCGATTTTCACGGCAAGCTCTACACCACCGTCGGTGAGCAGCAAATCCCCGGAACCGACCTGCGCGTCTGGGAGGTGGCGGAGGCCTTTCCCATCCACGCACCACTTTCCAGTGGCGTGAATGACATCGGCGCGACGGCGATGGTGGTAGGTCGGGGAAAACAACGCGGCGCGGAGGTTTTCCTGGGAACCGTCTTCAAGGGCTGGAATTCCGGCACCGCGGATAACGTCCAGCGTTGGGGGCGCAATGTCGTTGAGAGGGAAATCACCGATTCAAGCAAGGGCAAGCTCCTCGTTTGCGATTTCAACAATCCGGGCATTGCCGATGAATGTCACCTCAACATCGGCGATTCAGGCGGTGGTCTGTGGGTGTTAGAGGGCGGGCTGTGGCGACTCGCCGGCATCCATTACGCAGTGGATGGTCCTCTCCGACTGCCTCCGGCGGGAGCTGCGATGTATGACGCCTCGCTGTTCGACGCCGGCGGATTGGAATATTACAACGGCTCGGCTTGGGTTCTTCTGGCGGACACCATGACCAACAACCCGGTCAGTTTCTACAGTTCGCGGATTTCTGCTCACATTGGCTCGATCCAAACCATCACCGGCGGCGATGGATCGCTCCCCGCCGAGGATTTCAACGCTTGGCAACAACTCTATTTCACGCCTGCACAGATCGCCGATGTTGGCGAAACTGGGCCACTCGCGGATACCGATGGCGACGGCATTTTCAACTTGCTGGAGTTTGCGTTGAATCTGGAACCCGTCTTCAACGGACAGGTGACGATGATCGCGACCAGCGGGATTTCTGGCCTACCTCTCGTTGCCGTGGAAAATATTTCAGGAGAAAACCACGTTTCGCTGGAATTTGTCCGCAGGACGGCTGCCAGCGGCGGCGGGCTTGCCTACACCCCGCAGTTTTCGTCCGCACTGGACGAGTGGACGGGTGGGGCCATTGAAACCGTCACGCCCATCAATACGCGTTGGGAAAGGGTGAAGGCGGTGGATCCTTTGCCAGACGGTGGTGAACCGCGCTTCGCCCGACTCAAAGTCACTCTGGCGAACGAGTGAGACAGGGCGCGAGGCAGCAAAAGAAAAGCGCGCGTTGGTTGACCCCCCCGGATCTCACAACGCGCGCTTTCTTTCCAAATCCATGAACACCTTTGGCTGCGGCTGATTGACTTCCCCCCGGAGATCAAGATCAGCACATCAAGCCAGTGTCAGAGGCTGGAGTTCCGCATTGGGCGAACCCGTGCAGAACAGCCACAAGCTAACCAAGGATTTTCTCTCGGAAAGGATTATGAGGGTATGATCGCGGCCAAGTGGTCCCAAAATCGGCCATAGCCGCAGGGTGGGGGAGGGCGCTCGTCTCGACGGGACTCGGCACCTCGGCGCAATCTTTTCGCCTTCTTCTCCATCGAAGCCGTGCGGTCCCCGTTCCCGCTTGACGCTCTTTCGCGGCTCCCTCTAGCTTGGCCCATCCCGCACTTGTCCTGACGGACGCGTGCTAGCCCTTTCAACACACAACCAATCTGCCACCGTGGAACTCCAGGAAATCCGTCGAATCGTCGAACTCATGAACGAGCACGGGCTCACCCATTTCGACCTCACCAAGAAGGACTTCCATCTCAAGCTCAAGAAAGGTGCGGACCTCGACGACCTCCGTGGCCTCCTTTCCGCACTGCCTTCAGGCCAAATGGTCGCCGCCGCACCCGCTGCCGCCACCCCAGCTTCAGCAGCACCTGCTGCCGCCGTAACTCCCGCCGCCGAAGGCACTGAGATCACCTCACCGATGGTCGGTACCTTCTATCAAAAACCCGCACCTGACGCGCCGAACTTCGTCGAGGTCGGCAGCGCCGTTTCCGTGGGCCAAACCCTTTGCATCATCGAAGCGATGAAGGTGATGAACGAGATCAAGGCGGAGAAATCCGGTACCATCTGCGCCGTCGTCGCCGAGGACGGCAAGCCCGTCCAATACGGCGACGTCCTTTTTCGCATCAAATGAGTGGCCGGTTTTCATTCCTGAAAACTGAAATCTGAAAACTAGCAAACTGCCTTCATGTTCAAGCGTGTTCTGGTCGCCAATCGCGGCGAAATTGCCCTCCGCATCATCCGCGCCTGCCGCGAACTCGGCGTCGAGTCCGTCGCCGTCTATTCCGAGGCGGATGTCGATTCCATGCACGTCCAGCTCGCCGACGAGGCAGTCTGCATCGGGCCAGCATCCAGCAAGGAATCCTATCTCAAGATCGACCGCATCATCGCGGCGGCAGAAATCACCGGCGCGGATGCCATCCACCCGGGCTATGGATTTCTCTCGGAAAATGCGCGCTTCGCAGAAATTTGCACCACTTCCGGCATCGTCTTCATCGGCCCATCCGCCGAGGTGATTTCCAAGATGGGGGACAAGGCGACCGCCCGCGCCACCGCCATCGCCAACGGCGTGCCCATCACACCCGGTTCCGAAATCATGCCGGACGCGAAAACCGCGCTGGAAGAGGCGAAAAAAATCGGCCTGCCCGTCATGATCAAGGCGACCGCCGGTGGTGGTGGCCGCGGCATGCGTCCCTGCTTCAAGGAAGAAGAATTCCTATCGCTGTTCCAAGCCGCCTCGAACGAGGCTGTCGCCTGCTTCGGCAACGGCGATTGCTACCTGGAAAAGCTGGTCCTTAACCCGCATCACGTCGAAATCCAGGTCATCGCGGATAGCCACGGCAATTTCATCCACCTCGGTGAGCGCGATTGCTCGATGCAGCGGCGCAACCAGAAGATCATCGAGGAATGCCCGTCGCCGCTGCTCACGCCTGAACTTCGGCAACAGATGGGCGACGCCTCGGTGAAACTGATCAAGAGCATCGGCTACCAGAATGCCGGCACCATCGAATATCTCGTCGATGAAAAGGCCGAAAATTTCTACTTCATGGAGATGAACACCCGCATCCAGGTGGAGCATCCGGTCACCGAGGAGGTGATGGGCTGCGAACTCATCAAGGAGCAGATCCGCGTCGCCGCGGGTGAGCCGCTTTCCCGCCACGTCCTCAATTCCGTCCCGCGTGGCCACGCCATCGAGTGCCGCATCAACGCCGAGGATCCGTTCAACAACTTTACCCCCAGTCCCGGTACCATCGACCTCTGGTATGCTCCGGGCGGAAAAGGTGTCCGCGTCGACACCCACGTTTACTCCGGCTACACCGTGCCGCCGCACTACGATTCGATGATCGCCAAGCTCATCGTCACCGGAGCGACCCGCGAAATCGCCATCGCCCGCATGAAGCGCGCCCTCGGCGAGTTCATGATCCGCGGCATCAAGACGACCATTCCTTTCCAGCAGGAGATTATCGCCCACCCAGATTTCGCTGCCGGCACTTACGACATCGGCTGGGTGGCGAGATATCTGGAAGAGCGCGTGAAGTGATAGGTTCCATAAGGCCTATACGACCTATGAACGATCCGCGCCTCTACGCCATTCTAGACCTCGGCTACACTCCCGAGTCACGCGCTGAAGAAGTCACCACAGCTCTCCTCGCCGGTGGTGCGGACCTCCTCCAGCTTCGCGCCAAGGGGCACGATCTCGTCACCATTCGCCGCGTCGCGGAAAAGCTCATCCCTCTCTGTCGCGCCGCTGGGATCCCATTCATCCTCAACGACCATCCGGCACTTGCCGCCGAAATTGGCGCGGATGGCGTCCACATTGGCCAGGACGATGGCACCCTCTCCGACGCCCGCGCTGCCATCGAAACGGACCGCGGAATTCATTCCGGCCTTCATTCATTCATTCATTCATCCTCTTCCATTCAGGATTCCTCTTCTTCCCCCTTTTTGTTCGGCCGCTCCACCCATTCTCTCGCCCAAGCCCGCGCCGCTCTTGCCGAGGGATTCGACTACATCGGTTTCGGACCGCTTTTCCCCACCCCCACCAAGGCGGGGCGCCCCGCCATCGGAATCGCCGAGGTGGCGGCCATGCAGCGTGAAGTCGGGGAAAAAATCCCCGCCTTTTGCATCGGCGGCATCAAGCGATCCAATCTTGCAGCAGTCCTCGAAACCGGCGCGCGCCGTGTGGTCATCGTCTCCGACCTCCTCTCCGCCGAGAACGTCCAAGCCGCCACTGCCGAGGTGAAATCCACCCTTTCTTCGACCAGTTCTGTTCATTTTCCCACCTAACCGCCACTCATGACCTCTTCTTCCACTCCGCAATCCGCACTTTCTGCTCCATTCTCGAAGGTCATCATCGGCGGCACCATTGCCATCGACCACGTTAAGACGCCCGATGCCGAAGCCTCCGACCTTCTCGGCGGATCCGCCGCCTATGCCGCGCTTGCCGCCTCCTTTTTCAGCACGCCTGTCGATCTCGTCGGCATCATCGGCCATGATTTTCCCCAAGCCCACCTCGACATGCTCGAATCCCGCGGCGTCACGCTCACCGGCGTCGAGCGTTCCGAGAATGAATCGTTCACCTGGTCCGGCGAGTATCACGCCAACATGAACGAGCGCACCACCCATCGCGTCGGCCTCAATGTTCTCGAAAGCTGGCAGGTCAGCGTGCCTGCAGAAATCGCCTCCGCGGCCATCGTGGTCCTCGCCAACATGTCCCCGGACAACCAGCTGCAGATGCTTTCCCAATGCGGAATACAATCTCCCTCTTCGCTGGATTCTGGAATCTCGTCTCTCGATTCTCCCCCTCGCTTCGTCATCGCGGATACCATGGATCTCTGGATCGAGATCGCCAACGAACGTCTCCATGAGGTGCTTCCTCACCTCGATCTCTTCGTTCTCAACGAGGGCGAGGCGCGCGATCTCGCGGGCACCTCCAACCTCGTCAAGGCGGGTCGCATCCTCTTGGAGAAAGGCCCGCGCCATGTCGCCATCAAGCTCGGTGAGTTCGGAGCCATGCTCTTTTCCTCGCAGGACGAAATCCCTTCCGACGCTGCATCCTCAGCGGAAACCGTGTCATCCTCGACCTCTCTCTTCCGCTGCTCCGCCTACCCGCTCGATGCCGTCGCCGACCCCACCGGTGCAGGCGATACCTTCCTCGGCGGCATGGCTGGCTATCTCGCCGCCCAAGGCGCGCCGCCTTACGATATGGCCACCCTGCGCCAAGCGGTCATTCAAGGATCCATTTTGGCCTCTTTCACCTGTGAGGCCTTTTCCACCCGGCGGCTCGAGTCCCTGACCTCCGACGACCTCCAGACCCGCATCGACGAGTTCCGCGCTCACACCGCCTGGTGACGCAGCCGCGGAGGCTGCTGCACACCTCGCCGGCAGTCTGTCTCCTCGACGAGGGCCATCGGCAAGTCCTCTTTAAAAACTTCGCCACACCGCAAGCCTGGCGACACCGCGATCATCGGGCCGGGCGAGTCGTCCGTGGGGAGCCTCAAACCGAAGCGCATTTGAACAGAAGCCAGCCATGGAAGCGAAGTCGGTAATGTGAAATCCATTTCGTTCGCCAAAATCCCCCTTTGCTTGCTTCGCGACCTTCTGTTCAAAATCCATTCTTGGCGGCTCATGCGGCGACCCTGGAAAACGTCAAGCTGGGTGCAGTATCCTACCGTCCGCCACTTTGCTTTTCTCGCGTCCCTATTTCATGGGACAGGCGTTTTCCCACGGTGAGGCGTGCCAAGTTGCGTGAAAAATCCCGTGATGCTTCACAAACCTTGATCATTTTGGCCTTCTTCAGCCCTTCTGAAGGCTCTCGTTAAGGCTAGAATCGTGTTCTGTTGAGTTCACATAATCAACGACTTATGGGTTGTTCTTGGGTTTGTTGCGTGCCCATCAACTTCGCCTGTTTCGAATCACGGCGTTTCCGCAAATTTTTCTTGCCGACCTCGCTTATCCCGTGTCTCCTCCGCATGAAACCGTTTACTGCGCCATAGGTTTCATTCCAGTGACGTACCCTGTCACCATCCCAAAAGGCGCAGAATCCAACAAAACAAACCCAATCCCATCGAAAAACCCATGTGCTCAGGCACCCAACACTCTCATTCGATACATCCCCAACCTAGAACTCCAAAACACACAGTCATGAAAACCAAACTTACTTACGCCCTCCTCCTCGCCGCTGCTGCCAGCGGCGTCGCACTAGGCCAAACCACCGCCTACACCACTCCGGTGGGTTACTCGACCACCACTTTGAAAAATGGTTTCAATAACGTCGGGCTGACTCTTCAGGCTCCTACGAAAGTGGCTGGAGATCTTAACGTGATCGGCACTACATCTGTGCAAGACACGAGTGCTGGTGTGAACTTCACCACTTCACTCGGTGCAACCGGCGTTCTTCATGTTCTTGAAGTTACAAGTGGTCCTGCTCTTGGTTTGGTAACCGAAATTACCACTTGGACAGCTGATACCATTACAACAGTAGATAATTTGTCGGCGGCCGGCGTTGTGGCAGGCAATACCTACAGAATTCGTAAAGCGCCAACTCTTGAGGAAATATTCACGACAAATACAGTTTCTGGACCATTGACAGCCGGATCTGCGACTACAGCAGACATCGTTTATGTTCCTACTGGGGTTCCTGGCCAGTATACTCAATACTTTTTGAGCACAGCAGGCGCTTTCCGCAAAGTTTCGCCGGCAGGAGTTTCCCCAAATGTGCCTGTCGTTTTCCTTGATGGCCTTTTCATTCAGAGAAAAGCTGCAGGAACCAAAGATTTAGTGGTTTCAGGCGAAGTCAAAACTGATAAGACAAAAGGACCTCTAGTAACGGGATTCAATTATCTGGGAACTGTTTATCCAGTTGGATCAACTATCCAAAACAGTGGTCTGGAAACTTCATTGCTCGCTGGATCTGCGACTACAGCTGACCTTATCTATGTGCCTTCCACTGTAACTCCCGGTCAATATACACAGGTTTTCCGTGCGACCGCAGGAACTTGGCGGACCGTCTCTCCTGCCGCAGTTGCTCCCGTAATTGACCTTACTGGTGCGATTTTCATTCAGCGCAAAGCAGCAGCTACAACTTATACTTTGAATCCTCCTTCAACATGGACGGTAACTCCCTAATTCTTGGATAAAAAACACGATATCACCTGAACAATAACAAAAAACATCACAAGCAATGAAACTAAAAATAACATGTGCCTTCCTCGCACTTGCTGGCACCAGCTTTGGTGCACTGGTGAGCCTTTCGTCTGTCGGTTCCAATTATAATGGAACCGACGATTATGGGATTCTCCTTTCCAATGGAACGCCAGTAGCTCAAGGAGCTGGTATTGCCCGAGCTGGCTATTTCACCATTAGTGACTCTTTGGTTGCGAGTTTGGCCGGATCTGGCGATTATGCCACGCTCTTTGCCACGGGTAACTTCGTGACAGTCACTAGCGATGATTTCACTGGAATCAATGCCGCCTATGGAGCTAACGCAGGGTTTGTTTCAGGATCTATTTCCAACTATGATGCTGCTGGCCGAAACAATACTCTCTATTGTTATTTTACGAGTGGTACGGATCTAGGTTTGATTAAAACCACTTCGACCCTTGTTCCTGACCTTGGTGGTACGTCACCAGAGTTTTCGTATCTTCTGAACTTTGCTACTGGAGTGGGCCAAGGGACTGCGCTTATTGGTGCAGCTGGACCAACTTACCAAGTTGCCTACAACGGTCTTGGACCTGCTCCAACCAACGTTCAGTCATTCCAGTTGGCAGCGGTGCCTGAGCCTTCCGCAGCTCTTCTAGGTGCACTTGGTGCGCTCGGACTTCTTCGCCGTCGTCGCAACTGATCGGGTGATTATTCTCCAATAGGAGATTCAAAATTATTTAGAAGGCGGGCCACAAGCCCGCCTTCTTTTATTTGTCCAACAAACGGAATCAATAGATTTTCAGAAAAGTGAGAGATTTGATGGCGTGGTACGATGGCTATTCGAAAGCTATATGCTGATCGGTGGAGTTAATCCATCATTCTCCAAGCTGCTAGGCTGTCGTCTTGAAATGAATTCGCTATGGGTCATTTTTTGAGGCTTAAGGATAACTTTTTCGAAAATCAAAATAAGTAAAATTTCATGAGAAGTTCGTCCCATGGATCCGGGAAGGTAAAAAAGATCAATATTTTTGCATGCGCAAAAATTAAGGAGCTGGAGGTTGAAATTAGTGCTGCTTGGTTAGATCGGGACTTGGAAAAATGCATTCAGTTGCTGCACCAGGTAAGTAAACTCAGTCCACAAGGATCCGATGCGTTGTTTTTAATTGGTCGTGCTCACGGAATGCGCTTCGAATATGACGAAGCAATCGATTCATTCGATAAAGCTGTTGAGGCAGCTCCGAAACGAGATCGTTCGCTGGCTCTTCTAAAAGCTGGAAATATGGCGCGGAATTTCTTTGATCCCGTGATCGCAGAATCTTATTTCGAGCAGTCGGTTGAATTGGCGGAAGCGTCACCTGCGAAGCTAGCATTGGCGGAACATTCATTTCGAATCCGCAAAAAGGACGTGGCCATGGAGTTGGTTGACGAGCTGCTCGCATCGCATCCAGAAGATCCGGGAGCGTTGCTATTGTGGTGCCGTCTTCATGAGAATCAGTTCGAAGAATGCATGGACAAACTTAACATGATCGTCGCGAGGCACTCGGGGGATCTACAGGCAAAGGCTGCATACCAAGTTGCCAAAATGCATGATGCGGCAGGTGATTATTCCGGCGCCATGGATGTTCTTGCAATAGCGAAGGCCGCTTTGATGCCAGCAAGAGGAATGGTTGTCCAAAGTCGCTCTGCGATCCGTGCAAGACATCTGGAGCTGGCCCAAGGCTTAACCTCGGCGAGATATAAAGAATGGATGGAGGATTCAGAGCAAGTCGATCCGAATCATCGCTTGGCGTTACTATGTGGGCATCCTCGATCTGGCACGACACTTCTTGAACAGGTGCTTGATTCCCATCCTGATGTCGTATCTGCCGAAGAATCCGAAGTTTTTTATACATTTGCATTCGCTCCATTAATTCGAAACCAATTTCCCAATCAAAATTTATTGACCGGTTTGGATGCGCTCATGTCGACCGATTTGATTTCCGCTAGAAAAAGTTATTTCGAGGCGATGGATCTATGCTTGGGGCAGCCTGTCGGTTCAAGATTGTTGATTGACAAGAATCCGTCATTAACTTCATTGATTCCAGGATTTTTCCGAATATTTTCGGAAGCTAAATTTATTACACTGATTCGTGATCCTAGAGATGTTATACTCAGTTGCTATATGCAGTCTTTTGTTCCGGTTTCTGGAGTTAGTGGAAATTATCTAACGTTGGAAGATGCTGCATCTGAATACCTTGGAGTAATGGGGGTTTGGAATGAGATTGCATGCCGTTTCGGTGAGAATGCGTGTGAGGTGCGTTATGAGGATTTGGTGGAAGATCTCGCGGGTAATGCAAAGAGAGTTCTCGATTTTCTTGGGCTTGATTGGAGTGATGAAGTTATGGGCTATGATGGTCATGCAAAGGAAAAAGTGATTCGTTCGCCGACGGCTGCCGCTGTGACAGAGAAGGTCCACAGCCGAGCGAAGAACCGATGGAGGAATTATGAGAAACATCTCGAACCTGTTTTTGATCAGCTGGAGCCTATTTTAAAAAAGCTGGGGTATGCATAGTTGCGTCGTTTCTTAGTGGGAGAGCTTCTGAGTGGTAATTGATTCGATCCTTCGATCTGCGCATCCTTGACCTCGGGGCGTATGCCTGACAGAAAACTTGCGGAACGGCGGGCTTGCCCGGTGGCCGTTTGATTTCAAACCACTCAGTTCACATCATTCATGAAACTCATCACACGCTCTTGCATTTTCGTCACCGCTGCGGCGGGTTTTGCGCTTTCTTCCTGCTCGACGGGCGGCAGCTCGCCATCGGGATTTCTTTCCAACTACCAGCAGCTTGACGGCGGCTACGGCACGGCGGACGCGGTTTCCGCTTATGTGAAGCCGGGCGTTGATTTGAAAAAGTATGACAGCCTCTTGATCGACCCGGTGACGACCATTGTGGCGAGTCCGGGCGTCGACACGCGGGTGACTGGCCAACTCGCGGCTTACATGAGCGAGGCGCTGCGCACGCAAAGTGCGGGCAAACTCAAAGTGGTGAGCGTCGCGGGACCGACGACGATGCGGGTGCGCACAGCGCTGACCGATGTGATCGAAGGGCAAACCGCGGGTACACCGGTGAAAACGGTCCACACTTCAGCTCAGGCGTCATTGAGTGGAAATCTTGGGACCGCGGAGATCGCGGCGTTTATTTCCAAGGTTTCGTTTGAGGGCGAAGTGCTGGATTCGGTGACGGGTGAGCGCTTGATGGCGAACGTGGATCACCGCTTGGGCAAAAAGCGCGATGCAACGCCGAAGACGGCTTGGTCGGAGATCCGCAAACAGACGAATGAGGGTGCGGCGCGCTTGATCGGTCGCTACGAGGCACTGCGCGGCCGTTGAGAGAACCAGTTTTCGAATGCCTCGCGGGGAATGTTTCCTCGCGGGGCTTTTTTGCGATAGGGCGAGAATTCTGGAACCTGGATTTTTAACAGAAACGAGTTGATGTCTGAAGATGCGGGATGAGAGGAGGATGGACCCGTTTTGCGCGGCTTTGTCCGTGGTTGATTTTAGATGGGGGGAAGAGTTGACCACGGAGGGACGGAGGAAGGATGGGAGGGAAGAGAGGTGGATTTTTGAGATGCAGCCCATTCTTGGGCTGATTTCTCAGAGGACTCGTTCTGCCCCTCGCCGCGGTTGATTCTGGATGACGGGGAAGAGGGGAGCATGGCCGATGGGTGCTGGGGAAATGCGATTTGTGGATTGGCGATGCGGAGGCATGTGAGGTAGTAAGGTCGGCTGTCGCGATTGGCGGCTGAAATGTTTGAGCATCGCAACCATGAGCCTTATCGACCAATTGGGAACTGCGCTGGGGTTGGCGACGTTGGCGGGGCTGAACCTTTATCTGACGGTGCTGGTGGCCGGCTGCGCGGTACGGTTCAATTGGATCGCGCTTTCGGATGCCTATCCGCAAATGGCGGTGTTGGGAAATCCTTGGGTGCTGGGGGTGGCGGGAATCTTGTTCGTGATCGAGTTTTTCGCGGACAAGCTGCCGTGGGTGGATTCGGCGTGGGATGCGGCGCACACGGTGATTCGTCCGGCGGGCGGGATTTTCCTGGCGCTGGCGGTGCTGGGGAAAATGGATCCTGTGGCGGTGACGGTGGCGACCTTGCTGGCAGGTGGGGCTGCGCTATCCACGCACGGGACGAAGGCGGGCGTGAGGGCATTTCTAAATTTATCGCCGGAACCGGTTTCGAATTCGGTGGCGAGTGTGACGGAGGATGGGTTGGTATTGGGCGGGCTGGCATTGATCGGCCTGTCGCCTGCGGTGGCGTTGGTCATTTTCATCGCCTTGGTGGTGCTGTGCACGGCGTGCGCTGTGTGGTTGTGGAAGCGGATTTTTCAGCTGCGACGCAGGGCTGGAGGAGTGGAGAATGGCTGAGGAAGGGAAGAGAGGGGCGGGCTTGCGGAGACGGTAAGGCTGAGTAGGATGCGGCAGCATGAGCCGCAGATCGAGAAGGGGAAAAGTAGCCGGACCGCAGCGGTGGATGGGTAAGGCGCTTGTCGCGTTGCTGGTGGTGGGAGGATTGTTGGTGGTTGGGATTTACGCAGCGGTGCGCAGCTACCTGCACAGCGAGAGTTTCCGGAAGTTTTTGTCGGCGGAGGCGGGTGCGGCGGCGGGTGTGTCGGGTGAATTCGCGCCGTTTGCCTGGGATGGCATGGCGGTGGAGACGGATTCGTTTCATGCGACGGGGAAGGGCATGTTGGCGGAATTGCGGGCGGATGGGCTGCACACGGAGATCGGCTTGGGCGGTTTGAAACGGGGCGTGTGGGAGGTGCGTGGGTCGAGCGTGCGGCGCTTGGAGGTGACGGTGGATGCGACACGCGAGCCCGCGAAATCCGCCACGGAGCAGGTGAAACGGAACGAGAAGTCGGAAGCGCGGGCGAGCCGTCCGTCGTGGTTGCCCAGCGAGGTGGAGCTGGAAGGGATGGAGATCGCGGCGGTGGCGGCGAAGGTGATCTTGAAACAAGGCGAGGCGAACGTCAGCGGGTTGAGCGTGAAGGCGGAGCCCGCGGGTGCGAAGGGAGCCTATCGCGGGCAAATTGATGGCGGGACCGTGCGGCTGCCGTTTGAGTTCGTGCCCGAAATCCGGCTGGAGCGGGCGTTGCTGCGCTACCAGGACAAGCAGGTTTTCCTGACCCAGGCGACGGCGGGTCTGTGGCAGGACGCGCGGGTGGAGGCGGCGGGCGAGTGGGATGGCGAGCGCAGGAAATACTCGCTGCAAGGGGAGGCGACGGGGATACGCTGCGAGGATTTGCTGGGTGAGGATTGGTCGAAGCGGGTGACGGGCGGCTTGAGGTCGGATTTTTCGATGGGAAACTCCTCGGGCGAGATGGGGGCGAGCGGTACGTTGACGCTGGAGAACGGGGTGGTGACCGCGCTGCCGGTGCTCGATGCGTTGGCGGCTTATGCGGACACACGGCGATTTCGCGTGTTGGCGTTGAGTGAGTCGCACGGCCGTTGGAGCTGGAAAAAGGGTGAATTGAGGCTTTCCGAAATGGTGCTGGCGGCGGAAGGGCTGGTGCGACTGGAGGGCGGCATCGTCATTCGGGGCAAGAATTTGGATGGGGTTTTTCGGCTGGGATTGGCACCGGGAACCTTGGCGAGGATTCCGGGCGCGGAGACGGATGTGTTCGTCCGCGGCGAGCGTGGGCTGCTGTGGGCACCGCTGCGCATCACCGGCACGCTGGATGATCCCAAGGAAGATTTGACCGACCGTTTGATCGCTGCGGCGGGTCTGCGGATGTTTGAATTGCTCCCGGAGAGCGGGGAAAAGGTGATCAAATTCACCCGCGGGGTGATCGGCGAAATCCCGGACGAGACGCTCGACAAGGGCATCCGCAAGGGCGTGGAATTCATCGACAAGGGCGGCAAGACGGTGCGCGAGGTTTCCGGAATTCTGGACGACGTGCTGGGGACAGGACTGCTGCCGCGAAAGGACAAGAAGGACGACCCGTGAAACCGCTGATCTCGCTCATCATCCCGGCGCACAACGAGGCGGATTTTTTGCCATCCTGCCTGGAAGCGGCGCGGCAGGCGGCGGCGCGAGTGGATGGGACGGTGGAAACGGTGGTGGTGCTGAATCGCTGCACGGACGCCACCGAGCAAATCGCGCGGGCTCACGGTTGCCGCATTGTGCGGGAGGACGCGCGCAACCTTTCGGCGATACGCAACGCCGGGGTGGCGGCGGCATCCGGGGAAATCATCGTCACTTGCGATGCGGATAGCCGCATGCATCCGGAGAGTTTTTCGGACATCCTGGAAAAGCTAGGCGGCGGAAAATGCGTGGGCGGTGGCGCGGTGGTGGTGCCAGAACGATGGTCGGTGGGCATCGTAGCCAGCGCGCTTTCGGTGCTGCCCTATCTGGTTTTTAGCGGGGTGAGTTTCGGGCTGTTTTGGTTTTCCAAGAAGGATTTCGACGCGGTGGGTGGCTTCGACACGCGCTTCGTTTCCGTGGAGGACGTGGATTTTGCGCAGCGGCTGAAGGCGCATGGACGGCTGACCGGGCGCGGCTGGGGAACCTTGTTTCGAGCGGCGTTGGTGACCTCGTGCCGCAAGTTTGATGAGTTCGGCGATTGGTATCTGTTTCGCAATCCGGCCTTTGTGCGGCGGGTTTTCCGGGGAAACGACAGGCAGGCGGCGGACCGCTTCTGGTATGATGTCCGGGCGGGAGAATCAGGCTCCCTCAAGCCGCGAGACACGCAGGCGCTCGGCAGTGACGACGGATAGAAAGGCCACATAATCCGCCTCCCGAGTGGATGAGAGCAGGCGGTAAGTGTAGCGCGGCCAGTGCTGCATTTCCTCAAGCGCGTTGGTCATGCGCAGGGCGATGGTTTCCCCGGAATCGGTGCCGCGACCGGATAAGCGTTCGTGCAGTTCTTGCTCGCTGGGGGGCATGACGAAGAGATCGACGAAGGCTTTTTGGATTTCCGGATCGGGGCAGGCGCGGACTTGATCGGCCCCTTGGACATCGATGTCCATGACCACGTCCGTGCCGGCGGCGAGGCGGGTGAGGACCTCGGATTTCAGCGATCCATAGAAATTTCCATGGACCTCCGCATGCTCGAGAAAATCCCCGGCGGCGAGGCGTTGGCGAAATAGGTCCGGCGTGAGGAAATGGTAATCGCGGCCGTCGATTTCACCGGGACGCGGCGCGCGGGTGGTGCAGGAGATCGAGTAGCGGACCTCGCCGGAATCGGCCAGACGGCGACAGAGCGTGGTCTTGCCGGATCCGGAGGGGCCGGAGACGACGAGGAGGATGCCGGTGCGGTAGGACATGGGGCGAGGATGTAGAAAGGATGGAGGCTGGGGAATCGAGAAGATTGTGTGGGAATCTCGCGTCCTGTCCAGAATTCGGCGGCATCGTGAGGATTGATCGTTTGCATGTGCCGTGTTCCGGGAGTAGCGCATGGAACCGTGGGCTTGGAAGATTTCCGTGCTACGGTCTAACGAAAAATAAAACTTATGAAAATCATCCGTAAAACCCGCAACGGCGGGCACCGCGAGGCGTTGCTCAAAGAATATTTCCTGACCGCTTCCTTGATCGCGCTTCTCAAAAGAGTGGGTGAAGAAGCCGCGAAGGCGATCCCGACTCGGGCGATGGCGGCAGCTCCGGTGCGGATCAGACGTTAGATGACGAATGATGGATTGCTCGTTTCAGAGCACCTGATGATCAGCAGAGGCCAAGCGTCCATTTGGAGTTTGCAACCTTGTGAGATCGGGGTGAGGATTTTTACTCTGGCGTCAATTCTCCCCCGAATTTTCCGATGCTTCTCCCCGTATTCCAAGATCTGATCAAGCCGCAATGGCGTGTCGTGCTTGAGGAGCTAAAGCTCTCCGGCGGACTGCCCGTTAGTGAACTTGCGCGCCATGTGGACGCGAGTTACATGGCGGTGAAGCAGCATTGCGAGGAACTCAAAAAGGCGGGCTACTTGGATCGATCACGGGTGCCGCGCACGGCGGTCGGGCGGCCCGAAATTTTCTACAGCTTGAGTGGCAAAGCAGACGCGTTGTTTCCCGAAGCGGGAGCGTCGTTCACGCTCGACGTGCTGGAGGAGCTCAAGGGGCTGTTCGGTGAAAGCACCCCGGAAAAAGTGTTATTTCTGCATTTTGAAAGGCAGCGTGAAAAGTGGGAACCGATGCTCGTGAAGGCGACATCCACCATCGAGAAGGCGGTGAAACTTGCCGCGTTGAGGGGCAAAGAAGGCTATTGCGTGCGTTGTGGGGAAGATGGGGAGAAAGGCTTCACGCTTGAGGAGTTTCACAACCCGCTGCAACGGATTTTCGAGCGCTACCCGCGTGCGGTGGCGATGGAACAACGGATGATCGAAGAGCTGCTGGGAACCCGCGTGGTTCGACGCGAACTGGAGGGCGGGCGTGCCGGTCAGCCGCGGGTGGTTTTCCAACTCCCCGTCATGGCGAACCACTGATTTGAAGTGGAAATACTTCTGAATGACTGAAGGATGTGGCCCGTCGAAAGCGGCAACTCATCCAAGTCATGAAAATCGCCTCCATTCTAACTGTTGTTTCGTTGTGGATTGTCGTGCTGCCGTCGTGCGACCGCAGTTCGCCTGAGGCCGAGCGCCGGCTCGCGGAACTCGAGCGCAAGAACCAAGAGGCTCAGGAGCGACAGCTGGAACTTGAACAACAGCTCGCGGATCAAAAACTGGCGGCGGAAATGGAAGCGGTGGAACGGGAACGGGCGAGCATTGATGAGGAGAGAGCGGAGCTGGAGCGCAGGGCGGGTGAAGCAGCCGCAGAGCAGGATGAAGCCCTACGGAGGCGCGAAGCGGAGATGGCCGCTCGCGAAGGGAAACTGGTCAAGCTTCGCGCCACGCTGGAGAAAAAGGATGAAGCGCTGGGGACACGGGAGCAGCAACTGACCGCGCGGGATCGGGAGCTGGCTGGGCGCGAGGCGCTGAATCCAGAGCCATCCGATGCGGGCGAACCGGTTGGGGATTACGGCACATTTTACGAATCGTTGTCCTCTTACGGATCCTGGTTCGACACGGCGGATTACGGCTATGTGTGGCAACCGGCGGTGGTCCGCGAGGTGGGTTGGCGGCCTTATTCAAGGGGCCGTTGGGCGTGCAGCGACCGCGGCTGGACGTGGATTTCTGAGGAACCCTTCGGCTGGGCAACCTATCACTACGGGCGCTGGGCCTTGCTGCGCGGGCGTGGCTGGATTTGGGTGCCTGGCAGCGAGTGGGCTCCGAGCTGGGTTTCTTGGCGGGAAAGCGACAGTCACATTGGTTGGGCACCTCTCCCGCCCGAAACCCTCGGATGGCGAGGCAATGGTTGGGACAACACGGTGGATGTGAGGTATGGCATCGGTGCGGCCTGGTTCACCTTTGTGGAAGTTAGAAATTTCGGTGGGTCGCTCTACAGCCACTGCCTGCCAGTTTCCGGAAACATCGGTTGGTACGGCAGCACGATCAACATCACCTACATCCATGTGCGGAACTCGCAGATCATTTGTGGGGGGCCACGCTATGACCGAATCAGCAAACGTGTCGGACGCCCGCTACCGTTCTATCGACTTGAGGTGGACCGTCATCCACGCATGGGTCGCGATCACGGAGCGCCGCGCCCCCGCGTTGAGGGCGGACGCTTGCGAGTTTCGGCACCGAATCTGGATGCGAAATGGAACGAGGGACTGCGCCCTTCGCGGGTGAGAGGTCGCATGGATCAAGTGACCGTCGAGCGTGATGGCGTGCTCGCACCGGAAATACGCGAGCGATTCAAGCAGAGTCGGGAGGAAGGCCGGCAGCGGGCGGAGAAGGTGATTGAGGAAGAGGGCGGACGTGAACGCTTTGAAGAACGACTTCGCGGCAGAACCCAGCCTGGGACTTTGCCCGAGCGTGAGCCGAACCGCAGGATCGCGCAGCAACCCTCGAACGATGGCCGTGATGAAACAAAACTTGAACGAAACCGAGTGATGGATGGATCGGAATTTCAGCCAAAACCACTTCCCGCGAAGCGTGAGTCGGATGCCGGGGCACGTCGGTCCGATGGACAGCAGGAGGCATCTAACGAATCGCGGCAACGTCGCCAAGAACGAGACGAGAAGCTGCTAGAGAGGCAGCCCGGCAGTCACGTGACGCCTCCGCCGCCAAGCGGAGATGACAGCAAGAGGCAAACGGGATTGCCGGGACGGACGGAGACGAGAGGCGGCAATGCGGATAGGCCTCGCCAAGAGCCCTCGCGCCAGATGCCGCGAAATGACGAGAACGCCCGCAAGACGCGGGATGAGGAGGCTCGCAATCAGCAGGCGGATCTTGCTCGCCAAAGAGAGCAGCAGGAAAACCAACGCCAAGAAGCTCAAAACAGGGAGGCTCGCAGGCAGGCGGCAGCGGAACAGGAACGGCAGCAAAGGGCCCAACAGCAACAAGAAGCCCAACGCCAAGAACAGGCGCGGCAGCAGCAACAGCGCGAGTTTCAGCGCCAGGAACAGGAGCGCCAACAGCAAGAACAAGCACGACAACAGCAACGGGAGTTTCAACGCCAGCAAGAACAAGCGCGTGAGCAACAGGAACGATCGCAACGTCAGCAGGAACAGGCACGGCAGGAACAAGCACGGCAACAGCAGGAGCAGTCGAGACGGCAGGAGGAGTCCCGCAGACAAGAGGAATCTCGCAAACAGGAGGAGCGGAACGCCGATGAATCACGTCGTCGCAACCGTTGAGAAGCCTGGAATTTTCTGTTGGGTTATTCCCGCTTGAATTCCAGACAGAACTCCAGTGCCGCCCCGCTCGCCGTTAGCCTTCAAGGCAAGCGGTGCCGAAGAGCGTGAAGCCGGTGGATTGCTCGACTTGGATGTCGAGGATCTTGCCGGTGAGGCGGGCGGGGTCGCCGTCGAAGATGACAATCTTGTTCTGCGGTGTGCGTCCGGTGAGACGTGCCGCGTTGTTCTTCGACGGACCTTCGCAGAGGACTTGCTGGCGGCTGCCGACGATGACGGCGTTGCTGGCGATGGCGAGGCGATCCACCACGGCTAACAGGCGCTGGTTGCGTTCCTCCTTCACGGCCTCGTCGAGCTGGCCGTCCATTTCCGCTGCGGGCGTGTTGCGGCGTTTCGAGTAGCGGAAGACGAAGGCGTTGTCGAACTTGAGACGCTCGACGGTATTGATGGTCGCTTGGAAATCCTCTTCCGTCTCGCCAGGGAAACCGACAATGATGTCGGTGGTGATGGCAATGCCCGGCCGAGCGGCCTTCATTTTCTCGCAGATCTCAACGAACTTCTCGTTCTTGTAGGGGCGGCGCATCACCTTAAGGATGCGGTCCGAGCCACTTTGCATCGGGAAATGGATGTGTGAGCAGAGTTTGGGCAGGTAGGTGAAAGCGGCGACCAGATCGTCGCGGTAGCCGATGGGATGCGGCGAGGTGAAACGGATGCGCTCGATGCCCTCGATTTCGTGCACCGCTTCCAGGAGCTGCACGAATGGCGACTTGCCGTCGATTTTCGGAAACTCGGTGCGGCCGTAAAGATTGACGATTTGTCCTAACAACGTGACCTCCTTGACGCCGTGAGCGGCGAGGTGGCGGACTTCCGAAACAATTTCAGAGATGGGCCGACCGCGTTCCTTGCCGCGAGTGTCCGGGACAATGCAGAACGAGCAACGCATGTTGCAGCCCTGCATGATGGAGACGAAGGACGACGCTTCGTGTGCCTTGGGAATGTGATCGCGGATGGTGTTTTGCGAACCTTCTTCTTCCGCCGTGTCACAGACGCTGGTGCCGCGCAGCGAGTATTGCGGATCATCCATGCGTGCCTCCATACGGCGCTTCAGGATGCCGTCCACGTATTCGAAAACCTTGTGATACTTCTGCGTGCCGACGACGACATCCAAGCTGGGAACACTTTTGAAAAGCTCGTCTCCGCGCGACTGGGCCATGCAGCCCATGAAGCCGTAAACGACGTGCTTCCGGTCGCGGCCGGCGTGCATCATGGTGCCCATTTTTCCGAGCGCCTTCTGCTCCGCCTGGTCGCGGACGGAGCAGGTGTTGATGAGCACGGCGTCTGCCTCGTGCTCATCGGCGGTGGCGGTGTAGCCACCTTCCACAAACATGCGGACCACCTGTTCGGAGTCCCGCTCGTTCATCTGGCAGCCGTACGTCTTGACGTAAACTTTGGGCACTCGTGGAAGAAGTTGAGAGTGGATGGTCGAGAGTGGAGTGGGAAGAGAAAGAGTCTTTTCTCCGACTCTCAACCCTCACTCCGGACTCTCAACTTTCCTCACGCCAGTTTCAGGCGCTCGTCGGATTCGAGTTTCTCGTTGAGCGTCGACCAACCGCCGTCCACCTGCATGTTGAAGCAGTGGAGATAGACGGTGAGGAGCTTGTGGTCGAAGAGGCCGGCGAGGCGGTCGATGGTGGTGTCGAGGCGCTCCGCGTCGAGCTTCTTGGGAAGGTCACCGACGACCGAGCCTTTGCCATCGTGAGCGATGCCCATGCCGTCGCAGAACATGGCGAGCAGCGATTGCTGGCCGGCCATCAGGTAGGCTTGCAGGAGGTGCTCGCCGATGGTGTCGCAGGCCTTGAGCTTGAGGGTTTTGTGGATCCAGGCGTATTGGTCGACGAGGGGTTTTTTCTCGACGAAAACCGGGCGCAGCTTGCGGTTTGAGGCGAGGGTGGCGACGGCGGAACGATAGACATTGCGGTCGTTGGCCCGGAACCAATCGAGGATCTGGGTGACAATAGCGGGGTCAACAGCGGTGTAGAGGTCGTGGGCTTTCACGGTGAAGAAATTTGAAGTGGCGGGAAGTCAATGCGGTCATCCGCCCGGTGGCAAGGGCGGAGAATCGCGAGATTTTGCGACATTTCAAGGATCGCCGTGGACACGGACTCACCGGATGCCGAGCACTTTTGGCGGGCTGGCGTTGCCGAAGCGATCGAGCGCGGTGACGGCGATGGTGTCGGCACGCGGAATGGTGGTGCTGCCAGCTCCGCTGGGGACAATTTTCACGGTGCGCCAGGTGCCGTCCATTTTGGCTTGGACGGCGATCTTGGCGGTACTGCCGTCGGGACGCCAGTTGATGGTCATGCCGTCGGCCTTTCCCAGTGCACTGACGCCGGGCGCTGCGGGGGATTTGCTACTGACCCATGGCATGGGCGGGACGGCGGCGGGCTGGGTGTAGGTGCTGGCTAGCCGCGAGGAGATGCCGCCTTTGTTGTGAACCAGGCTCTTGGCGCTCCAATGGATTTGCCCGTTCCAGTTTTTCCCGATGCGGCGGCTGAGGTCGATTTGGCGGGTGATTTCGCTGGCGGGACGACCGTCCTCCTTGCCGCCGATGCGGTCGGTGGCGATGCCGGGCCAGACGGGACGCGATCCTTGCTGCCGCCACCAAGTCAGCAGCGCGGAGAAACTTTGTTTGCGCGGGGAGTCCGGCCAGTAGAGCTGTGGCGCGAGGTAGTCGACCCAGCCGTTTTTGAGCCATTTCCGCGAGTCGCCGGCGAGCTGTTCGTAGCTGTCGATGCCTGCCTCAATGCCAGCGGGCACGCCGGGCCGCCAGATGCCAAAAGGGCTGATGCCGACGCGGACCCAGGATTTTTGGCGCTTTACGGCGGAGTAGAGGTTGCTGACAAAACCGTCCACGTAGGAGCGGCGTTGGGCGGGCGACTTGCCATCGGCGAAACGCAGGTTGCCGGAGGGATAGGGGTAGAAATAGTCGTCGAGATGGACGCCATCGATGTCGTAGCGTTTCACCACGTCGAGGATGACGCCGAGGGCGCGCGAGCGGGTGGCGTCCTTCGACGGGTCACACCAAGTCATCGTGCCGAATCTAACGGTGGACTCGGGTTGGGTGCGAGTGACGTGGTTAGAAGCGACCTTTTGGGAGTTGTTAGAAAGGGCGCGGAAGGGATTGAACCACGCGTGAACCTCGATCCCGCGGGTGTGTGCTTCCTTGATGCAAAACGCGAGCGGATCGTAGCCGGGCGAGCGACCCATCGTGCCGGTGAGGCAAGAACTCCATGGCTCGTTGGATGAGGCGTAGACGGCATCGCCCTGTGGCCTGACTTGAAAGATGACTGCGTTCATTTTTAAACTGACGAGCTTGTCGAGGATGCCGCGCATCTCCGCTTGTTGGGCACCCGCGCTGAGGCCGGACGAACTCGGCCAGTCGATGTTGTAGATGCAGGCGATCCACGCACCGCGGAATTCGCGCGCGATTGCCGGTGGGCGCTCGTTGACCGGCGCGTAGTTCTGGGCATTGGCGACTGCGACTCCGAGGGCAAGCAGAAAGGCGATCAGGTGGATCATGGCAGAAATCGTGCCGTTTTGCTCCGGCAGCGGCAAGTCTGCCCTCATCGATTTCAAAGATGATTCGCCAACGGCTCCTTCAGCCTCCCGCTGCTGAAAAGCCAGGACGCGCTCTGATAGAACGACGTGGCATCGTGCACGAGGACGGAGTTTTCGTTTCTCATCGGGATGAGGTTGCCGGTGGCGGTGTCGCACGAGTAAAGCGAACTTTCGCGCTTCGGCTTGAGGATCACCAGGCTGTCCTTCTCCAGCAGCGCGATTTTCTGATAGTTGCTGATGAACGCGCGCCCGGTCAAGGTGTTCGCGGACGGTGCGAGCTGGTCATGGCCGTAGCTCAAGGTATCGTAGTTCCAGTTCAGCAGCCCGAAAACCGTCGGCATGACGTCGATCTGGCTGCACAGGCGGCTGACCTTTTCCGCCGGGACGAGGCCGGGATTGTAGATCATGGCCGGGATGTGAAATTTCGTCACATCGAGATCCACCTTGCCGGCGCTGCTGGCGCAGTGGTCGGAGCAGAAGACGAAGAGGGTCTCTTTGAACCATGACTTTTTGCTGGCGTCCGCGATGAGTTTTCCAACCGCCCAGTCCGCATACTGCACGGCGGCGGCGCGTCCGGTGTGGGATTTCAGATCGATCCTGCCATCAGGAAAATCATACGGGCGATGATTGCTGGTGGTCATGCAGAAGTAGTGGAATGGCTTGCCGCTGGAAAAATCCCTGTCTGCTTCTGAGATGGTCTTGTTGAAAAGATCTTCATCGCACGCACCCCATGAGGTTTTGAAAGTGGTGTCGCTTTTCTGCCAGGCGTTCACGTCCATGATGCGGCAGCCGGAGGTGGAGAAATAACGGTTCATGTAGTCGAAACGGCCATCGCCGCCATAGAAGAACGCGCAGTCGTATCCGCGTTCAACAAACGGGCCGAACGTGGTGGCGAGGTGCGTGCCTTCCGGCCGATAGATGATGGATTGACCGGGCGTCGGCGGAAGGTTGAGTGTGATGGCTTCCATGCCACGGACCGTGCGTGTGCCGGTGGCGTAGAGGTTGTCGAAGAAGACAGACTCGTTCGCCAGCCGGTCGAGATTGGGAGTGAGGTTCTTCTTGCCGCCGGCGTAGGTCATGTATTGGCCGCTGAAACTTTCCATGCAGATGGTGATCACGTTCCAGCGGTGCTCGGCACCACGGCCATGGATCGTGCGGCGGAGGTCATCGTGGGCTTGGGTGGTGGAGGTTTCGTTATCGGTGACAAGGAGTTTTTTCGCATCGGCGAGCGCCTCGTCCTGCGGGAGTTTTGGATACCACTGGTCGTAGTTCAGTTCCATCTGTTTGAAGGCGGCGAAGAACGACCAGCAGCCGTTTTTCGCGAGTTCGCCATGATACTGGTTCGCGAACGACGGCAGGGCCGACTGGCTGACAAACAGCACCGCCAATGTCGGCAGGGCGAGTCCGGTGATCAGGCTGAGGACGCGTTCTTTCCAGCCGGTGGTGCCTGTGGTTGCCCATTTCATCAATCCCGAGCGACGCATCAGAAGCACCATGCCGGAAGCTAACAATAAAATTCCGGAAAGGATCGGACCCATCGGATAGGACTCGGTGATGTTGCCGAGAACCTCCTGCGTCCAGATCAGGTAATCCACGGCGATGAAGTTGAAACGCGCGCCGAACTCGTCCCAGAAAAACCATTCCGACACGGTGATGAAGATCAGCGTGCTGGTGAAAACAACCATCAGCAGCGCGGTGAGGATGCGTCCGGATTTCGATTTTAAAAACCGTTCGGGAGTGATCGCCGCATAAATCACCCACGGCACGGCTGCGAAAAATCCCGCTACGGCGTCGAACAGCAGCCCGCAGATGAAGATCGCGGGAATCGTCAGGTCCCATGTCAGGTGGTGCAGGGCTTGGGCGATAAGCGCCAGCCGGGAAACCAGCGACAGGATGAAAAAGAGGGAGAACGCAACCAGCGGAAGTCGCGATGTGGCGGAGCGGAAGATGGCTGGCATCGGAAGGGAATTAGATGTTATTTGATTTGCCGTATCCTCCTCAATACCATGAGAACATCGAATGAATGATGTCATGCGATCTGAGAATGCCGATGGCTTCCACGCCGATGACCGCCGCCAGGAACCACAGGACTTCGGCCAACGAGCGGATGAAAACCCGTGTGTCGATCCGGATGAATTGCGAATCCCCGAGCGGCAGGGAGCGTGGCCAGAAGCGCGGGACGGATTTTTGATAGATTGGGAAATCCACCGGGAAAAGCAGTTGGAGTTTCTTCTCCTCGCTGACGATCACGGCACGATAGAGGATGAGGAAAAGCGAAGTGGCGGCGAGGGTGAGCGTGAGGTTCTGGGCGGCGAGACAGATGCCGGTGAGTCCGAGGAATGAGAAGAAATACAGCGGATTCCGGCACATTGAGTAGATGCCGGTCTGGCAGAGTTCGCGGTTTTTCCGGCCGCCGATGTAGAGCGTGCAGAGGATGCGGCCGAGCGCTCCGGCGAAGACGAGGAAGAGCCCGCCAAGTTTCACCGTTTCCATGGAGAGCGTGCCGAAACCGCGCGGATGGACGAAGACCAGCAGGAAACAAAGTGTGGCGGCGACCAAGTAGGAAACCGGTTTGCGCAGGCGTTCCACCGTTCCTTTCGCGCTCGGATTCCGGGCGGCGCGCGGCGTTTCCCGGGTTTCAAGCGGGGATGCTAATGTCTTATAGAAATCGGCGGAGGCGGCGAACGGCAGCTCGCCTTCGGCTGGCAAGGTACCCGTGGCGGTGGATGGCGGTGTCATGCGCCATGCTTAGCCGACAGTTCATGAGAGAATCGTGAGAAGGGGCGTTTTCCGCTCAGATGGAAACTTCAGGCACTCGCAACACGAACTCGATCCATCCTTCATCCGTCGTGCGGGCGACCAGGCTCCAGCCCATGGCATTCGCCGCGTTCAGGCTCAGGGTCAGGCCGATGCCCAGATGCGAACCGGCGTCATGGCGCGACGGATCGCGGCGGAAGAGCGGCTCGAACCACTGGTCGGGATTTTCCGGCGGCGTTTCCGTTGGATTGGAAATGCGGATTTCCGTGTGACCGGCGGTTTTTCCGAATCCGATGCGGACCGTGCCTCCCGCCGGGGTGTAGGAAAGCGCGTTGTCGAGCAGGTTGTTCAGGATGATCCGGGAAAGGGAGGGGTCGCCCGAGGTGAGGATTTTTTCTGTTGGAAAACTGATGGAGAGAGCCAGCCCTTTCCCTTCGAAAGTCCCGCGGAAGGATTCGAGGCAGCGGGAGAGCTGGTCAGTTAGATCGAAGGTCTCTGGCTTCCGGGTTTCGCCGGATTGGCCGATGCGCGCGAGGGCTGAAAGGCGTTGGATGAGTTCTCCCAACTCCGTGGCGGTGCTCTGGCAGGCGGTCAGGTGATCGCGGTATTCCTTGGCCGTGCGGGATTGGGACAGCGCGAGTTCGGTCGTCGCCCGCAGTCCGGCGATGGGCGTGCGCAGCTCGTGCGCGGCGTGACGGATGAAATCCCGCTCACGATCGCGGATGGCCGCGACGCGGGCGAGCAGTCTGTCGAAATTTCCAGCAAGTCCTGTCAACTCCGACGGCAGCGCTCCCGGCAGGTCCAACGCGGAATCCAGTTGATGTTCCGCCCGATCCTGGACCTGCGATGTCAGGTCGTTGATCGGCTTCAGGGAAATCCGGATCACGCGGTCGATCAGGATGAATCCCATGCCGAGCGTGAGCAGCGTGCCGGTGGCGAGAATCCATTGCAGCCGTTCCAGCGTGCGGTGGACCGCTTCCGCATCGTCGGCCACGACGAGGATGTAGGGTAGCGTTTGCGGATCGATGACGTGTCCCCGGGTCTTCATTCTAGCCATTTCCTCAGGCACGATGAACGGATGAATCCGCAGCCCGATGGCGCGACCGCGGCTGCCATCGGGGAGCCGGATGCCCTGCCGCAACGGCTTTCCCTGAAGACCGGTGTATTTCGGGAGATCCCGCGATCCTAGCGCGGGCGAGCGGGTGGTCACTCCGGTTTTCTCCTCCCAGAATTGGAAAAGTCCTTCTGCGGCGAGTGCGCGGTTCGTGCCGAGACCTTCCTGCCATTCGAAGGTGATGGTTCCGTTTTCAAGTTCCACCTGGTTCGCCAGCAATGCGGCGGTCTGCTCGATGGAGTTGTCGAGCTCGCGCAACATGCTGCGCCTGACAATCAGATAGATCGCGGCGCTCAGGAGGCACAGCAGCACGCCGATACCGACACCGCAGCGGATCAGCAGCAGGCGGCGCAATGAAGGGGCTTTCATGGCGCGGGTTCCTCCAGGATGTAGCCTTGGCCGCGCCGGGTGTGGATGAGATCCGTTAGTCCGCCGGCATTCAGTTTTTTCCGCAGGTAGCCGATGTAAACGTCCACCGCATTGCTGCTGCCGCCGGTGCCGTCCTCAAACACGCGCTCCCAGATGTCGGTTCGGGAGACGACCTCGCCGGAGCGGTAGAAAAGATATTCCAACAGCCGGTATTCCAGTGCCGTGAGCTCGACCGGCCGGTCGCCGCGCCGCACGGTGCGGCGCATCGGGTCGAGTTCAAGATCCGCCATGCTCATCTGCGGGCTTTTCTTGGCATAACTCCGGCGCAGCAGCGCGCGCACCCGCGCCAGCGCTTCGGATAGAGGAAAAGGTTTCACCAGAAAATCGTCGGCTCCGGCATCGAGCGCTTCCAACCGGTCTTCCAGCCCGTCCCGCGCGCTGATGACGATGATGTGCACCGGATTCTCCTTCGCCCGCAGCCGTCGCAGGATTTCCATGCCATCCATGTTAGGAAGCATGAGGTCGAGCAGGATCAGGTCATGCTCGCCGCCGTCCGCCGCCCACAGGCCCTCGTCGCCCGTCGCCGAGACATCCACCAGATAGCCCGCTTCCCGAAGATACTGGCCGACGGCGTTCCGCAGGGGAGCATTGTCTTCGATAAGGAGCAGGCGCATGGGGATTTTGTTATGAGCGCCAACGTTTCGTTAGGTCGCCGTAGGCATCGATTCTCCGATCGCGAAAGAAGGGCCAGATGCGGCGGAAGTTTTCGACGGCTTGGAAATCGAGGTCCTGATAGAGTATTTCTTCGTTCTCGGTGGAGGCCTTGGCGACGAGTTCGCCGTAAGGATTTGCGACGAAGGAGCGTCCCCAAAACTCGGTGCCGTCATGGGTGCCCGCACGATTCACGGCAGCGAGGTAGCAGCCGTTGGCGACGGCGTGGCCGCGCTGGACGGTTTCCCAAGCGCAATGTTGCGCATCGCCGAGAGTGGGCTTTTCCTCGGGCAGCCAGCCGATCGCGGTCGGATAGACGAGGACCTGCGCGCCGCCAAGGGCCATCAGGCGGGCGGCTTCGGGATACCATTGGTCCCAACAAATGAGCACACCGATTTTACCGAACTGCGTGTCCCACACGGGCCAACCGCTGTCGCCGGGCGTGAAGTAGAACTTTTCTTCAAAGCCGGGGTCCTGAGGAATGTGGCTTTTTCGATAGAGTCCCATCAGCGAGCCGTCGGCATCATGGATGGCGGCGGTGTTGTGATAGAGACCGGGGCCGCGGTGTTCGAAGAGCGAGGAAATGAGGACGATGCCGAGTTCTCCGGCGAGTTTGCCGAGGCGGTCGGTGACCGGGCCGGGAAGGGGATCTGCTAGGTCGAACCGCGTGGTGTCTTCGACGGTGCAGAAATACGGAGTGAGGAAAAGTTCTTGAGTGACGACGATGTTTGCGCCGCCCGCTGCGGCCTGACGGATCAGCGATTCATGGTGGTCGAAGGATTCCGCCTTGGTGGCGAAAGTGCCGGACTGGAGCAGGGCGATGCGAGGCATGGCGCGACTCTCACGGGGCTGTTCCCGGGATTCAAGGCGTAAGGCGGCGAGTGCCATCTCGGGATGATGGCGATGACTGGCCGAGCGATGGGGCGAAACCCTTTCAAACAAAGGAAAAGTCCCCCCGAACGGGGGGGGATTTTCCCGTTGGGGACGAATGCGGCCCCCTCTATACAAGATGCAAGTGATCGGATTCTTAGGCGACTTGTGGAGGTCTGCATTTCAATCGAAGCGCCACCACCATGACTCACTAGGAATCCGCTGACGGCCCCCACCCGTATTCAGACCACGGGCCGGATCGGCAACCCAACCCATCCGTCTGAAAAAAACACCTCCAATACCCAGAAACCCGATATGAAACCCAAATATTATTCCACGAGAACCCGCAGCTCCAATGCGCTGGTTTCCCTGATCACCACCGTGACTGTCTGCTTCGGTGCTACATCCACGGCCTTTGCTGCATGGGAAGGTCTCATCAGCTCAGACTGGAATGTCGGCGGAAACTGGAACCCTGCGGGCGTTCCCAACGCAACAGCAGCCGTCGTCAACATCACTCCAGCGAACATCGCGACGATCACTTCAGCGGTGCCCAATGTCAGCAGCTTGAGCATTGGTTCCGGTGGGTCGACCAACGGCACGGTGAATATCGGACCTCTGGGAGTCATCACGTCCACAGGCAATGTCATCGCCGGTGAAGGAAATACCGGAACAGGCGTGCTCAATCTGACTGGCGGCACGCTCACCACGACCGGTGAATTCTGGGCCGGTCAACAGGTCGGATCCACCGGAACGGTCAATCTCGGCTCAGGAACGATCAATGTTGCCAACTGGGTGGCCATTGGTCGCCAAGGTGGCAATGGCACACTCAATGTTTCGGGCGGAACGTTTAACAAGACGGACGGCGGACAGTTCATTGTCGGAGACGGCTCGATCGGCAAAATGAAGATCGAAGGCGGCACGGTAAACGTGAACAGCGAGGTTTGGATCGGCCAAGGATCCGCCACAGCAACCGGTTTGTTGGAGCAGAGCGCGGGCACTCTGAATGTCGGCAACTGGTTTGTCGTGGGCCGCGGAGGCGGCACGGGCACCTACAATTTGTCCGGTGGCACCATCACCCATACAGGCAATTCCTTCATCGTGGGTGGCAATGGAGCTGGGGACAAAGGAACCATGACCCAGACAGGTGGCTTCGTGAATGCGAATGGTGGTGCAACATGGATCGCTGAGAACGGCACGGGCACCCTCAATTTGAATGGTGGTGAGTTCACTGCCAACGTCTTCCAACTCGCGGTCAACGGCGGAGCGGTCGGCAACGCCTTCATCAACACCGGCAGCACACTGCGCGCTCGCCAAATATCGGGTGGTGGCGGAACCGAGAATCTCCACTTCGATGGCGGTCAGGTCATCGCGCGTGAAAACCGGGCCGATTTCATCGGCGGAGCTTTCAACGCGAACACCGTCAAAATCGACGCGGGTGGGTTCAAGATTGACAGCAATGGCTTCAACCTTGCGACCGGCCAGGAAATGGGTGGCGTCGGAGCCATCACCAAGACCGGCTTGGGAACCTTCCGCATCAATGGCGTGCAGTCCTTCACGGGCGGCATTGCCGTGAATGCAGGCAAGATCATCCGCGGTTCCGATGCCGGAACCCTTGCAGGCAGCGTCACCGTGGCGGCCGGTGCCGGCTTCGGTGCCGCAGTTTCCACCAATGTGGACCAAGCGAAAATCACCAACCTGAGTCTCGCCTCGGGGACCACCCTCGACATCGATCTTGGCAACACCCTTGGAAATCCGACCGTTGCCGCGCTCGACGTGGCTGGCACGCTTGCCTTGGCGGGCCCTGTCACGGTGAATGTTGCCGATCAGTTGTACGCTGTTGGCTCGGTCAAGCTGGTGCGTTTTGTGAAAGCCTCGGCAACCGGAGTCTCGCTTGCCAACCTTGTGCTGGGATCCATCCCTCCCGGAATCAACGTGGACCCGGTCACCCCGTTCACCATCGACCTGTCGGATCCGACATATGGTTTCATCAACTTGAACGTCACCTATGCTTCGCAGGTGCGGTGGGAAGGTGATGTCAGTTCACAATGGAATTTTGCGGCAGCGAATTGGTATGAGCTGACCACCGATCCGGATCCGATCAATCCTCCGGTCGGAACTCCTTCGTCATTGTTCACCAATGGCGCATCGGTGCTGTTCAATGATGACCTCGCTCTCGCCAGTTCTTCCGATGTGGTTCTAGCCACGGGAGTGGACGTCAAGCCAGACCTTGTGACCTTCAACAACGCAGCTAGGGACTACACGCTCACCGGTGCTGGCAAGATTTCGGATGGTGCTGGTTTATCCACCAACTTGGTGAAGCAGGGCGCGGGTTCGCTGACCATCGCGACGCCTAACACCTACACGGGGGTCACCACTCTTGCTGGCGGTGTTACCACGGTGGCTACGGTGGAGAATGCCGGTGCGGCAAGTCCGCTCGGTGCTGCCACTGCCGCTCCTGCGAACCTCGTCCTGAGCGGCGGCACGCTGGCCTATACGGGCCCGGCTGATGTAATTGACCGCGGGTTCACAATCGCTGCGAACAACAGCACCCTGAGTATCGTCAACGATCTGGAAATAACCGGCGGTGTTGCAAGCACCGGTGGCAATTTCATCAAGCTCGGTGCGGGAAATCTGAAGATCACCAACAATTCACCCAACGTCATTGGTCTCGTTAACCAAGGCGCGCGCGTTTCGGCAGGAACGCTCACGTTCAAAGGCGCAGGTGCCCAGACGAATGCGGTGGCCGGTGAAATGTGGATCTCCCACACTCCCGATGTTGCTGCGAACTTGGTGTTGGACACCACCTCGCTGACGACGACCAACTTCTTGGCCATCGGTCGCGGCAATGGAACGAGTGGCACGATCTGCAACATGACAGTGACTGGATCCACGTTGAATACCGTCAACTTCAGCGCCGGCTTCGACAATGGCGTTGTGGGCAACACGGCAACCCAGAATATCAATGTGACCAATTCGACTTGGGTCAACAATGGGGTTGTTTATCTCGCAGAAAGCGGTGGATCAACGACCGTTGCGACATTCGACAACGTGATCTACAACGGCAACAATGCCGTGACTCTCGCTCGCAACGGCGCGACGAGCAACGCGGCGCTGACGCTCAAGAACGGCACGGTGATGACCAAGACGACCGCGCCGACCAATATCGGTGAAAACGGCATCGCTGCGCTCACGATTCAAGATACCAGTTCCTATATCTCCAACGCTGGCGACTTCTTCATCGGGGTGAACAATTCGGCCAGTGGAACGGTGACGGTGAGCGGCACGGCGACCCTGAGCGTTCTCGGAGGAAACGATCTGCGTGTCGGAAGCACCGGCAAGGGGGTTGTCACTCAATCCGGTGGCACCATCAATGCCGCGAACTGGGCTGTCATCGGTCGCTTTGCGAACACGGATGCCGGGGTTGTTTCAGAGCTGAACATCAGCGGTGGAACCTTCAACCAGACCACGGCAAACAGGGCCATACTCATTGGTGAACAGGGCAAGGGAATCGTGAATCTCACCGGAACCGGAGCCATCAATGCTGCGGGTAATATCGTTGTTTCCAACGGCCCGACTGGAGTTGGAACCCTGAACATCAATGCTGGAACCAGTGTCGCCACCCAATCGATCACGGAAGGCACCGCCAACGGTGGCGGAGGCTCAAGCAGCGTGTATTTCAATGGTGGACAGTTAACCGTTCAAACAGCGGCAACGGCTCCTGTCTTCCTCGGCGGACTCGACGTGGCCCAAGTGAAGGTTGGTGGCTTCTTGCTCAATACCAATGGCAACGATGTGGTCATCAATCAGGCGCTCACCAACGACGGCACAGCAGGCAATTACCTCAAAACAGGTGCTGGACGGGTGTTCCAAAACGGCAACGTGGACTTGAACGGTAACGCGACGATCAGTACGGGTGGCCTGTCCGGAACCGGACAGTTTTTCTGCCCCGTCAACATCTCCTCCGGGGCGAATGTGAACCCCGGAACGGTCGGCGGCCAAGGCTTGCTTTTGGCTTCCTCGTTCCAGTTCGCCAGCGGATCCTCGTTGACGGTTGATCTGTCAAACGCCGATCCCGATCTGGAATCGCTGTTTGCTGGGGACATCACCTTGAATGGCACGGTGACGCTTAATGTGACCGGTGCGATCACCGGTCCTGTTTATGTCATTGCCAATTATGGCACTCAGTCCGGAACCTTCACCTTGGGAGCGGTTCCTGCCGGATACACGGTGAATTATAACTACAACAATCTGAACCAGATTGCGCTCGTGCAGACTGCGACACCGTATTCCACTTGGGCTGCGGCGAACATCACCGCGATCCAACCTGCGGCTGATGCGACACCGGGCGGAAATCCTGACAACGATGGTCTCACCAACAGTGCGGAATTTGCCCTGAACGGCAACCCGCTCTCGGGAGCGTCCTCCGGCAAGGTGGTCTCGAAGATTGCCAATGTCGCGGGTGTGCCATCGCTGGTGTTGAGTTTGCCTGTGCGCACAGGAGCGACGTTCTCGGGATCCCCCGCGACGACCTCTGCCTTGATCGATGGTCTTACCTACAAGATTGAAGGCAGTGCGGCGCTTGCAGCGTGGACACTTCCGGTGTCGGAAGTGCTCGGCGCGGACAAGACCGCAGTTGAAACCGGACTTCCAGCCGTTGATTCGGGCTGGACTTACCGTTCCTTCACCACCGGTCCGGTCAGTGCCAATCCAAAGGCATTCCTGCGCTCGGTCATCGGTCAACCCTGATCCACAAACAAGCTCTTGGTCATCGGAATGCTTCTAGCATCCGCTGGCCAAGGGCGAGGATGTCCGCAATTTCCTGAGTGATGGAAAGCCGCGGAATTTTGGTCAAATGACAGGCCCGGGCGATTTCGCCCGGGCCTGTTTTTTTGATGGATTCCGGCGGCCAGTCTGGGGAGTATCGGCACGCTATAAAACTCACCATTTTTTGAAGAACCCATGATTCAAAGTATTCTTGTTGTCGGTTCCGGCAGTGCCGGATTGATCGCTGCGTTATCGCTCAAACGGAAAATTCCAGGACTCCAAGTCCGCATCGTCCGCAGCCCCGAGTTGGGCGTGATTGGCGTGGGCGAGGGCACCACCCCGAATTTCCCGGCCCATCTTTTCGAGTATTTGGGAATTTCCCGAAAATTGTTTTACGAGAAGGCCGGACCGACTTGGAAATTGGGCATTAAGTTCCTGTGGGGACCTCGTAGCAGATATGACTATTCCTTTGCGCAGCAGCTTGATGCGCATTGGTCTGACCTGCCGAAGCCGAACGGTTTCTACTGTGATGAAAAGTTTGAGAGTGTGCATATCTCCTCAGCGTTGATGCGCGAGGGATTGGTGTTTGAGAGGCAGCCTAACGGCGCACCAGATATCCAGCCGTGGCATGCGTTTCACATTGAAAACAAGCTCTTCGTCGAGGTTTTGGAACAAATTTCCCGGGAGAGCGGAGTGGAAATCATCGACGGAAAAGTCATCGGTTGTGATCGCGGCGATGCTGGGATCACGGCGGTGCATTTGGAAGATGGGCAGCGGTTGGAGGCAGACTTCTTCGTGGATGCCAGCGGTTTCCGCAGCGAGCTGCTAGGACGAACGCTGGAAGAACCCTACGAAAGCTTCGACAAGACGTTGTTCTGCGACCGGGCGGTGGTGGGAGGTTGGGAACGGACGGACGAACCAATACTCCCTTACACCACTTCCGAGGCGATGCGAGCGGGGTGGTCCTGGCAAATCGAGCACGAGCATCACGTCAACCGCGGCTATGTCTTCAGTTCGGGGTTCCTTTCGGATGACGAGGCGGCGGACGAGTTCCTCAAGCGAAACCCGAAGATCACCGGCACGCCGCGCGTGGTGAAATTCAAGTCCGGCTGCTATCGCCGACTGTGGGTGGACAATGTGGTGGCGATCGGCAATGCGGCGGGCTTTGTGGAGCCGCTCGAAGCCACGGCGCTGATGATCGTCTGCTCGCACAGTCACACGCTGGTGGATTTCCTGCTGCACTCGTCGCTGCAACCGACGCAGACCTTGCGCGATCTCTACAATGATCTAACGAACGACACGTGGAAGGACATCCGGGATTTCCTCGGCTTGCACTACAAGCTGAACACTGCCTCGGACACGCCATTCTGGAAACATTGCCAGGAAGACACCGACTTGAGCGGCATTGCCGAATTGCTGAAGTTCTACCAAGAAAACGGCCCGACCGGCTTCTGCCGCTACCGCATCCCCACAAGCCAGAGCGATTTCGGGATCGAGGGTTATTTCACGATGTTGGTGGGCAACAAGGTGCCGTATCGGACCCATCACAACGTCAGCCCTCAAGAACGGACGATCTGGGATGGCCATGTCCGCGAGAACGTGCAGCGGGCGAAACGGGGAATCGGAGTGAAGGAAGCGCTGGCTTACGTCCGCCATCCGGGATGGATGTGGAACGCAGAGCGGCCCAACGCCTGATGCAGAGGTAGGCACCGGGCGTCTCGGTTAGAGGCCAAGACGCTTTGCGTTGTCCATTTTCCAACTCGCACTGAGCTCGTCTAACGACTTGCCGGTGGCGTCTTTCCAGAGTTGTTCCGAGTAGCGGCCTTCGCGGGCGGCGGCGTTGAGTTTGCGGATGAATTCCTTGTCGTGGTTCAGCACCACCCAATTGAGGAAATTCGCGCTGATGCGGTAGCTGGAGTCGTGGCGAGCGTCGGCGAAGTTTCCAGCGGTGATTTCCGCGCCCTTTTTTTCCGGTTCGTAGGCGAACCACCGCAGGTAATCGGGAATGCCCTCGGTGACCCAGCCGGGCGTGCGGGTGGGGTTTGGGTTGGTTGCCGCGGCGCGCCAGTAGTTTTGGATGATGTGGACGAGCTCATGGATCACACAGCCCTTGGCCTCGCCCTCAAGCTGGCTGCGGAACCAGGGCACGCTCATCGAAAGCTTGTTGCCGGCGGCGTAGGCGGGCGTGCCGCCCATGTCGTCACGGAACTCCATGATGACCTTTTCCGGGGCGGTATAACCGTCGCTGGGAAGCATGGCTGACATTTTTGGATACCATTCGTAAACGACGGGCATGAGTTCTTTCTCGACCCATTTCACCAGATCTGGGGCGAGGGTGGCGTCGAGCACGTAGGTATGCTTGCCGTCAGGGCCTGGGTAAGTCCGCAGGGTGGGTTCCGGCACCGATTGTGGAGTGGGGCCGTCTGCATCGATGATATCGATTTCGCTGAGGAAGGTGTTGGATTGACCGTTCTCCGCATCGGTTCGCTCGAACTCGAAAAGCACATGACGGTATTTGCCAAGATTTTCGCCACGCGGCCCTGAGACGCTGGCTAAATGCTGCCCAGCCTCGTCTTTGCGACGCGTGTCCACCTTGGCGATAGGTTTCCAGCCGACAGCTCGTGGATCAATTTCTGCGGTGGGGGCAGCTTGAAATCCCTTTTCCTCGCCCGTGGCGGCGTAAAGTTTGTAAACCTGCGAGGAACGCAAACCGGTGTGCCAAGAGTAGGTCTGGATGGATTTGACGGTGATGGCTTTTCCCAAGTCCACGGCGATGCGACCGCCGGAGCTTCCATCTTGAAAGAAGAAGTTCGACTGCGGGGCATCGGAACTGGTGGGGATTTTGCCATCCTGTAGGGCCTTGAGATCGGCTCCGTTACGGCTGCGTTCGCCCGAGGTAAGGATAAAGGTGGCGTTAGTCGCGGCGTCGTTGATCGATGGCGAAGGAATGTCGCCGGACTTGAAATGGCCATTATCGCCAATGCGGTCGATCTCCACCTTGGCCAACGCGAAGCAGGCGGGTGGGGCAAATGCGGCGAGGGTGGTGGCGGCGAGGAGGGCTAGGCGAGGAGCTTTCATGGTTTTTGGAAAATGCGGACGTAATCGACTTCATAGCGCTGAGGAAAGGTGGTTTTCGAAGGGTCGCCGGCCTGTCCGCCTATCGCTAGGTTAAGTCTGAAATTCTGTGGACTTAGGAAGGGCTTGATGGCCGGACCATGCTGATTCACCGCGTCGTCGACCGGAAGTGTGGCCAACAGTTTGCCGTCGAGGTGGATGGTGATTTTTTCGCGATCCCACTCGGTGACCCAGAGGTGGAAGCTGTCATCCCAGGTTTTTGGGTCAAATTGCTCAATGGGATGGGTGGTGGTGAGCCAGTGATCCTTGCCCCATTTTCCGGCCCAGACGAAGTTGGCGAGGATCTTGCCCTTGTAGAACTCCATGATGTCGATCTCGCCGGAATGTGGCCAATGTCCGAGGCCGGTGGTCCAAATGGCGGGCCAAAGCCCAGGAAGTGCCTTGAAACGGGCCCGGACCTCCGCCCTGCCAAAATGCCAAGCGTTGCCTTTAGTGGTGATCAGCGAGCCGGAGGTGTAATGCGCCTTTTCGCGCTTCTTTTTCCAATCGCCAGATGCGGGATCGTGATTGGGATTTGGAACATCCTCACGCTTGGCTTCGATGACCAACAGTCCGTCTTGGCAACGGGCGTTTTGGGGCTGGTACCACTGGAGTTCTTGGTTTCGCTCGAAGCCGTGCTCAGATTTCCATTTGGCGGAATCAGGAGGGCCGTCGACTTCAAATTCATCCGCCCAGACTAGCTTGTAAGTGGGGTCACGCGGCGGAGAAATGGTTTCGGCGGCCCAGGCGGTGGAGAGCGCGAGCGAGAGAGGAAGCAGGTAGTTGACGCAGGACATGGATGAAAATGGAAAGGGTCTCGCTCACCCGAAGGATGTCGCTGGCTTAACGGTCTGAGAAGAGTCGTTTTTTCCAGATCCTGAGGATCTTTGAAAATAGTCAAAACTTGGCTTGCTAACCCGGGGCGCGTCGCTAAAACCGCCGCCCCTTCATGTCCGACCCGTCACGCACCCTCAAAGTCGCGATTCCGAAAGGCAGCCTTCAGGATCCAACCATTGATCTACTTTCCAAGGCTGGCTACGAGATTTACGTGTCCTCGCGCGGACTTCGCCCGAGTTCAAATGATTCGGAACTCGATCTCTATCTGATCCGCGCTCAGGAAATCGGCCGCTATTTGGGGCAGGGGTTTATCGATTGCGGCATCACCGGTTACGACTGGGCCTATGAAAACGGGGTGGATCTGGTCGATCTCGCCGAGCTGCCTTACTCCCGTGCCACCACCCGCCCGACGAAATGGGTGCTGGTGGTTCCCGAAGATTCTCCCATCCGCAAACCCGAGGATCTCGAAGGCAAGCGCATCGCCACAGAAGGCGTGGGCATCACCCAACGCTACCTCAAGGAACGGGGTATCAACGCCGAGGTGGAGTTTTCCTGGGGCGCGACTGAAGTCAAAGTGCCCGATCTGGTGGATGCCATCGTGGACGTCACGGAGACCGGTTCTTCGATCAAGGCGAACCGACTGCGCATTGTGGATACCCTGCTGACGTCCTTTCCTCACTTCTACGCCAGCAAGGAAGCGGCCGCCGATCCTTGGAAAAAGGAGAAGATGGACCGCATCGCCATGCTGTTGAAGGCAGCCCTTGCCGCTCGCGGCAAGGTGGGTTTGAAAATGAATTTCCCTGAAGCCGGTCTGCAGCAGCTGCTCGACCTGCTCCCGTCATTGCGTCGCCCGACCGTTTCACACCTCTCGGAAGAAGGTTGGCTCGCAGTCGAGACAGTGATTGACGAAACCGTCGTCCGGGACATCATCCCCGAACTGAAGCGCCTGGGGGCGGAGGGGATCATTGAGTATCCCCTCAACAAAATCGTCCCCTGATCCTTTCATCATAACCTAACCCCGAACGCAACCGCCATGGGCTCCATCAAGAAACGCCGTAAGACCAAGATCAACAAGCACAAGCGCAAGAAGCGCATGAAGCAGAACCGCCACAAGAAGCGTCTCCGCTACAAGTCCTAGTCCTTCGGGCAGAACGGATTTTAATCACGCCAGAGGTCCTTTTTTGGATCGCTGGCGTTTTTTTTGGATTCCGCACCCACCTTCATGAGCCTGCAAGTGGTCGTCAACTTCGAGGTGATCGACGAATCCGCCGATTGGATCGTGGTGAGCAAACCTGCTCCCTTGATCGTTCATCCGGCCAATCGCAAGCCGGAGCCGACGCTGCTCGGTGGTTTGGAGAAATTACTGGCTTACGACATCGCCAATGGCGCGAGGCTCGGAATTGTGACTCGGCTCGACCGCGACACCAGCGGTTTGGTGTTGGTCGCGAAGACCACACAGGCCGCTCGCGAGTTGGGGTGGAGCTTCGAAAGGCGCGAAGTTCTCAAGGAATATTTGGCCATCACGATCGGCTGGCCGGAACAAGACGAATGGGAATGTGCCGAACCCATTCTGCGGGCGGGCGATCTGATGGCTTCGAGCATCTGGGTGCGTCAGATGGTGCATTCTCAGGGGCGAGCCTCTTCGACTCGCTTCAAGGTGGAGCAGCGCTTCGAGCGGACTGAGGGGAAATTTTCGTTGATCCGTTGCTATCCCGCCACCGGCAGGATGCACCAGATCCGGGTTCACTTGGCTCATGCGGGATTTCCCATTGTGGGTGACAAAATTTACTCAGGGGATGGCTCTGCATACCTCGAATGGATGAACCATGGCTGGACTCCAGCGCTCGAAAAACGGCTGATTCTGTCCCGCCACGCATTGCACGCCGTCAGCCTCGAAGTGCCGTGGGAAGGACGAATGCTGCGCTGGCAATCCTCTCTGGGGCAGGATTTGCAGGATTTTATCGCAGGCCTTTCCCCTCCATCGCGCGCCGACGTTGTCATCTGGAGTCGTCATGACTAGCGTTGCGCATGGCATCACTGGATGATTTGACGGGATTTTTGAACAGGGAGCTGAAAACCGCCGAAATCCCCGATTATCCGGGGGCGGTCAATGGCTTACAGCTCGCCAACCGCGGTCAAGTTTCGCGAATCGTTGCTGCAGTTGATGCTTCCCTGGCAGTCGTGCGCAAGGCTGCCGAAGGTGGACCCGGGCTGTTGATTGTTCATCACGGGATGTTTTGGCAGGGAGTGCAGACAGTCACCGGACCATTTTACGAAAAACTCAGCATCGCGATGGAAGCGGGTTTGGCCATTTACTCGTCACACCTCCCGCTGGATGTGCATCCAGAATGGGGCAACAACGTCTGCTTGGCTCGGGAAATTGGACTGGTGGATCCAAGTCCCTTTATGGATTGGAAGGGGATTCACTTGGGAATGCGTGGAACCTGGAATGGGAGTCGCGACGCGCTGAAAGAGAAGCTGGAGTCGATCCTCGAAGGACGGGTTCACGTTTGTCCCGGAGGGAAGGAAAATATCTCGAAAGTCGCGCTCATCACCGGTGGGGCGGGCAGTGAAGTGGCGAAAGTCGCCTTGACCGACGTGGATGCTTTCATCACCGGAGAAGGACCTCATTGGAGCTACCCTCTCGCAGAGGAGCTGGGATTGAATGTTTTTTACGGGGGGCACTACGCAACGGAGACGTTTGGCGTCAAAGCTCTCAGTGCCAGTTTGTCGCAGAAGTTTGGAATCCCTTGGCAATTTGTCGACCAGCCCTCCGGCCTCTGATCGTCCGGATCTTCCCCTCGTCTCTTCCAAGCGGCAATCGATGCACGCTGCATGGCATTCGAAAGTCAGGCGATGAGCGTGTTACGAGCTGAAAGTTTTTCTCATGAAATCTGTTCCCCTCATCGAACAAAATCGTTTCATTTTGCCCGATATGGTTCTTTAAGTGACTCTTGATCAGAGGGTTGGTAATGGTTCGGAAAAGTTCAAAGAATTTAAAAGGTGTGGCAAAAAATGCTTGCTAGAAGATGAGAACGATCGTTTCATGCTCACCGTCAAGCGGGCATAGCTTAGTGGTAAAGCGCTATCCTTCCAAGTTAGACATGCGGGTTCGATTCCCGCTGCCCGCTCCATTGATTTTCAAATCCCCAAATCGTCACCTCATGAAAAAGTCATTCAGCTTCCTGGTTCTTGCCGCATCGATTGGTGCGCTCTCCGCAGAGACTCCCGTGGATTGCGTCGCAAAGTCCGCATTTGTGAAAAGTGCAGTTGCGGCCAAGCACTCCAAGGTTTTGGAGATTGTCTCTGCTGAAGTAACCGCCTCGCCAAGCTGCGCTTGCGAAGTCGTGAAGGCTGCGATTGAAGGCTCCGAGGCTGATGCTAAAACTGTTGGTGCCATCGTTGAAGCTGCCGCCGTGGCTGCCCCTGAGCAAATGCGCCTCGTCGCTCAATGCGCAGTAGCTATCGCTCCTGACGCGCTTGCTGAAGTGCAAGCGGTCATGGTCAAGCTCGATCCCAATCTTGGTGATTCTGGATCAAGCGCCAAGGGTGCCAAGGATCCAGTTGGTGAGGTTGCCGCGATGCCAAACCCACTCGATTTCCCAGGACAAGGACCTGTTGGTCCGACTCCGGGTGGTCCTGGTGGTCTTGGTTTGGTTCCAATCGTTCCTCCAGTGATCATTGCTCCACCGGACGTGACTAACGTGAATCCCTGATTTGAGGTGGACTGATAGGGCGTTAAGAAAAATCCAGAAACGTCATTCCTATTCAGTTCGCTTTATCCATTAATAATTTTTCCCCACTTACCCATCCTTACATGAAAAGCAAATACACGACGGGACTTCTCGGTCTGATTCTCGCGGGTTCCGCCTCGGCACAGGGCCTTTACTACACGGGCGACGATGCTCAAGAGTCCATTCCGCTGAAGTGGGTTGTCGGTGCCAGTCTGGTTTATGACGATAACGTTTCTCCTGGTGTTGGAACCAAAGAAGATTCGTTCGGCATCAGTCCTTATGTCGGTCTTTCTTTCGTGAACATCACGCCTCAGACGACGGTGGATGTGTATGCGCGTCTGGGCCTAGTCTATTATTTCGATGCGCCAGACTACATGGATGATGTGAACAGCGATTCACGCCTTGGGTTTAACCTGACTCATCGCTTTAACGAGCGTCTTCGCTTCTCCAGCCGCAATTTCATCGCCTACGAACTTGAGCCTGATTACTCGTATGGCTACGCGTCGTCGCGCCAAAATGGAGAGTATTTCTACTGGCAGACTGATAACTCGATCGGCTATCGCTGGTCTGAGCGCCTCGCGACCTACACTGGTTTCAAGCTCACAGGATCAGACTACGACGGTGATGTCAATGATCGCTTCACTTGGGAGCTTTACAATCAATTCCGTTATCAGCTCTCTCCGCAAACGGTCCTGACTTTTGACTATCGTTATGCAGAGACCACTGATCCGAACAGTGATGATTTCTTCGATACCACCGACCAGTATATTTTGATTGGTGCTGAGCAGCGGTTTAGCCCCAACACCATCGGCATCATCCGCGGCGGTCTTCAAATTCACGATGTAAACGATGCTGGCACAAACTACAGCCCGTACCTTGAACTTGCGGTGAACTCGCAAGTGAACCAGCAATTTAGTGTTCGCGGGTTTGCACGTTACGGCCTCGAGAACTATGACAACGTGCGCTTCGTGCCACTTGGTTTGGCTCAATTCGATGAGCGTGAAACCCTGCGTTTGGGAGTTTCTACTGAGTATGCTGTGACTCCAGTTTTCTCCATCTTTAGTGGAGTTGATTATATTCCAGCTCAATTCAACGAAGGTCGCTTGGTTAGTAACGGTGTCACCGTTCCTGGAGCTGTTGGTGATTTTAGTGAGGACGTCTTCAATACCTATGTGGGAGTTTCCATGAAGGTCACCGATTATCTCACCGCCACTGCGGCCTATAACTTCACGTATCAGGATTCTGATTTCCCGGGACAAACCTATCACCGCAATCGCATCAGTGTCGGCCTTAGTGCTGAGTTCTGATTCGAGTTAAGTTTCGAGTTCAATTCCTGAATAATCCGACTCCATCTTGATTTCGAGCTCCCGCAATGTCATTCATTGCGGGAGCTTTTCTTTCCCCTGGAACAACTTCCAACTTGTGAAAAACTCCATCGCATGAACCCCCAATCCCCACAACAGAATGAGGCCGCGCTGCACGCGGTGGACTATTGGCAGGTTATCAAGAATCGTTATGGGATCATTTTGCTAACGCTCCTCTTGGTGTTCATGACTGCCGCAGTCATCACCTATGTGATGCCCAAAAAATTCGAGAGCGAGGCGACCATTGAGGTTCGCCCGCGCACCGGCGGCATGGACATTGGCTTTGGGAAAAGTGGGCCATCGAACCAGATGATGATGACGCCTCAGTTCTTTGGCACAGAGTTCGAGAAGATTAAAAGCAGTAACTCGCTGGCCAAAGTTGTGGAGAATCTGAATTTGGTCACGAAATGGGGAGTGAGTCGAGAGGTCGCTATCCGGATACTGAAGGGTATCGTCAATACTCAGAATATTCGCGGAACAGACCTCATTTCCATCACCGTACGCCACACCAGTGCGGATGATGCTCGTGATATTACAGCCGAGGTGGCAAAGTCGTACAAAGACTATCGATCTGAAATCGAGAACCGTGATGCGACCAAAGCACTTTATGAACTCAACAAAGCGGTGCGAGATCAGGAGGACAAAGTCGAGGAACGCCGTAAGGTCCTAGCGACGGTTGTTCGTACCAAGGGAATCATTTATAAGGGGCAAGAGTCGTTCTACGGGCAATCCGGAATGGATGAAGATCAAGGTGCGCGTGAAGCATTGCAGACGTTCAACGAGCTTGAGTCGCAGAAAATGCAACTCGAGAGTCAGATCAATACACTGCTGAAATATGACAGTGAGGAATTGATGCGTTATGCGTCCGGCTTGGACTTGCCTGAGAACATCATCAAAACTCTTTATCCGCAATACCTTGAAGCGACTCGGTTGCTGAGTGAACTCCAAGTTCGAGGTCTCGGTAATCGACATCCGACGGTTCAGGCGGCGGCCGATCAAATTGACGGTTTGAAGCGTCAACTTGACGAGGGCGTCGTCAACCTGAGAGCGACGTTGCAGGCACAACTCAGACTTGCGACAGATCGATTGAAGAATGTCGAAATCAAGAAAGATGCCATGCGCGAAGAAGCCATCGGTCGCGGACTTGATGCGCAAGACTATGTGGACGCCAAGCGCGATTTCGAAACAGATCAAGAATTGCTCCAGACCATGCGGCTTGAGCAGATTAACAAGACCATTAAGGGGAAGATGCCCGATGAGAGTATCATTGTTCACGAATCTCCACAGATTTCCGAAAGTCCTGTCAGTCCGAATGTCACGCTGAACCTTGTGTTGGGAGCCGTGGTGGGGCTGATTTTCGGAGTCGGCATCGCATTCTTCCTCGAGTATCTAGATACCTCGGTAAAGAGCTTGGAAGATGTGGAACGCTATTTGCAAGTTCCAGTGCTCGCCGTCATTCCCAAGGATGTTGGAGTTTTGCATAAACAGAGTGCCATGAGCCCGGATGCGGAGGCTTACCGGATTCTCAGAACGAACATCGAGTTCAATCGGAAAAATCCCGAAGACAATGCGATCACCGTGGTTTCTGGTGGTGCTGGAGAAGGGAAGTCGACCACGCTGGTGAACCTCGCCTACATTTGCGCCCAAGGGGGATACACCACGCTGATGATTGACGCCGACCTCAGGCGTCCACGTCTGCACACATTCTTTGATATCAACAATTCGGTGGGGCTTACGAATTACCTCACGACCGAGCTGATGCTTGAAGATGTGATTCTCCAGACTCCTGTAGACAATCTTTACTTCATGCCGTCGGGGATTCTGCCGGCAGATGCAGCTGGGATTTTGAACTCACGGCGGATGTCGGAACTGATCCAAGATGTGAAGCAGCGCTTCGATTTGGTGCTCGTGGACAGCCCTCCTATTCTCGGGGTGAGTGATGCATCCGTGCTGGCGAGCGAGGTTGACCTCACGATGATTGTGGTGCAGCATCGGAAGCTTCCTCGCAACATGCTGTTGCGGGTGAAACAAGCGGTTGAAAACGTCGGAGGCCATGTCATCGGTGTGGTCTTAAACAACGTCGATGTTCGCAGTGACAGTCAGTATCAATACTACACAAGCTATTACACCTACTACGCTCCTGCTGAATCCCAGATCGGGCCTCCCGTGGGAGCGTCCACGCCGTCAGCGCCGTCCAAACCTCAGAGTTCTGGTTCGGGCAGCGATGCGGATCTTTATTGAACCCGAACTTCTTAACCCATGACGAACTTCAAAAATCTGATTTGGGGCATGATTGCCCTGCTTCTTATCACCACCCATGCGCCTGCGCAGATCAGGCCTGGGAAGGCAATCAACATCACGATCTCGAATGTTCCGCCTGAGGACAAACAGACGGTGAACGGGGTGTATCCGGTTTCAGACAGTGGGACCATCAATATGCCTTTGATCGGAGTGGTGCATGCGGGCGGCATGAGCAGTTCTGCTTTGCAGTCGACTCTTCAGGAGCGCTACAAAAGTGCGGGCATCTATACGAATCCGACCATCCAAGTGATCGTCGATGCCGAGACGGCCAATGTGGCGCAAGAATCCGTGACGGTGGGTGGACAGGTCCGGAGACCTGGACCGGTTCCCTTCACACGAGAGCTGACCTTGTGGCAGGCCATCCAAGCCGGCGGTGGGGCGACTGAATTTGGCAGCATGCGCCGGGTGAAGTTGTTCCGCGATGGGAAGCAAAAGCAATATGACGTGACGAAGACGCAGTTCATGTCCATTCCGCTTCAGCGCAACGACACGATCGAAGTTCCTCAGAAAACCCCTTGGGGGACTTGAAGTCTTTGATGGTCCGTCAGTGAGACGAGATGTAACCATTGCCTGTCGGATTGCCATGGCTTGCTCTCGGCGCTTACGTTGGATGGGAGCAGTTGTTCTGATTGGAATGACGATGAAAGGAGGGGCTGACGAATTGCCGGCTCCACTTATCCAATCTCTGGCGAGTGACGATTTCAAAGCTCGCGAAACGGGTGAGGCTCACCTGCTTGATTGGGCGCGCAATCAGCGTGCTGCTGATCATGGAGGCAAAGCGCTCGGCGAGATTTGGAATCAATATCGCGTCAGTCCGGATCCAGAGGTTCGCGAAAGGTGCTTGGCGGTTCTGCGGGCCTTGGTCACCGATCAATATCTTTCGGAAGGGCCTGGTTTCTTAGGCATTGAGCGGGGCTACGGAAAGGTGACGCCACCGGGAGCAGAGGCACCGAAGCATGCGGTGTTGGTCACTGGGGTCAGAGCGGAAACCCCGGCAAGTCGCGCGGGCGTGCAAATGGGCGACATGATCGTCAATTTGGACGGAACTGGGTGGGTCGATGAAAATTGCTCTGACGAATTCGCGGCTAAAGTCGCGGAGCGCAAGCCTGGCACCAAGGTGAAATTGGGAATCGTGAGGGGTGAAAAGTGGTTGGAAATTGACGCTGTCCTCATGCGGCGCCCGTCGACCGCTCAGATCCTGCGCTTCGGAATTCCTGGAATGGATGCGGCGGCTGATGAGCGTGCAGCGATCGACTCCTACTTCAAGGATTGGCTCAGTGAGAGGATTTTACGCGATTGATGCCTGTGGTTTTAGAAATCGACAACGGGGGAAGAGATGGCACTTTCTTGAAACTTTCTAAACTCCGATCCGTTCGAATTTCATGACAAAATCTTGGTTCCGAAAAGCGTCTGCCGCTGTGGCGTTGGTGGCGGTATCCTGCTCGGCCTGTGCGCAGCAAGCCGACTTCAATGAGGTGGGCCGTCAGATGGCGATCATGCTTCAGAACAGCCATTTCGCCCGACTGCCCTTCAATCCCGAGCTGAGTCAGCGATTTCTGGATGACTACCTGAAGGATCTCGATTTCCAACGCTTGTATTTCACCAAGGCGGATGTGGATGGGTTTAAGGAGCAGTACGGGGATAAGCTTCACACCTTGCTGCTGCACGGTGCCAGCATCCCAGCGGCGACGGAAATCTATCGAGTGTTCCAAACTCGGGTCGAACAGAGGGTCGCCTTAGCCGAGAAGCTTCTGGCACAAGACAGCTTTGATTTCACCCAAGATGAGTCGGTGATGATGAGTCGCAAAGATGCCCCTTGGCCGGCAAATGACCAGGTGGCCGCCGATCTTTGGAAGCTTCAAATCAAGGAAGCAGTACTGGGGGAAACGTTGCGTCGAGAATTGTTAGCCAAACTCTCCAAGGAGCAAGGCAAGCCAGATCCAGGCGTGGATGAGCGCAGTCCGCAGGAAAAGGTATCTTTGCGCTACAAGCGTTTCCTCAACAGTGTGAAGGATGCCGATGACGAGGAGATCGCGAACTATTTCTTGAGTGCTGTTGCGAGTTCGTACGATCCGCATACGGATTACATGAGTTTCCGCGAGATGAATCGGTTTAAGGACGGCATGAAGAATGAACTCGTCGGAATCGGCGCGATGCTCAAGGCAGAGGAAGACGGTGCGACGAAGATTGAGGGTATCGTGGTGGGGGGGCCGGCTGATCGTGACGGAACTTTGAAGCTGGATGATCGTGTAGTGGGGGTGGACACCCTCAACACTGGCAAGCCTGAGGACATGGTGGATATCATGTTCATGAAGATCGATAAAGTGGTCGATTACATCCGCGGGGAAGAAGGAACTCCGGTCGCATTGAAGGTGGAACCTGCAGGAGGCCCCGTCGGAGAGACGAAGATTGTGGTGATTACCCGAGGGAAGGTTGAGATGAAGGATGAGCAAGCAAGTGGTGAACTCATTGAGATGAAGGCGGAGCAAGGTCCTCCGCATCGATTGGGAGTTATCACTCTGCCATCCTTCTATGCGGATTTTGACGAGGGCAAAATCCGTTGCTCGGTCGATGTGGAGCGCATCCTCAAGCGATTGATGGACGAGAAGATTGATGGCCTGATCCTAGACTTGCGCGGGGATGGCGGTGGATCGTTGGAAGAGGTCCGACGTATGACCGGGTTTTTCATCGACAGCGGTCCAGTGGTGCAGGTGAAAAACACGTTGGGCCAAGTGCAGGTGAAGGACTCGGATAGCGGCAAAGCGCTCTACAGTGGGCCGATGTTGGTGATGATCGACAAGAGCAGTGCGTCGGCGAGCGAGATTTTGGCGGGGGCGTTGCAAGACTACAACCGGGCTGTGATCATCGGGGATTCCTCCACGTTTGGCAAAGGGACGGTGCAACAGCCGATGGACATTGGGCGCATGCTCCCGTTGTTTGCCGCACGCAGCCGGGCGGGCTATTTGAAAGTGACCATTCAGAAATTCTATCGTCCTTCGGGGTCGTCCACCCAGATGGATGGCGTGGTTCCTCAAATCGTTGTGCCCAGTCTATCCGATGCCATGGATGTCGGTGAGCAATATCTCGATCACGCATTGGAGCATGACCGGATCCGCCCTGCGGCCGACTTCAAACCGCTACCCGAGCTAGGATTGTTTATTCCTCGTTTGCAGGAACTCAGCTTGGAACGGAGACAAGGCAATAAGGATTTTGGTTACATCATTGAGGATGTGATCAAAGCGAAGAAGCGTATGGAGGAGAACGTTGTTTCCTTGAACCGTCTCGCGCGCGAAAAGGAATTGAGCGATTCTGATGCCCAGCAAAAAGCCCGCAACGCCGAGCGAAGGAGCCGCTTCGCGAAAATGCAAGAGGCCGACAAGAAGGCCATGACATTCTACAAACTCACCTTGGACGATCTGGAAAGTGGCGCGGATCTCAAGGCCTATGATCCGGGTGATGAAAGCAGCAACTACATGCGCCGAGCCAAGGATGAGACTGAGGAGCTCGACCAGACGCCGAAGTGGCCGACCGGTTTGGATCCGCTCAAACGCGAATCCTTGGAAGTCCTAAGGGATTTGTCGGACCTGACCGAAAACGCGCGTCTCGCGGGAATGCGGTAATCGATGTTAGGTGTTTCAGATAATCTGGGAGAAATCCACCAAGCCATCGCCGCTGCTTGCTTGCGCGCTGGTAGGGAGCGGCAGTCGGTTTGTCTGATCGCTGTATCCAAGACATTTCCCACCGAAGCCATCCGAGAGGCGATGGATGCGGGTCAGCGTGTGTTCGGCGAGAGTAAGCTGCAGGAGGCAGAGGGCAAAATCGCGGAGCTTTCCCAGAGCTTGGAATGGCATTTCATCGGTCGTGTTCAACGCAACAAGGTGAGAAAACTGTTGGAAAGTTTCGCCGTGATCCATGGCATCGATTCGTTGAAATTGGCAACCTATGCGGATGGGATTGCCGGTGAATTGGGGCTTTTTCCCAAGGTGTTCCTGCAAGTAAACATCGGCGCTGAGGCGTCGAAAGGCGGTTTTGATGCAGACCAGCTCGAGCATGAAATGGATGCACTGATGAAGTTGGATCGCTTGGAAATCCAAGGGTTGATGTGTATACCGCCGGCGGGTCCTGATGCGGAATCTTCACGACGCTGGTTTGCCGACTTGCGTAAGTTGCGCGATCATCTGGAGAAGTCTCATGGTGCGGGCCTGCCCTACCTCAGCATGGGGATGAGTGGTGATTTTGAGGTGGCCATCGAGGAAGGGGCGACTCATGTGCGAGTTGGCTCGGCAATTTTCGGCAAACGATCCTATCGAGTGGACGGCGAGCTCGGATAGATGCAGTTTTCCGGTATGTCTTTGACGCTTGATAACGCCGTGATCATCGGCAATGAGCTCGCGCTTTCTTTTGCAGACGGTCAAGAAGCCTATCTCGAACTCGGGATGTTGCGTCGGGCCTGTCCGTGTGCGGTTTGCCAGGGGGAACCCGATGCGCTCGGGCGTGTGATTCGGCCACGGGTGGAACATGGGCCGGGGGCTTTTGAGTTGAGGAAATTCGAAACCGTTGGCGGGTATGCGATCCAGCTTCATTGGGCGGACGGGCATTCCACTGGGATTTACAGTTATAGCTACCTGCTTCGGTTAGCGGATTTGCCGTCAATCTAGCAGTATAGGATGAGGTATCGCACATGTTGGTCGCGGGGGAAGAACTTAAATCAATACCACACCTCCATGCGAAGGAGGTTCTGGCGATGGAAGCCGCTGGATGGACGCGGGTTGCTGATATACTGAATTATTTTCCAAAACGACATGAGGACAGGCGTCGTTTTGATGCATTTCCCACGCTCCCGTCGGGCAAGCCGGTGTCGTTGCGAGGGTTGGTGGTGGATGCTGCGAGCAAGCGTTTCGGCGCTGGACGTGGCTTTTATGAAGCGGTGGTGATGGATGGAAGTGGCGGTGTTTTCGGCGGCGGCAAGATTACTTTGCGCTGGTTCAATATGCCTTACATCAGCAAGGTGATTGCCGCCGGGCAGGAGGTTTGCGTTTATGGAAATGTGAAGGAGAGCCAAGGGCGGCTGATCATTGATCATCCTGAGTTTGAGGTTCTGCGCGACGATGGTGGTGAGTCCATTCATCTGGAGCGGATCGTGCCGATCTATCGAAATCTACCAGGTTTGGCTCAACGTCGCTTGCGAGAAATCATCCATCAGTTGTTGCGGGAGATAGATACGGCGTCGTTGGATGGGCCGCTGGAAAGAGAGACGGGGACAAGTCGGGCTGCCGACTACGCTGCGGTGCATTTTCCGGAATCGATGGAACAGGCGAAGGAGTCACAGCGTCGCTTTGCCTTAGAAGAGTTTTTCGCGCTTCAGCTGAATGTGCTGTGGAGGAAATCGCGGCACGATGAAAGGGCGGGACGGGTGCTGGGACGTAACACGGCTTACCTGAAGGACTTTTATAACAGTTTGCCATTCGATCTGACGGGTGCCCAGAAGCGGACCATCAAGGAAGTGCTCGCGGATATGCGCAGTACTGGTCCGATGAACCGTCTGGTGCAAGGGGACGTGGGATCGGGGAAAACATTCGTGGCGATGGCGGCCGTGTTGTTGGCGATCGGGTCAGGTTGCCAAGCGGCGCTGATGGCTCCGACACAAATTCTCGCCGAGCAACATTACCTAACATTTAGGCGTTGGCTGGAGCCGTTGGGAGTTCGGATCGCGTTGCGAACTGGAAGCCGTGACGAAACGAGCCATTTGGAAATGGAGGGGCAAGCACAGATCATCATCGGAACTCACGCCTTGTTGTATGATGACGCGCTGTTTGCGGATCTCGGACTGATCGTGATCGACGAGCAGCACAAGTTTGGTGTCGCGCAGAGGGCGGCATTGGTCAGATTGGGAACGGTTCCAGATGTGCTGGTGATGACCGCCACGCCCATTCCGCGCACGTTGACGATGACCATCTATGGTGATCTAGCCGTTTCTATCCTTGATGAGAAACCGCCCGGGCGCGGTCGAATCGTCACTGGGGTGCGAGTGGGTGCCAAGCAGCAGGACATCAACAAGTTTGTGAAAAGCCAGCTCGCCGAGGGACGCCAAGCCTATTTGGTTTATCCGCTGGTGGAAGAGAGTGAGAAGCTCAAGGCGGAGTCCGCGACCGAGGCTCACGCGAAATGGAAAAAGCGGCTCGTCGGCTATCAGGTAGGACTGATTCACGGCAAGCTGAGACCGGAGGAGAAGGAGGAGGAAATGAGGAAATTTCGGGACGGGGAAACGGCGGTGTTAGTCGCCACCACGGTGATCGAGGTGGGAGTGGACGTGCCGAATGCCAGCGTGATGATCTTGCATCATGCGGAGCGCTTCGGATTGGCGCAGCTCCATCAACTGCGTGGGCGCATCGGCCGCGGAGGGCATAAGGGCTATTGTATCCTTCTCACCGATGGCAAAAATCCTGAGGCGTTGGAGAAACTCAAAGTGCTCGAAGCCAGCGGCGATGGGTTCGAGATCGCGGAGGCTGACCTCAGGTTGCGTGGCCCGGGGGATGTTTTGGGCACCAGCCAGAGTGGACTCGGTGATCTGCGCTTTGCCGAGTTTCTATCCGATATCTCGTTGCTGCGCGAGGCTAGGGATTTGGCCGAGCGTATCCTGCTCGAGGATACTCTGCTCAACGACCGTCACCGAAACCTCCGCACATTGATTCAGCATGTGGACCCGCCTGAATTGGGTCACAGCAGCGCATGAATCATTTTTCGATGATCTGATAGATGGGGCCGGTGTGGTCGACGATGAAGAGGTTGCCGTCGTTATCTTCGGCGAAGGAAGAAATCAGGTTAATGCGACCGCCTTCCGGTTGTAGTGCCTGGGTGTGATCTGCGAAGTCGGTGACCTTGCCGTTCTTGAGTTCGAAGGACCAGATCCTGGGGTTCTGATAGTCACCGAAAATATAGCGGCCTTGGAGTTCATCGAGGGGACCGCGGTAGACGTAGCCGCCAGTTACGGAAAGTCCTTCGCGGTCCTTGTTGCCGTGGTCATAGGAATAGACGGGCTCAATAGCGTCCTTGGGAGCTGGACCGCCGACATCTTTGTTAGGAGTCTCTTTGCCAGCCTCGCGCAACCGCCAGCCATAGTTTGCGCCGGAGGATTTGCCCTTTGGCATGTAGTTGATTTCCTCCCACTTGTTTTGGCCGACATCAGCCATCCAGAAATCACCGGTCTTGCGGTCGAACGAGCAACGCCACGGATTGCGCACGCCATAGGCCCAAATCTCCGGCTTGATGGCCTTGTCGGCGACAAAGGGATTGTCGGAAGGGGCCTTGTAGCCGGTTGCGGGCGAGACATCGATGCGCAGAACTTTTCCGAGCAACGTATCCATGGATTGGCCACTGTTTTTCGGATCGTTGCCCGCGCCGCCGTCGCCATTGGCGATGTAGAGCATGTTGTCGGGACCGAAGGCAATCCACCCGCCGTTGTGGTTGTCGAAGATGGATGGGAATTTGAGGATGACCTCTTCGCTTTGCGGATCAGTCGTCTTTTTGTCCTTGGAAATGAAGCGTGAGATTAGTGTCTGTTTGTCCTTCGACTTGTCCGTGTAGTTCACATAATAGCGACCTGTCGTTTGGAAATCTGGAGCGAAAGCCAGCCCGAGAAGGCCTTCTTCATTGCCTCTGCGGCTGACCCTGTCGTTGATGTCGAGGAAGGGTTCCTTTTCACGTTCGCCGGTCTTGGCATCGACGATCCAAACGCGGCCGGCCTGTTCCATCACCCAAAGTTTGCCGTCCACTCCTTGAGGCACTCCGGCCCAGACCGGGCGGTCAAATCCTTTAGCGACTTCGCGGACGCCGATGTCTGCGTGGGCAAATGGAGTGGAACAGAGAAGGGCGGCGGCGAGGGTGGTTTGGCGTATCATGGCGTGAAGCTAGAGGGAAACGTTGCCCGTTCAAGCGGGCTTTCACGATAATCCGCCGCACCTCGTGACGACCGATTATTTCTCGTCCTCGCTGATGAATTTGTAGGTCACCGCGCCGATGACCGCGCCGATGATTGGGGCGACCCAGAACAGCCAAAGCTGCGAGATTGCCCATCCGCCCGCGAAAAGGGCCACGCCGGTGCTGCGCGCCGGGTTCACCGAGGTGTTGGTGACCGGAATGCTGATGAGGTGGATGAGAGTAAGCCCTAGGCCGATGGCGACTGGGGCGAGTCCTTTGGGGGCGCGGCCGTCGGTCGAGCCGAGAATGATGATGAGGAAGACGGCGGTCATGACGACTTCGCAGACCAGCGCAGCGAGCATTGAGTATCCTCCAGGGGAATGTGCATCATAGCCGTTGGAGGCGAAACCGGTGCTGACATCGAAACCCGCCTTGCCGCTGGCGATTAAGTAAAGGATGGCCGCGCCAGCGAGTCCGCCGAGCACCTGCGCCACGATGTAGCCGGGTAGGTCTTTTGAGGGAAAGCGCCCACCCACGCACAAGCCCACCGATACGGCCGGATTCAGGTGGCAGCCCGAAATGTGGCCAATGGCGAATGCCATGGTCAGTACGGTGAGACCGAAGGCAAGCGATACGCCTAACAATCCAATGCCGACCTCCGGAAACGCGGCTGCGAGCACGGCGCTGCCGCAACCTCCCAAGACCAGCCAGAATGTCCCAATAAACTCAGCCGCATATTTTTTCATGATTTGTGTGGAGTTGGATGATGGATGAAATGCGATCTATCAGAATTCGCAATCACCGTGCATCCTGCCTAGAGACCTGCTGTTGGCAATCAAAAACAAGAGGCTCGATGCTCTTGCGTGGGCGGGAAAGCAATCCGCATGCCCGAGTCCATGGCCGCTTCTGTCTCGCAAAGGTGAGCGCTAGAAATCGCTGACGGCTACGGAAACTCACCGGTCGTGCGAAAAATTCTCCAATTCCAGCCGATCGAGCGTGGGCTGGCTGGAAGATCCTGAGTTGTGGGAGATCAAAGTCTGGATCTAGGTTTCAGCCATGCCATTTCTCTCCCGACTTCAAGTGGATGCGCCGGATGATGGGTATCCCTTTTCCATTCCCGCGATACGGGCGTTGGAGCATGGGCTGGAGCTTCATCCGAAGGTGACTTTTTTGGTGGGGGAAAACGGGACGGGCAAATCCACCTTGTTGGAAGGACTGGCGGACAAGTGGGGGTTTTCCAAAGAAAGCGGCAATCGCAGCAAAAGCCTAGGCAGCCGTTCCTACGATACGGTGTTGGCTCCGGCGATGACCCTGACCAGGAGCCACGCGCGACCGATGGATGGCTTTTTTCTGCGGGCGGAGAGTTTCTATAACTTTGCGACGCAGATGGATGAGCTTGAGCAAGAGCCGTTTTGCGCCTCTGGATACTTTTCCTATGGTGGTAAATCGCTGCACGAGCAATCGCACGGGGAGTCATTTTTTTCGCTGTTCCTGGAGCGCTTCGATGGGCACGGGTTCTATCTGCTGGATGAGCCAGAAGCCGCACTCTCGCCAACGCGGCAGATGGCGTTTCTGGTGAGGCTGCATGATCTAATCAATGATTTCAGTCAGTTCGTGATCGCGACCCACTCGCCCATCATTCTGGCCTATCCGGATGCGGTCATTTACGAATTCAGCGAGCTTGGGGTCGAGGCGGTGAATTATCGCGACTCCCAGCCCTTCACCGTGACCAGTCGTTTCATGAAGGATCCGGAAGGAATGGTGGCGAGATTGTTGGAGGACTGACCGTCTGCGCAGCCGGAGAGGCGAGGCTGAAAATCTTCTGCTGGCGCTCGTTGGGACCTGTGCAAGAATGCGCGATTGCTGCGGAAGAATCCCGGAAGCGGCAATTCATCCCACCATTACCACCATGAAAGCCACCACATTGATCGCCCTTTGCCTGTTTCCCGTCGTCGCATCCGTCGTTTCCTGCAAAGAGAAGGGACCTGCCGAAAAAGCCGGTGAAGGCGTAGACCAAGCGATTGAGGACGTGAAGGATGCGGTCGATCCGAAAGGCCCGGTCGAGAAGGTCGGCGAAAAGATCGATGAGGCGACGGGCAACTGAGTTGCAACCCGAGCCATGCAATCCCCTCCGTCCGGGCGATGTTTCGCCTAGGCGGAGGTTTTTTGTTTTGGGCAGGATGGCGTAGGTTGAGCCAATCTCGGTCAGTGATTTCTGTTAGGTTGGCTGTGCATGCGGCTTGCGCTTGATGGGGGCGGCGGAGTCATGGCGGGCACCATCCTGCGGGTCGTTCGATCGACTGAAATTTCCCGCTGGCCATGGATCGTAGCGGAGCCCGAAACTCCGCCACATCGATCCCATGAAAAAAATCCTTCTGCTCACGTTGCTCGTCCTTCCTCTGATAGCTCATGGCGAGCCGTTGCGTGTTTTCATCCGAGGCGGAGTGAAAACTCATGGGCCGAATGCCCACGAGCACGAGCGCTTTCTCAAGGACTGGACGATTTTGCTCAAAGACCGCGGCATGAAGAGTCGCGGAGCGATGGGCTGGCCCAACGCGCAACAGCTTGCCGAGACCGACGTGCTGGTGATGTATGCGCAGGACGGTGGCAATGCCACGGCCGAGCAGAAAGAGAATCTCGCAAAGTTCACCCAGCGTGGCGGCGGCATCGTTGTCATCCACACGGCGGCGGTTAGCGATGATTCGGCGTGGTGGAAATCGGTCATCGGCGGGGCGTGGGTGCCGGGGAAAACCAAGTGGCGCGAGGGACCGATGGAACTGAACTTTTCGAAACTGAAGAACGATGCGCCTGGGATTACTGAAGGTGCGGTGGACTTTAAGATGGACGACGAGATCTACTACAATCTCGACATGTCGCCCGAGGTGCGTGTGCTGGCGACGTCCGATACGGGAGATGGCGAGCCCAAGGTGCAGGCGCAGATGTGGACTTTTGAAAAGGACAACTACCGCGCCTTCGTCTGCCTGCCTGGGCATTTGTATTCCACTTTCGAGCGCCCTAACTGCCGGGCCATTCTGATGCGTGGCATCGCTTGGGCGGGAAAAATCAAGAACCTCGACACGTTTTGCAAAGCAGAGGAGATCCAAGCGCTCGGTAAGCCCGCGAACTAACTGATTTTTGGTATCGGTGTTTTTTCAACTTTTCCTCAACGTCTGCGCGCCGATCTTTTTGATCGTTGGCCTTGGCTGGTTGTTGGATCGCAAGTTCCGTCTTCACCTGGAAAGCTTGGTGAAGCTGAACATCTATCTGCTGGTACCCGCGTTCATTTTCACTCACGTGTTGGACACGGAACTGGCGGGTGCGGAGGCCTTGCGCATCGTCGCGTTTACGTTGGCGACCATCGCGCTGATGTTTGTCGGCAGCTGGCTTGCGGCGCGCTGGTTTAAAATGCCGATCCGTCAGCGGCAGTCACTTTCGTTGGCGACGATGTTTTACAACTGCGGCAACTATGGCTTGCCTTTGGTCACTCTCGCGTTCGGGCGTGAGGCGGCGGCCATCCAAATCTATGTGCTGGCGACGATGAATGTCGCCACTTACACGATTGGCCTATTCCTCGCGCAAGCGCACGGCGAAGGCGATGGATCGCATCGTAAGGCCCTGTCAAAGGTGCTGCGCCAGCCGACGATCTACGCGCTGTTAGCGGCGATTTTTTGCAAGTCGCTTGCGCTGCCGGTGAAGGAAATCATCTGGATTTGGCAGCCGTTGGATTTGCTTCAGTCGGGGTTGATCGGCTTCGCGCTGATCACCTTGGGCGTGCAAATGTCGCAAACGAGGCCTGCGCCGTTCCGCGCCCCGTTGTGGTCAGCCATGGGCCTGCGCTTGGTGGCCGCTCCCTTGTTGGCGGTGCCGCTGGTGATGGCGATGGGATTCTCGCGAGAAGCGTCGGCTTCGTTGATCCTCGCGGCGGCGGCTCCAACGGCGGTGAACACGGCGCTGTTAGCGCATGAGTTCGGCGGAGATATTCCGTTTTCCACATCGGCGGTCTATTACAGCACCTTGTTCAGCATGGGGACGACCACGCTGCTGTTATACATTTTGAAGCTATGGCTTTGAATCGGAAGTGGGAGCTATTTCCCACCGCCCATGTGATCGAGTAGCTTTTGGTTGAACTCGTCCGCCATGTTATAGCCGAGGCGGCGCAGCTGCTGATCGAGCGCGGCGATGGTGACCATGCGAGCGGTGTCGCGGCCGGGGCCAACGGGGATTTCCACATGGACCACTTGCTGGCCGAGGATTTCGTAAGTTTTTTGCTGGAGACCCACGCGATCCACCTCGTTGAGGTCGGCCTGTGGCTTGAGGGTGACGACGAGGTCGAGCCGCTTGTCCGGGCGGATGGACGCGAGGCCGTAGAGGTTGGCCACGTTGATGATGCCGATGCCGCGGATTTCCATGTAGCCGCGGGAAAGGTCGGGTGCCGTGGCGACGAGATCTCCTCCGACGTATTTCACACGCACCATGTCATCGGCGACGAGTGAGGCCCCACGCTCTAACAATCCGATCGCGGTTTCCGATTTCCCCGCGCCACTGCGGCCGACGATGAGCACGCCGACGCCGCGCATGTCCACCATGCAGCCGTGCAGCGTGACACTGGGCGCGAACTCGTGCTCCAGCTTGATGGTCGCGGCGTTGAGGAAATTCATGGTCACCTGATTGGTGCCGAAAACGGGGATGCCATGCTCGTGGGCGACGGCGGCGAGCGGTTCGTCGAGTTTCGAGCCGCGGGCGATGACCAGGCAGGGGATTTCGCGGTCGCACATGCGGCGGAAACGGTCCACGCGCATCGCATCGGGGAGTTTCTTGAGGTAGGAAAGTTCGGAGTTGCCGAGGACTTGGACACGCTTGCGAGCGAAGTAGGAAAAGAATCCGGCGAGCGCCAAGCCGGGACGGTTCATCGCGGGCTCGCTGATGGGGCGGTTGAAACCGATGCGCTCGCCGTGGAGCTGGAGTCCGAGGGATTCGGCGTAGGCGTCGAAAAATTTCTCAACAGAGATGGAGGCGACGGTCTTGACGCGGGGAGGCATGAGCCGGATGCAACCAGATCAGGGCGCGGACGGCACGCGAAATCCGGCGCAGGCCGATGCCACAGCGGTCAAACCCGGGGTTGCACGGGGTGGGGAACGTGCTACAAAACCCGCCGACCATCATGCCCAATTACGATTACGAATGTCAGCAATGCGGGAAACGTTTCGAAGTTTTCCAAAGCATGAATGATGCAAAACTGACCGATTGCCCAGAGGCTGACTGCACGGGCCAAGTCAAACGCCTGCTCGGAACGGGCGGCGGTATCATCTTCAAGGGATCGGGATTCTATCAGACCGACTACCGCTCATCGTCGTATCAAGCCGGGGCCAAGGCGGACGGCGCGGCGAGCGCCCCAGCGCCACCTGCGGCAGCGGCACCCGCCCCAAAGACCGGCGATTGATCCGTCGGCCCCTGCGGGAGGATTTTGAGATCCTCCTGCCCATCCGTCTTCATCCATGTCTGAACCCAAGAAACCCAGATTCCTCGGCGGCTGTTTTTCCAGGCTGCTTTTCCTCATCCTGCTCGCGACCTTGGGCGGGCTGATCACGGCGGTTTATTTCGTGACGTTGCCGCAGGACATGAGCGACCTTGGCGGCCATGGCCCGGCGGTGAAAGCGACGCCGCCGCGCGACATGAAGGCGGTGCTGCAAAGCGCGATTGATCGAAATTACGCAGTCAACCTGTCCGAGGCGGAACTCAACCAATGGATCGCCAGCACGCTGTACCTGCGGCAGGGCGGTGTGCTGCAGAAAGACATCACGTTGGAGCATTTTCGCGTGCGGTTGGAGGAAGGACGCGCGGAGCTGATCCTTGAACGCCGTGTTTTTGGCCGACCCTTTACGGTTTCGATGTACTTCCAAGTGGACAAGGAACAGAGCGGGCGGGAGATCATCACCACCTTCAATCCAGCCGGCGGGCGTTTCCTCAAGGACTACGATTTCCCTCAAAAAGGCGGCAGGCTGGGACGGCTCGTCGTGCCGCAGGGATTTCTCCACCTGCTCATTCCTTCCTTTGAAAAAATCGCGGCTCTTTATGCCGACGAAACCGAGTTGGCGTTCAGCCGCATGCAGCGAGTTCGCATCGAGGAAGACAGACTTGTCCTTGATCCGCGAGAGCCGCTGGGCGATCAGGGAATGCCACAAACTTTTTGATTTTCGATGATCGCACGCTTGTCCATCGCCGGGTTTCTCGTGACAGCGGTGCTAGTCGCGCAGGAGGCCGATGTCCCGCCGCAAGCCGTCGAGCCACCGCCCTCGCAGCGCATGGAAGAGCGGGTGGTGAGCAGCACCAAGCAGTTCATCGTCCACGGGGGCGACGCCTCGGACCGCGGGGCCGCCGTGATGCTGGCCGAGGATGCGAAAACTGAGCTGCTGCGTCTCACCGAGGATGCCACCGAGATCAGCGATGCCGCGAAGGGCCCCCAAGGCGATTGGTGGAAAATTCCAGTTTCGATCAGCCTCCACGGCAAGCACGGCGACCCGATGCCGCGCCGCACCATCGCCACCCGCATTCTCATCCGTGACACGGGCTACGAGGTGCACCTGGATGTTCATCTCAGCCGTGGGATCGAGAACGAGCGGTTCAAGCATGCGATCACGGGGGCGATGATCTATGGCCGTGGCCTGAGGGAGCGGCCGACTCGCGAAGCCGATGTGCCATTTTTTGTGCCGCCGTGGTTGATCGATGGGTTGCGCGAAGCCACCGCGTGGCAACAGAAGCGCAGCGATCGACGCTTCTATGAAGCCCTTTTCCGTAGCGGCGGGCTATTCAAGCTCGATGATTTATTTTCGTTAGATGAGCGAGGTTTCGAGGAAATGGACGGGGCGATGCGCGCGGCCTTCCATGTTTCCTCCGGCGCGCTGGTGATGGCGCTGCTGGAACAACCGCAAGGAAAGGCCGGTTTTCGGGCATTTCTCAGTGAGGTGGCGGCCTATCAGGGAGAAATTCCCGCGTTGCTGCGCAGCCATTTCCCGGATCTCAATCTATCCGAAACGAGTTTGGCGAAATGGTGGCAGCTCCAACTGGCAAACATCGGCGGCCAAGGGCTCGCAACCGATGTGTTCACCGTGGCGCGGACCGAAGCCACGCTGGAAGAAGCATTGCGGTTAGACTTTCGGGATGAAGAAGGGATCGTCCGTCAAAAGGAACTGGCGGCATGGCCTGAACTCGCGGCGTTGCCTGAGGCGGAGCGCAAGGACGCGGTGAAGTTGGCGCAGGAATCCTTAGTGCGTTTGAGCTACCGTTGTTTCCCCTCCTACCGGTCCATCCTCAGCGAGTATCAGCTCATTCTGGGAAATTTGGCGAAGAACGAGACAGAAAAGGTTGCCGCCACCTTGGTTGCACTCAGCGAGCGGAGGACGACGATGGCCGCCAAGGTCGAGCGAGCGCGCGACTACATGGATTGGTTTGAAATTTCCCACGCCCGTAAACTCAGCGGTGTTTTCGACGACTACATGCGTCTCAAGGATGGCCTCAAAGCCAACCCTCACACACGCACCGACGACCTCTCGAAATACCTCGATCGCATGGACGCGATTTTCAGCCGCGCCCTTGATCCCAACCAAATGCCGATGGGGGGCGATCCGATGAATGAGGATCCGATGACGATGTCTCTGCCCGAGCTGCCGCCTTTGCCGAGCCGCTAACGTGCTCTTTGAGAGGTTAGGAAAAGCGCGTTGCCGCGAGACGCGGCAACGCTGTTGAAGAGCTGCTCAAACGTTGAAGCGGAACTCGACGACATCGCCGTCCTTGACGACGTATTGCTTGCCCTCGATGCGGACTTTGCCGGCGAGCTTGGCGGCGGACATGCTGCCAGCCGCGACGAGGTCGTCGTAGTGGACGATTTCCGCAGCGATGAAGCCGCGCTCGAAATCGGTGTGGATCACGCCGGCTGCGGCCGGGGCTTTGTCACCCGCGATGATGGTCCAAGCGCGGGTTTCCTGCACGCCGGTGGTGAGGTAAGTGCGCAGGCCTAGCAGGTGATAGACGCCGCGGATCAGTGCGGAGACGCCGGAGTCGGTGACGCCCATTTCGGCGAGGAATTCGTTGGCTTCCTCGACGGGCATGTCGCTGAGTTCTTCCTCGATGCGGGCGGAAATGACCACCGCCTCGGCACCGCTGTGCTCGGCGGCAAAGGCGCGGACGCGGGCGACTTGAGCGTGCGAATCGGGATTTTCGATGGCACCGGCGAGCTCGTCTTCGGCGACGTTGCAGGCGTAGATGGTCTTCTTCGAGGACAGCAGGAAAAAGTCCTTCACGATCTCGCGATCGTCCTCGGTGAAATCGATGGTTAGAGCCGGTTTCCCTTGGTCGAGGTGCGGCATGATGACGTCGATGAGTTCGACTTCCTTCTTCGCTTCCTTGTCGCCGCCTTTGGCTTTCTTTTCGCGCGAGTGGCGGCGCTTTTCGAGCGATGCCATGTCGGCGAGGATGAGTTCGGAATTGATGATCTCAATGTCGCGGATGGGATCGACGGTGCCGAGTTCGTGGATGATGTCGTCGTTTTCGAAACAACGGACGACCTGCACGATGGCGTCGGTTTCGCGGATGTTGGCGAGGAATTGGTTGCCGAGGCCGGCACCTTCCGACGCGCCTTTGACCAAGCCGGCGATGTCGACGAACTCGATGGCCGTGGGGACCAGCTTTTGCGAGCCGGAGATTTTGGACAGCACGGCGAGGCGAGGATCCGGGACCATGACGATGCCGACGTTCGGATCGATGGTGCAGAAAGGATAGTTGGCTGCCTCCGCCTTGCGGGTGCGGGTGACAGCGTTGAAGAGTGTCGATTTTCCGACGTTGGGTAGTCCTACGATTCCGGCCTTGAGCATTGCGGCGGGAGGGTGGAGGAGACGCGGGCGGGCCGACGAGGAAAAAGTTTGCCATCCGCCAGGCGCTTTACAGCTGCGGCGTGGGTCGCTAGACGATGCCGGTCCATGGGAATGATGAGAAAACGCAAGGATGCATCCAAAAATCAAATGGCGGGCGGTTGTCTCGCGCTGTTCGGGTTGCCCTTCCTGCTCGCAGGGCTGGCGTTGTCCGTATTCTACTTTTCCGGCTATGTGAAATGGTGGCAGGCGAGGTCGTGGGTGGAAGTGCCCTGCGTCATCGATTCCACCGAGCTGAAGGAAAGTCGCGGCGATGATTCGACGACTTACCGCGTGCAGGCCGCTTATCATTATGAATTCCAAGGGCGGCCGTATCACAGCGAGCAGGTGACGTTCGGCAAGGGCTCGGACAACGTGGGGGATTTTCAACACACGGCGCACCGCGAGTTGTCGCACTATCAAGACGGGCGACGGTTCCGTTGTTTCGTCGATCCAAACCATCCCGAAAATGCGGTGCTTTACCGGGGACTGCGGTGGGAAATGCAGGCGTTCATGGCCATTTTCGCGCTGACCTTTCCGGCGGTGGGCGCGGGACTGGTGGTGGGCGGCATCATGGGCGGACGGGTGATGAAGCGAGAAGCCGTGCTCAAGGAAAGCCACCCGCAAGAAGCGTGGAAATGGAAAGAGGCGTGGGCAGGAGCGACTATCCCAGAGCGATCCGGTGGTTTGGGCCGCGCCTTCGATCTGTACACGCTGTGGGCCGCGCTGGTGATTTTTCCACTGCTCTGGGCGGCCGGGGCGAGCGGCGCATTTGCCACGGATTCCAAGGCAATGCTGTTGGGCATCTTCTTCGTGCTGTGGTGCATTCCGGCGGGGTTCACATTGCGACGCTTGCGCAAATGGCGAGTGCTGGGCCGCACTCGCGTGGAGCTTGCCGAAATGCCGGGATGGCCAGGCGGGCGCTTGGCAGGGAGTGTTCTGTTGGAAAAGCCACTGCCCGTTTTCGGCGATTCTGAGCTGATCCTAACATGTGATAAGCTGACGACTCGCTCCAGCGGGGATGGCACGTCCACCACCCGCGAGCAGATCTGGCAAGAGACGCAATGCGTGCCGCGCGACGGAGTGACGCGCGATCTAGCAGGTTATCGTGTGCCCTTCGAGATGTCCCTTCCTGCGGATGCTCCGGTGACGGGCGGCGACGACGGCATCGGCGTCAAACACGAGTGGACGCTGCGTCTGCAATTGCCTTCATCCAAGATGAGTGCCGTCTTCGAAGTGCCTGTTTTCAACACCGGCAAGCAGCCGCTCGTGGAAGTGGCGCAAAGCACTCCGACCTTGCGTGACAGCGTTGCCATCGATCTGCCAGAACGTCTAGCCGCGCGGAAACTGCGCGTGGAGTTCGCACCGGATGGGACGCCGAGCACCATCACCTGTCCACCCGCACGCAACCTCAGCATGATCGGTTTCTTGTTCGTTTTTAACCTCCTGTGGACGGGCGCGGCGGTGCTGCTGGTGGTGAAAGAGGCACCGTTGTTGTTTCGAATCGTGTGGATCGGCAGCGCGACGGCCATTTGGTGCAGTATCATCTATCAGCTCATCCACCGTCGTCAGGTCAGCTTCGATGCGAGCGAGGTGGTGATTGCGAACCGCCTCGGCCCGTGGACGCGCACCGCGAGAATGGGCAAGTCTGAGATCACCGGCTTCAACCAGGGGGTGACCTCAAGTTCGGGAAACACGCAATTTCACCGGGTGCGGCTGGAGGATGTGTATGGTCGGAAAATGACCGTCGCGGACAACATCACCGAGTCCGCCACCGCCGAGGAACTCGTGCGTCGTTTGGAGGCGTGGTGGAAACGGGCGTGAGTTTTAGGACGGACGCTCGCAAGATGCGGCGTTGCGCGGGCGTTGGAAATCCGAGAGACTCTTCCGCTTTGTGAAATTTCAACCGAATGACAGCATTTTTAATCAGTTGTGAGAACGCGACCTGCGCGGTGCCGGAACCCTTCCGGGACACTTTTCGCGGGTCTGAAGAGGTGGTGATGTCCACCCGCGGCTGGGAACCTGGATCGCTGGCGCTGGCGCAAGGATTCGCGATGAAATTCCGCACGCCACTGGTCCATGGCGACGTGACACGGCTGTTGATCGATCTGGGACAAGAAGGGGACGCGCGCTGGAGCGAGTTTTCGAGCAAACTCCCAGAAGCGACGCGGGTGAAGGTGATGGACCGTCACGAGCGGCCGTTCCGCAGCAACTTGGAGCAACGCATTGATGAGGATCTGCGACGCAATGACCAAGTCCTGCACGTGACGATACACACCGATCCATTGACCGATGGATTGGTGATGTTAGAGACTCCGGTAGGAGCCGTGGCGGCGGAAAAATTCGCCGCCGCGTGGCGCAACCGCATCGCCGCAGAAGGGGTGGACGTGAGGCACGTTTGTGGCAGCGGAAGCACGCCGTTGGGAGAGATGCTGTCAGGAAAATTTCCGGCGGACCGCTACGCACGGGTGCGTCTGTCGGTTTCTCAAAGCTTTTTCCTCGAAGGTCGACCGCTGCGTTGGGAGTCGCTGAAAAAGTTGTTAGTCACCACGCTGGCGGATTCTGCGAGCGAGGTGGCGCCGATCAGCGGCCCTGCATTCCCCGCACCTGATCCACGCTGAGCGTGCGGGCTTCGCCCCATTGGTATTCGTCCTTCTTTTTACCTTCCTCGTAGGCTTGCACCGCGTCGTCGCGATTGATGTTGCCTGCCTCACGCGCATCGCCGGTGGCGTAGGTGTCGGTTTGATACTTGTCCGGAATCTTGGCTTGGTTGCCGGCTTCCGGCGCGCCCTTGCCATCCAGGCGGGAGGTCGTTTGAAAGCGGCTGCCATCGGTGGAGCCTGCGTAGGCTTTTCTGCCGTAGTCCTTGTTGCCCCACCACGATTTCTTCTGATACTCGCCCGCGTTGTATTCCTTCTTCTGATAGCTTTTGCCGCCCACGCTGGCTTCGCTCATGCCTTCGAAATGGCTGCGTTTCGCATTGTTGATCTCTAACTTGCCGTCGGCCCCTTGCTTGAAGCTGTTGGGATCGCGTGTCCCACCGCCGCTACCAATGCGCTGGCTGAAGGGGACAAATTTTTCCTTGGAGGCAGCAGTGCTGGTTTTCTGATCCGAGCCACTGCCGCAGGACGCGAGCAGGGCGAGAAATAGCAAGGCAACGACGCGATGGGTTTTCACGGTTGGTTGAGGAGTTGTTCGAGTTTTGGATCGGGCAGAGCCCCGCGTTCGAGTGCCTGCTGATAGTAAGTGCGGGCGATGTCGATGCGCTTGTCGCGAGCGCAGAGGCGGGCGAGGTTGTAGTAGGGATCGCTGAGCGAGGGATCGGCGGAAATGGCTCCTTTGTAGTAGGACTCGGCCTCGCCCATCTGGCCGAGGTTTTCTTTGATGGATCCTAACAGAGAGAGCGATCTCGCGTCGTCGGGCGACAGCACGGTGGCTTCTTTAACGTGTTGCTCGGCGGATTTGAAGTCGCCTAGCAGGTAGTGGGAGAAACCGAGCATGCGGTGGGCGTATGGGTTGTCGGTGTCCAATTCCACGGCGCGGCGGAAGGTGTCCACGGCGGCCATCGGGTCGTCGAGCTTGAGGTCCACGACGCCGAGTTTGCACAGCGCGGGGACGTGGCCGGGGTGCTGCTCGACGATCAATTGGAAGAGTTCGCGGGTTGGCAGGTAGCGACCGGCGGCGAAGGATTTTTCCGCCGTGCGTTCATAGACGGCGATGTCGCGGTTCATCTCCGCCGTGTTGCGACCGACGGTGGCGCGGTCTTGGGCGAAGGGGGAAATGAACTCGCCATCCACTTTTTCCCCGGCGATGAGGCGTTCCTCCTCGGCGGAAAGCGGGATTTCTTGGCCATCAAACAGCTCGATGGCGCGTTGCAGTCGCTCATCTTGGGTGCCCATGTCCTTGGCGGCTTCGACGAGGAGATCGAGCGCTTGGCGGCGGCGCTCTTGGACGCGGAGTTGACGCTGGATGATGTCGCGCAGCACTTGGACTTCCGCAGGATCGGCGGACGCTTGGCCATTTGAAAGTGCGGCTTGCTCGTTCTTGAGGCGGTTCTCCAGTTCGACCAAGCGGTCGTCTTGAGCCTTGCGTTCCTGATGGAGGCGGTTGATTTGCGCCTTGGTCATCGAGAGGTCGCGCAGGGCGCCGGTGAGTTCGTCCTTGGTGGCGTTGTTGTCGCGGTTGAGGGCGTCGACCTTTTCGTTGGCCTCACGCAGCTTTTTGTCGAGGCCCATGTTTTGCTCGATGATCTCTTGAATGCCGCCTTCCTCGTTGAGCTTGAGCAAGGCGCTCATCTGGGCGCGTTCTTGGAGCAGGGTGTCCATTTCGCTGCGGAGCTGGCCGTAGGATTCTTGGCTTTCGGCAAGTTCCTTGCGCAGTCCGGCGATGGTCTGGTTCGCCTTGTCGAGTTGCTCGCCTTTTAAATCGAGACGCTTCTGCAGGTCGAGTAGCTGGGTGCGTTGGCCGGCGACGACTTGGTTAGAAACCTCGCGCTCGGATTTGAGGTCGCGATCCAAGTTTGAGTATTTCTGTCTGAGATCCTGAAGTTCTTGGGTCAGTCCGGCGACATTTTCGAGCGCCCGGGTTTTCTCACCGTTGCTTTGGCGGAGTGCGCTGCCGAGGGCTTCGCGTTCCTGTTCCAGATTGCGGATGCGATCGTCGAGAGCCTTGCGCTCGGCTTCGACCGGTTTGGCGGCGAGGCTGGAGCGCAACGTCTGGAGCGTGTTTTGGGCGGCGTTGAGCTGGGCTTGTACGGCATCACGCTGGCGAGCGATGTCGCGGATGCGAGCTTCGTTGCGGCCGGGGTCCGCGTCGGGCACAGGATCGTTTTTGGAAAGCTCTTGCAGCCGTTTCACCTCAGCCTCGGCATCGGCCAAGCGGCGCGCGACGAGTGGATCGATTTCCAAAATGCTTGGATTGAGAGGCACCACGCCTTCGGCTGGATCGATGAATTCGCCGGACAATTGTTCGCCGCCTTCGAGTTCAGCGACGGCGCTGCGGTTCTTGCGACGTTGTTCTTCAGCAAGCGGATGGACGCGGACTTCCGCCTCAGAATTGATCTCGCTGCGGCCTTTGACCATTTCCGGTTTCCATTCGGGGTAGTAGCGCTGGACGGCCTCAAACAACTCACGGGCGCGTTTTAGTTTCTCGGCGGCTCCGATGAATTCCTTGGATTTCTCCATTTCCTCGGCGGCGCGATAGGCGAGGAAGCCTTGGAAGTAGACCTCGGACGGGTCGAACTGGGCGGGAGAAAGTGGCGCCGCAGGTTGGGCAAACGTGGCAGGCGCGGCCATGAAAAGAATGACGACACTCGCATGGGCAAGTTGCCGGCATGAATTTTTCGCAATCCGTCTGAGCATGGGGCGGAGAACCTAGGCGCAGGGCCATGAGGGAGCAAGCGGGATTCCGCCCTAGGGAAGAGGTCGGCAGCTCCCCAAATTGCCTCAACCGCGTCCGCTTTTGAATCCGTGGAAATGCCAGCGAATCTCCTCCTCGTAACTTTGGAGCGAAGGGTAGTAAGTCTTCGTGTCGGGCTGCTTCAGGCCTTCGCTGATGCGATCGGGCGGCAGCAATTCGCGTAGGTCCATCATCGCGCCTAGCAGGAGGGCGGTGTCGCGTGGGCGAACCGGGCGATCGCGAAAGAACATCATTGCTTCCGTCGAGACGGTCGCACGCAAGCGATGCATCGCGGTGCTGAAGAAGAAATCCAAGCGGAACTCGGAAAAGTCCTCGGTGACTCGGCGGGATTCGTGTCGGGGAACGGGGAATGAATCGCGCTCCCAAGCGTCGGGTGCTTGGAGCACGAGTTTGGAAGCCACTTTTTCGCGGGTCAGAAATCCGCCAGCGAGAAACACCAGTTCGTCCAGCGGGCGGTGGGTTTCGCGGCCCATCGCATCGGTGATGATGAGTGCGTTTTCCGCTAGGGCAATCCGCTGGATGGTGAAGGCCTCGTGGAGCAGCGGGATCTCGGCGTCTGCCACGACGTGGGTGGCAAAGCCGTGCGATTTCAGGGCGGCTTGGAAGGCGTTTGCCTCATCCAGCGGGAGTCCGGAAACGACAATGCCGAAAAGGTCGCGGCTCATCCGTGCGCAATCGGCGCGGGCGACGGATCGCACTCCCGTCGATGCCTCCTCCAGCGCTTCCCTGCTGATTTTTGCGGTCAGCGATTCTTGCAGCAGGCTGAAAGTGGCCATGGTCTAACGCTTGCGGATGAGCATGAACTCGTTGCCGTCGGTGTCGTGGCACATCGCGAGGTGAGGCGGTTCGCCATCTTCCCAAGCCGGTTCGCGCACCAGTCCGCCGCCATTTCTAACGACTTCTTCGGCCCCGGCGATGACGTCAGCCACCTGGATGCTGATGCCCGTCCACGTGCGTTTGCCCTCGCCGCCGCCGTGGATGCCAAGAATGGCACCGGTGAGTTCGAGCTCGGCCATCACCGTGGACGAACGGGTTTCGACCGCGCCAAAAGTCGTCTGATAGAAATGGCTCGCCCGCGCGTGGTCCACCGCCCAGATGACATATTTGACGCGTTCGACGAGCATGGCTCAGTAGTTGAACAGCTCGTCGTCCTTGAAGAAGCGCTTCAGCTCAGCTTGTGCAGCTTCGACCGAGTCGGACGCGTGGCAAACATTGCGCATTTTGGCGTCGGCATCCTTGAAGCCGAAATCACCGCGGATGGTGCCTTCAGGAGCGACCATGGAATCGGTAGGGCCAAGCAGATCGCGGACGCGGGAAATCACGTTGTCGCCTTCCAGCGCGAGGGCGATGACTGGGGCTTCTTGCATGAAGCTGCGGACGGAAGGGAAGAATGGCTTGTCGGCGATGTGCGAGTAGTGATCGGCGAGGATCTCGTCGCTGAGGCGCATCATCTTGATGCCGCGCACTTTGAATCCTTGTTCTTGGAAACGGGCGAGTACGGTGCCAGTCAGGTTTTTCTCGATGGCGTCAGGCTTGAAGAGGATCAGTGATGTTTCGGAACTCATGGCGGTCGAGGTAGTGCCGCGAGTTCCCATGTGCAAGACATTTGCGGGGCGCGATTCGTTAGGAATGCTTAATTTTCAAAGCCATCTGCCGCAGAGTTGGGCGGGATGGGGGAAACAAAAACGGGCGTTTCCCGGAGGAAACGCCCGTTAGGAGAGGATGGGTTCTCAGCCGAGGACGTCGTCCATGGCATCGATGAGTTCCTGCATGGAGGCTTCGGTTTCGTTGCCCATGTTGGAGATGCGGAAGGTGGTGCCCTTGATTTTGCCGTAACCGCCGTTGATGAGGAAGTTGTGTTTCGCTTTCAGGTTCTTGATGAAGCCTGACAGGTCGAAGCCTTCCGGGGTTTTGAAGCAGGTGAGGGCGGACGAGCGGAAACCTTCGGGGGCGAAGAACTCGAAGCCGTGCTTGGCTCCCCAGGCGGCGATCATCGCGTTGGTTTTCGCATGGCGTGCTTGGCGAGCGGCGAAGCCTTCCTTGGCGATCTCGCCGAGCATGAATTGCAGCCCGAAGATGATGGAAATGGACGGGGTGGAAGGCGTGTTGTTGACGGCGGCGTTTTTCGCGAACTCGATGAAATCGAAGTAGTAGCCGCGGTTGGCGATGGTCTTGGCGCGCTCCATGCCCGCTTCGGAAACGGCGAAAACGGCGAGGCCGGGTGGCAAGGCGAGCGCCTTCTGCACACCGGCGAGCATGACGTCGATGCCGTTGGCGTCCATGTCCACGGGGACGGTGGAAAGCGAGGAAACGGTGTCCACGATAAGCATGGTGTCCGGGAAGGACTTCACCACCTTGGAAATGGCGGCGATGTCGTTGAGCACGCCGGTGGAGGTTTCCGAATGGATGAAAGTGACGGTGTCAAAACCGCCTTCCGCGAGCTTGGCGCGGACCGCTTCGGGATCGATTTGCTGGCCCCATTCGACTTGCACCGAGTCCGCTTCGAAGCCGCACTTTTTCGCGACGTCGAGCCACTTGTCGGAGAACGCGCCGCAGCAAAGGCAGAGCACTTTCTTTTTGGCGAGGTTGCGCAGTGCGCCTTCCATGACGCCCCAAGCGGACGAGGTGGATAGGAAGACGGGGCGGGCGGTGCCGAAAAGTTCCTGCAGGCCGGGCTGGGTGGAGGCGTAGAGTTCCTCGAAGTCCTTGCCGCGGTGACCAATCATGGTTTGCGACATGGCGGCGAAGGTTTCTTTCGAAACGTCGACGGGACCCGGGGCGAAAAGTTTGGGTGAAGGCATGTTAGATGGCTGGTTGGGAGTTAGAGAAGGTTGTAGGACTTGAGCAGGGCGCTGAGCTGCGCGGTGGCGGCGGCGTCCATCGGCGCGAGCGGCAGGCGCAGCTCGTCCGAGCAATGGCCCTGCATGGCGACGGCGGTCTTGACGGGGACCGGGTTGACGTCGAGCGACATGAGGCCGCGCATCAGCGGGTAGTACTTCTTTTGGATGGCGAGGGCCTCCGCAAAGTTTCCAGCGAGGCAAGCATTGACCAGGCTGACGATGACCTCGGGGATGAGGTTGGAGGCGACGGAAACCAGTCCGTTCGCGCCAGCGGCGACGAAGGGCAGGGTGAGCGGATCGTCACCGGAGAGAATGCCGAAGCCCTCGGGCAGCGCTTGGACGAGCTGGTTGATGCGATCCACCGAGCCGCCGGCTTCCTTGATGGCGACGATGGTCGGGCAATCCGCGGCGAGACGCGCTGCCGTTTCGGGGGCGATCTCGATGGAGGACCGGCCTGGCACGCTGTAGAGCATGATGGGTAGGTTGCTCGACTCGGCGATGGCCTTGAAATGGAGGTAAAGCCCTTGTTGGGAAGGCTTGTTGTAGTAGGGGCAAACTTGGAGTGAGGCGGTCGCGCCAAGGGTTTCGGCGGCTTCGGTGAGTTCGATGGCCTCGGAGGTCGAGTTCGCGCCGGTGCCGGCGATGACTTCGCAGCGGCTGTCGGCGAATTCCACCGCGAGGCGTATCACCTCGATGTGTTCATCGGTGTCGAGTGTGGGGGATTCGCCGGTGGTGCCGACGGGTACGATGCCGGTGACGCCCGCGGCGACTTGCCGATCGATGAGCGACTTGAAGGCCGGAACATCGATATCTCCGTTGCGAAATGGGGTGATGAGGGCGGTGTAGGTTCCGGAAAAGGCCATGGCGCGCGGACGATGGACAAATCCCGCGCCGCGTCCAAGCCGTATCCTGCGAGCGGGGGAAATTTCCGTCCGAGGAAGCCGGGCCTGGCGGGATGCCCGGCCTAGCCACTTTTGCCTTGGCGGGAAATCGGAACGAGGCAGATTGCGTGGCGTGAGCCAGTTATCCAAAGCCGTTAGCATTCATCCGTATTTCCAAATCCAAGCGGGCAAACTTGATGCCTTTGCCGAGGTCATCGCGACATTCATCCGAACGACGTCGACCGAGGCGGGATGCCTTTACTACGATTTCACGCTGAATGGCGACGAGGCGTTCTGCCGCGAGGCCTACCTCGATGGCGATGCCGCGTTGGTCCATCTGGAGAATGTGAACCACGTGATCCAGCAGGCGCTCGAAATTTCCACGATGACGCGCTTGGAGATCCACGGCCCTGAAGCCGAGCTGGAAAAAATGCGCGGACCCTTGGCAGCGTTGAGCCCCGCGTGGTTTGTCCACCAGGGTGGCGTCGATCGATGACACGAAAAAAGCGAGGCTGCGTGAGCGGCCTCGCTTTGGAAATCCGGCAGGCTAGCGGATAGCATCCGCCGCCACGGGTGTCAGAATGGGATGTCGTCGTCCTCTTGGAAATCGTCCATCGGCGCGGGTGAGGCACCTTGCGGCGGACCGGAGCGTTGCTGCGGGGCTGCGGACGAGGGCTGCGAGCGCTCGGAATAATTTCCGCCACCGCCACCACTCGGCTTGGCGCCGAGGAGTTGAAGGGTTTCCCCGACGACCTTGAGCTTGCTGCGCTTTTGGCCAGTCGCCTTGTCGTCCCAGGAATCGAGCTGGAGGCGGCCTTCGATGTAGCAAGGGTTTCCCTTGGCAAGGTATTGCTGAGCGACTTCGGCCTGACGGCCCCAAAGCGTGACATCCACGAAGGTGGTGTCTTCCTGCTTCTGGCCTTGCTCGTCTCTCCAAACGCGGTTGATGGCCAGGCCGAGCTCGGCAACGGCCGTGCCCTTGGGCGTGTGGCGCAGTTCAGGATCCCGGGTGAGGTTCCCGATGAGCATGACTTTGTTGAGATTGGCCATAACAGGATGGAGGCTGGGGCAGGGCTGCCGAAAGCGGGATCAAGCGACCCGGCTGAAGTGCTGCAGGTGAACGTGGGTGTTCAGGCTGAGACGCTTCTGGATCTTGGCGATGGACTCGGGCGAGCCTTCGAAGAGGTAGTTGACGTAGTGGCCGGCTTCGAGGTGGTTCGACTCATAGGCGAACTGGCGGCGGCCAAGTTGGTCGATTTTGGAAAGCTTGACGCCCTCGGCCTCGAGTTCCTTGGAAACGGCGGTGACGAGTTCGTCAACGGTGCCTTCGAGAGATTTGGTGTTAAGGACGATCAGGCCTTGGTATTTGCGACTCATCAGGAGTTGGTGGTGGATTGTTGCGGGTATGGAAACGGTTCGCCGCGACGGCGATTCCTTGGGAGCGCGAAAGCTGCACGGCATCCATGGCAGTGGCAAGCATGTTTTCCAGCAGCAGTTTCTCGTCGGGAGCGAACTTTCCGAGGACGTGCCCGACCATTTCGCCGGGCGCGCTGCCGCCGATGCCGAGCTTGAGGCGGGGGAACTCGTCGGAGCCGAGATGTTGCAGGATGGACTTGATACCGTTGTGGCCACCGGCGGAGCCTTTTTCGCGGAAGCGCAGCGTGCCGAGCGGCAGGGCGACATCGTCATAGATGACCAGCATGCTGGCGGCGGGCCATTTGTGGAACGAGAGGATTTGCTGAATCGCGCGGCCGCTGAGATTCATGAAAGTCTGCGGTTTGAGCAACAGGGTGCCGGTGCCCGGGAGTTTTGCGAGGTGGCTCTGCCATTTCGGCACCGACTGGAAAGGCACTCCCGCAGCGGCGGCCAGGCGGTCGAGCAGCATGAAGCCGACGTTGTGGCGGGTGTCTTCATACTGCCGCCCGGGATTTCCGAGACCGACGATCACATTGAACATGGCGGGAGGGTTGACCGAGGAACGTGAAAGTCCAATCCCGAAGATGAAATCCAGCGCAGGCGTCAACGGGGGATGTCGCTGAGTATCGTGGGTGAGCTTTTCATCCAGTCTTCACGCAACGCGCATCGAAGGTCCTCAATCGGGTAGCAGCTTTTTGCCGCAACTCCGAATCACCATGAACTACGAAAAATGGGTCAAACACTTCGAAAGGAATTCCAAAGACAGAGCCGAGCCGGATTGGCAGGCACCGCTCCTGCTCAGCGGCCGCACGCGGGAAAAACTCACCCGCTCCATCCAGCAGTTCCAACTCGGCGACGGCGGCGGGCCTGCCTATCTGATCGCGTGGGATAGGGATCGTTATCTATCCGATCCTGACGTGAAACGCGTGATCGATCTTTGGTTCAACGAGGAGAAGGAGCACTCACGGCTGTTGGGCGACTTGCTGCGGCGGCTTGATGCCGAGGCCATCGAAAGTCATTGGAGTTTCTCGCTGTTTTGCGGAGTCCGCCGATTCCTCGGTGTGCGCTTCGAGCTGCAAGCGCTGCTCGGCACCGAGATCGTCAGCAACGTTTACTACAAGATGCTGCGCAAGCATGGCGACGATGTTGCATTGCGAGGCATGTGCGATCTGATCATTCGTGACGAAATCGGGCATATTTCATTTCACCGCTCACGTTTGGCGGATGCGGGAACCGAGGCGTTCGGCACGTGGTGGTCGGCGCTTTTCCGGTTGAGAGCGCTGGCGGCAGGCACCGTGCTGTGGGTGAATCACCGCGGGGCACTGGTCGCGCTGGGCGGGAGCGATGCGGAGTTCTATCGCTGGATTTGGCGGGATGCGGATGCCTTCATCCATCGGCTGCGGCGTGAAGCTTGTCGGAGTGAGGTTGTCCGCCGTGTCCGAAAAAGCGTTCCCGTTAGAATGGTTGGAATCTAAACCGAAAAACGCCCGGTCCGCGTGAGCAGGCCGGGCGTGAAGGAAGCAGAAACTGCGTCGGATTAGGCTGGGGTGGCAGCCTCGGAAATGGCTGCGGCAGGCTTGCCGATGTGGGCCACGACAACGTCGGCAGCGTGGGTGGCTTTGACGCCCGCTGGATAGGTGATGTCTCCGATGTGGAGGGACTCACCGATTTGCATGCCGCTGATGTCGACCTCGATGGTTTCAGGAAGATCGTTCGGAAGGCAGGTGATTTCGATGGCGTGGACGTACTGCTCGACGAGGCCGCCGGCCTTGACCCCTGCGGACTCACCGTTGAGGTGGGTCGGGATGTGGGCGGTGATGGCGGTCTTTTCGTCAATGGCGCGGAAGTCAGCGTGAAGCGTGACGCCGGAAAGCGAGTCGTGCTGGACGGATTGAAGGAAAGCAAGGCGAGTGCCGTGACCTTCGATGTCGAGGTTGACGAGGATGTTTTCCGAGCTGCTGTGGGCGAGGAGTTCGGTGAAGGTCTTCGCGTCCACCTTGAGATTGATGTTTTCGGTGCCTTTTCCGTAAATTACGGAAGGAACCCAGCCCTCGCGGCGCATTTGATTGAGGCGGCCGGAGCCGGTGCGAAGGCGTGGAGCCGCTTTGAGTGATGTCTTCTTGGCCATGACGGTGATGTCGTTTGTAGGTTAGTGCCGCCGGGGATTACTGCACCCAGTACGGGGCGGCGTGTGTAGTCGCCGGACCAGCGCTTGTCAAAAACTTGTTCGAGAAACGCCCTGGGGCTTTCAAACCGTGAAAAGCGAGGTGATCGACTGGCCACCGTGAATGCGGCGAATGGCTTCACCGAGCAGCGGCGCGATGCCGACGACTTGGACTTTCGGGCCTTCCGCCTGCGGGACGGAATCGGTGGTGATGACCTCTTCGATGGAGGAGTCGCGGATGCGCTGGTGAGCGAGTTCGCCAAGGATGGCGTGGGAAACACCGGCGTAGATGCGTTTGGCACCGTGCTTGTGCAGGATGTCGGCTGCGGCGGTGAGCGTGCCGGCGGTTTCCGTCATGTCATCGACGAGCAACACATCACGGCCATCGACCTCGCCGATGACGTTCATGGCTTCCACGCGGGTGGCGCTGACGCGGTGTTTGGCGACGATGGCGAGTTCTGCGCCGAGCGCATCGGCGTAGGCGCGAGCCATTTTCACGCCACCGACATCGGGAGAAACCACGGTGAGATTGGAGGTGTCCGGGTGGCGTTCACGGAGATAGTTGACCATCACGGACTTGGCGTAGAGGTGGTCCACCGGGATGTCGAAAAAGCCTTGGATCTGCGGCGCGTGGAGGTCCATCGTGAGGACTCGGTTGACGCCGGCGGAGGTGAGCAGGTTGGCGATGAGCTTGGCGGTGATGGGCACGCGCGGCTGGTCCTTGCGGTCCTGGCGGGCGTAGCCGAAGAACGGAATCACGGCGGTGATGCGCTCGGCACTGGCGCGGCGCGCGGCGTCCACCATGATGAGCAGTTCCATCAAGTTGTGGTTGGTCGGCGGGCAGCTCGGCTGGATGATGAAAACGTCGGCATTGCGGACGTTTTCGTTGATTTTCACTTCGGTCTCGCCATCGGGAAATGCGGAGACATGGACGTCGGCGAGCGGTTGGCCGAGGTTTTCGGCGATGCGTTCGGCAAGGGCGCGGTGGGCGTTTCCACTGATGATTTTCATGGTCGGGACAAGAGCTGGAAGGAGCCGCTGGCGGCAGGGCGGCGGATTGTTGTCAGTGCTTGGGCGGTCGGCAATACTTTCCCCAGATTTCGTGTCGGCTCCTTCGATTGGATCTCAGCCATTCCTCCGAGCGGTTGGAAGATTGGGTCTAACATTTTCTTCCTCTCTCCTGAAATCCAAGGGCCCGAGGTGATTTGCCAGAAGCTGCGGGCTATTCCGCAGGGGGCTCAGGCTGGACGTGAGCGCCCTTTAGAAATGCGATGGCCTTGTCGAGGTAGGCGAGGTGCTCGGCACGGTCGGAGGGCTTAACGCCGGCGGGTAGAATATCGGCCATGCGGATGCGCCGATTCGCTTCATTGAAGTGCCAAAGTGCTTCGCTGGGTTTGCGGGCGTTCCATGCGATGCTGGCGAGTTTGCTGTGAAGTTTGCCGGCGCGGTAGTTCGCCGTGATGCCGGTGGGGACCTGGATGGCTAGATCATACTGCCGCATGGCATCGTCGTAGTTTCCCGTCGCTTCATGCGCTGCGCCCAAACTTTCGAAAATGGCCACCCGGGTTCCTTCCATATCGCGAAGTGGCCAATGCATCTCGCGGATGGATTGTTCCATCTGGTGGGCGGCGGCTAGCAGAATGCCTTCCGAGGTGACAGGGTCATCGGTCTTGAAGAAACGAAGACCTTTTCTCAGGAGGTGTTGGGCGAGGAAAAAGCGCGCGCGAAAAGCTGGCTCCATGCCCCCCTGCAGCGAGATCGCGAGTTGATAGGCCTCTTCTGCCTGCGCGTCCTCCTCAAGCTGGCTCAGCAGGTTGGCCCGGTTCACGGCTGGCGTGGGATCGAATGGGTTGAGGGCTGCGGCGGCCTCGTGATCCGCAATCGCCGCGCGAGCCAATTTTGCCTCATCTGGATTTCCATCCTGCGTCATCGCGCGCTGGAATTCGAACGCGCGCTCCTTGTAGAGCGAAGGCAGCGGCCATATCCCCAGCGAATCAGTTAGGGAATCAAGGCGCGATTCAACCGAGGTGATCGGTTGCTTGCTGAAGTAAGTCGACCACTGGGTGCGTGTCACTTGAGTGCCTTTCCAGCCAATGGGGAGCAGAAAGGCGGCGCAGAGGACCGCCGCGCAAACCAGCAAGGCCTTCATGCCAAACTCAATCGGGCGCTTGGCCGGCACACCTGGGGAATACGCGAGCATGCCAAGGCTGATTCCCAACAGGAGGCTGCCGGGCAGGAGGTGAAACACGGAGCTGAAACAGGATTGGATAAACATTCCTGCTAGGGCGGCCATTCCTCCAATGCGCCAGACTTGGTGGAGATGGGGGGCGCTCCGTGAGGGATCGGCAAACAAGATGCGGATGATGGCGGTGATGGCGAGTGCGCCTATCAGACCTAGCAATAACACCGCGCCGACGATGCCATAGTCGGTGGCGGCTTGCATGAGTTCGTTGTGAACCAATTGCGGGATGTGGGTGATGATATCTCCCTGCGCTTTTCCATCCGAAAAGCGAAACGCTTCCCAACCGTAACTTCGGCTGCCGCCACCTGCGAACGGGTGGAGGCCGATGCAGGAAACGGCGAGGCCTAACATGAAAAGTCGGCTGTTCTCATCCATCAATTGCCCGATCCCGTCGCCCACGACGGTGGTGTTCGCTAGACGCAGGGCTTGTGAGTCTTTCCACCCCAGATAGAGGAAGGCCGCCAATGCGATTCCAACCAGAGGAACCGCGATGACTGCCGGGCCTACCCATTTCGCCTTCGTCCGTTGACCAATCATCAGGGCAACGACCGAAAAGATAGCCAAGCCGACGGTTGCACCAAGGATGCCTCCGCGAGAGCGCGTGAAGAAGATGGCCACCAGGCCACCCAGCGCAATCAGCAGCCAGATCATCCGTACCCACGCGCGTTGGTTGCCGAACAGCGCTCCGGCCGCGACGAGAAACGAAGTCGCGATCAGGAAATTCGCCCCTTCGTTGTAGTGGGCATAAAATCCTGCAGGGAATTTGGACACCCTCGATCCAAACACTGGCGAGAAGGAGGGATCGATTACCTGTTTCCAGATCACCAAGCTGGACGCCAGCAACAGCAATGCGATGCCCCAACCCAGAACCGATTCTGCGGCGCGGCTTCCTTCAATCGCGCGCAAACAGACGAAAGTTCCCACCACCGCAGCAAGCAGCATCAAGTCAGCTTGGCCATACTCAGCGACCGGTGATGCCCATGCGCGTAATGCAAACCAAAGCGCGACGATGGTGCCAAAAACGGCTAGAGCAAAGCTCCCTGTGCCATGATTTTTTCGCCACAGCGCAGGAAGCGCAGCACAGCTGGCAATTCCCAAAGCGATGAGCGCCGGTCCCCATGACCACGAACGCGTCTGCGGTCCTATCACCACCGCGAGCACCAAGGTGAAGACGAGAAAAATCGAGGAAACGACAGGCATGAAAACAAGAGGGGCGCGTGGTTACAGCACAGACGCTTTGGGCCGCATCAAGCGGCACCGCGCCCTAACACAACGGCGGGAATGGTGCGGCACAGGATTTTAAAGTCGAGCCACAGCGACCAGTTGTCGATGTACTTCAAGTCCATGGCCACCCATTCTTCGAAGCTGGTGATGGTGTTGCGTCCGCCGGCCTGCCATTCGCAAGTGATGCCAGGCTTCATGCTCAGGCGGCGGCGGTGAGAAATTTCGCAGAACGCGTCCACTTCATAAATCGGCAGCGGGCGCGGACCGACCAAACTCATTTCCCCTGAAACCACGTTGAGCAGTTGCGGCAGCTCATCAATGCTGAATTTGCGCAGAAACGCGCCGAAGGGGAAAATGCGCGGATCCTTCTGCAGCTTGAAAACAGGACCGTCCATCTGGTTGCCGTGGTCCTCTTTGATCTGCGCGAGGAGATCTTCTGCGTTCGCCACCATGGTTCGGAATTTTATCATCCGGAATGGCTTGCCGTAACGACCGGCACGCATCTGCGAAAAGAATACCGGCGCACCTGGACTGCGCAGCATGATGCCCACCGCAGCCAAGATCCACAGCGGGATGGTGAAGAAGATGATCAAACTGGCGGCGACCCGGTCAAAAATTTCCTTACATAGCAGTTCCAAGGAGAGCTCGGGCGTTGAGCGCAGGACCAGCATCGGTTTGGTGCCGATCACGTCGAAAACTGGTCGCGCGATTTGAGAACGAATGAAAGAGGCGGCGATCCATGCCTCCACCCCTTGCAGTTCGCATGCTTCCACCGCGCGGGCGACCTTTTCAAACTCGGTGCCTTTGGCTGAAAACACCACCCGGCTGACCGACTCATCTTTGAGCAGTTTGAAAAGCTCATCAAGGCCGCGCGTGCCGAGATCGAAATAGTCGACCACCTTCCATTCCGCGGTGATTTCTGGATCGAGTTCTTCGAGCAGTTCGCGCATCTCATTGCCGGATCCCGCGATGATGACGGATTCCTTCCTGTCCTCGCTGAGCTGGGTTTTGCGCAACAGCTTTTGAACCCAGCGATCTCGGATGAAGATGAGGATCAGTGCATAAAAAGGGCCGAGTCCGAGAATCAACCGCCGTGGCCCTTCAATTTTGGCGAAAATGGCGAAAATCACCAAAAATAGGGAGATGGTCAGCAGTCCGCGGATGAGCTGCCACAGCGCGGCTCCTCCTGTTTTGCTACGTAGTCTATCGTAGAACCGCAAACGTTCGAGAACCAGTGGCGTGAAGGGGACCGCGATGTAGAGCGCCCAGCCCATTGACTCGAGCACCCCTTCATTTCCACCGGCACGCCCAAGGCTGGTCCGGGTGACTCCACCCAGCCAAAATGCGAGCCATACCAGCAACGCATCCGTGAGCTGGAGCACTTGCATGGTGAATGCGTCTTTGCGGCTGACAGGCATCTCTTTTGAAAAAAAACGAAGGCTTCGGCTCAACGCCGCGCGCAGGAAATCCTGAAAACCAATGCACTGCAATAGTGGAAACGCGAATCGGCGGTGATGAGTTCATCCGACGGAATTTCCCCGCCCAGCGATTTTGGTTGGAACTCAGGAGTTTGCATGATGCTTTCCCGTTTCAATGCGGCGCGGCTTGCTCATCGGGTCCTTGTTTCTCTTGGTGGCGTTGACCGGTGCGATGTGGACGTTTCGTTTCCATCGTTCACCCGTCTTGACGTCCGTCCATCTCGACGATCTTCGCGAAACGCTTCCTGCGACGTCCGGCGTGGAATGGCTAGGCCGAGGAAAGAGTGCCGCTCTACGATTGATGGCCTCTCCGGCAAGCCCCTCAGTCACGATCCGTTGCGTGCTTCCAGCCAAGGTGCCGGTGGAAGGGCTTCATCTGCGCTATCGGGTGTCCGCGCACGACCTCGTTCCAGGGGCGGAAGTTTGGGAAAATGGGCGCTTCATGATCGAATGGTTCACCCCAGCGAAGGGGGGGGAAGTCGTGCGAAATCCCATCGATTCGGCCAGCGACAACAAGCGAGGCACGCTCGCAAGCTTCGTGATTCTCTCGCCCGGGGCTCCCGCGATCCCGGCCGTGCGAGTGGAGAACATCGGCAAATCGGGGACCTTTGAACTTTCGGATTTGGAAATCACCGCCATCAGCGAAAGGGCATGGTGGCGGAGCGGACGGTGGTTTCTTGCCGCGGCTTGGCTGGTGTGGGCCACCTCTTTCACGCGGACTTGGTCAGGGATTTCTCGCGGGCGCGCCGTGGCCGCGGCGGCGTTGTGGGTGTTTCTCGGCGTGCATTTTGTGATTCCGGGGCCATGGAAAATCCAACGCCCTCTGGTGGCTGAGTTCCAGCTCGGAAGCCCTGCGCTGGATGCCGTTTTCTCTCAAGCTGCGAATCCGGGCCGCGACAATGTGTCGGCGGAATTTTCGTCAGGAGCGACCGAGGCGCTGGGGAAAATGCCGGACCAAGGGAGCTTCCCGCTGCGCTTGAAACATGCGGTGACGCAGGCCCGGCCATTGCTGCACATCTTGCTGCTCTTCGCGCCGTCACTGGCCTTCTTCTGCTTGGTGCGGCGTGAACCCGCTCTCTTTCTTGCCATCTCGTTCGCACTGTCCATTGAGCTGGCGCAAATCGCCTTCGGCTACGGATTCGGTTGGGACGATGTGTTTGATTTTGGGAACGACGCGCTCGGCATTGCCCTCGCTCTTTTCGCCTCGGAACGCATCAAGCTTTGTTGGTCGCAGAAACGTTCATGGGGACTCGCTCGCGGCGACAAAACCTTGATTTCGGAACTGCAATGACTTCGCTTTCGGAGCCATCCTTGGTCGCTGCGGCGCGTGTCAAATCTTGGCGATAGGCCGCTCGCGAAGACGCCCGCAATCCTCCGACCATCTCCGGCCTTGCATCTTGCGACATGAAACCCGAGCCTCTTGCCTCTTCACCATGCAGCTCCTCGAATTCGAAAAACCTGCCGCCGAACTTGAACGCGAACTCGAGAAACTCCGCACGCGCTCGGCCTCGCAGAACATCGATCTTTCCGCCGAAATCACCCTCATGGAGGCGAAACTCGCGGAAACCCGCGCCGCGATTTACCGCAACCTCACCCCGTGGCAGCGCGTCCAGATCGCCCGTCACACGAACCGCCCGTTCATGCTCGACTACGTCTCGCTCGCCTTCACGGATTTCTGCGAACTCCACGGCGACCGGCACATCGGTGACGACGCGTCTATGCCCGGTGGTTTCGCCCGCATCGGCGGCCGCCGCGTGGTCGTCATCGGCCACCAAAAAGGCCGCGACACCAAGGAAAACCTCAAGCGCAACTTCGGCAGTGCCCATCCAGAAGGCTACCGCAAGGCGATGCGCTTGATGAAGCTGGCGGAAAAATTTGGCCTTCCAGTCATCACCATGATCGACACGCCCGGTGCCTTTCCTGGCATTGGCGCGGAAGAGCGCAACATCGCCGAAGCCATCGCCTTCAACCTGCGCGAGATGATGCTGCTCAAGGTGCCGGTCATCGCCATCGTCCTCGGTGAGGGCGGCTCCGGCGGCGCGCTCGGCATCGGTGTGGCGGACCGCGTCATCATGATGGAAAACGCCTACTACTCGGTCATCAGTCCGGAAGGTTGCGCCGCCATCCTCTGGAAACACCGCAAGCACGCTCCAGAAGCCGCCGAAGCGATGAAACTCGTCGCGCCGGATCTGATGAAGCTCGGCCTCATCGATGGCGTCATCCCAGAACCCAACGGCGGTGCCCATCACGACCACAAGGCGACCGCCGATGCGTTTCGTGACACGGTGCTCGCCACCATCGAAGAACTCTCAAAACTCCCTGTCCAAAAACTGCTCGACGAACGCTACGCGAAATTCCGTAGCTTTGGCGAATGGCAGGGGAAATAAGCGGACGCGCTCGTCCGTATCCCGCGCCGCCCGCCGGCGAACTGCGCGGGATCTTTTTCTAACAATAACTTAACAGAACTATGGCTATCAAAGTAGGAGTGATCGGAGCAGGAGGAATGTTGCAGTACCATGCCGCGGGATTCCGTCAGGCGGGAGCGGAGATCGTCGCGGTGGCGGATCCAGCACCCGGAGCCGCCGCGCGCGCTGCGGAAAAGTGGGACATCGCAAATGCCTTCGAATCGGTGGACGCCATGCTTGCCGGTTGTCCGGAGTTGGACGCGGTGAGCATCATCGTTCCTAACAAATTTCACGCGCCGCTCTCGCTGCAATGCCTCAAGGCTGGCAAGCATGTTTTCTGCGAAAAGCCACCTGCGCTCAAGGCCGCCGAGGTGGAAGAAATGATCGCCGCCGCCACCGCGACGAACAAGACGCTGATGTTCAACTTCAACAACCGCGCTCGCCCCGAGTCGCAAGCGATGAAGTCGTATTGCGACGACGGTTCCGTCGGCACCATCAATTCCGCTCAGGCGAAATGGATACGTCGCACCGGTATTCCCGGCTTCGGCGGTTGGTTCACCACCAAAGAACTTTCCGGCGGCGGACCTGTCATCGATCTGCTTCACATGATCGACCTTGCGCTTTATTTCATGGGCTATCCGGAGCCAGCCCACGTGTTGGCCAACACCTTCGACACCTTCATCACCGACAAGGGTTTCAAAGGCCCGTGGGGAATTCCTGACCGCGTGGATGGCACCAATGATGTTGAGGCTGCGGCCCACGGCTTCGTCACCTTCAAGACCGGCCAAGTGCTCTCGCTCCAGGTTTCTTGGGCAGAAATGGTCAAGCGCGAGGAAGTTTCCGTCGTCTTCCAAGGCACCAAGGCTGGTGGCAAAGTCGAGCGTCTCTTCGGTCGCGATGGACTGGATGAAACCGCCATCGACACCTGCGAACTCTACGTTCAGGAAAACGGCAACAGCGTCAACCGCACCATCGTCACGCCCGCCTGTGAAGACATGGGCCGCAGCAACTCGGCGCGTAATTTCATCGAAGCCATCGAAGGCAAGGCCGAGCCGCTCAACACGCCGGTGCAGGCGTTGCGTCTCATGAAGATCATCGATGGCCTGTTCGAGTCCGCTTCGTCGGGCAAACCGGTTTCCATCTAACGAAAACTAACGGACATGCATCGTAAACTTCGCATGGGCATGGTCGGCGGCGGACGAGGTGCCTTCATTGGCGCTGTCCACCGCATGGCGGCCAATCTGGATGGCAAAATCGCCCTCGTCGCCGGGTGCTTTTCCTCCGATCCTGAGAAATCCCGGTTGTCCGGCGAAGATCTGTTTCTGGATCCGTCGCGCGTCTATTCGTCCTACGCGGTGATGGCGGAGGCCGAGGCGGCGTTGCCAGCAGACCAACGCATCGATTTCGTCACCATCGTCGCTCGCAACGATCTGCATTTTCCGGTTGCCAAGGCATTCTTGGAAGCGGGCATCCACATCATCTGTGAGAAACCGATGGCATTCTCGCTGGCAGAGGCCAAGCAGTTGAAGCTGTTGGTCGATGCAAGCGGGTTGGTCTTCGCGTTGACTCACAACTACACCGGCTATCCGATGGTGAAAGAGGCGCGCGCCATGGTGAAGGCTGGCAAGCTCGGCCGCATTCTGAAAATCGTCGCCGAATATCCGCAAGGTTATGCCATCGGTGCGATCAAGGAGCAGGCGGACGGTGCAATTTCTAACTGGCGCATGGACCCGAGCGTGGCGGGAGTATCTAACTGCATCGGTGACATTGGATCGCACGCGGAAAACCTCGCTCGTTACGTCACCGGACTGGAACTCGAAGAGGTCGCCGCGGATCTCAACACGTTCATCCCGGGGCGTTTGCTCGACGACGATGGCAGCATGCTGGTCCGCTACGAAGGCGGTGCCCGCGGCGTGCTCTTCGCCTCGCAGATCCACACCGGTGATGAGAACAACCTGAACATCCGCGTCTATGGCACGGACGCCGCCATCGAGTGGCATCAAGAGCATCCGAACGAGCTGGTGGTGAAATTCGCCGACAAGCCGCGCGAAATTTGGCGTCGTGGCAACAGCTACAACGGTGCCGAGGCAGTGAAGAACACGCGACTTCCCTTCGGCCACCCGGAAGCCTTCATCGAAGCTTTCGCCAATGTCTATCTAGCCGCCGCCGAGGCCATTGCCGACCACCTCTCAGGAACCTATCCGCGAGCCGAAGGCTACGATTTTCCCACCGTCGACGATGGGTTAGAAGGCATGGCCTTCATCGAAGCCGCCGTGGCGTCCTCCAAGGAAAACGCTGCCTGGAAGCCTGTCCACAGCGCTTGAGCTCACTCCAGTCCCTTCACGATGGCATTCACGTTGTGGCGGACCATGGCTTCGTAGGTGATGCCGCCGGTTCCGTCGGCGATGAGTGGGTCGCCGAGTTTGATGCCGGTGTCTCGGGTGAGGGTGCTGAGGATTTTTGGGTTAGATTCCTTTTCAGGGAAGACTGCGGCGACGTGGGCGGCCTTGAGTGATGCGACGAGCTCGGCGAGTTTGCGCGGGTCCGGCATTTGCTCGCGGTTGAGCCCCTGCACCGGATGCGGGGTGAAGCCGAAATCGTGGCAGAAGTAGTTGAAGGCCGCGTGGGCGGTCGCGAGGTGGCGTCGATCGCGCGGGATGCGTGAAATTTCTCGACGCGACCATTTTTCCAGAGCGTCGAGTTGCTTTCGATAGGCGGCCGCGTTGCTGCGGAAAACTTCGGCGTCGTGCGGTGCCTGCGCCGCCATGGCTTCGGCGACGACGTCGGTGGCACGGCTGAAAAGTTTCACCGAATGCCACCAGTGTGGATCGACGTGGCTGGCGTGGCCGTGCCCATCGTCGGCTTCTTCCAGAGCTGGCAGCGTGGCTCCCACTTCCACCAGTTTCGCCTTGTCGGTGATGACGGAGCGGAGTTTGGGCAGGTATCCTTCCAAGCCCATTCCGGCGACCAGATAGAGACTTGCGCCGCGAGCCTTGCGAATGTCTTCGGGATTGGGTTCAAAGTGATGCGGGTCGCCGTTAGCGCCTATCAGATCAATCACTTCCACGCGGTCGCCGCCGACCTGACGAGCGAGATCACCCAACAACGGGTGCAGCACGGCGACTTTCAACTCTGCCGCTGAAAGCGGCAGGAGAGCGCAAACGAAGGATGCGAGGAGCAGACGAAGCATGGCGGGAAAGTGCCGTGCTTGTTTGGTAATGCAAGTGAATTGCGTTTATTTGAAAATTGCCATGACAGCTCGATGATCGGATCCGACGCTCCACTCGGGGTCATCGAGGATGCGAGCGGCGGGGAAATCGACCTCGGACCGCAGTTCTTGGCTGACGAGGATGAAATCGAAACGCGAATAGACATCGTTGAGTTCCCAACGTTGGGTCCACGTTTCTTGGTGGCTATCGCAGGCCGGAATGGCGGTCAGGTAGGAGCGCGTTTGAAGTTTTCCGCCTATGGTTCGCAGCGTGGTGGACGCGCGCGTGTCGTTGAGATCGCCATAGACGACGAGCCGTGCGTTGGGATCGGGATGGAGGATGCTGTCCACATGGCGGCGCAGCAACTGGGCTTCGTGCAAACGCATCTCCTCTTGGTTGCCGAGAGCGGTCTCGAGTTTGGATTTCAAATGCACGCCGAGGAAGCGGTAGGATTTGCCGTGGGCGGCGATGCTGGCGTCCAGAATGCCGCGACTGATGCCGTAGGTTTTTCCCCCGAGACGATACTCGCTCACCGTCGGTCGGGCGGTGGCGGTGATGGGAAATTTAGAGAGCAAACCAAGGTGTCGCGTGGGGTCGGCCCCGCCGGTGAAATGCGTGTTTGGCAGGTCCAAGCCGACCGCTTTGAGCCTTTCCTGAATCTCCGCCAGATCGGCCGCAGTGCCGACCTCGCAAAGCCCGATGACGTCGGGCGCATGCCGCGCCAGGAGGGCAATGACCGCTTGTTTGGCCTCCTCGGGCTTGGGTGATCCGGCGACCTTCTTGCCGTTCACCAAGCGTTCCATCGTCAGCCAATTTTCCACGTTGTAGGTGACGAAACGCAGGCCATTTCCCGGCGACTCGCTGCGGGTGGGAACGGTGTGAGTGACATCGCGCTGAGGCGAAACCGCTGCGAGAGCGGCCTCGGATGAAACTGGCGGCAGATCCCAGTCGGGCGTCTTGCCGGTCCGATCGCAGGACGTCGTGGCGAGGAGAAGCGCCCACGAAAAAGCCCCAAGGATGCTTGGGGCTTGGTCGGTGATTCTGCGGCTGATCCTGCGCAAGCGCATGGAAATCAGGACTCGCGGGGTTCCTTGCCGGGGACTTCCTTGACCCGTGTTTCGGCTTCGGTGCGGGTGATTTCGTGTTCGAATTCTTCTTTGGCTTTTTTGAATTCGCCCATGCTTTTACCCACTCCGCGGGCAAGTTCAGGCAGTTTCTTCGCTCCGAAGAGCAGCAGGATTATGATGAAGATCATAATCATTTCTTGCATTCCGATAGGTCCCATATGGTCGTTTGGTTGTTGGCGGGAGTGTATGGCCGCAAGTCTCGCTTGCAACGCATTTACCTTCAAACCGCAAGTGAAGTTGCAATTCGGCTATTCGATTCCGGTCACTTGCAGACCGGGCATTGGTTGAGTGAGGTGAAGAAATCGTTGCCCTTGTTGTCCACCAAGATGAAGGCAGGAAAATTTTCCACGGTGATTTTCCACACCGCTTCCATCCCGAGTTCCGGGAAGGCGACAACCTCCTGCGAGCGGATGTGATCCTTGGCCAGCAGCGCGGCCGGGCCACCGGCGGACCCGAGGTAGAAGCCGCCGTGTTTTTGGCAGGCATCGGTGACCTGCTTCGAGCGGTTGCCCTTGGCGAGCATGACCATGGAGCCGCCGTGGGATTGGAAAAGATCGACGTAGCCGTCCATGCGGCCGGCCGTCGTCGGTCCGAAGGAACCGGACGGCATGCCCGCCGGTGTTTTAGCCGGGCCAGCGTAGTAAACCGGGAATTTCTTGAAGTATTCCGGCAGCTCGCCGGTGTCGTCGAGGATCTCCTTGAGCTTCGCATGGGCGATGTCGCGGGCGACGATGATGGTGCCGGACAGCGCGAGTGCGGTGGTCACCGGGTATTTGGAAAGCGTTTTCAGCGTTTCCTCCATCCCGAGATCGAGGTCGATGGGCACGCCCTTGAACTTCCAGTCGCGGAATTTCTCCGGGATGAAACGGCCGGGATCCTTTTCCAGCTTTTCGAGGAAAATCCCATCTCGCGTGATCTTCGCCTTGGCTTGGCGGTCCGCGGAACACGAAACCCCGATGCCGACCGGGCAGGATGCGCCGTGGCGCGGCAGCCGGATGACGCGCACATCGAGTGCGAAATATTTGCCGCCGAACTGCGCGCCGATGCCGATCTCGCGGGCCATCGCGAGCAATTCCTTTTCGAGTTCCAGGTCGCGGAATGCTTGGCCGTGCTCGTTGCCTGACGTCGGCAGCGCATCGTAGTAGCGCGTGGACGCCATTTTGACGGTTTTCAAACAGGCCTCCGCCGAGGTCCCGCCGATGACAAACGCGAGGTGATAGGGCGGGCACGCCGCCGTGCCGAGCGAGGCCATTTTTTCCACGCAGAATTCCTTGAGCCGCTTCGGATTGAGCAGCGCCTTGGTTTCCTGATAGAGAAACGTCTTGTTTGCCGAGCCGCCGCCCTTGCTGACAAAGAGGAATTTGTAGGCGTCGCCCTCGGTGGCGTAGAGGTCGATCTGCGCGGGCAGGTTGGTCTTGGTGTTGACCTCGTCATAAAGGGTCAGCGGCGCGGTCTGCGAGTAGCGCAGGTTTTCGCGGATGTAAGTCTGATAAATGCCCTTGGAAAGCAGCTCCGCGTCGTCACAACCGGTCCACACCTGCTGGCCCTTTTTGCCGATGATCGTGGCCGTCCCGGTGTCCTGGCAGGCGGGCAAGATTCCGTGTGACGCGATCTCCGCATTTTTCAACAACATCAGCGCGACCATGCGGTCGTTCTCGGACGCCTCGGGATCGTCCAAAATCGCGGCGACTTGCGCGAGGTGCGACGGGCGCAGTGTGAAATTGATCGCCTTGATCGCCTCTGCGGCGAGCAGCGTGAGTGCCTCAGGCGCGACTTTGAGGATGGGTTTTCCCTCGAATTCCGTGACCGAAACGTGCTCCGTGCTGATGCACTCGTATTCGGTGCTGTCTGGACCCAGTGGGAATGGATCCTGGTAGAAGAAGGGTTTGTCGGACATGGCGTGCCGCCGTTTTAGGCGCACCCGGTCAGCGGTGCAAACCGATTTCCGGGCGGTTGTGGCCCCTTGACGGGTGCGGGGAGTGGCGTGAGTTTGCGGCGATGTCCGTCCGCGCGCTCCACCCTTTTTTCAAAGAAAAGGGGTGGAAGGCGTTCCCATTCCAGAAGGAGACGTGGCAGGCGTATGGGGAGGGGAAATCCGGGCTCTTACATGCGCCGACGGGACAGGGGAAAACGCTGGCGGTTTATCTCGGGCCGTTGGCGGAAAGCATGGCCAAGGGCGAAGGATGCCGCGTGCTGTGGCTGACGCCGTTGCGGGCGCTGGCGGTGGACACGCTGCGGGCGATCCGCGAGCCACTTGCCCGGTTGATTCCCGGCGCTGAAGCGGAGGCCAGGACGGGCGACACCTCGTCGGCCATCCGGGCGCGGTTGCGGAAGCGGCTGCCGCACACCTTGGTGACCACGCCGGAATCGCTATCGCTGATGCTGACGCACGCCGATTTCCAGGAAAAACTCGCCGGGCTCGATTGCGTGATCGTGGACGAGTGGCACGAAATGTTAGGAACGAAACGTGGTGTCCAGACCGAGCTCTGCCTGGCGCGACTGCGGGCTTGGCTGCCCGGGCTGCGCGTGTGGGGGCTGTCGGCGACGCTGGGCAATCTGACGCAAGCTCGACAGGCCTTGTTAGGAAGCGCGTTTGAAGCATCGGTGGAGATCTCGGCGGATCTGAAAAAGCAGCTGATCATCGAGACATTGATCCCGCAGGAGATGGATCGCTTTCCCTGGGCGGGGCACATCGGCACGCGGTTGGCCGCACAGGTGGCGGCGGAAATCGACAAGGCGAAGGTGACCTTGCTGTTCACCAACACCCGCTCACAGACGGAAATCTGGTATCAGGAACTGCGCGCGCTGCGGCCGGATTGGCAGGATAAGATCGCGATGCACCATGGTTCGTTGGAAAGGGCGGAGCGTGATCTGGCGGAGGCCGGGCTGCGCGATGGCTCGTTGAAATGCGTGATCGCCACCTCGTCGCTCGACCTTGGCGTGGATTTCTCGCCGGTGGATCAGGTGATCCAGATCGGTTCGCCAAAAGGCGTGGCGCGGCTCCTGCAGCGCGCCGGGCGCTCCGGCCATCAGCCGGGCAGCGTGTCGCGCATTATCGGGGTGCCGACGCACGCGCTGGAGTTGGTCGAATTTGCCGCCGCGCGCGATGCGGCGTTGGCACGTGAGTTGGAAAGCCGAAACCCCTTGCTGAAGCCATTGGACTTGCTCGTCCAGCACCTCGTCACCTGCGCGATTGGCCAGCCCTTCGAGCCGGATACAATGCGGCGCGAGATCCAGTCGTCGCACGCGTTCTCCGGCCTAACGGATGTCGAGTGGCAGTGGGCATTGGGGTTCATTTCCAATGGTGGTGCGGCGCTGGCGAGCTATCCACGCTATCACAAGGCACGGCTGGTCGATGGGAAATTCACGGTGGATGACAAGCGGATGATCGCTCAGCACCGCCTCGGGATCGGCACGATTTCGAGTGATCCGGCGGTGGCTATCAAGTTCGCGAACGGGCATGTCTTGGGCACGGTCGAGGAATCGTTCATCTCGAAAATCCGACCGGGAGCGGGGCTCATCTTCGCCGGTCGGCGGCTGACCTTGGTGCGTTTTCATCAACGGACGGCGACGGTCAAACCGGCGACGAAAAACCAGAAAGGCCAGATCGCGATCTGGGGCGGCAGCAAGATGCCGCTGTCCACCGAGCTGTCGCACGCGATCGCGCGCAGGCTGCGCGGTGAGGGGAAACCCGTGCCGGAAATGAAGGCCGTGGCAGCCATTCTCGCCATCCAGAAAAAGTGGTCACGCTTGCCGGATGATGAAGCGCTGTTGGTCGAGCATGCGAGATCGCGCGAGGGCGAGCATTTGTTCTTCTATCCGTTCGCCGGGCGGCTGGTGCATGAGGGACTGGCGGCGCTGGTGGCGTTCCGGATTTCACGCGCGATCGGTGAATCCATTCACACCACACAGAACGACTATGGATTTTCCCTAACGGCTCGCCGCGGATTGGTCCTTGACGAGGAGTCGCTGCGAGAAAGCCTGACGGCGGACCATTTGCTCGATGATTTGCTGGCATGCATGAACACCGCAGAACTTGCGCGGCGGCAGTTCCGCGAAATCGCCCGGGTTTCCGGACTCATCCTGCAAACACCGCCCGGCCAGAAAGATCGATCCGCGCGCGAGGTGCAAGCGAGTGCGTCGCTGCTTTACGAAGTGCTGGATCGCTACGACACGGACAACCTGCTACTCGTCCAAGCGCGGCGCGAAATCTTAGAAAAGCAGCTCGAAATCACCCGTTTGATGGCAGTGATGCGGCGCATCGAAGCGGCACCCATGCACCTGATAGAAACCAAGCACCTCACGCCGATGGCCTTTCCGCTGTGGGCAGATCGCCTTTCAGCAACGTTGCCTGCGGGCGACGCGGCGACACGGTTGGAGGCAATGCTTGAGTCCTTGAACCGCGCGGCGGGCAAGTGAACGGCGGTTTTGATGATGGGAGGGAACCGGGAAAATTAACCACAGATGAACAGGATTGACGCAGATATGGACCGAAATAAAGCGGCTCTCCATGTGATGAGGCGGGAACTTGGCCGAGGTGAGAGTTTTGCTTTCTTGATCTGTGTTTATCTCGTCCATCTGTGGTTCTTTACTCTTCAAACGTGGCAAGCATACCGATGACACCCTTCTCCCCGCACCCATCGCTCAAGCTACTGCCGGAAGGTGCGGCTTTTCTAACGAACATCGCGACCTTGGTGGTGGCGGATTTGCATTTGGGGAAATCCGCCGCATTCCGTGCGAAGGGGTTGCCGGTGCCAGAAGGTGACACGGCCCGCGACTTGGGCCGGATGCGGGCGCTGGTCGAAAAACACGCGGCGGCGTGCCTCGTCATCGCCGGGGATTTGTTCCATGCGCCGTCGGGAATCACCCCGGAACTGCATGAGGCGATGGACGCATTTCTCGATGCGATCGGCATCCCGGTGACGCTGGTGCTGGGAAATCATGATGTGAAAATTCGTGGTATCCCGCCACGCCTTCACCCGGTGAAGCGGCTGGACTTGGCCGAGGGATTGGCCGTCGTTCACGATCCCGCGGACGCCACCGGAGATTCGCTCCACCTTTGCGGGCACCTTCATCCCATCGTGAAAATCCCGGATGGCAGGCGCACCTCGCTGCGTTTTCCCTGTTTCCTGATGCGCGGAAACACGCTGGCGCTGCCGTCTTTCGGCAGTTTTACCGGGGGCGCGGTCATGCATCCAAAGCCGGAGGACAGGGTTTTCGTGGCGCTGCGCGACCAGATCATCGAGCTGCCGGGAAACTTGGTTTGACGGCTTTGGACTGCGTGGAGCCTGCTGCCGCTTTGCTTCAGCAGCCTGCAGCGGGCGAAACTGCGTCTTCATAGCCAGCCGCGTCCACCTCCAGCCAGCAGGGCTGGCCGTTCAAAGCGGCAGCAGGCTACACTCCAGTTCATGGATGCAGTTCGCATCATCATATCCGGATATGAGGATTAGATTCTTGATGGTGTGGGCTTGGTGTTTAGCCTGCCGCCATGCCGCAGGCCGACCTCACCGCAGAACTCCAACGCGCGATTTCCGAACGCATCCTCGTCCTCGACGGAGCGATGGGCACCACCATCCGTGGCTACGGCCTGAATGAGGAGCAAGCGCGAGGCGAGCGCTACGCCGCCAACGACAAGGATTTGCTGAACAACGGCGATATTCTTTCCATCACGCGGCCCGACGTGATCGGCGACATCCACAAGCGATTCTACGAAGCCGGATCCGACATCTGCGAGACCAACACCTTCTCCGCCACCGGCATCGCGCAGAGTGAGTTCTTCGTCGAGGACCCGCGCGAAAAGGGCGGACGCAAGGATCCCGAGTTTTTCCAAAAGATCCTGGAAGACAACTTCCTCAACGACCTCGCGTGGGAAATGAATGTCGAGTCCTCGCGGCTGTGCCGAAAATGGGCGGACGACATCGGCAGCGACACCGGCCGCAAGCGCTACGTCGCCGGTGCCATCGGCCCGCTGACGGTCTCTCTCACGAATTCTCCCGACGCCAACGATCCGGGCTTCCGCGTGGTCACGTTTGATCAGGTGCTCGCCGCCTACAAACACCAGATCCGCGGCCTCATCGAGGGTGGCTGCGACATCCTGATGGTGGAGACGATCTTCGATTCGCTCAACGCGAAGGCGGCAATCGTCGCCATCCAAGAGGTGCATGAGGAAGATGGGAAAACCTTGCCCATCATTGTTTCCGCAGCAGTCGGGTTGGGTGGGGAAACGATGATCTCCGCGCAAAAAGTCGAGGCGTTGTGGAATGCCTTTGCTCATGCCAAACCGCTGGCCATCGGCCTGAACTGTTCGCTCGGCCCCGACCTGATGCGGCCGCACCTGGAAGAACTCTCGGCCTGCTCCGCGACCGCCATTTCCTGCTACCCGAACGCTGGTCTGCCCAACCCGCTGGCCCCAACCGGTTTCGATCTCGAACCGAAGCACATGTTTGATTACATGGCGGAATTCGCCCAGGCCGGGTTGCTCAATCTAGCAGGTGGTTGCTGTGGCAACACGCCCGAGCACGTCGCCGCCATCGCCCAAGCCGTCGCCCAATACGCGCCGCGGGAAGTTCCGGTGGTTCGATAAGAGTAACCGCAAAGGCGCAAAGGTCGCGAAGGGGACGCAAAGGAAGAATGATGAAGGACTATCTGAACAAGCTCTCCAATGAGGTGATTGGAGCTGCGATCGAGGTTCATCAGGATCTCGGTCCCGGACTTCTTGAATCGAGTTATGAGATCAGTCTTCAGCATGAGCTGGCGCTGAGGGGGATTTCTTCGGTTCGGCAGTTGTTGTTGCCGATTCATTACAAGGAGTTGGTGATTCCCGATGCTTATCGTATCGACTTGCTGGTGGAAGATTGTCTGGTGATCGAACTCAAGACCGTGGAATCGCTGCTGCCCATCCACGCGGCTCAATTGCTGACGTATCTCAGAATGTCAGAGAAACATCTTGGCCTGCTTATCAATTTTCACACGGTCTTGTTGAAAGACGGCATCAAACGTCAAGTCCACAACTTCCCCTCTTAACTTTGCGCTCCCTCAGCGACCTTCGCGCCTTCGCGGTTAACTCTTCCTTCTTCCACCATGAAAACCATTCCCCACGCCCTCCGGCTCTCCGGCACGGAGGCATACAACCACACCGCCGATAAGCGGTTCCTAATGATCGGAGAGCGTGCGAACGTCGCCGGTTCACCGCAGTTTGCGAAGCTGGTTCGGGCGGGCGATTTGGAGGCGGCGGTCGAGGTGGCGCGCCAGCAGGTGGGCAACGGGGCGAACGTCATTGATATCTGTTTTGACGACGGCCTCATCGACGGCAAGGCGATGATGAGTCGTTTCCTGCAACTTCTCCAAGGCGAGCCGGATGTGGCGAAGGTGCCCATCATGGTGGACTCGTCGAAGTGGGAGATCCTTGAGGAAGGGCTGAAGTACCTGCAAGGCAAGGGGATTGTGAACTCGATCTCGCTCAAGGAGGGAGAGGAAAACTTTAAGAAGCAGGCGCGTCACGTCATGAAGTATGGGGCGGCGGTGGTGGTCATGGCGTTCGACGAGAATGGCCAGGCGGCGAGTTATGAGGAGAAGATCAGGATTTGCGAACGAGCGTATCGGGTGCTGGTGGACGAGGTGGGATTCAATCAGGACGACATCATTTTCGATCCTAACATCCTGACCGTCGCGACCGGCATTGAGGAGCATAACAACTACGCGTTGGACTTCATCAATGCGACGCGCTGGATCAAAGAGAACTTGCCGGGGGCCAAAGTGTCTGGCGGAGTTTCCAATATCTCGTTCTCCTTCCGCGGCAACAACAAGGTGCGCGAGGCGATGCACTCGGCCTTTCTCTATCATGCCGGTCTGGCGGGCATGGACATGGGCATTGTCAATGCGGGCATGCTGGAGGTTTACGACGAGATTCCGAAGGACCTGCTGGAGCACGTCGAGGATGTGCTGCTCAACCGCCGCGCGGATGCCACCGAGCGTCTGCTAGAGCTAGCGGAAAGCTACAAGGGTGTGGGTGGCAAGAAGGTCGAGGAAGACCTTTCGTGGCGCGAGGAATCGGTGGAAAAGCGCTTGGAACACGCGTTGTTGCGTGGCATCGACAAGTACATCGATGAGGACACCGAAGAGGCGCGGTTGAAATACGTGCGCCCGCTCAAGGTCATCGAAGGCCCGCTGATGGATGGCATGGGCGTGGTCGGCGACTTGTTCGGAGCGGGCAAGATGTTCCTGCCGCAGGTGGTGAAATCCGCTCGGGTGATGAAGAAGTCCGTGGCTTGGTTGTTCCCATTCATGGAGGCGGACAAGGCGGAGTTTCTCGCGGGAGACATTGCTGCGTTGAAGGAAGAGAATCCCGCTCTAACCGACGAGGAAGCGCTTAAACTTGCCGAGCGCGGGCGTTCCGCCGGGCGTTTCCTCATCGCCACGGTGAAGGGGGATGTCCACGACATCGGCAAGAACATCGTCGGCGTGGTGCTTTCCTGCAATGGCTTTGAAGTCACCGACATGGGCGTGATGGTTTCCTGCGACAAGATTTTGGCCAAAGCCAAGGAGCTTGAGGCGGATGTTATCGGTCTATCAGGACTGATCACGCCATCGCTCGACGAGATGGTGCATGTGGCGAAGGAAATGGAGCGCGGTGGATTTAAAGTGCCCTTGCTCATCGGTGGGGCGACCACCTCGGCGGCGCACACGGCGATCAAGATCGCGCAGCATTACTCAGGGCCGGTGGTGCACGTGCTCGACGCCTCGCGTTCGGTCCCGGTGACGACCTCGCTTCTATCAAAAGAGCAGCGCGAGGGATTCGCCACCGAAAATCGCGAGAAGCAACAGAAGCTGCGCGACAATTTCCTCGGCGGACCGAAGAAGGAAACCCTCACCCTCGAAGAGGCGCGCGCCGCCGGTCCGAAGTTGGATTGGGAAAACTACACGCCACCGGTGCCTTCGTTTACCGGCACGCGGAGCATTCATGCTCCGTCATTGCGGGATCTCGTGAAGTACATCGACTGGACTCCATTCTTCCATGCGTGGGAGTTGCGCGGGGTGTGGGATCGCACGACGGAGACGCTCAAGACGAAGAACGAGGAAGGGGCCGAGGCTGGCAAGAAGCTCTATCTGGAAGCGTTGGAATGGGTGGATCGCATCATCAACGAGGACAAGTTCCGCGCGGAGGGGATCTATGGGTTTTTCCCCGCCAACTCGGACGGCGATGACATCATCGTCTGGCAGGATGACTCACGGACCACCGAGCGCACGCGCTTCCACAGCCTGCGCCAGCAGCTTAAGAAGACGTCCGGCAAACCAAATGTCGCTCTAGCAGACTGGGTCGCGCCCTGTAGTGGCGATCACCGGTCGCCGCGAATGGAGCCATCTTTCCTCAACCCCGACCAACCCATCGATCGAAAGCAAGCGGGCCGTCTGCCACATTGGCACCAAGATGGAGCCACCTATGCCATCACGTTCCGCCTAGCGGACTCGCTCCCAGCATCCGTTCTTGCTGACTACCAGCAGGAAAGACAGGAGCTGCAAGTAAAACTCGATTCCGCAAAAGGCGCGGCGGACTTGGATCTGGCCGAAAGTCTTTCTCGCGAACTTCATGAACTCTACAACCAGCGGCTAGAAACCGCTTCATAATTGCGCCTCTTGTATGTGCTGGTGCTG
>JAZKEG010000027.1:0-124446 GCA_040387215.1 Verrucomicrobiota bacterium | reverse complement strand
AACCGCTCTTCATGTCGGCCACGGCGAGTGCTGGATGAAGCGACCGGAGATCGCGAAAATCGTTAGAGATGCGCTGTTCCATTTCGACGGTGACCATTACGATCTAGGTCCATGGTGTGTGATGCCAAATCACGTGCATTTGGTGATTCATCCGCGGGATGGCCATTCACTCTCGAAGATCCTACAGGGAATCAAATCGGCTTCCGCGAAGGAGATTAATATCCTGCTAGGGCGGGATGGGACGCTTTGGCAGAAGGAATCGTATGATCATATCATTCGAGATGCGGATGATTGGTGGAACCAGAAGGAGTATGTTTTGGGAAATCCCAAGGCGGCTGGGCTGGTGGATTGGCCGTTTGTTGGAGAATGGGGCTCGCGGCGACCGGTGATCGCCGCCACGGCGGACTACATCGGTGGCTTCGTCGTTGGCATCCACGGCGCGCATGAGTTCGCGGACGAGTTGGAAAAGCAGATCGACCCGTATGGCTCCATCATGGTCAAGGCCATCGCCGACCGCTTCGCTGAGGCGTTCGCGGAATTTCTCCACCACAAGGCGCGGCTCGAGTGGGGGTATGAGACGGAGGGCGAGTTGACGCATGACCAGCTCATCCACGAAAACTATCAGGGAATACGTCCGGCACCGGGGTATCCGGCGCAGCCCGATCACACCGAGAAGCCGCTTTTGTTCGACCTGCTCGGGGCGGCGGATGTGACTGGCGTGACGTTGACGGAAAGCAACGCGATGCATCCGGGCGCGGCGGTTTGCGGCTTGTATTTCTCGCATCCGGACAGCCATTACTTTGCGATTTCCGAGCTGCAGAAGGACCAAGTCGAGGACTACGCACGGCGCAAGGGGATGACGCTGGACGAGGCGGAAAAATGGCTGGGGCCGTGGCTGGGCTACGCGTGATCCGCTAGGTGGCGGGCACACGGCCATTTCCCAGTTGAGACCGCCCGGGGCATCCCCGGCGCTCGAATTCCTTTCTTTGACAGGGGAGGATTTCTATCGTTAAGGTCCAGTTGCGTGATTGCAAAACGCTCTAACCAAAAAACCATCATCATGAAAACCAGACTCTTGATCCCAGCGCTTGCGCTCCCACTGTTCCTTGTTGCGTGTGATTCCAAGGAAACGGTCACGGAGAAGATGAATGCCGGAGCCGAAAAGGTTTCTGAAGGCGTGAAGGAAATGGCCGATGCCGCCGGAACTCAGGCCGAAGCCGCCGCTGCCGCAGGCAAGGAGAAGGTGGACGCCGCCGTGGAAAAAGCCGCCGAAGCCACCGACGACGCGAAAGCCAAGATGGGTGCGGCGGTCGATGATGCGAAGGCGAAGATGTCAGCCGCTGCGGACGAAGCCAAAGCTGCCGCCAAGAAGGCTGCCGATGACGCCGCCAAGGCGACCGAAGAGGCCGCTAAAAAAGTGCAAGACAGCGTCGCTCCAGCCGGACAATAAACCGTCTTAAAACGCTTCCGGGCCGGTCTTTCCCACAAGGAGGACCGGCCCTTTTTTATGGAATCGGCATGGGCATGCCAATTTCGCGCGATCTGGCCGACGGGAGCTGTGTGCGTGCTACGGCTGGAGCAAGGGGGAAGATCAAGCGTGATGGAGGCATCAGGAGTCCTGACCATTCTTGTCGTGGATGCGAATGGAGAGGCTTTGGCGGTCGAGCTAGTGCGCCTTTTTAGGGCATTGCATCCGCCCTCAGCTCAAGCGTTGGGTAGCCAGGAACGCCTCTGCAAAATTTGGGCAGACTGTTATTTCCCGCGAGTCATGCCGGGTGGCAGGTGACGTGGATCGGCGGTGGGCTTGGGGGCGGCGATGGATGGGCCGGGGCCGGGTTGGAAATGCTTGAGCATGTGCGAGGGTTTGGCGGTCCATCGCGTGCCGTTCCAATCGAAGATGAGGGCGGAGGGGAAGAAGAGATGACCGGTGGAGTTCCATTTGCTCCAAGTGCTTGTTTTGTTGTCCCAGATGCGGTGGGCGTCGCAGGAAAGGGAGACGAGATAGCGTTTGGTGATGCCGTTGAGCCGGTCGGCTTCATTGAGGCTTTGTAGGCTGATGTGTTTCACGACGAGTTTTTGCCATTCCACATGTTGCCTGTGGGAAAAGGTGCAGATGGAGGAAGCCGTACCATCCGGCCGAAAGGTGACGTGTTTCGCTAGCAGTTCGGCGGTGGCGGTGAGGAGAGCGGATTGATCGGATTTGGGAACAGGCATGAGTCCTGCGATGGCCCCGCGCATGCCTTGTTCTACCGGTTTGGTGACGTCGGATTGGGCGTAAGCTTGGGCAGCAATGATCAACAGCAGGATGGGAACTCTCACGGCTGGAGGAGATCAGATTCCGTTAGGTGGTGCAACGTGGAATGATCTGCTTGGGAAGGTGCTAGGTGGCTGCTAGATAGGCTGGCGGAAATGGGGGCACCCGACAAAGATGAATCATCCGACGGATAGAGCACCGGATTGCCCGTTGAGTGGGAAGTCGCTGGCGTTGCGCACGGCCCGCTAGGGGGCGAATTCGGGTTCGCAGTTTTAGGGATGCTCGGGTTACCCGGAGTGCAAGGGATCGCGTAAGCTGATTTAAACAAAAATCGGCCGGATCCGATGGATCCGACCGATGAATGCGACGGATCTGGCCGATCCGTCGGATGAAGAAGCTAAGCTAAGCTCAGCCTTGGTCGATGGTCTTCTCCGTGTTCGCGTCGATGATGGCGAAGCGTTCGCGGTTGAGGGCTGGATCCGAGCGGAAGATGAGGCGGCCGGAGTGGGTGCGTTCGAGCTCGCTGAGCAGCTTGGAATCCTCGCTCTTGAAGCGGTTGAGGACGTCGCTGTTCACGATGACGATGAGGTCGCCCACGCTGCCTTGGTGTTTCTGGATGACGGTGTTGAGGCGGCGCTGGATTTCCACGGACATGGTCATCGGCGTTTTCACGCGGGCACGGCCTTGGCAGTAGGGGCAGGGCTCATACATCGAGTCGCGCAGCGATTCGTTGAGGCGTTGGCGCGTCATTTCCATCAGGCCGACCGGGGAAATCTGCAGCACCTGAGTCTTGGCCTTGTCCTTCTTGAGGCGCTCCTTGATCGCCTTGTAAACCGTCTGCTGGTCCTTGCGATGGCGCATGTCGATGAGGTCGATGACGACCAGTCCGCCGATGTTGCGCAGACGCAGCTGGCGGGCGACCTCGACGGCGGCCTCGACGTTGGTTTCCAAGATCATCTTGTCGACGTCCTTGGAACCGCGGTTGCGGCCGGTGTTGACGTCGATGGCGATGAGCGCCTCGGTTTCATCGATGACGATGTAGCCGCCGCACTTGAGCCAGACTTGGCGGGAAAACGCCTCGTCGATCTGCTTCTGGATGTTGACGCGCTCGAAGATGGGCTGGCCCGCGGTGGGCATGTGGTGGACGCGGCGCTTGGCTCGGCGGGAAACCTTGCCGGCGATGTTGCGGATCATTTCCGTGGTTTCGGCGTCGTCGCAGAGGACCTGGTCGATCTCGTCGGTGAGGAAATCGCGGGCGGTGCGCTCGATGAGACCAGGTTCTTGGAAAATGCAAGCGGGTGCCGGGTTGGCGGCGCGACGGGCTTCGATTTCATCCCATTGCTCTAGCAGCATGTGGAGGTCGCGGACGAAGTGGCGGGCGCGGGTGCCTTGGGCGACGGTGCGCATGATGATGCCCATGCCTTCCGGCACTTGCAGTTTCTGGACGATCTTGCGCAGGCGGGCGCGCTCCTTGGGATCGTCGATCTTGCGCGAGATGCCGAACTGCTCGGTGTAGGGCATGAGCACGAGGTAGCGGCCGGCCATCGAGATGTTGGTGGTGACGCGCGGTCCCTTGGTGCCGATGGGGCCCTTGGAAACTTGGATGACGATTTCGGAACCGATCGGATAGATGTCGGGGATGTCCTTGGAGGAGATCTTTTTCTGCTGCTTCTTCTTGGAGCTGCCTTCGCGTTGGATTTCTTCCAGTCCGCCGTCGAGCGCGGCGGGGATGGCATCCCAGAAATGCAGGAATGCGTTCTTCTCCATGCCGATGTCGACGAACATCGCCTTGAGGCCGCCCTCGATGTTTTTCACGCGGCCCTTGAAGATGCCGCCGACGATGTTTTGGTCACCTTCGCGTTCGACGGTGTATTCTTCGAGCACGCCGTCCTCGAGCAACGCGACGCGGCGTTCGAGTTTCTCGACGTTGACGACGATGCTGTTGCCTCGCGACGGATCGGGCCGGCCGATGCCGAGGAGTCTCTTGATGTGTTGGATCATTTTAATGGAAGTAAGGTGGTTGGGGTTTCAAGGATTGTTTTGTTGGGAAAATGTTAGGGGTCTTTGACGGGGACGGCCTTGGGAATGACAGAACCGGCGGCGTCCACTTCCGGGGTGATGGTGGGGGTGGGGGTGACGTCGGGGACGGGTTCTGGCAAGCTGGAGGTGGGCAGTTCACCGACTTCGTCACCGGTCTCGCCATCTTCGACGATCTCCGGCTGTTGCGGGTTTTCCACCTCGGCGACGGGTTGCTCGATGGGTGGGGTGAGGCTCTGTCCCGCTTCCACCGCAGCGATCTGCTCGGGCGGCACCTCGAGGGTTTTCACGTTCTCGCCGATGTAGCCGGGAACTTTGGGCTGCGGTTGTAGCGGCAATTTGATGCCTTTGAGGTCGCGGGCAAAGAGGCCGCGATAAATCAGGTTGGCCAAGGGGCCGCAAACACCGCCTCCAGATTGGCGGTGCTGCACCATGATGCAGACGGCGTATTTCGGGTTTTCATACGGCGCGAAGCTGATGATCCACGAGTTGTGGGATTCTTTGCCGAAATCGGATGCTTGGGCGGTGCCGGTCTTCGCGGAAATGACGACGTCAGGCAGCTTGACCTTGCCTGCGGTGCCGCCTGGGTCGTTGGCGGACATGCGCATGCCCTTGCGGATGAGTTCGAATTCCTCCGGTTTGATGCCGGATTCGATGAGGTCCACCTTGAGCATGGGTTCGTCTTTGACGAGGACTTGGCCATCGCTGGAGATGGCTTCCTTGACGATACGAGGGTTGTAGTATTTCCCGCCGTTCGCAACGGTGGCGGCGACGGCGGCCATTTGCAGCGGCGTTGCCATCGAGGTGCCCTGGCCGATCGAAAGCTGGGCGATCTCGTGCTGGGTCATGCGCAGGTTGGGAAACATGGCGCTCCAGGCTCGGCTGCCAGGGAGAATGCCCGGATCTTCCTTGGGCAGCTCAATGCCGGTCTGGTTGCCGATGCCGACCATGGTGCAGCCCTCGACCATGGCGTCTTTGCCAATGGAATTGGCGAGCAGGTTGAAGTACGGGTTGCAGGAATGTTGGATGCCCTCGGCGAGGTTCTGATTGCCGTGGCTGCCCTTGCCCATGTTGTAGATCCAGCAGCCAACCTTGGCCTTGCCATACATGACGTAGCCGCTGCAGGTGAAACGGCGGGTGGCCATCCCTTCTAACGCCCCAGCAATGGCGGTGGGAATCTTCATGGTAGAACCTGGGACGAAGCGGGAGATCGCGCGGTTGGTCAATGGCGCGAGCTTGTTCGCGTTGTAATCGTCCAGGTTCTTCTGGGTGATGCTGGGGAAAAAGTCGTTAGGATCGAAATCCGGCACGGAGGCCATCGCGAGCACCTCGCCGGTGTTCACCTCCATCACCACGCCGGCGGCGCGGCCGGTGAGACGCAAGGTGCTTTCTAGCAGGTATTGGACAGGCGCGTCGAGAGTGAGCTTCAACTTCGCGCCAATGCCGGGCTTGGTGTAGTCCGACATGCGGATGGTGCGGCCCTTCTCATCCTTGACGATGGTCTTGGTGCCTTCCGGGCCGCGCAGTTTTTCGTCCATGGTGGACTCCACGCCGGCGATGCCCTTGTCGTCGCCGATGTAGTGGTCGAATTTGCGCGTGGCGCTGTCGGGGACGTCGCCTTTTTCCCATTGCTTGAGGTAGCCGAGTTCGTGGCTGGCGAGCGCTCCGAACGGGTACTCGCGCTGTGGTCGTATGCTCAGATAGACGCCGGGTAGATCGAGGTTGTGCTCGGCGAAGCGCGCGAACTCGGCGTAGGAAAGGTCCGCCCGATAGCTAAAGGGGATGAGCCCGCCGTGCGTCTTGTAGTGGGTGCTCAACGCGCTGGCGCGGTAGTTTTTCGCCAGCCCGAGCTTGCGCAAGCGGGCGATGGTGCCCTCGTTGACGATGGCCACGATGTCCTTTTCCGAGCGCTTGCGCGGCAGGCCTTTTTCGTCGGCGATGGAATCTTTGCGCGGTTCGTCGAGGTGCTGGGCGATATAGGCTTGGCGGATTTCGTCGAGGTTGAATGAGACCTCGTAGCGGCGGAGGTTGCGGGCGAGCAGAATGCCATTGCGATCGGTGATTTCGCCGCGGATGCCGGGTTCGCGGATGGTCACGTTGCGGTTGCCGGGGACGAGTTGGAGGAACTCATCCTTGCGCTCGATTTGGAATTCATAGAGCCGGGTCAGCAAGGTGCCGAACCCGGCGAGGACGAGCGCCGTGAGCAGATAGAGTCGGAGACGATAGCCGGTTTCCATGGTCTCAGTAGGCGCGGCGGCGTTTCTTGCCCGCTTCGGGGTTGATGGAATGGTCGCAAATTCTAGCAACTCGGAACAGCAGCCAGAAGACGAAGGGGGAGAACAGCATGGTCATCACGGCGGTGAAGGCCATTTTCAGCAAGGTGGTGCGCACCAACACAAAGTCCCCGCGCACGAAGTTGATGATGGCATACTCGGCAGCCAGATAGAGGAAGATTGCGATTCCAGTTAGAAACGCGGAGACCTGCCACTTGCCCTGTTTGAAAAGCGGCTGAATCCCTTGCATCAGGAAGCCCATCGCGGCGAACAGGAAGATCGAATAACCGAAGCGCAGCGACTCGACTTGCTGGGTGTAGACATCTGCGTCTCCGCCGTGTGGTCCAAGCCAGCAGTGGGCGTCCCAGAAGAAGCCGCCGATGAAGGCTAACAGTAACATCGTCGGCTGGCCGACGGTGACAGCGGCGCAGAGGAAGACGAGCTGCATCAGTAGGATGCGCGCATCATACAAGCCCGTGAAAACGGGCAGGAACTGCTGCACCACAAAGGCGGCGAGCAGAAGCAAGATGGTGATGAGCGAGTAACGGATCACGAACGGTCAGGGATCGGCGGAGAGCACGACGAACACCGTGCCGAGATCCGCGAAGTTCACCGATGGCCGAACGAGAGCTTCGGAGTCCAGCGCGCCCTTTTCCACGGAGGCAATGGTTCCTAACAAAATGTTTGCCTGGAAGATGCCTCCCCGGCCGGTGGTGAAAACTCGCTGCCCCGGATGGAGGTCGGCGTCGGTTGATAGAAAGCGCAGGCGCAGCATCGGGTTGCCATCGAAACGACCGCGCTGGCCGCTGAGGATACCCACTTCCGGCGATCCCTCGACCCGCGCGGAAACTTGGCATTTCTCGTCGGTGAGCAGCAGCACGGAGGAGCGATTCTGGTCCTTGTAGATGCGGTCGATTTTGCCGACCAGGCCCTCGTTGGACAGCACCGCGAGTTGTGCGCCGACGCCGCGTTCCTCGCCGGCGTCGATGTCCACGGTTTGCCACCAAGTTGTCGGCTGGCGGCGGATGACCTGTGCGGCGACGACGTCGAAATGGGTGGCCTTTTTGAAATCGAGCGCGTGACGAAGCTGGGCATTTTCGCGTTCCATGTCGCGGAAGCGTGACTCGATGACGCGCAAGCGACCGATCTCGCCGCGAGTGGCTTCAAGTTCGACTTCCAGCTCTTTCGAGTGGCGCGTCTCCTTGAGGAAATCGTGGCTGTAGGTTTCCAGCTTGGAGCCGGATTTCAGGAACGGCGCCATCGCCGAGAAATAGACGTCCTGCACTTCGCGGACGGCGCGTTCACTGCGCGTGATGGCCCAGACAGCTCCTCCGAGGAAGAGCAGCAGAGCGATGAGGTTGAGCGGCTTCATGGCCGGTTCCTAGGCTACTTAGCGGTCGGAATTGGTGACCCGCTTCAGGAGGGCGAGTTCCTGAAGCGCCTTGCCGGTGCCTTCCGCCACGGCGCTGAGGGGATCCTCGGCGATGTGGACGGGCAGGCCAGTTTCCTCGCGCAGCAAGCGGTCGAGGCCCTTGAGCAGGGCTCCTCCGCCAGCCAGCACAATCCCGCGGTCGACCAAGTCGGCGGCGAGTTCGGGCGGACAACGCTCCAGCGTCGTGCGGACGGCGTCCACGATGGTGCTGAGCGGGTCGGCCATCGCCTCACGGATTTCCTGCGAGGTGATGGTGATGGTCTTGGGCAGGCCAGCAACGAGGTCGCGGCCTTTCACCTCCATGGTCATTTCCTTGGGCAGTGGAGCGGCCGAGCCGAGGCGGATCTTGATGTCCTCACCGGTGCGCTCACCGATCATCAAGTTGTAGGCGCGCTTCATGTACTGGATGATCGCTTCGTCGAGCTCGTCACCGGCGGTGCGCACGGAGCGGGCGTAAACGATGCCGGAAAGCGAGATGAGCGCCACTTCCGTGGTGCCGCCGCCGATGTCGACGATCATGTTTCCCGACGCTTCCTGGACCGGCAGGCCGACGCCGATCGCCGCAGCCATCGGCTCTTCGATCAGGTAAACCTCGCGGGCACCGGCTTGTTCGGCGGATTCGCGCACGGCGCGGCGTTCGACTTCGGTGATGCCGGATGGGATGGCGATGAGCACCCGCGGATTGGAGCGGCGGCCTTTGTTCACCTTGCGGATGAAGTGGCGCAGCATTGCTTCGGTGACCTCGAAGTCGGCGATGACGCCGTCCTTAAGCGGGCGGATCGCGACGATGTTGCCCGGCGTGCGGCCGAGCATGCGTTTCGCGTCGTCACCGACGGCGAGCACCTCGTTGGTGCCGGCTTTCACGGCAACCACGGAGGGTTCGCGCAGGACGATGCCGTGGTCCTTGACGTTGATGAGGGTGTTGGCGGTGCCTAAATCAATGCCGATATCATTTGAAAACAGGTTTCCAAAAAGCTTTTTGAACATGGATGGTGTTGAAAATGAGAGAGTAAGTGGGAAAAAATCGCGGATTCCCAGGAATGACGGCTGCCGCTACGGACCGGTATAATTACCTAACAGAATGGAGCGGGAGACGGTCCCATGGATGGGAAGGGGGCAAACGTCAACATTCACCCTCTGGAGGTCAAGCGGGAATCCCTGTTCCACGCTGACAGCAGCGCTGTTCCACGTGCTGAGGATCAGGAGGTGACGAGCTGCGGGCCGACGGCGGCGTGGCGCGTGAGGAACTCATCCGCCAGCGCGCCGTAGGCTTGCGCGCCGAGGCCGGTCGCGTCGTGTTCGAAAATCGTCCGGCCGTGGCTGGGGGCTTCGCCGATGCGGATGGTCCGTGGGATCATCGTCGCATACATCTGCTCCGGGAAAAACCGGGAAACCTCGTCCACCACTTGGCGGGAAAGCAGGGTGCGGCCGTCATACATCGTCATCGCAATGCCTTCGAGCTTTAGGTTGGGATTGGCGTCGGAGCCGCGGATTTGGTCAATGACGTGGACGATTTTCGCCAATCCTTCGAGGCCGAACCACTCGCACTGCAGCGGGATGAGGATTTCATCGGCGGCGGCCAGCGCGGAGGTCATCAGCACGCCGAGCGAGGGCGGCGTGTCGAGAATGCAGTATTCGAAAAGATCGTTGGGCTTGAGGCCCTGCAAGATGTGACGCAGGCGGGTGAGATGGTCGTCACTGCGGGCCAGTTCGATTTCCACCCCGGCGAGGTCCATTTCCGAGGGCACCAAGGAAAGGTTCTCGCGGCCGGTCGGCAGGATTTGGTTCGCCACGGTGGTTTCACCGACGAGCACGGGATACATGCTGCAACCGTCGGGTGGCTCAATGCCCAGCCCGCTGGTGCAGTTCGCCTGAGGGTCGAGGTCCACCAGCAGCACCCGTTGGCCACGCAGCGCAAGCGCGGCGGAGAGGTTCAAGGCGGTGGTGGTTTTACCCACGCCGCCCTTTTGATTGGCAATGGCGACTACTTTCATGTGGCTGACGGAAACCCGACGCGGCGACTCTCCCGGCTCGTCCCGCCGGTGGCAATCAAAACCTCGGGACGACCGCAAATCACCGCTTCCGCCGTGCGGCGAGGAGGCATCCCAGCGCGCACATCCAGCCCACGGAGGGCTCTGGCACGGCGGCGATGCCGGTGTGTTGGAAGATCCAGTCGTGAAAATAGTTGAGATCCGCCGCGCCGCTGAGCGCGCCGTAGCGCGAATTCATTCCTTGCGAGAAGCCGCCAGCATAGCTGCCGATACCGACGAGATAGGAGACGTTGTTGAGGGTGACAAACACGCCACCGCCGCTGTCTCCGGCTGTTAAATTTCCTTCTAACCGTGTGGCTCCGGCGGACGAGCCTGCTCCGACGAGCGAGTTGCTCGTTCCTGTCGGGTTGTCGAAATCGGCGAAAAACGACGGCGCAGGAAGGCCGTAGGCGGGCGTCAAGCCGTCGATGATATTGGTGAACGCCCTCATTTCGTTGGCCCCACGCGTGTCGTCCAATCCGGTGCCCGTTAGGCCGTCGCCCACCCATGTCGCCTCACGGCCTAACAAGGATGCGCTGTCGCCGTGCCACAGGGTCGCCGCTTGGATGCCGACGACGGAGCTGGAAAGGTGCAGCAGCCCGATATCATAGGTGCTGCTGAATGCCGGCGTGTGCTGCGGGTGGCCGATGACTTGGTCGATGGTGTAGTTCACGCCACCGACTCGATAGGTCCCGCCGCTGCGGAAATCGGTGATGTGCCCAGCGGTGAGCACCCAGCGGTCGGAAATCATCACGCCGCTGCCGTTCATGAAGCCGCCAGTGACTTTTCCCACGGACGGATAGAGCGTTGCCTCATCCCGATAGAGCTGCGGGTCCACGGTGTCGAGGATGGTCGAGCCGGTCGCCGCAGAAATCAGCGCCGCCATCACAAATCCTGATCGAAGAGAAGCTTTCTCAAGGCCGTGAAACTTGACCATCTATCCGATTTCGCAAGTTAAATCGGGTGACGGAGACGTTGGTCGCAGAAGGGGCGGCGGCGTTCGCCCACGTTCTTGTCGCTCAATCGGTTCGCTGGCTCGATCCCGTCCAGTTCAATCCAGCGATCCTGCATAAGCCGGACTTTCCTCCATCCATGTTAAATCGCTCTGGCACCTTTGAATCACCCGTTTGTTGAATATGAAGAAGCGAGCTATCTATATTTATCGCGAACTTTTTGAATTTCTTGATCCAGTCGCCTTTCGATTTGGATATTTTTGCGGGACGCTGGATCATCCAAGCGATCATTCAATTCTTTGACTATTTTCGATTTTTCGGCTGCTCCAAGAAATCCATTTTTAAATTGATGACGAGAGATCCAAGAAAGCATGACCAATGCATTGGTGTTAGTCATCATGGCCTGAATTAAATATTCACCATTTTCAGATTTTACAATCTTGGTGCTTTCTTTGTCCATGAACACAAATCCAAATCTCATAACTTCGTCTATTCTTAGATCCCTAGATTTGGCGACTTCGAGGACTGCTTCAGCAAGTTCCTTCGTCAGTGGTATGGAGTAATAATTGAATGAGGTTTTTTCAGCAAAACTAGAGTAGCTAAAAATCATCATGAAAAACAGGATTCTTAAATTTTTCATTTGTTGCTTCTATGATGTATTTATAAATTTGTTTGGAATCTGCCTGAAATATCCTGAGATGTAGCAAGTAATGAATTAGCTTTTGGTAAATCCTTGGTCTTTCGTTGTTGATCGATCGTGGCGCCAAGGAAAGTCTTAAGACAACTCCTCATGCTGGGATTTGATGATTTGTCCAATTTTCCGAGTCGAAACCGACGACGAGAAAATGGGCCGCGAGATCACTCCCCTGGATCATCCGCGAGTTTTGACGGGATGAGGAAGCGCAGGGTGGCGTTGCGTGAGGGTGGCGAGATGGACAGGCCGGTGAGCGAGGCCTTTTTGATTTCGATAGCTCCGCCGCCGGTGCCGAGGGTCCAGCAAACCAGTTGGGAAAAATCCGGTTGGTGACCGACGATCATGACGCGTTTGAAATCGCGGAAGGCGGCCAGCTCGCTCAGTGCGGTTTCCGGGGCCATGCCGCAGGCGAGCCAGCCTTGGATCACGGGGCCTGGGATGCCGGCTAGCGCGCAGAAGCGATCCGCCGTTTGGCGGGCGCGGATGAGCGGACTGGTGAGCACGATGTGCGGCAGCTGGTCCGCTGCCATGAGCAAGCGCGCGGCCCGGCTGGATTGCTCCAGGCCTTTTTCGGTCAGCTCGCGCCCAAAATCACCGCTGACACTGGTCGCCGTAGCCTTGCCGTGGCGCAGGAGGATGAGGTCCATTTTTCGGTAAAGGCTGATGGCCGAGGGGCGAAAATCACATGGTCATGCCACCGTCCACGGCGAGGACTTGGCCGGTGATGTAGCGGGCGGCGGGGCTGGCGAGGAAAACGACGGCTTCCGCAATGTCCTTGGTCTCGCCGAAGCTGGCCAAGGGGATTTTTCCGATCACCGCGTCTTTGACCGCTTGCGGCAGTTCGTCGGTCATGTCGGTGGTGATGAAACCGGGAGCCACCGCATTGCAGGTCACGGCGCGACCGGCCAATTCACGGGCCACGGCTTTGGTGAATCCGATGAGGCCTGCTTTGCTGGCGGAGTAATTCACCTGCCCGGCATTGCCGATGAGTCCGATGACGGAGGCGATGTTGATGATGCGCGCGTCCTCGGCCTTCATCATCACCCGCATGAACGCTTTCACCGTGTTGAAGGCGCCTTTGAGATTGGTGTCGAGCACGGTGTCCCAGTCTTCTTCCTTCATGCGCATCATCAGGCCGTCGCGGGTGACACCGGCGTTGTTGACGAGGATGTTCACGGTGCCGAGGTCGTCGGCGATGGTTTTCGCGAGTTCTTGCACGGCGGCGTGGTCGGCGACGTCGACGGCATAGGCCTTGGCGGCTCCGGGAAAGGCGGCATTGATCTCGTCAGCCGCCTTGCCACAGCTGGACGCGCTGCGGCTCACCACGGCGACTTTCGCTCCTTCTGCGGCCAGCGCGCGGGCGATTTCTTGGCCGATTCCACGACCTCCTCCGGTGACGACGGCGACTTTATTGGCAAAACGTGACATGCCTGAAACTGGCGGCGGACCGGCGCGGGTGTCAATTCCGGGGATGCTGCGCCAAGCGTCAAGGCGCGGCGGTGCGGGGGATTCTTTCCTCTAGACCGGGCCTGATTCCGCGCCATGCTGCGCGGCACGATATGAAAATGATGTCATGGATGAAAGCAGGCGTGGCGATGGCTGCGATCGGATGGTCGGGTCTTGCATTCGCCGGGGGCGAGGGCTGGATCGCGGATTTCAGCGCAGCCAAAAAGCAAGCTGCGGAAGCGAACACGGATCTGCTGGTGGATTTCACCGGGTCCGATTGGTGCGGCTGGTGCATCAAGCTCAACGAAGAAGTTTTCAGCCACGACGCCTTCAAGTCCGGGGTGAAGGACAAGTTCGTGCTCGTGGAAATCGATTTCCCGCAAGACAAGAAGAAGCTCTCCGAGGCGACGCAAAAACAGAATGCCGAACTCGGCGAGAAGTATGGCGTGCAAGGCTATCCGACCATCTTGCTGACCGATGCCTCGGGCAAGCCATACGCCGCGACGGGCTATCAGAAAGGCGGCCCGGAGGCCTATGTGAAGCACCTCGATGAGTTGCGGGAAAAGAAGGCGGTGCGAGATGAGGCGTTCGCTGCTGCGGCGAAATCTGAGGGCGTGGAAAAGGCGAAGGGCTTGGTCGCCGCACTGAAAGCGATGGATCTAACGGACGCAATGGTGGCGAATTTCTACGGCGACGTGGCGGACCAAATCAAGGCGGCGGACCCGAAGGATGAGACCGGTTTTGCGAAAGAGGCGGCAGACAAGGCGAAGGTGGCGGAGTTTGAGACCAAGCTGCGCGGGTTCGCGGAAAAGGAAGATTACGACGGCGCGCTCGCGCTGGTGGATTCCACGCTCAAGGAAGGTGGCTTTGGGCCCGACGAGACGCAGCAGATGATTCTCACCAAGGCGTCGCTGTTGGCGCAGCAGGGGAAATTCGATGACGCGATCAAGGCGGTGGACGAAGGCAAGGCGGCGTCGCCGGAGAGCAGCATGATCCCAGCCATCGATGGTTTCCGCAATCAGTTGGAAGCGGCGAAGAAACAGCCGGCGGCGAAGTGAGTTTTTGAAATTTGTCAGGATGGGCAGCGCCGGGGAAATCCTGTGCGCTGCCTTTTTTCTGGCGGGTTGGCGCAAGTCGGGCAGGTTTTTTGCATGCGTCTGGTGCTGTGGTTTGTGCTTTTGGCCGGAGTGGTGATGGGAGCTTGGGCGCTGTGGGGCGGTGCTTGGGAACAGGCGTTTGCTTTTTCCGAAAGCGTCGCTTGGCTGGAAAAAGCCGGGCCATGGGCATGGGCGGCGGGCGTTCTGTTGCTGGTCGCAGACTTGGTTTTGCCGGTGCCGGGAACGGTGGTCATTTCAGCGATGGGCTATGTCTATGGGGTTTTGTTAGGCGGTGCTGCGGCGTCGGTGGGATTGATGCTCGCGGGGATGGCTGGTTACGGGATGGGTCGTCTTTGCGGGGAAAAAGCCGCCCGGCGTTGGCTGGGGGATGGGGACTATGAGAAAGGGCGGCATTTGTTTGAAAAAGGCGGCGGCTGGGTGGTCGCGTTGTCGCGGGCGTTGCCGATTTTGCCGGAAGTGATTTCCTGCACCGCCGGGCTGGTGCGCATGCCTTTCCCGAAGTTCCTGGTGGCGCTGGCCTGTGGCAGCGTGCCAATGGGATTCATCTTCGCGGCGATAGGCCGCTCGGGGCGCGAAACCCCGGGTTGGGCGCTTGCGCTGAGTTTGCTGATCCCCGCCTTGCTGTGGCTGGTGGCCGGGCACGTGCGACGGAAACAGGGATGATGCTCGGGCGATTTCTGGCCTTGTGTCAGCGGCGGCATCGCACATCGTCCGGCCGTGAAAATTGAGGTCATCAACACCGGCACGGAGCTTCTGCTAGGGAACACGATGAACACGCACGGCGCGTGGTTCGGGCGTGAACTCTTTTTGTTAGGCTTGCGGATTTCTCGGCAGACGACGGTGCCGGACGGTGATGCGATCCGCGAGGCGTTGGAGGAATCGTTGAGTCGGGCGGATGCGGTGATCGTCACCGGTGGTCTCGGGCCGACGAGCGATGATCTGACGCGGGAGATCACGGCGGAGGTTCTCGGGCTGGAGCTGATCACTGACGAGGCGGCGTTGCGGTCGTTGGAAAACTTTTTCACCTCGCGCGGTCGGGTGATGGTGGACGCGAATCTGAAACAGGCGCTGTGCCCGGTGGGCGCGGATATTTTACCGAATGCCAATGGCACCGCGCCGGGAATCTACGTGCCGCCGCGCCTCAACGGTCGATCGAATGCAGCGGTTTTTCTGCTGCCGGGACCGCCGCGGGAACTCTATCCGATGTTCCATGCCGAGGTCGCACCGAGATTGCGTGCGCTTTCCGGGGTGGAGGTCGTCAATGAGGCGTTGGTGCTGAAATTCACAGGCATCGGCGAGAGCGATTTCCATCATGGCGTGGACCAGCGGCTGGCGGAGGTGCAAGGGCTGGAATACGGCTACTGCGCCCACATCGGCGAAGTGGATCTGCGGCTGATCGGTGATGCGGCGGTGATCGCCGAGGCGCGTGAAATTGTGCTGGAGGCGTTCGCGCCGTTTCTCATCAGCGACGATGGCGCATCGATGGAGAAAACTCTCGTCCGCCTGTTCAGGCAGCGCGGCATGACATTTGCAACGGCCGAGAGCTGTACGGGGGGATTGATTGCCAACCGCATCACCAACGTGCCCGGTTCGAGCGAAATGTTCACCCACGGCTTCGTCACCTACGCCAACGAGGCGAAGGTCGCGATGCTCGGCGTATCCGCTGCTGACCTCGAAAGCCACGGTGCGGTGAGTGAGGTCATTGCGCGGCAAATGGCGGAAGGGGCCTTGCGTGAAAGCGGCGCGTGCGTGGCCGTTTCTGTGACAGGCATCGCGGGGCCGGGAGGTGGCACAAATGACAAACCGGTCGGCACGGCGTGGTGTGCCGTCGCCGTGAAAGGGGGCGAAACCTCGGCCTTCAAGTTCTTCCATCCACGCAGCCGCAAGGACTTCAAACTCTCGGTCAGCCAATCCGCGTTGGAGGCGGTGCGGCGCAGGGTGCTCTCGGCCTAGCCGATTTCATCGTCGATCCCGCCTTCTTCCTTCCACGCACGTTTGAGCGCTGGACCGAGCGGGCTTTCGAGCGCTTCTTGCCAGTGGTCGCTGGTGCGGATGACGGGGAGTTCGGGCAGGAAACGCGGCGGCAGGCCGGGTGGCGCGTCGGCCGCTTCGCAACGGAAGTACTCGCCGCCGTTGCTCGCCGGACCGATGACCTCGGCGGTGGTTCGGCCGATTCCCAACAAGGCGGCGTGGACCCAGCGTGAGCCGAGAAATGGGCAAAGGATGTCGCCGATCGCGTGGGTGTGGAAACGATCCGCGTTTTCTCCGAAGGCGATTTCCCAGCCGTCGCTGCGGAAAACGGGGCCGTCCGCGTGCCATTTTTCCGCCAGCCGCGGCAGCAGCCAGAAGCGTATCGCCTCTTCCGCGTCGGACGGGTGAGAGACCAGCCGCAGCCGCGCTTCCGACAAGCCGCGGAGCTGGCGCAGAGTGGTCAGCACGATGGCGCGGTAGCGGCGGGCAGCCTCGTCGGGGCCGTGATCCGCGGCCATTTCCGGCAAAACCAGGCCAGGTAAGGGTTCGTGGATGGAAAAGGTCAGCAGCCGCACGGCAGGAGACTTGCGGGTCTGAGCGCAGGGACCAAGCGCCGATTTCAACCCCGCTCGGCACCGGGGTAGGCCAAGTCCGCGTCAGCCGCCGGCTAGATTCACACGCATCCGGAAGAACATGCGGGGTTCGGCATCAAGAGGAAGATTGATGCGCAGGGTGACTCGTTCATGTGTTCCATCGCCCACCGGAACGGGGGATCCAGCGAGCGTCACGGCGTGTGCCGTCCACGGCGTTGGGCCAAGCGTCGTGGTGCTTTCAGCGGAGAAAACCAGCCCTCGGGCCTGATGGTCGGTCCGCCGGATGAAGGTGAACTCGGCGAAGCGCGTGCCGCCGTCGTCCACCAGCGCCATCCTCGGCACACGGTGATCGCCAAGTGCGTTTGTCAGGTCGGGGATCTGCGGATTTCCTCCGGTCGCGTATTCCCACAAATGGGTTTGGCCATCTCCATCGGTGTCCTGCGAAGGGTCGCGCTCGCCTCCCGTCAAGTTCGCTTGATCGAGCCATTCGTTCCAGAACTCGACTGGGGTGGTGGGTGCGGTTAGCAAGCCGACATGGAGGTAGTCGACGTTCGGCCCGTTGTTGAGGGTCGAGGTGAGTTGGATGGTGTTGCTGCCGGGCTGCAGCGGCACGTTGATCCCGTTGGTGAGGATCCAGTCGGTCCATCCGCCGCTGCTGCCGAAGGGCAGTGGTTGGATCAGGCTGCCGTTGACGAATAGGTTGAGCGGGCGGTCGCTGGTGACGCCATTGGCGTAGCGGAAGGAAATCGAGTGATGCGCGGCCTTTTCCGCTTCGACCGTCCAGGTGATGGATTCACCGATCGCGGTTCCATAATCGGCAAAGCCGGTGCCACTGTATCCGGGGTTGCCAGTACCGACCGTCGGGCCCACCCGAGTTGCCAATTCCGCTTCAAGGATTTCGCTGGTTTTCGGCAGGACCCAGATGTTGCGGAAGGAGACCGGTCCGCTGGCGGTGCTGGTCGCGGCTTGCAGCAGGATGGGGTGCCATCCTGCGGATTCGGCGGGCGAGGCGGCCGTCGAACTGGAAATCGTCACGTTGTCGTGCACAAGAACGCCATTCCAGGAAACGGTCACGCGGGCGTCGGAGAGTTTCACGCTGCCGTTCCAACGCGCGGCGGTGAAATCGATGTCGTAGCTTTGCCAATGGCCCGCGCCGAGGCTGGCATTGGTGGAAGGAGCTTTTTCTCGGTAGATGGCGGCGGCGCTGTCCGGCCACGGCGTTTGCCCGCGTGGCGTGTTGAGGATCTGAATTTCATAGCGGCCCTGCAGCTTCACGCCGGAGTTGGCCGCCTCCTGGCCCAGGCCTCCGGGTGGTGCCAGCCATTCGAGGTGGAGTTGGAAGTCACGGAAACCTGCCACGGTCGAGATGTCGTTTCTGGCAGGGGCCTGTGTCACCGCCATAGCTCCCGCCGAAACGCTCCAGTTGGGCGGCCCCGCGTCCTCGTCGCGTTTCCAGTTCGTGGCCAGCGACGGGGCGGTGCCGTCGAAAAGCATGATCGCGCCGGGCGGTGCCGGAGCTGGACGTGCTGCGACGTAAAGGAGATCGATATTGGGCCGGTTGGTCATGGTGGTGACGAGCTGGATGGTGTTGGGCCCGGCGGCCAGAGGAACGGAAATTCCGCCACTATGAATCCATGTTTTCCAGCCCCCCGTGGCCTGGAAAGGAATATCCTGCACCACCGCGCCGTTGATTCTTAGGCGGAGCGGACGGTTGGTGGTGCCTCCGTTCGCATAACGGAAGGAGATCCAATGGCTGCCCGCAGTGGCAGCATTGACCGTCCATGTGATGGTCTCGGCAGTGCCGGTCCCATAGTCGGCGTATCCCGTGCCGCGAAATCCGGAATGCTCCACCGACACCAGCGCGCCGCCTGCGAACACGGCGCTTTCCGCCTCGTAGGTGGCGCTGGGGAATGGCCCAGCCAGCTCTGCGGCGAACGATGGATCGACGGAAGGCACCACCTGCAGGGCCACGACGGAACCATAACAACCGAACGAGTAGAGAACTTCGGGGGCGGCCGGGGTGGTGGCGCGCCAGTTCGCCCATGACAGGTCTTCAACCGGGCGACGGTTGTTCCAGGCCGCGTCGGCGTTTGCCTTGAGCCACGGAAAAAACTCATCCCACAGCCCTTGATCCTTCACCATACGGGCGATCCAGCGGATGCCGATGCCATTGAATCCGCCGCCGTCGCCCGATGTCCCGTGGTTGGGGAAAATGCCTGCCGTGTTGCACATGCTGTCCCGCGTGTAGCGCGCGGCCATGATGGCATTTTCCAAATAGGAGATTTCTCCGGTGAGGCGGTAGAGCGCGGAGCAGGCTCCGACGTAGGTGCCTTGGTTGTAGGTAAAGCGCCAGCCGACGCGCGTCCCTTCAGTGGTGATGTGATCATCGATCGCTCCGGTTGAAACCACGAGATTGGCATCCATCCAGGTGATGATGCTGCGCGCTTTGTCGAGATAGGTCGTGTTGCCGGTAATGTCGTAGAGAAGGGTTGCGGCGATGGCGGCCGGGGCGTTGACACAGGCGTTGCGTCCGCCACTGGTGCCTTTCCAATAAAGTCCGCCGCCCGCGTTCGTGGCCCAGGCGCGATTCCAGACCACGTCGAAATTGGCGGTTGCTCGGCTGAGGAACTGGGGGTCGTTCGTCGCCAGGTAGGCTTTGGTGAAGACGATGCATGCCCAGATGATGTCGTCGTTGTATTCGTTCCACGCCCAGTTGGTCCCATGGTAGTCCGTGAAGCCTCTGCACAAAGCGGCCAACTGGTCCCGCTTGTTCTGGGTCGGCGCGCGATCATTCGAGTCCGCGACCATTTCGATCATGTTTGCCTGGCCCCAGAACCAGGCTCTCCCGCCGTCGGTGTTCTCGCTGTAGTAGGCGCGGCCGCCGGATTGGCTCTGATAGAATGTCTGGTTGAAGGCGTCGTAAATTCGGTCGGCGTCCGCATCGGTGAAAGCGGCGCGGGCGAGTGGCAAATGCAGCAGCAGCGCGGCGGCTAGGGCCAGCCAGCGGAAGGGGAATGCAGGCATAAGGTGGATTTTTCGGGATCGCGTTTCCAAGTTGCTTGGCAGCGCGGGAGAATGGCAATGGGTTCGTGAGGAAAAACGTTTTTCCGAGCTGCGAACCCACACCTATGGTGGTTTTTTTGCAGAGGCCATCCAAAAGGAGGGGGTGGTGGGACGTGGATTTCCTTAGCTTTTGCTGATTTTACGGCTTTGAAAACGATCTTGCTCCGACGCGGGAGGCGGGGAATGCTGCGGGCACAGCAATTTTCATGGCAGCGAAGGACAACAAGAAGCGCGGCGAGGCACCGGAAGCATCACGATGGTCGAACGAGATCGTCGGGATCATCTGGATCACCGTGGGCTTGTTGCTGTTGCTGTCGTTGGTGAAGTACAGCCCGGCGGACTTGCCGAAATGGGGCCCGCTGGAAGCGTTCGCGGACAAGTCGGGTGCGGAGGGCCAGAACCTGATCGGCCCGGTGGGTGGTCTGCTGGGATTTTTGCAAATCCTGCTTTTCGGCGCCGCCGCGGTGATGCTGCCGGTGGGTTTCATCTGGTTCGGTGTGGTGAAACTGGCGTTCGACGCGCGGATTTGGCCGCGCGCGGTGCTCGGGCTTTCCATCCTTTTGCTGGCGGCGGCGTCTTGGTTGGCCGCAGCGGATTGGTTTTTTAAGGACTGGGCATTCCGCTGCAACATGAGCAGCCCAGGCGGTGTTGTCGGCCATGGCATCGGTGGCTTCGTGCTGGTGAACGTCATCGGTCGCGCTGGCACGCTCATTCTAACGGGCGGGGCTTATCTGGTGGCGCTGATCCTGCTCACGGGGCAACAGCCTATCCGTTTCCTGAAAGCCTGCTTCCGACTCGGGAAAATCAAGTACGAAGACTGGCGGGAAAGCCGCAGCGAGACCGGCAAGATCGCCGCACGCGAAGCGGAAATGCTCGCCGAACGCGAACGCCAGCGCGAGCAACGGCGGTTGGATCGAGAAGAGGTCAAGGCCGCATCCGCAGCCGCCAAAGCTCCGCCAGAGGATGGTCAATCGATGCTGCCGCTGCGAGAAACACCGACCCCGCAGATCATCGATGCTTCACAACGCCGCGCCAACGAACCGTTCGATCCCGGCAGCAAGCCGTTTGAGCGCAAGAAGCCGGCCGATGGCCACAAATTTCTATCCGTCACCGGTTTTGAGAACTACGAGTTGCCCGGTTTCGACCTGCTCGACATCGATGAAACGGTGGAAGCTCCCGAGGCGAACCGCGATGAGTTGTTGCAAACGCAGCGCGTCATCATCGACACCTTGCAGGCTTTCGGGATCGAGGTGACTGCGGGCGACATCACGCGCGGGCCAACCATCACGCGCTACGAAATCTATCCGTCCACGGGGTTGCGGGTTTCTCGTATCTCTCAGTTAGAAGCCGACCTCGCCCGCGCCACCTGTGCCGAGCGCATCAACATCCTCGCGCCGATTCCCGGCAAGGACACCGTCGGGATCGAGATCGCGAACTCGCAGAAGGTCGCGGTGCCCTTGCACGAACTGCTGCATGACCCCGAGTTTCGCTCGGCGAAAAAGAAGATCCCGCTCGCGCTCGGCAAGGATGTCTATGGCAAGACCGTCATCGGCGACCTCGCCGCGATGCCTCACTGCCTGGTGGCCGGTGCGACCGGATCGGGCAAATCGGTTTGTATCAACTCCATCATCGCATCGATGTTGTTCAAGTTCGGCCCGGACGAGCTGCGCTTCATCATGGTCGATCCCAAGGTGGTGGAAATGCAGATGTATAACAGGTTGCCGCATTTGGTGGTGCCCGTCGTCACCGATCCGAAGAAGACCGTCGCCGCGCTCAAGTGGGTGGTCAACGAGATGGAGAAGCGCTACCGCATCTTCGCCAAGATTGGCGTCCGGAATTTCGACAGCTTCAACTCGCGGCCGCGCGAGGAGAAAGCCGCTCCCGAGGAGGAAATCGTCGCAGAACCGGAAATCCTCATCTCCGACGAGGAACTCGAATCCATCGCCCAGTCGTTAGAATCGGGTGAACTCGGTCCCGAGGCGGACGAGGACGAGGCGGAGATTTTCGAAGAGCAAATCCCCGACCGTTTCCCCTACATCGTGGTGCTCATCGACGAGCTCGCGGACCTCATGCAAACGGCTCCGGCGGATGTGGAAATGTGCATCGCGCGCATCGCCCAAAAAGCACGTGCAGCGGGCATCCATCTCATCATCGCGACCCAAACGCCGCGGGCGGACGTGGTGACCGGCATTATCAAGGCGAACATCCCGTGCCGCATCGCGTTCCAAGTTTCCTCTGCGCTGGACTCGCGCGTCATTCTCGACACCAAGGGAGCGGACAAACTCGTCGGCAAAGGCGACATGCTCTATCTGCCGCCCGGTTCGGCGAAATTGGAGCGCGCGCAGGGGGCCTTCGTCACCGACCAGGAGATCGAGCGCATCATCGACCACTGTGCCAAGCAGGGGAAACCGAAGTTCGAAACCGACATTCAAGCCTCCATCAACAACGCGGATGATGACGATGACGAAGATGTCTCGGACGCCGACGAGGAGCTCATCGTGAAATGCATCGAGGTGGTGCGGCAGGAGCAAAAAGCAAGCACGTCGTTGCTGCAGCGCCGTCTGCGCCTCGGCTACACCCGGGCCGCCCGCATGGTGGACATCTTGGAGCAACGCGGCATTGTCGGCCCCGGCGAAGGAGCCAAGGCGCGCGAGGTTTTCCTGAAGTAGGCTATCGTCCGACGGCTCAGGCACCTCCGCGACAAATGCCTTTCGAGGCTTGCGGGTGGGGGCGTATGGCGGTAAATCCGCCCCGTCATGGCCAAGAAACCAGTAGTGCTCATCATTCGCGACGGCTGGGGTGTGAACCCCGGGGGAAAAGCAACGGCCGAAAAGGATGGCAATGCCACCTTGCTCGCGAAAACCCCGTTTCACGAAGTCATGTTCGAGCGCTATCCGAAAGGTTTCGTCAGCGCCTCGGGGTTGGATGTGGGATTGCCGGAAGGGCAGATGGGAAATTCCGAGGTTGGCCACCTCAATCTCGGCGCAGGTCGCATCGTCTATCAGGATCTGACGCGCATCAACAAGGCCATCGTGGAAGGTACCCTGGAAACGAACCCGGTCTTCGCCGACACGATGGAGAAGGCCAAGAGCTCGCGCCTGCACCTCATCGGATTGGTTTCCGACGGCGGCGTCCACAGTCACCAAGACCAACTCATCGCGATGGTGAAACTGGCGAAAAAGGCGGGCGTGAATGACATTTTCATCCATGCCATCACCGACGGTCGCGACACCTCGCCGACGGGTGGGCAAGGGTATCTTTCGAAGGTCGAGGACGAGGCCGCCAAGTGCGGTGCGCATGTCGCCACCGTGGTGGGGCGCTATTTCGCGATGGACCGCGACAAGCGTTGGGACCGCGTGAAACTGGCGTGGGACGCCATCGTGCTCGGCAAGGGCGAGAAGCGCGACGTGCTCGCCAGCGAGGCTGTCGCCGATTACTACCGCCTCGACAAGACCGATGAGTTTATGCCGCCGATGATCTTCACTGCGGCTGACACGCAACGCGTGCGCGATGGCGACGTGGTGCTGTTTTTCAATTTCCGTGCCGACCGTGCGCGCGAGCTTTCCGAGGCATTTCTCTATCCGCATTTCGATGGCTTCGATCGCGAGGCGACGCCGAAAGTGCACTTCGTCACGCTCACGCAGTATGACGAGAAGTATGGGTGCCCGGAAATCTTCAGTTCGCAGACTTTGCCGATGACCTTGGGCGAAACGGTCGCCGCTGCAGGCAAGAACCAGATGCGCATCGCGGAAACCGAAAAGTACCCGCACGTCACTTACTTTTTCAATGGCGGCGAGGAAGTCGCTTATGACGGCGAGGACCGCTTCATCATTCCGTCGCCCAAGGATGTGCCGACCTATGATTTCAAGCCGGAGATGAGTGCCGCACAGGTGACGGATACCGTGGTGGCGAAGCTTAAGGACTACGACATGGTCATCCTGAATTTCGCCAATCCAGACATGGTCGGCCACACCGGCGTGGTGGAAGCCGCGATCAAGGCCTGTCAGGTGATCGACGAAGACGTGAAGAAGATCGTCGATGAAACGTTGCGCCTTGGCGGCAAGCTGCTCATCACCGCGGACCACGGCAACTGCGAGTTCATGCGCAACGCCGACGGCTCGCCTAACACCGCTCACACAACCAATCTGGTGCACCTGTTCTACGTCGCCGGAGATGCGGACCAATTCTCCGTCCGCGATGGCGTGCTCGCCGATGTCGCACCGACGCTGCTAGAGATGATGAAAATTTCCCAGCCCCAAGAAATGACCGGCAAGAGCTTGCTGGTTGCGAAGGCGCAGAAGGAGCCAAAAGCCGCCAAGCCCACAGCGAAGAAGGTGGCCGCACCCGCAGCCGCCGTCAAGACAGTGGCTCCAAAGACGACAGGCGTCCGCAAGGTCAAGGGCGGCCGCCAATGGAAGCGCTGAGGCGCGTCTAGCTGATTCCGTGAAATCGCAGGAAAGCATGGGCTTTCCTGCGTGGTATCGATGTCGTTCCGTGACTCATTCGTTTGGTGCGGCGGCGAAATCGTAGGAATTTTTTCCAAGGAAATTTCGGTTCGCGTGTCATGCTGGTGGCATGAAACGAATGATCTGGCTTTTCGGGGTGGCGCTGGCTGCCAGTGTGATGGGGATGGCCCAAGAACCCGAAGCACTCCGCAAGGAACGCGATGCGTTGATAAATCGCGGGCTGTGGCGCGATGCGGTGACGTTCTATCAGGAAAAACTGATGCCGCTTTCCGACGAGGCGTCCGGTTCCGATCTGGAGCGCGCGACCGAGGCCTTGGGACGGCTCAACGCGTGGGGTGAGTTTGACGGATTGGTGGAAGCTGCTGTGGTTGCGCGTGCGGAAAACGCCTCGCTGCTGACTTCTGCGGCGAAAGTCTATCAGCGTGCACCGCATTCCGGGGAAATGGTTGCGGGGGAGTTCACGCGCTCGCGTGGCGGGCGGGGTTTCCGCGGAGACGATGCCACGGTGGAATCCGGTCAGCCGGTGATTACCGACTATCGAGATCACGTGCGGTCCATGCAGCTTTTGAAACAGGCGGTTTCTGTGCCATCCCGTCCAGCAGCGGGCGTGTTGGCGTGGCGCGAAATGGTGACCACTTTGATCGGCAACGAAGCTTGGAAATTGCAGACGTTGACGCCGTTAGAAACGCTTCCAGAGTGGAATGAGCCGGGGCCGGAAGGCGGCACGGAAGGTGCGCCGTGGAAAGGCGATGGACCCGTTGTCTATCAGGTTCCTGCATCGTGGGATGCGGCGACCAACGATGGCGAGCGCTGGCGATTTGCCTTGGCCGAGCAGGAGCGTTTGAGTCCGGACAAGGACACCGCGGCGATGATGATTTCCCAGCGAGCGGATTTCGCTCGGTCGCAGTTTGGCGTGGAAACGCTGTCCTCATACGGCTGGTGGCGCGAGCAGGATCCTGAAAGCGCAAAGGGCATTCTCGAAGTGGACACGCTGGCGGAGGACGTGTGTTTGGCAAAAACCTCGGACGGCGTGCGGCGCTTCAAGCTGGGGCCGGAGTTTCACCACATCGCTCTCTATCGATCTATTTTGGAGAACAAGCTTGTGGGGGGAGACGCCGGTGACGCGCTCGTGCAGGTATTTTTGAATCGCCGCCAACGCGACAAGGCGCTGGAGGTGCTCGACCAAACCGTGAAACTCCATGGTCCTGGAAACCGGGATCAACGCACGACGCTGCGCAAGCAAATCACCGGCAACTGGGGCCGTTTCGAGCGAACAGAGACGGTCGCTGCGGGAACGAAACCGACGCTGCCGCTCACGTTCCGCAACGGCCGCAAGATCAGCCTCACCGCCGCGCCGGTGGACATGGACGCGGTGCTCTCCGACACGATTTCCTATCTGAAAAGCAATCCGAAGGAACTCGATTGGCAGCGCATCAATCCGTCGAGCATCGCTTCCGAGCTGATTCGCAAGCAGCAATCCAAATACATCGGCAAAGTGGCGGCAGAATGGCAAGAAACGCTGACGCCGGAGGACAAGTATCGTGATACACCCATCGACCTAACGATTCCTCTGAGCCAGGCAGGTGGCTGGTGGATCAGCGGGAAGATGGACGATGGAAACAGCTTCCACACGTTGGTTTGGATCGTCGATACTGTCCTGGCGCAGAACGACGTCGGCGGGAAGAAACAATGGTGGGTGGCGGATGCCGGGGACGGTGCGCCGGTGGCGGGCACCGAGATCGAGTTTTTCGGCTACCGCACAATCTACCGAGAACGGCAAATTCCGCTGGGGCGCAATATGGACGTCCGCACCCAAGCGTTCAACCGCAGCACGGACGAGGACGGCAAGACCCTGCTCAAAGCGGGAGATTGGGATGACGAATACCAATGGATCGCGATTGCCCGCAAAAAGGGTCGCGCGACGGCCTATTTCGGATTTCAGCCCTATCACATTCAAGAACCGCAGCTTGAAAACGGCAATCGCGACATCAGCTATGGAATTTCTGATAGGCCGCTCTACAAGCCGGGCGACACCGCGCACCTCAAGTTTTATCTGCGCAATGTCGGATACGCTGAGCCGGATGAGTCGAAGTGGGCCAATCAGGATGGCACTTTAATACTCACCAACGGCCGTGGGGAAGAGGTGATGAAACTCGAAAAGCAGCGCACGGACACGCTCGGCGCGGTCGAATGCGAGGTGGTGATTCCCAAGGATGGTGGACTGGGTGCCTGGATGGCGACCTATCAAATTGGCAATCGCATCGCCGCATCGGTGATGCTGCGGGTGGAGGAATACCGCAAGCCGGAGTATGAAGTGACGGTGGAAGCACCGTCCGAGCCGGTGAAATTGGGCGACACGTTTACCGCCACGGTGAAGGCGAACTACTTCCATGGGGCTCCCGTTAGGAATGCCGAGGTTGAAATCATCGTGAAACGCAGCTCGCTCACCGAGCGATGGTTTCCGCGCAACCGTTGGGATTGGCTTTACGGCAGCGGCGCGTGGTGGAATGGCAGCGACGCCTCCTGGCATCCGACGTGGCAACGCTGGGGCTGCATTCCGCCCAACCCGCCTTGGTGGCAGGGCAGTCGTTGGACACCGGATGAATTGGTGCTCAAGCGCAGCCTGCCCATCGGCGCGGACGGCACGGTGAAGGTGGAGATCGACACCGCATCTGCCAAGGCGATCCATGGAGATATGGATGCGACCTATCGCATTGAGGCGCGGGTGGTCGATGCCTCGCGGCGCGAGGAGCGCGGAACGGGATCGGTGATCGCTGCTAGAAAACCCTTCGAAGTGGTGGTGTGGACGAATCGCGGTTACACGCGGGCCGGTGATGCCGTGGAGACTCACATTTCCGCCGCCACTTTGGCGGGCAAGCCAGTGGTCATGGCGAAGGGCACGCTCAAGATCTATCAAATCGCGAGCGGTGAGGGTGGGCGCATCGAGGAAAAGGAAATCCAATCCTTTGAGATCGTCACCGATACGCAGGGCCGGCTGGTGCAAAAATTCGCCGCGCCGGCGACCGGGCAGTACCGGCTGGCGGCAAGCCTTTCCGCGGGCGGTGAGGCGGTGGAAGGTGCGACGATTTTGAATGTTTTTGGTGCGGGCCGCGTGCATCCAGCAAGCTGGCAGTTCGGACCGCTTGAGCTGATTGCCGACAAAGCAACGCATGCGGCAGGCGAAACGCTCAAGCTGCGGGTGAACAGCGATCAGGAAAACGCCCATGTCTGGCTGTTCCTGCATGTCGCCGGATCGGCGGGACGCGAGGCGAAACGCATCCAGCTCGATGGCAAGAGCCTGGAGGTGGAAGTACCGCTGGATTTCCGGGATATGCCGAACATGTTCATCGAAGGCTTCACGGTGCATGGTGCGAAACTGCACACGGCCTTGCGACAAGTTCTGCTCCCGCCCTTCAGCAAGCTGATCGATGTGACGCTGGAACCGGCGAAGGACAGGGTGAAGCCGCGTGAAACGTCGATGCTGAAAGTCACATTGCGCGACGCGGAAGGCAATCCTGTCACTGGCCCCGCAGTGCTAACGGTTTATGACAAAGCACTCGAAGCGATCACCGGTGGCTCCAATGTCGGGCTCATCCATGAGAATTTCTGGACTTGGAAAAACAACTATTATCCGGGGCGGGAGAGCGCATTCATCCCGGGATCGCCAGGAAACCTGCAACGGCCCAAGGAAGTGGGGATGCAGACGTTAGGAAGCTTGGGGGATGCGGGAATTCGCTCCCGTTCGCTCATGGCGAGAGGTGGCGCGATGCTCGACGAGGCAGATGCCTTCGGCCGCATTGCAGAGGCCGCTGCGCCTGCTTCCGCGGCCATGAAGATGAAAGCCCCGGCGGAAAGCGCGGCAACTCCCGCAGCCAATCCCATCGTCGTCCGCAAGGATTTCGCGGACCTGTTGAAATGGTCTGGTACCATCGAAACCGATGCGGATGGCCGTGCCGAGATCCCGCTGGAATTTCCGGACAATCTAACGACCTGGAAGGCGCGCGTCTGGTTTCTTGGCAAGGGCACGCAGGTGGGCGAGGGGACGGCGGAGATCATCACCTCCAAGGAATTGCTGGTCCGCTTGCAGGCACCGCGATTTTTGGTCGAGCGCGATGAGGCGGTGCTCAGCGCGGTGGTGCAGAACGATCACGACACGCCGAAATCGGTAACCGTTTCGCTGGAACTCGACGGCACCACGCTGGAGGCCATCGACGGCGCGGCGCGCACGGTGGAGATCGCCGCGAAATCGGAGGCTCGCGTCGATTGGCGGGTCAAGGCGCTCAAGGAAGGCGAAGCGACCCTACGCATGAAAGCGGCTGCCGAGGATGACGGCGATGCGGTGGAGCGCAAGCTGCCGGTGCTCGTCCACGGCATGCGGCGGCAGGACGCGTGGAGCCGCACGGTGGAGCCAGATGTCGAATTCACGACGATTGCCATCGAGGTTCCTGAAGCGCGGCGGCCCGAGGAAACGAAGCTGACGGTTCGATTTTCGCCAACCGTCGCCGGTGCCGTGGTGGATGCAATTCCCTATCTAGCAGATTATCCGTATGGTTGTACCGAGCAGACCTTGAATCGTTTCGTTCCCGCGGTGATTGCTCAGAAGATGCTGCGCGATCTCAAGATTGATCTCGCTGAGGTGAAGGCGAAGCGGAACAACCTGAATCCGCAGGAACTCGGCGATGCGGCAACGCGCGCCGCGCAGTGGAAGCAATGGCAGTCCAATCCAGTTTTCGATGAGGTGGAGATGGAAAAGATGGTCGCCAAGGGTGTGGAGAAACTGATGTCGATGCAGGTTTCCGACGGCGGTTGGGGATGGTTCTCGGGCTTCGGCGAGAGTTCCTATCCGCACACCACGGCGGTGGTGGTGCACGGGTTGCTGGTGGCGAAGGAGAATGGTGCCACGGTGCCGGATGCGATGCTCGATGCCGGCGTCCGTTGGTTGTTGGGCTACGAAAGGAAACAGGCTGCGGCGCTCCAACTCCACGTCGAGCGGCAGGCGCTGCGCGACGCGGGCAAGAAGGTGAAGGACGACAACCGGTATGAAAAATCGACGGTCGATGCGCTGGATGCTTTCGTCCGCATGGTGTTGGGCGAAGCGAAGCGCGATTCCGAGCCGATGCTCGCCTTCCTCCATCGGGACCGCGTTTCGTTGCCGGTTTATGCGCAGTGTTTGTTAGGCCTGGAGCAGCATCGGAAGAACGACGTCGCTCGGCGCGATGAGGTGATGAAGATGATTTCGCAGTTTGTGAAACGCGACGCGGAGAATCAGACCGCCTACCTGGAACTCGGCAACAGTGGCTATTGGTGGAATTGGTATGGCAGCGAGGTGGAGGCGCATGCGTGGTATCTCAAGCTGCTCGCGGCGGTGAAACCCAACGATGCCGACACGCGTGGGTTGGTGAAGTACCTCGTCAACAACCGCAAGCATGCCACGTCCTGGGAATCGACTCGCGACACCGCATACGCGGTGGAGGCGATTGCCAGCTATTTCAAGGCCAGCGGCGAGAGCGCGCCAGAGATGGAAGTGGAAGTGCTGCTAGATGGCAAGTCGCTGCGCAAGGTGGCCATCACCCGCGAAAACCTGTTTTCGTTCGATGGGTTTGTCGTTTTGACGGGCGATGCGGTGACGGGCGGAAAGCATGAGATTGCGATTCGTCGCAGCGGCAAGGGAACGGTTTTTGCGAATGCCTATCTGGAGGTGTTCACGTTGGAGGACAAACTGCGCGCTGCGGGCCTGGAGGTAAAAGTTTCACGTCATGTCACCAAGTTGGTGCCTTTGGAGAAAGCAACCGAAGTCCCCGATGCAAGTGGGCAGGTGGTGAAACAACAGGTCGAACGCTTCCGCTGTGAACCGCTCAAGGATGGCGACACGGTGAAGTCCGGCGATCGCATCGAGGTGGAGCTCGTCCTGGAGAGCAAGAACGACTATGAATATCTCATCTTCTCCGATGCGAAAGCGGCTGGGTTTGAGGCGCTCGATGCGTTGAGTGGCTACGTCAACGGCAGTGGTTTCAGCGCCTACATGGAGCCGCGCGATGAAACCGTGGATTTCTTCATCCGTGCGCTGCCACGCGGGACCAGCACCTTGCGCTATCAACTTCGGGCTGAAACTCCGGGTGCTTTCAAAGCGCTTCCGGCAACGGCGGAAGCGATGTACGCGCCGGAGCTGCGGGGGAACTCGGAGGATCTCAAGTTGAGGATCGAGGAATGAGGAGGGCGGGATCTTGGAACGAGGAAAGGCTAACTCCGATTCGCTGGGGGCACAGGTCGTGCTGATAGGGTGCGTTGCCTCAGACGATGGAATTTGGTCGAATAAGGAGGATCGGAGTCCTCCTCTCCTTGGGTGGTTAGGCTAACTGTCTGATGGAGTGCGACGACAGGAGTGTCGTCGCTCCTTATTGAAAAAATTGGGGGTGGGGCGGGGTCCACTCGGACCACACGCACCCACCCCCGGTTTCCCTCTCCTGTCTGGAGAATTTTTGTGTTACGCGTCGAGCCGGAGGGCGGCTTTTTGCGCGGCGCTTTTCGCTTCGGTTTTGTTGCCCTGGTTGCCCTTGCCGTCGTCGGCGGTGAGGCGCATGCCGACGGGTTTGGAGACACCGAACTCTTCCATCGTCACGCCATACATCACGTCGGCGCGGGCCATCGTGCGCTTCGAGTGGGTGACGATGATGAACTGCGAGTTGTCGATGAAGCGATCGAGCACTTTGACGAAGCGGTTGATGTTCGACTCGTCGAGCGGCGCGTCGAGTTCGTCGAGCACGCAGAACGGGCTGGGCTTGATCATGTAGATCGAGAACAGCAGCGCGACGGCGGTCATCGAGCGCTCGCCACCGGAGAGCAGCGTGATCGATTGCAGTTTCTTGCCGGGTGGCTTGGCGATCACCTCGATGCCGGATTCGAGCGGGTCGCTTTCGTCGAGCAGGGTGAGGTCGGCCTCGCCCTTTTCGCCGAAGAGTTCCTTGAACATGTCGCGGAAGTTGATCTTCACCTGGGCGAAGGTCTCGGCGAAGAGGCGCTGGGTTTCCGTGTTGATGCGATCGATGACTTCCAACAGCTCGGACTTCGAGTTGACGAGGTCGTCGTGCTGACTCTTGAGGAAATTGAAGCGTTCTTCGAGTTCCTCAAACTCCTCGATGGCGTCGAGGTTGACGGGGCCCATCGAATCGAGGCGGCGCTTGATGTCGGTGACGATGGACTCGACGAAATCCCAATCGGGCTCGCCGGTCATCTCGCCGGGGATTTCAATTTCGTCGTCGGAGGTGCCGTCGACGACCACGGTGGGCATTTCATCGTCGCCGTTGTCATCCGCATCCTCGCTGTCGCTGGTCACGAGGGATTGGCGGCCGCCGCGACCTTGCAGCGCCTTTTGCGAAGCGATGCTGGCGAGCAGCGCGTGGGCGTCTGGCTCAAAGGTGGAAAGGTCGATTTGGTGGCGCTCCAGCACGGTGGTGGCGAGGCTCTCGATGCGCAGGTCCAGCTTGGTGCAGGCGATTTCCTCGCGGCCTTTTTGCTCGTTCACCTTGGAATGGTCGCGGCGCACGGCGGCGAGGGCGGTCTCCGCGGTTTCGATGGCTTCGAGCAGCACGGTGCGGCCTTCCGAGCGGGAATTGATTTCCACCTGCAAGTCCTCGACCTCGCAGCGGTGGGTTTCGCATTCCTCAGACAAGCGCGAGTTTTCGCCTTGGGCGGTTTCGATGCGTTGGTTGAACGACTCGATCTCGGTCTCGCGGCGAATCGCGAGTTCGCGCAACTCGGACAGGCGTTGCTCCATCGGCTGCTGTTGCGCTTCGGCGGCTTGCTTGGCGCGGCGTTCCACGGCCAGTTCGGTGCGCAGTTCGTTGAGCGATTCGACGATGTCCTGCTCGCGGCGGACGACGCCGTCCGACTCGGATTGCAGGCGGCGCGCTTCGCTTTCGAGCGCTTCAAGCCGTTCGCGGGCGGTGGCGAGTTCGCTTTCCAGGTGTTCGCGTCCTTCGGCGGCGGCGGCTTCGCGTTTTTCGAGTTCGCCGCGCTCCCACTTCACGTTTTCGATCTTGGTTTCGAAATTTTCCACCTCGCGCGAGGCCAGGCTGAGTTGGCCTTGGAGCGTGGAAAGATCGACCTTTTGGCGTTGCAGGCGTTCGCGGGAAACTTCGACTTCCTCGCGCAACTGTTCGAGGCGGGATTCCAAATCCTTAACGCGGTTGCGGGCGGCTTCGTCGGCAGCGGCGAGTGTTTCGACTTCGGCGGCCAGCGTGCGGACCTCGTTCTGGAGTTCGAGCACCGAGGTGCTGCCTTCCGCGCCTGCGCCACCGCGCAGCATGCCTTCGCCAGTGAGCATGAGGCCGGCCAAGGTGACGAAAGTGACGCCGGGATGGGCCGGGCGCAGGCGCAGCGCCGTGCTTTGGTTGGGCACGATGAGCACCTTTTCGAGGAGCTGCTCAATGACGTTAGAAATCCGCTTGTCCGACTTCACGCGGTCGAGCGCCCAGGCAGTGGCACCTTCGGGCAGCGCTTCCATTTGGGTGCCGGCGGAGTGGCCGACGAAGGTTTCTGGGATGACGGCGGCGATGCCGAGTTGTTTCTCGGTGAGGCGGGCGATGATGGCTTCCGCGACTGCTTGATCTTGGACGAGGACCGCTTGCAGGTGGTTGCCCAGCGCGGTTTCGATGGCGCGGGCGCAGGTGTTTTCCGCCTCGATGAACGACGCGAGCACGCCATGGATGCCAGGCTTGAATGTGTCCGGTTGGCCGAGGCCTTTGAGCACGTTCTGGGTGCCTTTTTCAAATCCCTCGCCGCTTTCGACCAGCTGACGGACGGCGTCGAAGCGGGCGGAGCGCTGGGCGAGCAGCTTGTTCGATTCCACGGCGGCGGTGCGCGCGGCGTCGAGATCGCCGCGGGTGTGCTGGTAGGTGCGCTCCGCGATTTGGAACGTTTCCTCCAGTTCGCCGAGCATCGAGCCCGTCGCTTCGACCTCGCTGGCGATGCGGCCTTGTTCGGCGCGGGATTCTTCCATTTCCAGCGTCAGCCGCTGCTCTTCATCGGCGAGCTGGCGGGAGCGATCGCGGTTTCCTTCGAGCTGGGCGAGCGAGCTTTCGATCTTCGCTTGCGACGACGCGATGATCGTTTGCGCGCGGTTGGCTTCGCCGCGGGTTTCGCGGAGCGCGGCTTCGATGCGGTTGCGTTCGTCGCGGGTGCCTTGGGTGCGGGTTTCCTGCTCGGCGAGCTGGATTTCCTTTTCCGCGATGATGCGGCTGAGTTGGTCGAGCGACTCGTTGGCGGCGGTGAATTCGAATTCCTGGCGGGCGAGTTTTTCGCGGGTTTCGGCAATGTCCTCGTGGTTTTGACGGATGCGGGATTCCAGCTCGGAGCGGCGCTCGTCGTTGAATGCCATGCGACCGGACGCGGAGGTCAGCGCGTTGCGGTGTTCGTTGAGGCGCTGGCGGAGTTCGGCCAGTTCGCCTTCAAAAACGCGGGCGGCGGCGCGGGCATCGGCGACGAGTTCTTCCTTCGCGGGGAGCTGCATTTCCAGCTCGGTGTCGCGCACTTCGAGGCCGCGAATCGAAACGACCAACTCGTCGCGCTCGGCGGTGAGTTGGACAAATTTCCGGTGGCTCAGGTGGCTGTCGAGCACGCGGGTGTCGGCGGCGAGCGCTTGGTAGCGGCGGGCTTTGGCGACTTGGCGGCGCAGCGAGTTCATCCGGCGTTCCTGTTCGGCGAGCACGTCGGAGACGCGCAGCAGGTTGGCTTCGGTGAAATCGAGTTTGCGCAGCGCTTCCTTTTTCTCGCGCTTGAACTTGGTGATGCCGGCGGCCTCTTCGAACACCGCGCGGCGCTCTTCCGGCTTGGAGGAAAGGATCTGGTCGATCTGGCCCTGCGCCATGATGGAGTAGGCGGTGCGACCGATGCCGGTGTCCATGAGCAGGTCATGGATGTCTTTGAGGCGGCAAAGGGTGTTGTTGATGCGGTACTCCGAGCGGCCATCGCGGAACACACGGCGGGTCAGGGAAACCTCGTTGTAGTCCACTTTCAGCGCCTCTTCGCAATCGCCCATCGTCAGGGTGACTTCGGCCATGCCGAGCGGCTTGCGCTTTTCGGTGCCGTTGAAGATGACGTCGGCCATTTCACCGCCGCGCAGGGCTTTCGCCGAGGTTTCGCCAAGCACCCAGCGGATGGCGTCCACCACGTTGGATTTGCCGCAGCCATTGGGGCCGACAATGCCGGTCACGCCCTTGGCGAATTCGAACACGGTTTTGTCGGCGAACGACTTGAAGCCGTGGATTTCGAGAGTTTTTAGATACATTCCAGACAGTGGGGTTAGAGGTTACGCCCGAGAGGGAAGTGGGCGGTCGGAGACTACCCCGAGCAAAGGCTTCCGCAATCTCTCAAACGGAAACAATACTGGATGTGGTGTTTGTTTTGAAATTGGAATACTGGATGTGGTGTTTTGTGAAAATAAGGAAAGCCAAACTATTTTGCACACCGCCGCGCCGGGCGAGCTTGGAATGGGATCGCAACTTTCTGAATTCAGGGGGATCCAGGCGTGAGGGCGATGACGGATTGGGGGAAAGGAGAGCTGTTGTCGCGAGATCGGAGCCGGGGAAAGCGTTTGCCAGCCCGGGGATCTATGGCAGGCTCCCCGCCACCTTCGCCATGACCCTCCGCAAGATTCTCCCCACGATATTTCTGGCCATGCTGGCCGCCACGGGTGCCGCCGAAGCGAAGAAATCGCTGCCCGCTGCCCCGTCCAAACTCAAGGTTACCGCCTTGGGCGTGAACGCCTTCAAGCTGAAGTGGAAGGACAACTCGAACAATGAGGACGGCTGGGAAGTGTTGGTCGCGCTGAAGGGCAGCAAGCCGCAGCATTTCCTCTACATTCCACGCAAGGACATCACGAGCTACACGGTGTTCACGAACGACCTTCCGGGCTACGGCGTGGTGTTTCAGTTGGCCGCCTACAAGGGCGAGCCGGGCAAGGAAAAGTCCGGCGAGATCTCGGCGATGGTGCCGGCCACGGGGCTTTCCCCGAAAACCTTTAAGAAGCCGTCCGACTTGGTGGCTAAGCCACTCGACGACGCCCGCATCCGGCTGACGTGGGTGGACAACTCGACCTCCGAAGCGGGCTACCAAATCCTCTTTCGCGAGAAGGGCGTGAAAAAATGGTCGGTGCTCGGAACGGTGGAAACGGCGTTGAAATACAACATCGTTGCCTCAGGCCTGCCGCCATCGAAGGAATTTCAATTCCGCGTGCGCGCCTTCTCGCTGGGCGGTGCAAGCGCGACTCCCTTCTCGAACACGGCTGCGGGCAAGACGATGGGTCTGCTCGCCCCTGCAAAATTGGTAGCCACTCCCTTGCCCGAGGGATCGTTTGAATTCAAGTGGCGGGACAGGTCCAGCGCGGAATCCGGATTTGAACTCCAGCAGGCCATCGGCACCGGCGAGTTCGCCCCATACTGGAGTTTTTCGGGCTACAACGTTTCGAAAAAGACGCTCAAGGCAACGCTGAAGAGCCTCTCGATGAACAAGGATCTGCGTTTCCGCATGCGCGCCTTCCGTGTCGTCGGCACAACGAAGACCTACTCGGCCTTTTCCAACATCTCGGCGCAGCGTTCTACCGGGCTGAATACGCCTTCGGACATCGCTGTGACCGCGAGAACTGAGTCCACGATCGCGCTGAAATGGAAGGACCTATCGTCGCGCGAAACCGGCTATCGCATCGAATACCGCAAGGTGAACGCCTCGGCGTTCGTGCCTGTCGCGACGGCCTCAAACGTCACCATCTTCACGCTCACGGGCTTGGAACCCGATTCCCAGTATGAATTCCGCGTGATGGCGACTGACTTTTTCTCCGGCTCCATTTCGCCCGAACCCGCCCTCGTCAGGGCTCGCACCAGCCCGGGCGTGACGGGCAATGTCAATTTGTTGGTTTCGGTCGGGGTGCCGTTCTCGCACACGGTCCAGCTCACCAGCGTCACCGGGCTTTCCCAAATCAGCATGACGGGACTGCCTGCAGGTCTGACTTTCAATCCGGCGAACCGAAAAATCACCGGCACGGTCGCGACGACGGGCATGGTTAAAGCCACCGTGACGGCGAAGTTCTCAGATGGCTCGACTTCGGTGCGCACCTTCTATCTGCGCAGCATTGCGCCGCCACTCGCAGCCAGTGCCTTCAGTCCCGTGACCGTTGCGAGCGGGGATTCGAGCACCGTGGGGATTGCGGGGAAATTCAGCGATTCGGATGCCCTCAGCGCGGCAAGGTTCGAGACGACCTCGGGCAGCTTTGACATCATCTTTTTCCCGACGCAGGCACCGCTGACGGTGGACAATTTTATCAACTACCTGGATGACGGGAAGTATGACACGATGTTCTTCCACCGCTCGGTGAAGGACTTCGTGGTGCAGGGCGGCGGTTACCAGTACAGCGTCGCGACGGGCTTCAAGGAAGTGGTCAAGGATCCTGAGGTGACCAACGAGCCGGGCATTTCCAACCTGCGTGGCACGGTGGCCATGGCCAAGAAACAGTTCTTTCCGAACAGCGCGACCTCCGAGTGGTTCGTGAATTTGAAGGACAACTCCGCCGGAACCTCGGCGCTGGACACGACCAATGGCGGTTTCACGGTGTTCGGTCGCGTGCCGGAATCGGGGATGGCGGTGTTTGAGGAGATCAACGCGATGCCACGGGCGACCTATTCCTTCCCGTTCACGCCGCAGGCGAGATCCTTGAGCGAAGTGCCTATCGATGCCGTTTCCGCGCCGACTGCGCTGGATCCCACCAAGCTGGTGAAAGTGATTTCTGCCGGTCCCGCGCCGTTGCTAACCTACACGGTGACCAGTCTTCATCCGGCCATCGCGACGGCGACTGTTGTCGCCAACGATTTGGTGATCACCGGCGTTGCTCCCGGCGTGGCCACCTTGCGAGTGACCGCGACGGATCTCGATGGCCAAGCGGTGAATCAGGAGATGACCGTGACGGTGAATTGAAAGAGGTTGGCGCAAGCCATTGCAGGCACGGGCTGGCCACGGAAAATTTCCGGGACTTTCAGCAAAGCCGGATGATCAGGATTGGGAAATAGGAGTGACACCTTAACGGTTTGTTTCCATGGATAGGGCACAACCGACATGATCGCACCCAAAGCCCGCTTCCTTTTTCCCACGCTTTCCCTCACTGCATGCGCCGTCCTGGGTGGCGTGTGGTGGCAGCAAAGCCTACCGGATTCCACTCGGAAAAGCCCCGTTGTCGCCAAGCGCGCTGAGGCAGCTACGAGTCGGCCCATCCAGGCCGCAACGCCAGCCTTGGGCGTCGAAACAGGGAAAAGCGACGCTGCTCTGACGGCTTTCGACGCCTGGGCGCAGCGCCACCAAGCGGCGTCGGCGACGGAGCGCAAGGCGATGCGCGCGGAAGGAATGGCCTTGGCCGGTGCGCGGCGGGCGGCGTTGGTGAAGCTGATTCGAGAAAACCCAGCCCAAGCGCTCGCGGCCGCGGTGCCCATGACCGTGCGGCGTGAGCTGCCAAGCGGTGTGCAGGAACTGTTGGAAGAACGCGTGTCCGGCAAGGGCGAGTTGGCGTTGCTGGCGGCCACGCCAATGCTCGGCAAGACAGTGGCCCAACCGAAATTTCGCCACGCGCTGGTCAACGGCCGAGAGTACGAGGCGTTCACCTATGGAAAGCGGGCGAAGGCGACGACTCTGACGGACGTTTCCATCAATGGCATCGCGCTGGATGGATTGCTGGCGGTGAATGATTCGCCCGTCCGCGTCTTGGAAGCCGGGGAAATGGCGGATGGCCGTGAGGTGGACGCAGTTTGTCCAACGGATGGTTTAAAAACGCCGCTGCCTGCCGCAGATGAACCCTTCAACGTGGTCGAGAGAACGGCCGTGGAAATCGACGGGCGTATTTGTGTTTTCTGCAACCCCGCACAGCTGCGGAGTTTTGAAAGCGCCCATCCCGGCGATGAAGTGGTGGCTGCCAACGGCGATGCTGGAACCAGCACCGTGACGGGACGCCCGCCTTACGCATGGACCCACGGCACCAAGAAGGTGCTGCTCATCCGGGTGGACTTTTCCGACAAGACGGGCACTCCCATCAACACCTTCGACAGCCAATTGTTGACCCCATCCTACATGGTCAACTTGTTCAACGACGCGAACGGCATTCGCGATTTCTACGAGCAATGCAGTTATGGCCAAGCATCGCTGGACATCAGCGAATCCACCGACGTCACGGGCTTGCTGCGCATGCCGGCGACGGGGGCAAGTTACGCGCTCAACAACCGATCCAGCTTGCTGCACAGCGATGCGCGGGCCTTGGCGCAGGCTGCGGGTTTTGCGGTGGATAGCTATGATCGCATCGGCGTGGTGTTTGCAGATTTGGACAGCGTTGTTGGCGACCCTGCAAACAACCAATTCACCTGGGCCGGACTGGGCAGCCTCGTAGGCAAGAATTTCTGGGTGCAATCGCAGTTCACGTTCAGCGTGGTGGCGCACGAAATCGGTCACAACTACGGCCTGAACCACGGCAGCCGCTGGTCGGTGACGGACGGCAACCCCGTTTCTTCCACCGGAACCAAGGTCGAGTATGGCGATCCCTTCGACGTGATGGGCGGCGGCAATGACATCACCGAGCAGTTCAATCCGTGGAACAAAAGCATCCTGCAATGGCTGCCTGATGCTGCGGTGAACACGGTCACCTCGGCGGGTACTTACCGCGTTTATCGATTTGATGACGCGGCCGCGAGCTTGGCCAACACGCAGGCGCTCAAAGTGGTCCGCAACCAAGACCAAGATTACTGGATCAGCTACCGTCGGGCGACGGCCAATGCCAGCCTCGACAATGGTGCCTACATCATCTGGGGCGGCAACAGCAACGACAACGGCGTGCTGCTCGACATGACGACGCCCGGCACCAACAGCACCAACGACGCGGCGCTCGCCGTGGGCGCGACATTCAACGACAGCGCGGCGGGCATCACCCTGAACCCGGTGGCCAAGGGCGGCAGCGGGGCGGACGAATGGCTCGACGTGCAGGTGACCTTCCAGCCGCGCATCACCTGGGAAAAATCCGCTTACGATGTGGACGAAGCATCAGGCATGGCATCGCTCACGGTGAAACGGGCGAACTCATCCACCGGCGCGGTCAGCGTTCATTGGGCGACCGCGAACGGCACGGCCACCTCACCCGCCGATTACACCGCCAGCAGTGGCGACGTCACTTGGGCGAGCGGCGACATGGCCGATAAAGTCATCCAAATCCCGGTGGTGGCGGATGCCGTGGTCGATTCGTCAGAGACCTTCAGTGTCACGCTGAGCAGTTTGACTGGCGGCGTGCTGCCCAACGGTGCAGTGGCCACCGTCACGCTCATCGAGGCGGGTGTGAATGATCCGGGCTTCGAAGTGGAGTTCATGAACAGCACCGTGCAGAAGGTGCTGCCGTTGCCAGATGGCAGCTCCATCATCGGCGGAAATTTTGACCAATTTCAGGATGCAGGATTCACGATTTACAACAACCGCGGCGGCATTGGCCGAGTGCGCAGCAATGGCACGATCGATACGGATTGGGCGACTGGCGGCGGCAGTGGTGGCAGCGGCGGAGTCTTCGAATTGGCGCGACAGCCGGACGGAAAAATCCTCGTCGCCGGAGATTTTACCAGCATGCACGGCGTGGCGCGCAACCGCATCGCTAGGCTGAATGTGGATGGCTCGTTGGACAGCTCGTTCAATCCAGGATCCGCGGCGAACGGCCGAGTTAGCGCGGTGCTCGTCCAACCGGATGGCAAGATCGTCATCGGCGGTCGTTTCACCAGCTACAATGGCACGGCGCGAGAATACCTCGCGCGGCTGAATGCGAACGGTAGCTTGGACACGACTTTTGTCGGACCGGAGTTTGGGGGCGACACCGGCTGGCGAGTCAATGCGTTGGCGATGCAGCCGGACGGGATGATCTTAGCGGCCGGTAGTTTCTATTTCTCCAGTGGCGGTTTGAGCGGCGGCTTGTGCCGAGTGACGACGACCGGTGTGCGTGACGCGGCTTTCAATGGGATGACCACAGGCAGCCAAGACCTTGTGGGGGGCGTCATTCGTGATGTGAACGCGGTGGCGGTGCAGCAAGATGGGAAGATCCTGGTGGCGGGCAATTTCACCGCTTTCAATGGCGTGGCCCGCGGCCATGTGGCCCGATTGAGCGCCACGGGCGCGCTGGACGCGACATTTGCCCCGACCAGCAACGACGACGTCAACACGCTGCTGGTTCAGAACGACGGTATGATCGTGGTGGGTGGGGATTTCACGACTTTCAACGGGTCGGCGCGGGAACGCATCGTCCGGCTGGAAACGAGCGGAAGCACGGACCTCGATTTTGGCGCAGCCGGTGGCTTCGATGACTCGGTGCTCTCGCTGGCGATGCAGGCGGACGGGAAAATCCTTGCAGCGGTGAACTATGCGAATTTTCAAGGCAACATGGGAGTTTACGGCGGAGGCGCGCCTCTGTGGCGCATGTTCAGCGGCTTGCCGACATTGCCGGGCACGCTCCAGCTCACGGCGGGAAGTTTTGCCGCCACGGAGGGCCAGAACGCGGTGCTTACCGTCAGTCGCATCGGCGGCGCAGGCGGGGCGATGAGTGTCAATTACGCGGCCGTCGTCGGATCGGCCGACGCTGCCGATTTCACCGCAGCTTCCGGCACGCTCACTTGGGCGAACGGTGATGCGGCGAACAAGACGATCACCATCCCCATCACCAGCGATGCGCTGGTCGAAAGCGGTGAAAGCTTCACCGTAAACCTCGGCCAAGCCTTGGTCGGTGGAGCCATTCTCGGCGTCTCGCAGACCGCCGCCGTGGAAATCAGCGATCCAGGAGCGCCGGTCGGGGCTTACGCGACTTGGCGTGCCAGCCAATTCACCACTCCTGAGTTGGCGGATAGCGAAATCAGTGGCGATCTCGCGGATCCCGACAAGGATGGCGTGGTCAACCTGCTGGAATTCGCCTTTGGCCTGCTGGCCAAGACGAGCGATGCTCCTGGGCTGCCGAGTTCTTCCCTCGTGAGCGTCTTGAGCGATGACTACCTCGCGCTGACCTTCCGTCGCCAAATCAACGCGCCGGAAATTTCCTACATCGTGGAAACCAACGCCGTCCTGTCCGGTGCTTGGGCAGCCAATGCGGTGCAGGTCGGCAGCGCGGTGCCGAATGGTGATGGCACCGAAACGGTGACCTTCCGCGACACTCTGCCGCTGGACAATCACCCAGAACGCTTCATGCGCGTGAGGGTCGTCCTCGCTCCGTAAAAGGATTTTTCAAGATGCCGGATTTCCCAGAAAAAAACCTTGCGCGTCCGGGGGGGGCGTGGTGTTCTCCCCGCCCGCCCATCGGGGCGGGACCAACTTTTATTCCCAATCGGCCATGGCCTACGCAGTGATCAAAACCGGCGGCAAACAATACCGCATCCAAGAAGGCGATAAATTCGATGTCGAAAAGCTCGACGCCGAAATCGATTCAGAAATCAAGTTTGACGTGTTGCTCGTCGGCGAAGGGGATTCCGTGAAAATCGGCGCACCACTCGTGGAAGGCGCCTCCGTCACCGCCAAGGTCGTGAACCAATTCCGTGGTCCCAAGGGCATCGCGTTCAAGTTCAAGCGCCGCAAGGGTTTCCACAAGACCATCGGCTTCCGCCGCGCTCTCACCACGCTCGAGATCACCTCGATCGCTGGCTAATCCCCAAACTCCAACTTTTCCAATCTCATGGCCCATAAAAAAGGACAAGGCTCCGTCAAGAACGGTCGCGACTCCCGCAGCAAGCGTCTCGGCGTGAAGAAATTCGGCAGCCAAGCAGTCATCGCTGGCAACATCCTGATCCGCCAACGCGGAACCAAGGTGCATCCCGGACTCGGTGTCGGCATTGGCCGCGATCACACGCTCTTCGCCCTCGTCGATGGCCGCGTGCAGTTCGACAAGGAAGGTCGCCGCGTGAACGTGGTGGCTCCTGCCGCGAACTGATCGCCTCCCGCCTCATTTTCAAAAGGCCGCTTCCCGCAAGGGCAGCGGCCTTTTTTGTGAAATCGAGGGTTTGCCTCTCATTGTTTCCATGCACAGCACGGTCTTTCTCATCCTCGCCCTCGGTCTAGCGGCCGCATCCTGTCGCCGGGAAAGCAGTGCGCCGCCCAAGGCCGTTGCGGTTCGGGGGGATGGCGCGATCGCTCTGCGCTTGATGAGTTTCAATGTACGCTACGAAGGGCCGGGCGACACCGGCAGCCGCGCCTGGCCACAGCGGATTCTTGGTGCGGTGCATCTGCTACAGCGCGAAGCACCGGACGTCATCGGCGTGCAGGAGCTGCTCCACGGCCAAGCGGCGGATCTGCGCGCGTCCATGCCGGAGTTTGGATTCCACGGCGTGGGGCGTGACGATGGCGAGCGAGCAGGGGAGTACTCGGGCATTTTCTATCGCCACGACAGGTTGGAGTTGGACTCGACGGATTGCGGCACCTTTTGGTTGTCCGACACGCCGGAAATCGTCGGCTCGCGCACCTGGGGCAACGAGATCCCGCGCGTCGCCGCCTGGTGCCGTTTCACCCACAGGGCCAGCGGGCGCGGCTTCTACGTATTCAACACGCACTGGGACCACCGCAACCAGCCGTCGCGTGAGCGGGCCGCCTTGCTCATCGCCCGCCGCATCGATGCGCGGCGGCATGCGGAGGAATCTGTGGTTTTGTTAGGCGATTTCAACTCTGTGGAAACCAATCCCGGCATCGCCTATCTGACCGGGAAAACCGTGACTCTTGCCGGCGCGACACACTCTTGGCAGAACGGTCTGATCGATGTCTATCAGTCACTGCATCCACAGGTGAAAAACCGCCGCACGTTGCACCTCTGGCGAGACAGTCTTGAAGGATCGCTCAAGGTGGACCACATCCTCGTCAGTCGTGGCGCGAAGGTGGAGGCCGCAGAAATTGTCAACGGCGCGAAACCACCCATTTCAGACCACTATCCCGTCACCGCCCGGGTGTTTTTCCCGGCTGGAAAATGAAGCTTCAGAGCAAGCCTTGCTCGCGCAGCTCGGCTTCGACGTTGCCATAGTCCGGCGCGACGATGCCGAAGTCACGGATGCGTTGAATGCGGCGGCGCACGCCGAACTTGCTGCGCGGTCCGGTCACCAATCCGGTGATGCCGCCGACCACGAAGGGGGCCAGCGCGGCGACGCCCAAGGCACCCAAGCCAATGCCGAGGCCGCGGCGTGCGCTGCGGTGCATCAGATCCCCCAGCAACAAGCCAGCAGCCGCGCCTAACAAGGCGGGCGCGGTCAACGCGCTGGTCTCAATCCATGCCGGGGTGGTGTCACAGTTATCGTCTGCCATGGCCACGAAACTAAAGAGCTGCGCCCGTGACGACAACCCCGGAAAATGGAAATCGTGAGGATTCCGGCTTTTCCCGTGGGGCAAAGCGCAGCAGTCTGCCGCCCGCATGCCCGCCCTTGAAAACACCTACGCGCTCATCCTCGCCGGCGGATCCGGCACCCGTTTCTGGCCCTTGAGCCGCAACTCGAAGCCCAAGCAGCTCCTCGATCTCTTCGGCGACGGCACGCTCCTCGCACAGACCATCCAACGCCTCGATGGCCTGGTGCCGATGGAAAACATCCTCATTCTGACCAATTCCCAACAGGTCGATGCGGTGCGCGATATCGCCACCATGCTGCCGCCGGAAAATATTTTTGCCGAACCGGCGAAGCGCGACACCGCACCTGCCGTGGCGCTCGGCATCGGCCTGATCGCCGCGCGCAATCCCGACGCGGTGATGATGGTGTTGCCGTCCGACCAGCTCATCCGCGACACCGCCGCCTATCAGTCGGTGATGCGCGATGCGTTGGCCACCGCCGGCCATTCGGACGGGCTGGTCACCATCGGCATTCGCCCGACCTGGGCTTGTCCGTCGTATGGTTACATCGAGCGCGGCGGCCGGGCGTCCTTGCCCGGCCTGACCTGTGAGCATCCAGCCGTCGAGGTCAGCCGCTTCCGCGAAAAACCGGACAGCGCGCTGGCCGAGCAATTCCTCGCGCAGGGGAATTTCACCTGGAACGCCGGCATGTTCGTCTGGTCTTTGCCCGTCGTGATTCGCCAACTGGCGAGCCATGCGCCTCAGCTCGCCAGCTTTGTTTCGGAACTCCGCCGCTCGCCCGACATCCTTGCGACCGTGGACGCGCAATTTCCCACGCTCACGCCCATTTCCATCGACTACGCGCTGATGGAAAAGGCCGACAGAGTGCTCAACATCGAAGCCAGCTTTGATTGGGACGACGTCGGCTCGTGGATCTCCATCGCCAAGTATTTGGAAAAGGACCACAACGCGAACCAGACCAATGAACCCATTTCCCAGATCGATTCGGAGAACAACATCGTCTTCAACGCCCGCCCCGGCAGTCGCATCGCCTTGTTAGGTGTGGATGATCTCATCGTCGTGCAAACGGGAGACGCTGTGCTCATTGCCAACCGCCACCAAGCGGATGCCATCAAGAAGCTCGCCGATCTGCTGCCGCCGGAACTGCTTTGATCTAACTGCGAAGCGATTTTTGTTCAAACCGCTTTTCCTGATAGATGACAACCGATAGCCCCAACTCCCCGCATCCCGCGCTGGGCATCGATTACGGCGACGCCCGCATCGGCATCGCTGCGACTGATGATTTCGGCATCTTGGCGCATCCGGTGGAAACCATTGAGGTGACGAAGGGCGATCCTATCGAGCGCATCGCCGTGCTCGTCGGATTGCGCAAGGTGCAGACGTTGGTGTTGGGGTTGCCGTTGCGCATGGACGGCAGTGAAGGCGATTCGGCCACCAAGGTGCGGGGTTTCGGGGAAAAGTTGCAGCAACGACTGCCGACTCTGCCGCTGGTTTATATCGACGAAACGCTAACAACTTCCACCGCTGCGGGAAAGCTGCGTCAAGCAGGCCGCAACGCGAAGCAGCAGAAAAAGCTCATCGACCAAGCCGCCGCCGTGGAGATCCTCAATCTCTGGATGGGCGAGGACTTTTTGTAGCGTCGGTCTATGACCGTCTGCGGCGTAAAAAGCTCCCTGAGAATAGGCCCTTTTCATAGCTCCGGAGAACGGGGCCAGCGGCAAACCAAGCCGAAGGCGGGTTCGCACCCCGATTCGCCGTTGTGCATTGAAGCGTGGAATCAAGACCGATTCACCGCTGACGGTCATAGACCGCCGCTACAGCCCATCCGCCTTTCGGAAAACCAAGGGTTCGAAGACATACCATTGCCGCCAATTTTTCCGCACGATCTTCAGCAAGGTTGCCGCCCAGATGACCGCCGCCGCATCTTCCTCGCCGCGTTTTCGGGGCGGCAGTTCGACCGGCGGCAGGATGATCACTCGGTAGCGCCGCCAGCCGTCGCGCACGATGAAAAGCGGATACGGGGGGGCGCCAGTCGCGCGGGCCAGATAGAGCGGTCCTTTCGGCAAGCGCATCGTCAGCCCCGGTTCGACTTCCACATCCATCGGTGAGACATCAAACATCACCCGATCCGCCTGCACCGCCACAATGGAACCGCCGCCTAACAAACGTGCGAGTTCAATGCCTAACAATCCGTCCGGAGTGTTGTAGAGCGTGCGGAATCCCGGATGGGCGGCTTCCTTGCGGCGCACTTCCACTTCGCGCAACGCTTGGGTTTCTGGCTCCCGTTCCGGCGCGCGGACGGTGTAGAGCGTGCGGTTGAAGCGCGAGGCAAAGACTGGCGCAGCGATGTCATAGTTTCCCATGTGCGCTGTTAGGATGATGCAGCCATCCGTCCTCTTGGAAAGTTCCTCCATGTGCTCGATCCCCTCGACCGCCCAATCCATCGCGCCGGTGCCGGTCTCATGGCGCAGTGCATCGACGTAGGTGAGCGCGAAATTCCAGAACACCAACCATGCACCCCAAACCCCGCGCGGCGCACTCCATGAGGGATGCAAGGCCCGCAAGTTCGCTGCGACGGCGCGCCGTTGATTCCCGGCGATCCCGAAAAACACCGCGGTCCACACGGCGGTGAGCACGGGTTCGAGGAAAAACGGCGTCACTCTCAGCCCGCGCCGCATCAGCTTGGTTGGCAGATCACCGAAGACCCCCAACCGCGCGCACCAGCGGGATTTCGATTTCGCCTGCTCCGTCATGCCATCAATCGGTGCGGCTTTTCTCGAACCCAACGTCCTCGATCAAATCCTTGCCGCGCACGGCGATGTTGCCCAACTCGTCGCAGCGCTCGTTTTCGGCATGTCCGGCGTGACCTTTCACCCAGCACCAGCTGATTTTGTGGCCTTCTGCGGCGGCTAGTAATTTCAGCCACAGGTCTTGGTTTTTCACCGGCTGTTTCGCCGCCGTCACCCAGCCGCGCTTTTTCCAACCGTCTATCCATTTCTTGGAAATCGCGTCGATGAGGTACTTGGAATCCGAGTGCAGCTCCACCTCGCATGGCTCTTTGAGCGTCTCCAGCGCGGCGATGGCGGCGCGCAGTTCCATCCGGTTGTTGGTGGTGAGTCGATAGCCTTGGGAAAGCTCCATGCGGTGCTTGCCGCAGACCAGCACCGCGCCAAATCCGCCCGGTCCTGGGTTTCCCTTGCAGCCGCCGTCCGTATGAATCACCACCCGTTTCATGTGGCGGGCAAGGTGGCCAGCGTGCCATGGGGTGACAAGCGAAACGTGGTAACCCATCGCGGCGGGACGCGGCATTTTGCATCTCGAAAAATTATTTTCTAAGGATCGCGCGCCGTCCGTGTCTTCATCCGTGAAAGCATGACCTCGCACCCGCCGCTTCATGGAAACTCTGATCTCCAGCGCCTGCTCCACGGCTGACGCCGGAGGGCTACCGGTGATTCCGTTCCGCATCTCAAAACGACCCATGGAGGAAAAGCCCACACTCCGGCAGGTCTTCGAGGCGGAGGAATCGCCATTGCTCCGCTACGCCCACGGCCTGCTTGGCCAACGGGAAACGGCGGAGGACATTGTGCAGGATGCATTCGTGAAACTTCAGGCGCACTGGGAAGAGGTCACGCATCCACGCGCCTGGCTTTTCCGCTGCATCCGCAATCTCGCCCTCAGCCACATCCGCGATCACAAGCGCGAAACCCCAATCGCCGAAGGGCAAGAATTTCAAGACCACGCGCACGATCCCGGCCAGTCACTCGGCCGGTTAGAAGCACTCGGCACGCTGCAACTGCTCGTCGCCGAACTCCACGAAGATGACCGAAAACTCATCTCCCTGAAATACCACGACGGCTTGAAATACGACCAGATCAGCCAACGCACCGGCCTTTCTGTCGGCAACGTCGGCTACAAACTTCACCATGCGCTAAAACACCTCGCCGATGCGCTGCGTCGACTCGGTGTCGAATCCGCAGAAGGCTGATAGATTCAACCTTTGAGACATTAAAAAAGAATTTCATGAACGACGAAACTCCAGAACCCTTCGACACGGTCGGCGACGAACCCGTCGAGGCCCGCATCGTCGCTTGGGTGCTCGGCGAGGCCTCTGCGTTCGAGGCTGCCGAACTCGAACGCCTGTGCGAAGAAAAGCCGGAACTGCTGGTTTTTCGTCGTCGCATGCGCGCCTTGCACGGGTTGCTCTCGGAGGCCGAAGCCTCTGAAACCGACAATTCGTGGAAACTCCCGCCGGAGAAGCGCAAAGTTCTCGATGACATCTTCGGCGAGGAGAAGCCAATCCGCTTGGAAGTGGATAGAAAGGATTCCAGCAGCTGGAGTGGTCGGCGTATGCTGCTGGCCATCGCCGCCTGCCTTGTGCTCGGAGTGATGTTGATGAAGCTCTATCCACGTGGTTATGAAAGCCAGGCGATCATCGAGGTGAAGTCGAGAACGGTTGGGAAGAACTTCGGGAAAGCGGATGACTCGAAGGTGGCGGCGGTGGATGTTAGAGGTGAGTTTGAAAAGATCAAAAGCAGCAACTCACTCGCCAAGGTGGTCGATGAACTCGATCTATCAGCGCGTTGGCAAGTGGACAAGGCGGAGGCCGTGGAACGGCTCAAGGGGAATTTAACCACCGAGACGATCCAAGGCACCGACCTGATCGCGGTGCGAGTGCGTGAAAAGGACGAGCAGGAATCTCGTGAAATTGTCCGCAAGGTGGTTGAGAACTATCGAGATTTCCGTACGGAGCAGGAGCGCAAAGATTCCGCGAAAGCCCTGGCTGAACTGAATAGGGCGGTCCGCGACCAAGAAGACAAAGTGGAAGAACGGCGCAAGGTGTTAGCCACCATCGTTCGCACCAAGGGAATCATCTACAAACCGCAGGATTCATTTTATGGGCAGGCTGGAATGGATGAAGATCAAGGTGCACGTGAAGCCTTGCAGACGTTCAACGAGCTGGAGATGCAGAAGACGCAGTTAGAAAGTCAGGTCAATACATTGTTGAAATATGACAGTGAGGAACTGCTGCGCTATGCGTCGGGTTTGGATTTGCCCGACAACGTCATTAAAACCGTTTATCCGCAGTACCTCGAAGCGACTCGGACTCTGAGCGAGCTTCAAGTTCGGGGGCTAGGGAATCGACATCCCTCGGTCCAGGCTGCAACCGATCAAATTGACGGTTTGAAAAAACAACTGAATGAAGGGACTGAGAACTTGAAAACCACGTTGCAGTCCCAACTGAAGTTAGCGACCGATCGCTTGGCCAAGGTGGAAGTGATGAAGGACGCGATGCGGGAAGAGTCGATAAGTCGCGGCTTGGATGCCCAAGACTATGGGGATGCCAAGCGAGATTATGAAACCGACCAGGAACTCCTGCAAGTCATGCGACTTGAGCAGATCAACAAGACGATCAAGGGGAGAATGCCGGATGAAACCGTCGTCATCCATGAAGTCCCAGAGGTCGAGACGCGCGTATCATCTCCTGCGGTAAAGATGCTGACAGCGGCCAAGCCTGCGACTCCATCGGTCGGCGTGAACTTGGCGATGGCGGAGGAAAAATCGAAACTCAAGGAGGCGCTCAATGACAAGGCGCGCGGTCGCATGGCATCAGCAAGTCCCGCAGAGCCCCAGTCGGTGGAGATGAAGGCTGAGCTTCCAGCATTGGCGGATTCCGAACCGATGGCCGAGATGCCCAGCGTTCCGATGCAAGCATCAGGTGGCTTGGGAGGGGATCGTGACAAGGATCTCGCGATGAACGAATCGTTCGCAGAATCGGCAGCCCCTCAGCCTGCTGCGGTGGCGGTTCTTGAATCACGCGCTACCCGGACTTCCGCTGCTAGAACAGACATGGATGGCTTCAGCGCCGCACCCGCTGCTGCGAGTGCGCCGCCTCCGATGCCCACGCTTTCCGCCAAGGGTCCTGCGGAAGTTGGAGCAAGCATGCCATCGGACCGATTGGCTGAACGTCAGGAAATTGCGAGAAAGGATGATCTTTCGCTCGATGCGATCTTAGATCGTGTGGGGGAAAGCACCGAACATGCGGAAGAACTCGCCGCCAATCGTGGGCGAAATCCGGCGAAAGCGGAATTGGGAGAAAAAGACGCCCTACTAACCGATGACGTACGTCTTGGACTTAACCAAGCGGAAGGGGATTTCAACCTCGGCAAGTATGACGAGTCATCCAGAGCCTACATCGAGGTTCTGAAAAAGGATCCTTATAATGCGGCCGCACGGCGAGGAATGGAGAAGGTGGCTCAAGCCAAGTCCGATTACTATCGCGCGGCGTATGACCACACCCGTGCCGAGTTGCTCTCGCAGGTGGACAATGCATGGGAACTGGCGATTTCTGCGGAGGCTCAGACCGCTGCGAAGAATATGAATGAAGTGCTCACACCGCAACCCGCGAAGCAGCCGTTGTTAGTTGAGGCGATGGATGAACTTGCCGCATCGGGCGATCCTTACTCGACGTTTTCCCTCAACATCAGCGACGCGTCGTTCCAACTGGCCAAGGCGGCATTGGCGAAAGGTGAGCGGCCTGACCCGGCTGGCATCAAGCCGGAACAGTTTTACAATGCGGTCGACTATGGCGATCCTGGGCCATCCACGGACGAGCCGATTGCGGCGACTCTCGGGCAATCCGCGCATCCCATCCTTCCTGGTAGAAACTTGGTGCGCGTGGCGCTGCGCACGGCATCGGTGGGACGGGCCACCAGCCAACCCTTACGACTCACTCTGTTAGTCGATCAATCGGGATCGATGGTGCGTGAAGACAGGCGGGCCGCGATGGATAAGGCGTTGCAACAACTCGGGAGTTTGCTAACGAAGGACGATGTGGTGAGCATCGTTGGGTTTTCGCGGACGCCGCGATTGCTCGCTGACCGTTTGTCCGGCAGCGAGGGCGCGAAGCTGGGAAGCATCGTCAATCAAGCTGCGAGTGAGGGCGGCACCAATTTGGAAGAAGCGATGAAGTTAGGATCGAGCATCGCGGCGCGGCAACAGCTTGCCGGAGCGCAAAACCGCATCGTGCTGTTCACCGATGGCGCGGCGAACTTGGGCAACGCGGATCCGGACCGCCTGGCGGAGCAGGTGAAAGCACTGCGCCAGAAGGGCATCGCGTTCGATATCGCGGGTATTGCTGCGGATGGGTTGAATGATCGGTTGTTAGGCGATCTCGCGCGAAATGGCAATGGTCGCTATTACGTGGTGGGCGAGGACGATCGCTTCGCACGGCAGCTCGCCGGGGCCTTCCGTCCAGCGGCGGAGAATGTGAAAGTGCAAGTGATCCTCAACCCGCTGCGGGTGGGCAAATACAAGTTGCTCGGCTTCGAGAAGGACAGGCTGAAGACCGAAGATTTTCGCAATGATGCCGTGGACGCGGCAGAACTGGCGGCGGACGAGGCGGGCGTGGCGATCTATCAGGTGGAAACTTTGCCGGAAGGCAAGGGCGAGATCGGCGAGGTGAGCGTGCGCTTCCGCGACACCGCGAGCGGCGAGATGGTCGAGCGGTCGTGGCCTATTCCCTACGAGTCATCCGTTCCTGCCTTTGATCGCGCCACGCCGAGCATGCAACTCGCAGGCTTGTCCTTGCTGGCGGCGGAGAAACTGCGCGGCGGTCCTATGGCGGCTGCCATCGATTTCAAACAACTCGCCAAGCCCATGGCCGAAGTGCGGCGTTTCTATCAGTCCAGCCCGAGAGTGGGCGAAATGCTGCGCTTGATCGAAGCCATCCGATGACCGGTTCGCGGGGATCATTCCGCGAGTCGCAGCCGAGATATGGATACTGCCCTTGATGGGGTTTGGGACGACTGTGCCGATTTCTCAGCCTCTACAATTTACCAACCCTTTACCCATGCGATCTGTGGATCGCGTTAGAAGAAACGATCTTATGAAAGCCATCACGTTGCTCGCCTTGTTGTTGCTCGCGCCATTTCTCCATGCCCAGGAGGAGAATGAGCGCGTGGTGTTGGTGCCGTTAGGGAAAGCGCCGAAAGAGGTGCCGTTGTTTTTTTCTGCGACGGTGGACGTGGTGGCGAAGGTCGGGCTGAAAAACATCAGCTCGGTGCATGAAATTGTCTGCACGATCCATCAGGGAAAGGCGGAGACCTTGTCGCTTGCCCTAACAGGTCGGGGTGAGGTGATCTCGGTGGTGGGCGAAGGGCTGAAAGATTGGTCGGTGCGTGAGACGGGGGAGGGGACGCGCTTTCTCGATGTGCGGCCCATCCCAGTGGAGGGCGATGCGCGCAGGGAATTGCGGGTGCGGGTGGAGACCTTCACCCAAATCGAGCAAGGGATGGCAGACCTGTTGTTGCCCGGACCGGGCGAGGCGACGGGTTTTGCGTTGGCGGTTTCCCTAACGAAAGAGGTCGGTGTGGATTTGCGAGTGACGCAAGCGGAGGGCTTGTTGCCTTTGGAGGATGGAGGAGGCAGCCGCTTCGTCGGCAAGGGAATGGCAAAATTGCAGTTGGCAGCCGTTTCGGCGGACACTGGATCGCGTGGGTTGGAGCTGATGGAAATGGCCCTTTCCGGGACGCTCGCGGCGGATGAGAAGAGCGTGGCTTTTCAACTGACCGCCCAAGCGAGAGCGCGGGAAGCTGGTGCTGTTGTTCGATTGTTAGGTGGCGGTGCTTCTCTCACCGGTGGCGTGGCTGGGCAGGGTTGGCATGTGGCGTTGGCGGGTAAAAATGGAGAATATGATCTGATCGCGGAACAGGGCGGAGAATTTCCGCTGGCGTTAGAATTCGTGGTGCCGGTGACGCGAGTGGGCGATTGGCAAAAGCTGGATTTTCGCCTGCCGAGTGGCGTGGTGGTGCCTTTGGCGATGGCCGGTCCGGCCGAGGGAGTGGCGTTTGATCGCGAACTCGCGGTGGTGCCGCAGCGCGGAGCGAGTGGATGGCGCGGGTTTCTCCCTGCGTCCGGAGACGCGACGATGGCGTGGCGCGAGGCGGACGAGATGAAGGATGGTGCCTTGTTTTTCTCCAGCTCGGAAACCACGGATGTGCGCGTCGGCAGCGGGTTGATACGGCAAATGTCAGTGATCGATCTGCGTGTGCTGCAAGGGAAGTTGCACCATCTAACGATGGATTTGAATGGTCCGGGAGAAGTGCTAGGGGTGACAGGCGATGCCGTGCTGGGCTGGTCAGTGGCGGAGGACGGTGGTGCACGCCGACTGGAGGTGCGCTTGAGCCGACCGCTCGAAGGGACGGGACGCGTGGTGGTGGAGGCTCAAGCGGCGTTGGGCGGATTTCCGGTAGAAACAGCAGCGTTGAGGATGTTGCCACGCGGAGCGCTGCGGCACAGCGGATGGGTGCGGGTGGCCAATGAGGGAGCTGTCCGAGTGGAGGTGGCAGATGCGCACGGGCTGATCCAACTCGCGCCGGGGCAGTTTCCGGGCGGGGTGGACGCCTCGTTGCGGCAGGTGTTTGTCTATCGATTTCCCTCGGCTGATCACGGCTTCAAGTTGCGTGCGGACCAAGTGCTCCCCGAAGTGGGGGTGACTGAGGTGACGATCTACGAGGCGTCCGAGACGGACCGAAGGATTTCCTCTGAGGTCGAGTTAGATATTCGTGAAGCTCCGTTGCGCGAGTGGGAAATGGAAATTCCGGCGGACCACGCCGTGGCGGCCGTGACGGGCGCAGAAGTGGCGGACTATGCGGTGGCCAGCGAGGTTCACGATGGCATGCGACGGCTCAAGGTGATTTTCAAGCAGGAGGTGAAGGACAGGCAGTTGGTGCGGTTGAGGTTGGAAAAGAACGAGGCCGTCAAAGCGGGCGAGTGGGCGTTGAGTCCGTTAGGTTTTCCCGAGGCAAAGTCACGGCGCGGTTATATCGGTGCGGTGGCCGCGGCGGGCTTCCGGCTGACAGCGGGAGAAATCGCGGGCGTGGCAGAGGTGCCGGTGACGTTTTTTCCGACGAAGACGACGGGCTTGCAACAGGCGTTCCGCTTGCGTGAGGGTAGCTGGAAGGTGGTGTTAGATATCTCGGCGCTTGGCCAGAGTGTGCAGGCGGATGTTTTTCACCTCTACTCGCTCAATGCGGGAGCGGCCTATGGCAGCGTGTTGGTGAACTATTTCGTCGTCGGCGCGCCAGCGACCGAGTGGCGGATCGCTGTGCCGCAAGGAATCGGCAACATCGACGTGACGGGACAAAATGTGGGTCGCGATTGGCGGCTCGAGGGCGAGGTGTTGGTGATCCCGCTGTCGAGTCCGGTGCTGGGAACAGGCACGGTGCTGGTGACCTTCGAGCAGCCGATGAGCGGCCGAGGGGGCGATTTATCACCGGGGGAGGTTAGGCCGTTAGGCGTGCAGGTGGAGCGTGGTTATGTGCAAGTGGTCAGCCCGTTGCAGGTGAAGTTTTCGGTGCCTGTTCGTGAAGGGCCGCTGCTCAAGATCGATGCCAGCGAGCTGCCTGCCGAGTTTCGCTTGTTGAGCAGTGCGCCGACGCTGGACGCATGGCAGTACACCGGGCGGGATTTCAAGATTGGCATGGTGGTGGAGTGGTTTGCGGCCGGTGAAACGGTGGACCAAGTGGTCGATTTCATGAAGCTGTCCAGCCAAGTTTCCCGCGATGGTCAATGGGTGACGGACGCGAGGTTTTTCGTGAAAGCCAAGGGGAGCAATTCGTTGCGATTCTCGCTGCCGGACAAGGTGGCGCTGTGGGAGGTCAAGGTGGATGGCGCTGCGGTGAATGCCCGCGAGGATGTCGACGGGACCTTGATCCCGCTGCCTGCTCTAACGAACTCAGATCAAGCGGTGGAGATTGCCCTGCGATATGGCGGGAGTTCGGAAAATCCAAAGCGGGCGACGCTGGTCGCGCCACGTCTTGGGGCACCGATGGTGATCGGCGAATGGCGCGTGACAGGCGATGACGCGCGGCAACTGGTGGCACGCGGCGGCACGGCGGAACTGGTGCGGCCAGCGCTGGCGGAGAGTGGATGGGAATGGTTTGCGCGGCATACGGGCGAAGCGGTGACGCTGATCCTGACTACGATCGACCGCATCAAGGAAATTCTCGGCGTGTCGTCGCGGTCAGGTGTTGGGCGCGTGGTGGCGATTCTAGCAGGATTGATGTTTCTGCTAGTTGTCGTTTCGCTGACGACGTTGGCATGGAAGACGGAGCGAGGGAACTCGGACGTGCTGGAGTATGCCGCGCCGGTGGTGGCGGCGGGCGAGGTGATCGCGGTTGAAATCGGCAATGTCGTGCCGTGGCAATCGCGCAGTGGTTGGGGGATGTGGCTGCTGTTTGCTGCGGGGACTGGCATCGTGCTGCGCGGCTGGTTGACGCAAAACCGCTGGTGGAGAGGCTGTGGGTTGGCGCTGGTGGCTGCTGGGATTCTATCCATTCACGGTGGAGCGCCGCTGTTCCTCGGAGTGATGGCGTTGGTGTCCACGGCATGGTGGCTGCCGCTGGCGTGGGAAATGATAGGCCATTTTCGCAGACCCAAGGCGGCGGGCGTGGCGGCGATGGTTGCTCTAACATGCATTGGCTTTTCTAAAGCCAAGGGTGAAGAAATCGCTGGCATGCGGGCGGCGGAGTCGATGACGCAGGATTGGAAAATCCACGATGGGCGGCTGCATGGCACACTCAACGTGACGGTGCGGGCAGGCACAGGTGAGCGATTTCTGTTGCTGCGCGAACCGGCAGTGCTGACTCAATTTGAAGGGGCTGGATTGAAGGTGGTGAAGTCTCTGATAGACGGGCAGGCAGGCTATTTCCTGATTGCTGAGGCGGAAGGGCGGCTGAGCGGGCAGGCTGAATATGAAATGCCGTTGGCAAATCCGGTGAAGGGTTGGGAAATGCCGAGCGGTCCGGCGGCGTTGCGGCAGGTCACGGTGCGGTGGGATGAGGCCGGATGGGAGTTCTTTTCTCCAGGCGCGGCACGCGTCACCGAGCTCGCGGGATTGCTGGAAGGTGAGAGCGGTGCGGTGATCGTTCCAGGACCGGTGGAGACCGTGACGATCCAAGCCCGAGCTCTACAACGGGACGTGGCGTCTGAAGAAACGCGGTTTTTTGCCGAGGTTTCCAATCTCTATCTGCCGGGACCAGGGGTGGTGAATGGCCGTCATCGCCTTTCTATCAGGCCGGCGCAAGGGCGTGTCTCGCAGTTGGTGATGAAGGTGCCGACGGGATTCACGGTGAGCGATGTGGTGGACGGTCCGGTGGGCGCGTGGCGTTATGATCCCGAAAAACTGGAACTACGCGTGCCGGTGGAACCCGCGCAAGATGCTGCATTTTTTCTAACGGTAGAGACCCAGCGTGGAGCGGGCAGTCTGCCGATGGATCTGGCATTGGAGCCGTTGCGCGTGGGCGGTGCTGCGGGTGAAATCGGCTTTCTCGCGCTGGCATTTGGTGACGACGCACAAGCTGAGCGCATGGAGGTGGATGGGCTATCCCCCGTCAATCCGGGAGATTTCGACGGCGGGCTGGTGCCGCGCGATGAAACGGGCAAGCCGCTCGCGTTGCTGAGGCATGCCTGGCGCTATGGGGCGGGGGAAGTGGCCGCGCGAGTCAAGGTGACGGCGGTGGCACCGGAACTACGGGCGGAGTCGTACCAATTGGTTTCGTTAGGCGAGGATAGGCTGGTGGTGGCGACAGATCTCACCGTGACCATTTCACGCTCCGGGGTTTTCAAATTGGAGCTGGAGCTGCCGGATGGGCTGGAAATCGAGACCGCGACGGGCGAAGGGCTGAGTCACTGGACGGAAGGGAAAATCGACGGCATGCGCGTCGTCACCCTACAGCTTGCCGGGAGGACGCTGGGCAAGCGGGTTTTTAGTCTAACCATGACGGCTCCTCCGACCGGATCGCGCAAGGATTGGCAAGTGCCGCGATTGTCGCTGAGGGGTGCTACGCGGGAATCTGGCGTGGTGACCTTGGTGCCGGAACGGGGCTTGCAAGTGTTAGCGGTGAGTCGAAGGAATGTCTCGCAGATCGACCCACGCGAGCTGGCGGACGCGCCCGAAGAAACGGCGCAAGCGGCGGTTCGGCCGGGTGCATTGGCGTATCGCTTGTTGCAGTCGGATTGGGCGCTGGGCTTGGACATCAGTCGGCTGGACGCCTGGGTGACGGCTAAAGTGCTGCACGAAGCGATTTTGCGTGAAGGGCAGGTTCTAACGAAAATTGGGATTGTTTACAAAATCGACAATGCGGCCGTGAAATCGTTGCGGGTGAGGATTCCGGGCTTGGATGCCACGGCGGCTTCGACGGTGCGTGCGAGCGGTGCAGCTCTGGCGGACCTCACTCCGGTGGCTGGTGAGGATGGGCTGTGGGAAATCCGCTTTCAGCGGGGAATGGCGGGCGAAACCGAGGTGAATTTGGAATACCAACGGACTGGCAAAGAGACGGGTGGCGAGTTGATTGATCCCATCGTGTTAGAAGAAGTGCGGCAACTCGCCTATTTCGCGACGATCCAAGCGGGAGGACGGCTGGAGGTGGAGGCTGGCTCATCGCCGCGGGGGTGGCAGAAGATGGATTGGTCCGTGGTGAAGTCGGCACTGGGCAAGATGGCGGGCAATGTGACGCCGTTGATGGCCTTTCGCCTCGCCGACCCGGAAGGTCCGCTGCCGGTGGTGTTGAAGCGCAACGAGCTGGCAAATTTGGAGAAGCTGCGCGTCGCCCAAGGTTCTCTAACGACACTGCTGTCACCAAGCGGAGATTTTCTAACATCCGTGGAGTTGCAACTGGAAGTGACAGGGAAGGGGACGTTGCGGCTGAAGTTGCCACAGGGGGCAGACCTCTACAACGTGCTGGTGAATGACGAAGGCTCGCCGCTGGTGCGCGAGGGCGACGACTGGTTGTTCTACGCTTTTCCATCGCCGGTGACGGGTCAGCCCGCGACGGTGCGCTTTGTCTATTCCTCGGCCAGCGGCAAGGGCGTGAGGCTTGAAGGCCCGGTGTTGAATGTGCCGATGGAAAATCTAACGTGGCGGGTGTTGGTGCCGGAGGGTTGGAGGATGGCGACGCATGGCGGGGATTTTGACCTACGCCAAAGGTCGAGCACGGGTGAGTTTCGATTGGAAGACTATCAATCGTTGGTGCGCAGCAAGCAGGAAAGCGGATCGCGCAGCGCGGTGGCATTGCTCGACCAGGCGAACAGTTGGTTGGCGGCGGGGGATCAGGAAAAGGCGAGCCAGGCGTTCAGCAATGCGGTGAGAAGCAATCAGCTCGACGCGGCGTCTGGTGAGGATGCACGGGTGCAGTTGCGCCAGCTCAAGACGCAGCAAGCGGTGCTCGGGCTGAATACGCGTCGGCAAAAGTTGTCGTTAGATAATCGCAGTGCGGTGGCGGGGAAGGATCAGGGGCGGCTGGATCGGGCGGCGGATGCAAATCCGGTGCTGCGTGGAGGCTCGAACTACAACCCGCGCGAGTTTGATCGCTTTCTCGATGGCAACACGGCGGACGAAAATGCGGCGCTCAAGGAGATTGCAGGCCGCATCGTGACGCAACAGCTTGCGGCGGAACCGCCACCGGCGGCGCTTGGCGTAACTTTGCCAGAGCGCGGCACGGTGCTGACCTTTGGCCGCAGCGTGCAGGTGGAGGGCGAAAAGCCGATGACGATCACGCTGGGTCTGAAACGTGACGGTGGTGGGATCGCGTGGTTGGCGATTCCATTGTGCCTTTTGTTAGGAGCGATGGGCGGCGCGTGGCGGATGCTGCGCACGGCTTGATCAGCGGCTGAATTCGGCGATGCGGCGGGCGATGAAGTCGCGCTCAGCGGGCAAATTCGCCAAGTTTCCTGCTTGGCGGAAATGGGTGAGGGCTTCGGCGAGTTTGCCCATTTCCGCCGCGAGTGTGCCACGGATGGCATGATAGAGGTGGTAGGATTCAAGTGAACTGCGATCGAGTATGGCGTCGAGCGCATCAAGTCCGGCCTGTGGCCCATGGACTCGAGCGACGGCGACGGCGCGGTTCATGGCCGCGACGGGTGAGGCGTTGATGGCGACGAGGCGATCGTAGAACGAGAGGATGCGTGGCCAGTCGGTGGATGCGTCATCGGCGGCAGTGCTGTGGCATGCGGCGATGCCGGCTTCGAGGTGATAGATGCTGAGAGATTCGCCGGATGCCGCGAGACCGAGATGGTGAATTCCACTGCGGATCAGTTCTGCGTCCCAAGCGTTGCGGTTTTGCTCATGCAGGCGGAGCAGGATTCCGGAGTCATTGGAGCGGGCGGGAAGGCGAGCCGCGTTGAGCATTATCAGCGCGAGCAGAGCGTGGACACGCGGTGCGGCGGTGTGTGGATGATCCACTAACAGAGATGTTAGTCGCATGGCCTCGTGACAGAGATCTTCACGGACGAGCCTATCGCCACTGGAAGCCTTGTAGCCTTCATTGAAAAGTAGATAGAGCGTTCGGAGAACGGCATCAAGGCGGGCGGGCAGCTCGGCTGGGCCGGGAACTTCGAAGGGCAGTCCGAGTTCGCGGATGCGTTGGCGGGCGCGGACGAGGCGCTTTTCGATGGCGGATTCACGGCTGAGGAAGGCGGCGGCAATTTCTGCGGCGCTCAACCCGCACAGCGTGCGCAAGGCCAGTGCGGTTTGCGACTCGGTCGAAAGCTGCGGATGGAAGCAGACGAACATCATGCGCAGCGTGTCGTCCGCGATGGATTCGTCGGTTTCCGGCGTTGCTGGAGAGGCGAGCCAGCGATCACTCTCCGCAGCGATGCTCGGTTGCTTGTTGTTCCAGTTTTGTTCTCGGCGGAGTTGGTCGAGAGCTAGGTTGCGGGCGGTTTGGGTGAGCCAAGCCGCCGGGTTTGCCGGGACACCGCGATAGGGCCACGTCTGGAGCGCGCGGACGAGTGCCTCCTGCACGACATCCTCGGCCAACTGGAGTCGGTGCGTGCCGAAGCGGGCAGTGAGCGCGGCGATGATGCGCGACCCTTCCGTGCGAAAGAGGTCGGCGGCGATGCCGGCAGGATTCATTGCAAGGAGTGCAGGCCTATCATGTTTCCATCTGGATCCACGACCAGCGCCATGAAACCATAGTCGCCGATAGAAGATTTTTCCTGATGGATGGTGCCGCCATGATTTGCAGCGCGGGTGGCCTGCTCGGCACAGTTCAGGCAGGAGAAATAGATGATGGTGCCGCCACCGCCAGAGTCTTTACCGGGCATGCGGATGAGAGCTCCAGGTGCGCCGGGAAGATCCATTTCCATGGGAAATGCCCACATTTCGAGGTCCATGCCCGGCGGGCTGTCGAGCTTCTGCAAGCTGACGCCAAACACTTCCTGATAGAATCTGCGGCACTTGGCCATGTCTTGGACGTAGATCTCAAACCAGCCGACGGGGTTGCGTGTGGATTTCATGGGGAGGTGGGTTTCAATTTTGGGCGAATGCTTCGTTCACCTCGGCCATGGGGCGGCAGAGGTCGGCGATGGGGCGCACTTCGAGTTGTGCGCCGTGATCAAGGATGGGGCAGGCGCGGGCGATGCGCAGCGCCTCGTCCATGGTCGGCACGGCGAGCAGGAAATATCCGGCGATGGATTCCTTGGATTCGGCGAAAGCGCCATCGGTGACGGAAGCTCCCTTGATACCGGTGACCAGTTTGCCTTCCTCCATCAGCGGCTGCGCGCCGCGGAGGATTCCGTCTTGGTCGAGTTTTTCGACCCAAGCGTAGAAGTCGGTCATAACCGATTGGAGTTTGGCGGGGGACATGCCACGGCTCCAGTGGGTGCCGCGAATGAGCAGCAGGTGCTCGCCGGTGGATTGTTGGGGATTCATGGTTAGAGCGAGACGATGGTTTTGAATCCGCCGTAGGCCATGCGGCTGCAATCGAAGACCACGCCGGATTGCTCACACATGGATGCCATGCGCGGGTCTGCCATGATTTTGGCATTAACCTCGTCGCGGTGTTCGCGGGACTTGAAGGTGGCCCAAGCGAAGATGACGATTTCGTCAGGATTGGTCTTGGCCATGTCGGGGAAGGAAACCATGTCCTTGGCATCCATGTCGTCGCCTGCGCATTCGCGGTATTCGAGTGCGCCGTGTTCGCGCCAGATCTCAGCCGCTTTGGTGGCGAGGGCGGTGTATTGATCTAACTTTCCTTTGGGAATGGAGAGGACGAAGCCGTCGGTGTAAGTGCTCATGGAGTTATGGATTTGAGATTAGGGTTTTGCAGTTTGAGTGAGAGTCGCGGGTTGAGTGGCTGCCTTGCCGAGGCTGGCGAGGCCTTTTTCAAATTGAGGTCCGCACATTTCCTCGCAATCCATCACCAAGCTGACGGCCTTGCCCATGAAGGTTTGCGGACCATACATCGCCCATGTGACGACGGTCTTGTCGCCCTCCGGCTTGAAGGTGAAATCCACCGTGCTGGTGCCTTCCATGGGTTCCTTCCAGTCCATGCGCATGCGGACAAGTTCGTGAGGTTTGCTTTCGATGATGGTGCTGCTGCCAGCGCCGATGTTGCTGTTGCCTTTCCAACTGCAAACGGCTCCGACGCCGCTTTCGGGACCGGAGTAGGTGTTCACGACGTTGGGATCGAGCTCCATCCATGGGTTCCAAACGGTGAACTTGCGGTGGTCGTTGACCTGTTCGAACAAGGCGGCGGGTGATGCTGCTAGAGTGGCACTGCGCTCGACGCGAAAGTCGCCGGGCTGAAGTGCAATGACGACGAGCAGGATGGCAATGACGGCGGCGAGGCCGATGAGGATTTTTCGGATCATGGGTTTGTGGGATGAGTTAGAAGTTTTAATTCAGCTTCCAAGCGGTCGAGATTCTCTTCGTTGCAGCGCGGGACATAGGGGCGAACGAGATCGCATTCTTCAACGCTGTCGAAGGTCTGTCGCCAGGTCAGCAACGTGCCATTGGCCGCAGGTTCTAGCGTGAGGGTGAGGATGAAATGATGGACGGTTTCGAGGTGCTCGATGACGATGCGCTGCGGCCCCGTTTCCACAAACACGGAGCGGTTTGGATAGACGCTGCCGTCCGGTCCGTGCATGTCATGGATCCAAGTGCCGCCGGGTTGGAAGTCGAATTCGTGAATGGTGTTGGTGAAGCCGTTAGGTCCCCACCAGCGAGCAAGGCGTTGCGGGTCGGCGATGGCGGCGAGAACCTCGGCGGGAGAAGCGGAAAGGGCGCGCGAGGTGGCGAACTCACGGTCTTGGATGGATGGATTCATCGTTCGGGGAATAATTTGTTAGGCTTGAGGCGGCATGCCAGTCATGTGAACCAGTTCCCAGTGGTGGCCGTCGGGATCGAGGAAACCGTGTTGGAGCATGAATCCATAATCCTTGGGGTCGGCGTAGGTCGAGCCTCCTGCGGCGACGGCGCGAGCGACGGTTTGTTCGAGCTGTTCGCGGGATTCGCAGGTCAGGCAGATGAGGACTTCGGTGGCTTTGTGGGTATCGCAGATATCCTTGGGGGTGAACTCACGGAATTTTGAATGGGTCAGCGCCATGAGATGGATTTCTGGACTGATGACGATGCACGCGGCGGTGTCGTCGGTGAACTGCGGGTTGTGATCGTAGCCAAGCGCTTTGAAGAACGCGAGCGATCGTGGCAGGTCGGCGACGGGCAGATTGATGAAGATTTGGGTGCTCATGGAATGGATCGTGGCGGGTAATAGGCCGTTTCATGAGAACAACGAACGGCGGTGGAATTGGAGGACAGGAAATTTACGAAAACCAGCAGGACATGGCGATTGCTGAATGCTGCGTGATGATTGCGTGGCAATGCCGCAAGATGGTTTTTTGATCTTGAGGTGAAAGAAGGGACGTCTGAAAGGTCCGCAATTGTTACTTGTGGCAGGACTTGGGGATCGTTAATTTCGCCAGCATGAATCGCATGCACTTCATTCGTCTCGGGGTTGGTGTGTCGGTGGGCACGCTGGTGGGAGCGCTGCCTGCGTTTGCGGCGACACCGGTGGATGGATTGGAGGCATGGGCGATGCGGCATAAGGCGCGTGTTATGATCCAGAATGGAACGAAGCACTTGGTTGCGAGAACGTCAGGCAAGGAGGTTGGGGCGGTGCTCCAGGAGTTGCATGGAGTTGCGGATGGGCCACTGCTCTGCCAAGGAAACGAGGTCAGCGGTTCATTTGCCGGAAGCGCCTTCGTGGTGAAGCTGGAGTGGGTCAGTTGACGGTCACCCACATGCAGTCGGCGGATACGGGAACCGCGAAAAGCAGAGTTTTGAAGCCATCAACGGCCTCGAACTCATAGAGCGCTTGAGGGCAATTGGCCGAGCCGCCCCACACAAGGGTGAAGCACTCCGCATCGGCAAGGATGTCGAGTGGCGGCTTTGGTAATGGCTCACATGCATCCAGCGACCATTCTCCGACGAAGGGGCCATCGGCCATTCTAACATGAAAACGGGTTCCAATGCGGGACTCGAAATCCCGCAAGCGAGGGCGGCTGGAGAGGTCCATGGATCAGGGGGCGGTGGCTGATCCTTTCAGACGGGCAAAGATTTTGCTCGCGTTGAGACCAGAAGGAAGCGGGTTGCTCAGAGTCATCTGCCAGGTGCTGTAGAGGGGATCTGGCAGTGCAGACTGAATCAGCGGACCGGTCCATGGTTGCCAGGTCACCATGTCCGAGGAGAGCATGACTCCGAGGTGATAGCCGGTGGATGGGCCCTGAAAGGAGAGGCTTAGGCCGCCACCGGGCTGAGGGGTGAGCGTGCGGACTGGTGCCGGATCTGCTCCGCTGTTAGGTGAGCTGTTGAAGAGGAATTCGTTGAAGGCCGTCCTTCCGTCGAGATCCAAGTCGCTCTCCGCATTTAACGCTAGAACCGAGGGTTTGAAGCGCTTTTCCCAGCTGTCGGGTAAAAAGTCGCCGTCCTTGTCACTGTTCTCGAAGACCAAGAAGGCGCGGCCATTGATCGCGTTCGCGAAAGTGGGAGCCGTTACGGTTTGGCCAGCAAGGGGGATTTGCACCACCCGGTTTAGCCCGCTTTCGAGGCAGAACAGGCGGCCGAAGCGGTCAAATTTTAGGCCGCGCGGGCCGTTTAAACCGGTGGCGATACTGGTGACTACTAGGGTTTCTGGATTGAGCTGATAGGCTTGGCCATTGTCGTGGCTGGAGAAATAAGCCGTGCCATCCTTGGCGTTCACGGCGATGCCCCAAGCGCCGACGGTGGCGGGACTGATGACTTCTTGGAGCGGTGCGTCTGCTAGGTCCAGCCGGATGATGATGAGGCTGTCGCTGCCGGAGTCGGTGAGTAGTAACCAGTCCCGCACGTGATCGTAGGCGATGTCGTTAGGGCGGTGGATGCCTTGGTCGATGGCGATTTTCGTCTGCACCAAGGTCGCCAAGTTCACCACCTTCACCGAGTTGTCCGAGGAATCGAGGACGAACAGGCGGTTGCCCGGGGCATCGAGGGCGATGCCGTGGAACACCGATGCCGGGCGGTTAACGATGGGGGTGATAACAGGTGCCGGTACTGCGGGATCGATGGATGCGATGAGACCGGCGGTGGGATCTGAGAAATAAACGACGCCGGTATCGGGATGCAGTGCCAGTCCCCAGGGATTGACGCCAGCGAGGAGTTGCTGGAGAGCGGGGCTGATCTCGGTGGCGGTGACGATCTGGAAGGCGGATGGTGCGGTGGCGACCACCTTCAATTCGGCATGCGCAGAGATGAGGCCGGAAAGGGCAATGATCAGGCTCCAAGCTCCCGATTTTGGATTCATGGCTTGCAGCATGCCCGGCGCATTTGTTTGGGTAAAGGCAGTTTTCGCCGCCTGAGAGTCAGCACTTTCAAAGCAAGCGATCGAGCCTTTAGAGATTTAAACACCCCACCATCATGTCGAACCCGTTCTTAGGAGAAATCAGAATGGCTGCCTTCTCGTTCGCGCCCACGGGTTGGGCGGATTGCAATGGACAGATTATGTCGATCTCACAGAACACCGCGTTGTTTTCGCTGCTCGGCACTCAGTATGGTGGCAATGGACAGACGACGTTTGCATTGCCGGACTTCAGAGGGCGCGTGCCTATCCACACTGGGCAAGGTGCTGGACTTTCTAGCAGATCGGAGGGCGAGCTGGGTGGTCAGGAAAACGTCACCCTCAACACGTTGCAAATACCCAGCCATACGCACGCTGCGACGGGGAGTGTGCCAGTCACGAGCACGATTGCGAATCGACCGCATCCAGACGGCAATCGACTCGCACGAGCAAACGACGGGGAGAGCAATTATTCGGACGCTGCGGCCACCGGAAATATCACGGCCACGGTTTCCATCGGGAGCGCAGGCGGGGGGCTCGCTCACGAGAACATGCCGCCCTTCCTGACCGTGCGATTCATCATCGCGATGCAGGGGATTTTCCCTTCTAGGCCTTAAAGGAATGTTTCGGCAGGCCACGGTGGCATTGAGGCCTGAGACGGCGGGGGATCTCCCCTTTCTGCGTGAGTTGTATCTTTCAGTTAGGGAAGGTGAAGCCGGATTTCGCGATTTGGATCCGAGCTTGCGCACGGTCCTTTTGGAGCAGCAGTTCGAGTGGCAATATGCTCAGTATCATGCCGCCAATCCACAGGCATGGTTCACCATTGTGATGGTCGATGATAAACCGGCCGGGCGCTTCTATCTGGTCCGTCGAGTGGCGTCGCTGCGGGTGATCGATATCTCCTTACTGCCTGAGTTTCGCGGCCATGGGATTGGCACACAGTTGATGCTCAACGTCCGCGCGGAATCGATACGCAGCGGTTTGCCGATACGGCTTTGCGTGGTGGCGGACGACACCGTGCGCGGTTTTTACCAACGTCTCGGTTTCCAGACGGTCGGCAAGGACGGGATCAGACTGGAGCTGGAATGGCCAATTTGAGAGGGGGAATTCATCGCGATAGGGCACAAAAAAATCCGTCACGGCTTGGAGCTGTGACGGATTTTGAAGTTTTGGAGAACGGTGTTAGGCAAGCAGGCCTTCGATGAATTTCTCCAGCTTGACGATGTCTGCGGAGAACGAGCGGATGCCTTGCGCGGTCTTTTCGGTCGCCATCGCATCCTCATTGAGTTGGAAGCGGAAATCGCTCTCGTTGAGCGACACTTTCTCGTGGTCGCAAGCGGCGGCTTCTTCTGCGGTGAGGCGCGGCTCGACAGGATCGGTGGAGGCTTGCAGTTCTCCTAACAGGCTTGGGCTGATGGTGAGCAGGTCGCAGCCAGCGAGGGCCAGGATTTCGCCTTTGTTGCGGAAAGACGCGCCCATGACCTCGGTCTTGTAGCCAAATTTTTTGTAATAGTTGTAGATGGAGCGGACCGAGATGACGCCGGGATCTTCATCGCCTTGATAGTCTTTCCCGGTCTCCTTCTTGTGCCAGTCGAGGATGCGACCGACGAAGGGCGAGATGAGTTGCACGCCGGCTTCGGCGCAGGCGACGGCTTGGGCGAAGGAGAACAGCAAAGTCAGGTTGCAGTTGATGCCCTCTTTCTTGAGTTGTTCGGCGGCCTTGATGCCTTCCCAGGTGGAAGCGATCTTGATGAGGATGCGGTCGCGCGAGTGGCCTTCCTTTTCGTAGGCGGCGATGAGTTGGTGCGCCTTGGCGACGGTGGCGGCGGTGTCGAAGGAAAGGCGTGCGTCCACTTCAGTGGAAACGCGGCCGGGGACGATTTTGAGGATTTCCAAGCCGAACAGGATGAGGATGCGATCGATGATGGCCTCGGTGAGTTCCTTGCCGGATTTGCCAGAACCTTTGAGTTCAGAAACCGCCTGCTCGACGAGGTGGCGGTATTCGGCTTTTTCAGCGGCTTGGAGGATGAGCGACGGATTGGTCGTCGCGTCTTGCGGCTGGTAGGTTTTCATCGACTCAAAGTCTCCGGTATCGGCGACCACGGTGGTGAGTTTCTTCAGTTGTTCGAGTTGGTTTAGGCTCATGTTGGCAATGACGTAAGCCGACGGCGGACGGGATGGAAGGGGAAAAGCCCCCCCAGATGGGGGATGCCATGAAATCGGCTTGATTCAGGGATGAGCCAGCCTGCCGAGCGATACGCGCAGGAAGGCTTTTGTTCGGTTCACGCGACCGTTGAAATTGACGTATCGAGAAATCTAACGATTTTGAGCGGTCGGAGGATTTCTTGGAACGTGGGAAACAACCTCGTTCATTAAGCGGAGGCAGGCATTTCCGCAGCCTTCGCGATGCGCAGCAATTTCGCCTCGGCGAGGTGAGGGGCGAGGATTTGAAGGCCGACAGGAAGGGCTTTTCCGCCATCGTGGTCGGTGGTGCCACAGGGAATTGAAATGCCGGGAATGCCGGCGAGGTTCGCGGCGATGGTGAAAATGTCCGACAAGTATTCCTGCAAGGGGTCGCCGGCAATGCTGCCGATGCGGCGAGCCGGAGCGGGCACGACAGGCGACAGGATGGCATCCACCGTTTCGAAGGCCTGTTCGAAGTCGCGGCGAATCAGGCTGCGGACTTTTTGGGCGGAGGCGTAGTAGGCGTCGTAATAGCCGGACGAGAGGACGTAGGTGCCGAGGATGATGCGGCGTTTCACCTCGGGGCCGAAACCTTCCTCGCGCGACTTTTGATAGACGTCGAGGATGTCGGCTGGGTTGGCGGCGCGGTGGCCGTAGCGGATGCCGTCGAAACGGGACAGGTTCGACGACGCCTCAGCCGGGGCGATGACGTAGTAGGTGGCCACGGCGTGCTCGGTGTGCGGCAGCGAAATATCGACGATTTCCGCGCCTTGGTCGGCGAGCTTTTGGATCGCGGCTTCCACCAGTGAGCGGACGCCAGGAGCGATGCCGTCGCCGAAATATTCCTTGGGAATGCCGAGGCGCAGTCCTTTCACGCCGCCATTGAGATCGGCCAAGTAATCGGGCACCGGGGCGTCGAGGCTGGTCGAATCCATGGGGTCCATGCCGGCGATGGCTTGGAGGATGAGCGCGGCGTCCTCGACCGAACGCGTGAGCGGGCCGATCTGGTCGAGCGACGAGGCGAACGCGACCAAACCGTAGCGGGAAACGCGGCCGTAAGTGGGTTTCAGACCAACCACGCCGCAGTGGGATGCTGGCTGGCGGATGGATCCTCCGGTGTCGGAGCCGAGCGACGCGATCGCGGTGAGATCGGCCACCGCGGCAGCGGATCCGCCGGAAGAGCCACCGGGGATGCGTTCCGGGTCGTGCGGGTTGCGGGTCACGCCGAGGGCCGAATTCTCCGTGGAAGATCCCATCGCGAACTCGTCCTGGTTCATGCGACCGAACGGGATGGCCCCGGCGGCGCGGAGCTTGCGGATGACGGTGGCGTCATACGGCGAGATGAAGTTTTCCAGAAACTTGGAGCCGCAGGTGCAGGGCTGGCCGAGGACATTGATGTTGTCCTTGATGGCGATGGGGATGCCACCGAGCGGAAGCGAAAGGTCGGCCTGCGCGGCCTCGGCGAGCGCGGTTTCCAGATCGTGGGAAAGGTAGGCACCGGTGCGGCCGTCACGGGCGGAAATTTCCCCGGCAAGGCTTTCCAAAATGGCGGTCGGAGTGGTTTCGCCAGCGGTTAGCTGCCGACGGAGCGAGGTGATGGTCATGGGAAAGGTGAAGCGAAGGTTTTTTCAGGCGTCGGTGACGACCTTGGGAACGCGGATCTGGCCTTGAGCTTGGTCTGGAGCGTTTTGGAGCATGGCTTCTGCCGTCAGGCTGGTGCCCGGGATGTCGTCACGCATGCGGCCGAAAACCGGAATGGCGTGGGCGCTCGAGTCGATCCCGGAAACATCCAGCTTCGAAAGCGATTCGGCATAGCCGAGGATGGCTTCGATTTGAGGTTGGAACTCAGCGACCTCCGCCCCGGAAAGTTCGAGGCGGGCGAGCTTGGCAACGTAGCTGACGTCGATCTGGCTGTGCGGCATGGCCGGGAATGTCCGGAAACAACGGCGCTTTTCCAAGTGCCATTTTGCAGGGAAGACCACGAAGATGAGAAAGATTTAAAGAATTTCAAAAATCTTTGAACGTCAGGCGAACTTGAGGGTCTTAACCCAACGAAAGCAGCGAGTCATCGCTCTTTCATGTAAGGGTGTAACAGCACAGTTGTCCGCCAATTCCATGGGTGTGGGAAAGGCACAACAATTTAGGCCGCCGAGGAAGGGACTCCTCGGCGGCCGTTTTTTTTGCCCAGGATGTGGGCGAAAACCCCTGAAAATCGACCGTTTCCGGAAATCTCGGAAAAATTCCAAAATTGTTTGAACGGATCAATATCCAAGCTGTCTTAACCCAACGAAAGCAGCGAGTCATCGCTCTTTCATGTAAGGGTGTAACAGCACAGTTGTTTGCCAATTCCATGGGTGTGGGAACGGCGCAACAATTTAGGCCGCTAGGGAAGGGACTCCCTAGCGGCCGTTTTTTTTGCTGTTGAATCACGCGCCGCAGGATGCGGTCCGCAGCCGGCTTCAGACTAAAGCCTGGTCCCACTCGGCTTCCTTGAAGCCGACGAGCGAGATGGCGTCGCCGATGACGAAGGGCCGTTTCACGAGGTTGCCATTTTCATGCAGCAGCGCGAGGGCTTCGGCTTCGGTCAGGGTTGGTAGGCTATCCTTGAGACCGAGGGCGCGGTAATCCGTGCCGGAGGTGTTGAAAAGTTTTCTCAAATCACCGTCGTTGGCCTGCAGCGCGGAGCGGAGTTCCGCCACCGAGGGCGGAGTTTCACGGATGGCTTTTACCTGGTGAGGAATGGCGCGGGCGGTGAGCCATTTGAGCGCGTTGCGGCAGGTGCTGCAGTTTTGATAGGCGTAAACGGTGAGCATGCGGAGGATCTTGATCCGCTGCGGCATCGGTGCAAGTCTCCGCGCCCGTCCATGACTTCAGGAAAACAAGCATTGCTCACCAAGATCCGCAGCGAACTGCGCGCGGCGCTGGATCGATTGTCACGCGCGGCCACTGAGGCGCACGCCGCCGCCACCGATCCTGGCAGCAAGGCGGAAGGGAAATACGACACGCGTAGCCTAGAGGCATCTTACCTCGCCGTCGGTCAAGCGAAGCAAGTGGACGAGCTTGCCGCGGCGGTCCGCATCTTTGACGCGCTTGTTCTGCCGGATTTCGAAGCGGACGACGGGATCGACGCAGGTGCGCTTGTCGAGGTGGAAATGGAAGGCGAGCTGTCGTGGTTCCTGCTGGTGCCGACGGCCGGCGGGACCGTGGTCTCGCATGACGGCATGGAGGTCACCCTGCTGACCCCGGCCAGCGCGCTCTATCAAAAGTTGGTGGGCCTGCGGTGCTACGAATCCTTGGATGCGCCGCCGCTGACGGTGACGGACGTCATTTGAGGGATTGGGCGAAAAGCCAGGTGTGCGTTTCCGGGGTGTTGAAGACGGTTTCAACGACACCGTGGCCGCCGGTTTTGGATTCGGTGAATTTGAACTGGTTGTTCCTCTTCATGCTTTCGGCGAACTCCCGTGCTCCTGCCACTGGAACCAAGGAGTCGTCCTCGGCGTGAAACATCCAAATCGGTTTGCGCGAAAGTTCTCCGACATCTCCCGGTGAAACTCCGGCGACCGGAATCGCCGCCGCAAAGAGCCGCGGTTCGGAGGCCATGATGTGGCAGGTCCCATATCCTCCCATCGAGTGGCCCACAATATAGATCCGCTTTGGGTCGATAGGCAGGTTCTTCACCATCGCCTTGATCAACTGGATGACCTGCTCGACTTCCTTGCCATTCCATCCCCGGCCTTGACCGGCCTCAGGTTGGGCAGACATCGGAGCGAGAACAAAACACGGACGCGCCGACTCATTTTCGGAACTGGTGAAACTTTTCATCCAACCCGCGATTTGCTTGCCGTTTTCCGTGTTGGGACTTTTCCCATGCAAGGCGAGGACGAGCGGGTATTTCATCTCCGCGCTTATGGTGGGAACACCGTGAAACGCAAATTTCAGGCCATCCTCCTCACTCAACTCCCAAGCCCCCGTGACCAGCTTCCCGTAGGGCCCGTCGATGGGTTTTCCCGCCTTTTCCTCCGTTGGCGTGGAGGCCTGCAATTTCAGCCAAGTTTGATCCTCATCGGACAGACGATTCAGCGGCAAACTGAAAACCGTGCCGCCCGGACGCTTCAGTTTCACTTGGCCATTCTCGGTGGAAATGTAGTCGGCTTCCAAGGTCCGACCGTCAGTCGATGTCCATTGCTTGCCTGGTGCAATGCCAGTCATCGCCAGAAGAAAAAGTGCGAGTGCGCGAGCAGCGATTCTCATGGTCGGATGCTCTAGCAGGGCCATCGTTCGAGAGTCAAGCGTGGCCAAGAAATCAGGAACGGCGCTTTCCCGCTCGGAAAAATCCGCAGGCTTGCCAGATTGCGGCGTGGATTTGTTTTCGAAACCCCGGACGTCGGAGGAAAAGTCGCTTTCGGTGACGCAGTTGCTGCGGCGCATGAAGAATCTGCTGGAGGTGCAGATTGGTGAAATCTGGGTGGAGGGTGAGGTTTCGAACCTGCGCAAACAGGCCAGCGGACATTGGTATTTCTCGCTCAAGGACGCCGGTGCGCAGATTTCCTGTGCGATGTTCGGAGCGCGGAAACGGGAGGGCTCGGACGCACTGGAAGACGGGGCGAAGGTGCGTGTTTTCGCCGAGGCCAGCGTTTACGAGGCGCGCGGACAGCTCCAAATCATCGTGCAGAAGGCGGAACGAGCCGGCGCGGGGGATTTGCAGGCGAAGTTCGAGGCGTTGAAGCGCAAGCTGGACGCCGAAGGGCTGTTCGCAGCGGATCGGAAAAAGAAGATCCCGCCCTATCCGCAAAAAATCGGGTTGATCACCTCCGGCACCGGCGCGGCCTTGCAGGACATTCTCAACGTGCTGAAACGGCGCGCGCCGTGGGTGCAGCCGGTGCTTTTCCCGGTAAGAGTTCAGGGAAAGGGCGCGGAACTGGAGATCGCCCAAGCGATCGCGAAGATGGGCGAGCCGGAGCAATTCGGGTATCCGCGCTGCGACGTGCTCATCGTCGGGCGCGGCGGCGGGTCCATCGAGGATTTGTGGAATTTCAACGAAGAGGTCGTTGCGCGAGCCATCGCCGCTTGTCCGATTCCCATCATCTCGGCGGTGGGGCACGAAATTGATTTCACGATCGCCGACTTCGTGGCGGACCTGCGGGCACCCACGCCGAGCGCGGCGGCGGAGCTGGCGGTGGCGGACGGTGCGGAGTTGTCCGCAAAGTTAGCGCAGTTTCGGCGGCGCATGGCGCGGGTGGCCGCCGAGCGCTTGCTGCGGGCACGGCTGGCAGTGGACGGGTTGCGCCGCGGGGTGCTCCAGAGCGACGGCGAAAAACTGCTGCGCGAGTCGGTGATGCGGGTGGACTCGGCGCGCGGACAATTTTCACAAGCGACGCGGCTGGCATTGGATGCGCTCGACCAGCGGCTGGCGAAACTCCGCGCGGCGCATGTGGCACATCATCCGGCGAGCGTGCTGGAGCGGCGAGGTGAAGTTGTTAGTCGGCTCGGCGAGCGGTTGGAGCGGGTGGGCAAGGAATCGCTGGCGAGGCGGATCGAGCGCGTTTCCACGCTGCGGACGATGCTGCGTACGCTGGGGCCGGAGTCCGCGTTCCAACGCGGATTTTCGATCGCGATGGATGCGGATGGCAGGATCGTTTCCTCCGTGGCGGAGCTGAAGCCCGGCGACGTTCTGCGGACGAAGTTCGCCGATGGAGAAACGACGAGTGTCGTCAGTCCATGAGGGTACATCGCGATCATTCGATCGAAATCTAGCGAGGCTGCTTTTCTAGCAGCTTGGGCCAGAAGCTCGCTCGGCGGATGGGAAGGATGAACTCGCGAAATGAATTTCGCGGTCCGCGACGAATCATCGCGTCCTCAGGTGCTCGATCGCCTCGCGGAGGTCGTCGGCGGTGACGGTGTTGATCACCTGGGCGCTGCCGAGGCGATCAAGGACGACGAAGCGGATGGCTCCGGCTGAGAACTTCTTATCCCGGGCGAGCTTTGCCATGACTGTTTCGGTGGTGATTTCCGGCGGCAGGACGAGTGGCAGGTGGAATTTTTCCAACAGGTTCAGAACGCGGGCGCTGTCAGCGGCTGATAGGTCGGCGTGGCGTTCGGATAGAAAGAGCGCGGCGCGCATGCCCAGCGAGATCGCTTCGCCGTGCAGCATTTCGCCGTAGGGGACGGAGGCCTCGATGCCGTGGCCGATGGTGTGGCCGAAGTTGAGCAGCGCACGGATGTCGCGCGTCTCATGCTCGTCCGCCTCTACGACGCGCGCCTTGATCGCGATGTTGCGAGCGAGCAATTCGGCGGGAATTTCGCGCGTGGCAGGATCGAGCGCGGCGAGTTCGTCGAGCATCGCGGCGTCGCGGATGGCGGCGTGCTTGATGGCTTCGGCGAATCCTTCAACGTATTCGCGGTCGGGCAGCGTGTGCAGGGTTTCTGGATCGACGAGGACGAGGCGGGGTTGGTGGAACGCGCCTAGCAGATTCTTGCCCTCTCCGACGTTGACGCCGGTTTTTCCGCCGACGGATGAGTCGACCTGCGAGACGATGGTGGTGGGGATTTGCACAAACGGGATGCCCCGATAGAAAATGGCTGCGACGAATCCTGCTAGATCGCCGACGACACCGCCGCCGAGGGCGACGACCATGGACTTGCGGTCGTGGCCAGCGCGTATCATCTCACGGCAGACGGACTCGACATGAGTCATCGATTTCGACGCCTCGCCGGCTGGGACTGTGTGAAGGGACGGGCGCAGTCCGGCGGCTTCGAGCGATGCCAGCAACGCATCACTGTGCAGTCCGGCGACGGTTTCGTCGCTGATGACGGCGGCGCGGGTGGCGGCCAGGCCGAGCTCGGAAATTTTCTCGCCAGCCTGCGCGAGGAGACCGGTTTCGACCAGAACGGGGTAGGAGCGATCGGCGAGATCGACGTGGACGGATGGCATGGGCGGGAGCATGGAAAAACCGCCGCCCGTGTCCATCCCGGAGAATGCAGCTTAAGAATCGGGCTGTTGAGGTTGAGGCGGGAAAACCAAAAGCCCGCTGGGTCGCGGGGACCGGGCGGGCTTCGGAGGATGGTGGTGGGCCGCAGCCGCTAGGCTTAGATGGCGGCGAGGATGCTGTTGAACGTTTCGCTGGGGCGGAGGGCGGCGTTGGCCTTGGCGTCGTCCGGCAGATAGTAGCCGCCGATGTCGACGGGTTTGCCTTGGACGGCTAGCAGTTCCTCGACGATGCGGGCTTCGTGGGTGAAGAGCTTTTCCGAGACGGGGGTGAAGATGGCCTTCAGTTCGGCGTCCTTGTCCTGGGCGGCGAGGGCCTGGGCCCAGTAGAGGGCGAGGTAGAAGTGGCTGCCGCGGTTGTCGATGGTGCCGAGTTTGCGACCGGGGCTGCGGTCGAATTCCAGGAACTTGCCGGTGGCGGCGTCGAGCGTGTCGGCGAGGACCTTGGCTTTTGGAAGATTGAAGACTTCGCTGATCTGTTCGAACGATGGGGCGAGGGCGAAGAACTCGCCGAGGGAATCCCAGCGGAGGTAGTTTTCCTCGGTGAATTGCTCGACGTGTTTCGGGGCGGAACCGCCGGCACCAGTTTCGAAGAGGCCGCCGCCGTTCATGAGAGGAACGATGGAGAGCATCTTGGCGGAGGTTCCGACTTCGAGGATGGGGAAGAGGTCGGTGTTGTAATCGCGCAGGACGTTGCCGGTGACGCTGATGGTGTCCTTGCCCTCGACGATGCGCTCTAACGAGAATGTGCAGGCTTCGGCGGGCGGGAGGATGCGGAGGTCGAGGCCGGTGGTGTCGTGGTCCTTCAGATAGGTTTCGACCTTGGCGATGATTTGGGCGTCGTGGGCGCGGTTTTTATCGAGCCAGAAGACGGCGGGATCGCCGGAAGCGCGGGCGCGTTTGACGGCGAGTTTTACCCAATCTTGGACGGGGGCATCCTTGGTCTGGCAGGCGCGCCAGATGTCGCCGGCTTCGACGGCGTGTTCTAGCAAAACGTTTCCGGCGGAGTCGGTGACTTTGACGGTGCCTGCTGCGGGAATTTCGAAGGTTTTGTTATGCGAGCCGTATTCCTCGGCGGCCTGGGCCATGAGGCCGACGTTGGGGACGGAGCCCATGGTCTTGGGATCGAGCGCGCCGTTCTTTTTGCAGAAGTCGATGGTGGCTTGATAGATGCCGGAGTAGCAGGAGTCCGGGATGACGGCGAGGGTGTCGCCGGTTTTTCCCGCGGCGTCCCAGACTTTGCCACCGGCGCGGATCATGGCGGGCATGGAGGCATCGACGATGACGTCGGACGGAACGTGGAGGTTGGTGATGCCCTTGTCGGAGTTCACCATCGAGAGGGCTGGGCCGTTCGCGTAGGCGGCCTGAATGTCGGCCTCGATCTCGGCTTTTTTGTCGGCGGGGAGTTTTTCGATTTTCGCGACGAGGTCGCCGAAGCCGTTTTTGAAATCGACGCCGAGTTCCTTGAGGGTGGCGGCGTGTTTGGCGATGAGGTCCTTGAAGAAGACTTCGACGGCGTGGCCGAAGATGATCGGGTCGCTGACCTTCATCATGGTGGCCTTCATGTGGAGCGAAAGGAGGACGTTTTCCTTTTTGGCGCGAGCGATTTGCTCACCGAGGAAGGTAACGAGCGCGGCCTTGCTCATGAAGGTGGCGTCGAGGATTTCACCGGCCTTGAGCGGGGTGGATTCCTTGAGGACTTTGGTGGTGCCGTCCGCGCCGATGAACTCGATTTTCACATCGGTGGCGGCGGGGACGCAGACGGATTTTTCGTTGGAGAAGAAATCACCCTTGCCGTTCATGGAACCGACGGTGGTCTTGGAATCGGCGGACCACTTGCCCATCGAGTGCGGGTGGGCCTTGGCGTAGTCCTTGACGGCTTTGGGGGCGCGGCGGTCGGAATTGCCCTCGCGGAGGACGGGGTTCACGGCGCTGCCCATGACTTTCGCGTAGCGGGCCTTGATGTCCTTCTCGGCGTCGGTGGTGGCGGTTTCCGGGAGGTTGGGGAGGGCGTAGCCTTTCGACTGGAGCTCGGCGATGGCGGCCTTGAGCTGGGGAACGGAGGCGGAAATGTTCGGCAGCTTGATGATGTTCGCCTCGGGGGTGAGGGTCATCGCGCCGAGTTCGGAGAGGGCGTCGGCGATTTGCTGGTCAGCGGTGAGGAAATCCGGGAATTGGGAAATGATGCGACCGGCGAGCGAGATGTCGCGGGTTTCCACGGTGATGCCCGAGTGCTTGGTGAAGGCCTGGACGATGGGGAGAAAAGAATAGGTTGCAAGCGCGGGGGCTTCGTCGGTCTTCGTGTAGATGATGGTGGGAATCTCGGACATGATCTTGGCGTTAGTGAAATACCGCCAGCCGTGTAGGGCATGGCTCGGCGGGGGTCAAAAGCAATTGCTTCGCCAATCATCGCAGGATTTCAGCGAGTTTTCCCCAATGCTCCTGAGCCTTGTGAACAAGTTGTGAAATGGTGGCATTTTCCCTGATCCCTCCGTCGCTCGACTCGCATCGCCGAGGGGGTGGAGGCGTCCGATGGTCATCGTTTGAACTGCAAGCTTTTCAAAGTTATGCGCAATGAGAAGAAGGCTTCAAACGAATGATTGATGGCTTTGTTGTTTGGATTGAATGAGTTGTATCGATCGGTGAGAAATGTTTTGGATTGTTATCAAGTTATTCACAGTCATCAGGATCGCTCAAACTCAGGGCATTTTCCCAGCCTGCTCCCTTCGGCCTCCGAGATGCGGACGGCGAAAATGATTAAGAAAGCCGTTGTGAATAAGTTGGGAAAAGGTCTTCACAAGGACCCGAAAGGGCTGAGAAATTCGTCAAATTACGGGAATTCCGTAAAAATGATTTGCGGTCCGTCCGGCAGACTGTTTGGGCGATTTTCAGAGTCTGCAAAAGGCGGTGGAAAACGGGCTGGTAGCTGGGATTCTTTGCGCTTTACGGGGAGGGGCGATCCCTTCAGACAAGGTGCCCGCCGCATGGAAACCCTGCGGCCATTTTATAAATCCATTCCAATATCCTCACATGGACATTCAAATCGCCACCCTTTGCGACTTCGCGGCCGACTACAACGGCAAGCTGGTCATCTCCGGAACCTTCGACACCCTCGCGGCTCGCGCCGTGCCTGTCGTCCATCCTTCGTGCGCCCTGGCGATGCGTTTCTGCTTCACCCCGGAAGATGCAGGCCGTCACAAGCTTTCGATCAACATCATCAACGAAGACGGCGAGTCGCTCGACCCGAACAACATGCCCATCGAACCTGAGTTCGACGTGCAGTTGCCGAAGAACGTGCCGTTCCTCACGCGCAACATCATCATGAACCTGCAAGGCCTCCGCTTCGAGGAAGCTGGTATTTACTCCATCGACATCGGTTGCGACGGCGAAATCCTCGTCCGCCTGCCGCTGCGCATCGTCCAAGTCACGCAAGGGGCTAACGGCGAAACTCAGATGGCATGATGCGGCGGCATGGTGTAACGCTGCGCCATGCCAAGCATTGATTTTCACACGTGCGCCCTCGTCACCGGAGCTTCTTCGGGATTGGGGGCCGAGTTCGCACTCCAGATCGCGCCGCGAGTCGATACGCTCGTGCTCGTGGCGCGACGCGAGTCCCAGCTTCAGGAATTGGCGGAAAAAATCCGCGCCTGGCACCCGCAAGTGGCGGTCGCAGTTTTCACGGCGGATTTGAGGGACGCGGGACAGCGTGAAGGATTGATTGAACTTCTCAACGAGCGTGGGCTGCATCCCGACCTGCTCGTCAACAATGCAGGACTTGGCGACTACGGTGAGTTTGCCACGGCGGAATGGGACAAACTGCAAGCGATGTTGCAGGTGAACATTGAGGCGCTGACGCACCTAACACGGATGCTGCTGCCGAACATGATCCTGCGCGGCGGTGGCATCATCAATGTGAGTTCGCTGGCCAGCGTGCTGCCCATCCCGGACTTTGCGGTCTACGCGGCGACCAAGGCCTACGTGACGAGTTTTTCGGAAGCGCTGCGCATTGAGCTGCGCGAGCATCACATCCCGGTCGTGGCCGTTTGCCCGGGGCCGGTGCGCACCGAGTTCGGCAAAGTTTCCCGACGCTCGCCGGACTCGCCGGGCATGCCTGCGAAAAAATCATTTTACGTGCCGAAGGAGCAGGTGGTGGCGGAAGCGTTGGCGGGCTTGGATGCTGATAAGCCGCGCGTCTATCCGGGGCTTAAAATCGCGGTGGCGGCATTGTTGCTGTCGGCATTGCCGATGGTCGCGCTGAGGTTTGTGATGGGTTTTAGGCCGAGGCGGTGAAAGGAGTCTTTCCTCAAGTCACGAAGCATGCTCCATCGACTCGAAGTGCCTGCATGAAACGACGTGTTCGAACGATCCTGCTGGGGTTGGCGGCAGTATTTTCCGCATGGCTCGTCATTGCGGGAATCGTGATCTGGAGATTCGGAGATGAAAATCATGCGGAAAAATCAGATTGTATCATCGTGTTAGGGGCTGCGGCCTATGGAGCCGAGCCCTCGCCCGTCTTCGAAGAGAGGATTAAGCACGCGATCAATCTGCTGCAGGAGGGGGAGGGGGCAAGAATCATTTTTACGGGAGGTTTTGGGGACGGCGCGAAGCACGCAGAAAGTGAAGTTGGCGCAGAGTATTCCGTTAGGAAGGGCGTGGACCCAAAGGTGATTCTGACGGAAACTCGATCTAGGACCACTCGCCAAAATCTCGTGGAAGCCAAGGCTCTGATGGATGCCGCTGGCCTAAAAACAGCAATCCTCGTGAGTGATCCGTTGCACCTCAAGCGAGCGTCGTTGATGGCTGAGGATCTCGGGATTTCGGCGGTCACTTCTCCGACCCCGAGCTCCCGTTACCGGTCATTTGGACCGAAGCTGATGTTTCTTCTGCGGGAAATTTACTTCCTCAATCACTATTGGGTGACGGGGAATTGATGACGCTTTCTCGTCGGAGGGGTTGATAAGCGGATCACTCTAGATTGCATCGAGCCGTGAAGCTGGTGATGCGCTGCAAAAGTAGAAAACGGGCGATCAAAATGTCGCCCGATCTCAATTCTGAAGCATGCGGTTAGCCTCGCGAAATGATTTTCGCGGGCCGTTGGGCGGGGATCAACCGCGCTCGGCGATGTCCTTGTAGCCGCGCAGCGTTTCGCCGGTGTAGATCTGGCGGGGGCGGGAGATGCGGCTGTCCGGATCGTCCATGACTTCCTTGTAGTTCGCGACCCAGCCAGGCATGCGGCCGATGGCGAAGAGAACGGTGAACATGTTCATCGGGATGCCGATGGCGCGCATGATGATGCCGCTGTAGAAATCGACGTTCGGATAGAGTTTGCGGGAGACGAAGTAGTCGTCGTGGAGCGCGACTTCTTCGAGTTTTTTGGCGATGTCGAGCAGCGGGTCGGAAACGTGGAGTTGGGCGAGCACCTTGTCGCACTGTTCCTTGATGATGACGGCGCGGGGGTCGAAGCTCTTGTAAACGCGGTGGCCGAAGCCCATCAGGCGGCGATTGCCGACCTTGTTTTTGACTTGGTCGAGGAACTTTGAACCGTCGTCGCCGTCCTTGTGGATTTGCTCGAGCATTTCGAGAACCGCTTGGTTGGCACCGCCGTGGAGTGGTCCCCAAAGAGCGCAAACGCCAGCGGAAGCGGAGGCGAAGACATTGGCCTGGCTGGAGGCGACCATGCGGACGGTGGAGGTGGAGCAGTTTTGCTCGTGGTCCGCGTGGAGCAGGAAGATGAGGTCGAGCGCACGCACCACATCGGCATTCATCTGATAGTCCTCACCGGGCAGGGAGAACATCATGTGGAGGAAATTCTCGGTGAACTTGAGGTCGCGCTTCGGGTAGCTGGTGGGCAGGCCGACGGCCTTGCGGTAGGAGCAGGTGGCGATGGTGCGGGTCTGCGAGATGAGGCGCGCGGCGTGGATGGGGAAGGCCTCCTTGAGTGATTTGCGATAGGTCCGTTGCGACGGATAGGCGGAGGACGCGTGGATCATCGCGGAAAGGATGGACATCGGGTGCGCCTTGGGCGGGAAGGCGTCGAAGTGCTGCATCATGTCCTCGTGCAGCATTTGGTTGTCCGTCAGCAGGCCGGAGAACTCGGCGAGTTCGGCGGCGGTGGGCAGCTCGCCGTAGATGAGGAGGTAGGCGGTCTCGACGAACGTGCTTTTTTTGGCGAGTTCGGCGATGTCGTAGCCGCGGTATTGAAGGATGCCTTTTTCACCGTCGATGAAGGTGATGGCGCTTTTGCAGGCACCGGTGTTGCCGTAGCCGGGATCGAGGGTGATGCAGCCGGTCTTGGCGCGAAGGGCACCGATGTCGATGCCGATTTCGTTCTCGGTTCCTACGATGGTTGGCAGCTCAAGAGTCTTGCCATCGATTTTCAATTCCGCTGTTCCGTTCATGCGGGGGGATCCTAGACAGCGGGATTCCGGTTACGCCAGCCTCCAATGTGCGGAATTTTCATCCTCCGCCTCATGTCGCGGGGGCGGGGGATTCATGGGATTCATTCGCCGGCGTCCGGGTAGGATCCGAGCAATTTTACCAGTGAGCAATGCTTGCCGAGTTCGTCGAGAGCTTCGGCCACCTTGGCGTCCTCACAGTGGCCGGCGAGATCGACGTAGAAGATGTATTCCCAGTCTTTCCGTTTGGACGGGCGGGACTCGATCTTGGACATGTTGATCTGGAAATTGTCGAAGGCCTGGAGCGCTTTGACCAGCGAGCCGGGTCGATCGTGGATGGCGAAGAGGATGGACGTGCGGTCGTTGCCGGTGGCAGGGCATGGCTTTTCGCCGATGACGAGGAAGCGAGTGGTGTTGGTGGCGCGATCTTGAATCGATTCTTCCAACAGCGTGAGGCCATACATTTCAGCGGCGAGTGGCCCACCCAGAGCGGCGGCTCCCTGCGCGGCTTGGTCGCGAGCGATCTGCGCGGCCTTGGTGGTGGAGGAAACTTCGACCCGGTCGGCATCGGGGAAATTTTTCAGGATCCAGCCGTTGCATTGGCCGAAAACCTGCGGGTGCGAATAGAGCGTCTTGATATGCTCGCGCGGGATGGCAGCCATCAGGCCGTTTTCGATGCGCAGGAGGATCTGGGCGCAGATGTGGAGCGGTGAGTCGACGAAGAGATCGAGCGTGTGGGAGACGGCGCCTTCGGTGGAGTTTTCGATGGGGACGACGCCGTAGTTCGCGGTGCGGCGGGCGACTTGTTCGAAGACGTCGGAAAAATTCGGCTGGGCGGAATAATTCACCGAGTGGCCGAATTTCTTGATCGCCGCTTGGTGCGTCCACGTCCCTTCCGGGCCGAGGTAGGCGATGGTGAGGTCGTCCTCCAGCGCGAGCGCGGCGGACATGATTTCCCGATAAATGGCGCGAATGGATTTTTCCGGCAAGCGGCCCTCATTCATGGCGATGAGGCGGCGCAACAGCGCTTCCTCGCGTTCGGGGGCGTAAATTTGCAGGCCGTCACGTTTTTTGACGAGGCCCACCTGGTGGACCATTTCGGCGCGGCGGGAAAGGAGTTCGAGCAGGTCGTGGTCGATGCTGTCGATCTGGAGGCGGATGTCGTCGAGGTTCACGGTGGGATAAAAAGGGGGTTCAAGCGTCCGCGGAAACTTCGTCCGGAGTGGCTTCGTCGGCCGCGGCGGCTGCGGGCGCACCCGCGCCGAGCGCGAGCTGATGATCGGAAGCGGCTGCGGCAGGCGCGGCGGTTTCCGGCTCGGGCAGCTTCACCTTGCGCAGTTCGGAGGCGTTCGGCAGGTCGTCGATGGAGCGGATGCCGAAGTGTTCGAAGAAAAGGTCGGTCGTTTCGTAGAGGAGCGGGCGGCCAGGCAACTCGGCCCGGCCGCCGATGCGGATGAGGTCGCGGTCGAGGAGTTTTTGGATCATGCCGTCGCAGGCGACGCCGCGGACCGCCTCGATGGCGGCCTTGGTGATGGGTTGACGGTAGGCGATGATGGCGAGCGTTTCCATCGCCGGGCCGCTCATGCGCTCCGGTTTGCGGCCGGGGAAAAGTTGGCGGACGAAGTCGCCATATTCCATGCGGGTGTAGAGCTTCCAGCCTTTCGGACGCTCGATGATGGTGAATGCGCGAAGGCTTTCCTGATAGTCCGCGTTGAGCTGGGTGATGGCTTCAGTGACCTTTTCCGAGGAAACGGCGGCGAGGGCGATGAGCCAGTCCGGCAGCTCGGGGATTTCCTTGCCTTCCTCGGTTTCACGGGCTCGGACGTCCTCGGCTTCGGCCACGCGGGCCCGCACCAAACGCGCGATCTCCTCCGCAGGAAGGGGATTCTGGGAGGCGATAAGAAGGGCTTCGACAATGGCGCTGAGCTGCATGGCGGGGCCGCACTCTAGGGACAGGTTCTGGCATTTCAAGCCTCCTGCGGCGTTCCTGAGAATGACTTATTTCACCTACCGGAAACTTTCCGCTTGATGGCGTGGAGATCGCGGGCTAACCCACCGCGCTCGTCACGAGTCCGGCTTGTCGGCCGAAAAATTTCCACCATCCGTATCCCGATCTCTGCGCCATGGCCGCGAAGAAAACCACCTCCAAACCCGCTTCCCCGAAAGGGAATGCCAAGCCCGCCGTGAAACCCGCTGCCGCGAAAAAGCCCGTCAAGGACGCGGCCGAAGCGAAGCCTGCGGCTCCAGCCAAGAAGGCGGCAGCGCTGAAAAAGGCGCCGGACGAGATTCCTGCCAAAAAGGTGACCGCCGCCAAGCCGGTGGAGAAAAAGGCCGTGGCGGAAAAGGCTGCGCCGGTCAAATCCCGCTCATCGGTGGTCGATTTTCCCGCTCCTCCTGCGCCAGTGAAGCCTCCTTTCGTGCCGCCTAAGGCGACTCACAGCCCGTCGGGCGAAACCGTCGCGCAAGGATCCAATGGATCGCACAGCCCAGCGTTCATCCAAAAGCAACGCCAGCGCCTGCTGGACTTGCGCGATGACCTGGTGGACGCCGTTTCCGGCATGGCCCGCGACACCATCCGCAATGCGCCGGAAGGTTCCGAAGCCTCCGGCAGCGGTCAGCACCAAGGCGATGCCGGCAGCGATGCCTATGACCGCGACTTCGCGTTGTCGGTCTTGGCCAAAGAGCAAGACGCGCTTTACGAGATCGAGCAGGCACTGCGCCGCATCCAAGTCGGGAATTATGGCATCTGCGAAATGTCCTCGCGCAAGATCCCGTCGGCCCGTCTCGAAGCCATCCCCTTTGCCCGCCTCACCGTCGAATGCCAAGCCCAATGGGAGAAGGAATATGGCAATCGCCGCTTCCGTCCGTCCAACGAGGTTGGCTTCAGCGGAGGAAAATATGTCGATGATGAAGATTCTGAATCGGTTTCTCTTGACGAGGACGACGATTGAAGCAACATCCGCCCCCCTTCCAGTTCCTACTCATGCCACGCGAGATCATCATTCTAGAATGCACCGAAGCGAAAGCCGAGGGCAAGCCGACCTCCCGTTACGTCACCACGCGTAACAAGAAGAGCCTGCGCACGCCGGGCCGTTTGGAGAAAGTGAAGTTCAATCACTTCCTCAAGCGCCGCACCCTTCACCGCGAACTCCGCTAACCGTTCCCATGTCCGAGCCAAAAACAATCCAGCGCCGAATCAATTTCCGTAAGGCGAACCGCATGATGCCGCGTCGCCGGCATGACATCCCGGCCGCCGAGGTCGTCGCTACCAATCCAGAGCTTCTCACCAAGTTCACGACCGAGACCGGCAAGATCCTTCCACGCCGCGTCACCGGAGTTTCCGCCAAGCTTCATCGCAAGATCAACAACGCGATCAAGCAATCCCGCGCGATCAACTTGCTTCCCTGAAGCAATCACCACCGATCTGGAATTTTTAAAACCGGCCCGTGTCAACGAGCCGGTTTTTCCGTTTGGTGAGGCCATGGATGGGCCGCGATTGTTCTCCAATTTTTACCTTGGAGCGGTCTGGATGAGTTCCTACATTCCGCCCGGCGACAGCCGATCCTCATGGCCAAGAAAGACTTCACCATTCTCAATAAGCTCGGCATCCACGCGCGTCCCGCGGCCCAATTCGTCAAGACTGCGAACCGTTTCCAAGCGGACGTTTTTGTTGAAAAGGACGGCGAGGAAGTGGATGGCAAGAGCATCATGGGATTGATGATGCTCGCCGCCGGCCATGGCTCCGTGATCACCGTCAGCGCCGACGGTGCGGATGCAGATGCCGCGCTGGCCGCGATTGAGGACCTCATCACGCGCAAGTTCGAGGAGGAGTGATTTCCTCGCGGGTTCGGTGAATCCGCTTAGACCAACTCGGCGGCGATGGGATCAACCAGCGCCCGGCCGTGGTGGATGAGAATGAACCGATTTCCGTGGATGCTCGCGAGTCCTTCGCTCGCGAGGTGATGCGCCCTTTGCCGCGCCTCGGGGCCTAGCAGGTTGAGCGAAATGCCGTCGCGGGTGCGCAGCCCGAGGGCGATGCGTTCAATGCGGCGCGCTTCGTCGTCGAGCGGTTCGGATTCTGCCAGCGCGTGGCCGAGTGATGCCACTTGGGAGACGTAAAGCGCAGTGTCTGCGACATTTTTCCAACGGCTGCCGTCGAGGGTGGAAACCGCTGATGGGCCGAGGCCGAGGTAGTCTTCGCCGTTCCAATAGCCACGGTTGTGACGGGAGTGGTGGCCCGGACGGGCGTAGTTCGAGGTCTCGTAATGGTCGAATCCAGCGGCCTCTAGCAGACGGTCCGCGAGGTGGAAATAGTCCGCGTCGTGATCCTCATTTTCCCGCATCTCGCCGCGACGCAGCGATTCGAAGAATGCGGTGTCTTCCTCATAGGTGAGGTTGTAGGCAGATATGTGGTCAGGCTGCAGGGTAATGGCGTGATCTAACGTAGCGTGCCAGTCGGTTTCGGATTGGCCCGGGATGGAGAACATCAGGTCGATGTTGATGGATGGAATTTCCGCCTCGCGGAGGAGGCGCACCGCATCGTCAGCTTGTCCCACCGAGTGCTCACGGCCGAGGGTTTTCAGCACATGCGGCGTGAATGACTGGATGCCCAGCGAGACGCGCGTCACGCCGAGTTCCCGAAAAAGCTTCGCCTTCGCGAGATCGAAGGTGGCTGGGTTGGCTTCCAAGGTCACCTCGTCGAGTGCGGTGAAATCGATTTTCGCATGGAGTGCCTCGAACAGCCGTGTGAGGTGGCTGGGCGAGAGCATGCTGGGCGTGCCGCCTCCCAGATAGATCGTGCGTGGCGCGGTGGTGAGGCGACTTTGTGTTTCTCGCGCGATGGCGTCCACAAAACTGCCGATGGAGGTGGCGCCCGGAGTGTGCTTGTAGAACGAGCAGTACGGACAGACTCGGTGGCAGAAGGGGATGTGGAGATAGAGCAGCAAGGCTGGAAAGGGATAGGAAGTTCGCTCTAACGACCTTCGCGGAGTTCCTCGATCTGTTTCTCGGCGCTTGCTTTCAGTTCGGCTTGTCCTGCTTTGCCGCTGGCATTCTTGAGGCCAACCAGGGCGTGCATGTCCTTGGGAAATGCGGTCAATGCGCGCTGATAGGCTTCGACGGCCTTCGCGGATTCGCCGCTGGCGAGGTAATATTCGCCGAGATGGATGGCCATGGGCGTGAGCACCATGGGAGGAAACATCATCACGGCGGGGTGCTGGCGATCGGTGGCAGAGGCATACCAATTGTAGGCGGTGCCGATGCGGTCCTTGGGGCCCGCCATGGTGAGATCGCCGCGCAATTCGCTGGCGAGGACTTCCAGCGCGCGGAACGAACGCGTCCACTGGGAACGTTCGCCGAGAGTGGTGGCGGCCTTTTGGGTTTTGGTGAAATTTTCCCCATGCAGGGTAAGCGCGGCGATGGTGTCGCGGGCGCCGTTGAGGTCTTTCGCCTCAATAAGACGCCGCGCATCAAGGGCGAAGCGCAGGCCATCCATCCACCAGTAGGCGAGCGAGTGCTTGCGCGTGGCCTTGATTTCTTCGGGATTGGGCAGCGATTGGAGTGCCTCGCTGGCATTGCCGATGAGGCCGCGACGCAGCAAGATGCGGGCGGGAAGGGTCTTGGCTTCCCACAGCAGGTTGCGGGTGCCGGGTGAAGACAGGCGCTTTGGATCGATCGGGGTGGCGGCGATGAGGCGGGATGCGGCGTAGGCGGTGTCGAACTCGCCTTTTGAAGCGAGGGCCACGATGCGGTAGCACTCGGAACGCACCCACTCGGGGCAATCTGGGACGGCAGCGTTGTTGAGCTTCATCCAGTTGTTGTAGTGCGATGAGGCACGACCGAACGCGGTGGCGGCGCGGTCATGGTTTCCGCAGCGCCATTCGTAGTGACCCAGGAGGTGCTGATAAGGCGCATATTCCGGCGACATGCGGGCGAGCTTGCGGGCGAGCTCAAGCGAGGAGGCTAAGTCCGGTGCCTCGGCGCGGATGGTGAGTAGCGCGTTGAGCGGAAGCGGGCTCTCGGGGTGCGCGGTGACCATGGCCTCAAGGGCTTTTTCCGCGTTCTCTTGATCCGGTGTGCGGTCGCCGAGTTCGTCATAGCCGCCACGTCCGAAAAGCGCGGCGAAAATACCCGCTTGGATGTCGTTGGGGAATTTCTCCGCGACTTTGCGGAATGCATCTGCCGCGCCGGACGCGCCTGCGTCGATGTACTTGATCAAGCCGTAGGCATAGCCGCGTTCGAGTTCGCTGCCCTTGCCTTGATCCACCAGGTGGAGCAAGCGCTCGCTGGCTGCATTTCTGGCGGGACCTGTCTCGGGGGACGGACTGAGCAGGGACATGACCATGCCCCAGTGGGCGAGCAGGCATTCCGGATCCGCGCGCATCGCTGCGGCGAAATGGCGGCTGGCTTCAAATTCCCAGCCGCCATGCAGGTGATTGAGTCCTTGGAGAACGTGGGCCTGCGCTTCTGCGGTGGCAGCCGTGATCGCCATGCGAATGCCATGGGGAAACTCCAGCATCGCCGGCTCGCTGAGCGCTTTTACCGGATCTGGGATCGCCGCTTCCACGTTCGGGATTTCCACGATTTCCGCCGCTTCGGGAGCGTCGGCGGGGGGCTGACCCGCCGCCAATGCGCAACCTAACAACCATGCGGCTAGCATCCTGTCTTTCATGCGCGGAAGATGGTCACGCGCGGACGACCCGACCAAGCAAAATGACGCTGGTGAAATCTGCGGGCCTTGGCCTAGGGTCCGGCCATGAAGCTCGGAATCATCGGATGCGGAAAAATGGCGACGGCGCTGGTCCAAGGCGCCGTGCGTGCGGGATTGGTCAAGCCGACCGACGTCACCGGCCACAGTCCTACGGCGAAATCGCGCGATGCCTTTTCTGCCGCGACTGGAGCGGCCACCGTGGCATCGGCGACGGAGGTGGTGGTGGCCAGTGAAGTGATCCTGCTGGCGACCAAGCCGCATGACATCGTCAAGGTGATGGAGGCCGCCGCCAAGGATGCGAATGGCGCACCGCGCTTGATCATTTCCGTGGCGGCTGGGGTCACGCTGGCGGCGCTGGAAGCCGCGGCACCTGCGAATTTCCGCGTGATTCGGTCGATGCCGAACACGCCTTCCGTCGTTGGCCAAGGTGCGGCGGCGTATTGCCTCGGCGCGCGTGCCGGGGCTGAGGACGCGGAGCTCGCGCGAAATTTCTTCAGCTCCGTCGGGCTGGCCTTGGAGGTTCCTGAAAAGCTGATGGATGCGGTCGTCGGAGTTTCAGGCAGCGGCCCGGCTTACATTTATTTGGTCATCGAAGCGATGGCGGATGGCGGGGTGCGTGGCGGCATTCCACGGGCCGACGCGTTGCGATTGGCTGCTCAAACGGTGGCTGGAGCGGCCGCAATGGTTTTGGAAACCGGCGAGCATCCGGCGGTGCTCAAGGACAAGGTCACCTCACCGGGGGGAACGACGATTGCCGCGCTGGCCACCTTGGAGCGGCACGGCGTGCGCTCGGCTTTCATCGAGGCGGTGGATGCGGCCCTTCAACGTTCCGTGGAACTCGGCAAGTGATTCATATTTTGGACTTTCCCCCATCCACGCCCCCCGTATGCTCCGCGCCATGATCTATCGGTTGATGCTTTTGGTTTTGTTCCCGGCTGCCGTGCTCCAGTTCACTTCGTGCGGCGGGGATCCGACGATGCCCATCATGGCGGGCAACAACCAAGCCGCCGCCGAAGAGGGCGAGAAACTCTATCAAGAAGGCAAGGCTGCGGACGATGCTGGCAAAGCCGCCAAGGCAATCAAACTCTACGACAAGATGGCCACGCGCTATCCATTCGCCGTTTCCGCACCGAAAGCCCGTTTCCGCCAAGCCGAGCTGCTTGAGCAGCGCGGCGAGATCGTAAAATCCTTCGAGGCCTACGACAAATTTCTCACCCAGTTCCAAGGCAGCGGAATGTACACCACCGCGTTGAACCGCCAGATTGCGATGGCCCAGTCCGCCGCCGACGGCGATGTGAAACAAAGCATGCTGGGCCTGAAAACCCGCTTGTCACTGGAGAAGACGGTGGAAATGCTCGGCAAGGTACGCGACAACGCACCCAAGTCCGCCGCCGCTTCCCGTGCGCAATACACCATCGGCCAGCTCAACGAAGGGAAGAAGGAATACAAGGACGCCATCGCAGCCTATCGCTTGCTGGTGCGCGACCAACCGGGCAGCAAAGAAGCTCCTGAAGCACTCTATCGGGTGGGCATCATTCTCACTGAAGAGGCGGACCGCGGTAACCAGAGCCAAGGCAACCTGGATCTCGCGAAAGAGGCATTCAACGACTACCTCATCCAGTATCCCGGCCGCTCCCACGAGGCTGAAGCCAAGCGCAAGATCGTCCAAATCGACAGCCGCGATATTCAACGTTCCTTCGACATCGCCGAGTTCTATCTGAAAACCGGCAAGACGGAGTCCGCCAAAGTTTACTACCGGGACATCGTGAAGCGTACCGCGCACGGTGACCTGCATGACAAATCGGTGGCTCGTCTGAAGGAACTCGGCGGTTGATGCACCTTCATTCCTCCGCACCATGAAATTTTCCGCCCTGGCCATTGCGGTCCTCATGCTCGCTTCCTGTGGCTACCATCTGGGAGTTTCCAAACCGGCCTCACTGCAAAATGTGAAGACCATCGCGGTGCCGATGTTCAAGAACTCCACGATGCATCCACGCGCTGAGTCATTGGCCACTTCCGCTGTGGCTGCCGCCATCGTCCAAGACGGGACCTACCGCGTTTCCGGCATCGATTCCTGCGACGCGGTGCTTGAAGGCGACTTGAGTGACATCCACTACCGCAACATTCGTGGTGCGCGATATGACACCCTCGCGCCGGAGGAGCTGGCGAACACCGCCACGCTGCGCTGGACGCTGCGCGACGGACGCGACCCGACCAAGGTGTTAGCCACTGGCAGCGCGGAGGGATCCAGTCAGCTCTTCGTTTCGGACAATCTCCAAACGGCCAAGAACAACGCGCTGCCGGAAGCTCTTGAGCGCGCCGGCGTCGCCCTCGTCTCGCAGCTTTCTAATGGATTTTAGAACTGTCGGATTGGTTCATTCCAAAGTCGCGCGTATTCGATAGAAGCGTTCCGGTTCCTCGGGTGTGATCGGAAACTCGCGTGTCGCGATGTTCCCGTCACCGCTGAATGCTGGATGGGTGGACCATTCTAGCAGGTCGATCGAACTTTCCACGGCGTAGTTACGCCCGAGCACGGTGGGAAAGGTGAGGCGCAGGGATAGGGGATCCATTTGCTCGAAAGTCACGGCGAACCACGATCCCGCGTCCTCCGGGTCGGTGCCGAAGACCCACTCGTCGGCATCCGTGGCACCATCCCCATCGCTATCGGATAGAAAAGTGACCGCTAGATTGTCGATTGCGATGCCCTGCGGCGGGGCGACGCTGCAAATCAAAGTTTGGCCGACGTTTGCCATGCCACGGGCGGGAGTGCCGACCCGTTTTGCCCAGCTGAAATCTCCGGGCAGGCCACCGCTTCCGATGCGACCGAGCGATGATTGACCAACGGGATCGCTGCCGTTTTCAACCACGCCGATGGAAGTCGAAGTCATTCCGGCGGCGATGCTGTCGATCGCGGTAAAACTGCCTTCATAGGAAATGAACTCGATCACCTCGCGCTTGGGAAGGTTGACGATGGCGATGCCGTCCGGGCCATTTTGAAGCGACGACCCGAGCTCCGCGACGAAGTGGTCGAAATTTCCGGCCGTCGTGGTGCGGGTGAAATTTGCGCTGTCGAAGTTGAGATGCTGGTAGGCTTTGCCATCGCCGCCGTTGTAAAGCACCACACCGATGTCGGAAAAATTTCCCGTGAATCCCGGCCCGGCGACGATGCCAATGAACTCGCCTTGGTCGGCTCCAGCGTTGTCGTAATGGAAGGCATTCACGAACAGAGCGGCGGGTGTGGGAGCGGCCGGTCCAAAGGTGAAGCGCAGTTGAAACATGGCTCCGGGAGCGATGGCGAGGCCCCGAATCACAGCGGATCTCTCCGCAGATAACCCGCCAAGAACGGCACCGTCTGGCAGCTCGTGCGATGCTTCAAAGCTCAGTGCTGGCAAGGGAATCGCGGTGGCTCCATCGAGCAACTCTACGCTCAATCCGGCGTTGCCGCTGCTGGCGTTGCGCCATTGCTCCGCCGTGAAAGAGATGCGCAGGGCACGCATCAGGGTGGGGGAGGCGTTGATGAAAGAAGCCGTTGCGGTGGCTGGGGTTGAACCGGTTAGGATTCCCAAGGATGGATCAGCAGCAGGACCGTAGGCGCGGAAGCCGACCGCGTGCGAATTGCCGTCGTCCATGCCTTTCCAGTTCCCTCCCGTCGTTGTCCACGGATAGGGATCGAAAGTTCCAGGAAAGTCGTCGAACGTTTCGGTCACCGTGTCACCGGCTGCGAGAAACGGATAGGGCGGCGCGGGATCGAGTTCGAAGTCACCAAAGATCGCCAAATGGTCGGATGCGGCCGCGCTGATCCCTGAATCTAGCGGAAGTCCGGACTTGGGCAGTCCGCTCATGCTGCTGTCGAATGAGGAATTGTAGATTTCCGTTCGATGCGGTCGCGAACTGATTTGCGGAGAAGTTAGGAAAAGATCAATGGCGGAACCACTCGCGGGAAAGGTCGCTGGATTCCCGTCGAGCTGACGGGGCAAGATGCGGGTGACCGGTGGATTGCTGAAATAAGCGCGTGGCTCGGTGAAATATTCGAGCGGCAACAGCGTGTCTCCGAGGGCAAAGTTGGTGGGCAACCCTGAAGCGGGAAGGGTGGTAAAAGTGCGTGGGCTGTCTGATAGATTGAAATCGCCGGTGATGATGAGGTTGTCCGCAGTGGTCAAACCATGGGTGGTTAGGAAATTCGTCAGCCGGCGTATTTCAGCGCAGCGCTGGAGCATGTCCGAAGCCGCTGAGCCGGATTTGAGGTGCGCGGCGATGAGCCAAGGATCGTTGGCGGTGGTGGGGACATCCACCCGCACGACTGGCATCAGCCGCGTCATGTCCCGTGCGCCGGAGGGCGAGGCGATTACGGAGTTTTCCAGATATGGAAAGCGCGAGAGAAAAACGACGCGCAGGTTGTTGTCAAAGGCGGAGGCGCTGGGGCAAACGAAGACATGCGGGAAGCCAAGGCTGGCGGCCAAGGCGTCCAAATCGCTTGCGGGGCCGCTAACATCGGCGGTGTGAATTTCCTGCAATGCCACCACGTCGGCATCGATGCGGGCGAGCACATCGCGCACCGCGTCATGGTCGATTCCTCCGGCAGGACCGATGCCAAAATCGAAATAGGCCGGGCTGCCGTCTTGTGGGACCACCAAGTGCGCGCCGATGTTGAACGATGCCACTCGTACTTCCACGGCTTGATGACTCGTCGTCGATGCGAGCAGGAGAATCCATGCGAGGTAACGGACCATGGTCGGCGATGTTAGCTGCCGCGGGGATTCTGTCGATAGAAGTTCCTAGCGGCTACCAGGCTTGCAAGTTAGCGGGGTTCAGGCCGTAATTTGGCAAACCCCGACACGCCATGAAACTCCGCAACCCATTTTTCCTCGCTGCCATTCTAACGACGGCTCTCATTCCGAGCATCACCCACGGCGCGGAGGATGCGGCCCGCAGCAAGATTGTCTTCGTCGCTGGAAGGCCCAGCCACGGACCCGGCCAGCACGAGCATCGCGCCGGTTGCATGCTCTTGGCGGACCAGCTCCAGCGCAGTGGCTTGCCGGTGGACACGGTGGTGACCACCAACGGCTGGCCGCAGGATAACGCCATTTTCGACAACGCCGCCGCGATTGTGATTTATGCCGATGGCGGTGGCGGCCATCCCGCGATGAACCAGCTCGGTGTGCTGCGCAAGCTCGCCGCGAAAGGCGTCGGCATCGGCTGCATCCATTATGCGGTGGAAATTCCCAAGGGTGAGCCGGGTGACACGTTCGTCGATCTTGTCGGCGGTTATTTTGAAAGCGACTATTCGGTGAACCCGCATTGGGAGGCGTCGTTCAAGATGGCCGAGCATCCTGTGACGCGTGGCATTCAAGACTACAAGATGCTCGACGAGTGGTATTACCACATGCGTTTCCGCAATGGAATGGCTGGCGTCACGCCCATTCTAACGGACTTGCCGCCGCCGGAAAGCCTGAGTCGCCCGGATGGGCCGCACGAAGGGAATCCGGAAGTGCGTGCTTCGGTGTTAGAGCGAAAGCAGCCGCAGCACGTGATGTGGGTTTACGACAGACCGGCGGAATTTGGAAAAGGACGTTCGTTTGGTTTCACCGGTGGCCATTTTCACAAGAATTGGCAAAACGACCACCAACGCCGGGTGGTGCTCAATGCCATCGTCTGGAGCGCCGGCCTTGAAGTGCCCAAAGACGGCGTGAAATCCGCCACTCCGACCGAGGAGGAAATGAAGGCGAATCTCGACCCGAAAGGGTGATTTTTTTTCGTTAGAAAAGCAGTTTCGACAGCAGCACCAGTGCGGCGGTGAAGGCGAGGTTGAGCACCAGCCCGACGCGTAGCATTTGCCGTTGGGGCACCTCGCCAGTGGCGAAGGCGAGAGCATTGGGTGGTGTGCCGACGGGCATCATGAAACTGCAGGATGCGGCGATGGTGAGTGGCAGCACCAACGACGCGGGCGTCATCCCGAGTTCCACCGCAATGGTGAAGAAGAGCGGCACCATCAACGCGGCCAACGCGGTATTGCTGGCCAGCTCGGAGAGAAAGATGATGAAGAGGACGGTCGCCCCGGTGACGGCCAAGGGTGACCAATCGGCGGTGAAGGCCGCGAAGACTCGTGCCATGAATTCGCTCGTGCCGGATTCACCAAGAATGGTGCTGAGCGTGATGCCGCCGCCGAAGAGAAGCAGCACGCCCCAGTCGGTATTGCGCTCAATTTGCTTCCAGTCCACCACCCGCGTCACGGTTAGAGCGACGATTCCGGCGAGTGCGATGAGCGTGTCGAAAGAACCGCTGATGCCGATCGCTTTCGCGAGCGAAGCGCTGGCGATCCAACATGCGGCGGTCGCGGCGAAGATGCCGAGCGTCAGCTTTCGATCGCGGGTGAATCTGAAATCCGGCTCGCGGACAGGTGGAATGGCAATGGCCTCGGGCCGGCAAATCAACCTCAGGATGATGATCATCAGCGGCATCAGAGCGACCATCGCGGGTAGACCAAATCTCATCCATTCCGTGAAGCCGATTCCTAACTGTGCTGCTGCGATGCCGTTAGGCGGGCTGCCGACGATGGTGCCGATGCCGCCGACGTTTGCGGAATAGGCGGTTCCTAACAAAAGATAGACTGAATTCCGAGGCGACGGATGGCGGCGCAGAATGCCCAAGGCCAGCGGCAGCATCATCGCGGTGGTGGCCGTGTTACTGACCCACATGGAGATCAGCGCGGTGGCCCCGAAAAGGAGGTAGGAAACCTTGATGAAACTGCCTTTTCCTAGGTGCAGGATGCGGTGGGCGAGCCATTGATCGAGGCCTTGGGCGGAAAGGGCGGCGGCAATCGCGAAGCCCCCCAGGAAAAGGAAGATCAAGGGGTCCGCGAAGCCGACGAGCGAGGGTTTCACCTCCATCAATCCGGAGCAGCAGGCGAGCAGTGGCACCAACAATGCCGTGATTGTGAGCGGCAGCGCCTCGGTCAGCCAGAGGAAGCCGATGAAGGCGAAGATCGCCAGTCCGGTGCGGACTTGGTGTGGGTCAAGCCCGGCCATCGCCTTAGCGTTTGGATCTAGCGGAAAGCCGAATTGTATCGCCGCGAATCCGATCAACGCGGCGATGATCAGAGGATAGCGCAAGGTACGTTGCGCCGGGCTGATGGACGAGTTTTTGAGATCGCGGCAGGGATCAGTCATTGGCCCGAGTTTCTGGCCGAAATCCGCGACTGCCGCAATCCTAACGATTCAAGACACTCCAGCCGCTTGCAGAATCCCAACCCGGCAGCGGGTTCGGGAAGGGCGACAGGTTTCCCGAATCTAGCGATGCTAGGTAAGGCGCACCTCATGCGTGGCCGAAAATGGCTCGCATGAGGTGTTAGCGCCGCTCACTCCTCGATGCCGCAGCAGTTCTTGAATTTCTTGCCGGATCCGCACGGACAGTCGGCGTTGCGGCCGGTGTTCTCGATGGAGAAACTCGGCTTGCGGCGAGGCAAGTTGAGCTTGAATTTCGAACCCTCAGGCGAGGGCAGGGACGAGGGATCGAGATTTTGCGAGCTGCCAGCAATTGAGACGTTGTCCTCGGTCAGCGATTCCTCACCGCCGTGAAGTTGCTGAGGTGCGCTGTGGAGCTGCTTGAGGAAGGCTTCTAGATTGGACGCGGAGCGGAACAAGTTTTGCAGCGCTTCCTGCTTGATCGAATCCATCAAGGTGACGAACAAGTTGTAGGCCTCGTTCTTGTATTCGACGAGCGGGTCCTTCTGACCTTGGGCACGCAGACCGACACCTTCGCGCAAGGCATCCATGTTGTAGAGATGGGCCTGCCATTGCTTGTCGATGGCGACGAGCACCATGCGGCGCTCTTCTTGGTCGAGAACTTCCATCGGCAGATCGCCGGTGCGGACGCCATAGGCTTGTTTCACCTTATCCACGAGCAGCGCAGAGATGGCTTCCTCGTTTTGGGCGTTGAGGAAATCTTCGGCCGTCACGCTGACAGGGAGGGTGGCATTCACCCAATGCATGAGTTCGTTGTAGTCTGGCTCACCGTTATCGCGGTCTGCTAGATACTGTTGAACTTTGCTAGGAATGGTCTCGTCGATGATTTCATTGACGAGGTCGCGCGGAACTTCGGTGGTGAGCACTTCGTTGCGGTAGCCGTAAACGACCTCGCGCTGCATGTTCATCACGTCGTCGAAATCGAGGACGCGCTTGCGGCCGGTGTAGTCGCGTTGTTCGACGCGCTTCTGCGCCGTTTCCACCGAGCGGTTGAGCCACGAATGTTCGAGAGCCTCGCCCTCTTTCATGCCGAAACGTTCCATCATCGCGGTCATGCGATCCGCAGCGGCGAAGTTGCGCATCAGATCGTCTTCGAACGAGATGAAGAACTGCGAGCGGCCCGGGTCACCTTGGCGTGAGCAACGGCCGCGGAGCTGACGATCGATGCGGCGCGATTGGTGGCGCTCCGTGCCGATGACGAAAAGTCCACCCGCCTCGGGCACGCCGGGGGCAAGTTTGATGTCGGTGCCGCGTCCGGCCATGTTGGTGGAAACGGTGACGGCTCCGAGCTGGCCAGCTCCGGAAACGATTTCGGCTTCTTGCGCGTGGAACTTGGCGTTGAGAACGGAGTGAGGAATCTTGGCCCGCTTGAGCATGCGGGCGAGCGTTTCCGAAGACTCGACGGACGCGGTGCCGACGAGCACGGGTTGGCCCTTGGCGTGCGCTTCTTGGATTTTTTCGATGACCGCGTTGAACTTCTCGCGGCGCGTCTTGAACACCTGATCGTTTTCGTCGATGCGGATGTTCGCCGTGTTGGTCGGGATGGGCAGCACGTCGAGCCGATAGATGTCGTGGAACTCGGCGGCTTCGGTTTCGGCGGTGCCGGTCATGCCTGCGAGTTTTTCGTAGAGGCGGAAATAGTTTTGGATGGTGATGGTCGCGAAGGTTTGCGTTTCCTTCTCGATCTCGACGCCTTCCTTGGCTTCGACCGCTTGGTGCAAGCCGTCCGACCAGCGGCGACCTGGCATTTCGCGGCCAGTGTTTTCGTCCACGATGATGACCTTGTTGTCCTTCACCACGTATTGGACGTCCTTTTCGAAAACGCAGTAGGCCTTGAGCAGTTGGGAGATGTTATGAATCTTCTCCGCCTGCGAATCCATGCGGACCTGAAGCGCATCCTTGGCGGTTAGTTTCTGCTCATCGGATAGATCGCGATCTGTATCGATGTCCGCGTAAAGCGTGCCGAGGTCGGGCAGGGTGAATGATTCCGGGTCTCCGGGAGAAAGGAACTCGCGGCCCATTTCCATGAGGTCGGAGTCGTGGCCTTTCTCGTCGATGACGAAATAGAGTTCCTCCTTGAGGGCGAAGAGTTCTTTCTTCTGCGCGTCTTGGTGGAAGGACAGCTCAGCCTTTTCGAGCAGCTTGCGCATTTCCGGATCCTCCATGAAACGCATGAGTTGGCGGTTGCGCGGCTGGCCGAGCTTCAGTTTGAAGAGGGCGCGGCCGGCATTCACGGGGTCGCCCGCTTCGAGCAGTTGCTTGGCCTCGGTGGCGAGGTCGTTGCAGAGCGCGGTTTGGCGTTTGACGAGTTGCTCGACGAGCGGCTTGTACTTGTCGAACTGGTGAGACGACTGGCTGGACGGGCCGGAAATGATGAGTGGCGTCCGCGCTTCGTCGATGAGGATGGAGTCCACTTCGTCGATGATGGCGAGATAATGGCGGCGCTGGACTTGCTCGTCCTTGGTGGCGGCCATGCCATTGTCGCGGAGGTAGTCGAAGCCGAACTCGGCATTGGTGCCGTAGGTGATGTCACAGGCGTATTCGGCGCGGCGTTCCCACGGTGGCATCTGGTTTTGGATGCAGCCGACGGTCAGGCCGAGGAAGCGGAACAAGGTGCCCATCCAATCCGAGTCGCGTTTCGCGAGGTAGTCGTTGACGGTGACGACGTGCACGCCAAGGCCGGTGAGGGCGTTGAGGTAGACCGGCAGTGTGGCGACGAGCGTTTTGCCCTCACCGGTCTGCATTTCCGCGATCATGCCGCGGTGCAGCGCGATGCCGCCGATGAGCTGGACATCGAAGTGGACCATCTCCCACAGCATGGGTCTGTCGTTGATGATGAATTCTTGGCCGTAAAGTCGGCGGGCGCCATTTTTCACCACGGCGTAGGCTTCGGGCAGGATTTGCTCAAGGTAGCGGGCGCGGGATTTGCCGAAATTTGACTCGATCTCGCTGAAGGCGGCCTTGGCGGCTTCGATCGATTCGGCGGTGGCCAGCACGGTGGCGGGCAGCGAGGGAAATTCCTCACGCAAAGGCGCGAGGCGGGCGTCGATGACTTTGGCGGTTGCGCGGAGTTCTTCCTCGCTCATGCGCTGGACGAGCGGCCGGGCCGGGGCATCGAGAACATGGTAGCGGGCAAGGTGGGATTGCCACTTGGCCGTCATCTCCAAGAGCTTCTCCGCGGGTTCGCGTTGCAGAGCCTCTTCGATTTCATTGATGCGAGCCACCGTCGGGCGGATGCGGCGCACTTCGCGCTGGTTCTTGCTGCCGACGATTTTCTGGAGGATCCACTTGATCATAAGAGATGGGGTAGGACGGGTTCACCCGACGCGGGGGAGGCGATACACCAGCAGACACGCGGGTGCAAGCGCTAGGAAAGGTCGTCTGGAGGGGCTCAGATCGACATCGCTTGGAAGCCGCCATCGACGATCATTTCGACGCCAGTGATGAAGGATCCGGCCTTCGCCGAGGCGAGCAGGAGGGTCGCTCCGATGAGTTCATCGGCATTGCCAAAACGCGATGCCGGAGTCTGGCGCAGGATGTCGAGGACGCGGGATTCATCGAGCACTTTGCGGTTTTGCTCGGCGGGGAAAAAGCCGGGGACCAGCGTGTTGACGCGGATGTCCTTGTCGGCCCACTCGCGGGCAAGATTGCGGGTGAGGTTGTGCACTGCGGCCTTGGAAGCGGAGTAGGTGAAGACGCGAGAAAGCGGGTTGAGGCCGGAAATGGAGCCGAGGTTGATGATGGAGGCGGGCCTCATTTCATCGACGAAGTATTGGCCGAAGACCTGGCAGGCGCGGAACACGGCGGACAGGTTGGTGTCGATGATGCGTTGGTATTCTTCCTCCGGGATTTCGAGGAAAGGGGTGGGGGAATTCGTGCCTGCGCCGTTGATCAGGATGTCCACTTGGCCAGAGCGATCGAGAACCGTTTCGAGAAGGGAATGGAGCGATTCGCGCGAGGTCACATCGACGGGGACGAAATAGCCTTTGCCGCCGTAGGATTCGATTTCTGCGAGGCGTTTTTCCGCCTTTTCTGGGATGCGTCCGCCGAGCACGACTTCGGCTCCGGCGCGGGCAAGGCCGACAGCCATGTTGCCGCAAAGTTCGCCGGTGCCGCCGATGATGACGGCGGTTTTTCCAGATAGATCGAAGAGGTCTTTGAGAAATGCGGCGGTTTGCATGGCGGGAGTTTTGGGGGATTCGAGAAACCTGCCAAGTACGGATTGGGTGGATTTGAAGATCCCGGATTGCTGTGGAAAGCGGCTGCCCCCATGCTCGCGGCATGATGGATTTGCGGGAAATTCCGTGGTTCGCGACGGCGGATAAAACGGCGCGCTGGCTGGTTGCGGTGTCGGGTGGGGCGGACTCGTTGGCCTTGCTGCATTTGCTGGTGGAGGCCGGGTTCCATGATTTGGTGGTGTGCCATCTGGACCATGGCTTGCGCGGGGAGGACTCGGCTGCGGACGCGGAGTTTGTGCGAGCGTTGGCGACGGACCTCGGGCTGGTTTGCGAGGTCGTGCAGGCAGACGTTCGCAGCCGCATGGCCGCTCGCGGTGAGTCGCTGGAAACCGCCGCGCGGCACGAGCGGCATGCATTTTTCGGCGACTGCGTGGAAAAGTATGACTGCCCGCGGGTCTTGCTGGCGCATCATGAGGACGATCAGGCGGAGACGGTTTTGTGGAATTTACTGCGAGGCTCGCATGGGATGAAAGGCATGCGCGAACGGCAGGATTTCACCACGGCATCCGGCGCAAAACTGGAATTTCATCGCCCCTTGTTGGCCGTCCGTCGCGCGAAACTCGTCGCTTGGCTGGTTGCGCAAAAGCGGCCGTGGCGCGAGGACGCGAGCAACGCGCAGCCCATCGCGGTGCGCAATCGCCTGCGCCACGAAGCGCTGCCTTTGCTCGCGGAAATTTCGAGTCGCGACGCGGTTGCTGCCTTCGCGCGAGGGGCGGAAACGGATCGAGATCGGGACGAATTGGAAGCTTGGGCGCTGGCCCAAGCTCAGGTTGTGGATCCGCAGGGGAGGTTGCATGTGCCGGTTCTTCGCAAGCTGCCAGCCGCGTTGCAGCGGGCTGCGTTCGCCGCCTTTCTTCAACAGGCCGATGTCGCGGGCGTGAGCCGCGCCCTGTTGGAGCGTCTCCGTGCGCTGCTGGATGCTTCATCGCCTCCCGCAGTCAACCTCCCTGGAAACCTGCGGATCAGGCGCCGCGCCGGCAGGATGATTTTGGAGCGTGATCCATAATGACGAAATAATATTCTTGAATTAGGTGGGGCTTGGATGAATGGTGCAGTCGTCGATCAAGACGATCTAACGAACCATGAAAAAGCTCACAAAGGCGATAGGGACCCTAGGATTCATCGCGCTGGTAGCCGCAGTTCGGGCGGAGGAGGCGGTGGTGGCCGACGGCGACATCAAAATGCCTGCCGAAGTGAAAGGCGAAGAAGTCGCGAAGCTGACCAGCCCGCCGCAAGTGCCGCCGCCGATTCAGCGGGATCATCCGACGAAGGTGATCGTCAAGCTGGAGGTCATCGAAAAGGTGATGAAAATGACGGACGGAGTGGACTACACGTTCTGGACCTTTGGCGGCACGGTGCCGGGGAGTTTCATCCGCGTGAGGGAAGGGGATGTTGTCGATTTCGAACTGATGAACCACCCGACGAGCAAGATGCCGCACAACATCGACCTCCACGCTGTGACCGGTCCCGGCGGTGGTGCGGCGGCTTCATTCACTGCTCCAGGGCACAGCACCACATTTTCGTTCCGCGTTCTCAATCCGGGACTCTATGTCTATCACTGCGCGGTCGCACCGGTTGGTATGCACGTTGCCAACGGCATGTATGGCTTGATCTACGTCGAGCCGAAGGGCGGGCTGCCCAAGGTGGATCACGAATATTATGTGATGCAGGGCGACTTCTACACCAAGGGCCGCTATGGCGAGCAGGGCTTGCAGCCGTTCAGCATGGAAAAGGCGATTGATGAAAAGCCCGATTACGTCGTCTTCAACGGCGGTGTCGGAGCCATCGCTGGCGACAAGGCGTTGGCCGCGAAAAAGGGCGAAAGCGTCCGCATTTTCTTCGGCAACGGCGGCCCTAATCTAACATCATCGTTCCACACCATCGGCGAGATTTTCGACAAGGTGTATGTTGAGGGCGGAACGGCGACGATCAACGAAAACGTCCAGACCACGCTGGTGCCAGCCGGTGGCTCGGCCATCGTCGAGTTCAAATGCGAGGTTCCCGGCAGTCTGATCCTGGTCGATCATGCGCTGACCCGAGCCTTCAACAAGGGCGCGCTCGGCATGATCAAGGTGGAGGGCGAACGCGATACGCTGATCTATTCCGGCAAGCGTCACGACAAGGTCTATCTGCCCGAAGGCGGCACTCCGCAAACCATGCCGGACGAGGGGAAATCGCTTGCCGCCGCCGCTAACAAGACCGAGCGCGTCCAACGCGGCGAGAATGTTTACACCGCCAACTGCGTGGCTTGTCATCAGGCCAATGGCGAAGGGATTCCCGCTGCATTTCCACCCTTGGCAGGCTCAGATTTTCTCAATGCCGACAAGACTCGCGCGATCAGGACGATCATCCATGGTCTAACCGGCGAGGTCACCGTCAATGGTCAGAAATTCAACAGCGTCATGCCTGCGCTCGCCCTCAATGACGAGGATGTCGCGAACGTCCTCACCTACGTTTACAGCGCGTGGAATAACAACGGAACCGAAGTCATGCCGAAGGAAGTAGCCGACGGCCGCGCCGCCAAATGAAACTGGGCTGGGTCATCGCATTCTTGTGCGGCTGCTGCCTGATCGCGGATGCCGGGGGAATCGCGTCGTCGCCCATGGTCGTCATCACCGGCGGTATCTACCAACGGCCGCTGGAAAAGGGCGGCAAGCTGCGGACGGTGTCGGCCTATCAACTCGATGTTCGGCAAGCCACCAACGCCGAGTTTCTCGCCTTCGTCACCGCCCATCCTGAATGGCGTCGCTCGCAAGTGAACCGCCTGTTCGCGGATCGAGGTTATCTAACGAATTGGGCGAACGATGTTGAACTCGGGCCGTTCGCGCCGCCGGATTCGCCTGTGGTAAATGTCTCGTGGCATGCCGCCAGGGCGTTTCTGAAATCGGTGGGCAAGCGCCTGCCGACGGTGGACGAGTGGGAATTCGCCGCACGGGCCGACGAACAAAAGCCGAATGCAAACCACGACCCAGTGTTCAAGGCAAAGATCCTCGATTGGTATTCCAAACCGACTCTAGCCGTCCTGCCCGCCGCCGGTTCTCAGGTGCCAAATTTCTACGGCGTCCGTGGCATGCATGGCATCGTCTGGGAATGGACGCGGGATTTCGTCTCCGCGATGACCAGTGGCGAAGCCCGTTCTGACGGCACCCAAGATGCCCAGCTTTTCTGCGGTGGCGGCGGTGCCGACCCAAATCAAGCCACCGAGTATGCGAACTTCATGCGCGTCGCTTTTCGTTCTTCATTGAAGGGAGATTTTTGCCTGCCGGGACTCGGTTTCCGAGGAGCCAAGGATGCTGTTGTTTTGTCAAATTCCACGAACTCGCCATGAAATGGTTTATTCTAACGCTTGGTCTGCTTGCTCTTCCGCTGCTTGCCGAAGAGGTCGCTCATCCCACACCTGCTGCGGTGAAATCACTGCCGGACGGCTCGATTTACACGCTTGATTCCAGTTGGACGGATCAGGATGGGAAGGTTGTGAAATGGTCGGAGTCGGTGGGGAAGACACGGGTGATTGCGCTTGGCTATGCCAACTGCAAGGGGATTTGCCCGCGCATCATTGCGGACATGCAGCGCATCGAGAAGGAACTCTCTCCGGAGGCGAAAACACGCTTCACCTTCATCACGCTGGATCCGAAAAACGATACGTCCGCAGAGCTCAAAGCCCTCGTTGGACGGCATCAATTGTCACCTCGCTGGGACCTGTTGCGTGGCGAAGAGGATGTGCTGCTAGAAATGGCTGTCGTCCTCGGCGTGCGTTTTGATCGTCTGCCCAACGGCATCGATTTCGCCCATTCCTACCTCATTGCGACGGTCGGCAAGGATGGCAAGATTCTCCACAAGTGGACCGATGGGAAGGAGGGGCCGGAGGCTTCGATCCAGGCGCTGAAAAAAGAGGTTCCCTGAGCGCGTCCCTTTTTAATCTGGGAAGACGATGGCGCGGTGACCGTCGATGATGGTGCGATCATGGACGTGGAAGCGGATGCCTTTGGCGAGGGCGATGCGCTCGCAATGACGACCGAGGCGGACGAGGTCGTTAGGAGTGTGGAAATGCTGCACGCGGTCCACTTCTTGCTCGATGATGGGACCGGCGTCGAGGTCGGCGGTGACGTAGTGGCAGGTGGCTCCTATCAGTTTTACCCCGCGAGCGTAGGCCTGTTTGTAAGGATTGGCGCCAATGAAGGCGGGTAGGAAGCTGTGGTGGATGTTGATGATGCGGCCGTTGAATTCTTGGCAAAATTCTTGCGGCAGGATCTGCATGAAGCGGGCGAGCACGACGAGTTCGACCCCTTGCGCGAGGACCAGTTCGCGGATGCGCGCAAAGCCGGCGTCCTTGAGATCGCCATCCATCGAAATTTCATGGAAGGGGATGCCTGCATGTTCAGCGATGGCGCGACAATCCGGGCGATTGCCGATGATGGAAGTGATTTCGATGGGCAGTTCGTCGAGCTCGGTGCGCCAGAGGATTTCGTTGAGGCAGTGGTCGGTGCGAGTGACAAGAACGGCCGTCTTCATGCGGTAGGGCAGGCGGCGGAAGTGCCAATCTGCCTGCAAGGAACGGCCGAGGGTGCCGAAGCCATCGATGAAATCCTGCACATCCACGTCGAGGCCGGAGGTTTCGATTTCGAGGCGGGCGAAAAATTTGCCGCCGAGTTGGTCGGAGAACTGGGCGAACTCGATGAGATTGCCGCGGTGTCCGGCGACGTATCCCGCCACTTTCGCGACGATACCGGGTTGGTCGTGACAGCTGAGTTTGAGAATCAATCCGGGACGTGACATGCGGGCCGAGCGTGGGAGGCGGCGAGTGTGGCGTCAATCACCGGCGGGAATCCGCGATTGGCTCGCCGGCGGATTCTGCGGCAGCCATTCCTGGCTGGGAGGACGCGGCAGGGGGGGCTGTTTGTGCGGGGGCCGCATGGGATTTCACTTCTGGCCGAGAGGAAAGCGTGAGCAGCAGCACGGTGAAGAGCAGGGTGGAAAGGGCACCCGCCAAACCGGCTAGCCACCAACGGTGGTTGCCTCGATGGGGGGAGCCAATGCCCGGCTCGTTCATCTCCGGTGGGGAGGCGCGGCGAGTGGAAAACGTAGGTGGCTCCGGGATCGTTTCCATTCCCCGGAAGGGAGACGTCGATGGCGCGAGCTGCCAGCCAGCGAAGTCAACATCGTCTGCGGAGAGGATGAGGTCGTGCGGGCTGGGCTGAACCCGTGGCAGGCGGCCGGGCGAAAGCAATTTCGCGACCACCGCTTCATCCACGAAACCCATCTGCTCGGCTTGCCATGGCGACGTGTCGTCAGCGCTGCGCGCGGATGGGAGAGGATTGAGGGCAAGCGGCGTCATCGGCGGTTCGGATTGGTTGGCATCAGCTCATACGGATTAAATCAAGAAGGGTCAAATATTAATGTTTCCTTACAAAGTGGGCACGGCTTTGCTGTCATGTTAGACTGCGGTCATGCTTGGGGTTGCAATCGCGGCGGAGAGCGCCAAGAATTCGCGCACTGATATGGCCTCTCCCCACTCTGACGAATCCCAGTTGCTGATCCGCTGTCCCTCATGCGGACAGCGCTTCAAGGTGGGCGAGGAATTGAAGGAGAGAACGGTGGAATGCGGCGGCTGTGAGCATCGTTTTCGCATCGACGACGAGGTGATCGTGCGCAATCGCAAGGTCTATCCAGGTGAACGGGTTGCCGCAGATCTGAACCGTTTCCACCGCGTGCCGATGACGGGTTCCGCAAGTCAGCCGAGCATTGAGTCCACTCGCTATGGCAAGCTGCCGGATCCTTCGGTGTTGGAACCGATGTCGCCGCAGCGGATTTTGGCGGGCATCGTCGGGGCGAGCGGAATTGTGGCGGTGTCCCTGCTGCTTTTGTTCGGGACGACGCGCGGTGGAATGCTCGATGGGATGGACCTGACGGGTCGCCTGCTGATGGGCGGATTCACGGCCTTGTTAGGCGTCGGATTGTTGGTTTACGCCAACCCGAAGGCGCGAGCGAAGGCTTTCTTGGTTGGCGCTTTGATGAGTGCGGGCATGCTGACGATCCCGTTCTTCTTCCGCACCGGTACAGGTGACGGTAAGGCTGGGGGCACCATCGCGGAACTGACGGCGGTGCCCGCTCTGCCGAGCGAACCGGTGAAGACGGCGAGTGAGCTGGCATTGGAAGAGTTGAGAAATCAGATAGGAACGGGTCCGTTGGATGATGAGATCGCCCGACTTCAGCGTGAGGGCAGCAAGCTACGTGCGGTGGGCGTGTGGCTGCGGGGAATGCAAGAATCGCACCGTTATTTGGTGAAGGATTATATCCTGCGGGTCACGAGAGCGGATGAGGCGTCTCATTTCTACCCGCGCGACGGCGGGAACTTCCTGATGGTGGTGACCGGAATCGATAGCACGCTGGAAGAAGTGGCCGAAATGGCGAAGGCGTTAGGAAACGTGGAAAAAATCTATCCGGAACTCGCACTGGTTGAGGTGGCCGTGCGCAACGAAAATTTTGTCGAAGGTTCGCAGAGCAAGCTCACCAACAAGGAGGATGCGGCGTTTTACGAACTGAACAAGCGGGAGCTGGAGAGCATCGACCTCAAGCGTGTGGAAAAATCGGTGGATAGGTTGGCGGAAGCCGAGCCGAAAATCTATCGGGCCGATGTGACGCGCAGGTTGATCGAGCTGTTAGCGGAGCCGGAAGTTGAATTTAAAGGACGCATCTGCAGCGCGCTGATGGTCTGGTCGGCGGAGCCTGGGCCAGCGGGTGAAGCGGCGCTGGCTGAGGTGCGGCGATTGACCGAGCAGAAAAAAGACGTTTCGAAAGAGATGATCGAACTGCTGGTGAAGGAGCGGAATGCCGCAGTGATCCCTGTGCTTGATGAACTTTGGTTTAAGAATCCACTCGAATGGGAGGATCTCTACGGCAGCCTTGGCCCAGCCGCCGAGACGGAGCTCCTCGATCGCTTTCCTGAAACGGAGGGAACCATCCGATATTCTGCGGTTCGAATTCTGGGACGCGTGGGAGGTCCTGATAGTCTGGGAGTTCTAAAGGCAGCGGAGAGCGGTGCGGATTCCGAACTCAAGGTGCTGCTCGATCAAGCGGGGGATTCGATACGCACGCGTTCATCGCGGCCTTCGACTGGGGAATGAAGCTTATTGCACGGTGTGGTGGAAAACGCCTTGCGGTAAGCAGGGATTTCCACAATCTATGGCTGCCTCCCGTTTCACACCAAGCTGGGATAATCCGGGGGGAGAATTCCAGCCGTGTGAAGCGGGGGGTCTTCAGTTTTCGCCCCCCGCGTTGATTTCAGAGCCATTTCTCCCCCTTAACCGTTCCCGTTGTCGGACCAAGATGCATCGTCCGCATCCAGTTCCAAACCGGGATAATCCCTCAGCTGCCGCTCCCAGATGAAGCGGCGGAAAAGCACTTTCACCGCTGCGGTGAGTGGTACGGCGAGCAGTGCGCCGACGAAACCGCCGAGCACCAACGACCAAAACAGCATCGAAAAGATGACGGTGAGCGGATGCAAGCCGACCGATTCGCCGACGATCTTGGGCGCGGTCACCAGCGAGTTGATCTGTTGGACGACGACAAAAATGCCGACGACGCAGGCGACATACGCGATCGGGCTGAGTCCGAACGGTGCAGTGCCTTGGGCGTGGAGGTAGGCGATGATGCAGGCCGGGATGAGGCACAGGATGTTGCCGATGTACGGCACGACGCCCAGGATGGCCATGAACACGCCTATCAGAAGTCCGTAGGGGAGACCGAAAATCGTTAGGGCGATGCCGACGAGCATGCCATCGATGGCCGCGACGAGCACTTGGCCGCGGAAGAACGAGATGAGGTAGCCGTTGATTTCCTGCAGCGTGCCGACCAGGGAGGATTTGAAGCGCGACGCGCGCAAGGGCACATAATCATGCCAGTGCAAACGGATAGAGGCGGAGTCTTTGAGGAAGAAAAACAGATAGACGGGCACCATGATCATGCCGATGACGAGGCCGAGGATGCCGAGCACTTTCGATGAACCGGCGGTCAGCCAGTTCTTGCCGGTCTTGTAAATGACATCGGTGTTTTCCGCAAACACACGGCCGGCGCGGCTGTGGGTGAAGGATTCGAGGGTGGGCGCAGGATCGCCGGGGACGGGTTCGCCACGCTCATCCACCTCGGCAAGTGCCCAAGCGATGAGGCCGCCTTGGTGTTTCACGCGCAAGTCTTGCAACGACCGGACGAGGGTTGGGACGAGATGATCGGGATTTTCTCCGGAGGCAGCGGCGGGGCTTGCGCTGGAGGGCGTGTTGTTGGAAATCAACTCGCGCAAGGCTCCGTGGCCCTTTTGAACGCCAGGGAGAATGGCTGCGACCAGCAAGGTGGCGCCGCCGAGGATGGCGAGGAAAAGCGTGATGACCGACCACAGGCGCGACATGCCACGCTTTTCCAAGAAGATCACAACTGGCTCGACGACGTAGGCGATGATGCCGGCGACGACCAGCGGCACGAGCACTGGCTGGAGAAAGCCGAAGACGTATCCGACCAGCCAGATGAGCGCCACAACGAGGGCTCCTAACACCAAGATGGAGACGCCTGTCGCGGCGTTCCACAAGGTCTTCTGTTGGAAACGGGTCGGGTATCGCATGATGGGTAAATTTCTCGCGCCGCCTTATGGGGGCTGCGGGAAAACTTACCAATTACAAAACGTCCGGGGATTCCGAGGCCGCAGCGTGTTGTTTCGCGATGCGATCGAGGACGCCGTTGACAAAGCGCCGCGAATCGGTGGTGCCGAAACGTTTCGCGAGTTCGATGGCCTCGTTGATGGCGACCCGAGGCGGGATGCCCGCATGGAGGATCTCATGGCTGCCGAGGCGCAGGATGGCGCGGTCCACGGGATCGATGCGCTCGGGCGCGAAGTTTTCCACAACGGCGGCGAGGGTCGCGTCGATGCCTTCCTTTTGCGCAAGGATGTCGTCGACCAGCTCGTCGGACAGGCGGCGCAGCTCGCGGATTTCTTCCTTCGAGTCACGGAGGCGAGCGAGGTCGGTTTGTTCGGGAAATTTTTCCGGTTCCTCGACCATGCGCAGGCGGTCGGAGATGCGTTGAAGCCGGCGGACAGAAGCGGCGACGGCTTCGAGCGGGCCGCGCAGGCTGGGGAAATCGTCGATGCCTTGGAGAAACCTCAAGCGTGCGAGGGCGAGGTCGCGGTCCAACTTGAACAGCCGTTCGAGGGCGCTGCTGAAATTTTCAGCGACGGAGGCGTCGTCGTCGTCTTTGGGCAGGCGTTCGAGGCGGGAGAAATTCATGCTCCAGCCGGACTCCATCTCGGCGATGCGCGCGAGTTCGAGTTTCAGGACCTCGGCTTGCGGGTAAGCGGAAAGCAGGGCGGATGCGAGCACCTGGCGCTCGACAAACTCGGCGAGGCGTCCCTCGCGACCGCTGGCGAGGTGGTGCACGGTGCGGAAGGTCGCGAGCTGGAGGCTGCGGCGGTCCGACTCGGTGACGAAGTCCCAGAATGGCGCACGCAGTTCGGCCGGATTTGCGCCGCCTTCGAGGTCGGCGCAATAGAGGAACTGGACGACCGCCTCGCGGATATGACGGCGGCTAGGCATTGCGTTGCTTCTTGTGGCTGGGGTTGCGGGGCATGGAGCGTTCAAGTTCCTGGAAGATGTCGATCATGGAGGCAGCGGCGCGTGCGGCTTCTTTGCCGCGGTTGAGCTGCGCTCCGATGCAGCGTGCGTAGGCCTGCTTTTCGTCCTCGACCAGCAAAACCTCATGAATCACCGGCCGGATAGATTGGATCGCGAGTTGTTGCAGAGAATCGGTGATGGAACTTGCGATGAGATCGGCGTGGGCGGTGGAGCCACGGATGATGAGGCCCAGAGCGATGACGCAGGCGGGCGGTTCGCGTTCCAGGACGGCGGCGACCATGACGGGGATTTCGAAAGCACCGGGCACGCGGATGAGATCGACGCGGCCTTGCGGGACGAGTTCGCCGAGTTCTTCGATGGCATTTTCGACCATGGCGTCCGTGAACTGGTCGTTGTATTTGGAAGCGACGATGCAGATGCGGACTTTGGGGCCGATGATGCGTGGCTTGGGCGGTAAGGCGGACGACATGCGCGGGGTATGGCGGGAGGTGACGGAAAAGTCAACCGACTGGCTGCCGTATCCGTGGCGGGATTTTTCCCTTGGCGGGCGAGAGGCGCGGAGGATGATCCGGGCATGGTTTCATTTCAAGCGGCGCGGTCGCTTCTGTTGGAAAATGTGGCGCGAGCGGCGACGCAGCGGTGCCGCATTGAGCAGGCGGCAGGGCGGGTGCTGCGCGAGGACGTGACGGCGGATCGCGCGTTTCCGGCGTTCGACCGGGTGATGATGGATGGCCACGCGTTGCGAGCGGCGGATTGGCAAGCGGGGACGAGGAAATTTCGGGTAACGGGGACGACCGCAGCGGGGACGCCGCAGGGAGAACTTTCCGCAGAAGCGGGGACCTGCATGGAAGTGATGACCGGCGCTCCGTGTCCGGTGGGCGCGGACGTGATCATTCCCGTGGAGGAGATCTTGGAAAACGGCGCGGATGAGGTGGTTTTTGCGGAGACGGCGGCTCCAATCGCGGGGCGATTCATCCACCGCACCGGCAGCGATGCCGCGGCGGGCGAGTTGCTGCTCAAGGCGGGGTGTCGGCTCGGGTCGCGGGAAATCGGGGTGGCGGCGTCATGCGGGTATGCGTGGCTGGAAGTGGCGGAGCTGCCGAAAATCGCCGTGATCGCGACGGGCGACGAACTGGTGGCGGTGGACGAGCAACCCGCGCCGCACCAGATCCGGCAATCGAACGCGCACTCGTTGGCCGCGGCGCTGGACCAAGCTGGTTATGCGCCCCGGCTGGTGCGGGTGCTGGGAGATGAAATCGACGCCGCGCGACCGGTCATGGAAACGCTGCTGGCGGATCACGATTGGATTATCCTGACCGGTGCGGTTTCCAAGGGCGGGCGGGATTTCGTGCCGGAGCTGTTGGAGTGGAGCGGTGCTAAAAAGCTGTTCCACGGGGTTTTTCAACGCCCGGGAAAACCGGCGGGCTGCTGGATAGGCCCGAGCGGGCAGGTGATCGTGGCGCTGCCGGGAAACCCGGTTGCCGCGTTGACCGGGCTGCACACGCTGGTGATCCCGGCGCTGGCCAAGGCTGCCGGGCTGGACACCTCGGCGGGTCGGCGCGTGGTGCTGGCGGAGAATGTCGGGCAGCTCGACAAATTCACGCACCACCTGCCGGTGCGCTTGCGGGACGATGGGCGGGCCGAAGCGGCGGTCACCGGCAACAGCGGGGATTTCATCGGCTTGCTCCGCAGCGATGGATTCGTCACCTTGCCGCCGCGCGGGGAAACCTGCACCGCCGCGCCCTTCATTCCCTGGCTATGACGACTCCCGATTTCACCCACGTCCAAGGCGGCCAACCCGCGATGGTGGACATTTCCGAAAAATCGCCGAACAAGCGCACGGCCGTCGCGTCGGTGCGACTGGAACTGGGCGCGGAGATCGTTTCCCGTTTCCAAGACAACGACATCCGTGGCCCCAAAGGCCCGGTTTTTCAAACGGCCATCATCGCCGGGACCATGGCCGTGAAGAAAACCAGTGACCTGATCCCATTCTGCCACCCGCTGCCGGTGGAGAACTGCGCGTTCGAGATTTTTCCGGATGATAGCGGTGTGAAGATCACCTGCGAGGTTTCCACCACCGGCCGCACCGGGGTGGAAATGGAGGCCATGACCGGCGCAAGCGTGGCCGCCCTAACGGTTTACGACATGTGCAAGGCCATGAATAAGGGCATCCTCATCCAGGAGTTGAAACTCATTTCCAAAACGGGCGGCAAGTCCGGCGATTACCACGCATGAAACCGACAACACGCGTTCATGGATTGCTGCTGGCGGGTGGCCGCAGCTCGCGCATGGGGCAGGACAAGGCGGAGCTCGCCCATCCCGATGGCCGTTCGCTGGTCCGTCGCACTGCCGACCTGCTGCGCGAGGCAGGTTGTGCGTCAGTGGTGCTTTCGCTGCGTCACGATCAGGAAATTCCGGCGGGCATGAACGGTTTTGAAATCGTTCGCGATCCGGAAGGCGGCAGCGGCGGCCCTTTAGCCGGCATGCTCGCGGGCATGGCATCGCACCCGTCGGACGACTGGTTGGTCGTCGCCTGCGACCTGCCGAGGCTGGACGTGGAAACGCTTTCCACATTGATCGATTCGGCCACGGCGGATGATGTTTTTCTGGCCTATCGCAGCGAGTTCGACGGGCTGCCCGAACCGCTTTGCGCGTGGTATTCCAGTGCTTCTCGAACGGTGCTGGAGGACGCGATGGCGGCGGATTTCCGTTGTCCGCGAAAGGTGCTCATCCGCAACGCTTGTCGCTTGCTGGAGCCGGTCACGCCGCGCGCGCTGGACAATGCCAACACGCCGGAAGACTGGCAAAACGCCCTCGCCTGATGAACGTTCGAATCAGCTATTTTGGCTTGCTCGTCGAGCGCCGCGGACTTGCGGAAGAGTCGGTGGAAACCGATGCGACCACCCCGGCAGAACTTTATGGGGAGCTCGACGCGCGCCACCAGCTCGGGCTTTCCACGCGGGATTTCCGCGCTGCGGTGAATGACGAGTTCGTCGCTTGGGATCATCGCTTGAACGACGGCGACGGTGTCGCGCTGTTGCCACCAATGTCGGGTGGGTAGAAAATTGCAAAATCATGTCCGTTCGTTTCGCCCTGACCCAGGATCCCATCGACGCCATTTCACTGGCGGCGGAGTTAGACGACCCGGCGGCGGGTGCGATCGTGACTTTCGATGGCCGCGTGCGTGACCACAACGCGGGACAGGCGGTGGGATTTTTGGAGTACCAAGCGTACCCGGCGCTGGCGCTGGCCACTGGGACGAAAATCCTGGAGGAGGAAATGGCACGGCACGGTGTGCTCGGTGTGCGTGCCGTCCATCGCACCGGGCCGCTGCATATTGGTGAGGTGGCGGTGTGGGTGGGCGTGGCCTCAGCGCACCGTGGGCCGGCTTTCGATGCGGCACGGGCCATCATGGAGCGCCTGAAATACGAGCTGCCGGTCTGGAAAAAGGAAACCTACGCGGACGGCACGACCGAGTGGGTGGGGCCGGACAACAGGTCCGCCGAGACCGGGCGCGCGGCCGACGAAGTGCCGGAATGGAACGCTGAATTGCAGGCGATCTGGATTTCACCGGGCAACGATTTCAAAGGCCGCCATGGTCAGGAACGGCTCGAACATGGCATCACGCCGCTGGCTGAGGTCGAGTGCGTGGCGGGCATGGGCCTGCGCGGTGACCGCTATTTCGGGTTCAAACCGGATTACAAAGGACAGGTGACGTTTTTCGACGGGGCTGCGGTGGAAGCGTTGCGCGGCCATTTCGGTCTGGCGAAGCTGTCGAGCGGGCTGTTCCGCCGCAATCTCATCGTCACCGGCGTGGATTTGGCGGCTTGGGTGGGAAAAAGATTTCGCTTCCAGGGCGTCGAGTTCGAGGGCAGCGAGGAGTGCCGGCCCTGCTACTGGATGGACGAGGCGGTCGGACCGGGTGCCGAGGAATTCCTCAAGGCGAATTTTCGCGGCGGACTGCGGGCGCGTGTTGTTTCCGATGGAATCCTGCGCTTGGGGAGTTCCAAATTAGGCTTATAGACCGCGATTTTGTCGGAGCGTTCAATTTATGTCCGATTTTGGGACCATCTGGCCGGAAATGTGACCCTAAATTGCTTCTCAGATCCTGATTATCGGGTAATTTGAATTCGTTCTGAGCGAGGTCCGCCTCCCAAAGAACTCCAGCCTCAGAAAAGGCCAGGTCCCATATTCCGATCTTGATCTCCGGGGGGAAGTCAATCGGACAAGACCATGGTTCCTGAGCGGAAAGAAAGTGCGCGTTGCGAAATCCGGGGGGACTTCACAACGCGCACTTTTCTTTTGGGGGGGCGATGGCGATTTGTTTCAGAAAAAAATGAGCCTAGCCACGGCGGGTGACGCTGATGATAGAGGCGAGTTTGGCGCAGGTTTCCTTGAGGTGGGGATCTTCAGAAATTTCGTCGAGCGTCCATGGCAGGCGGTAGCGCCAGTTTTCACCGCCAGAGGTTCCGGGGTGATTAAAGCGGTCGTCGAGGTTGAACAGCTCGGTGATCATCAGGGCGGCGTAACGTGAGTTCGACGCGAGCAACGACTTGATGAGCCGGAGCCGTATGCCTTCGGTGTAGGAGGGCCATGGGCCGTTGTGCGGGATGGGGATGCCGGCGAATTCTGATAGGATGCGCAGCGTGTTGTGCGCGCCACCGACGGCCCAGCCGGTCTGTTCGGTCGGATATTCTTGGTGCTGGCGAATCATGCGCAGGCAGCCGCGCCAGATGCCGTTGACCGGATCGTGGTCGTGGGTGGAAAAAGTGGCGAAGGTGTTTTCTGGGAACGCGTTGCCGGGCGTCGGGTGGCCGTGTTCGTTGCAGTCCCAGTGCGGGATGCGAAATCCGGCGATGCCGAGGTCCGCGAGGTGGGGCCGCACGTATTCGGGCACCCAACCGAGGTCTTCGGCGATGATTTCCGCGCCGTTCGCGGCATGGGCGATGGCGCGCAAGCGGACATCGCCATCCTCGCGGTTGGCGGCTTTGTTTTCCACTGTGTCGTCCGGTCGTAGCATCCAGCGCGGCAGCGCGCCGCCAGTGATTTGGGTGGCTTGTTCGTGGTTGAGTCCGATGAATTGGGCGTTGCGCTCCGGCCGCCACGGAAAGGCATAAATGCGGTAGAAACCGAGGATGTGATCGAGCCGGAAAATTTGAAAAATCCGGGTCAGACGGGCGATGCGCTTGCGCCACCACGAGAAACCGTCGGCCTGCATGTGGTCCCAACGGTAAAGCGGGATTCCCCAGTTCTGTCCCCATTGCTGGAAAAACGCATCATCCTGGCCAATGCCCTCGGGCGGAGAGCCGCCGCACCAGTCGAGGTGAAATTCCTCGCGATGGAAGAACACGTCGCAGGAATGCCAACTGATGCCGATGGGCACGTCGCCCATCAACTTCACGCCACGGCTTTCCGCATGCTTGCGCACGGCGAGCCATTGGCGGAAGCAAAGCCATTGGACAAAGGCGAAGTAGCCGAGTCGGTATTCGATCTTGTCGGCGGAACTGCCCCTTTTCCGAGCGATGAAATCCCGCGCGCCGGCTGGCGTTCGGCAATCGACCGGCCATTGATCCCAGGTGCGTGATTCGCCGTGCAGGTCCATCAGGTAGCGGAACACGCAGTAGTCATCGAGCCATTCCGCCTCGTCTTTGCGAAATTCGCGGAACTCCGTCTGCAACGCCGCAGGGGCTCCTTCGAAGCGCGCCCAGACGACTTCGAGCAGCTCCCGTTTCACTCGCCGGACGACGGGGTAATTCACCAGCGGCGAAGACACGGCCGCCTTCAGGTCGTGGCGTGCTTTGGCCAGATCCGTCTCTTTCAATCCCGGGATCTGGTCCAACTCGAAGGCCAAATAAATGGGGTCCAGCGCTGCTGAGGAAATCCCGCTGTAGGGACTTTCCTCATGGCCATTCTCATTGATGGGCAGCAACTGGATGAAGCCAACGTGATGGTCGGCCGCCCAGTCGATCCAATCGCGCAAGGCCAGGGTATCGCCAATCCCGAGGTCGCCGTCACGACGCGGGGTGAAAGCTGGAATCAAAATACCGGCGACACGTTCTCCTTGGGATTGCACGGGCGGGATCTTGCCTGCGTGCTCCCTGCCGTAAACCCTCAAATGATCACCGCGGGCGGCGGAAAGAGGATTCGTGCGACCGCCTGAATGGGCTGCACGCGTGTTGATAATTTGTTAGGTTGGGCCTTCTCTGGATTAACCGAAGATCAACCGCGCGATTCCGAAAATCACGCGGAAGACCAGATAGATCACGCCAAGGACAAGCCCAAAGGTCAGCAACAAGGCGACGCCGAGAACTCCGAGGATCACCCATAACGGCCACCAACGGCTATCGAGGCGAGTGACTTGGCCCTGCCATTGGCTCCAAGGGCCACTCTGGTGCGGAGCGTCTTTAACCTCCGGACGAGGCGGCACGGTGATGCCATCGACCTCGAGCACCTCGACCTCGATAGGCTGGGAATCGTTCTTCGTGTCTTGCAAAACAGAGGGAATTTTCACCCCGTCGCCCCTCGTTGCAACGCGAATGGTCGGAACTGGAAAAAATAGGCCCGCTTCCAACCGCAGCGATGGACGGGGCGCTGATTTTCGACAAAATCGTCGAACGATGGGGCCGGACCTGAAGGATAAGCGTTGGATTGTGGCGAAGGGATTGTTGTTTGCGGTGCTTACGATATTGGCGGGCGGCCTTCAGTTGGCCGTTGATTTCCCTCTCTGGCAGGAGGCGCTGCTGCTGGCGTTATGTGTTTGGGCAAGCTGCCGGTTTTACTATTTCCTGTTCCATTGCCTTCATGCCTATGTGGATCCTAGTTTGCCAAGCGCCGGGATCGCTGACCTGTTGATGGCCCTATTGCGGAGGCGATGACGGACCGTGGATTTGCCCCTTGCGCGGTTACGGATGCAGGACGAAATCGCCGCGCATGCTTGCCTCATTGCTACTTCATCCGCTTTCGACCTTCTTCGCTGGGCTTATCCTGGCCGTGGCAGTGATCGCACTGCTGCTCGTTTCTTGCGCTGCTCCCAACACCTCCGAGACGGATGTTGCGATCTATCAGAAAAGGCTGGCGGCGATTCCACCCTCGGGGCTCGACCCCGGAAGCGCAGCGGAAAAGGCCGCGCTCGACCGCTTCACGTCCTTTCTCCAAGGCATCGGTGACGTTGCTTACGTCCGCGAAAATGCATCCAAGGCTTACGCCAACGACGCTTGGTTGGACGACACACTTGTGGTCCATCGCGGAGCGGCGGAGATCGAAAAATATTTCGTCCAGACCAGCGAAACGATGACGTTCTATCAGGTTTTCATCGAAGATATTTCGCGCTCCGGCGATAACTACTACATTCGCTGGACCATGGTCTTCGCCGCACCCGCGTTGAGCGGCGGCAAGTCGGTCCACTCGGTGGGCATCAGCCAAGTGCGTTTCGACCGCGGCGGGAAGGTGGTGATGCACAAAGATTTTTGGGACTCCGGACAAAATTTCTATGCCCATTTGCCCCTGATCGGTGGAGCGGTGGGATACGTCAAGAAGCGCATGGAGAAGAACTGAGATGTCACAGGAAACTCAACATTCCGCTCTAGAAAGACCGTCGTCTCGCCGTGGACCGTGGGGAATACTCGTCCTAACCCTTTGCCAATGGCTGGACTCGGACCACCGCCGCGAGGATTTGCCGGATCCCGCGACTCTTCCTGAAAAGGTGGATTGGCAACGCACGCTGCCGTTCATCTTTCTCCATCTCGGATGCCTCGCCGTGTTCTGGGTGGGCATTAGCCCGGTGGCTGTTATTGCAGCAGTTCTGCTCTATCTCATCCGCATGTTTGCGATCACCGGTTTCTATCATCGCTACTTTTCCCACCGCACCTTCAAGACTTCACGGGCGATGCAGTTCATCTTCGCCGTGTTAGGAAATAGCTCGATGCAACGGGGACCCCTGTGGTGGGCTGCGACCCATCGCCACCATCACAAGCACTCCGATCATGAGGAAGACATTCACTCGCCTGTCGTCAGTGGCTTTGTGTGGTCTCATATCGGCTGGCTGACGTGCATGCGGAACTTTCCAACCGCCTACAAATCCATTCCTGATCTGAAAAAATATCCTGAACTTGTCTTCCTCAATCGCTACGACCAGACGGTGCCGTTTGCCTACGGGCTGGTCATGCTCGCTGTTGGTTGGGGGCTGGAGCACTTCTTTCCCAGCCTCGGCACGACGATGGGGCAGTTCTTTATTTGGACCTTTTTCATCAGCACCACCGTCTTGTTGCACGGCACGCTTTTCATCAACTCACTGGCGCACGTCTGGGGCAGTCGAACCTATCAGACGGACGATGACAGTCGTAACAGCTGGCTGCTCACGCTCATCACGCTGGGTGAAGGATGGCATAACAACCACCACCGCTATCCGCATTCGGTGCGGCAAGGCTTTCGCTGGTGGCAGTTGGACATCACCTATTATGGCTTAAAAATCCTGTCTTGGACGGGACTCATCTGGGATCTGCGCCCGGTGCCAGAGGCGGTGTTGGAAGAAGGTGCGGGACTGCGGGAGGCTATCAGCAACAGCGCATGAAACGGGAGAAAATTGCCATCGTTGGCTCTGGGATCTCGGGCATGGCCTGCGCTTGGTTCCTTGGGCGTGAACATGACGTGACTGTCTATGAAAAGGACGACCGCACGGGTGGTCATTGTCACACGGTGATGGTGCCCGAAGGTGGCGGACACGTTCCTGTGGACACCGGTTTCATGGTTTACAACGAGGTCACTTATCCCTTGCTAACACGCTTGTTCAAGCAACTGGATGTGGTCACCAAACCCACGTCCATGTCATTCAGCGTGCGGCATGACGCTGCTGGTATTGAGTTCAATGGCGGAAGTATAAACCTGCTCTTCGGTCAGCGTAAAAATCTTTTCAAGCTTCGCTACTGGCGGATGCTGATGCAGATCAACCGCTTCAATCAAGAGACGGTCAAGGAGTTGGAAGAAGGGCGCTATGGAGAAATGACTTTGCGCGATTATGTGACGGCCCGCGGTTATGGAGATGATTTTTTGAACTGGTATCTATGTCCGATGGCTGCCGCCGTTTGGTCCAGCCCGCCGGAGCGCATCGAGACATTCCCCGCCCGAACGCTGATGCGCTTCTGGCACAACCATGGCTTCCTCGGGCTGGATACGCAGCATCCATGGCGAACGGTCGCTGGCGGATCCCGTTGTTATGTGGAAAAATTAACCGCCCCCTTCCGTGATCGCATCCGACATGGTGCCCCTGTGAGCGCGATCCAAGGATCAACAGTGCATTTAGAAGATGGTTCTGCAGAAACCTATGACCGAGTGGTTATTTCGGCGCACGGCGATCAGGCGATCCAAATGTTGCCGCATCCTACGGCGCTCGAGGCCGAGTTGTTGTCGAAATTTCGCTATCAGGAAAATGTGGCGCTGTTGCACACCAACCCGCGCTTCATGCCTCAGACGCGGCGCTGCTGGGCGGCTTGGAACTACCGCATTGATGCCCATGGACACCACTCAACGCACTATTGGATGAATGAATTGCAGGGTGTTTCTGAGAAGACGCAATACTTTGTCTCCATCAATCCGTCCTCACCCGTGCCTGACGAGTGGGTGAAACGCAGGCTGGTGTATGAACATCCGATATTCGATCTCGCTGCGGTGGAGGCGCAACAACATTTGCCGCGCCTCCACGAGGTGGGGCAGGAAACGAGACGCTATTTCTGCGGCGCATGGCAGAGATATGGGTTTCATGAAGATGGACTCTGGTCCGCCGTCAACGTTTGTGCCAAAATTTTGGGGAAGGATCCATGGTCATGAATTCGATCTATGAGTGCACGGTGTTTCATCGGCGGCTGAAACCCAGACGAAACGAGTTCACCTACCGTGTCTTCATGCTGAGCGTGGATGTCGATGCATTGCCAGCGTTGGCAAAACGACATTTTGGATTCAGCCATAACCGTTTCAATCTTTTTTCCATCGATGACAGAGATCATGTGAATCTCGGGAAAGGAGGGGGAATACGCGCCAACCTCATCGCTTGGCTGGCCGGGAATGGGGTGGATTGTCCCATCGACGCTCGCATCCGGCTGGTGACTTTTCCTCGTGTCCTCGGCTATGGATTCAATCCGGTTTCTTTTTATTATGTGGAATCGTCCGGCGGCGAGCCGATTGCCGCTGTGGCGGAGGTGGTGAACACATTCCGGGAAATGAAATTGTATTTTCTCGGCTCCGCAAATGATGCCGGATCCTGGCACCGTCGTGTGGCGAAAGATTTCTATGTCTCTCCGTTTTCAGATCCGGGCGATGAATTCGATTTTAAGATAGGTCCGGCCGGAGACACTTGGCGGGTCAATATCGATAACCACACTCCGGATGATTGTTCCTTGGTGAGTTCCATTCGCGGCGAGAGACGCGATTTTACCACCGGCATGCTGTGGGGCTGCGCCATCAAGTATCCACTGCTTTCATTGAAGATCATCTTCCTCATTCACTGGCACGCGCTCCGGTTGTGGATGAGGAAAGTGCCATTGCTCAGAAAATCTGAGCGACGCGAGGCGCAGCTCGACGTCTTGCGTCCCCATGAATCTCTCACCAAAAATTTGCCATGAATGCCGCCGTCGAAATTGAAAAGGAACAGGTCCCACACGAATCAGCGGTTCACTCCACCTGCGGTTTTGCCGAAGGTATGGTGGTGCGTCTGTTGGAGAAGATGCCAGTCGGCGGTCTAAGATTGGAGCATGCCGACGGGCGTGTCCGACATTTCGGAATGCCCGGCGCTCCAGTCAGCGCACGTGTCGTGCTGCGGGATGACGAAGCCTTCTTCAAACGCTGCGCCTTTTATGGCGACATCGGCATGGGGGAGGCCTACACGGACGGCTTGTGGGACACGCCGGACATCGCCGCAGTGATTGCGTGGTTCATCCAGAATATGAATGCTCTCCACGGATCGCAACGATCCAATGGAGATCTTCCTGGCGTGAATTTGCTCAAAATCGTCAACTGGTTCCGCCATCTGAAGCGCGAAAATACCATCGAGACCAGTCGTCGAAATATCGCGGAGCATTACGATTTGGGAAATGATTTCTACCGCTTGTGGCTGGATCCTAGCATGACTTATTCGTCCGCAAGATTCGAGAGCGATGCGCAAAATCTTGAGGAGGCTCAATTCGCGAAATACGACGCACTTTGCCGCAAACTGCGCTTAAATCCTCACGATCACGTGCTCGAAATTGGCTGCGGCTGGGGCGGGTTTGCCGTGCACGCCGCGAAGAACTTTGGCTGCCGGGTGACCGGAGTGACGATCTCGGAAGCGCAAGCGGCGTATGCTCGGATGCGAATTGAAAGTGAAAGGCTGGCGCATCGCGTCGAAATTCGTATCCAAGACTATCGCCACATCACGGGGCAATTCGACAAGATCGCGTCCATCGAAATGTTGGAGGCGGTGGGTGATAAGTATCATGAGTCATTCTTTAGAAAATGCACGGAAGTGATGACTCCGGAGGGATTACTGGGAGTGCAGATGATCACCGTGCCAGACAGTCGATACGCTGGGTTGAGAAAGGGGGTGGATTGGATTCAAAAACATATCTTCCCTGGCTCACTGTTGCTGAGCGTCGGCAGGGTCCACGAGGTGCTGCGCAAGACAGGCGACCTTTTCATGCATGACCTGGAAGACCTCGGCGCGGATTACGCCCGCACGCTCGCCGTGTGGCATGAGAATTTTAACTCCGTGCTGCCCGAAGTCAGGACACAGGGGTTCGACGATTCATTCATCCGCAGTTGGAACTACTATCTGAAATACTGCGAGGCCGCCTTCACTGCCAGAAATATCTCGGTCGTGCAGGCTGTTTACACGCGACCTAACAATAAGACTCTGCATGAGCGGTTTGAGGGGGGGCGCGTGTGATGGTGGCGGAGGGGCAGTCGAAGACATTTCGCGATGCCTGGTGTCGGCGTTGGTTGATCGAGCCGGTGAAAACCCAGCTTACGCGGGGGATGTCCGCCGAAAAAGTTTCTTGGACCATCGCTCTTGGGCTGGTGCTCGGGGTGTTTCCGGTGATGGGGACGACGAGCTTGGTCTGCCTGTTGGTTGGCTGGTTGCTGGATCTGAATCAGGCGTTGCTGCTAGTTTTTAAGACGGTGGTTTATCCCCTGCACCTTGCGTTGATTCTGGTCTTCATTCACATGGGCGAGCGCTTGTGGGGATCATCGTTGGTAACGTTTTCCGTGCCGGAGTTGATGGTGAAATTCAACCAAGATCCGTTGCAGTTTGGTCGTGATTTCGGGTTGGCGGCGTTGCAAGGAGTGAGTGCGTGGCTGCTGATCGCGCCGGTCGCTGTTTTGCTGATCCGATGGGCGGTGCTTCCACCAGTTAGGAAACTGGCTGCCGTGATGGAAGGAGTCAAAGGATGACTGCTTGGAGCGCGTTGGCTTGGGGCGCTGGGGCGATGTCGCTGCTATTTATGATTTCTTGGGGACTGGCAAGGCGCTGGGACAACTACTCGCTGGTGGACGCGGTGTGGGCGTTTGGCATCGGTGCAACGGGGATTTTCTGGTTGTTGATAGGTGGCGATGGAAGTCCGAAGCATGTCGTCGCCGCTGTGATGTTAGGAGCTTGGAGCTTGAGGTTGGGAAATCACCTGCAGCGTCGCATCCGTAAAGCGCATCCAGAAGAGGATGCGCGATATGGCAAACTCAGGGAGATGTGGGAAGGAAAGGTGGCTGCGGCCTTTTTTTGGTTTTTTCAAGGACAGGCAGTGTCAGTCATTTTGTTGGCCCTGCCATTTCTGATCATTGCGCGCGATAAAGGGAGCGATTGGAGCGCTTGGGAATGGGCGGGGCTGGCGATGATCATCATCGGAACTGTGGGTGAAACCCTTGCGGACGCTCAAATGTCACGGTTCAAGCGAAGCCATGGTGATAGGATGGCCATTTGCAGGGATGGCTTGTGGCGCTACTCGCGACATCCGAACTACTTTTTTGAATCGGTGATTTGGATAGGATTTTATATCTATGCCTGTGGCTCGGAGTGGGGGTGGACGATGTTTCATGCGCCTGCCATCATCCTGTTTTTGCTGCTGAAAGTGACCGGGATTCCGCCCACCGAGGCGGCTGCGTTGAAGCGCAAGGGCGATGCCTATCGAAACTACCAAGAAACGACCCGTGCGTTCATTCCATGGCCGCTCAAGACTTGGCGGCATCGTCTTTCCGACGACACGAAAGAACGGGAATGAGTGATAGGCTAAAACATTTCACGTGGATTCTTGGAATAGCCTCCCGTGGTCAGGGCAGGGGGATGCTCACCCTCATGAGCTGTTAGTTCTCTGATTGAGCAGATGCGGCTAAGGGAAGTGAGATTGGCTGAAGCCAACTTGGCTTGCATTCACGCTCGGTGAGTATCCATCTAGCTCTGGAAGAGCGCATGCATTCACGATTGCCATGACTCATGGGTTGAAGTCACGATGTCGGCATCATTCAGACTCATTTGGCTGACACATGAAGCGACTCGCGACTTTCTATCTGATCTTGCTCCACCTGGCGTTGGCGGTGATGCTCTGGAAGTCTGACTTTTTGGAGCGTGTGGCGAGCCGCTTGGGAATGGCTTCACTCAAGCCTGAGATCACGGACGATTATCGGAAAGCCTTGCGGTATCACTCCCGTTCCGTCGATGCGCTGCCAGATGCTTCGGTGATTTTCATCGGCGACAGCATGATCCAGGGACTCGCGGTGACGGCGGTCCATCCGTTAGGGTTGAGCTATGGCATCGGTGGCGATACCACCCGCGGCGTGCTCGCGCGCTTGCCCCTCTACATGCCTGCCCTCAAACGCGCCAAGGCGGTGGTTTTCGCGGTGGGCTTCAACGATGCTCGCTATCGCACTGCAGATGAGGCGATCCGAAACTATATCTCCATCCTCGACGCCTTGCCGCCCGACCTTCCTGTCGTCGTTGCCGCCATCTTGCCCATCGATGATTCGCTGAAATCTGCTTTCGCGAGTCGCGGGGAATGGATCCAATCCTTCAATTCACAGCTAAAAGCACTCGCCGCTCAGCGGCAGAACATCGCTTTCGTGGATAGCCGCAAGCGCTTGGACACGGATGGTGACGATCGCTTGGATGCGCCATTCCACGACGGTGACGGAATGCACCTCAACTCTGCGGGAAATTTGCTTTGGGCCGCCGATTTACGGGCGGCGATTCTGCAACGGCCTTGATGAGCCCAAGGTGAGAGCGATGCTCCGTGAATTCGGTTGGCTCGCCAGCGCCGCAGCCATTGCCTGCCGCCGCACGGACTCTTGCCTGGAGGAAATCGCGGTTGGCGGAGGATGAATCGTGCAGGTCTTTGAGCCGCGAAAGCCGCGCCTCAGGCTCCCTGCCCTTGAGCTGCTTGCGGAAGGCGGCCCAAGTGGTTTTACTATTCTTCTTGGTAGGCATGAGTGATTTTCAAAGCTCGCCCTTGAACGCGCGGTCGAGGATGGCGGGGAGCTGGGCGTCGAGTTCGGAGACGATTCTGTTGCTCGGGGAGGGGTGATTCGTTGGAAGGTTGCTATGCGACTACGCGGGTGTAATTGCTAAAGCATCATCCCGCTTGGTCTGCGATAATAGGTACGTTCTAATCAATGCGGAACCACTTGGTGCACGCCGCGGTCGATCAGAGATCGGAACCGTCCAAGAAAGAATTGGCCAGCATTTCAAAAAGCTTCCAGAAGTTCCCGTTGTTGGTGACGGATGGAGAACTGGTGATCACGCGGGGATTCGCGATCACCTGCATGAATCTGTGAATATTTTGTTCAAGGCGCTTTTTGATGCTGTGGGTTGGAAGACATTCAGGCAATGAAATCAGAGAAGAAGTATTCTGGCTTGTTCTTCCAATTCTTTGAGGAGAATCGAAGGGATAAGCTTAAAGAACGCTGCTACGAAGGCGGCGAGTTTACGGGTACGTTCAGTGCTTCGGACTGGCGGATTCAGCCTGTCGAGGTAGCGAAGGCCTTCGACAACGGGGTGGGTCCGTGAATGGCGGCATTCGATGATGGCAGGAAGAACTGCGACTGGAAGTCACAGCCACTTTGGGAAGAGGAAGAGTTTGAGCCGCGAAGGACCCGCTGAAGCTGGTGATTGTGCGGGAGGGTGAGGCACCCGGCCATTTGTGGCTGACGTGATTCGACGCGCCGTGCTGCCCCACGATGGTTGTGGACAACCCGATGGCTGGGCACAACCTGATGCAGGCGATCGCGCGGAAATCAAAGGGAGATTTTACCGCAGAGTCACAAAGGTCGCAGAGGAGCGCAGAGGTGGATTCTTTGAAAAAATGGTATTCTTTGCGTCATTTCGCGGCCTTTGCGCTTCTGCGGTTAGCTCTTTGATGAAGAAAAGACCAGCTGAAACGCGGGACTACGTGCGGAGCAGAGGCTGGAAATGACGTTGACTGGAATTGGGTGGAGTGGTTCAAGGAGGCGCGAATTTGCCTAACCGCCGGTGAGCCGGCAGGTAAAGTGGAAGTATGGTTTCGAATTCACCATGAAGACCGGAGAAAAGGCCGCAATTTCCGAAGAGCTCATGCCCCTGAGCGAGGGGATGCGGTCCCTGCCGCGGAGGCTGGCGACGATGGCGGCGATTTATGCGGTCCTGGGGGCCGTGGTGACGTTCGTCGGCTGGTCGAAAGAGCTGCCGCGGCTGACGGATTGGCCGGGAACGAATATTTCCATGTTTCCGAACGCGGCGGTGTGCGCATTGGCGTGCGGGTTCGGGCTGCTCGTGCTGCTGGGCGCGGGACTGAAGCGGGCGTGGGCGCGCTGGCTGATCCGATGCGCGGCATCGGTGGCCGTCGTGCTGGGCGGACTGACCCTGTGGGAGCACGTGTCGGGGGTGAACCTGGGGATCGATACGCTGCTGTTTGAAACGGAATGGGGTCAGGGCGCGAGCGTGTCGCCGATGCGGATCGGGGTGCCGGCTTCATTGTCGTTCCTGCTGCTAGGACTGGCGCTGGGGGGGACGACGGGTTCGGCGCGATGCCGCAGGCGGACGGCGGTGATGGCGCTGCTGCCGGTGGCGATCGCTTCGCTGTCGATTGTGGGTTACTGGTTCGGGGCGAGCCAGCTTTTCGGCATCGCCCGCTACACAGGGATTGCGCTCCAGACGAGCACCATCGTGGCGGCGCTGGGGGTGGGCCTGGTAGCGGCCGTGGAGGAGTGTGGAATCATGGCGTTCCTGATGAAGCCGGACGCAGGCGGGGTTGTGGCGCGGCGGTTGTTCCTGCCGATGGTGGGGATCCCGGTGTTACTGGGGTGGGTCCGGATCCTGGGGAAGGAGGTGGGGTGGTATGATGATGCGTTCGGGACGGCAATCCGGACTTTGCTGGAGGTCGGGGTTTTTCTGGGGTTCCTGTGGTGGGCTGCGCGGAGTATCTCCGTCCAGGCGGCGGCGGCGCGGGTTGCGGGGGAAGAGCGGGGGGCGATCGAGCAGCGGTTTTTTCGTTTCATGCAGTCGCTGCCGGGGCTGGCGTGGATCAAGGACGCGGACGGGCGCTATGTTTACGCAAATGACGCAGCGATGAAGGTTTTCCAGACGAGGGCGGAGGAATTGTACGGGTTTACGGATACGGCGATTCTCCCGGAAGACACAGCGAGGATGTTCATGGAGAATGACCGGTTGGCGGCACAGCACGCGGAGGGGTTGCAATTCGTGGAGACGCTGCGGCACGGGGACGGGGAGCTGCATTCATCGCTGGTGACGAAGT
>JAZKEG010000026.1:0-70655 GCA_040387215.1 Verrucomicrobiota bacterium | reverse complement strand
CTTCCATGACGGCCATACACGAGTTGGTGGTTCCGAGGTCGATTCCGAGGATTTTAGACATGGTGTGGGTGGGTTGTTGGTTGAGGAGCCGCTGCGGGCTATGATGATGCGCAGCCTTTCGCAGGGCATGTGCCACCACGAGATTCTATTTCGTAAGTCGTTGAAAATCATAAGTTCGTGGGTTTTTCGGGCGGTTTTTTCACAGCGCAATGTCGCAAATTCGCGCCATTTTGACGCAGTGCGACAGCGACAAGCTGACGCAGCGTGCGGAAATGCACGGTTTTCGTTTCCAACCTTGTGTCGCGGCCCGGTGACGCCCTAGGGTCCGCGCCACTTCATGCGAGCGCAGCCGTTCAAGTGGATCGCGCGCGGAGAGCCGTTTGGGAAGCAATCCCACGGTTCGTCGGGCACGTTTCCGCCGATTCTCGAACATCTGATCCGCCAACGGGGACTTCCCGTCGGCGTCGATCTGGAAGGCTATCTGCGGCCACGGCTGAGAGATTTGGCGGATCCTTTCCTGATCCCGGACATGAAACTGGCCGTGGAGCGGGTTTTTGAGGCGATCGATCGCGGGGAAGAGGTCTGCATTTACGGCGATTATGACGTGGACGGCGTGACGTCGATCACCCTGATGCGGCGCATCTTGATGGCATACGGGCTGACGCCGCGCCATTTCATCCCGCGCCGCGGACCGGAAGGATACGGCCTGAGCACCGCAGCGTTGAAACGCTGTATGGAGGAAGGTCCGAAGCCGGATCTGCTGATCACCGTGGACTGCGGGACGGTTTCGATTCCGGAAGTGGCGGCGCTGCGGGCGGACGGGGTGGACGTGGTGATCGTGGACCACCACGAGCCGGAGCCGACCGGGCGGCCGGATTGCTGCGCGCTGGTGAATCCAAAGTGCGGCAGCGATTTTACCTACCTCTGCGCGGCCGGCGTGGTTTTCAAACTCGGCCACGCGATGCTCAAGACGCGCCCGGCCCAGCTCGACCTGAAGGAGCTGATGGACCTGGTGGCGGTGGCGACGATTTCCGACATCGTGCCGATGATCGGCGAAAACCGGCTGATGGTGCGCCATGGGTTGCGGCATCTGCCGGGCACGTTGAATCCCGGGTTGCGTGCGTTGCAGGAAGTGACCGGGATGAATGGCTTGGCGACCTCGATGGATGTTGGTTTTCGCATCGGTCCACGACTCAACGCGGCGGGCCGCATGGACGTGCCCGAGGACGCGTTGGCCACGCTCACCACCGATTGCCGCCGCCTCGCGCAGGACTTGGCGCGCAAACTCGATGCCTACAACAAGGAGCGCCAAAATCACGAAGGGCTGATCCGCCGCGAGGCGTTGGAAATGCTCGTAAATTTCGATCCGGAACGCGATCCGGTGATCGTCATCGGCTCGCGCTCGTGGCACCACGGGGTGGTCGGCATCGTCGCGTCCCGTCTCATGCGGCAGTACCACAAGCCGACGTTCGTGGTGGCGATCGACGCGAACGGGATTGGCAAAGGCTCAGGCCGCAGCATCGAAGGAATCTCGCTGGTCGAGGCGATAAGAGCCTGTGAAAACGACCTGATCGCCGGCGGCGGCCACGCGATGGCGGCCGGGCTATCCATCCACGAGGACAAGCTGGACGCGTTCCGCAAAAGTTTCTCCGAGTATGTCATGGGGAACAGCAACCCGGAACAGCGTCAGCCGAAGCTGATGTATGACGCGGAAATTTCCTTCGATCTGCTCTCGCTGGAATTCCTCGGCAGCTACGATCTGCTGCAGCCGTTTGGCAGCGGCAACCCGCAGCCGGTTTTCATTTCCCGCGAGGTGGGCCTGAGCCGGCCGCCGCTGCACATGAAGAACAAGCACCTGCGCTTCATGCTGCGGCAAGGTTACCACGAGCAAGACGCGGTCTATTTTGGCGGCGGCGAGCACCCGCTGCCCGACCCGCCGTGGGACATCGCGTTCACCATCGATCGAAACACGTTCCGCGGCCGGACGACGTTGCAGCTCATCATCCAAGACGTGCGTGCGGCGGAAAGTCGTTAGACCGGGCTGCACGAGTCGCGCAGCCAATCCGCATAGCCATCGGCATCGACTTCACCGGCGGCGAGGGCGAGCGTTTGGAGCACGGCTTCTTCTTCGGGGGCGTTGAATTTCCAGCCGTTGATTTCGAGAAACAACGCCGCGGCCATCAGACCCGAGCGTTTGTTCCCATCGAGAAACGGATGATTTTTCACAATCCCGTGGGCGTAAGCAGCGGCCAATTCGAAAGGAGTTGGATTTTCGTAAACCTGCAACTGCTGCGGTCGGGCCAATGCGGATTCGAGCAACCCATCGTCTCGCAGCCCTTCCAGTCCGCCAAAGCGGGACAACAGGATGTTGTGAAAGCCGAGGCAATCCTCCTTCTCAATCCAAATGGGCTCGCTCATTTCGCCAGTTCCCGGAATGCGTTGCGATAGCGATTTATCAAGTCCTCAGCAACCTTCATCTTGGCATCAAATCCCGGCTTTTCCGGCGTGATCCGCAGCGAACCTTCGGGAGCCTCGGTGAGGAAAAGGGTGTCCCCTTCCCCGACCTTCAAGGCCTGCAACGCTTCCTTGGAGAGCACGATGCCGAGTGAGTTGCCGATCTTGCGCACTTTCGTTTCAATGGCCATGGAATAACAATCGTTATCACCGGGCTTCTGTCAAGATTGACCTACTCCGTGGCACTGCGCAGCGCTTCCAGCAACTCCCCGCGCAGCGGCCAGAAACTGAGCGCCGGATCGAGGCCATTGGCCATGAGGGCGAAGGTGAGTTCCTTGCCATTGTTCAAACGCAGGAATCCGACGTCGGTTTTGACGCCGGACATGGATCCCAGCTTGGCGCGGACCGTGCCGCCCAGCGATGGGTTGAGGCTTTGGAAATAGCGCGGACCGTGCGGGCCGTGACGGGCGGCAAGATTCACCCGGGCGAGATCGAGCGGACGAATCATGTTGGCGCGGGCCAATCCGCTGCCGTCGATGAGACGCAGCCCATCGAAAGCGACGCCGGACTTTTCCCAATGGTCACGGACGGCGCTGGCTGCATCCTTTCCCGCGCGCCTGCCGAGGGTGAGGAAAAGGCATTGGGCCTCGAGGTTGTCGCTGACCCGGTGCAGGTGATCGATGATTTCTGGCAGTGGCGCGGAGCGATGAGTCGCGAGGACGACCGCCTCGCCCTTGCGCGGGACGGGCTTGCCGGAAAACGTGACTCCGGCTTTTTTCAGCGCCGCTCGCAGCGTTTCGACGGCCACGGCGGGCGGATCGGGAATCGCTCCGCCGACAGCGAACGACGGTCCTAACGGAACGGTGCCGCGCATGGCGATGACGCGGCCGTTAGGTGTCGAGTAAATGGACACGCCATCGCCGCTGTCGGCGGGGCCGGTGGTGACGTCGTTGATCCATTTCGTGCCGACGGGAACGGGGCTGCCTTCGAGAAATTTCGCGGGATCGCCCAGTTTTTGGCCGGGGAGGAAACGGACGCTCATGCGGTTGTGTTCTAGGTTCAGCCCAAACGCACCCGCGCCGTAGGCATTGCCGATGTCGCCCCAATTCCAGTGATCGTTCACGGGCGGAGCGGTGAAAACGGAAGCATCCGCGACGAGGTCGCCGGCGACCTCCTTGAGTCCGGCTTGGACGGCTTCGGCCGCGAGCGTTTCCAGATCCGCGAGGGTGAGCGTGGGATCGCCGCTGCCGACGAGGGCAAGATTTCCATCCGGCCTGTGGACGAGCTGGGTTTCAAATTGGAACTCCACGCCGAGCATCCCGAGCGCGGCTCCGGTGGTGAGGATTTTCAAGGCGGATGCCGGGCAAAGCGCGGTTTCGCCGAGCGCGGAGGAAAAAACCGGCTGACCGTTTTCATCCAACAGCACGAGTGCCGTCAGCGCGGCCGCGAGTTCGGGCTTTGCCGACCATTTTTCAAACACCGCCTGATAGGGAGATGCTGCGGGCGGGCTCGCGACTTCGGGAGCGGCGGTCGGCTCGGTCGGCGCGGGCAGCGGAGCCTTCATGTTCCAAAATATCCAGCCCGCCACGGCCCAGCCGGACAGGAAGAGCAGCGTTTTGAAAATCGGCTTCATCGCGGACAGGCTTCCACGGCTTGTGGAAATTGGGAAGCCTCCTCACTCCAGCTCCGCCACCACGTCCTTCGGCTTCAGCACCCGATAGAGCCCATAGCTCACGACGAAGATCGCCAGTGCGATCAACGGCGCGACCGCCGCTCCCGGTTTTGGATCGGTGAAGGCCGCCTGCACGCGGACCACCACCAGCAGCGTGCAGACCAACGCGCCGAGGATGGGCACCAGCAGCGGCACATCAAAGCCATCGCTCGGCTCGCCCTCGCGGCGCTTCAGCACGATCAGCGAAAGGTTCACCAGCGTGAAAACAGATAGCAGCAGCAGCACGGTCGCCTCCGCCAGCGGTTTCACGCCGCCGCTCAGGATGAGCAGTGAAACGATACCGAACAGCACGAGGATCGCGAGCTGCGGCGTGCCGCGTTTTGCATTCAGTTTTCCCAACGCGGCGGGCATCAGCCCTTGGCGGCTCATGCCGTAGAGCAGCCGCGAACCCATCAGATAGTTCAGCAGCGCCGTGTTGCCGATGGCGAAAATGGTGATACCCAGATAGACGCGATCAATCCCGCCGAACCACGGCGCCGCGCGATGCGCCACCTCCATCAACGGCGTCTTGCTCGCCGCGAGTTCCTGCCATGGCAGCACGGAAACCGCGGTGATGGCGACGGCCATGTAGATCAACGTTGCGAGAATCATCGCGCCGATCAGGCCGAACGGGATGTCCTTCTTCGGGTTCTTCACCTCCTCGCTCACGTTCAGGATGTCCTCAAAACCGATGAACGAAAAAAACATCAACACCGCGCCTTGCAGCACCAGCGCCAGCGTGATGCCCGAGCCGATTCCCCCGCCCGCGTCACCCGGCGTTTCCAAATAATTCACCCCGCCCCAGAACCGCATCCCCACGGCGATGATGAAAAGTAGCCCCGCCGCCTCGACCACGGTGCAAACGATGTTCGCCCACATGCTCTCGCGGATGCCGCGCCAGATCACGCAGCCGATCAGAAACACCAGCCCGATGGCCACCAACTTCACCGGCAGCGCCATCCCCAGCGCCTTTTCTAAATTTTCCGCGATCGCCTGCGCGCCCGTCGCCATGCTCGTTAGCCCGCTCATCATCACCGCGATGCCGACCACGTAACTCAGCGCCGGTTTCCGCAACGCCCGGTGCGTCACGTAGGCCGCTCCGCCCGCCTTGGCATAGCGGCCGCCGACGCAGGCGTAGGAAAGGCCGGTCAGCAGCGCCGCGACCATTGCCGCCAGAAACGCCAGCCAGATCGCATTTCCCAGCGACTCCGCCGCCCGGCCGACCAACGCGTAAATGCCCGCGCCTAACATCGAGCCGAGGCCGTAGAACAAAATTTGCCACCGGCCCAAGGCGGGTTGGAGGCCGGAGTGGACGCTGGGATTTTCTGACATGCCCGCGAGCCTTGCAGGATGCGTGCCCCCTCGCCAGCCATTACCCATCTTCCCGCGGTCTCACCTCGTCAAAGCCTCAAGATTCGTGGTCCTCACTCTTCGTAAGTTGCCCAGCACTTCGGGCGACCTCGGCGTAAAAAGGACCATGCGCCATTCACCCCTCTCATCTTCAACTCACATGACGATTTTTCGTGCACCTATCAGAAATTTTTAATAACAGCTGGAAACTGTTAAATCAGCTAACCAAATCCATACCCATCATCACCCTAGCAAATCCATCTAACCCATGAAAATTCCGACGAACGAACTGGACCGTGCGCTGATGGCGCTGGTGAAGAGCAAATCTGCGTTGCCGCAATTTCTGAGGGAGCTGGGGACGGGGGAGCTGTGGTTTGTGACGCCGTTTCATCCGGAGATCATCGGGGCTGAGGTGGAATTGGAGAACGGGATGAGATCGCCGTTCATGGAACTGGCAGATGCGGAGGGGCCGTATGTGCCGTTGTTCTCGTCGTTCGAACGGCTGCAGGAATCGCTAAGGGCGAACAGGGTGCCGGAAGACTCGGTGGCGGCGGCTTCGATGGAAGCGGTGCTGGTGCTGGAGCTGTTGGGGAAGATGGAGCTGCGCGGGATGATCAACATGGGTTGCAAGACGGGCGCGATCTATCTGCCGCCGGAAATGATGCGGGATGTCGCGGACGGCAGCGCCTTCGAGCCTCTGGAACCGACGGGTGAAACGATTAGCCGAGTGATGAGCGTCATCGATCCTGCGGACTATCCGACGGACCTATTGCAACCGGTGTTCGAGATCCTGCGGAAGCACCGAAATTTCCGCGCGGCGTGGGTGTTGGTGGAGAGCGACCCGAACGCACCGGAGTCGGACGAGTGGCAGTATCAATTTGCGATCCAAATGGACCCGCCGGATGCGGAGGTTTTCCACGAGTTTAACTTGGTGCTGTCCAGCGCGGCGCTCGCGACGGGAAACCGGGTGGCGTGCGGTCGGGTGGACGGGACGGATTTGGAATACCTCGCCGATTTGTGGCGGAGTGCGGAGCCGTTTTACGTCGCGCCGGACCACTCGCGGCCGGAGGGGAGCTGAGGAGGGGAGCTGAGGAGGGGAGCTGAGGAGGGGAGCTGAGGAGGGGAGCTGAGGAGGGAATCCGCCTCGCCCAGTTCTCCTCGCCGCCTTTGGCGACAGATAAAAATCAAGGAGCGGCGATCTCCGAATCGCCGGAGGATATGAAGTGAGGAAGTTAAGTGGCATGGCGCATTTTCAATGGCTTGCCCTAGGCTTTGGCGATTCGGAGATCGCCTTTCCTTGGTCTGACTTTCACTCAGGCACCCAGACGCTGACGCTGCCGGCAGAGCAGGGAAAGTCAGCCCAGCCGTCGTCGCCGATGACGATCTCGTCAGGCAAGTGGCCGAGGGTGTCGCGGAAGGTTTTTCCGGCGTAGGCGGTGCCCATTTCCATGCGCTTGCTGGCGGCTTCGCGATTGCCCATGACGACGGCGCAACCGGAGTGCTCGCCCTCGCCGAGGCGGGTGAAGCCGATGCAGTCGGGCGCGTCGAAATAGACGTTTTGTTCGCCGTAAGCGTTGGTTTGGCGGGCTTTAAGCAGGGCTTCGAGGCAGGCGACTTTGCCGAGTTCGATGGCGTAATCGCCGCCGTCGCTGCCCTTGTCGGTGTATTTCGCGCCGTAGAGATCGGGGTAAAAGACGCAGGGATAACCCTCGGCGCGGAGCAGGATGAGCGCGTAGGCGTGGGGCTTGAACCACGCGGCGACGGGCGCTTCGAGCGCTTGCAGCGGCTGGGTGTCGTGGTTATCGACGAGGGTGACGGCGAGCAGCGGGTTGGCGAGCATCAGCGAGTTGTCGAGAATGGTGCGGAGGTCGTAGTCGCCGCCGACCTCGCTCGCGTTGTGGAAGTTATGGTGGAGGGCGGAGTCGAAAAGGCTCATGCAGCCGTCGGTGGCGGCGAGGTAGCGCTGGAGCAGGTCGAGATTTCCGGGTGCCCAGTATTCGCCGACGGCAAACAGGTTTTCCCCGGCGTTGGCGCGGAGGAGGTGGAGCCATTCCTGGTAGAATTCCGGAGAGATGTGTTTGACGGCGTCGAGGCGGACGCCGTCGAAGGGGACTTGCTCGTGGAGCCATTTCCCCCAGTGGTTGAGCTCGGCGCGGACGTGGGGGTTGCGGGTTTCGACGTCGCAGAGCATGAGGTAGTCGTAGTTTCCGCGCTCGTCATCGATCACGTCGTCCCAATCGTCGCCGTGGTCGTTGATGATGCGATAAACGGCATTTCCTTCCTCGCCCTCGGCGTAGTCCACGCCGGTGAAGCAGGTGAAATCCCACTGGAAGGATGAGTATTTTTCGCCGCGACCCGGGAAGGTGAACTTGGTGTAGGAGCGGATTTCGTAAGGCTCGGAGAGCGTCTCGGCGCGGTTTTCCTCGGAGACTTTGACGACGTGGAAGGATTCCAGCTCGTCCGCGCCGCCGCGGTGGTTGAGGACGATGTCGACGATGACGCCGACGCCGTTTTCCTGAAGCGTCTGGCAGGCGCGGAGGAACTGATCGCGGCTGCCGTACTTGGTGGGGATGGAGTTTTTCTGGTCGAACTCGCCGAGGTCGAAAAGGTCGTAAACATCGTAGCCGGTGCTGAATGGGCCACTGGCTCCCTTGCTGGCGGGGGGCAGCCAGGCGGCGGTGATGCCGAGGCTGGCGAGGTACTCGGCTTGTTCCGCAGCGTGATCCCACAGGAATGAATCTCCGGGAGTGTACCAGTGGAAAAATTGGATCATCGTGGCGTTCATAAAAATAAGAGGGTGAGGGGTAGCGAGTCGGCGGCCTTTAGCAGAACACGACCCAACTGGGATTTTCCCGGAAATCGTGGGAATGCAGGCCGTTCAGGCATTCTGAAGCACAGGATTGGCAGGCAAAACGCACGACCTTCGAAACGACCGTGCGATTTGCGAACGCGGGAGATGCTTTTCTTCGCGCCGATTGGCCGTAGCAACGGGTGGTGGCGGATTTCCCTGAAATTTGCGGTTTGCAAGCAGGCGATCCCGGACTTGAATCCCGCCCCGTCCCCATGAGCCATCCTACCTTCCGCATTGCCATCGGTGCCGACCACGGCGCCGTCGATCTGAAAAACGCAGTTGTTGCCCACCTCAAGAAGGTCGGCCATGAGGTCACCGATTTTGGCACCCAAGGCCACGAATCGGTGGATTACGCGACCTACGGCAACCTCGTCGCCCGCAATGTCGCCGACGGCACCTACGATTTCGGCATCCTCGCCTGCACGTCTGGTGTCGGCATGTGCATCGCCGCAAACCGCCACCGCCACGTCCGCGCGGCGAACGTCCGCAGCGTCGAGGAAGCGACCATCACCCGCCAGCACAACGACTCGAACGTCCTTTGCTTGGCCGGAAAAGTCACCGACGCGGATACCGCCATCGCCATGGCCGATGCCTTCCTGGCCACCGCGTTCGAAGGCGGCCGCCATCAAGAGCGCGTTTGCCGTTCGTCCGGCAGCCGCATCGCAGAGACCGATCCTGCGGTCTATGCCGCGATCACCGCCGAAGAGCACCGCCAGCGCAACAACATCGAGCTCATCGCTTCGGAAAATTTCGCCTCGCCTGCCGTCATGGAAGCGCAGGGCTCGCTGCTGACCAACAAGTATGCCGAGGGCTATCCCGGCAAGCGTTGGTATGGCGGATGCGAAAACGTCGATGTCATCGAGCAACTCGCGATCGACCGCGCCAAGGAGCTCTTCGGAGCCGACCACGCGAACGTCCAGCCGCACTCTGGCTCGCAGGCAAATACGGCTGTCTATTTCTCCGTGCTCAAGCCGGGCGACAAGATCTTCACGATGGACCTCGCCCACGGCGGTCACCTCACGCACGGCCACAAGGCGAATTTCTCCGGCCGTTTCTACGACGTCACCCACTACGGAGTCAGCCCTGACGACGAGCGCATCGACTACGCGGAGCTGGAAAAAACCGCCCGCGAACTGAAGCCCGCCCTCATCACCGTCGGCGCTTCGGCTTATTCGCGCATCATTGATTTCGAGCGCATGGGCAAGCTGGCCCGCGAGATCGGTGCTTACCTGTTTGTCGACATGGCACACATCGCCGGTCTTGTTGCCGCCGGGTTGCATCCGAACCCCGTGCCGCACGCCGATTTCGTCACCTCCACCACGCACAAATCGCTGCGTGGGCCGCGCGGCGGCATCATCCTGTGCAAGGAAGAGTTCGCGAAAAAAATCGACTCGCAGGTTTTCCCGGGCATCCAAGGTGGCCCGCTCATGCACGTCATCGCCGCCAAGGCGGTGTGCTTCGGGGAAGCGCTCAAGCCCGAGTTCAAGGACTACTCGGCGCAGGTGATCAAGAATGCCCAAGCGATTTCCGCGCGCCTGACGCATCACGGTTTCCGCATCTGCTCCGGCGGCACGGACAACCACGTCATGCTCGTCGATCTGCGCGAAAAAGGCCTCAACGGCACCGAAGCGTCGCACGCCCTCGACGAGGCCGGCATCACCGTCAACAAGAACGGCATCCCCTTCGACACCGGCAGCCCGATGAAGCCATCCGGCATCCGCATCGGCACGCCCGCCGTGACCACGCGTGGCATGAAGGAAGCGGACGTCGAGCAAGTCGCCGACTTCATCGCCGAAGCCCTCGCGGATCACACCAACGTGGCCAAGCTCCACGCCATCCGCGACAAGGTCTTCGCCTTCAACCGCGCGTTCCCGCTGCCTTGGTGAGTTTTCTAACGCAAGCGGTGCCAAGCCGGTGCCGCTTGCGGATTCTCTAACTGGACCGCGGAATTCATTCCGCCCTTAAGCATGCCACTCAAGGAGTGGCGATCTCCGAATCGCCATGCGCATGCAAAGCCAATGATGGGTGGCATTTGCTCACCTCATTGTCATCGGATTGGGTTAGGCGGATCGGAGTCCGCCCCTCCTTGGTGTTTGGCATCCCGCCCCGCTGTCCAATTCTATCAGTCTGGGTCACTCTCACGAGCCGCACCGCGCACAGCTAACACCTTGTCGACGCGCGTGCCGTCGATGTCGATCACCTCGAAAGTCCACTCGCCGGAGTAAATTTTGTCCAACTCGGCGGGCATGCGACCGAGCTTTTTCATGAACCAGCCAGAGAGCGTTTGATATTCGTCGCCGCCACCTTCTGGGAGGTCGAAATTTTCGAGATGCTCGGGAAGTTTCTCGATTTCGAAAAGCCCGTCGATGAGCCAACTGCCGTCAGCCCGTTGGCGTATCGGGGAGGCGAGTTGTTCCTCGCTGGATGGCACATCGCCGACGATGGCTTCCATCAGATCGATGAGCGTGACCATGCCCATGACGCTGCCGAACTCATCCAGCACGAAGGCGGCGCGTTGGCCACTGGTGCGGAACGTTTCTAGCAGCACGCTGGCCTTTTGCATCTCAGGAACGAACAGCGGGGGACGCATGATTTCCGCGAAATCCACGGGCCTGCCCGCAGCGAGGCGACCGTAGATGTCTTTCACCGAGACCACGCCGATCAGGTTGTCGCGGCGCTCGTCGTAAATCGGGAAAACCCCTTGGGTGCTGCCCATCACGATGGGCCAAACGTCTTCGTGCTTCGCGTGTTGCTCGATCCACGCGATGCGCGTGCGCGGGATCATCAGGTCGTAGGTGACGAGTTTTTCGAAACCGATGACGCCTTCCATCATGCGCGATTCGGCGCGGTTGATGGATCCGGTGATCATGCCTTGGCGCACCATCACGGTGAGTTCTTCGCGCGACATCGTTTCGTTTTCATCCTCACGGATGCGGAAGAGTTTCAGGATGCTGCCGGTGGACCAAGACAGCAGGCTAACGGCGGGCGAGGCCATGGCGGAAATGGCGGCCATCGGCGCGGCCATGCCGCTGGCGATCGTTTCCGGGAATTTCATCGCGAGGCGTTTGGGCACCAGTTCGCCGATGATGAGTGAGAAATAGGTGAGCAGTCCGATGACTACCGCGAGGGCAATCTGCGAGGCGTAAGGGCCGATGAAGGGGAGGGGTTCGATGACATCGGCGAGCCGCTCTGCCACGGTGCCGCTGCCGAGCGCACCCGCGACAATGCCGACCAGCGTGATGCCGATCTGGACGGTGGAGAGGAAGCGGTTGGGGGATTCAGACAGCTTGAGCGCTTTCGCCGCGCCCTTGTCGCCCTTGTCGGCCATGCCTTGGAGCAGGGCTTTTTTGGAGGAAACGATGGCGATTTCCGTCATGGCGAAGACGCCGTTGGCCACCAGAAGGATGAAGACGATGGAGATTTCGAGAAGGGCAGAATTCATGAAGCAGGTTTCCTCTAAGGAAGGAAGGGCCACCGTGACACGATTTTTCCCGCTTGTCCAAAGTTCGAGTGAGGGGAGCAAGGCGTGAGAAATCCGCGCGTTGGGTGCCGATTCCACTCACCCGCCGCATGTCGGCCATGAACGGCATTTGAGCGAGGTTCCGGGATTTGGCTTTGCCTCGCTGGGGCGCTTGGTGGAAGCTCCCCGCCCTGTCCATGAGCAATCCTTTCCGCGAAGACCTCGTTTCTCGCTCGCGCGCCGAGCCCTGCACCATCGTCATTTTCGGCGCCACTGGCGACCTGACCCACCGCAAGCTGATCCCGGCGCTGTACAACCTCGCCGTCGATGGCGAGCTGCCGACCGGGGTGAAAATCATTGGTTTCGCCCGCCGGGACAAATCAGACGAAGAATTCCGCACCGGGTTGGAGGAACTGAACAAGAAAGTTTCCCGCTCCGGCCAGGACCAGGCGATTTGGGGACCATTCATTGAAACAGTTAGCTACCACACGTCCGAGTTCACCGACGCGGCCGGTTACAAGAGCCTGGCCGACAAGCTCGATGCCATCGATGCCGAGCGTGGTGGTAAGGGCAACCGCCTGTTTTACATCGCCTCCGCGCCGGAGTTTTTTGACGACATCCTCATCCAACTCAAGAACGCCGGCCTGAACGAGGCGAAGGAGGGCTGCTGGTCGCGCGTTATCGTCGAGAAACCTTTCGGCACGGACCTCGCCACCGCGAAGCACTTGAACCAAGTCGTCAACGACACGTTCCAAGAAAGCGACACCTACCGGATCGACCATTACCTCGGCAAGGAAACCGCGCAAAACCTGATGGTGCTGCGTTTCGCCAACTCGATTTTCGAACCGCTCTGGAACAGCAAATACATCAGCCACATCCAGATCACCTGCGCCGAAAACCTCGGCATGGAAGGCGGACGCGGCGGCTATTATGAAGGTGCCGGCGCACTGCGCGACATGGTGCAAAACCACCTGCTCCAGCTCCTCAGCCTCGTCGCCATGGAGCCGCCGACCGATCTATCAGCCGATGGCGTGCGCGATGAAAAGGTGAAGGTCATCCGCTCGCTCCGCCAGTGGGATACGCCGGAGAAGGTCGCCGCCAACGTCGTCCGCGGCCAATACACCGCCGGTTACATCGATGGCAACGCCGTTCCCGGTTATCGCGAGGAAGACCGCGTCAGCCCGACTTCCGACACCGAAGCCTACGTCGCAGTTAGACTTCTCATCGACACCTGGCGCTGGAGCGGTGTTCCATTCTACATCCGCATGGGCAAGCGCCTGCCGAAGAAGTCCACCGAGATTTCCGTGCACTTCAAGGACGCGCCCTGCGTGCTTTTCAACGCACTTCCCGGCGGCGTTCCCGGCGGCAACGTGCTCGTCATCCGCATCCAGCCGGACGAAGGAATTTCCCTCCGCATGGTTTCGAAAATCCCCGGCACCAGCCTTCGGTTAGAGCCGGTGAAGATGGATTTCCACTACGCCACCAGCTTCGGCAAGGGCAGCCCGGAAGCCTATGAGCGACTTCTGCTGGACGCCATCGCCGGCGACGCCACCCTCTTCGCCCGCCGCGACGAAGTGGAAGAGGCATGGAAGTTCATCGACCACATCGAGCACGCCTGGCACCAGTCCGACACGCCTCCACCGATGGCCGAGTTTGTCGCCGGTTCGTGGGGTCCGCGCGAGGCCGACCAGCTTCTCCAGCAGGACGGAAACCAGTGGCGCCGCCTTTGATCCGGCCTTAATCTAGCAATCCCATGGCTGTTGATTCCATTCCAGAAGTCTGCCCCGAACTCGGTATCGAGGTTCCCGTTTCCGCCATCGACCGGGAGCTTCGAAAGTTGTGGGAACAGGACGATGCGCAGACGAATGCGTCGTTGATGAACCTCGTTGTGTTCTCCGAAAAGCAAGGCGCGCTGATCGAGAACTCGCACATCATCCGCGACCTGACCCGCGAGCATGCCTGCCGCGCGATCCTGGTGGAAATCGACAGCACCATCGATCCCAGTCTGCGCGCGTGGATCACCGCTCACTGCCACCTCGCGGACGGCCGCAAGTCCGTCTGCTGCGAGCAGATCGCCTTCCATCTCACCGGCCGTGTCACCGGCCGTTTCCGCAACACGGTTTTCGCCCACCTCAACTCCGACCTGCCGCTTGTCTTCTGGTGGCAGGGCGAGCTTTCCGCCATCCTCACTGAGCGGTTGGTCAGCGTGATGGACCGCTTCATCGTCGACAGCTCTTCCTGGGCAAATCCGGCGGCTTCGTTCGCGATGATCGAGGAATGCTCGCAAGCGAATCCGGACCTCGTCATTCAAGATCACGCCTGGACTCGCTCGTGGCAGTTCCGCGTCGGCATCGCCAGCCTGTTCGATGATCCTGCCGCGCAGGAAGCGCTGCCGGGCATCCACGCGGTCGAGATTTCCTATCACCCCGACCACCGCAACACCGCGCTGCAAGTGCTCGCGTGGCTCGCCGTGCAAGCCGGTTGGAAGGATGCGAAATCGGGCGAACCGTTCGCGCTGGAATCCGCCGCCGGTCTGCCGATTTCCGTCAAGCTGACCGCGGATTCCGCAGGGCCTCCGCTCGCGTCCGTCGTCATCCGGTCGAAGAGCACCACCGTCAGCGTCAGCCAGAAACCGGGCGCTTCCCACGTCGAACGCCATGTGGAAACCTCCGCTTACAAGGCGACGTCGCTTTCACCGATCGATCCGGTTTCTCCCGCGGAACTCGTTGGCGTCCAGCTCTCGCGGGGTGGGAAAAATTCGCTCTATCAGAAAATCCTGCCGCGCTTCCGGGCGATGCTGAAAGTCTAATCCCATGTCCGTTCCGGTTCTCTACGAATCGCACTGCCACACGCCTCTGTGCAAGCATGCGTTCGGCATGCCGGATGAGTATGCGGCTGCCGCGCTGGAACGAAATTTCAAGGGCATCACCTTCACCTGCCATTGCCCGCTGCCGGACGGTTTCTCGACCAGCGTGCGGATGGATCCTGAGCAGTTCGACGACTACGTGTCGATGATCGCGGCCACGCGGGAAAAGTTCGCGGGTCGCCTCGATGTGCGCCTCGGATTGGAAAGCGATTTTTATCCAGGCGTGGAACCGTGGCTGACCGAACTGCACGCCCGCGTCCCGCTGAGTCATGTGTTAGGATCCGTGCACTATCAGGTGATGGATTACCGCCGCTTGTTCTACACCGGGGAAATTTTCAGCTATCAGCAACTCTACTACGAGCACCTCGCGCTCTCTGCCGAAAGCGGGCTTTTCGACACACTTGCGCATCCGGACCTGATCAAGAACGAGTCTCCAGCCGACTGGGATTTCGAACAGATGCGGCCCTACGTCGCCCGCTCGCTCGACCGCATCGCCGCGACCGGCGTGGCGATGGAACTCAACACCAGCGGCGTGAAAAAGGCCCTGCCGGAAATGAACCCATCTCCCGCCCAGCTCGTCATGATGCGTGAGCGCGGCATCCCTGTCGTCATTGGCGCTGATGCCCATGTCCCGCAACGCGTTGGCGACGGCTACATCACCGCGTTGAATCTTCTGCTAGAATCGGGCTATGAAAACGTGAGCTTTTTCATCGATCGCCAGCGCCAAGACGTGCCGATCCAAATTGCCTTGGATTCTCTGCACGTAGTTTAACTCTTTAGGGTGTCTTCTGCGCGGCAATGAAGACACCCTAAAGGGTTAAACCACATACGGATGCACAGGCACTCCTCGATTGGCAAAGGGCGCCTTCGCCTCGGCGATGGTGTGTTTTTCTAATCGATGCTTAGTCGGCGAGTCGGATTGCCCGATACACGACCTCATCACTCAGGGATCCCATGCTTCTTCGCAAAGGCGTCTTTGCCGGCGGCATCCGTTTTCGGCCAGTTGAGGTAGATTTCATTCAACGCGCTGTCGCGTTGTTCGCACGGCGGCATCATCAGGATCCACTGCATGGCGGTCTCAGGTTGATACTTATAAATTCTTTGGGCATAGGCCTTGGTGGCGATGTTCTTCATCGGCCCCTCAGCTGCCGTTGCGAGCCATTTCCCAGCGGCCTCATAATCGTCGAGCGTCCATTGATCCATCCAATGTCTGGTCAAAATTGTGGCTTCTCCGGCGGGAAGTTTCTGCTGGAGATACTCGAGCCATTGACCCGTCTCGCGTGATACCAAATGTGAATAGCCAATGGACCTGAGCATGTCAGAAAATTCGTCGGTCGACAACTCGGAGGATTCATACCATTCCCGGGCCGTATTGAAACTTCCGTAGGCATAAGTGCCTGCGATTCCGCGGATGATCGCTTGGGTCACGTTTTTTCGATCAGGGTCGTCAGATGCAACCGCGCTGTACTCGCGGGCTGCTATCACCAGCGCTACTTTTTGATCAGTGGTGCGGAGATTTTCGGTCATCGCTCCAAGTCCTCCTTGGATGTCTTCAAAGCCAACCTTATCGAAGATTTGAAATGCCAACTTTGGATCGTATCGCGCAACTCGGCGAATCAAAATATGACTCATCTGCTCACGGTTGAATTCGACCGGCCCGCCGCTGTTTTTGAGAATCCATTCAAGCGCTGCCATGGGATCTGTATCCGCGAGTTCAGAAATGGGCTTCCCTACCATTTCATAAACCCGTCGGTCTCCTTTGAACAAGGATGCCACGGAGCCTATCATATCGAGAGTTGTTTGGGGACTCTTCGTGGCAAGGCAGTAAAACGCCGCCGTAATCGCCTCCTGCCGGATCGCATCTGATATTTCAGCCTCTTCCAGGATCTGCGCCATGAACATTTTCAAAGCTTCCGCATCTAAGGGTTTTACCATTTCCTGGAGATGGTAGCCAAAATAGAAAAGCGCTTCCTCGGGTGATTCGCCTTTCATGCCCGTTGGTTTTATCCCTGCTTGGAAATTTAAACAGTCGTGAACTAACGATTTAATGGTTTCCAAACTGTTGGGACGCGGGCGTTTTTGATTTCTGTCCAAGCCAGCAAGCTGACGGGAAGTTATGCCTTCCCGCTGGTCGACTTCATGGGCAAATCGGGCAAGGTCTTCCTGCGCCTCTTCAAGTCGCCGGTGATTCAGCCAACCGATGCAAAGCGCCATGGCAAGGATCGCGGCGGTGAGATAAGCAGGTGGTCTCATGGTGCGAAGGGGCGATTATTTGAATCTCTCCAGGATCTCCTCCCGCCGCGTTTCATCGGTGATCTTGTTGGCAAGTTCCCTGCAAATCTGGCGGTTTGGTTCATCCTTGGGGTAAGTGCTATCCAGAAAATGAAACAATAATGATTCCCCGTCCCCCGCCTCGTAATATTGATTGACCAGCCGGAGAACCTCCGAAAATTCCATTTGATCGGTCGTTTGAATGGAAACCATGCCGAGCGACATGCCGGTGACTTCTCCCAGCTTTTCAGGTGATTCACCCGACACCCATGTTCTGATATCGGTCAGATCATTCTCGGTGAGTTTCCTCTTCATGATTATATTGCACAGCCCGCTACTGATCACCCCAGCCACAGCATCCGCTCTTTCCTTTGGAGTTGCATGGATCCGGTCGAGATATTCGGAAGCAGGAGCGTAGTCGCTTCCCACCACAAGGCGGCTGGCGTGGCGGGAGAACGACTCATTGCGCGCGGTTTCTGATAGTTCCTGCCGCGCCAATTGTGCGAATTCAAGCGCATCGATCTTATCGTAGTCATCGATAAATTGGATCGCATTATCACGATCTATCTGACTCAACCTCTCAAGGCGTTTTTCAGCAGCCGCAGGATCGGAATGCAGCAACGCTGCGATGGCATGATTTTCAAATGAAGCTTGAGGTCCATCGCTTCCGTCGAGCTTCCGGGATCTGAGCCGGCCTGCGGCGATCTGTTCGTCCAGCCACGCGATTGCCCGGCCTTGATCTTTTTCAAGCCAGCTTCCGAAGGCTTTGGGCAACCGCCAGTTCGGGTTGGCTCTGCCCATTTGATCCTCGAAGTGTCTCAAAGCCGCTTCCGGATCGAGTTCGATGAGTCTCGGAACCAGTTTGCCTTCCAGAGCCATCCGATCTTCGCGTATGAAGTCGAGGGCTGCAACTTCCCGAATGGATCGGATCAATTCGTCGACCGACATATCCGTTAGGCGCTTGTGAAAGCGATTGGAAACGGTCTCATCATCGAGGTGAAACACCAATTCCTTCCAATCAATCGGCGACTTGTCGTTCACGGAGGCGATCCGATTTCTTGACCGCGAAACTTTTGCTTCATTCAGCGCGAGACGTTCTCTCATCCGACTGCTTTGAGTTTCCACTTCCGCAATGGAATGTCTCTGATTTCCAATCACCACTCCAGCAACAAGTAGCGTTAGAAGAGGAACAACAAATGAGGTGGTTTTCATCGCGGCGCTTGTCATGAGGGTGATGACTCCGACTGTGGATGCGGAGCTGATGGTCGTGGCCGCGAGCGCTTTACTTGTTAGCTCGAAAGCAAAGGAACTGCGGCTTGCGAATCTGTCGCGAATCCCGCGAGCATCGCCGCAGCCAGCAAACCACCGGCATGGCAGCCACGCCGCGCGAGCTTCCCGTGCAGGCGTCCGGTGGCGCGATCGATGCGTTTTTGAGTCGCATCGGTGGCGATGCCGAGGATTGCGGCGATTTCACGGATGGTGAGGGAGCGGTAAAATCGCAACAACAGCGCCTCGCGATCCGTTTCTGATAGCGAAGCGAGCGCGTCATCGAGCACGGGTTGCATTTCCTTCCAAATCTCATTGGCCGCGTGCGGGGTCTCGATTTCCATGGCGGTTTGGAGGAGCTGGCGTTTGCGGTTTTCACGCTGGGATTTGCGGAGCAGATTCTTCGCCTGCATCAGGGCGGTGGTGTGCAGCCAGCCGCCGAGTGACGCGCAGGAGGTGAGTGATTTCGCTTTCTGGGCGAGCGTGATGAAGGTTAGTTGGAAAACTTCGCCTGCCATCGAATCGTCGCTGCAAGTGCGCCGCGCGGTCGCATGGACGAGCCCGCCATAGCGGGCGACGAGTGTTTGGAACGCCGCTTCCCGGTGCTCGCCCAGCCACTCGGCAAGCAGCGCGGAATCGGATGTTGTCGAGTTTTCCATCGTTTCCATAAGAGTGTCACGCCGATCTCAAAGGCGGACAAAAAAATCCCGAGAATTGCGGGACGCATCTCATGGCTGGGTCGCGCTTGGGTCGTCGCACGAATCGACAGCCATCAAGGCTGGCTTCACTTGTTGCTTATCCGGGGCATTTACGGGAGCCACACGGGTGTGGCTCGTCTTTATGAAACGTATGGCCTGACCGGCACGCCGCGGCTGGCGAAGTGTTCCTTCGCCTCGGCGATGGTGTGTTTCTTGAAGTGGAAAATGCTGGCTGCTAGGACGGCGTCCGCCTTGCCGGCATCGAGCACGTCCACCATGTGGTCGAGATTTCCCGCGCCGCCGCTGGCAATGACGGGAATGCCGATGGCGGAGGAAACGGCCGCTGTTAGTTCAATGTCATAGCCGGCTTGGGTGCCGTCCGAGTCCATGCTGGTGAGGAGGATTTCGCCGGCCCCGCGGCGCCAAACTTCCTTGGCCCACTCGACCGCATCAAGTTCCAAGCGATTGCGGCCGCCGTGGGTGTAAACTTTCCATTTTCCCACCCCGTCTCGTTTCGCATCGATGGCAACGACGATGCATTGGCTGCCGAAGGCTTTCGCCCCGGCATCGACGAGGCCAGGATTGGCTACGGCGGAGGTGTTCACGCCCACCTTATCCGCACCCGCTAACAGCATTTCACGCATGTTCTCCACACTGCGAATGCCGCCGCCGACGGTGAGCGGAATGAAGCATTTCTCCGCCGTGCGACGAACCACGTCCACCATGGTGTTGCGGTTGTCAGACGAGGCGGTGATGTCGAGGAAAACGAGCTCGTCCGCCTGTTGCTCGTTGTAGGCGATCGCGCATTCGACCGGATCACCGGCATCGATGAGGTCGACGAAATTGACGCCTTTGACGACACGGCCGTCGGTCACGTCGAGACAGGGAATGATGCGTTTGGCGAGCACGCAGGAACCATGGCAAGCCAGCCCGTTGAGGCAAGTAAAACGCCTCGCCTCAGCGTTTCACCTCCAACCGCATGAAGCGCTTGGGGTGAGCCGGATCATGGGTGAAAACGGCATCCGTGGCCTGCACGATGCGGATCTCCCCGTTGACCTGTTCCTCGACCTCGGCTCCGACCACGCTGGCAACAAATGCCGCGCCTTGCTCACTGCGGGCGATCTCCGTCCAAACGGACGTGAGATCGTCCGATGCGGTCACGAGCAAGCGAATGTCAGATGCGGCGGGATTCCGGTGAAACGTGATTTGCAGCTTATCTTCCACCGCAGAAACGGTCGGCGAGCCCGTTATGTTGGCGGTGTTGGGATCGGACCCGAGGGCATATTCCAACAGGTTGGTCATGCCATCGTGATCGCCATCCACCGCGTCCCCAGAGACGGCGGGGTTGTTCCAGTTCGCACCGAAATGGGCTTGTCGCCAAATTTCGGTGGGGGTGAGTTGAGGTTGCACCGTGAGGTTCACCGCCGTCGGGGCGGAATTCGCCGCTCCGTCACTGGCGGTGAAGCTGAATGCGTCGGGGCCGTGGTAGCCCGCTTGCGGGGTGTAGGTGAGGTTGGGAAGCGTGCCACTCAGCGTGCCGTGGGTGGGTTGGCTCGCGATGATGAATGTCAGACTATCCGCATCCGCGTCGCTGCCAGTTAGAATTACCGCGATGGAGCTATTTTGCATGACTTCCACTGACTGGGCGTTGGCGGTGGGGGAGGCATTTTCAGGAGCGCCAGCCGGGCCGAGCGAGTGGTTGGCCGCGATCTGCGCCGGGCTGAGAACTCCGCCGTGAATCCGCACGCTGTTGATTGAACCGCTGAAATAATTCGCCCGCGTGCCGCCCGCGCTGCTGCGTTGACAGGCGATGTTGATGGCTTGGGCGGCCCAAGTGGCGAGCGGTCCGTTCAAGGCTCGGGTGTTTGTCAGCTCGCCGTCGAGATAAATTCTAACACTCGTTCCGCCGTCGTAGGTGTAGGCGAGGTGATGCCATCCGCCCGCGCTTGGCGGAGCGCCACCCCAACTGGTGTCGTAGCCGCCGCCCCAGTGCGTGGCGGCACCCCAAACTGGGTGGCTGCCGAAATTGAATGCCATTTGGCTGCCGTCCGGCGCACCGCCGCGATAGGCCCACGAGACGGTGGTTTCCTCATCGGCCAGCGTGGGATTGTAGGCCCAGACTTCGATGGAACGGTCGCTGCTGCCATCGAGATCGGCGATGGTGTTAGGTCCGGTGTAGGCTTGGCCGGAGCCGCTGAACTGCACGGCGGGAATGTTCGCAACCGTGGTCTTAGTGGGCGTGCCGATGCGGGTGAAATGGCCGAGGCTGCCGTTGTTGATCCACGTCGCGGTTCCGGCGCTGGCATCGGTGGCGCGGAGATCAACGTGAAGTGTCCCGGCGGTGGTAACACTGCTCGCGGGCTGCAGTGCGGCAATGTCAGCTGCTGATAGAACGGCTCCATAAAAGCGAACGTCGTCGAGTGCGCCACGGAATCGCGGTAATACATCGCCGCCGGATTTCGCGAGGTAGTTGTGCTGCAAACCGGTGGCGGTGTTCGCGGCGAGGAGTTGATCGGGACGGATGGTGACGGCAGCGCTCGCAACGGAGACTCCGTTGAGGTAAAGCGTGGCGGTTGTGCCGTTGAGTGTCACCGCGACGTGGGTCCAGATGCCGGGTGTCAGCGCGGCGGTGCTGGTGAGCGTTTGTTCTGCGCCACCGTTGACGATGCCAAACTTGGCGTGGCCCGCGCCGTCGTCGGGTGTGAAATAAAGCCGCTTCGTCGCGGTGGCCCCGAGCCAGAGCATCGATTGGTTAGAGGCTCCGCCGAGTGGTTTCACCCAAGCGGTGAAGGTGAAGTCGCGCAGGTCCGCAACGCTGCGGTCGAGGTTTACGTGCTGGGTGCTGCCGTCGAAGTTGAGGAAACCTTTGCGCTTTGCATCGGCGGAAATCCATGTCGGCGATCCGATGGTGAAGCCGTCGGTCACGCCCGGCGAATCCAGGATGCGCGAGTCGTGCGCTGTGGCGAAATCATAGCTGGCGTAGAGTCCTGTTGGCAGTGCTCGGATGTGCGAATCCGGGACGCCGACATACGGCACGTGGCCAAAGGCGACGCCGTTTGCCACATTGCGGCCGGAGAAGAAATCGCCGTAGTCGCCGTCGATCATGCCATTGCCGCTGATGATTCCAGTGTTAGATGCTGCGCTGCCTTTCGCTGTCGCGATGTCCTGCACGGTGCCACCCTTGATGTTTGCATGTTCGAGCACGCGGGCGTTGCCGGTGACGGTGCCGCCTTCGATCAAGGCCCAATCGCGGACTTTGGCGTTGGTGGTGACCGTGCCGCCGCGCACCCAGGCGTGACCGCTAATGACCGCGTTGCCATTCACGGTGCCGCCAGAAACCCACGCGTGGTCCTCAATGCGTGCGTTGCCGCTCACCGAGCCACCAAACACCCGCGCGTTCGGGCCGATGTAAACCGAGGCAGGCACACTCACCGCTCGCCAACCTCCGCCGTTGGAATGCTGAGTGAGGCCTGTGGCCGGGCCGCTGTCGCGTTGTTTCGGCGTAGCTCCAGTGACTTGGATTTCATAAGGGAAACGCGCTTTCGAGGGGGTGGAGCGATAGGGGAAGCTGACGTCGTCGAAATCGCCTTGGAAACCCGCGTTCGGTGCTGCGGTGTGGAACGTTGCGGGTGCACCAGCAACGGATAGATAAACTTTGTTCTCATTGGCGGCGAGCGTGACCGAGTTACTTTCGCTGCCCCAGAGCGTGCTGTAGCGCTCGGTTCCACTATCAGAAATGACGATGAAACTCGCACGCCAATCTGCCCCGCGCACGCTGTCGGGCAGGCCGTGGAAATTCACCGTCACGACGCGACCGTTGCCGCTGCCGGATGGCACCAGCTCGTGAAGCGCGTAGGCTCCCTGCATCGGTGCCATTTCGTAAGGCACGCGCCACCAAGAGGCATCGTCGGGGCGTTGCACGAGGTCGGTGAACTGCCAGCGCGAGGTCGCCGCGTTGTCCAAGGGTGCGCCGAAGTTCGCTAGAGCCGCTTGGATGTCCGCTTTGGACTTGTAGTTGTAAGTCGCCTGACGCCGCGCGAAATATCCGACGATGTCTTTCAAGGAACTCGTGGGCGTGAGTCGTTCGAGCGTCATCAACGGGTATTCGTTGAGCTGCGTCTGTTGCCAGAGTTTGACCAGCGTGCCCTCGCCGAGATCGGGGAGATTGTCCGGGTTTTCATCCAGATAGAGAAACATCGGCCATGACAGATAGTAGTCGCGGCCGTGGCCGAGGATTTGGTGTGCGCAGCGCAGATGGGTGGGGTCGATGCAGGAGCGCTGGTTGGCTGGAAACAAGGTGCGGAAGTGTTGGAGATAGCGCTCCTGGCCGTAGTTGGCATGGCCTTCGTACCACGCTCCCGGGACGTACGGCGTGGAGTTGTGAAATTGGAGGCAGTGCATCAGTTCGTGCGGAATGACACCGCTCGGAGGGTCGACGCGCAGGCCATCGGGTGTGATGTTCAAGCGGCCGTAGTTTTCGTCCGGCCCGGCCCAATAGCCGGCATGCCAGCTGGTGACGTTGAGCTTGTAGCGAGTGCCGGAAGTGCCGCTGCCTATCGCCCAAGCGGGCTCGCGATAACCCATTTTTTTGACGAACACCTGCCAGCACTCCTCCAGATTGCGCAAGGTGCCGTGGGCCATGTTCGCGGTCCAAAATCCGTTGGTAGTCACCGCATCGTTCCACAGAAACCGGAAATGCTTCGATTCCATCGAATACACCGTTTGGTTCGGACCCGTCGTTGCGCCGGGTGGCGTCGTGCCACCTGCCACCGGACATTCCACGGTGATTCGTGGCTGATAAATTTCGCCGGCCAAGTTGCCGACCCGCAGGTAATCGACGGCGAAGGCCACGCCTGAAGCGTTCGTCAACTCAACGCGAAGATCTGTTAGGTTGCCGCGCCATGGCACTTCTAAGCCGAGATCGAAGCGGTAAAGGTGCGGCAATCCGTCCTTTGGGATGTTGGTGTTGGGAATAACGAGCATGCGCCCGGCATGGATGCCTGTGGCAAACGACGTGCCGTGGTAAATGCGGATGTCACCGGCAAATGTCGCCGGGACTTGCAGTCGGAGGTCGAGCAGATCGTTGAAACCCAGATCAAGGTCTGGACCACCGACGATGCCCGTTTTCGAAACTTGGACGGTCGCTGCGCTGCCCGTGCCGCTCAAGGTGCCAGCCGAAACCGCGACGCCGCTCGCGCCGCCCGTCGTCCAGCTTTCCAAGTTTCCATCCGTATTCCATTCACCCATGCCAGTGGCGTTCGTTTGGGAAATCGGAGGATCGATCAGCACCGAGCTCGCGGGCGTGCTGGTCAGGACGGAGGAGATCGCTGCATTTCCCGCATCGGCTCCCAGAGTGTTGAGATTGACGATCTGGGCAGGCGTGAGGGCTTGGCCATAGATGCGGAAATCGAGCGTGGAGCCGTTGATGCTGTTGTCCGGCCAAGGTGAGCCGCCATTGATGCCGATGACGGGCAAGGCGGACAGGTTCAGTCCGCTAGCCGTTAGGGTGGCTGGCAGCCCTTGGAACGAATCCAGCGCTCCATCGATAAAGTAGGAAAGCGTGTTGCCGTCGTAGGTGATGACCGCATGGTGGAGGACACCGTTATCCTGAAACTGCGCGCTGGCTTGTTTTTCCGTGCCGCCACTGCCGCCGCCGATCACGGAAATGGTGGAGGCGTAGGGCGCATTGCCGCGGGCCGGAGTCGCGAGGACGTAGTTGGCCGTCGTGCCGTCGCTGAAGGAAAAGAGGGAGGCGAAGCCACCGCCGTAGTTCGCACTGAACCACGTTTCGATCGTGAACGCACCGTTGATGCCGCTCACCGCAGAACTTGGCAGAGCAGCCCCGTTTTGCACCACCCCTGCGTTCAAGCCGCCGGCCACTGCCGTGGTGTTCAGTGAGCCGCCGCTGATGGTCGCGCTGCCTGCTAGAGTGCCGTGGGCTGTGCCTACCGAGTCGTTGGCATTGGTGGCGAAATCGTAGCGATGGAGAAGCTGGGCGTGGAGAGAGCCACTCGCAATAATGGTTGTTAGGTATGCGGCGAGAAGTCCGCGATGAGGGAAGTCGCGGATGGGATGGGGGGAGAAATCGGGTGAACTGGCCATTTGAATAGATCTAATAGGATCTCAATGATCGAGGGTTATCTGGCAGAATTGGTGTTGCTTCAGTGCTTCACGTCCAAACGCATGAAGCGCTTGGGGTGGGCGGGATCGGTGATCAGATGGATGTCGGTGGTTTCGACGTCCTTGATTTGCCCGCTGCCGGACTCGTTCACCACGGCGCCCGGTGCGATGGCGGTGAAGGCTGCGCCTTGGATGCTGCGGGCGATTTCGGTCCAGGTGGACGCGAGATCATCAGTGGCCATGACGGAGAGTGTGAGGTCAGTGGCGGAGCTGTTGCGGGTGAAGGTCATCTTAAGTTTGCCAGCATCGATGGAGCTGTGCGGAACCGCGCTGGCGCTGGAAAGGTTCGGGTTGCTGCCGAGTGCGTATTCGAGAAGGTTGTTCGCTCCATCCTGATCGCCGTCCACCGCGTCACCGGCGATGGCGGGGTTGTTCCAGTTCGCGCCGAAGTTCGCTTGCTGCCAGAGTTCCATCGGCGTGTAGGGTGTGAAGAGCAAGGTGATCGAAGTGGCGTTTTGCTGGAGGGAAAGGATGCCGATGTCGGAAATCGAACGCCCATCGAGATCGTTAGAAATGGTGCCGAGCGTGAGACTGCCCGAAACGCTGGAGCCGTTGAGAAAGGTCCAGGATCGCGGTTGATCCCAGAATGGATCATTTAGAGCGACGCCACTGCCTGAGGCGTTGAGCGCGACATCGACCGTCGCGCCGCTGGTAATGGTGACCGCGCCAGCAGCCGCTATTTTGTCAAAGTTGCCTGGGGCAACGCTGTTGGATGCGAGTTCCCATTTTAGTTTGGCGGTGGAGCCGTAGGTGAGTGTGCTGCCGAAGGACTGGACGTCTGGGCTGTGAGTGCCGTGGACGATGGTGGCTCCTCCAATCGTTCCCGTGCCGCCGAGTGTGGCGGCGTTGGCGACGGTCACCTCGGTGTTGCCAAGTGAGCCGTTGACGAGTGTGGTGCCCGCTTCGAGGGCAGTTGCACCCGTGTAAGTGTTAGAGTTTGCTAGGATGAGCGTTCCGGTTCCGGTATTTCGCAGGTGACTGGTGCCGCCATTGGTGGCGTTGGTGATGGTGCCGGTGAAATGGAGCGTCCGGCTGGCGGCAACTTCGATCGCGGCAGCGGCATTGCCAAACTTCACGTGGGTCGCGCTGACGGTGGAGTCGGCGGTCACGACGAGTTTGTCAGTGGCGTTATCGAATCGGAACGAGCCCCAGTCGGTGCTCGGACCGGAGTTGGCAAGCGTGCCGCCGTTGAGGGTGAGCAAACCCAGGCCGACATCCGAATTCGCATCGGCTAACAGAGTGGCGCCAGAGTTCACCGTGATGGGTTTCTCCTGTGAACCATCCCAGCCGAAGAGAGCATTGGCACTGGTGCGGAGGGTGCCACCATGGTTCACCGTGACAGCGCTGGTAAAGCTAAGCGCACGGTTGTTCGCTGCGTTGCCGGCATTGGTGTAGAGCGTGCCGCCATTGACGGTGACGGCTCCGGTGAAGGTGTTGGTACCGGACAGGGTGGTCATGCCGGTGTTGCCCTTGATAAGGGAACCATTTCCCGAAATGGCTCCGCTCAGGATCTGATTGGCGGTGGTGTCGATGAGCAGCGTGCCATTGTTGACAGTGGGCATGTGGTGGTCGCCGTTGTTGATACGGCCCACGCCGGTCACCGCGAGCGTTCCGCCGTTGATGAGGATCTCCCCGCAGCTTGAATTGTTAGGATGGGCGAGAGCAAGCGTCCCGGTGTTTTCCTTGATGAACATGCCGGACACTGGGTTCGGTAACTGCGGGGCCGTGAGCAGGGCCGCGCCGGAAGATGGACTGGAAGTCGGCACAGCGAGCGTGAGCGTCGTGCCGGGCGCGACATTGAACAGGCCCGCGCTTTCGCCGATGCGGATGCCGCGGTTCGCGTCATCGATGGTCATGGTGGTGGTCGTGTAGAGGATGCCTCGGTTTAGAGTGAGCTGGTCCGCAGTGAAGGACGCGGGGTTCGCGCCGAGCCGTGCCTCGGTGTTGATAGAGAGGCCGCTGAAACGTCCGTCGCCGACCTTGATCTTGCCTGTGAAGGTTGTGTTCGCGCCGTTCAGTGTGACGGTGTTGTTGACGCATAACAGCGTGCCGTCGCCGCTCAGGTTGGTGGAAAGGTTGATGGGACCGTTGGCGGCGCGAACCAAGGTTTCCGGCGCGGAGACGTTCATGTTTCCGGCCAGCGTGAAGGTGCCGGAGCCGGCGTTAAGGACTTCTCCGTCGGTGCCCGCGAGGGTGAGATCGCTGACGGTGATGGTGCTGGCGCTTGTTCCCTTCCATGTGAGTCCGCCACCACCCATTGTTAGGGATTGCCCTGCAAACGTGCGGGACGTGCCGTCGGCGGGCGTGCGCAGGCGGAAGCCGTAGGTTTCATAATTTTTGCCGACGGAGGGTGCGAGGCCATCGCTCCAGCGGCCGGCGACATTGAAGGAGTTCTGGCCGATCGGATCATCGGCGGTGAGATTCGCGCTCAGGGCTACGCGGTTAGGCCCGAGGCGGGCATTCGCGGCGATCTGGTCGCGGGTCATGGCGACGTTGCTGACGCGGACTTCGGCGTATTCGGCATTGGCGTAGCTGTCGCCAGCGAAGGCGGAGCGGCCGAGCCAGTTGTTCACGTCCGGAAACGTGGCGAGCGAGTAGGCAACATCGAGCCAGGCAATTTGATCGCCATCGCGGAACCAGGTCCAACGGCCGGTGGACGGGCCGGTGCTGGTGAAGGTGACGGCGTAGTGATACATCACGCCGGTGGCGGTGGGGATGTCGCTGTTCAGGGTGACGGTGGCGGCGGCCTTCGATTCGAAACGTTGGAGATTCAGATCATTTCCCCGGGATGCGGATAGAAGTAGATAGTTTCCCGTGCCGTTGTTGAAATCCATGACTCGCGCCCAGTTCTGGGCGGAGAGGGTTTTTGCCCAAATTTCCAAGGTCACATTCGTGTAACCGGAGATGAGTCCGGAGGGCAACTGGAGGTAGGCGGCACCGCTGCCACCCGCGCCGCCGGGAATGCGGAGGGCGCTGCCGGTGAAGGTGGCACCGGAGCCCTGCACAGTCGCGAGGGCGGTGCCGGTGACCGCATCCGTGATGGTGGTGCCGGATGGAGCACTGGCCGCGGGTTGGTTGAAGGACCAGCGGCGGACGACGCTGTCGAGCTTGGGCGCGGTGATGACACGCGCGTTACGGTCCGCCACGCCTTGGGCGGTGGAGCTGATGAGATAGGCGTTGTCACCACCATTTACGGTGCCACCGATGCAAGTGCCCGTGCCTTGGATGCGAGCGCCATTCAACCAGATGTTAGGATTGGAAAAAAATCCCTGCGAGCCTCCGCCGCAGTAGTTGTGCATCATGATGGTCTTGGGATTGTCATCCCCGTCCTGGTGATAGCAGCCGTAGTTGTGGCCGCCGGTTTCGTGAGCGATGATATTGGCCCAGAAATTTCCCGGACCATAGGCGGCGTAGCGGCCGGGTTGATTGGCGACGGCAGCGGAAGTTTCCCCCGCGTTCGGCGCGCAGACGAAGGACACGAGATCCGCACCACGGGAATCTGCGGCGGCGGTCACGTCGTCGAGGTTTCCATCGCCATAGTTGCCCAGCCATCCCACATAGCCGCCGAGGGTGGAGCGGCCGCCCTGCCACCAAGTTTTGTGATAGCCGGCGATGCGGATGCGGGCCCCGGTGCCGCTGCGGTCGTTGATTGCGTTGGAGCCGGCGACCGCGTTGGCGGCGATAACTTCTGCGTTGGCGTCACCACCGACTCCGTCGGAATAGGAATTGTCATACGCGACCAGAAGATCGGCCTCAGCGGCGGCGAAGGCCGAGGAACTGATGGCTGTTAGTATAAGAGCGAGGGGAAAGAATTTCATGGCGAAACGGAGAAGATGATTGTGGATTTGCATCAGAAATTTCAGTGGTTGTGATCGGGATTCCCGCACTTCCCGGAGACGTAGGTCGCAGGATCGATTTCCTTGATGAGGACCTCGTTGGGTTCGCGCGGTTCCGCTTCCAAATATAAGTTGTCTTCCGGTGAACTGACACTGTAGGCCTCGCGGCCGAGCTTGAAGGCAAGCGTGACGATCGAGAGTTGTTTGCCTGCGACCCGGCCGGTGAAGGTTCCGGAAAGACCGGAGTGTGCGAGGTCGGAAGCGGTTACTTCTACGTGGATCTCCTGACCGTCCAGCCCGGGGAGTGTGAGACTGCGGATGGTTTCACCGGTGGTGCGGGCGCGCTGCACGACGGCGGCAGCGATGTCTTTGCGATAGACGAGTTGGCGACGCTTGATGAGTTCGTTTTCCTCGACCAAGCGGATGAACTCCTCCGGGTTGTGGGCAATTTTTTCGATCACCTCAGGCAAAGTGGCGTCGTCTTGGGTCCACTCGTGGGTGCCGCTTGTGAGCGCCACTGGCAGCGGTCGGAGTCGCACCGCATCGGTAGATTTAGGTTGGGTTTCGACGGGAGTCGTCGACGCAGGAAGCGTGCTTGTGACCGAGCTGTCACTGGGGTGAAGAGTGACGAAATTGTTATCCCTTAGGGCGAGAAACAGGAGGATAGGCGACAAGCCAACCGCAACACACGCGATCGGGATGAGGTGAGGTTTGCAAAAAATTGGCATAATTCGTTATGAAAGATAGGGGTTTATACAATTCCGCGCACCGAGTATCAGATGCGATGGAGGATGGCTTCCATCAGCGGCGCTTGTGGTAGGGAGCGATTGGTGGATCCATCGGGTCTACAACAAGGAACAGCGAATTTTTTGGAGACAATCCGCCACTTTTTCAAAGTTCCCGGAGTGAAGATTTCCTGCGCGAAGGAAAGGATGAAATATCAACCTCAGACGCTTGAGGGGAGTTCCAAGCGAAGCGAATTCTCGGCAGGCGGCGCGTGAACTCGGATTAGGGAAAAGATGCTGTTAGTGTGACAAACAGATGGGTTGGCTGAGTGCCGGTGGTGGTCGCCGTGACGGTGGTGATGCCTGGTTCTGGAACGTTGGCAAGCGTGACAAACTGGACGGTGGTGCCGCCGTGGGTGGCTCCGGAGTCGTGCCATGTGATCAAGTCGAGCGACCAGCGGTAGGCCGCCGTGACGTCGTTTGCAGGAGTGTCGTTGTGTGGGTGCTGAAAGGTGAAGGTGTTGCCGGAGTGGACCATTCCACTCAGCCCTTGGTTGAACGAAGCTGGGTTGCTGCCCATGACATTTTCGATCCCGTTAGGCAGACCGTCGCCGTCGGGATCGTCATGAAATCCATCTTCAACACCGACGCTGGGATGGGCCGCGATCCAACTTGCGAAAGTCGCGACCGGGGCGCTGTAGAGAAAATTGCTTGGGGCGAGCACGCCGCTGGTTAGGCGGACGTCGTCGATGTGGCCGAAGAAGCGGTCGGTGTGGCCGCCGTTGAAAAGGCCGCGACCGACGGTAATGGTGCCGGCATCCCAGTCCGCTCCATCGCCCGTGCCAATGGAGAGCGCGGGGTTTGCGCTGGCGGAGATGTCGAGGCTGGCGACGAGCGTGTAAGTTGCATCGCCGTTGGTGACATTCTTCTGATAGATCGAAAGCGTGTCGCCGTCTGAAGTCGCGGCGACGGCATGCCATTTGGCGTCTTGGATGGTGTTCGGGGCGGAGTTCTTTTGCCAATTGTTTCCTGCGGCGTCGGTGAAGACGAAACGAAGACTGCCATCGGGAGCGATGGCGAAATACAACGCCGCCAGCGCGGGATCGGCGGCGAAGGCACCACGGCTGTCGCGACCGATGAAGGTTTGGTAGCCGTTGGTGGCATCGTCCGGGCGAATGGTGGCCTCGATGGTCCATGCTTGTGGGCTCCAGTTCGAGAGCGAGGTGCCGATGGTGGACATGGCGGGGAAGCTGTTCGCGTTCTGCACGCTGCCGGTGTTAGAGGCTCCGGTCTGCGGCGTGGTTGCTGCGGGGACGTTCGCACGGTAGCGATGCCAGTTGGCACCCCAGACGGAGAGGTGGTTGGCATTGCCGGATTGGTCGAAGAGGCTACCTTCGTACTGGCCTGCGGCGGTGCGGTTGTAGGGAACGTGGGCGTCCGCGACGCCTTCTTCAAAATTCCAGTAAGCAACGGTGTCTGGGGCAAGACTGAGGGTCTTCGCTTCCAGATTTGCATGGAAGGCATAGTCGCCGGTGAGTGGGATCACGCCGTTGCCGATGGTTCCGGCGACATTGCCACGGTAGGCGTTGCCACCGGCATAGGTGCCCGTTCGGCTGCTGTTGAGTTCGAAAAATGGATCGCCGGATAGAGGAGCGATTTCAAAATAATAGGTTGTGGCGGGAGCGAGTTGCACCCCCATGCCGGAGACATTGAAGGTGAGGAAACGACCGGTGCCAGTGTTGCCCGAACCGACCATTGCCGCGCCATCGTAGGTCGCGTTGTATTTCAGCAGTGGCGTCTTGGTGGTGCCGTTCATGGTGCCGATTTGGAACTCCCATAGGTCGCCGGGTTGGATGTCGTAGGCGGTTCCGGCGGCGGTGAGGACGGGCCAATTCACCTGCTGAAAGGTGAAGGACTGGAGGAAATAACCCTGCGGATGTGAGCCGGTGGTGAAGGTTTGACCTTTGCTGCTGCGGTCTTCGGCGACGTAGGTGGATTCATCATTTCCGCTGGCGGTGGCGGTGCCGTCGATGGCGTCCGGTTCGCTGATGTTGCCGGGGAAATAGGAGACATCGTCGGCATCGATGACCGGGGCGGTTAGGCTGGAGGTCACTGGAGCGGTTTGCGGGGCGAAGGCTTGGATCTTCAGCGTGGCATCCGAACTTGCGCCGGAGGGATCCGTGACGCGGACGATGAAGGTGTTTTCCCCATTGTCACCGATACCGGGCTGACCGGATAGGGTTCCGTTAGGAGCGACGGTGAGCCAAGCTGGACCGTTGAGTTTGGTGAACGTGAGGGGATTGCCATCTGGGTCGCTGGCGTAGGTGGTGAGGGATGGGCCGGTGTAGGGCTGCAAGCCACTGGCCGAGGGCAGGCTGATGAGGGTGGGCGAGAAGACCGGGGCTTGGTTCGGGCTTTGACCCCAGATGTTCCAGATTTCCGAACCGTCGAGGGCTTTGCCATAGATGCGGAAATCATCGACACGGCCGTTGAAGAGAGGGTCGTTGTATTGGCTCTTGCCGATGTAATTGTTCACCGCAGGGAAGTCGGCGGGGCTGCTGAGGATGCCGAAAGTGGAACCCACGGCTTGGCCGTTCACGTAGAGGGTCATGTAGTTCTCGCGCAGCACGGCGGCGAGGTGAACCCACTGGCCGATCGCGAGGGTGGGAGCGTTCACCACATATTCCACGTCGCGGTTGTTGACTGCGTCTTTGAGGGCGAGGCGCAAGCCGCCGCCACCGGCTTTCGGCGAGAGGAAAAGATATTGGTGGGTGCCGGTGCCAAAGTCGAAGACGCGCTGCCAGTCATTGCCGCCATCCCAATTCACCCAAGTGGCCACGGTCATTTCGCGGGTGCGGCCAACAGGGTCGGGCAAGTCGATGAAATCATCCACTCCGTCGAGATCGATAGCTTGGCCAATTTTTCCGGCGACATAGGCGGGGGAACCGGTTGCGGTCCCGCTGTTGGTGCCCACGCTGTCGGTGGCATTGCCATTGAAATTCCACTGGGCGAGTTGGGGCGTGGCGAGCACCCAGAGTTGGCGGGCGCGACAGGTGAGGGTTTCTCCCGCGCCGGTGACGGTGCAGGTGTAGGTCCCGGCGTCGGCCGCTTCGGCATTGGCGATGCGCAGGATGGCGCTGTTCGCACCAGAAATGTCGCCGCCGTCGGTGAGGTTGATGTTGTTTCGTTTCCACTGCCACGTTCCAGCGAGCGGGGATTCCACCTTAAACTCGGCGGTTTCGCCGGCGACGACCGCCTCGTTGCGCGTTTCCCGGGTGAAGGAAAGGATGCCCATGTCAGCACGGATGCCAGCCATGACACGGGTGTGGTAGTGGCGGTTGAGGAAGCCGTCCTCGTTGTCGTAGTTGAAACCGCTGGGCCAGACGGCGTGACCGTCGCCATTCAGCGCTCCGCCGCCGAAACTTTCGGCCCGCGCGATGTTGCCGTACTTGCCTTTCCAAGTGCCGCCGGAGATCAGTCCGCCGTAGGTCCAGTGGGTGCCCATGCCAAAGGTGTGGGCCGCTTCATGAAAGACCACGCGTTCATTGCGGGTGCCGCCATAGCCCATGTATCCGTCGTAGTTCCCCTCCGCCGTGGGGATTCCCGCGTTGTAGTAAACGCTCCAGTGTTTGTTGAACGACCCATGTTGGTTGTAGAACGCGGCGGCCACCGCCACGGAGTTCGCGACCTGCTGGGCTTGGGGCGATGAGGCTGGATCGAAGCCGAGCCAATACGTGATGTCGGCCTTGGCCGTTGGTGCGATGAAAACGGACGCAAGCGCGAGGGCCGCCGCAAGCCGGAGTGAAGAGGTCGCCGAGCGATGCGGGAGCTGGGTGGGTTTCATCGATGTGAGTTGAGAAGCGGATGGGCAGATCAAACAACCGCCACGCCAACCGTCCTGAATACGGAAATGACAAGCGGAAGCCGGAATGGGTTTGGCCGCAATCGTCTTATGGGCGAGACGACGGCCGGATGGGTTCCGTCGCGAAACTTTCACGGGAAAGGGGTTCCCGCAACTTCGGGTAGGGGCTTTGGCGATATCCAATCACTAGACATCTTTTGCCGAAATCCGGTTGTGTCGGCATGCCGGCGGCTTCAAATAGGAGATCATGTCACCACCTCCGCGACGCCTCACTCTGCATGATCAACTCGTGGCGCTGCTGCGCGAGGGGATCGATCATGCGCGGTGGACCCGTGAATTGCCGAGCGAGGCGGAACTATGCCGTGAATTTCAGGTCAGTCGCATGACGCTGCGCAAAGCACTGGCCCAGCTCGCGCTTGAACGAGTGATCGAACTCGGCGGGCGTGGTTGCCGTCACCGGATACGGCGCAAGGTGAAACGGCAACTGCCCGCGACGGCTCGGACAATACGTTTGCTGACGCCCTTTGGCATGCAGCGCAGCGGTTCCATCAACAGTGTCATCATCAACAGCTTTCACGATCGGGTCGCAGCCTTGGGCTTCCGGCTTGAGATCGAGCATCACCCGGGGATTTTTGAGCGCTATCAGCCCGCCAAGCTGGCCCGGCTCGACGCCCTGCCGGATACCGCCGCCTGGGTTTTGTTTTACTCGAACGAGCAGATCCAGCAGTGGTTCGTTTCCCGAGGGCGACCGACGGTCCTTGCGGGACGAGCGATGGAGGAAATTCCGCTCACGACGGTCTTTCCCGACACGGAGGCAAGTGGTCGTCATGCAGCTGGATTGTTTTACGCCCGGGGCTACCGCGAAATGGTTTACCTAAGAGCGGAACTGACCAGCTTAGGCGACCGCTTGGGTTCGGAAGCCTTCGTAGCGGAAGCGCGACGCTTGGGAGCGCGGGCGAGAATCCTGACCTATGGAGAACACGGACCGCTGGTCGCAAAAATGATGTGGGACCTGATCGCGTCTAGACCACGGCCAACAGCCTATGTCGTCGGGGCATCGGAGGTCGCGATCACGGTGCTTTGCCATCTTCTTTCCGCTGGGATTCGGGTGCCAGCGGACGCCGGACTGATCGCGATGTGGGACGAGCATCACCACGATCTGACCTTCCCGACCATCGCCCGCTATCGGATTGACGCGGGGCTGTACGGTCGGCGGATGGCAGACGCGGTTCTCGATGTGATCCACCACGGAAATGTCGTGGTCCGCCGTGTGCCACTGATCCCGGAGTTCGTGGCGGGCGGCAGTGTCGGGCCTGCGGGGAAACACGGCGCATGACGCCGGCGGAAAATCGCGGGTTGTTAGTTTGTGAACTTGTCGTTTTTGTTCCTCCCGGATCTGGACCGTGCGGGCTTGTAGATCATTCCGTGAGTTGCGACGCTTCGATGACCGCAATTTCGCGAAGAGCTTCGTCATGGGCGGGTGCCTGAGGAAGCTGCGCCAACCATCGCCGGGCGTCATCTGGCGATCGCTGCGCCCAGCGTTGGGCGAGGGAGACGATGGCATGGTTTCGCGGCAGTCCGGCGGGCAGTTCGGTGTCGATCAGGGTGGCTGCCTGTGCGGGTTGGTTTTCGCCGATGGCGGTCACGATGGCGCAAGCGAGCCAATCGCGGAGTTCGCCCGATGGGACGTCTGCTATCCAGGCCACCGCTTCGTCTGGCGCTTCGCTCGCCCATTGGCTGACGGCGTGAACCAACTCGCGGTCGCGCTCGGGCGATGGCGGAAGGGCTTCTAACATCCGTATGCCAGCGCGGCTGGTCGGAAGCGGTTGATCCAACGGCTCGCGGATTCTGCTTTTGAAAACCACACGAGCCTGTTCGGGGACGACGGTCGTGTGGTTGTTAGGGGCTTTGGCAAGCCACCATCCCGACACGCCGAGGGCAAGGGTCAGCCCTGCGGCGGCCAACCCTTTCAAACGTGTCGGGTGGGGTTTCATGGGGATCAGGGAACGACAATGAGGCTGTCCATCACCGAGCTGTTGAGGGTGGTGGTGCTGCCACTGGCGACGGCGAGTCCGATGTAGCAGTTGCTCGCCATGGTCACCGTGGCGCTGCCGATGGTCGTCCATGACGTGCCGTTGGTGCTGCGCGAGGCGGTGATGGTATTGCCACTTCGCACGAGGCGCACCCACAGGTTCGGCGCGGTGCCGCTGCTGCTGTTGGTGGTGGTCACGCTGCCGCCGGTGGTGGTGCGGCGCTGCCAACGCCACGCGCCGGATCCAGTCACGGTTAGAGCTGCCGTCCGGGCGTTGGCCGCAAGCGTGTCGCGCATCATGATGCCGACGCGGGCATTGGTACCGGTGTCGTTCAGCGTGCCAACCCGGGCGACGATGGAGCCGTCCCCGCTGAGCGTCTGATAGACGTAGCGGAATCCGTCAGCCGTGCCGCCAAACGCGCCCGCGCCTTTCACCGTATGGGCACCGCCGAAGAACTCCGAAGCCCCGGCGAGGCCGGTCGTGCCGATATCCATTTTCAGCCACGGCGACGGATAGGGCGTGACCGACACGTTGTCGAAGGTCGCGGTGTTGAGCTGGCTGTTGTTGTGGCTGGTGACGGCAAGCCCGACCGAAACGCTGCTGCCCATCGTCACGGTGGCGGTGGTTTGTAGCGTCCATGTCACTCCATCCGCCGAGCGGTAGCCGGTGAAGAGGTTGCCGCTGCGAACTAAGCGCACCCAGTTGTTAGGATTCGGGTTGCCGGCGGCGACGGTGGAGTTCGACACTCCCGAGGCGACCGCGCGCCACTGGAACGAGAAGCCGTTGCCTGCGGTGGACATCATGTAGGCGTTGGCCGCGCCCGCGCCGCTGCCGTCGCGTATCATGACGCCCGCTTTCGCCCATGGGTCGGTGTTGGTCAGCGAGGTCACTCGCGCGCGGATTTCCCCGTCACCCGTTAGGGTTTGGGAAACGTAGTGGAAGGAATCCTGCGTGTCCCAGATGTCCACTCCCGAGCCGACCACGGTGTAGGTGCCGGCATCGAAGCCAGCGCTTCCTGCCAATCCCACGGGTCCGATGTCTGCGGTCGTCCACGGTGTGGGCGGCGGATTGAGCCCTTGCGGCGTTGCGCTCGCTTGGGCCGAGGCCGGGCTTTCTCCGTCGGGATTCACCGCTTTCACAACATAGTAGTAGGTCGTGCCGTTCGTCGCGGTGTTGTCGGTGTAGGCGCTGGCGGTCAACCCGGAGGCGATGGAGGCATGGCCGCTGCCGTTAGTGGTCGAGCGGTAAACGGTGTAGCTCGCGAGGTCGGGCTCGGTGTTGTCCGCCCAGTTGAGCGAGACGCTGCCGTTGCCGGCCGAGGCGATCAATCCGGTGGGGGCTGCTGGCGGAGTGAGAACGTCCGGTGTGGAATAGAGGAACTCGGTGGTGTTCAGAGCCCGGCCGTGAAGGCGGATGTCGTCCAGGTGACCGAAGAAGCGATCCGTGTGGCCGCCGTTGTAGAGCCCGCGTCCGATGGTGATGACGCCGGGATCCCAACTGGTGCCGTCGCCGCTGCCGGTGCTGATGGCCGGATTGGTGCTGGCCGAGATGTTGAGCGTTCCTAACAGCATGTAGTTTGGATCTCCGTCGGTGATGTTCTTCAGGTAAAGCGAAACGGTGCTGCCATTGGAGGTGGCGGCGATGGCTTGCCATTTCAGGTTTTCCACCGCGTTGGCCGCGGATTCGAGGTTCCAGTTGTTGCCCGCCGCATCCGTGAACAGGACGCGCAGCGCTCCGTTAGGCGTCAGGGAGAAGTAAAGCGCGGCGAGCGCGGTGTTGCCGGCGAACGCGCCCTGGCTATCGCGGCCGACGATGGTCTGGTACCCGTTGGCGGCATTGTCGGGGCGGATGGCGGCCTCGATGGTCCACGCGCTCGGGCTCCATTTGGTCAAGCCGGTCCCGATCGCGGACAGCGCTGGATAGCTGTTGGCGTTTTGGACACTCAGGCTGTTAGCGTTACCGGTCTGCGGGGTGGTTGGTGCGGGTGTCAGCGGCCGATACCATGCCCAACTGGCAGCCCAGGCGGACAGGTGAATGCCGTTTCCGGAGGTGTCGATCATGCTGCCGTCGTACTGACCTGAGGTGACGGGACTGTAAGGCACGTAGGCATTTGCGGTGCCTTGCTCAAAGGTCCAGTAGGCGACCGGTGAGGTGGAGGAAAAGCCCACGGCGATTCGCACTTCCGCATCCGAGCTGGCACCCATGGGGTCGGTGACTCGCACGATGCATGAGTTCGACCCGAGATCGTTGGAGCCCGGAGTTCCTGACAGCGCGCCATTGGCGGCGACGTTGAGCCAAGCCGGACCGGCCAGTTTGGAGAACGTCAGCGTGTCCGAATTCGCATCGCTGGCGAAGGTCGCGAGCGATTGCCCGGAGTAGGCTGCGGCAACCGTGGCGCTGGGAAGGTCAATGGCGGCGGCGCTGAAAACGGGTGCGCTGTTAGCGCTTTGGCCCCACAGGTTCCAAATTTCCGCGCCATTGAGCGCATGGTTGTAAATGCGGAAGTCATCGACGCGGCCGTTGAACAGCGGATCGGCGAACTGGCTTTTCCCGATATAATTCCGCGTCGGCCGGAAATTGCTCGGCGCAAGCGGGATGCCGGTGGTGGTTCCCGCGACCTTGCCATTGACGTAGAGCGTGGCGTAGTTGCCGTTGAGGACCGCTGCGAGGTGCACCCATTGGCCCGTTGCTAGAGCTGGCACGTTGATTTGATACTCCGTATTCGTCCCGTTGACAGCATCCCTCAAGGCAAGGCGCATGCCGCTTCCCGATTGCGGGGTCAGGAACAAATACTGGTGGGTGTTGTTGCCGAAATCGAAGATGCGCTGCCAGTTGCTACCTCCGTCCCAATGGACCCAAGTCGCCACGGTGATCTCGCTGGCCTGCACCGCAGCGGTCGGCAGCTCGACGTAATCGTCGGCCCCGTCCAGGTCGATTGCCTGGCCTATCATGCCGGTGGTGTAGGCAGGCGATCCAAAAGCGGTGCCGCCGTTGCCGTTCGGGCTGCTGTCTGAGACGTTGCCATTGAAAGCCCAGTTTCCTAACTGTTGGGTTGCGTCCACCGAAAGGTCACGCGGACGGCTGAAAAGGGTTTCGCTGGCTCCGGTGACCGCGCAACGATAACTGCCCTCGTCGGTCGCCTCGGCGTTGGCGATGCGCAGGGTTGGGCTGTTCGCGCCGGAGACGTCGCCGCCATTCGCGAGAGCCACGCCATTTTTTTGCCACTGATAGGTCGCGGCGACCGGCGAAACGACGCTGAATTCAGCAGTTTCGCCGTTGTGAACCAACTCGTGCTTGGCTTCACGCGTGAACGACAGGATGCCCATGTCAGCGCGAATTGCGGCCATGATGCGGGTGTGCCAATGCCGCTGGATGAAACCGTCCTCGTTGTCGTAGTTGAAACCCGCGGGCCAGATCGCGTGGCCGTCGCCGTGCAGTCCGTCGCCGTAGGTGTTGTAAGTTTCAAACTGCGCTTGGTTTCCATGCTGACCCGCCCAGAGGCCGCCAGCGATCAGGCCGGAGTAACCGGGACCGGTGCCCATGCCGAACGTGTGCGCCGCTTCGTGGAAGGCGACCCGTTCGTTGCGGGTACCGCCGTAGCCCATGTAGCCGCTGTAGTTGGCCTCCGCCGTGGGAATGCCCGGATTGTGATAGACGTTCCAGTGTTTGTTGAACGAGCCGTGTTGGTTGTAAAAGCCAGCCGCCACGGCCACCGAGTTGGCGACCTGTTGGGCTTCCGGCGATGAGGCCGGATCGAATTGGAGCGTGTAGGTGATGTCGCCAAGCGCGGTCGTTCCGCCGAGGGCGACCAGCGATGCCGTCGCGAGCAATCGGCGCAAGTGCCGGGTTGCCGCGACGTCCACATTTGCAGAGTCAGAGGGCATGGGGTTTTTGGATGGTTTGGGTTTGGTCCGGAGCTGGAACGTTCCAATCCGGAGGATGAGGTGTCTCGCAGTCGCCTCGGTCGGGGTCAACGTTGCGAGCGGTCTCTGGGGTTGTCCTGTCTTGGGATATCCCGTCTTAAGCGGAGAGTTGCGGTCCGCGTGGGTTTGGAATAGGGGAAGCCAATGGAATCTTCCGTCGTTCGATTGACCCTTCACGACCAATGCGTGGCGCTGCTGCGAGATGAAATTCAAAGCGCCCGCTGGAAGGACGAAATGCCGAGCGAGGCTGAGTTGGTGAGGGAGCTGAACGTCGGCCGCATGACGCTGCGCCGTGCCCTTTCGCAACTCGCCGCCGAAGGCTGGATCGCCCTCGGCGGGAGAGGGTGCAGGCACCGCCTGAAATCACGGGATGGCCAGCGGCCTATCGCCACCGGCAAGAGGTTCCGGGTTCTCACTCCCTATCGATTCTCGGAACTCGGCTCGTCCAATCACCAACTTTTAAACGAAGCCGCAGAACGGCTCGGCAGCGCCGGTTATCATCTCGAAATCGAGCGTCACCCCGGGCTATTCGCGCGCTTTGACCCGAAAGTGGCGCAACGCCTCGCGGCATTGCCCGGGACGGCGGGATGGCTTCTCTTGTATGGAACGTCCGAAATTCAGAGCTGGCTTGCGAGCCTCGGGCTGCCGCTGGTGACGGCCGGGCTGCTGGTCGAGGACGCGCCGGTTTCCGCTGTCTATCCGGACACCCAAGCTGCGGGTAGGCACGCGACGGGCGTGATGTGGTCGAGGGGTTACCGCGACCTCGTCTATCTAGTCGCCAAAGTGACCAGCGTAGGCGATAGGCGGGCGATGGATGCTTTCATCCAGGAAGCCGCCCGGCTCGGCGCACGGGCGAGAGTGGTGGAACATGGCGGAACCATGGAATCGATCGCGCGCGCCATGTGCGCCCTATTGGCCTCGCGACCGCAGCCGACGGGCTTTTTGGTGGGTTGCAGCCATGCCGCCATCACCGTGCAGGCATGCCTTCAGCATGCCGGCATTCGTATCCCGACAGAGGCGGCGGTCATCTCGATGTGGCACGATGTTTTTCTCGAATTCGCTTACCCTCCCATCGCCCGCTACCGGACGGATGGGCGGCAAATGGGCCGGAAAGCAGCGGATTTTCTGCTCCACCAAATGCAGCACGGCAATGGCAAGGTGAGAAAGGCGCCCTTCATTCCCGAGTTCATCGAGTGAACTGAACGAACGGTTTCTCTTGCCGCTCAGGCACCCTCAGCACTGCTTGTTTTGCGGTGCTCGTGGCGGATGTCGCGAGCTTCGCCCAGATAAACGGCATCCTCGCCGATGTTCACGGCGAGATCGCCAATGCGCTCGATGGAGCGGGCGACGAAGATGAGGTGCAGCAAGTTTTCGGCGCGGCCGTCTGAATTTTCCAGACGACTGCTGAGTGAGGCGACCAGTTGCTTGTGCAAGCGATCGAGCTCCTTGTCGCGAGCTTTCAGGCTTTCGCCGAGGTCCGCATTGGTGTCGGTAAAGGAAAGTAAGGCGTCGCGGAGCAGAGCATCCGCCATGGAATAGAGCGGTTCCGTCATCGCGGCTTCTTCCAAGGGCGCGGATTTGCAGAGTTTCTTGGCGCGTTTGGCGATGTTCACCGCGTGGTCCGAGATGCGTTCTAGGTTGTGCGCCATTTTCATGGACGTGACCACCAGCCGCAGGTCGCTGGCCATCGGGTGAAAGCGGACCAGCACTTCCATCCCGGATTGGTCGATTTTGCGTTCTTGGTCGTCCACATCGACGTCGTCCGCGATCACGGCGCGGGCGAGGTCGAGGTCGCGTTGGAGCAGCGAGCGCATCGCCCGTTCCAAGTTGTGGCGCGTTTGGGTGGCCATGGTGAGGACCTCGGACTTGAGAGATGCGATGGCGAGGTCGAATTCGCGCAGGATATGGTGGGAGTTCATCGGGGGTCGGCTACGAGGTCCGCAGGGTAAGGGGGTAGGGCAATGCTTGTCCAGCGGACCGGTGTGAGGGCTTTGTGACAAATGTGGCGCTTTCGTCACATAAGGTGGCTAGGAGGGTGGCGAATTTGTGACAGTTTCCTCACGAATTCGCTGCGCCGATGCGCTGCAAAACCTATAAATCATTCATCATGAGAAACATGCAACAGACAGCCCGCTTTGCCGCCGTCGTCACCTTTTCGTCACTTTGCCTCGGCTCCGCAGCCCTTGCGGAGGATGCCGTGAGCACGCCGGATTTTCTCAAGGACATCTTCGACGCCGCCACGCTCTACGACAACAAGGACAATCCCTACCTTCAGAAACTGGCTTTCACCGGCCGTGCGCAATTCGACTACGCCCACAGCGACGGTGAAGGAATGCTGCCTGGCGGGCCTTCCGACGAGAGCTTGGATTACGACGATTTCAACACACGCCGTCTGCGCGCTGGGTTCAAGGCCACCCTGTTTGAGGACTTCACGCTCCACGCGGAAGCGGATTTCCAGCCGGAGGAGGATCCGGTTTATCAACGGCTCACCGACGTCTACGTCGGCTGGAAACATTCCGACGCGTTCAACGTGAAGCTGGGCAAGCAAGGGGTGGGATTCACCCTGGACGGCTCCACCTCGTCCAAGGAATTGCTCACCATCGACCGCAACAACCTGAGCAATAACCTGTGGTTCACTTCCGAGTACATGCCCGGCGTCTCCTTCAGCGGCAAAATCGACAACTGGGTCTACACCACCGGCGTGTTTTCCCAAGGCGGAGAAGACCAGGAATTCGGCGACTTCGATGCCGGAGCCACCTTCCTCGCCACGATCGGTTATGATTTCGCCAAGTGCCTCGGATCCGATGAGGCGTTGCTCACGTTCAACTATGTTTATAACAATCCAGATGATTCCGGAACGTCGTTGTTCTCCAACCGCTCTCTGGAAAACATCGGGTCGCTGAATTTCAGCTATTTGAAGGACAGTTTTGGTTTCCGCACTGATCTTTCTGCCGCCGAAGGCTATGCCAGCCAGCCGAACTTGTGGGGCTTCGTCGCCATGCCTTTCTACAACTTCAATGACAAGCTCCAAGGTGTCATGCGCTACACCCTGGTGGATAGCGATGGAGACAACGGCGTGCGTTACAGCAACTACGAGTCCAGTCTCATGTTGGGTTCAAAGGGGGATTTCTATCAAGAAATTTACACTGGCCTCAACTACTACATCTATGGTCAAAAGCTGAAGCTTCAGGCTGGTCTCGCCTACCTCGATATGCAGGACGACGCCAACGACGGCGGAGAGTTCAGTGGTCTCTCATTCCAGACCGGCCTGCGCATCTCTTGGTAATCCTGTCTCCTCGACGAATGACGCCCTGTGACAAGATCGTCACGTCTCTGAAGTCGTTCGTGTGTCACAAAATGAACCAATCCCAACCAGTCATCAATCCATCTAACAAAATATGAAAACCGCACTTATTAAAACCTCGTTGATGCTCCTTGGCCTCGCCACCACTGGCCTTGCTGCGGAGTCGCACATTGATCCCGCCAGCCCGGCCTACAAAGCCGTCAGCGGTGTTTCCGGAAATCTCAACTCCATCGGCTCGGACACGCTCAACAACCTGATGACCCTGTGGGCGGAAGGTTTCAAAAAAGCCTATCCGAACGTCAACATTCAGATCGAGGGCAAGGGTTCTTCGACCGCACCGCCAGCCTTGATCGAAGGCACGGCGCAGATCGGCCCGATGAGCCGCCAGATGAAGGCGGAAGAAATCGATGCGTTCGAGAAAAAGTATGGCTACAAGCCGACCGAGGTGAATCTGGCCATCGATGCCCTTGCCGTTTTCGCTCACAAGGACAACCCGATCAAAGGCGTTTCCATGAAGCAGGTGGACTCCATTTTTTCGAAGACCCGCAAGCGTGGTGGCGATGATATCTCCGATTGGGGCCAGCTCGGCCTCGATGCATGGAAAGGCCGCGCCATCTCGCTGTATGGCCGCAACTCGGCATCCGGCACCTACGGCTTTTTCCAGGAGCATGCGCTTTCCAAGGGCGACTTCAAGACGACCGTCAAGGAGCAGCCCGGATCGTCGGCGGTGGTCCAAGGCATCGGTTCGGATCCATACGCAATCGGCTATTCCGGCATCGGCTACAAGACTTCCGGCGTGCGCGCACTGCCTGTCGCTGGTGACGACGGCACGTTTTACGAAGCGACCTACGACAACGCGCTCAGCGGCGATTATCCGCTGGCCCGCTTCCTGGTCGTCTATGTGAACAAAAAGCCCGGCCAAGCACTGGACAAGCTGACGCTGGAATTCCTCAAATTCGTGCTCTCCAAGGAAGGCCAGACCATCGTTGAAAAGGACGGCTACTACCCGATGCCTGCTGAGCTGGCCGCTGAGGTCACCGAATCTCTGACGAAGTAAGGTTGGTCCTCTCAGATTGGCTTTTCAAACGGCCTGCGGGGTGATTCGCTCCGCGGGCCGTAACCCGGCTACCCCTTTCCTGATGTCCCACGTTGTGAAATCCCCGGATCCGCGCCGCTTCCAAGTTTCTCGTGCCACCTTGTGGTTCGATCGCTTCATGGGCTGGGGCATCCGTTTTGGCGGCATCAGCGTGATTGTCGCGGTTTTTGGGATTCTCTACTTCATTGGTAAGGAGGTGGTTCCCTTGTTCCGGACGGCGCATGTCGAAACTGCCGGGAAAGTGGCCCAGGCCACCCGGCCCGCCGTGATGGGCGTCGACGAGTGGGGGGGAATGCCATTTTTCTACGACGGTGGCGAAAAGGTCGCTTTTGCCGACGTGGCGAGCGGTCGCAAGATCGAGGTCGCGCTGCCCGAACTGGCCGGATTGAAGGTCACGGCGCTTTCCTACGACGCGGTGCACCGCCGCGTTGCGCTGGGCCTGGAAGATGGTCGGGTCGGATCGTTCTTGGTAGTTTATGAACGGTCCGTGGACACGGACGGCCGCGCGAAGATGGTTCCCGCCGTCACCACCGAGCCCTGGTTTGAAATCAAGAAGGAAGCGGTTACGGCCGTTTCCTATGGCGATTCTGGTGCGGGTCGCATCATCGTCGCGAAGTCCGGCCAAGGTGCCGCCGCGACCGTTTCCGCCCTGCGCCTCGGCATGAAGCGCAGCCTCATCGGCAAGGGCAAACTCTCCTTGCTCGGTGTCTCGGACATCACTCCTGAACTTTCTGCGGAACCTGTTCTGGTCCGCGCCTCGCCCAATGGGGCGATGGTCCTTGTCGCCTGCGCCGATGGCGAAATCGACTATTTCCTCGCAGACGGCGAAGGCGTGACCAAGCGCCAGTCGTTCAAGCCCTTCGGTGACGTCGCTCCGGTGCAGATGGACTACCTGTTCGGCGGCGTTTCCATCGTCACCACCGCGGCAGATGGTCGGCAGGAGCAATGGAGCCTCTTCCGCCAAGACGAGGCCGGCGAGCGGCTGTTCGGCGAAACCAAGGTGTTTCCGAAACTCGCTCCTGGCGCGGTCATTTTCGCCGCCAGCCAACGCAACCGAACCTTTCTAACGGGCGGCGCGAAGGAGCTCTCAATTCGCCACAGCACCTCCGGCGCGACGCGCTGGGACGCCACGCCCGACATCACCCCGGTCAATGCCGTGCTCGATGCCAAGGGCGAAAATTTCATCATCGCAGACGCTGCTGGCCAAGCTCGCCGCTATTCCATCCACGATCCGCATCCTGAGGCGAGCTGGCGCGCGTTCTTCGGTAAGGTTTGGTACGAGGGCGGCGCGAAACCGATCTATCAATGGCAATCGACAGGAGGCACCGATGACTTTGAACCCAAGCTCTCGCTGATGCCGCTCATTTTCGGTTCGCTCAAAGGGACGGCTTACGCATTGTTGTTCTCGGTGCCAGTAGCGCTGTTAGCCGCGGTGTTTTCCGCTGCCTTTTTGCCGCTGCACGTGAAAACCGTGGTCAAGCCGGTCATGGAAATCATGTCTTCGCTGCCGTCGGTGGTGCTCGGATTCCTCGCTGGTCTGTGGCTCGCGCCGGTGTTGGAAACTCGCGTGCCTTCGGTGGCCGCGATGACCATCGCCATTCCTGGGATGGCGTTGTTGGTCGGTTTTTGCTGGAGCCGCCTGCCCATCGCCATCCGCAACCGCTTTGAAAACGGCCGCGAATGGCTTGTGGTGCTGCCGTTCATGGCGCTTGCGGCTTGGCTCGGCTGGACCGCTGGACCGTTGTTGGAAAAATGGTTCTTCGTCTATCATGATCCGTCCACGGGCAAGGGCATCGCCGACTTCCGCTTGTGGTGGCCACAAGCAACCGGGCTCGCCTTCGAACAGCGCAACTCAATGGTGCTCGGTTTCATGATGGGCTTCGCGGTCATTCCGGTGATCTTCACCATCGCCGAAGATGCTCTCTCCAATGTGCCGAAAAACCTAACTGCCGCCGCTGCCGCGCTCGGCGCGAACCGTTGGCAGGTTGTCTGGACGGTGATGTTGCCCGTCGCCTCGTCCGGCATCTTCTCCGCATTGATGATCGGATTCGGTCGCGCCGTCGGCGAAACGATGATCATGGTCATGGCCACGGGAAACACCGCGGTCACCGAGTGGAACATTTTCAACGGCATGCGCACGCTGTCCGCCAACATCGCCGTCGAGTTGCCTGAAGCTTCCGTCGACTCCACCCACTACCGCACGCTGTTCCTCGGCGCGGTTGTTTTGTTCGCCATGACCTTCGTCATGAACACTGTCGCCGAGCTGCTTCGCCAGCGTCTCAAGGAACGCAACCGCATCGTCTGATAGATGTCCGCCTCGCCCTCTACCACTGCATTTTCCACCACCGGCCGTTCGCGCAAAGGCGAACCGTGGGTCTGGCTCACCGCTGCCGGGCTGACCTTCGGGGTCATCATGGCGGTCGGGCTTTTCCTGCTCATCCTGTTCAAGGGCAGTGCTTCGTTTTGGCCGCGCCGCATCGACGTGATGGAAGTTCGCCAAGGCGAAACCGTTAGTAAAATCGCTGGCTACGTCACTCAGGAATCCGAGCGCAAGGAAGAGGACGGGACGCTTCACGAGGAAATTCAAGTCTTCCGCGGCAATAAGGATCTCTCTGGCGAGTCGTTCACCTTCATCGACCGTTCGGCCATTTCGACCACCACACGCCCTGCGGACATCTTGTTAGTCGAGCGGCTCGAATACGGCCCGGCCATTGTATTTCCCGTCGCTCTCACCACGCCGAACGGGCGCATCGAAGCGGCGGCGGCAAATTTTCAGCCCAGTTTGGAAAAGATCATCGGGGATGGCAAAGTCGCCCGCAAGCAGCTGCTGGTGATCGAGCGCAAGAAAATCGGCGCGATCAGCCGCGAGTTGGAGGCTCTAACGCGTGCCGAGAAAACAAGTTCGGTGGATAGCGCCACCGCCACCGCCCGTCGGGCCGAGCTGCAAAAATCGTTCGATGCGTTGCAAGTGGAGGCCACTGCGATCCGCGCGAAACTCGCCGAATCGAGTTTCCTTGGCACCACCGCAGAGGGCCAAGAACTCACCGTTCCCGCTGGCAACTTGCTTCATGTCTTCGCTTCTAACGAAGTCGGTTTCATCGGCCGTGTCGGAGAAATGCTGCATCGCATGTGGAATTTCCTGTCCGAAGATCCACGCGAAGCAAACACCGAGGGTGGCGTCTTCCCGGCCATCTTCGGCACCGTGGTGATGACGTTGGCGATGAGCTTTTTCGTCACGCCCTTCGGTGTGATCGCTGCCATCTATCTGCGCGAGTATGCCAGCCAAGGGTTGTTCGTCCGCATTGTCCGTATCTGTGTGAACAACCTCGCCGGCGTACCGTCCATCGTCTTCGGCGTGTTTGGTCTCGCCTTCTTTGTCTACACCGTCGGAGCGGGGATGGACCGCTGGTGGTTTGCCGACCGCCTGCCGACGCCCACCTTCGGCACGCCCGGCATTTTCTGGGCCTCGCTGACACTCGCCTTGCTCACGTTGCCTGTCGTCATCGTCGCCACTGAAGAGGCGATTGCGGCCGTGCCGCGCGGCGTGCGTGAGGCCGCCCTCGCGTGTGGTGCGTCCAAATGGCAAACCATTCAACGCGTCGTTCTGCCAGCCTCGCTGCCAGGTATTCTAACGGGCGTCATTCTGGCGATGGCACGTGGCGCGGGTGAGGTTGCTCCGCTGATGCTCGTCGGCGTGGTGAAACTCGCTCCCTCGCTGCCCATCGACGGCATCGCGCCTTTCATTCACCCGGAGCGCAAGTTCATGCACTTGGGTTTCCATATCTATGACCTCGGTTTCCAGTCACCCGATGCGGAGGCTGCCAAGCCCATCGTCTACGCCACGGCGCTGTTGCTCATTGTCATCGTGGTGACTCTGAATCTCGCCGCTATCATCATCCGCAACCGGCTCAAGAAACGCTTCGCCGTGAGCAGCTTCTGATATGACTGAACCCTCTACCATTGCTGCACCTGCGGCCCGCCCGGATTTCATCGAGGTGGATGACTTCTGTTTTCACTACGGGGAAAAGCAGGCCATCTTCAACGTCAACATGAAGATCCCGGAACATCAGGTCACCGCCATGATTGGTCCCTCCGGCTGCGGCAAATCCACGCTGTTGCGCAACCTCAACCGCATGAATGATCTGGTCGAGGGCGTCCGCCACGAGGGCGATATCCGCATTGGCGGCACCAGCTTGTATGATCCTTCGGTGGAGGTCATCTCGCTGCGCAAACGCGTCGGCATGGTGTTCCAAAAGTACAATCCTTTCGCGAAGTCGATCTATGAAAATGTCATCTTCAGCCTGCGCGTCGCCGGCCGATCGAAGAAGTCCGAACTCGACGACACCGTCGAGTGGGCGCTGCGTTCGTCGGCGTTGTGGGATGAGGTGAAGGATCGTCTGCACGACTCCGCGTTCGGACTATCCGGCGGTCAGCAGCAACGGCTTTGCATCGCCCGCGCGATTGCAAATCAGCCGGAAATTTTGCTGATGGATGAGCCGTGCGCCGCGCTTGATCCGCTGGCCACGCTCAAGATCGAAGACCTCATGCTGGAGCTGAAACAGCAGTTCACGATCGTCATCGTGACTCACAACATGGAGCAAGCCACCCGTTGCTCGGATCGCGTGGCCTTTCTCTACATGGGCAAGCTCATCGAGTATGGGGAGACCATGCAAGTCTTCGAGCGTCCCGCCCACCCCCAGACGGAAGGTTATATTTCCGGTAGATTCAGTTAGTATGGAAAGCCCCAGCGACATCGCCATCCAAGTGAAGGACATGGAGTTCAGCTACGGCGGCTCCAGCGCCCTGCGTGACATCACGCTGGACATGGCGCGCAATGAAGTGACCGCGTTCATCGGTCCGTCCGGCTGCGGCAAATCCACGCTGCTGCGTTGCTTCAACCGCATGAACGACTTCATCCCCGGTGCCCGCGTGACTGCCGGTGGCATTTGGGTGGATGGCACCGAAATTCACAGTCCGCAGGTGGACGGCGTGGAGCTGCGCCGCCGCGTCGGCATGGTGTTCCAGAAATCCAATCCTTTTCCTCGCACGATCTATGAGAATGTCGCTTACGGCCCGCGCATTCTTGGCGAGAAGAACAAGGGCGTGCTCGATGGGATTGTTGAAAAATCTCTGCGTGGCTCCGCCCTTTGGGATGAGGTGAAGGATAGACTCCACACCAGTGCCTACGGCTTGTCCGGTGGCCAGCAGCAGCGGCTGTGCATTGCCCGCACCATGGCGGTGGATCCACGCATCATCCTGATGGATGAACCTTGCTCGGCGCTCGATCCCATCGCTACGGCTCGTGTTGAAGAACTCATCCTCGATCTGAAGAGCGAGTATACGATCATCATCGTCACCCATAACATGCAGCAAGCATCGCGGGTCTCTGACAAGACCGCCTTTTTCTACCTCGGCGAGCTCATCGAGTATGACGCGACTGGTAAAATTTTCAGCAATCCTGCTGAATCGCGCACCGAAGATTATATCTCCGGCCGTTTCGGTTGATCCCATTTCTCCCCCGTCCACACACATGTCACAGTCCCATATTCTTCGTGATTTCGATGTCGCCATCGCTGCGCTGCGTGGCGAGGTCTTGGCCATGGCCACCCGTGCTCGCCTCAATCTGGAGCGCGGCGTCCAAGCCCTGCTCACTCGCAATGTCGAACTTGCCAATGCGGTCATCGCCGACGACGACGAGGTGGACGAGGGCGAGCGCAAGATCGACCAACTCGGCATGGACATCATGGTGCGTTACCATCCCGTCGCCACCGATCTGCGTTTGGTCGTTTCCTCGATGCGCATTTCCATGAACTTGGAGCGCATCTCGGATCACGCGGTGAACATTGCCAAGCGGGCCCGCAAGATGGCCGCCAGCCAAGAACTTCCCGATGCCACCCTTATCGAGCCGCTTTACACGCTGGCCGATCATCTGCTGCGCGACGCCATTTCCGCCTACAGCGATCGCGATGCCGCGCTCGGCGCCGCGCTGCACGCCCGCGACAAGGAACTCGACCGCATGCACAATGCGGCCAACGCCACCTTTGGCAACCGCATCGAGCAGGGCACGAATCGTAGCCAAGACTACTTGCACCTCATCCTCGTGACTCGATCGTTGGAGCGGGTGGGCGATTTGGCGGTGAACATTGGTGAGGACGCCGTGTTTTTGGACCACGCCCGCGACCTTCGCCATACGAGCGATCGCACTTTGGACACCGATCGTTGAGCGGTCTGGACAAGAAAGGGCGGGGAATTCAGGATTGCCAGCGGGTTTTTCAAAGCGTAGAAGCTCGCAAAACCCGTGTATTCAACATTTCCCATGGAGCAACCCAATCGCCTGTTCACCCGGCTTCAGCGCGTGGCCATGCTTGCCGTTTTCATGGCCGCGACCGTGCAGCCGGGGGCATCCGCTCCCGCTCCGGCGGCTGGGTGGAGCACCACCAAGATCGATGGCCGTGAGTATGTCTCGCTCGACAGCGTGAAGAGCTTTTACAACTTCACCAAAATGTACCGTTCGGGCAATTCGGTGATTTTGGAAAATCCGAAGGTGAAGATGCAGCTCCGCATCGGCGGGAACGAGTGCCTGATGAACAGCGTGAAGTTCGTGTTCAGCAACAGCATCGAATCCCAAGGCGAGAAGGTCTACGTCTCGCGGGTGGATCTCGGAAAACTCATCGATCCGGTGCTGCGGCCGAACTTCATTTCCAACGCTGGCAATTTTCGCACCGTCATTCTCGATCCCGGCCATGGCGGCAAGGATCCCGGTGCCACCAACCCTTTTGGCACCGAGGCCAAGTACAACATCAAGGTGGCCGGTCTGATCAAAAAGCGGTTGGAGGAAAAAGGCTTCAAGGTGGTCATGACTCGCGACACCGACATCTATCAGTCGCTGCAGGAGCGCGTGGATTTCGCCAATTCGGTCAAGGAGAACGCCATCTACATCAGCATTCATTTCAATTCCGGCGGACGTTCGGCGCGTGGCATCGAAACGTTCACGCTCTCGCCCCCGGGAGTTTCTCACTACGGTCGGGGACTGCGTGCCGATGACAACCAGACCCGGGCTGGCAATGAACACGACTCGGCGAACATCGCGCTGGCTACGGCTGTCCACGGCAGCCTGCTCTACAAGCCGTGCCTCCTTTCCAAATACACGTTGGATCGCGGGATCAAGCGTGCGCGTTTCAGCGTGCTGTCCGGCGTCCGCCATCCTGCCATTTTGCTTGAAGGCGGATTCATGAGCCATCCTTACGAGGCGGGACTCATCGACAAGCAAGCCTATCAGACGACCATCGCCAATGGCGTCGTGGACGCGATTTCCAAGTACCGCTTTGCCGTCGGTGGCAAGCCTGGTGTCGCAAAGTCGCAGTAGTCCGAGGCCGCTGCGTCAGCGATGGGCGTGATCCATGGGTGGGTCCGCTCCAAGGATGGCTTCGACCATCTTGAGCGCTTCGACATTGGGTCTAACGGAGTGCACGCGGTGCAGCATCACGCCTTGCTCACGTGCCCTTGCTGTCATCGCCACAGTCGGCCACTCGCGTGCTGCCAATTCTGACGTGCCGAGGATTTTACCGATGAATGACTTGCGGGAAACGCCCAGCAACACCGGGCGGTCGGCGACGCGCAGTTGTTCCAATCCGCGCAGCAGCGCCAGATTGTGGTCCTGAGTTTTTCCGAAGCCGATGCCTGGATCGAAGCAAAGCGCCTCCTCGGCGATGCCTGCCGCCATCAGCTCCGCCAGCCTGCTTTCGAAAAATCTCCTCACCTCCGCCACCACGTCTTCGTAGACGGGTGCCAGCTGCATGGTGCGCGGGTTGCCCTGCATGTGCATCACCACGACCGCACAGCCGCTTGCCGCGCATACTTCCACCATTGCGGGATCTGCGGTCAGGCCGCTGACATCGTTGACCACGTCTGCGCCAGCGGTGAGCGCCGCGCGGGCAACCTCCGCCTTGCTTGTGTCGATGGAGATCCAGCCATTCCATTCCTGGCGCAGCGCGCCGATGACAGGCTGTGTGCGGGCGATTTCCTCGCTCACCGAAACCGCCGCCGCACCCGGTCGGGTGGACTCGCCACCGATGTCGATGATGGTTGCGCCCTCGGCAATCATCGCTCGGGCATGGGACATCGCCGTTTCCACCGCCACATGCGCACCACCGTCCGAGAACGAGTCGGGCGTCACATTGAGAATGCCCATCACCTGCGCCTGACGCGTCAGGTCCATCTGGCCTCGTTGGCTGGTCCAAATCATGGGCGGGTGGTGGGATGAGTGCGGTGGAAAATGGCGGCTTGCAGCGGCAAGAGGGGATTCCTAGCTTGGCCGTCATGAATCTTCTGACAACCCTCAAAACCTTTGCCCGCCAGCAAGGTGTCAGCCTGTTGCTTTCGTTGGCCTTCCTCGGCCTTTCCGCTCCGGCGCGAGCGAGCGAGTTCGACGGAGTGGACGGTCCGAATGTCCGCTACATGCGCCACGAAGACGGCTCGCGCTCGGTCTTCATCCGCAGCCCGGACAACAAGACGCTCACCAAGAAGACATTCTCGCCGGACGGCGTGCTGACCATGCTGACGACCTACAAAATGGACGCGAGCCAGAATCCGCTGGGTTGCAAGATCCGCGACGGCCTCGGCACCGAAATGTTCAAAGTCGCCTACGGCTACCACCGCGTCACCGGCCAGCTTGTGGAGGAGCTCATGTTTGACTCCCGCGTCAAACGCACCAACCCGGAAACTGGCAAGGAAATGCCCGTCCAGCGCATCGTTTATATCTATGATGCCGAGGGAAAGCGCAGCCCACCCATCGTCTTCAACCTGCTTCCCGGCAAAACGTTCGAGCAGGTTTTCGGGATCAAATCGTCAGCGCTGGAGGCCAATCCCTTCAAAGAAGAAGGATCCGGCTCGATCAAGTCCGGCAACCGCTGAACCCATGCTGCTGGCCAAGCGTGTCATTTTCGAAGGGCGAGTCCAAGGCGTCGGCTTTCGCTACACAGTCAAAGATCTCTCGCGTGGCTTTGACGTCTGCGGCTGGGTGAAAAACCTCGCCGATGGCACGGTCGAGTTGCAAGTCATGGGCGAGCCCGACGAGGTGGCCGCCTTCATTGTCGAGATCGCGGAAGAATCCAACGTCGCCCATCACATCAAGCATCACACGGTGGCGAAGATCCCGCTCCTCGATGGCTACACCGGCTTCCGCATCGAGCGGTAAAGCGATGGAGAATGCGAATTTTTGAAACCCTGATGCGATGGAACCGCAGCTGATTTGAGAAGGGGATTTCAAGGGTGCAATTTCCTGTTGAGGATTTGGCGGCACCTCACGAAAATCACTTTCGCCGCTCCACCTCGCGGATCAACCCGAGGTAAGAAATAGTTCCTATCAGATAGAATGCGGCTGTGATCAAGAAGATCTGCCAGTAAGGGAAATGCTGGCCCCGCAGCACCTCAAACACGCGCGCGGCAAGCCACCATGAGCCACTCCAGATTGCGCCGCTGCAGGCGCTCATCAACTCCCGGTTGCGCTCGCCAACGTAGTCCATCGAGAGCTCGCTGGTGGATGGACCGGCCATGTTCATGAGCGGCTGGCGGAAGATGAAGCAGACCAATGCGACCGGCAACGCCCATGCCGTTTCCTTCCACAACTCGGTCAGTCCCATCACGGCCAGCATGACCACGGCGATGCCCTGCACGCCGAGAATGGCTCCACGCCAACCAAAGCGGCGTTTCACCTCCGGCACAATGAGCCCGAAGATGAAAACAAGGACATAACTCACCGAGCCATACATCGAGTAGCGCATGGCATCGAGCTGATAGACATGGCTGAAGAACAGGTTGAGAAACTGGATGCTCAACCCCGCGCCGGTGGCGATGCACAGGGTGGGAATCAACGCCCGCAGCAGGATGGGGAAATCTTCGCGATGCACATGCATCCAGTGTCGCCGAGGCGTCGGCGTCGGCACCGGGTCCGGCAGCATCGCGTAGAGGAAGGCCGCGCCAGCTCCCGCCAGCGTGAGGACCAGCAGCGTCGCGTGCTCGTCGAGCACCAGCCGTATGTGACCGAGGTCCACATGGCCTATGCCTTGCAACACACTTGATAGAACGCCGCCGCAAATGCTGGCTGCGCCCCAGGTTGCGAAAAGCAGACTCAGTGCTTCACTTGATTTTTCCGGCGGGGTCATGCGCAGCATCATCGGCAGATTGGCGACGTTCAGGATGAGTCCAGCAAGACCCATCAATAGGAAGCTAACAGCTGCTGCATCCATCATGCCCATGCGCACCGTTTCCAATGCCGCGAGCGTGGTGAGCGGCAGCAAGATGGTTCCTGCGAGAAGCGGATTGCGCAAAGGCCTGCCGCGCAACCAAAGGCCCGCCGGGATGGCGAGGAAGAAAGTGGCGACGAAGCGGTGCGATGCCAGCGCGGCAATCCCCGGATCATCCAGTCCCCGCGATTTGAGAAACAGGTTCAGCAGCAAGAATTGCGACGAGTGGATCAAGTTGATGAGAAACTGCCCTGCGACGAAAAGCAGCACGCATTTCGGCAAGTTTCTGTAGCCCTCCAACCATCGGGGAAATCCTGCCATCGCTGCCCGCCATCAGTGGTGGAGACGCACCGCGAAGGCAAGGATTTCTCCATCGGGTGAGTGCCTCGGTCGGAACTAATCACTTGACGGTCCGCGCATGAGAATCGATCAAGGTCGGTCGTGCGACAGCTCCTTGCAGCTCTGGTTTTGCTTTGCTTTGGGATCACCATTCCGTTGGCAGCGATGACTTGGCGCGTCTGTTTGCTGGATGGCGAAGGGATGGAACGTGGAATTTCCACGTCGCAGAACGAGACCTTCTGGCAAAGCGAAGACTGCTCGGATTGCTGCGAAGAGGACAAAAGCTGCTGTGCGGAGCTCAAGAAACTGCCGGATTCCACCGTGCGCTCGGGCGATTTTCAATTGCCTGATTTGGTAGCGGTGGACCATTGGCCGCTGGCGTTTCGATTTTCCTCACCACGAGTGGACGATTACGAAATCTATCAGCCTGCGATGCCGATCCGAGGCCCGGACTCGCCATCTTGTCGCCGCGCCTGCTTGGCCGTCTGGATCATCTGACCCCGGCACCTTTTCGTGCCCTGCGACTGCTTTCTGAAGCGGTCCTTTCCGCGCATGCCCGCTTGGGGCTGCCAGTCAGACAATTCATGTTAGATTAACCATGCCTTCACTGCTCGACTCTCTTGCACATCGCTCTGATGCGCCCACGCCACGCCGCCGCACTCCCGCATGGCTCCTCCCGCTCGCCATTGGCGCGGCGTTCTTGCTCCTCTTTTTCGCCCTTTTCCGTGACCGCTTGCTGCCTGCGCGCTCGGTGCATGTCGCCGTCGTGTTGGCCACGCCGATGGCAGTCGGCACCCCGCTGCCTGACGCAGCGATGAAGCCTGGCACCGGCACGATGCTCTTCCAGGCCAGTGGTTGGATTGAACCGGACCCTTTGCCCGTGAGAGCGAGCGCTTTGATCGACGGCGTTGTCGCCAGCGTGGAGGTGTTGGAAGGGGAATCCGTTCGCAAGGACCAGCTGCTCGCCACCTTGGTCGATGACGATGCCGAGCTCGCGCTTAAAACCGCGCAAAATAACCACCGTCGCCAAGTTTCCACTCACGCGGCTCTGCAAGCGGCGATCGTGACCCAGCAACAAAAACTGGTTTCTGCGCGTGCGGCCGTGGTGGCGGCCGAAGCAACTCGCGATCTAGCAGAAGATGTGCATCTCCGGACGCGGGACATCCGAGGCGGTGCCATCAGCGGTGGCGAGGTGGTGGCAGCTCGACTTCGCTTTTCTCGCGACCAAGCACGTTCAGCGATGGCGGCGGCAGGCGTCGGAGAAATCGAGTCCGAGATCGCGCGGCTGGAGATTGAGACCACGGTCCAAGCGCAGGAGATCGAGGCCGCAAGCATCGAGGTCGAAAAGGCAGCACTCGGGCTGGCTCGCACGCGCATCGTTTCACCGTTGGATGGTCGGGTGTTGCGCCTGTTGGCGATGCCGGGGCAAAAACGCATGTTAGGATCGGACGATGAAAACAGCTCCACACTCGCCATTGTTTATGATCCTCAAAAATTGCAGGTTCGCGTCGATGTCCCTTTGGCGGACGCGGCGGGATTGCAGATTGGCCAAGCGGTCCGCATCCATTGCGGGCTGTTGCAGGATCGCACGTTCCATGGCGAGGTAACCCGCATCTCTGGTGAGGCTGACCTTCAGCGCAACACGCTCCAAGCCAAAGTCCGTATCCTTGATCCTGCCGACGAACTCCGGCCCGAGATGCTCTGCCGCGCGGAGTTCCTATCCAGTTCAAATAATCACACCAAATCCCCTAACGAAAATTCAGCCGCATCCTTGACGCTCTGGATTCCAGAAACGTCCATCGTCGATGGCTCCGCCTGGGTCTGCGATCCGCGCACCAAGCGGGTGGCTGTTCGGCCCGTCGAGCCGCATGCCGAAACCCGCGACGGCTACCGCCGCATCGCCAGCTCGTTGCGGCCGGGCGAATGGGTAGTGGTGGAACCGCAAGGCCTCGAAAACGGCCAGAGAGTGAACCCAAACCTGACCCGTCCATGACCGAAGCGATGATCCAATGCCGCCGTGTTTCCAAAAGCTACCGCAAGGGCAGCCTGTTGGTGACGCCGCTCGAAGTCCTCGATCTCGATGTCCCGCGTGGCGAGTTCCTCGCGCTGATGGGCCCCTCGGGATCGGGCAAAACCACGTTGCTCAATCTTCTATCAGGCATCGATTCGCCAACGGATGGTTCGTTGGTCATCGCTGGCGTGGAACTGGCGAAACTTTCACGACGTGAGTTGACGAAGTGGCGCGCGAGCCATGTGGGCTATATTTTCCAGCTCTATCACCTTGTGCCGGTGCTCACCGCGTTTGAGAACGTTGAGTTGCCTTTGTTGTTAGGATCGTTTTCCCGCAAAGAACGCCGCGAGCGTGTGGAAACCGCGCTGGCTTTGGTGGGCTTGAGTGACCGCATGCATCACACGCCCGGTGAGTTATCCGGCGGGCAAGAGCAACGCGTCGCCATTGCCCGCGCGCTGGTCGCAGATCCACCCTTGCTGGTGGCCGACGAGCCGACGGGCGATCTCGACCGCGAGTCAGCCGTTCGAATCCTTGACTTGCTGCGACAACTCGCTCGCGACCACGGCAAGACCATCGTCATGGTCACCCACGATCCGCGCGCTGCCGCCGCTGCCGACCGCACGCTGCATCTGGAAAAAGGCCAACTCCTCGAACAACAAACGCCATGAGAGCGCTCGGAAACCTCATCCGTTTGTCGTGGATACAACTCACGCGACATCGCGTCCGCTCCACTCTAACGATTCTTGGAGTCGCCTCTGGGATGTTTCTTTTCACCGCCGTGGAGACGCTGCAACGGTCGCTGGCAAAGGCGACCGAAGCCACGGCGGCGGACACCACCTTGGTCGTCTATCGGGAGAACCGCTATTGCCCATCGACCAGCCGTTTGCCGGAACATTACGCGGATGACATCCGCCGCATCCCCGGCGTCCGTGAAGTGGTTCCGGTGCAGATCGTGGTGAACAACTGCGGCGCATCGCTCGACGTCATCACGTTTCGCGGTGTTCCCGAAGGGCTGTTGAAAAAGTTTGCGCCGGAGATCGAGATTCTCAGTGGCAGTGAAGATGAGTGGAAAAAACGCGATGATGGCGCTTTGATCGGCGAGGTTTTCGCCGCCCGCCGTGGTCTCAAACCGGGCGAGCGATTCGATGCCGCTGGCGTGACGGTCACGGTTTCGGGCGTGATCCGTTCGCCGTTTCCGCAAGACAACAACGTCGCCTACGTGAAATTGCCCTTCCTCCAGCAGGCATCCAAGAGCGGCCTTGGCGTGGTCACGCAGTTCAATGTTCGCGTCCATTCATCCAAGGATCTAACGGTGGTCAGCAAGGCCATCGACGAACGTTTCCACTCGGATCAAGCGCCGACCGAAACTCGTGCGGAAAAGGCGTTTTTCGCGGAGGCCGCAGCGGAGTTGATTGAGCTGATCGGCTTCACCCGCTGGCTTGGCATCGGCGCGGTCATCGCTGTCGGCGCTCTGGTCGCGAACGCATTGCTGCTCGTCGTCCGCGGCCGGGTGAAGGAGAACGCGGTGCTGAGAACGCTCGGCTATCCGGGCCGGGCGATCGGCTGCTTGGTCCTGAGCGAAGGTGGGATGTTAGGATTGGCGGGTGGTGGTGTCGGCGTGGGTCTAGCAGCAGCTTTCCTCCATTGGCAACGCTTCAATCTCGGCAATGAAGGGCAGACCTTGGCCATCACGCCGGACGTGGTGGTCATCGCGACCGGCATCGCCGCAGCGCTCGCGCTCGGCATTTTCGCATCGCTGTGGCCTGCGTGGCAGGCGATGAGCCAACCCATCGTGAAAAACCTGCGCAACTGACTCGCCATGCTTCCGTTTTCCTACGCCGTGCGAAATTTGTTTCGCTCCAAAGCCCGCCTCGCCCAAACCCTGGGCGGCAGCGCATTGGTCGTCTTGCTGGTGATGGCCGCAGTCTCGGTGAACAGCGGCATGAAGCGCGTCCTGTCCGCTTCCGGCTCGCCGCACAACATCATCCTCATCGGTGCTGGTTCGGAAGAAAGCATCCAGCGCAGTGAGGTGCCGGAGCGTGCGGCTGGCATCGCTGCTGCCGCCGTGGCCGGGATCTCCGAACGGCTCGGCGTGCGTGCGGTTTCGAGCGAAATCCACTCGATGAATTATCTAACGCTGGACGATGGCAGCCGTGGCCAAGCGCTGATCCGTGGCGTCACGCCCGAGGCCTTGCGGGTGCATCCCGAGGTGCGGTTGATCGATGGAAATTTCCCATCTTCAGGCGAATTGATGATCGGTGAATTGGCGTGGCGCAAACTCGGGTTTCCGCAAGAACGCTTAAAAACAGGCAGCACGATCACCCTCGACGGCCAACGCATGCGCGTTTCGGGAATCTTCGCCGCACCCGGCACGGTGCTCGAAGCGGAAGTGTGGGCGACCCTCGGCGATCTGCGCGTGCTCGACCAACGCGACACGCTTTCCTGCATTGCCATCCGCTTGGACGACCCTGCGGATTTTGCCGAGGCGGAACTTTTCACCAAGCAACGGCTCGATCTCGAACTCAGCGCGCTGAAGGAAAGCGACTACTACTCGCGACTCACAGCCTTTTTCAAACCGCTGCGAGCGATGACCTGGATCACCGCCGGCCTCATCGCCACCGGTGCGGTCTTCGGCGGGGTCAACACGCTTTACGCTGCGTTCGCTTCGCGGGTTCGTGAAATGGCGGCGTTGCAGGCCATCGGCTTCGGTCGCCGTTCGCTGTTCATCAGCCTGCTGCAAGAAAGCACGCTGGCCTGCCTGCTGGGCACGTTGATCGCCTCACTCGCGGCGCTGTTTCTCTTGGAAGGTCTAACGATTCCATTTTCCATCGGCGCATTCACCTTGGAAATCACTCCTAACGTCGCGGCCACTGGCATCCTGACCGGGCTGTTGCTGGGTTTCGTCGGCACCATTCCGCCGGCCATCCGCTGCTTAAAACCACCGCTGCCCACCGCGCTCCGGTCATCCTAAACCATCATCTCCCAGAAACGAACCATCCATCATGAAAGCCATCCACTCCGCCGTCGTCGCCACTTGCTTGCTTGTCTCATGCGGGAAAAAAGAAACGGCTGCAACCGCCGTCCGTGAAGCCGCTGCACCGAGCAGCGCCCTCCAGTCCGTCCTTGCTGCTGCGCCAGTCGGCGATGCGCAGGAAATCCATGTGATCCGCCAAACTGCGAAGCCCGGCGACGAGATCACCATCAGCGGCAAGATTATGGGCAATGCGAAACCTTTCGTCGACGGTCGGGCAGCCTTCACTCTAGCAGACCCGTCCATCATCACGCCCTGCAACGAAAACCCGGACGATGCGTGTGAGACGCCATGGGATGCCTGTTGTGACACCAAGGAGGAGAAACTCATCGGCCTTGCCTCGGTGCAGGTGCTCGGCGACGACGGCCGCGTGCTTAAGGAAGGACTTGAAGGCGTCGGCAAGCTCTCGAATCTAACGCGTGTTACGGTGACGGGCAAAGTCGCTGACGGCTCATCGGCCGATTCACTGGTCGTGAACGCCACCGCGATCCGTGTGAATCCGTGAGTCACCAGGCCCTTCGTTCAGGAAGGAGTGGTTGAGGCTGACGTTGATGGATAGATCGGCCCTTTCGCTGGCGTTGTCATGGCCCCATGAAACCCTTGTCCATGCTCGCTCTTGCTCTGCTTCTCGAAGGGATCGCTCAGGCGTCGCCTGTCCTACCTATCATTGCCCATCGCGGAGCATCTCACGCCGCGCCAGAAAACACGCTGTCGGCGTTCAAGCTGGCCTGGGAGGAAGGTGCGGATGGCATCGAAGCGGATTTCTTCCTGAGCGCCGATGGCGAGGTGGTTTGTATCCATGATAAAGACACCGAGCGAGTGGCAGGCACCAAGCTCGCCGTCACGAAAACGGCGTGGAAGGATCTCGCCGCGCTGGATGTGGGATCGTGGAAATCGCCGACCTACCAAGGCGAGCGCATCCCACGGCTGGATGACGTGCTCGACCAATTGCCTGCGGGGAAAATGTTCTTTCTGGAGATCAAGGATGGGCCACGCATCGTCGCGCCCATACGCCGGATTTTAGAAAGGAAGCGCGCGGACCCAGCTCGCGTGTTTCTGATTTCATTCGATGCCAAAGTCATCGTTGCTTGCCGTAAGGAACTGCCCGCCTATCAGGCGCATTGGATTTCCACCTTGGAAGACTTCGCCGCCAAGCGGGATGACTATCAGCACAAGCTCGTCGAGATGGGTGCTCAAGGATTGCTCTACAAAGCCAACGCCAAGGTGGATTCTGCGTGGCTCGCTCAACTTCGCCAAAAAGGCATCGTGCTCACGGCTTGGACCATCGATGATGCGAAAATCGCGCGCAGGATCATCGACGTGGGCGTGGATTTCATTTCCACCAACCGACCGGGGCCTTTGAGAAAGGAACTGGAGTAGCGGATGGGGCGCTTCGGGAACGACCCGAGAGGGGGGGGCGCTAACCTTTTGACGCGGCTTCGGCGTTGTGGCATTCCCTCGTCCGGTCGTGGCGAGCGACTTCATGGGATGCCCATCCATACACGGCGTCGTCAGCAACGGACGTTCGCAAGCTCGCTCGCCAAGTTCTTTAAACCCAACTCGGCAGCGAACCCAACGGGCGAACCGTCGACCCCGTTGCGCGCGATTTTTCCAAACCCTGATCCATCCCCGAATGAACTGCCTCCATCCGACCGACCATTTTTCTCTCCAGCGCCGCATCGTCGGACTGCTCGCTGGCGTTGCCCTGTTCTTGCTGACTGGCGGAGATGCCGCGGCGCAGGCGAAGACCTATCAACACTTTCGATTCGTGCCGATGAAGCAGCGGGAAAATCCGACGGTTTCGGGACAAGTGCAGATTTCAGAGTTCCAGTTTCTGCGGCACGGTACCCCGCTGAGCATGGCCGGGGTGACGGTGAACAACCCGGGTGGTGCCAATCCTGCGGGCGAGGGGCCGAGCAATCTGATCGATTCTAACATTGGGACCAAGTGGCTGGATGGAAACGAACGCACGGTCTTTTTCACCTTTCCCGCGCCGGTAACGGTGGATGCTTACCGTTTTGCGACGGCGAATGATTTCCAAGAACGGGATCCTTCTAACTGGCGACTGGAGGGCAGCCCGGACAACGTGAATTGGGTGTTGCTCGACCGTATCGATAGCTTTTCCGCGACGACCGCGCGCCAGACCTATCAGGCGGAGTTTCGGTTGCCGGCCACGGTGGTGCCGACGACATCCTACTGGCATCCCGAGCATTTGTTGAAATGGACGCCGGCGGCCGATCCAAATGCGGAGTTCAACCGCTCCACGGTGCCGCTCGCTGCGCGTTTCTCGCCGGGCAGCGCGGCGACGCCATTGAACGCCGCCTTCAATGTGAACGCCCACGCCAGGCCCGGCGAGGCAAAGATCGCCACGCTCAGCGGCTACTCAACCACCGGCACATTGTCTCAAGCGAGCGCGGTGGAGCACTCCCATAACATGTCTTTTTGGCAGTACACGCAGGACTGTGTGTACTTCGGCGGCTCGTCCTCGGAAGGGCTCATCCTCGCACCGAGCGCACCCGTGATCGACGCCGCCCACCGCAACGGCGTGCCAGTTTTCGGCAACGTGTTCTTTCCGCCCACGGCCTTCGGTGGGCGCTTCCAGTGGGTGAATGATTTCCTCCAACAGTCGGGCGGCATCTATCCGGTGGCGGATAAGCTGATCGAAGTGGCGAACTATTACGGCTTCGACGGTTGGTTTATCAACCAGGAAACGGTCGGCGGAAACACCGCCTCGGCAACGGCGATGCGGGGCTTCATCACCTACCTGCGGGCGCAGGCTCCGGGCCTGAAGGTGATGTGGTATGACGCGATGAACGAGTCTGGCGGAGTCGGTTGGCAGGACCAGTTCAACACGCAGAACGACAGCTTCATGACGGAAGCTGGAAATCCTGTTTCTGATAGCATGTTCATCGACTTCGGCTGGGGCTCCACCGCAATGACGAACAGCCGGAACCACGCGCTCTCGATCGGCGTGAATCCCTACGCGCTCTATGCCGGGGTGGAGTTCGACATGCATGCCTTCAACCAGCCCTTTGACTGGGCGTCGCTTTTCCCGGAAGGCAGCGCGCACAAGCTCTCGGTGGGTTTCTACGGGCTGGATAGAAATTTCAAGAACTCGGGAAACCCAAATGACTACCATGCCAATGAAAGCCGCTTCTGGTCCGGTCCTAACGGCGATCCATCCAACACGACAACCGCCGACACCTGGAAAGGCATGGCGCATTACGTGCCCGCCAGTTCGCCGCTGACAACTCTGCCCTTTGTCACCAATTTCAACCTCGGCCACGGTCGGCTTTATGCGATCAACGGCCAAATCCGCTCCAACGCAGAATGGAGCAACCTGAGCACCCAAGACGTGCTTCCGACGTGGCGTTGGTTGGTGCAGGGGACAGGAACGAACAAGCTTGTTCCATCTCTGAACCGAGACGCCGCCTACTACGGCGGCACGAGTTTGCTGATCAATGGAACGTTGGATGGCACCGACGACATCAGGCTGTTTCAAAGCGACCTAACGGTTGCTGCCAACACGAATCTACGCCTGGTCTTCAACCGTGGCACGACCGGTGCGTCGGCCATGAAACTGGGATTGGCCTTCGAGGATAACCCGAGCGTGTTTGAATATCTCGACGTGGGGACGGCCGTCAGTTCGAGTTGGAACACGAGAACCTTCGCCCTCGGTTCCCACGTCGGGCGCAAGATTGTCCAGATCGCGCTTCAGTTCACCAGCGCCACCACCATTTCCGGCTACAGCATGCGGGTGGGGCAGTTGGCGATCTACAACGGTGCCATCGTCACGCCATCCGCGCCTTCCAGCTTGGTGGTCACGCAGCAGGACAGCATCAATGCTGACACCCTGAGCCTGCGCTTGAAATGGAGTCATTCGGCGACGCCTGTCTATTACTACAACCTCTACTCACGGGCCGCGAACAACTCGCTGGTCTGGCTCGGTGCCACCCCAAACAACGTTTTCCATGTTCCCGCCGCTCGCCGCTTGGACAATCAGGCGATGGTCGCCATCGAGGTGGAAGCGGTGGGGCGCGACTTCGGCACCTCGTCCCGTGCCACGGCCAATGCCGTTTTTCCGCCATCGCCTAACATTGCGTATCCTGTGACCGGAACCGTGATCGGATCCGTAAGCGCGTGGAACAACGGCACCGACACCCGCGACAAGGCCTTCGATAGCAACACCGGCACCGCCTACGATGCGCTCAATCCCACCGGCGATTGGACAGGACTTGATCTAACGACCGCGCGAACCATCGCTGCGATCCGTTTCTTTCCGCGCACGAACTTCACCGCGCGCATGGTCGGCGGCGTTTTCCAAGGCTCGAACACCGCAGATTTCAGCACAGGCGTGGTCACGCTGGCCGCTGTTAGCATCGTGCCGCCGACAGGGATCTACACCACGCTGGCGGTCGATCATCCGACGGCATTCCGCTATGTGCGCTACCTCGGCCCTGCGAACTCACACTGCAACGTCGCGGAAATCCAGTTTTACCAAGCTGGGCCTGCGGGCGATTTCTGGACTGGCGCGGCGGACAACAATTGGAACAACTCCGCGAACTGGAGCCTTGGCCGTGTGCCGATCAATCCCAGCGTCTCAGGCGGTGATGATGCCATCGTCAACACCTTGACCAACTTCCCGGTGATCACGGCCAGCCTTGCCGCGACCCCATCGGACATCGTTGTCGGCAGCGCCGCGACCGGCCGTGTCGATCATCGTGCGGGCAGCGCCGCAAGCAGCGCGGGCAATGGGATTTACCTCGGCCGTTTGGGAGGAAATGGCAGCTACAACCTCGCCAACACGGCAGCGACGGGTGGCGCTCTAACCGGTTTTGGTGTGGGGAGTGGATCGGCAACGGCGGGCACGCGGCTCGCCATCGGCACCGACGCGGGCAGCACGGGCACTTTCAGGATGAACACCTCGGGAACGATGACCGTGAACGGTCTGCTCGTCGTCGGCGACGGCGGCAACGGCACTCTGAGAATGGACGCTGGGAACTTGAACGTCGGCGGTGAAATCTGGATAGGCCAGACCGCCGGCAGCTCGGGTAACTTCGCGATGAGTGCAGGTTCCGTCACCAACAACGGCGAGTTCGTCATCGGCAGACAGGGCGGAGGCGGAAACCTAACGCTCAATGGCGGATCCATCATCAAGAACGGAGCGAATAACTTTTCCATTGGCAACAACGGGCCCGGCAACATGACGCAAAATGCAGGCGATCTAACCGTCAATGGTGAGTTGTGGGTTGGACAAGACGTTGGAGCGACCAACAGCATCTACACCTTGAGCGGCGGCACCGTTAGCGTAAACAACTGGATCGCGATTGGCCGCTTCGGCGGCACAGGCACGCTCAACATGAACGGCGGAAGCATCACCAAGACGGGTGCTGGAAACATCACCATCGGCGCGGCCGCGACAGGCAGCGTCAACTTGTCTGGTGGCTTGATCAACGTGCTTTCGGGCAACATCTATGTGGGCGAACAGGGGGCACAACCGGCTTCGTTGACGCTCTCCGGCAATGGGGAGATTCGCGTGCCGCAACTGCTTGTCGGGCTTGCTGATAGCACGGTCGGCAGCGTTCACCTCGACGGTGGGACCTTGATGACCTCGCTCATCGATGGCGGCGCGGCGACGGCAAACGTCTATTTCAACGGCACGCAGATCATCGCGACCACCAACGCATCGCCCTTCATCTCCGATCTTGATCTCGCGATCATCCAGGCCGGTGGATTGAAGATCGACAGCGCAGGCTTTTCACTAACGGTTCCGCAAGCCGTTGGGGGCAATGGCGGCGTCGTCAAATCCGGCACCGGGACCCTCACGCTTGCTGGTGCAGTGAGTTTCGGCGGCAACACTCAAGTGCTGGGCGGCACGCTCGCCGTCAATTCTCCTTCGCTCGCCGATGCCTCGGTCGTCAGCATCGCTGCAGGCGCCACGCTGCATCTGCCCCACGGCCAAGCCGACACCATCGGTGAGCTTTTCCTTGATGGCAGCCAAGTGCTGCGCGGCACTTACGTCGCGGTGGGCAGCACCTCACCCGGCATCCAGACCTCACGCCTCACCGGCAGCGGAAGCCTCGTCGTTCTATCCGATGCCTACCCCACGGCGTTCGATTCATGGGCCAGCAGCTTACCCGCTGGCAAGCAAGGTCGCCAGGACGATGCCGACGACGACGGTTTTACCAACCTCCAGGAATACCTCTTCGGCACCCCCCCAGAAGCGGCCAATCCCACACTCATCGGATTTGCCTCCACCTCCACCGATCTCATCCTAACATGGATGGAGCTCAAGAGCGGTGGCCACTATCAGCTCCAAGAAAGCATTTCGCTAGCGGATTCTCCCTGGCCTGCCAGCGCCATTGTCCCAACGCTTCCAGACCAAACGGGAGTCCCGGCAGCCTACACGCTCAAGCAAGCAACCCTCCCCATCGCCGGAGACCGCAAGTTCTTCCGCGTGATGGGCGCGGAGAACTGAGAGTTTCACAAGGGAGGCATCGGTTTGGGCTGGTAGCGCTCAACGCTTCCGACCGCCTGACCCATTTGTGGCACCACCTTTCATGCCTTCGTTTGTCTCGCTGACTTGTCGGGTTTCCAGAAGTCACTTGCGTCGAAGGTGCGTGCTTGTCAGAAGGCGATTAGTTGCCAGCGTCGGTCATGATCGTCGTGGATGAAACCTTGGGAGGAGATCGCCTTCACCGCTTTTCCATCGAATCGTTGGACGAGAACCTCACCGTCCGAGAAATCATCCGCGCGCGGATCTGGCAGGAGGTGCAGGAATACAATGCCAGCCAGCGGGCAGTCACGTTCAAGGGATTGGTCCAGCCGACTGAAACGGAAACCCGCCTCAACGGCCCGCAGTCGAAGGCTTTCAAGCCCATCGATTGGGAAAAGCAGTTCGAGACCGCGATCCGTTCCTTTCAGACCAATGGCTTCTTCATCCTCATCGGCGATCGCCAGGCGGAGTCGCTGGATGAAGTTTTCAAAGTCGGCGCGGAGACGGAAGTCAGCTTCGTGAAATTCGTGCCACTGGTGGGAGGTTGATCGATGTCCTGGCTCTCCAAACTCATCGGCACTCCGAGCGATCCCGCGACGGAGATTCCAAATCTGATAAAGGTTTCCCCGAATGATCCGTGTTTTTGCGAACACGAGGAGATCAGAACTCTGATCAAGGAGTGGCTTGAACGGAGGAGCGAGCCGTCCATGCAAGGATACGATTTCGATCTCAATCAGTTCAAATCATACGCTCCCTTCAAGAGTGAAGATAGGCATCGGCAATCTATCCATGTCGCATGTCTTGTTCCTTGGTTGCTGAAGCTGGATCGAGCGGTTGGCGAATATCATTCAAAACACGGGGTGAACTCCAGCTTGCAGTCCGGGTGGTCTGAAATCTGGCGCTCGCGGCGACTTCTCACGGGGTTGCTCAACAAGCTGTTGCTCCGGAAACTGCCGCTGTCCGGTGAAACATACCGGGCGATGTTGCATTGGTGCGCCGAGTGTCCGTCTGGCTATCTGGTTTCGGATTGGTATCCGCTAGGAACATTGTTCACCGCAATCGAAGAACACACGAAGTCCTCACCCATTCCAAGCGACCATATCGAACCGCTGGAAAAACTCGGGAAAGCGCTTCGCTTCAACGAGGTAAACAGCCCATCACGAAAACTTGCGGATCGTGTCGACGCATTGCTTGGTCGAGCCCCCGAGTTTCCGTTGATCTCCGGAGAGGTTTGGGCCAATGCAGCCATCGGGGATCTCACCAAGGTGGAAGGACCGGAACGTGTTTCATGGGTCGGTCTCCTACAACATTGCAAAACCGCAAGCGGAGGCACGCCCACTGCCAAGTGGCTGAAACAAGCGGAGATCCATCTCGGACAATTGGATCAGGGAAGAGTCTGCCGGTTCCTCAGCACCTGGTTCAGCCTGACCGACAAGAAACGCGCTCAATCCGCCTTGTCGATCCGGGAGTGGGCAAGCTGTTGCGCGGATGAGAAGTTCGGCAGCCGACGGCATGTGTTTTACCAGCAGTTGGGCGGTGCCAAGCAAAACTGGAAAGACTTGGAGACCATCGAGGAAGCAATCCGGAATGCCGACGATCCTTGGGCCTATCTGCGTGATTTTCAGAATCAACCCGAAGTGCGCTTGCTGTTCGGCGATGTGCCTCCGACGTTTGATCTCCCCACGTCGCCCCCCGTGTTCGCGCCCGTGGAGGATCTGCTGATCATTCCACCGCACATGGATTTGTTAGTCGGCCTCAGCTGGGTCGGCGGACTTTTGAAGGATCCGGCGGTCACGCGGGCGTTAGGCTCGCTCGCGGTCAGCATGTATCGCAAGGTTCCGGGCATCGGACCGCGGGCCGTACGGGTGGGAAACGCGTGCATCGTCGCGCTTGGCATGATCGGCGACAGCGCTGCTCTCGGCCAGCTGGCGTTGCTGAAGGTGAAAGTGAAGTTCGGCGGAGCGCAGGCGGCGATCGACAAGGCAATGACAAAGCTGGCCGACAAGCTCGGCATTTCTCGCGAGGATTTGGAGGAAATGAGCGTCCCGGCTTACGGCATGACCGGAGTCGGACGGCTGGAGCAAGCTATCGGCGACTACACCGCGGAACTCAGCGTGATCGACTCCCGCTCGACGGCACTGGTGTGGTTGCGGGCGGATGGAAAGGCCCAGAAATCGATGCCTGCCTCGTTGAAGCAGGAGCACGGGGTGGACGTGAAGGAGCTGATGGCGGCGAAGAAGGATATCGAGAAAATGCTTCCTGCGGTCGCTGAACGTCTGGACGCGCTTTATCTCCGCCGCAAGAACTGGCCGCTTCAAATCTGGCGGGAACGCTACCTTGATCACCCGCTCACCGGTTCGCTGGCACGCAGGCTCATCTGGAATTTCACCACGGACGGGATGACGACACCCGGCGTCTGGCTGAATGACTCGCTCGTTGATCGGCTTGCTCATCCGCTGGCGCTCGATGAAAAGGAAACGACCGTCACGCTGTGGCACCCGCTGCATCAGGAATCAACTGTCGTCCTCGGCTGGCGGGGATTTCTCGAAGAATGGGAAATCGTGCAGCCGTTCAAGCAGGCGCACCGCGAGATTTACCTGCTCACTCCGCCGGAGGTGACGACGCGGACCTACTCGAACCGGTTCGCCGCCCATCTTCTCAAGCAGCATCAATTCAACGCCCTCTGCGCCGCCCGCGGTTGGAAGAACAGGCTCCGACTGATGGTGGATGACGAGTATCCGCCTGCGACGCGCCGTCTGCCGCAATGGGGACTGCGCGCGGAATTCTGGATCGAAGGCGCCGGGTCGGAATACGGCACCGATACGTTAGATAGCGGTGCCTACCGCTATGTCACCACTGACCAGGTGCGGTTCTATCAGGAGAACGATCCGCAGGTTTCGGCACACGCTGGCGGCGGTGGATATGGTCCAAGCTACCATCAACAGACGATCGACCCGATCCCATTGGCGGATGTGGATCCACTGGTATTTTCCGAAATCATGCGCGACGTCGATCTCTTCGTTGGCGTCGCCAGCGTCGGCAACGACCCTAACTGGCTTGATGGCGGACACACGGCGCAGCAGCGGCAATACTGGGGTGAAGTTTCATTCGGTGAGCTGGGAGCCTCGGCGCAGACCCGTAAGGTTCTGTTGGAACGCCTGATCCCGAAACTGAAGATCGCCAGTGCGTGTTCGTTCGAAGACCGGTTCCTCATCGTCCAAGGCAAGCGCCACGCCTACAAAATCCACCTCGGCAGCGGCAATATCCTCATCAAGCCGCAGGACAAATACCTGTGCATCGTCCCCGCCCAAAGCCAGGTGGACAAGGATGGCGGGAAACTTTTCCTGCCGTTCGAGGGTGACCGGACCTTGAGCGTGATCATCAGCAAGGCGTTCCTCCTGGCTGCCGACGACAAGATCACGGATCGTACGATACTGGCCCAGCTACAGTAACGAGGTTGGACGAAATGAATTTCGCGTTCCAACTGATAGGGCGGCCGAAATGTACGCTCCCTTAGCACATTGGAGCGATGGGGGTGGCGTAGCAAAAACGGGATTGGAAACACTGGGTGGAGTGGTAAAGTCCGGTCATGAGCGAGCCAGTTACTTTTTCACCCGAGCAGAAACGGCCGGTGCTGCATGAGCTGATCGATGCGCTGCCGGCCGAAGAGCTTGAGCTGGTGGAGCGGGTGCTTGCGCGGTTGGAAATGGACCGGCTGTGGAAGGACGTTCGGGAGGGATTCACCCGGGATTGGGCTGAGGGGAAATTCGTGCGACTGGATGAGATCATCGGAGAAGTCCGGGCGGATCTGAAGAAGCGCAGCGCATGATTGTGGTGCTGGACACCAACGTGGTGATACAAGCACTGAACCGGAATCACCGCTTCGCGATCATTTTCGACGCTTGGTATGCGGGGCGTTTTTCATGGGCGGTTTCCACCGATATTCTTTTCGAATATCGCGAGGTCATCGTCCGGATATCTGGCGCAACGCGGTGGCAATCTTTGGAAAGGTTGCTGGAACTCGCCTCGGCTCACTCCGAAAACGTCGTTCAGATCTCGCCATCCTTTTTCTTCCGCACCATTTCCGCTGATCGGGATGACGACAAATTCGCCGACTGCGCCATCACCGCGAATGCGGATTTCATCGTCACGAGCGATTCCCATTTCCGCGTGTTGGCAGGTAGTGGCTATCGTCCGCAGCCGATCACTCCGGAGTTGTTTATCGAGCGGGTTCTGGGTCGGGCGGAATAAATTCCGCGGTCCAGTTGGAGATTGGACGAGATGTCCGCTCCCCATATTGAATTTCTTCATCTCTCTGATCTGCGTCCATCCTGTTCATCTGCGGTTCGCTTTTCTCTTCGATTGCTGCACGGGCGAAATAAATTTCGCGGTCCAATTGGAGCGAACGGACGAGACGTCCGCTTTCCCTATTAGATGGGGGCGATGGATTCGAGGTGGAGGACGGGAGTTCTCGCTTCGTTGGATTTTTCCAGATCGAGAGTGAGGTGGAGCGACCAGTCGTTGAGGTCGTCGGGGTCGATGAGGGTTTGGTGGAGGGTGAGGCCGTCGTCGGAGAGGTGGGTGTGGCGGGCATTGCGGGCTTCGGGATCGAGGCGGATCTGGTGGCGGGCGGCGTGGTAGGTGTTGA
>JAZKEG010000025.1:164562-258867 GCA_040387215.1 Verrucomicrobiota bacterium | reverse complement strand
TACGCAGGGTGGTGTGGGACCCGGGAGCTAATCACTCCCGGGGACCCGATTAGCCTTCTTCATTTGAATGCAGCGCTCAGAATTCGCAGTCGCTGGACAACTAAAGACTTCGGATCCGTGGGCTTACCCTCATCCGGGAGTTTGAATTCAATTTCAACATTTTCGAGTTTGCGTATGTCTGCTTCGATTCCCTTCGATTGCAAGCCGAAGGGAATCCTTCTGAACGTGAGGATCTTTCCATTTGATAGTTCGACTTCGGCATCGATCCATAACAGTCTCTTTCCCAGATTTTCTTTAGCGGATGCAGTAAAAATCAGGAAAGCCGGACCTTCTGATTTCGGCTCCTCGACGCTTAGTATTTGCGAAATCGAACGAATCTTTGCGTCGAACTCTACCCTTCCCAGAATCGGCTTCTGCCATTCGGGAGCATCAGCGATCTCGATTTTGACTTCGGACGCCAAAGCAACCTGACCGGTAAGTATCAGAAAGAGGATTATTTGGAGGGTCTTCATTTTCGGCTAACAGTGTATTGGTTCAGCTCGGGAGGATAGAAATTGGGTTAGCTCCGGCAAGCGGGAAGAAATTGGATTTTTGGGGGCTGGTTCTCAAGCGGTTGGTGATTTGGCTTGGATGGGTTGATTTCACGGATGGGAAAGAAGCTCGCAGAACGGTGCTGACGGATATCGAGCTGCGGGGAGGAGCTCAGGCCTGAGTTTTTCAGGGAGTTTTGGAGGGGTGACCGCGAATCGGGCGAATCGGGAGATTGAATGCGGGTTGTTGGGGAATCTTGACCGCAAGGACCGCAAAGAACTCAAAGGTTCAGATCGGAAAAATGTTGGGCTTTGCGATCTCTGTGTTCTTTGCGGTGAATCGCTCATTTGCTCGGGCTATCTCCCGGACAAGGTGGCCGCGCGGTCTCTGCCCAGAGGGCAGGGTCCCGACACTGAGGAAGAGCGACCCTGTTTTTGAAGAAATTCAACCGCAGATGAACAGGATGGACGCAGATAGAGATGAAAACGGACCGGGTCGATTTGGCAATGCAAGCAGTAGCTGATTGAGCAACCATCCTCTTGATCTGCGTTCATCTGTGTTCATCTGTGGTTCTCTTTTTCCCGTAGTGTTGGGACCTGACCCAGAGGGGCGGCAAACGGTTTGGCGGTTGGGGGGAGATTTTGGCCGCCAAGACACGGTTCGGAGACCGTGGCTCCTTGCGATGAGGTGGGGATCTTGACCGCAACGCAAAGATCGCAAAGGTTCAGAGCAGAAAAATGTTGGGCTTTGCGATCTCTGCGTTCTCTGCGGTGAACTGCTCATTTTCTCGGGCTCGCTTCGAGCGGTGGCAAGGACGGCCACAGGAAGGCTTCGGAAAGCGGCGTGGAGGGGGGAGCTCGATGGTGAAGCGGTCGAGGGCTTCGTGCCTGTCAGGCGGGTTTTGGCGAAATTTTCCGGAATGGCCGAGACCGATGGAATGGATAGAGCCTTAAGCCTTCAGTGGATGGAGCGGACGCTGTCCTGGGGCGTTGCCCGAGGCTGGGATGGGACGCCATTGGCGCTGAAGGTGGCGGCGCCCACGGCGCGGGCCATGGATTATCCATTTTCAGGTGCGCCACCGCGCCACTGGCATCGCCGCGATCTGCTGCTGCCGCCCTCGTATGCTCTAACGAGCTTGCAGGATCCATTCCTCAAACACTTTGAGCGCGACGCGGTCCGGGAGGTTGCGGGTGACGGGGGGCATCTGGCCGGTGGGCTCGGTGGAGGCCATGCGGGTGTGGATGAGGGATTTGGCAACGTTGCCGGGAGCGATGATTTTCGCGCCATCGATGCCAAAGGTGTTGCGGGCGTCGGCACCGAGGATTCCTTGCTCGGCGAGTGGGGTGTCGAAGCGGGCGTCCCATCCAGCGCCGGTGCCGCCGGGGCGGTGGCAGTGGGCGCAGTTGCTGTCCAGGTAGGAACGGACGCGGTGTTCGAGAGGCGCGGCTGCGTCATCGATCGCGCAGGTTTTCGGATCGTGCGACAGCTGCGTTTCATCGATGGGGGATTCAAACAGGCCGAGCTGATTCCAGGTGGCCAGTTGGTTGGCGGTGTGGCCGTTCGCATCGGTGAAGTCGCCATTGAGCTGGCGGGCTTTCGGGCCGAGGACGACGCCCGCTGCGGGCGTGTGGCACATGAAACAAAGGCCGCGCGAGGGGAAGCTCCACGTTTGCTCACGCGAAGCGCCCGCGGCATCGGTGACGGTTAGCGTGTCTTCCAAGCCGTCGGGGCCGACGAGGTCGGCGTCGCTGCCATCGGCCCGCCAGCGGTAGCTTGCGCCGTAGCCGAGGCCACCGGCGGCATCTAACACGAGGATGCGAGTTTCGAGGCGGCGCGAGAGTTTGGCTGCGCCAGGCATCTCGAAGTGCTGGATGAAAACGGTGCCGCCGGGCCAGGTGAACTCGCCGCTGCGTGCGAACTTGACCTTGCGGCCATTTGGCAGGGCGACCCATCGTTGCTGGGTGGCTCCGTCCGCCCAGCTTTCCGCATTGAGCTGATAGGGGACGATACCGGCGCGTGGCGTCATTTTTCGATCGGTGAAAATCCCGGTCGCGGAGAGGGTGGCTGGCAGCGGGCCTTCCGCCGTGGCGGGGAGTTTGAGACCGGTTAGGAGTTGGGCGACGGCGGCGGCTACGGGCTTCGGCGCATCGCCCGCGGTATTTCCATTCCAGCGGACCTGCCAGAGCGAGCCGTCTTTGCTGGCGCTGTTCGCGGCATCGGAGCCGCCGGGAATGCCGGCGCGCTCGATGTACCACAGCGTGCCATCTGGGGCGAATTTGAGATCCAGTGCGCGGTTGATGCCCGAGGCGAAATCCTCACGCTTCGCCGGGCTGGCGGGATCGATGGAGGCGATCCAGCCTGCGTATTCGCCAAAGAAGTAGTGGCCTTGGAAGCGGGGGGGAAACGCATGCGGCCCGGGTGTTAGGGGTTGGTAGAAATCGCCGCCGCAGAGGGCGACGCCTTTGCCGGCACCGTGGTCGTAGGCGTAGGCTGGGGCGCGGTAGTCGGCGGGGGTGGCTTTGTCCCGAGGCGGGCCGTCGATGTCGGGCCAGCCGTAGTTCACCGGTTCTGGTGCTGTGGCCGTTTCGTAGCGCTGGATTTGTTCGTAGTTTGCGCCGACCGAGTTGAGGTAAAGCAGTCCGGTATCGCGGCGCACGGCGATGGAGAAGGGGTTGCGCAGGCCGAGGGCGACGATGGCGCGGTTGTTGCCTTTAAACTTCTGATAGAATGGATTGTCGCGCGGGATGGAGCCGTCTTTGTGGAAGCGCATCAACTTGCCGAGCAGGTTGGCGGGACTCTGGGCGTCCGGGCCCTTGGCGTTTTCCCCGGTGCTGGCGTAGAGCATGCCGTCCTTGCCGAAGGCGATGCCGCCGCCGTTGTGCCAACCGATTTTCGAGAGGGGATCAAACTCGACGATGACCTTTTCGCTGGCGGGATCCGCAACATCGCCTTTGAGCGTGAAGCGGCTGATGCGATTGTTGCTGGACTCACGGCTCTTGTCCTGCGGGTCTCGGTTGTGAGTGTGATAGATATAGATCCAGCCATTGCGCGAGAAATCGGGATCGAAACACACGCTGAGCAAACCGCGCTCGTTCCACGGGTCCACCGTGCGGGTGAGATCCAGCGCCGGTTGGTCTAGCAACTTCCCGTTGGCCACGACGCGCAGCAGGCCTTGCTTTTCACACAGGAAGAGGCGCCCGTCTGGGGCGAAAGACATGGTGACAGGATTGAGTCCGCTGGCGATGCGGGTTTCCTCAAACCCGGGTGGAAGCTTGGCGGCGTGTGACGTTGCTAGAGGCAACAGCACGGCGAGAACGGTGGCGAAGGAACGGAAGTGAAACATGCGTGGTAAGATCATGCAGAGAAAAATGAATTCAGCGGAAGGCCCCGAAATGCACCTCCTCGGGCACCGATGGCGTGTCGAGCAGCTGGATGGTCGTGGACGGGCCGAGATTGACCGGGTCTTCCCAAGCGTCGAGCACCCAGACGATTTTCTTGTCCGGGGTGACCTCAAATGCCTGCGGCGGCTCGTTCGCGGGATCAAGCGGTCCATCCCACGAGTTGACCCAATTGTTCACCAAGGTGTTTCCGTTAGGGAGGCGAGTGGCGATCTGGAAGCCTTCGATGGTGTGGCCGGGAAAGTCTGCTGGGGTGAGCTCCCACACGGTCTTGCCGGCAGCGTCCAACTCGCAGACTCGCTTGGTGCTGGTGATGAGGGTATGGCCGTTGGCGAGGCGTTCTGCGGCCCATGGACCGGGGAAAGGGATGCGGTGGAGCTCCTTACCGTGCTCGTCGTATTCAGCAACTTTCCCGTGATCCATGTGGGCCACCAGCAAGGTGCCCGCAGCGGTGAGACGCGCGTGGCGGAACTGGCCATGCGTGCTTTTCGGATTGCCCGCGCTGAGGGCGAACTCGCGCTCGGTGGTGTCCGTGGTGATGTTGACCACGAAGCATTTCGGCTCTGGCCCGTTCTGGACGTAAACCACGCGCTCTTTGCCAATCGGTTGGGCGGTGTGGATCTCGCAGTTTTCCGGGGCATCGCGTTTCCAGATCACTTGGTTCGATGCATCCAGCAGGGTGACGCCATATTGGTGGGCGAAGAGGACGCGGCCGTCGGAGAGGCGGACGGCATCGCTGATTTCACCACGGCTACCAGGATGGTGGAAACTCCAGGCGATTTTTCCACCCTTGACCAGATACATGTCCTGAGTCTTCGCCTCACCGGCGTAGAAGAAGTCGTGGGCAGTGAGGTCGCTCGCGGGTTCGGCGTGAACCAGGGTTAGCAAAGTGAAAAACAGGCAGATGTGGGCTTTCATGAGGATGATGCTGTCGGGTGGGTTGAGGGAATGCCAGAGTGGATAGGCTGAATGTCACCACCATTTGGGGAGAAATTCTCGGACGGTGGGAGGAAATGGGCGCGCAAAAACCAGCCAGCGATCGAACGCTGGCTGGTTCTGGAACGAACCGAGCTGGGGCGCGATTACGCCGCGCTGCTGCGCTTTCTCGAACGACGCAAGACGAGGGCCGCTCCACCGAAGATCAATGACATGCTGCTGGAGGGTTCAGGAACCACCGTCAGCATGACATCGTCCGCATTCGACCAGCCTCCCGCGAGAGGGTGGAAGATGCTCACGCCGATGGTTTTGCCATAATCGGCCGGCACCGCCGCGTAGTTGAACGAATATTGGGTGTAGGCATTGTCCTGCACTTGCACCAACTCGTTGAGCGTGCTGGCGGTGCCATACGTGCCATCGGACGAGCTGAAAAGTCTCACCGCAATGGTGTCGGCGCGTCCCCACCAGGTGAGCGTGAAAAGATCTCCGGGCGAGATGATATAGGAAGTCAGGTTGAAAGTTCCGCTGTCGCCGCCGTGGACGAAGGCGAACTGGTTGCCGCTGTGCGCACCGCCCGCATTGTAGTCGACTCCGGTATCATCGTAGCTGTTATCAAAAACGCCTGCGTAGGTCGTGTCGGTGTTTTGCCAGTTGGTGATATCCTTGCCGACCATGTCGAATCCATTCTTCGCATCTCCTGCGATGCTCAGATCAGAGCTTTCAAAGCTACCATTGAGGGTGGTGCCGTCGATCAAGACGGCGGCTTGGGAAATGCCGCTAAGTGAGGCAAGGCCTATGGCCCCAGTGGTGAGAATGTGGGTGAGAGTTTGCTTCATGTGTTTCTGGAGGTTTATTTTGCTAGATTGGGAGGAGGTGGTTCTTATATCTCCGACCATGGTGCTTGAACTCTGAGTTTTTATGGATGCGGTCAATCAAAAGGATCGCATGACAAGCCGTTGATCGTAGGTCTACCCAAATGGGGATTGAAGTTTCGATAGGCTGCCATGGACGGAGCTTTCATCGTTGCAAAGGGCGATTTCTACCCAAGTGAGTAGGATGGGCGCGCGGTGCCGAAGTGGCGGACGAATCTACCTAGTTGGGTAGCTGGCCATGACTGGCCGATGGCGACACGATCGCGAGGCAGATTCATCGGATGCGGATTGAGATTGCCCCATGATGGGGTTCTCCAGATTTCATCATCATCCTTTCCTTCGGCAAAAACCCAACGCTCAAAGCATCCACGATGTTTTGCGTGCGACCTATCTTCGGCAAAGATTTTTCGATGACATGCGGACCTTGGCGAGTCAGGGTGCGCATGCCATTGGATGACAGTGGCGATGATTGGATCGAATCCGCCCTGATCCAATCAGGTTTTTCATTCCTCGGTGACCTCCCAACCCAAAACCCATGTTTCGTTCACTCCTGATCTCAGCGACCTTATTGGCCACCCTTGCGGGTTTTCGGGCAATGGCTCAACCCTATGGGCTCGAATCCCGCCCCGTTGTTGGCCCCTATCTCGATGGCGTGCTGCCGCCAGAGCCGCCGACGCTGGCGACCGACTGGACCACGGTGGTGGCGTTTCCCAACCTGGCTTTCCAAAACCCGCTCGGGCTGCTGCCGTTGGGGGAGACTGGCAAATTGGTGGTGTGGGAGCGCGAGGGGCGAGTCTGGTCCTTTGATAACGACGCGGCCACGGCCACCAAAACGCTGGTGCTGGACCTCAGCAACCAATGCCAAGGGTGGGATGACCAAGGCTTGCTCGGTCTGGCGGTCCATCCGGATTTCGCCACCAATCATCACGTCTATCTTTGGTACAATCGAGTGAACCCGGGTACGGTGATCGGCAGCCCAACGGTGCGGCCGCCGAATAACACCACCACACGCCAGCGCTTAGCACGTTTCACCTACAATCCGGCGACGGGCCTGCTGGATGCGGCGTCCGAGTATGTCATCATCGACCAGACGGATCACAACACGTGGCACGGTGGTGGTGGGATGTTTTTCCACCCCGACAATGGCTTTCTTTATCTAACGAACGGGAACGACAATAATACCGCCTACGACCAAAGCATCACCAAAGGGATGTTCGGGTGCGTGATTCGCATCGATGTGGACAAAATTGGCGGCAGTGTGAGCCACGCGCCGGTGAGGCGTGCGTTCGAGGAAGTGGGCGCGAATTGGCCGAACGCATACTATGTGCCCAGCGACAATCCATTCGTCGGAGTGGCCAACGCGGTGGAGGAAATCTACGCGCTCGGCCTGCGCAGCCCGCACCGAATGACGATCGATGCGGTGACGGGACGGATCTTCATTGGGGATGTCGGCGGCGGCACGCGTGAGGAAATTAGCTCCATTGAGCCGAACGATCCAGTGGGCTTGAATTTCCAGTGGCCGCAGATCGAAGGGTATGATGGGGACCTTGAGCAGCCGTTCATCGGCGTGAGTAAGCGACCGCTGTTGGATGTTCCGCATCCACAAGCCAACGCGATCATCGGCGGTTATGTTTATCGAGGATCGGCATTTCCGGAATTGGTCGGGAAGTATATCTTTGGGGATAACGTGAGCAACCGGATCTGGGTGATGGACGAGTCCACCCACACCGCGACGACGCCTGCGGGCAAGGTGCTGATTGCGACGATGCCCAAAGGGCCGGGGCCGAACTCGGGGACAGACTATCGCGGCTTGTCGTCATTCGGGGTCGACGAGGAAGGGGAAATTTACATGTGCCAGTTGAGCAGCACCGCAGGACAGATCTACAAGCTCCAGCGGGGTTCCGCGCCGAGCACCTCGCTGCCGCCGACTCTCGCTGAAACAGGGGTGTTTGCCGATTTGGCGACGCTGGAGCCGAGTGACAAGTTGATTCCATACGCGCTCAATCAGCCATTCTGGTCCGACGGTGCGGTGAAGACGCGTTGGGCGACTGTGCCGACGGGGACGACCATTGGTTTCAACCCGACCGGCGAGTGGACCTGGCCTGCGGGCTCGGTGCTGGTGAAACATTTCGAACTGCCTACTGATGACAACAATGCATCCGTTAGGAAGCGGCTTGAGACACGCTTGCTGGTCAAGATGGCGGATGGGAATGTCTATGGCGCGAGTTATAAATGGCGGGCGGACAACAGCAACGCCGACCTGATGGATGGCGCGATCACCGAAAATGTTCCCATCGCCATCACGCCGGTGGGAAGTTTTACGGGATCGGACTTGGGAACTCCCGCACAGGCGGGATCCGTTTCGCGGGTGGGTGATGAACTCACGCTCACAGCCGGAGGTAATGATATTTGGGGGACGGCGGACCAAGGCTATTTTGCCTCGCAATCGCGGACTGGAGATTTCGATATCTCCGTGCGGGTGGCGTCGATGACTCAACCGGATTTGTATGCCAAGGTGGGCCTGATGGCGCGTGAATCGCTGGCCGCAGGCAGTCGGCATGTCTTCGCGATGGCGTTTCCGAGCAATGCGGCGCGCAACAACAACGTGGGAGGCTTCGAGTTTCAGTATCGACAAACCAGTGGCGGGGCGTCGGCCGCGATCTATCCGGCGCTGCCGCAGCCGGTGGTGAACTATCCAAACACCTGGCTGCGGATGCGGCGGGAGGGAGATACCTTTATCTCGTTCTCCAGTGTGGATGGCGTGTGGTGGAAGGAATTTGCGCGGCTGACGATGAACCTGCCGCAGACGCTGTTTTTTGGGGTCGCCGCGACCTCGCACAACGGAGGCGCCCTGGCGACGGCGAAGGTGATGCTGCAAAATACGCGGCTGCAACCGTGGTATTTTCCAAGCCGCAATGATTGTATGACCTGCCACACCAGCGGATCCGGTGGGGTGTTAGGTCCCAAGACTCGCCAACTCAACGGGGATTATCACTATCCTTCGGATGTGACGGACAATCAATTGCGGTCATGGTCGCACGTCGGCTTGTTCGACAATCCACCGCCCGAGGCGACGATACCCGCGTTGACAAAACTCGCCGCGTTGGACGATCTCAGTGCTCCGTTAGAAACGCGGGCGCGTTCTTACATCGATTCAAATTGCTCAAGTTGCCACCGGCCGGGCGGGGTGCAAGCGTTCTGGGACGCGCGTTTTGACACGCCACTTTCTGAACAGGGACTCATCTACGGAGCGGTGGCAGACACGCTTAATGACCCAACGGCACGCGTGATTGTGCCACAAAGCCTGTCCCACTCGGTGATGTTTGTGCGCGACAACGCGATTGGGGGAGGAATCCAGATGCCGCCGCTGGCGAAAAACATGGTGGACGAGGCGGGGATGGCGGTGCTCGCGGAATGGATCAATTCGCTTTCCACCAACGTCGCGCCCGTGGTGACGCTGACCTCGCCCGCGCATGGATCGGTCTATCTGCAAGGTGACACGATCGCACTCAGCGCGACGGCCAGTGACGCGGACGGCATTCTGCGGGTGGAGTTCTACGCCGGTCCTAACAAGATTGGTGAAGATTTCACAGCGCCCTATCAGGTTTCTTGGAATGGAGCCTTCCAAGGCTCGCACACGTTGAAGGCCGTGGCGGTTGACAACATCGGCAACAACAGTGCCTCCGCTCCGGCGGTCGTCACGGTGCAGGGAGCCGCGCTGCCGCCGCCGTGGCAGCATTCGGACGTGGGGACCGTCGGCTTCACCGGGGACGCGGTCTATGAAAACAATGGCTTCACGCTGACCGGCTCCGGCGCGGATGTTTGGGGAAATCAGGATGGGTTCCATTTCACCTGGCGTCCGATGACGGGAGATGGCGAGGTGATCGCACGGGTCGCGTCGTTGGAGAACACGGATGGCTGGGCCAAGGCGGGGGTGATGATGCGGGAGACCTTGGACAGCAATTCGCGGTTCGCATTCTCCATCGTTTCGGTTGGAAACGGGGCTTCCTATCAGCACCGGTTAGCGACAGGCGGAGGAGCGACGCAATCGGGCCAAGTGGGAGGAATCAATGCGCCGTATTGGGTGAGATTGGTCCGCGCAGGCACGGCATTCACGGCCTATCGTTCGCCAGACGGACTGACATGGACGCAAACGGGAACGCCTCAGACGATCGCGATGGGGAGCACGATCTACGCGGGCATCGCGGTGACGGCGCACAACAATGCGGCCCTTTGTGAAGCGGTGCTGACGAATGTTTCGTTCATCAGTCCGGCGGAACCGAGCTACGCGGTGAAGGTGAATTTCCAGCCTGCGGCCGATCCGGTGCCGAGTGGGTATTTCGTCGATGGTGGCGAAGTCTTTGGTGCCCGCCCGAACGGACTGAACTATGGTTGGAATCGTGATTCCGCAGAGGATGCGAGAGATCGTGAGAGCTTAAATGCGCCTGACCAGCGCTATGACACCTTCATTCACTTGCAGAAGGCGCATGGCGATGGTTCGACGACGAGTTTTTGGGAGATTGAGGTGCCCAATGGGAGCTATCAGGTTCGCTTGGTGGCGGGCGATGCTGATTTCTTCGACACCCAAGTGGTCACGGTGGAGGGCGCCACCTTGATTAACGGAACCACGACGGTTGCGAATCGTTTCCTCAGCGCCACCGGTGTCTTCAGGGTGAACGATGGCCGTCTAACGATCGCGCCTGGTGTGGGAGCGACCAATGCGAAGGTTTGCTTCGCGGAAATCACCAGTTACGATGTGGCGGCGAACATCGCGCCGACGATTGCGGTTTCCAGTCCTATCACGGGCAGCAGCTTCCATGTGCCATCCACGCTTGAAATTCGGGCGATCGCCGGAGATCCAGACACGCCGGTCAGCAAGGTGGAGTTCTTGATCGACGGAGTGTTGACTGGAACGAGCACGGCTGCGCCTTATCTCCATGTTTGGAACAATCCACCGCAAGGGACGCACGTTCTAACGGCACGAGCGACGGATGCAGCCGGAGCGGTCGGCATCAGCCAGCAGGTCACGGTGCTGATCGATATTGCCAACCAAGCGCCGGTCATCTCGCTGACGTCACCCGCGTCGGGGGCGATGGCGTTGCCGGGTGATTGGATCGCGCTTCAAGCCGATGCGAATGATGCCGACGGAAGCATCTCGGACGTCGAATTTTGGGCGGACGGGGTGAAGCTTGGAAGCGATGCGGATCAGCCATTCTTGTGGAACTGGAGCGGGCCGCATGCGGTGGGCAGCCACTCGGTGTGGGCCAAGGCGACCGATGACGACGGTGCGGTGACTCTATCAGGATCCGTCACAGTGGACGTGTTGACCTTTGCGCTGACTCCCGTTTCGGTGGAAAAACTCAGCGCTCCTGATCGTGTGGTGAGCACCTTGCGCATGACGTTGCCTGCGGGCCGCAACTACGTTATGGAATGGAGTGCGGATCTTCAATCGTGGCACACGCTTCAGCAAGGAACGGCGGATGGGAATCCGATCGAGGTCATCGACACGGCGGTGGGAGAGACGAAGCGATTCTATCGGACGCGGGTGGCTCCGTGAGCGGAAGGCCAATCCTGACGGGGCGATTCATTTCGTCTCGTCGGGCTTCGGCCATGCGTCGTCCGTCCAGCGCAGAGGAAAGCTGCCAATGCTGCTGAATCCGTTGCGACTGCGATCATAGTAGTGATAGAACATGCGTGTTAGGTCGCCTTGTTCGATAAAGGCGGGGTGGCCTGGGCCGATGCGCTCGCCGACGTTGCCGAGGAAAAGCGTGCCGCCTCCGGTCGCGAGGTCATTGCCGTCAGCATCCAGGTAGGGGCCGGTGATTTCGCGGCTACGACCGATGCGGATTTCATAGGTGCTTTTCACGCCACGGCAACACAGGCCCCAGTTCACGAAAAGGTAGTAAAAATCACCGTGTTTGAGCAGAGCGGGCGCTTCGATGCTTTGGTTCCACGCGAGCTGGCGGACTTTCTGGCGCTGCGGGTGGCGCAGGCCGGATTTTGGGTCGAGTTCGATCATCTGGATGCCGGACCAGAACGAGCCGAAGAGCATCCACAAGCGACCGTCGGTATTGGCGAAGAGCTGGGGATCAATGGCGTTGAAGGACGAGCGATCGGTGGAGCGAATGACGATTCCGTCGTCGCGCCATTGGTATGCGGGATCTGCAGGATCGAGGGTGGGGGAGCTCACCAGGCCGATGGCCGAGGTGTTTTTTCCCCAGCCAGAAACCGAATAGTAGACGCCGTAGCGGTCGCCGAGACGGATGACATCGGGTGCCCAGAGGTAGCCTTTGTGGTCGGGGACGATCTCGCGGTGCCATGCCGGAAGCTTTTCAAACACCGATCCGGCGTTGGTCCATTTCTTGAGGTCTGGCGAGGTGCGGATGGAGATGCCATTGCCGGTGGAGAAGCAGAACCAGGTTTTGCCTTGGAGGATGGGGGTGGATGGATCGTGAAAGCGTGGCTCGCCGCGCCAGTCCCGTTGATCTGGAGCGGCGCGGGCAATCGCGCAGGGCAGGAGTGATGCGAGGAGGAGGATTGCTGGAAAGGTTCGTAAAGCGGGCATGGAAGCGGTCGTTGAAATCAGCGGCCGTGAGAACGGCGATGGTCGGGCGGTTTCTTTCCCGCCGCATGACTTTAAGTGGCTGATCTTGGGGCCTAGACGCGAAAAAGGGGAGCGAGTGGCTCCCCCTTTTGGTGAAATCGAAATGACGAGTTAAGCGGGAGCTCCCACGGCACCGGGAATCGGGCCTGGACCTTCCGGTCTGTCCTCTTCGGCTGGCTTTGAGGACGGCTTTTTCTTCAACTCGTCGGGCACTGGCGGTGGCTTGGGTGCGGTGGGTGGGTTGCGCATCTCACCGAAGTCAATGATGTCCTTGAGGTGGGCGGCATCGAGAGTTTCGAATTCAAGCAACGCCTTGGCGATGAGTTCGACCTTGTCGCGGCCTTCTTCAAGCACGCGGGTGGCGGTGTCGTAGGCATCGTCGATGAAGCGTTTGATTTCCTCGTCGATGATCTTGGCGGTGCTCTCGCTGTAGTTGGTGCGGCGGCCGCCCATGTCGCCACGACCGAGGAAGACCGGGCCGTCGCCTTCGCCGTATTCGACCATGCCGAGTTTGTCGCTCATGCCCCATTCGCAAACCATGTGGCGGGCAAGAGCGGTCGCTTGGCGGATGTCGCCGGAAGCACCGTTGGAAACGTCGTCGCTGTGGAAACCTTCGGCGATGCGGCCGCCCATGGTGACGATGAGGTTGGCAAGTGCCTCCTTTTTCTGGGTGGAGTACTTGTCGCCATCTGGCAAATACATCGTCGCGCCAAGATAAGGGCCGCGCGGGATGATGGTCACCTTGTGCAGCGGGTTGGTGTCGGGCAGCACCATGTTGAGGTAGGCGTGACCGGCTTCGTGCCAGGCGGTGCCGATCTTTTCCTTGTCGGACATGGCAAGGCTGCGGCGCTCGCGGCCCCAGCGGACTTTGTCGCGAGCTTCTTCCATCTCGTCCAAAGTGACGGCGGCAAGCCCGCGGCGAGCGGCGAGAAGAGCAGACTCGTTGATGAGGTTGGCGAGCTCGGCACCGGAGAAACCAGGCGTTCCCTTGGCGATTTTGGAAAGGTCGACGCCGGCGGCCAACTTGATCTTCTTCACGTGGACGCGGAGGATTTCCTCACGGCCATTCACGTCGGGAAGGGAAATGGTGACCTGACGGTCGAAACGGCCGGGACGCAGAAGCGCGGGATCGAGCACGTCGGGGCGGTTGGTCGCGGCGATGATGATGACGCCTTCTTGGGTGTCGAAGCCGTCCATTTCGACGAGGAGCTGGTTGAGCGTTTGCTCGCGCTCGTCATGACCGCCGCCCATGCCGTGGCCGCGATGGCGTCCGACGGCGTCGATTTCGTCGATGAAAATCAGGCAAGGCGCGTGCTTGCGGCCTTGCTCGAACATGTCGCGGACGCGGCTGGCACCGACACCGACGAACATTTCGACGAAGTCCGAGCCGGAGATCGAGAAGAACGGCACATCCGCCTCACCGGCGATGGCGCGGGCGAGCAAGGTCTTGCCGGTGCCGGGAGAACCGACCATCAGCACGCCCTTCGGAATGGAGCCGCCGAGCTTCTGGAATTTGCGGGGATCGCGGAGGAAATCGACGATTTCAAACAGCTCTTCCTTGGCTTCTTGAATGCCGGCGACGTCTTTGAATGTCACCTTGTTGCGATCCATCGTGAGCAGGCGAGCCTTGGATTTGCCGAAGGACATCGCACCGCGGCCAGCGGATTTCATTTGCTGGCGGAACAGGAAGAACAACACGCCCATGATGAGCAGCAGCGGCAGGAACATGGTTAGCATGCCGCTCAGGTAGTCCTTGTTGCGCTTGTAGCTGGCGGGATCGTTGATGAGTTTTTTCAGATCTTCGCCTTGGATGGCCATCGAAACGGGCACGGAAAATGGTACGGCTCCTTCGACCAAGCCTTCGGCGTTGGTCTTGAGCGCGGTGGCTTCGACCACCTTGCGGGTGCCGACGATCACGGCGTCATCCGAGCCGGAAGTGGTGAGGATGCGCAGTGAGTTGCCGGGATCGGCAATGTCCACTTCGCCCAGCGCCATCGACTTGCGGAACTCGGCGAGGGAAAGCGTTTTGACGGCGTTTTCGACCGGCTTTTCGGACAAGTTCTCGACCTGTTGGAACTGGATTTTGTTGCCGAGGATCTCGTTGATTTCCCCACTTTGGAGGGCGAAATTGACCAGCACGCGGAAGTCTTCCTTGGGGGCGTCTGCCTTGGGTTCGGGCACGCTCGGCGTGATGTAACCCTTGATGGTGGCTTCGCCGTAGTTCGTGTCTGTGGTGATGACCTCCAACGGTTGTTTCGTGTTGCCAACGACCACGCGTCCTTGATCCCAAGCTTGGCGGAACTGCGAGTAGTTCAGTTCCGTGACCTTTTTGTTGGTGATGGGATTGAGATAGGCCACGCCGAGAATGACGGTGGCGAGGCTCATCAAGCCGAGAAGACGCCAGTTGAAGCCATTCGAATCGCCGGATCCCCGGTTCGAGTGGTTGGGCGGCGGTGTTGGATTCGGTGAGTCAGACATGGTGATCTTGGAAGGTGCCGACGGGAAAAAACCACGCGAACGGCGCCGCGTGGTTCCAGTGCCCGTCCGGGCGTGGGGGAGGATACCTTACAAGGGTGAAAAGCAAACCCCTTTTTTCCAGTGGGGACCGACGGGATGGCGTGGGGTTACCCTTGCGGGAGGGCGTGGCGTCTGCGTAAAAGTCCGCCGTGGAACCAGCTGTCCCCCCGAAAGATCCCCTCGTCCTGCCGTCGAGGCGGTTGCGGTCGTTGCGCTGGCTGCAAGCGATCCCGGGTGTGGGACGCCTCCGCGCGCTGAGGCCGGGTGCGGACGCTCACGTCGGGGTGCTGGTCGATGCCTTTGCTGCGTTCGCGACCTTGGATGACGAGCTCAGCCCGTTGGAAGCGGACTTGATTTTGGACATGCTGCGCAGCGCGTTTCCGGAAGTGGATCACGGTTGGTTAGGCCGGCGTCTGCAACGGGCGGTGCGTCACCCGAAACCGCTGCAAGGGCTGGCGGTGGAGTTGAAAGACAGCTTTGACGACGCGGGGAAACTGGCGTTGGGCTTGCAGTTGTTCACGCTGGTGGATGCGGCGGGGCGGTCCGAACGGAACCGATCGAGTTTTGAAATTTTCATGCGGCGGCTGGGCAGGCCGGACTATGGGGTGGCGATCTTGCGGGAAATGCGCGGCGACGCGGGTGAGCCGCCGGATGGCGAACTGCCCTTCGAGCGCTTGGTTTTCGGCACAGTGGGAGCGGATGTGTTGCTGCCGCCAGCTGCGGGGGAGCACGAGTTCCGGGTTTACCGGGCGGGAGATCTGATTTTGGTGCGTAACACGGGCAACGCGCCATTGTGGATTCGCGGCAGGTCGGTCGAAACCGGTTCGTTCCTGCGGATGCGCGAAAGGCAACCGCTGGTGGTGCCAGGGTGGATGCTCAGCCACGAGGATCTGTTGTTTTTCCTGGATGTGAAACGAACCGGGAATAAGCCGGCGATTTACTTGGAATCGGGCGATGCTGGGCTGACGGCCGAGCGGACGCGCGGCCGCCAAAGCGTGCTGCGGGTGAGCTTTGGCTTGCAGGCGGAAGTGGAAGCGCTGCGTGACTCGGACTTGCAGGCGGGCAATCGCGGACCGTTGAAAAAGGGCGAAATCGTCGTCTGTCGCAATCACGAACGGCTCTCGGATGCAGAGGGTTTCAGCCTGCCTATCAATGATTTACGGCGCAAAGCGAGCCAATCGGGGCGGCGTTTCCGGCTGGCTGGCGATCGCCAGGAATACTTGGTTTCCAACGATGCCGCGGCGCTCGGGCCGGGCGATCTGTTGCTCGGGGCGAAGCTTTCACCGCGGACCATCTTGTTTATTCGCTTCGACGCGCAGCGGGCGCAGGGCGAGATGATCATCCGCGAGAGCAACGGCCCCATCTTGGTGGACGGCATCCCGGTGCGACAAAACACGACGCTCAAAGATGGTTCGTTGATCCGACTTTCTGGCAGCCAAGCGGTGCGCTGCCGGTTCAGCGAGGGATTCCTCGACGAGGAAAGGACGCTGGTGGAGTCGCTCCAGGTGGAGGATTTGATCCACGATTTCGGGCCAGATGCGCGGGCACTGGACCACATCAATTTCGAGGTGAAGCGCGGGGAAATGCTCTGCATCATCGGCCCCAGTGGCAGTGGCAAAAGCACGCTGCTGGCGGTGCTTTCCGGCCAACGTCAACCGACGCGCGGCAAGGTGATGCTCAATGGCATTCCGTTGTACGAACGGCGCGAACGGCTGGTGCCGTTCATCGCGCACATGCCGCAAGAAGAGGCGCTGAACCCACAACTCACGGTGCGTGAGCACCTTCGCCACGCGGTGACGATACGTCGCCCGGCGTTGGCGCTGGCCGAGCACGAGCGGCGTGTCGACAGCATGTTGGCGGAACTTGGCTTGCAATCGATCGCTCAGCGGCGCGTCGGTGCGCCGGGGGAGAAGACGATTTCCGGCGGTGAGCGGAGCCGACTGAACTTGGGCGTGGATCTCGGCAGTCGGGCAGAGGTTTTCCTTTTCGACGAGCCGATCTCGGGGCTTTCCTCGAAAGACTCGGAGCACGTTGCGGAAACGTTGCGATCCTTGGCGCGGGAGAAAATCGTGATCGCTTCGCTGCACCGACCAGGCGCGCCGGTGTTGCGGCTTTTCGACAAGGTGCTGCTGCTCGACAGCGGTGGGCGATTGGCCTTTTTCGGCACGCCCACGGCGATGGTTGGATACTTTCGCGAAGCCTGTGAGGAACTCGCAATTTCGCATCCGTCGGTGGCCGCGCAATCGCCGCTGGGCGCGGATTTCGTCTTCGATGTGCTGGAAACGCCATTGAGTTCGATTGGCGGCGGATCGAACACCGGCGCGGCACGGCGTTTCCCATCGTCCTTCTGGCAAGAGCGTTTTGAAAGTGTGAACCTGATGCAGTCGCTGCAGCTCGGCGGCAATCCGGTTTCAAAATTGGGCGAGCAACAGGCGGGCGAACGACTGCCTGTGCCGCCGAAGCCGACGCGGCGTTTGCGCGCGGTGTTTTCGATTTTTGCGACCCATTTCCAGCGCTCGTTGCTGTCGAAGCTGAGGAACCGGGGGACGATTTACAGCACCTGTTTGGAGGCTCCGGTGCTGGCGGCCTTGATCGCGATCACACTGCGCTCCTCACCAGAAGGTTCCTATCAGTTTGCGAGCGCGCTGCACATCCCTGCCTATCTGTTTCTCAGTGTCACGGTGGCGATGTTCCTCGGCCTAACCAATTCAGCGACGGAGGTGCTGCGGGACAGACCCATTCTGCGGCGCGAAAGGAACTGCCAACCCGGAGCGGGATCCTATGTGATGGCGAAATTCACCGCGCTTGGGTTGGTCGCCGCAGTGCAATGCTTTGCCTATCTGGTGGTGGGCAACCATTTCCTGGAAATTGAAGGCACTCTAGCGGACTTGTGGCTGTGGATGACGCTGACGGCTTGGACCGGCACGGGCATGGCGTTGGTGATTTCCTCGCTGGTGAAAACCGAGCGGGCGGCGTTGACGGCGGTGCCGTTGCTGCTGGTGCCGCAGATGCTTCTAGCAGGTGCGCTGGTGCCTTTCCGCGAGATGAATCACGGCTTGTTCAACGACACCAAAGACATCCGTGATCGTGGCGGTGTGCCGGTGCCCGCGGTGATCATGCCGCTGCGTTATGCCTACGAGGCAGCGGTCATTGCGCAGGCGACGCGCAATCCATTTGAGTCCGAACGGCTGCGGCTGCAACGCCGGGTGGACAAGGTGCGCGAGCGCAAGGAACCGATGACGGCGGAACAGAGCGAACGCTTTGAGCTGGTGAAGGAAGGGCTGCGGCGTTTGCTCGCTTCGGGGGCGACCACCAAGGAGGAGGCGAGGGCGATGATTTCACGCATTCGTCGCACCTCGACGTCTGGCTCGCGCATCGAGGTGGAGACGATGAAGGTGTGGCCGGAGAACGCCCCTAAGGCGCGGCCCGCGTCGGAGTTTTTTGTCAACGAGCGCATCGATTTGGTGGTGCGAGAGGCGGAAACCTTCCGCAACGATTACCGCAACAAGGAAAGGCGCGTCGTTTTCTATGCGCTGAAAAAACCTTTGCCCTTCATGGGGGATCGCAAGGACGAGGCCCCGGGAAGCTATCGTGAGCCAGACGATGAGGTTGATACCGACCGTTACTGCGGATTCATCCTCGGCGGCATCATCATCCTGTGCGGGGTGATTTCCACCGTGGTCATCACCAGGCAGAATCGGCAGGTCCGTTAGGGTTTGCCGCTAGACGGCGCGGCCCGCGTCAGTGGCCGGGATGTGGTGAGGCGATTTCGGAAAGCGCCTTCATCACGGCGGCGACGGCCGTCGGATCCATCGAATCTGGGACCACGGCCCCGAGGACAAGACAGCCATAAGCGGTTTCCACCGGAATGACTTCCAGCGTGGTGCCAGCCCCGATTTTGACGTGAACGTTGCCAGCGGTGGTGCCTGGACGGCGTGAGGCGAGGGCCAAGCTGCGGGCGAGGAAATGCAGCCGTCCGTGGTTGCTTTCGTCAAAGATGACCGCGCCTTCGCGATCCAAGATGAAGATGCCTGTTGCGGCGAAATGGTGGCGCATCCAGTCGCGGAAATGTTGGATGCGTTCGAGAAATGGACCGCGTGCCGGCACGTGCGGTTCTGGGGTTTCCGCGACGGGTTCCTGCACGGCTGCTTGGGGCGGCACGGGCAATCGCTCCTCGATCGGTGCGGCAAGCGTGACCTGCGGTGTTAGGGGTGGGGTTTCTAACAAGGCGGCCCGGGCCTCATGCCCCACTGGTGTGGAAGCCGTGGCCGAAACCAACGCGGGGTCGCTCGCGAAGCCGACGAAGGCGTCGTCAAAACCCGCTTCCGTAACGCTCACCGCAGGTTGCTTGACCGGTCGCATCAACTGATCGGCCAGATGGCGCACCTCGATGGGGTCGAGCCATGGATAGATGGGATCCATCAGACGTGGGCGTGGTAAGAACCGCTGTGATGTTCGAGTTTCGCCTCGATCTCAGCGCGCAAGGAGTCGAACACGAGCTGTGCGCCGGCGCCGTCTTCAAGGACTCCGATGGGCAGGCCGCGAGCGCTGGCGCGGACGAAAAGTCCGTCGCGCGGGATTTGGGTTCGAAACACCATTTCAGCAGGCAGGAGCTGGCGCAACGCGTCGGCGGCTTCGGTGCTTTCTGCGAGATCCTTTTGGACCATGGTCAGGCAAACACCGAGCACGCTGAGGCGGGGATTCATGACGCGCAAGCGGTTGAGGCCTTCGAGCAGTTTCGGCACGGAACGAATCCCAAGCGGCTCGGCTTGCTGCGGAATCATGATGGCATCGCTGGACGTGATGACATCCCCGGTGACGCCGAAAAGCCCGGCGGCGGTGTCGATGATGCAAAGGTCAAAACCACGTCCGGCGACGCTGCGGAGGAAGGCACGGACACGCGCGAGATGGGCTCCCATGCCGCCTCCAGCGGCTTCGTAATCGCTGGCCTGACCGCTGGCGACGAGCGAGAACGTCTCCATGCGGGTGGGGACGATGAGGCGGTCCAGCGGGATGCCGGGGTCGGCGAGGTAATCGTAAAATCCGGCCAGAAGGCGGGATTGGCGCGTCAGAGAAAGGCCGACGGACCCTTGTGGATCCGCGTCCACGAGCAGGGTTTTGACTCCAGCGCGAGCGAACGAGTGGGCGAGGTTGATCGAGACGGTGGTTTTACCCACACCTCCTTTTTGACTGGAAACGGCAATACTGATCACTCTGCGGTAGGGAATTGTGGAGCGACCGTAGCTTCGGCTTGCCACATCGGAAGTCTTTTCTTCAGGATGCGCCCGCCAAGGGACGCCGGTCCCCACGGACGATTCTTCACCCCCAATCCATGAAATCACGATCTCGCCTTGGCTGGCCGTCAGCCGCCATTTTGCTGGGCGGTTTGGTTCTGGGGGCTGGTGCCTGCCGCAAGCCTGCGTCCGTCAGCAACGAGAAAATTGGGACCTCTGCGGTGCTCGCTCCAGACCTCGCCGGCAACACGCTCAGCAAGTATCCCGGCGCGGTCTATCACAGCCAAGTGGGTTCAGCCATCCACTGGCAGCCGTGGACCCGCAGCACCTTGGACAACGCGAAGGCTGCGCAACGTCTGCTGTTTGTCGTTATCGCGTTGCCGCAGCAGCCGGGTTTTCAATCCGTGCTGTCGTTGCTCAACGAAGATCCCGCGCTGGTTTCCGCGATCAATGACCGCTACGTGCCGGTGCTCGTCGATGGCGACGCAGCGCGTGAGATCGGGCTGCTGACTTCGGATCTTTGCAACGAGATACGCCGCCCGTTGCAACTACCGCTTTTCGTTTGGATGACTCCTGACGGCAATCCCATGGCGTGGATCCCGGTGAGCCCGGTGCCAGCGGAGACCGTCGCAGAGCTTTTCTATCAGTCCGACTCGATGGTGTCGCGGACATGGGACGAGGATCCTTCCTATGTGTTGAAAAACAGCGGCATGGACGCGGCTAACAGGAAGGAGCGCATCTCCCGTCGGGTGAACAGCAAGGCGATGAGTGAGCAGCCGGGCGAGGACGCGTTGAAGGCCGTAAGCCGGTTGAACTCCCTGTATGACCCTCTTTCTCGCAGCTTCGACGAGGCTGGCGGGTTGTTCCCGTCTGGAGCGATCGATTTGTTAGCCACCACGGCGATTCAGCCGGGGGTGCCGGAAGAAGCGCGCAAGCGCAGCATGCAAACCACGCGCGAGCTGCTGAAGGACCTGCTGCCGAGCGCCATGTTTGATCCGTTGGATGGTGGAGTTTTCACGGCGCGGCGTGGCAGTGCGTGGGCGTTACCAGCCTTTTCCCGCGACTGTGTTTCGCAAGCGCGGGTGGCGGTGGCTCTGCTCAACGCCTATCGCGCGACCGGTGACTCCGAAATCTTGGAAAGGGCGCTCGCATTGATCTCTTTTGCCGAGAAATCCTTCCAGACTCGCGAAGGCTTATTCGCTGTCGGCATGCCCGGCGATACCGCCACCGACGCTTGGTTGTGGAGCATCGAGGACATCGAAGAGGCATTGCCACCGGAAGATGCCGCGTGGTGGATCAAGATGACTTCGATGCAGGGACTCGGCAATTTGCCATCCGAAGTTGACACTCGCCGCGAGTATTTTCGCAGCAACAGTCTGGGCATCGCCCAGTCACCTGCGGCGATGGCTGCGGATCTCGGAATCTCGCCCGAGGCATTTGCGCCGCGCTTCGAAGGTGCCCGTAAGATCTTGCTCAAGGCGCGCGACGCACGACTCGGCCCAACGACCCGAGACGATTCCTCCAGCGCGGGCGCAACATTTCGGATGGTTTCCGCGTACGCTGCCGCCTATGCCGCCACGGGCGAAGGGAAATTCCGCGACAGCGCGGTCGCCTTGTTAGGCAAGGCGCGCACCGCATTTGCGGAAGGGCCCGCCTTGCGTGTGTTTTCGCGGGAAGCTCCGGCTAGCCTCGGTGCGGGCCGGGCATTCATCTACGGCTTGGCGCTGCAGGCCGCGCTCGATGTTTCCGCGATCACGCTGGATGAGCAATGGTTAGTCTGGTCGGAAGATCTCGCCACGACGGCGGCCGAAAAATTCACGGGTGACGGGTTCCTCCGCGAATGTCCGCAAGACGCGCAAGTCTTGGATCTCCCCGTCACCGATTTGGTGATGTTGTTTGACGATTCCACTGCCGGGCTCATCTCGTTCGCCGAGTGTCGCCTTGCTGAGCGGCGGCGGCCGTTGGTTGATTCCTTCAGCGAATTGGCCACCCCATTGCCAACCGTTTCGGTGGAGCGTCCCATCCTGCACACCGATCTCTTGCAGGCGACCTTGGCGCGGGAATTTCCTCTAACGGTGATCTATGGCACTGTCTTGACCGATGATCTGCGCGCGGCGGTGGAGCGATTGCCCTTGCGCATGGTGCAGCGGCGCGCAGCGAAATCTGAGGATGAAATCCCAGCCGGTGCGGTTAAGGTGGACCTCCCGGGAAGCCCGTCGCGACTGGTTTCTACCGCAGCGGAACTGCGTGATCTGCTGGCCTCCGGCAATCCTTAACAATCTAACTGAAAACGAACTGAACGGAATCCTTCCATGAAAAGTAAACCCATCCTTCTCGCACTTTCATCCCTTGCCCTGATTCTTCCGGCCATGGCAGACACCTTCACCTTGAAGGATGGCACCACGCTCGAAGGCGTAATCCTCAAGGAAACTCCTGAGTCCTATCTGTTGGAAGTGCAAGTCACCAAGAGCATCAAGGACGAGCGCGAGCTTCTCAAAGCGGACGTTGCTAAAGTTTCGCGGGAACGTGCAGACCTGAAGGCGTTCGAAGGGATCGCAAAACTCGTCCCCACGCCCGACCTTCTCACCGACGAAGCCTATGGCGAGCGCATCACAGCGGTGGACAAGTTTCTCAAGGATTTCCCCAACAGCTCGAAGAAACCGGAGGCGGAGAAGATGCTCGCCACCCTCAAGCAGGAGTCTGCCCAGGTCGCATCCGGTGGCGTGAAAATGAAGGGAGCGATCATTTCCCCAGAAGAATATCAACTGGATGCCTACGATCTGGATGCCCGCGTTGAGGAGGCACGCATCCTCAGGCTTGTTGAGGAACGCCAGTATCAGCCCGCTTTGCGTGCATGGACAGATTTTCTAACGAAGTTCAAAGGCACCAACTCACTGACCGCGCTGATCCCCACCATGCGCAATGTCATGAAGGGGCAGATTGCAGAAGCCCAACAGCTCATCGCGACCCTTCCTGAGCGAACGAAGAAACGGCAAGTCGGACTGGAGCAGATGAGCACGGAAGACCGGCGCGTCACTGAAAGAGCCATCAAGGACGAGGATGTGGCCATCGCGAAGCTTCTTGAAAGCGAGAAGGCAGCGAAGATCGTTTGGGTCACGCCGAGCCCATTCAACCGCGCCGCGCTGGATGAAATCGTGCGCGGCGGCGATGGCGAACTGCGCCGGGTGGAGGCTCTCGTGCCACCCGCGCCGGGCAAAGACTCGGGTCGTTTGTGGCGCGAAGCCATGGCGCTCATCCAGCGCGGAGCCGCCGCCACGGAGGTGGCCGCCGCCATTTCCGCCGTGCGGACTGCTGGCATTCCAGCCGACTACCTCGCTATTCTTGAATCTGCCGCCAAGGCAAAACCCGGCAAGTAACCACGACTTCGCCAACCTAACACGTTCATGTCCGCCTCACGCACTGCCAGTCGCAACCGCAAGACCGCGGAAACTTCCATTGAACTGTCCCTCGACATCGACGGCTCGGGAGTTTCCAAAATCGATACCGGGATCCCGTTCTTTGATCACATGCTCACGTTGTTTGCGAAACACGGGTTGTTTGATCTCAACGTCAAAACGGTCGGTGACATCGAGGTGGATTCGCATCACACGATTGAGGACACTGGCATCGTCATCGGCGATTGCCTGCGCGAAGCTTTGGGCACCAAGGAAGGCATACGTCGCTATGGCTGTTGCTATCTGCCCATGGACGAGACGTTAGCCCGTGTTGTGGTGGATCTTAGCAACCGCCCGCACTTGGAATTTCGCGCGCCGTTAAACACGCCATCCGCGCCTAACATGCCGTTCACCCTGGTGGAGGAGTTCTGCCGCGCCTTGGCATCTAACTTGCGTGCGAACATCCACGTCGAATTGTTGTATGGGCGCGACGGTCACCACATCGCCGAAGCCATTTTCAAAGGGCTAGCTCGCGCACTGCGCGACGCCTGTGAGAAAGACTCCCGGGTGAAAGGCATTCCCAGCACCAAAGACGCGCTGTGAAGGTCACCCTTATCGACTACGGTGCGGGCAATCTCCGCAGCGTTGCCAACGCCCTGCGGGCGATCGGCATTGAACCTTCCGTTGCGGCTTCGGGGGCGGAAATCGGCGAAACCACACACCTGGTGCTGCCGGGCGTGGGATCCTTCGGCAACTGCATGGATCAGCTTGCGCGGCGGGATCTGCTAGATCCAATCCGTGATTGGGTCAGTGCGGGCAAACCCTACCTTGGCATTTGCCTTGGCTATCAGATTTTGTTCGACAGCAGTGAGGAATCGCCGGGTGTCGCCGGTCTCGGACTGGTGCCGGGCATGGTGCGTCGCTTCGTCGAATCGCCTGGTCTCAAGATCCCGCACATGGGGTGGAACTCGGCCATCCCGCGCAAACCGGAAGCGGGTTGCTGGGCGGGTCTCGGCGCAGAACCCTACTTCTACTACGTCCATTCGTACTTTCCAGTGCCGGAGGATGCTTCGGTGATTGCTGCGGAAACCGAGTATGGAACGGATCGTTTTGCCGCCGCGATCGAGTTGCCCAACCTGCTGGCTTGCCAGTTTCACCCGGAAAAAAGCCAAGAAGCTGGCCTCCGCCTGATTCGTAATTTCCTCCAATAGGCGTTCTCCCCAGTTGAGCGTAAATCAGGTTTGCCGCGGGACACGGCGGCTGCTAGTGGATGCGTGCTATGAAAAAACTGCTACTCGCCACGCTTCTGGTTCTGCCACCCCTTTACGCGCAGGACACCTCGCCCACAGATATGGCTGCCCGCCGCCAATCGGTGGTGGACATCAAGGCGCACCTCGCCGCGCGCGAGACGCGGTTGGCGGAAATCGCATCGGACATTCGGGCGCTCGATGACCGCAACGAGAAGCGCATCGACTCCATCGTCAACACGCTCAAGGGCATGAAGGACAGCGAGGATTCCAAGACTCGCATCAACGCGCTCAAGGCAGATGTCATCGCCGGCTTGCGCCGATCCATCACCATCTATCAGCAGAAACGGCGTGACGTTTTTGAGCGCTTGCGCACCGACAAGACCGTTTCGATGGAGGCTCTGACCAAGGACATGGATCGCTTCGATATTCGCACCCAGAAGCGAGTGGACCAAATCATGGAACTCGCAAAATCGATGCCCGAGCGCAAGGACGTGGAGAAGTATGAGTCGGACGGCGGCGAATGGTGGAATGGCTACTACCATGAAACTTCGCGCATCAGCGATGAGTGGAGACAAAATCGCCGCCAAGGCGTCGCCACCGAGGTGGCTTTGCGCGAACTGCGCGATGCCCTTGATAAAACCATCGCCGACCAGGAAGGCCGCCGCAATTCCATCGCCGCTCAACTCAAAGGCAATTCATTGAGCGCTGCGTCGCGCGCGTTGCAGGAACATGAACTGGGGCGCACCGATGCCATGCTGGAAAATCTCCGTTATCAACGCGTGGAACTTTCACTGCCTAACACCAATTCCGGGACCAGCGTCGACAACTCGGCCAGCACCACCACTTCCGACGGAGAAGTCGCAGTCGCCGCAGATAATGCCACGGAGATGAAGGATCTGCTAGAGGACTCGCGCAAAGACATCACGCGGGATTTCTGGGACATCCTCAACAAGTACGGACAAGCCACTCGTGAGCGCGACAAGATCATTGCGCTGAAGCAAAACCTCGCGGCGCGGGAAAAGTGGCTGCTCGAACACGACACGAAGCCTGAGTGATCCGTCGGCGTCAGGCAGCATTGCGGAAAACCGTTTGACGTTTCATCGCTCCGGTCGGATGCGTTTGCTGCCATGACCCATCCTATTTTTGCACAAGCCGACAAGTTTCTCCTCATCGCCGACCTTGGCCAATTGAAGGTCTTCCGTTTCCACCGCGCCGGGGATGATCCGGCGGAACGCGATCATTTGGTCGAGGTCAAAGGCAGCGCAGCGGATCCTGCCGTGCAATCCGTGGCTGACGTGGTGACAGATCAGGCGGGGAAATTTGCCCGCGGCAATGCGGTGGGCGTGAATGGAGCGATGTCGCACGGCGAGCAGCATCATTTGGAGTCCGAGCTCGAACGCAAGGCGATGGAGCGCTTGTCGGCGAGCATCGCAGGCGTCCTGAAAGAGGCTGGGCATCCAGCATGGATTCTCGCCGCTCCCCAAGCCACCCTGCGACGCATCGAAGCGGCTCTGTCGCCGTGTTGCCGTGAGAAGTTGGTGGAAAGCGTGGGCGCGGACCTGACCAACGAGTCGCTGGCGAAACTTGAAGCCCGTTTCTTGGGGTAGGTCGGGCGGTTTACATCAACTGCCGATGCAGCGCCTTGAACACGAGGGCACCGCTGAGGCCACCAAGCACGTCGGCGATCCAGTCGAAAAGGTCATTGCCGAAACGCCCGGGGACTTGGCTTTGGTGATACTCGTCGAGCCAGCCGACGAGGCCGATGACGACCACGGCGGTGAGGATGAGCCGTGGCCAATGCGGCAATCTGGGATCGCGGCGGAACAGCCAAGCGCAGAGCAATCCTGAGCCGCCAAAGAAAAAGCCGAAGTGCGCGACCTTGTCGATATGAGGAACGGTCGGAAGTTGTTCGCCAGGACCGGCGAACGAGGACAGGGTCCAGAGGGTGGCAAACCAAACGAGAAAGGCAGCGAGCCAAAATGCCGGCCGGTGGCGGAGGCGCGGCATGCTTACAGCTTGCGCATTTCTTCCTCAAGCCGCTCGGCGAGCCATTGTTTCATCATCGACTGATAGTTGAGGAAACGGGAGCGGGCGATGCGCTTGATGCGGGAGAGCATGCGTGGATCGAAGCGCAAGGTGATGGTGGTCGATTCACGCGAATCGGCTTCGTGGACGGAGGCCGCCATGAGCTTGCCGTCGAGTTCGTTTTGTTCCCAGAAACGAGCCTCTTCGGCCTCGTCCTCAAACTCGGGAATATCAGTCCAGCGGGTGATGGAATTCATGGGGATGCAGGTGGCTCAGCGGAATTCCGCATACTTGCGGTCGTAGAATTTTTGCTCGCTGTCGGACATCTCGCGGGCAGCGACGACGCGGCTGGTTTTGCCGTCGGTCCAGAAGGCGAAAAACAGGTAGCGGTCCGCCACGGTACGGCCCAGGCCGTAGTAGCGGGATGCGCCGTCGGAGCGGTCGTTGTCCGGCAGAAAGCGGACAGAAAAAGGATCCTCGAAAGCTTCCTCAAGCTCACGGGGTTTGATGTTACGAAGGTCGAATTGAACGTCGATGAGGTCGAGTTCCATGGGCGGAGTCTGCGGATGGTCGGGGAAAGTGCAACAACGAGTTTCCGCGAGTTTTCGTGAAATTTTCGGTTGAGGGCGGCTTGCCGATGCCGCCGCAATTCACGCACGGGGCGACCGCTTCGTGCGCGTGAAAATCGCTTTTTCGTAAAAACTCAAGGGTCCACGGCGATGCGGTAAAACCCTCTTGCCGGAGAGGCTCCGCCGCTGTGGGTGAAGGATTTTACCGAGCCGTCACCGACGATCCGTGGGCCGACGTTGGTCCACGACGCCGGGGTCAGCGAGTCGCCGTGCTGGAGCTGATAGGTGTGGCCGACATAAGTGGCGATGGCGACGGTGAAATCGTTGCCCTGTTTCTCGGCGGAAGTGATGCGAAGGCCGGAGGAATCGATGACGATGCCGGAGTTTTCCAGGTTGGGTGGCAATGCTCCAGAGGCGGTGAGGAGGTCGAGGATGCCGTAGTTTTGGAAGGTCTGGCCAGCGATGAGCTGAGCACCGCGCCGGAGCCGCATGGTTCCGTTGTTCACCACGGATCCGGTCACGCTGAGGGCGTTGCTGTCGATCGTGATCTCGCCGTTGTTGAGGAGTTCTCCGGCGATGCTGCCGTAGCCATTGAGGGTCGCGCCGGAGGCAATCGTAAGACCGTCGGAGCTGAGCGTGCCGCCTGCGAGAGTGAGGGTTGCTCCGGATTTGATCTCGGTTCCGCTGGTGCAAGTGAGGTTGCCTGGAAGGGCGAGCGTTCCTCCATCGACGGAAAGTCCGCCGGTGAAGTTTGAGTTTCCGCTCACGGTCCAGACGCCGGTGCCGACTTTGATGAGGAAAAGCCCGGCGCTGTCACCGGCATGCGAAATCGTTCCGGCGAAGGTGGTGTCGGTGTTCAATGCGCCTATCATGTAGGTGGTGGCAGTCGCTCCGCTGCCGGATTGGCGACCTAGCAGATAGGTGCCGGGTCCGCCCTCAAGCGCGCCGAGATCGATGGTCTTGCCGCCGTTGCGATTGCTCAGGCGTGCACCAGCGGTGCCGAGGTTAAAAAGCGTGGCGGCGCTGCCATGGTTGCGATCGTCATTGGCGGAGGTGTTCGAGTTCAGCCGTAGCATGCCCGAGCTGGTGGCGAAATCTAACGTGCCGCTGAAATCGCTCATGTCACCGTTGATGCTGAGAATGCCGGCCACCCCGGCGAGATCCACCGTCGCGTCGCCGACGCTGGCTAGGGTGGCGACGTTGCTGTTCACGAGGGTAGAATTTCCTGTGTAGGGTGAGATGATTGCGCTGCTATTGCTGAAAATGAGCGGGTTGTTGAGAAAGATGGCCTCGTTGGGAAGCCGCAAGGTTCCGCCGCTGATGTGAACTGGGCCGGTTCCGAGCGGGGAGGTGCCGGAAATGGCGAGCGTCCCGCCGGTGAGGAAGGTGCCGCCACTGTAGGTATTCCCGGGGTTCATGGTGAGCGTGCCAGCGCCGCTCTTGGTGAGCGAACCTGTGCCACCTATCAGACCGATGCTGCCGTCGAACTGATAGTTTTTGGTGTTGCTAGAAACGACCACGGCGAGAGGTTGTAGCGTGCCGTTGAGGATGACGATTCCACCGGACCCGCTGTCGCCAAAAGTCACCGTGTCGAGGTTGTAGAACTTGTTGTCGCCCGATGCACCGCCGGTGAAGTTCGAGCTGCTGTTCAGATCCCACGTGCCACCGCTACTGCCAGCCCAAACGAGTGAGCTTACGCTGTTAGTCACGGTGAGACGGATGTATCCACCGGCCGTGCCACTGGAGCTGCGGTTGAGGGAAAACGACTGGCGCGTGGTGGGCGGTGCGGAGGTGACCAGATTCATGGCCATGCCGCTTTGGACGCCTAACGGGATTGCGGCGGCACAATCGATGAGTTTGTAATTTCCTGCGCCGAGGACGCCATCGGCAAAGTTGACTTGGAAGGTGTTCGTTCCTGCGACGAATCCGCTGCCGCCGGTGACGGAGATGCGGTCGTTGTTACCGACTGGCGAGTCGGATAGATCAAAAACGAGGGTGCTGGCAGTCACGGAAAAACCTCCTGCCGCAGTCAGGACGCCGGCGGCTCCGATGTTGTTTCCCGGGGCAACGGTTGCACCGCTTGCAGCTGTCGTCTGGCCGGAAATCGTGGGTGTTCCTAGCAGCGTCGAGCTGGACTGCACGGTGACGGAGCCGGCCAAGTTGCCGTTGCCGGAGAGTTTGCCGCCGGTCGCGAGCGTAACAGCGGTGTTTCCGAGCGATCCTGTCACGGCCAAGGTTCCGGCGTTGACGCTAGTTGCGCCGCTGTAGGTGTTCGTTCCTGCTAGGGTGAGCGTGCCGTTGCCGGATTTGATGAGATGGGTGAGAATCGTATTGGTGCCATCACTGCCATTTTTCAGCGCACCGGCGAAGGTGGTGTTCAAGCCGAGGCTGCCGACATTGAGTGTGGTCGGGCCTGCGTAGTCACTGCCTTCGAAGACGGCCGCAGCATCGCCGGAGAGGGAACCGATGGCATAAGTATTCCCAGGACCGTTGTTATGGGTGAAGACGCGGACGCCGTAGAGATTCAGTCGGCCATTGTCGAAGCCGTTGAAGTTTCCGCCGTTGGCGTAGAAATTCATGCTGCCGCCGTTGATGCCGTAGAGATTGATGGTGCCAGTGCAGTTTGCGGAGGCTCCCTTGAAATAGACGCGGTTGATGGTGGACGCGGAGCTGATGTTAAATGTGCCGCCGCCGGAGAGCGATCCATTGAGATCGGCACGTTGGGCGAGGTTGAGGTTTCCAACCGCGCCGGTGGAGACCTTGATATCGGGGGAAATGGTGAGGTAGTTCGAGCCGGTATTCGCGGTCAGTGTGCTGCCGCCGGTGAACTGGATTGCGCCTCCGCCGAGGTTGCCGCCGTTGAGTAAAATGGTTTCGCCGCCATTGAGAAAGGTGCCGCCGGTGAACTGGAATGGCGTCGATAGCGTCAGCGTGGTTTCTCCGGCCTTGGTTAGACTGCCGGTGGCGGCGAGGTTGCCGGGGCCGGTGAAGGCGTAATTCTTGGTCCCCGTGATGGTCATGGAGGTTGCGACCCGCGAACCTTGGAGATTGACCGTTGGCGTGTTGGACCCGCGATCGTCGAAAAGCGCGCTGTCGCCATCGCTGAAGGCGGTGGCAGCACCCGTGGCGAGTTGCCAGTTGGAGGAGGTGGTATCCCATGCGTTGGCTGCGTTTCCGCCTGTCCAAACGAGATCACGCGGAACACTGCTGCCAGAAACTAACAATGCAAACTGCTGCGTCCATTGGCTGCCCTGAGCATCACTGACGGTGAAATTGAATCCCGCACGACCGATGAAATCCAGAGTCGGGGTGAATTTCACGATAGGTCCGTTGGCAGCGGGCGTGGTGCCGTCTGCGAGGAAAGACTGCGCCGTGCCGCCGTAGATCGCGGAAAGGGAGAAGCTGGGAGAATTGGCAAATCCGCTGGTGTATTTCCTCAGGTCAACGGTCTGAAAGGACGGCGTGGCCGTGGTGTTTTTTGCCGCCGTGGCATGCGGAACCGCCATGAAATGCAGGTATTCCTCCAACAACGTGTAGCCGATAGGCGTTCCTGTAGGGAAGAAGGTGTTAGGAAACTGGCCTGCGGAAAAGGCGTTGTTGTGATCGGCAACGGCGACGTTGTAGGCAATGCCATTTTTCCCATTGAGAGCGAGTTCCCAAGCGTCGGGCATGCCGTCGAGGTCGGAGTCGGTGGGGGGCGTGGTGCCGTTGAGCGTGCCAAAGCCGTTGTTGGTGATGCCATATTGGTCGGCGAGGAGTTGTTCGCCGTTGTTCGTTCGCAGAGGATCCTCACCCGCGACCTTGCCATCTTTTTGCACGAGAATGCTGTATTGATTCACCACGCTGTCGACGAGCAGGGTGTCGAGTTCGTCGCGTAAGGTGCCGCTGTAATTGGCGTCCAAGCGCAGCGGCGCGCCGGAGGAAATGACCTTTTTGTAACCCGTTAGGGCGTCATCCACGGTAACAGCCGCAGCGCCGGTCGCTCCCGTGAAGGGCGTGGCGGACTTGTAATAACGGTTCGCGCCGACAGCGTCGCCGGGAGTGAACTCGGAGCCGGAGACAATGCCATAGCCGCGATTGGTTCCGTCCAGAATGCCATCGTTGTCGTTGTCGTAGAGGGTGTCGTCGAGAAAGAGGCTGAAATTGGGCACGCCATTCGAGGCGACAGTGGCTTTGGTGAGGCCGGTGTTTTTGATCACGCTGCCGTCGTCGGCATCGTCGATAGAGATGTAGTAACAACCGCGCACGTTCGCCTTCCAGTTGGCGGGGGTTTGCGAGTCTCCCATGATGAAACCCTCGTTGCGCCAGTGGAAGGTGACGTTGTTGATCCACTCTAACATGCTTGGCCTGGCCTTGGGATTGCGCGTCCGGTGGTGCGCCCACAGCGTGTGGTGGCAGGAACCATTCTGCAAATCCCACAAGCCGCCGGCGTTGTGGCGTTCCATGCCCCACGTGGAGTTAGAATACTGCATCGTGAAGTTGTTCACCGAGCTGTTGAAGAACGAAAAGTTCTCGTCGGTGCTGAACATCAGGGAAATGTGGTCGAGCATCGTCTTTTGCGCGGTGCTCGCGATGTTGAGGCAATCGCCGCCGGTGCCGTTTTTCCCATGGCGGATGCGGAAATGGCGCATGACCACGTCGCTGCCGCTGATGAGCATGCGGCCGCCGCGCAGGCCCACGCCGTCGCCGGGGGCGGTTTGTCCGGCGATGGTCACTTTCGACGGGATGTTGAAATTGGTGTCTGAGACCACAGGGATGTAGCCGCTCACCGCGAAGACGATGGTGCGGCCGACCGCAGGCACGCTGCTCAATCCGGCTCGCAGCGATCCTGCCCCGTTGTTGTTCAGGTTGGTGACGTAATAGACGTCACCACCGCGACCGCCGGTGGCGTAAGCGCCAAATCCCTCGGCTCCCGGAAACGCGGGAATCTGGGCGTGGATGGAGGCGGTTAGGAGGGCGAGAAAACAGGCAGTTCGGAACATGAATTTCAACGGTCAGTGCGGAAGGGGGCTGCGGGGAGGTCCGCAGAATTGTAGAGGTTCGCGCCTTCTGGGTTGTCGGCCCAGGCATAGCGGACGAAGGCGGGCGAGGTGACCGCTGCGGCACTGACCACGATCGTGTCGCCCTCAATCACCGCATCCGCGCGGACGAATTTTTTGTCCTCACCCGCGATCTCGAATCGCTCAAGCGACTCGCCGCGTGCGACGAGACCGTCGGCGATGTGGTCGAAACTCACGCGGATGCGACCGTTATCGACGATGGCATCGCGCAGCACCGGACCGGAGGCGACGACGGGTCGTTTGTAAGTGCGGGCGAGTGCGAGCTGGGCGAGGCGGTGGCCGACGGCTTGCTTGTTGCGCGGATGGACGTCCTTGGCATCGCCGATGTCGAGCGTCACCGCCATGCCGGTGTTAGGCAGGGCGAGCACGGCGGCTTGAGCTTCCCGCATGGTGGCGAGGCTGCTTTCTGATGGTGCGAGTTTCGGCGCGTTGTGGCTGGCAAGTTGGGTGAGATAAAACGGAAAGTCGCCGAGCTTCCAGCGCGCGCGCCAGTCTTGGACGAGCGCCTTTTGCAGCGCCGGATAGAGCGCGCGCGTGCCGACGTTCGACTCGCCTTGATACCAAATGACGCCGCGCATCGGATAGGGAATGAGAGGCGCAATCATTCCGTTGAAAAGCACGCCTGGGTTGTGCTGATCTTGCACGGGATCGGGATTGCGTGGTGCGCGCGGCACCTTTTTCCCAAGCGCAGTGAGGCGCATTTTTTCCTCGTTCCAGCGGGACGTCGCGCTGGCGAAATTTTGCGCCAAGGTCGGGTCGTCGCGGAAGCTGACTTTTTTCTTTTCGAACGATTCTAACAATGATGTGAGAGATGGAACGGTGGCGAGCTTTTCTTCGCTGATCCATGCCTCTGCGGTGCTGGCTCCGTAGGCGCAGGTGACCAGCCCGATGGGCACGTCGAGCTCGGTTTGGAGGCTGCGTCCGAAGAACCAGGCGACGGCGGAGAAGTCACCGAGGGTGTCGGGCGAGGCGATTTTCCAAGTACCGGTGACGTCCTGTTGGGGCGACTCTTGCATCGTCCAGTCTGCGGTGAACATGCGGATGCGCGGCGCGTTCGCGGCGGCGACTTCTTGTTGCCAATCGAGTATTCCCGCGAAGGAGCGCTTGGCGGTCGAGGCGATGGTGAAGTCCATGTTCGATTGGCCGGAGCAAAGCCACACTTCACCAACGAGGACGTCTGCTAGGCTGCGAGTGGTCGACGACGAAACTTCTAACGTGAAGGGCCCTCCGGCAGTCATGGGCGGCAGTTCGACGCGAAATTTCCCCAACGCGTCGGCGTGCGTGGAAACAGATTTTCCCGCCATGCGCGCGGTCACCTCCGCTCCTGGCTTGGCCTTGCCCCAGACGGGAAAGGGGACGTCGCGTTGCACGACCATGTGGTCGCAGAAGATCGAGGGCAGCCACAGGTTTTCGGGCAGCAAGAACTTGCCGAGATCGCAGCCGGGAAGTGTGCGGATGGCTTCGGCGAGGGTGGCTGCATTGAAAACAGCACCGGCCGCGTTGGTGTGCGTGTGGTCCTTACCGGAAAAAAGAGCGGCGGTTTTCTCCGGGCCCTCGGCCTGAAGCTTGTCGGCGAGGATATGGTTGAAATCGATGAAGAGCGTGCTGCTGGTTGCGGCGGCTTGGCGTGCCCAGAGGCCGTAATCTTTGTCGGCGCGACCTATTTTTCCGTCCTTCCAGATGTTGCGCGGGATTTGGGAAACGATGATGGGCGTGGCTCCGTGCGCCTTGGCCCTGGTGGCGTAGTGGCGCAGATACCAACCGTAGGAATGGACCGTTTCGGCCTTGCCGGTGACTTTGACCACGCCGTCCACCGTTTCGTCGCCATTGCCCTTGATCGAGGCGCGAGGTCTATCTCCGTCGAACTGCTGGCCGCCGTCGTTGTGGCCGAACTGCATCAGCAGAAAATCGCCGGGCTGCATTTCTGCAAGGACAGCATCCCACCGGCCTTCCGTGAGAAAGGATCTGCTAGAACGCCCGCCGATGGCGCGGTTGACCACTTTGATGCGCGTGGCGTCGAAGTGTTCCTTGAGCGGATCTCCCCAACCGCGTTGATCCGTGATGGTGTTGCGAACCGTGGAATCACCGATGATCCAGAGGGTTGGTGCGGCGTGGGCGAGTCCTGATAGAATCCATGCCAAGACAAGGATGCAGTGTGGGAAAAGGAATCTCATGAGGTGAATTCGTTAGATTGGTGGAGTGGCCGCATCCTGGAAAGGATGGTGCATGCAGGCTTAGCGAGCATCACGGAGCAGCGCGATGGCCGCCCATAGCACCGAGGTTTGGCCGTGGAGGTCGCCCGTGGCGCGTGGCCTATCCAGATAAAATTCACGGCTGAATCCCTTGTCCGTGCCGATGCAGACATCCGCGATGGCTCCGCTGGCATCGACGCGTTTCGCCAAGGCGAGCCATGCCTTGCGAGCGGCGGGAGCGTAGGCTTCCGCATCCAGCCATCCGGCTTTCACGCCGGAGATCATGGACGCCGCGATCATCGCGGTGCCGGAGCTTTCCTCCCAAGATTCCTTGTCGTTCACCAGCTGACGCCACATGCCATTCTGGGTCTGATAGGGCAGCAGTGCGGCCATCATTTTCTGATAGCGTTTGAGGATGCCTTCACGCAGGGCATGTTCGGGAGGCAACTCACGGAGCAAGTCTGCCATGCCAGCCGCGACCCAGCCGTTGCCACGACCCCAGAAGAATGCTGAGTCCGGGCCGTGGTGGAAAAGGCCGTTGGGTTGTTGGAGTTTTTCCAAATAAGCGGTCATGGCGAGTGCCGCGCGGTCGAGATACTTGGCATCGCGCGTCGTGCGGTAGGCCTCGCACTGGATCGCCGGGATCATGAACATGTCGTCGATCCAATAGCGGGCTTCCGAGGTGATGCCGTCGTCGGTGGTTTTTGCCCACTGGGCGTCGGCGAATTCTAGGCCGAGATCGAGACAACGCTTGTCGCCGTTGATCTGATAGATTGTCAGCGGGACGATGCCGAACAGCCGGTAGTCGACGTGCGGGCTGCGGTTGATGGATTTCTTGCCTTCTTCACCGAGCAGTGGTTCGAATTGGGCGATGAGGCGTTTTTGAAGGTCCTCGTCTCGAGTGAGGCGGGCGACGGTGAGGGCGGCTTGCCAAGTGCAAGCCTCCGGATAGATCACGCCGAGTTTGGCTTTGGCGGGATTGGTTTTGTAGCGGAACTCACGCGGTAGGAAATTTTCCGAGGCGCGTTTGCCAACGCTGGCGGGGGCTGCGCCATCGGGCCAGTTGGTGGCGTCCTTGGCCAATGGATCTGCGGATAGAACAGGTGCGAGGCAGGCGGCCGCAGAGGCGAGGGACGACAGGACAAGTCGGCGAAAGCGTTGGTTCATGGGAAATGGAAAGTTTCCGGAAACCGATGGCTCCGGGAGAAACAAGGATGGCCTTCGTATCTCCATCCGGAAAGTCACCCGTGCGGGGGATGAAAACGATGAAAGGGCGATTTGCGTCGCCCTTTTCGGTTCATTCCATCGACGCGATGCCGCGAAACGCGGATGCCATGGCGCATCACGGCGCGGCCTTTTCCAACCTGACGGCGGAGGCCTTGTAATTCGGTTGGCGCGAGTGCGGATCGAAGGCGGAATGCGTCAGCCGATTGACTTCTGGGTAGTGCATCGGGATGAAAATTTGGCCGGGTTGCACGGTCGGTGCGAGGTAGGCTGCGGCGGTGAGTTCGCCACGGCGCGAACGGACGATGACAGGATCGCCTTCCTTGAGCGACAGGCGTCGGGCGTCCGCTGGGTTGATTTCCAGATAGACGTTTTGCGGGTAGAGCTTGCGCAGGATGTCCGACTTTGAAGTGCGTGACTGCGTGTGCCACTGGCTGCTGGTGCCACGGCCGGTGAGCAGCAGGAAGGGGAATTGGAAATCCGGCGGCTCGGGCATGTCGGCGGGTGGCGAGAACAGGAAGCGCGCCTTGCCATCCGGGTGGTGATAGATGCCGTCTTCGAACAAGCGGCGCTCGCGGGCGGGCATCGCCGATCCTGCGGGCAGCGGCCACTGCATGCCACCTTCACGATCTAACATGTCGTAGCCTTCGATCCCGGTGATGTCGCAGGGCCGGTCACGGGTGAGGTCGCGGAGGATTTTGAAAACCGCCTCGGGATGCGTCCATTTCGCGAACATGTCGCCGCAACCCCATGCGTGAGCGATGAGGCGGAAAATGCGGAAATCCGACAACGCGAGGCCTGGTGCCTTGCGCACCGCTTTGAGCGTGCCGATGCGGCGTTCTGAGTTGATGAAGCAGCCGTCCTTCTCGCCCCAGCCCGCGGCGGGCAGCACGAGATCGGCGACTTGGGCGCTCTCGGTGGTGCGATACATATCCTGCACCACGAGGAAATCGAGTTTCTCGCGCAGCGCGGCGAGGCGGCTGGAGTCGATCCACGAATGAAACGGGTTGGTGGCAACGATCCAGAGTCCCTTGATGGTGCCGGCCTCGGCGGCGGCGAGGATTTCGTCGTAAGCCATGGATGGCTCGGACGGGATGACGTCGAGCGGAATTTCTAGCAGATTGGCAACCTTTTCCCGATGCGCGGGATAGGCGAAGTCATGGCCGCCGACGAGCGAGGTGGTGTTCGAGAACAAGCGCGAGCCCATGGCATTGCACTGGCCGGTGATGGAGTTCGCACCGGTGCCGGGTTTGCCGATGTTGCCGGTCATCAGGCAGAGGTTGATGATCGCTTGGGCGGTGCGAACGCCTTCGTAGGATTGGTTAACGCCCATCGTCCACCACCACGAGACGCGTTTGCCGGGTTCGGAAACCGTCTGGGCGAGCGATTCGATTTGATCCGCGGTTAGGCCGGTGCGAGCCGCGACGGACGTGGGCGAGTAGTCGGTTAGAAATTTGGAAAAGTCATCGAAGCCGGTGGTGTTTTCCAGTGCGGCTGAGTCGATGCGACCGTCACGGACGATGCAATGGGCGACAGCATAGAGCAGCGCGAGGTCGCCCTTGGGCTTGAGTTTGACATGACGGGTTGCTGCCTGTGCGGTTTCGGTGGCACGCGGATCGATGACGATGATGTTCGGATTGCGCGGGTTGCGCATCACGCGCTGCCAAAGGATGGGGTGGGCGATGCAGAGGTTGGCTCCCATCAAGACGATGACGTCGGACTGCTCGAAGTCGGCGTAGGTGGCAGGCGGTGCGTCGAAGCCGAAGGACTGCTTGTAGGCGGTCACTGCGGTGGCCATGCACTGGCGCGTGTTGGCGTCGGCATGGAGGAAGCCCATGCCGAACTTGAACATGCAACCGAGGAAGGCCATTTCCTCGAACGGGATCTGGCCGGTGGAAAGAAAGGCGACCGAATCGCGACCGTGCTTTTCCCGAATGTCTTTGAAGCGCGTGGTGAAACTGTCCAGCGCGGTGGGCCAGTCGGTTTCGACGAGATTACCCGCCGCATCGCGCAGCAAAGGCGCGGTTGCACGGTCGGTCGAATCGAGCGGATCAAGCGCCTGCCAGCCTTTTGGACAAGCCATGCCGAGGTTCACCGGATAGCCAGCTTGGGGGCTTAGGTTGATGGCGTTGCCATCGGCATCGAGGTGAATTTTGAGTTGGCAGCCGGTAGCGCAGTAGCCGCAGATCGAGGTCACCGTGGAGGTGGGCATGAGGCGGGACGGCACCTTGCCCAAGCCGAAATTTCCGGGTTCCTGCACCAAGTCCCGTGTGAGTGGTCCGGTGTGTTGTTTCAGAAATCGGCTGAGCATGACGGAGGCGACAAAGCAGCTGCCGTGCGAGGGCGCTGAAGGATTGTCCGGTGAGGAGCCGGATGCTTCATGAGTCGGATGAAATCCGCTAATCCAAAACCGCTCACACCAAGCGAATCGTCAGCGGGTAGCGGTAAGGCTTGCCTTCGGAGGCTTTGATCGCGGCGACGATGGCCAACACCGCCGATGCGAGGCCGAGCAAGGGCAACAGCACGAGGCCAATGGCGACAAAGATGAGCAAGAAGCAGATGAAGCCGTAAAGGTAAACGCTGATGTGGAAATTGAGCGCCTCGCGGGCGTGCTCGGCGGTGGCCGGGGAATCTTCCTTTTTCACCAGATAGACGACGAGCGGTAGTAGGAAACCGATGCCGAGCAACAACGAGAGATGGCAGAAGATGATCCAGATCTTGTCGTCGCTGTTGGGCTGCGGGGTGATTGGATCGGGGACGGGTGGTGGTGGGATGTTGTCCATGGGGGTGGTTCGGGAAATGGTCCTGCGGACGCTGGCAGATACGCTGCGGACTGTCACCGGATTTTCCCGCGTTGCGGGAGGAAATCCCCAACAACGGTCTAGAGTGGGCTTGTCGCACAGCCAAGGCGTGAGCCTTTACACGCGATCCTTGGATGCGGATGGTTCGCGCCATGGCCTGCCGCTTGATCCGTTTCTTGTCTCATTGCCTGCTTTTGATCCCTCTCACCGCCCGCGCGGCGGAACCCGGCGAGGCTGCCAAGCGGGCAGCGGAGGTGACGGCTTATATCCAGGAAAATTTCTGGAACCGCAGGACGGGCTTGTATGCCACGGCGAGCGACAACCCACAGCCAGACTACATTTGGGGCGGCGGGGTGATGTTTTCTGCACTGGTGGCAGCGGCTCGGCACGACGCGCAGTACTTGCGGGTGATGCGGAAATTTTTCGATGCGATGGACGGTTATTGGGATCGCGACGTGAAGATCCCGGGCTACGAGCCAGCACCGACGTCCGGCGGGGGAAACGACAAGTATTACGACGACAACGCGTGGATGGTGCTGACCTTTTTGGAGGCTTATGAAATCACCGAGGACAAGCGCTACCTGAAGCGCGCAGGCGAAACACTCGACTTCGTCATGAGCGGCTGGGATGAGCAGGCGGGCGGCGGCATTTGGTGGCACCAAAACCACAACGAGGGCAGCAAGAACACCTGCGTCAATGGCCCTGCGGCGGTCGGCTGTTTCCGGATTTCAAAATTCAGCCCACCGGAGCTGGCGGAAAAGCGCATCGCCGACGGCGGCAAGATCGTTCGCTGGACCACCGAAAATCTGCGCGCCGAGAACGGGCTTTTCAGCGACGCGTTGATCGTGACAACGGGCAAGAAGAACACCGATCAACTCACCTACAACGCCGCACTGATGCTGCGCGCCTACCTTTGCCTCTACGCGCTCACCGGCCAGGACATCTATCTGAATGAAGCGGAAATCACCGGTAAAGCGGCGGAAGGGCTGCTCGACGCGAAGACTGGAGCCTATCGCGATGCGATCAAGTGGTCGCACCTGATGGTCGAGGCGGATTTCGAGCTCTACCGCTGGACGGGCAACAAGCGCTACCTAGAACGCGCCCGCACCAACTGCGACGTCCACTACGCCGAGTGGAAAAAGCAGCCCACCAAGCCGCTCATCGACAACGCGTCACTCGCCCGGGAGCTTTGGTTGCTGGCCGACATGGAAAGCGAAGCGGGCCGCGCGTTTTGGAAAAAGTCCGACAAGTTGCGGAAATAGCCGCGTGGCCGTCCTCGACTCCGCTCCTTGCTCCCGTCACGCTAACTGCCGATGCGCCGCACCGAGATCGTCCACACCACCCACCAGTCGCTGGAGATTTGGAAATCCGATCTCGCGACGGAGTTTCGCGTGGCGGGAGCCATCCATGCTCGCCATCACCGTGATCGTTTTCTAACCGGACTCGCCTGGGACCTCATCGCGGCCTCGGCCTTGTTGCGACCGAGTGGTCCTCCGGCATCCATCCTGATGTTGGGCTTAGCGGGTGGAACGGCATTCCGCATCTTGCGCCACTTGCTGCCGGATTGCCGACTGACAGCCATCGACATCGACTCTGGCATTGTCGAGTTGGCGCGCCGCCACATGGATTTGGACGCGCTGGGCATTGAGGTGATCACGGCGGATGCCTACGCTTGGCTGGAGGGCAATCGGCGCAGCTTCGATGTGGTTTTCGATGACATCTATCTGGCGGGAAAAACCGATGTCTTTCGTCCGCGGGCGTGGGATGAATCGTTGTTAGGGAATTTGCGCCGAGCCGTCGCACCGGGCGGGTTGCTCGCGGTGAACTTGGTCACCGGGCCCGGTCATCGGTCGATGCAGTCGCACACCCGGCGCATCCTGTCCGCCGCTTTTCCCCAGGTGCGCAGCCTCCGCACCGAAGAGGGGATGAACGAAGTGCTCGCCGCCGGGGAAATGGTCGCGAGTGGAAATTTGTTAGGATCGCGCACCTTGGATTTCGCCGATTGGCGGGACCGCATGTATTGGGGGCGCGTCAAAGTCCGCAGAATTTCGTGAAACCGAGAACCGCCGTGCAAGATCCAGTCCACATGCTCTATCAAGAGCACATCTATCCGCCGATGAGCCACCCCTTGTCGGATCCCGCCGTCACGGCGGCGGCGGCGCGTTTGGCAGGATTGGCCGCCGCCGTTCCAGCCAAGGCGTGCATCCTTGAGATCGGTTGCTGCTCCGGCCACAATCTCATTCCCTTGGCGATGCGGTGGCCGGAAAGCCAATGCACCGGCATCGATCTCGCAGAATCGTCGGTGGCCGAGGCGACCCGGCGCGCTGAGCTGGCCGGGGTGACGAATGCGCGATTTCTAACGAAAAATTTATGCCGCTTTGAGCCGGATGACGGGCCTTACGATTTCATCATCGCGCATGGGTTTTTGTCATGGGTGCCGCCTGATGTGCAGGACGCGTTGTTCGGCTTCTGTCGAAAGCATCTCGCGCCGACTGGCATCGCTACGGTAAGTTTCAATCTGGAGAACGGCTGGAGGGCACGCTTTCCGGTCATCCTTAAGGCGCGGGCCATTCTGGCGGCGGGCGCGACATCCATCGTCCACGCGTTAGAGGTTTTGCGAACGGTGACGGAAGTTGGCTCGGCGGAGTTTTCGATCATCGATGACATGTTGGCGAAAGGCCCGGGCATTCTCTCCTTCGACGATTTTGGGCCGGTGAACGATCCGTGGACCTTGGATCGCTTTGTTACGACCGCCGCTGGGCATGGACTGCGCTGGCTCGGTGAATCCGATCCCGCAGCCGGTGAAGGGGAGGGGATTTCCTCCGCTGGACTCGACAGGCGGCGGGCCGAGGACGAGGCGACCCAACGCACTTTCCGCTCCGAGATCCTCTGCCGAAATGATGCCCCGCAGGGGAAACTCAGTGCAAATGGATTGAGCGTGAGGGCTGGCCGCCAACCCTTTCAACCGGAGGATGAGGAGATCTGGCGCAGGGTCGCGGCATTTTCACCAGACTGTGTTCCGCTAGAAAGGGCGCTGCCCGATGTCGCCGAGGAAAAGATTCTCGCAGGGATTTATTCAGGTTCGCTGCTGCCGCGGGTGGAGGCCACGCACTACGATCCCACGCCCGCAGAGTTTCCTCAGCTCAATCCGTTTCGGCTGCTCTGTGCGGTTGAGCACTTGCCGTTGGTGGATGCTTGGCACAAGCCCTGTGGATTTCCCGTGACCCATTATCAAGTTCTCGCAGCGATGGACGGGACGCGCAGCATCGACGAACTGCGTTGTCTCGCGACCGCATGTTGCCCGGAGCTCGCGTTTGAACCCTGGCTGGCCCACCTCGCCGGGCGGGGCATGTTCTCCTGCTAGGAGAATCGTTTCACTTCGTGCCTTCGACCGTCCCTTGGCAGCAATCCAAATGCTTGGGATGCACATTGCAAGGCACGCAGCGGCACGATTGTTTGCCGGTCATGGGATCCGTTGGGATCACCGTGCGGCATGAATTTCCAAAAAAAACGACAGCAACCAGCGGGAACAGCATCAGGTATTTCATAGGATTCAATCGGGTGTGATTGATTTCTAAATATCCCTTAATAAAAATGTCCAGCTTTCTATCGCGTAGTTCCAAAAACTCATCCCCGGCTTAGGGGATGGGTTGCATGTCCGGAATGGACGGTCCGGTTGCCTGGGGGAATTTGATTTTCGACCGGGCGAGGAAGGTGCCGAGGCAGAGATCGGCGATGGGGAGGACGACGTTGAAGTTCTTGTGCATGTAGCGGTGGTGCAGCAAGTGGTGGCCGTTGAGGCGGCGGAACCACCAAGGTTTTTCCACGCGCCGTGCTTTGGGCAAGTGCATGCACCAATGGATGTATTCGTAAAACAGGTAGTAGGACGCGTAGGCCGCCGCGCCGCCTGCGACGAAGGCCCATTGCCCGGTGAACCATGAAATGATGGCGAAGGGAAGGGCTCCGGTCACGATGATCAAGGGGCCGTTCCACCAAGCCATCGGGATGGTCTCTTTATCTTCCTCGCGGATGAGGTGATAGGTCTTGTCGGCCTTGAAATTGCCGTGATGAACAATGGCGTGGGCTTGGAACGCGTAACGGAAGCGGCCGACCGGCCTGTGCATCACGTACTTGTGGAGGGTCCACTCGAAAAAGGAGGCGGAGATGATGCCGACGGCGAAGCCTGTGAGGCACCAGAGAATGAGGATAAACATGTAGAAATGGGAAAAACGATGCGTGCGGGGTGGGCGCTACAGGACGGATTCCTTGCTGGCAAGTGCGCATTGTCCGCTGGCGATCAGCGAATTGCACGTCTGCGCTGGATGCGGCTTGCGATCCACACGCGATCGCGTGGGAGAATTTCCTTCAGTTTTCTTCATTATTTGTAAAATTAAGGAGTCCTGATCGTGTCGTCCTGTCTTTCAGGAAAACGTGGAAAAGGATGGCTGAAGCTTGAGAGGCCGCCCCATTTCAGCGGAAGAAAGGCTTCGGGCAAAAGCACAATGCATTGACTGTGAATCAATGAAGCGTCGCGACAAGTAACTTCAAGAATCGTTCAAAATTAGCTGAAAATATTCTTGTTAAGATGCCTTAAAATTTTATGCTTTGCGCAACTTGAAGCCTTCCGAATCGTTTTTTGCACGATAGTCAGCCCTCATGAACCACCTCCCCATCAGCCTTGGTCTGATCAGCGTTTCCCTTCTCGGAAGCGCGAGTGGGGCACGTTTGTCCGAACGCTCGTTGAGGGTTCATGAAGAGTTTTTGGACAACCGGCGCGAGGCATTGCCTTCGTTGAGCGATCCATTTGGCGTGCCGGCGGCGGCGCGCGTGGTTTTGGAGCAGTCGCGAGGTACGTTGCATGGTTCGGAAGCGTGGAAGCGCAACGTCGTCGCCACCGTGTTTTGGGTGGGCGAGCTGCCGACGCAGAACAATCCGACGCCCAACGTGATGAGCGCTTGGGATCAAAACTGGCAGGCAAACTTTGGTGGCTATGACACCCCGGATCGTCGTTCAGGCTATCTCCCTGCGGATTTCACGCCTGCCCTCAATCCATTCTACATTGCTCTGCCCTACAACGATGTTGCCAAGGGCGGTGTTCATCGGCCCGAGGCTTCCGAAGTGATTCCTTGGTTTTGGGAAAATTATCGCGGCGATGGAATCTCCGTTTGTAAGGGGCGCTGGGTGGCCATCCACCACGAAGGGCGCGTCTGTTATGCTCAATGGGAAGACGTCGGTCCCTTCGAAGTCGATCATTGGCAGTACGTTTTTGGCGACGAGTCACCGCGCCCGAATCGCAACTCCAGTTGCGGGATTGATGTGAGTCCCGCCGTGCGCGATTTCCTCCAACTGAATAGCGGCAAGACCGTCGAGTGGCGTTTTGCCGAAGATCACGAAGTCCCGCAGGGCCCATGGAAAGATTGGTCCAACGAACCCGGATTGCCCGTCCGCTAAATTCTCCCGCAACAAGGTCTGCTGTTACCTCCATCCCTTACCGCTATCCTTACGATTCCACCCGTCCACTGAATCATATCAACTTCCCTTTCTGAGGTGCTGCCATTCCGGCAGTCCCTCAGGCGGCCCGGATCGGGATTCTGTCCCGAATTGGCAGGGGGCGACGGAAATTTCGATTTCCCACCGCTTCCTGCCCACTGCCCGAACCGGGCCGCCCATCCCACCGCAAGCTGTCCCGCTTGCGGAGTCCTGGGGTGGAGGGCCGCGACTGTTACCACACCCACCCTTACAACCAGCCATGAAAACAAACTATTGGGTTGCCGTCCCGGCAGCCGTCTCCCTGAGTGTCCTCGCGCCTGCGATCACCACCGGTGCCGAGCTTATTCCAGCCGAGCCAGAGGGTACTCTGTCGGCCTCTCCAACGGTCGTTGCGGCCGGCACCCATCCGACCCTTAAATGGGACATTACGTATCCCGGTACGATCACCCCGGGTGGTGGTGGTGGTGGTGGTGGTGGTGGTGGTGGTGGCAATCCGACCAATCCGACCGATCCGACCGATCCGACCGATCCGACCGATCCGACCGATCCGACCGATCCGACCGATCCGACCTATGGCGGCGGAGTGGACGTCGGCGTGATTGATACGCCGGGTGAGATCACCATCACCAAAAATAACACCTATGTCTCCGTCCAGCCCATCGGGACCGACCCCACGGCCTGCGAATCGGGAGAGGGAACGATCCTCAGTCCGGCTGAAGCCCGGATCAGCATCAATGGAGGTGCCTACCAGCAGTTATTCTACGGCACTCAGAACGACGTGAATTCGGCTTACTCACTTTACATCAAGAAACACAAGAAAAACGACCGGATCAATTTCGCCGGGCGTTACGTCAAGAACGGGGCCTGGACTCCGCTCTACACCACGTTAAGCAGCAACAATCAGGTCATTGCGCTGGTCAATGGCGACACGCCTCCCACGGCTTTTCCTCTCTATCAGTCCGTCAAGCTGAAAAACTATCTCAAACCCTATCTCGACTCGACCGGCAAGATCAAGATCGGCCCGCTGAGCACGATCATCATGATGGAACTCGGCCAGACCAATCACTCACAGTCGTGCTTCGACTATCAGGACATGGTGCTGATGGTGACCCTGAGCTCCGGCCATCCCAACAATGGTCACGGCAACAACCTCGACGGCGTGGATGTGTCCAACCCCGGACACGGCGGCGGCGGACCGAACGGTCAGGTCGATCCATCGGGCGGAGTGGACGACGAAATGCGCTGAACCTTCACCTATCCCTTACGATGAAAATTACTCCTTCAGCCCTTTTCTCCTGCTTCCTCGTTTCGCTATCGATCTGTCATGGAGCTCCGGTGATGCGCGACGCGGCGACCTCCGAGCAACTCACCTTGACTTACCGCACGGCGGAACAGGACAGTCCCATGAAGAAGCTCAAGCCTGCCGAAGTTTCGGACGCGGTGACCTCGACTCCAAAGTACGATATCGTCGCTGATTCGGACGTCCTTTGTTTTAATGGCAATGTAGTTCTGGTTCCAAAAAGGGCCATTCTGTTGGTGCCTAAAACCGTCGAGGCGCGCCTCAAGTATGTGAAAGGCGCGAAGCTAATGAGCTGGTCTGAGTTCTATGCAGTGAACCGCGGCTGGATCACCACCGTCGAGGTCAGCCGCAAGCAGGCGGAAGGGAACGACCTCATTCCCGAGGAAACGCGGGATATGATGCAGCAATCCGGAAACCTCGTGATTGCCACCTACAAGGCCGGACCGATTTCGGTGCTTGCTCCGAAGATCGCCGACGGATCCACCACCCAAACCGACACACCATGAAAACCATCCTTAAAGCCGCACTTGTGGCAACTTTGCTTCCAGCCACCTTGATGGCGGATGAGGTTGTCAGTTATTCCAATTACATCCGCCAGTATCAGGCCCCGTTCTCGGTGGTCTGGGATGACCAACGGATTGTGGATCCAACCGGCTCCAATGCGTCCGAGCTGGCGATCAACCCGGGCGGTGCGACATTCAAGCTCGGAACCATCAAGTCTTCCTCGCTGACCGGACTGACCGCCTACCATCTGGCGACCAGCACCGTGGGTACCGTGCCGGTGACCACAATCGTCATAAGGTCGGAGGACACGGCCTCTCTCATCCCGAGGACTCGTGCCGACAGACCATTCTGGGTGGATGTGAGCGTAGATGCCATTCAGGTCGGGAATGAATTTCCGCCGGAGTCGAAAGCGGTCACCTTCTACCGCCATGTCCAAGAGTACGGCCCCCCAGGCACTGGGGTCGGAATCAACCGGACGCAGGCGACGCAGCTGTCCCAATCGACGATCAGCACCAACGGTACACAGACACTCACCTTCGCGATCAATGAGGTGCCCGGTGCCAACCGGGCGAAAGTTCGTGGCGAGGAGCGTTTCTCGCTGTTTTCCGTGGTTGGTCCCAATTTTCCAGTGTCCGAGTTGTCGACTCAGCGCATCCAGATCTGGCCGGTGGCCGACGGCACGATCAGCGGCCTTGCTCAGAACGAGGTGATCCGCTTCGCGATGCCGGAGGTGACCATCGCGCTCCACGACTTGTATCCGTTGTCCACGACCTACGTGCAGGTTTACAAGGGCGAACCCAGACTCGGAGTGACAGGAACGCGTATTCCCTCGGCATTGATCACCGCTGAAGCCGTTCCGAAGGACGCCGTGTTGAAACTCGAGGATTACGACAAGTTGTTAAGGGATGACGGCCGTTGGACGATGGAAGTCCTCACGAGCACTCCGTTCGGTATCGACCGGCTTGCCTATGTCAGTTTCACACTGGACCGCACCATTGAGGTCAACAGCACCGTGACCACCGTCGAGTGAGTAAAAACTAACTGCCGGTTAGCTTCATCAATTCCTTCCTGAAATTGTCATTTCGATAGATCAACGAGAAGCGGGCGTCCTTGGATTTTCGCAACCTATCTTCCACCTCTGTGAACGCCAATAACAGGAATAACCCCTTCACCGGTTCCCGATGAAACGACAAGGTCCGAGTCACGAATTGATCCTCCACCGTCCGTTGTTGCTGGTTGGGCAACAGCGGGCCGTGTTCCAACGCCACTTGCTTGCGCAGCCCTTCGAAACGGCTTTGCATCAAGTCCGCCGAGGCATCGGGGTCGATGTAGTGGACGGTCAACTCGAACAGCTTTCCTGCGAGGAAGCGTCCCTCGACGGCGGCGGCTTGGCTGTCCGGAAGGAATCCTTTGCGGGCGGAAATGCGCAATTCACGCAGGGCCGCTTGATCGCCGGGCAGCTTGATGGTGACATCCAGTCGGTGCTTGGATGCCCAGTTGACAAGTTTCTCAGGCGAGTCGCCCCAGCGCAGCCCGAAGGGCGGCTCCAAAACTCCCTGAGCCCCGAGACGACCGACCCCGGCCCACAGTCCCAGCAGGACGATCATCAATCCGCGGATAGCATCGCACATGGCGGGAACTTGGGGAAATTCCGACCGGTCCGCAAGGCGCGATCCCGTCGACGTGGCTTTGTCTTGGTTGAGGCGATGCTTGGGCTTTCCGTCCTCACCGCAGTGGGGTTGGTGCTGCTCAAGCTATCACTCAACATCCTTGCCCCGCGCCAATGGGTGCTGCAACAAACGGTCACCGATGCCTACCTCACTTACGAAAGAGCCTACGCCGAGCGGATTTCGTTCGATACGCTGACTGGTGGAGCCTCGCCATGGCCCGTCTATCCAGCCACCAGTGAGAGCAATGTCGAGGTGGGGCGTCTGCCTGGCGGTACCCCCATCACCGCGCGGCTCGTTCGCAGTCGCAGCGCAGACCCCCTGAACTATCCGGCGGACGGTGGCAGCGGCACCGTGGCTACCAATCCCGCAGGCATGAAGGTCTGGCGGGCACAAAGTGTCATCGTCTATCAGATAGGCGGCCGCAACTACGCCAAATCTCGTACCGTTCTCCGCTCCCAATGAAAATCGGAATAAACCGCGGCCATCGCGGCATGACTCTCATCGAGATGTCGATCGCCATCGGCATTGGCATGATGACCAGCGGCATTTTGATGGCCGTGTTCAATCAACAGCTCACGTTCCTGAAAATTTTCAGGGCGCAGAACTTCCTCACCGACGAGGCACCGATGATCAGCACCTACGTCAGCAAGTTGATCGGGCAGGCGGACCGCTTCAGTCTGCACCCCACGCTGCTGAATGCCAAAGACGAGGTGAACCAGCAGCTTGGTGATTCGGATTTTGCGCGCCTGTATTACCGCCAGCCGGACGGCACTTTCCGTTCCGCCATCCTTTCCTTCGAAAACCTCGGTTCAGGCAACCAACTCTACTACTACATCGTGCCGCAGAATGGCGGTCCGCTGGATACCCCGGAATGGTCCGTCACCCGGGTGCCGCAGGATGTCACCTTCGCCGTCGTTGAGGGAGTTCTGCGGATGACTCTAACGGGTCCCTATGGCGAGGTCATTACTTATTCTGGAACCATGCAACAATGAAAACGACTGTTATCAAACGCCGCTCGGCCGGCTATGTCTCTCTGCTGCTGGTCCTCTCCACCGGCACCTTGCTCACCCTGCTGACGATCAACGCTTACAAACGAGCATCGGATGCGCATTCGGTTCAATCGAAGACCCAGCTCCGCGTGGACTATGCGGAAAAGGAGGAGGCCATTCTTCGCAGCGTCATCGCGATCACGCCGAACCGCGCCATCGGCGCGATGAAACATGAGTCCAATCTCAACCCCGCAGCGAGTTTGCCATTCAGCTGGCAAAGCATCTTCAACGATTCGCTGAACCTTGCGAACTCGCGAACCTCCATTTCAGGAGCCATGCAGACCACCCTCGGTGTGCAGAACCTGCGCGTGGCGAACACGGGCGATTCCGCGTTGGCGACTCCAGCCAATATTTTCCAATCCATCATCATTGGCGAAGGCCAAGTGTCCGCAGGAATCAACCGCAGCCTTGGTGCTGGCTACCCAGCCTCGCTTTCATGCAATGACACGACCACTTCGACGAATGACTTCTTCTATCCGATTATTTCGGACCAGAAGTACGATCCGCTTGCCCTGGCGAATTTTGGACCTCAGTTCAACAACCGTTCTAAATTTGGCCTGCTCAAGTATCCCAAAATCAACTTTGGCTATGCCAAACCCGGCGAGGATTTTGTCTCGAAACGCAATTGGTGGGCATTCTCTGTGGATGTCGGCGGCAGCGACGCGCTTTCCACCGGTTTGGCTCGCAGAAAGCGGGACTACGTTTTGTCCATCTACGAGATCCCCTCTCAGCTCGCGATTTCCGCGTCCGCCTTCATGGCACTCGGCAAATTTGAATCGGGATCGGAATGGGAAAACGTCAAGATCGACGGCGGAATGTTCCTCGGTAAGGCGCAGGTTGAAGGGACTGCTACCACCTACAACACGCTTGCCAGTCGCCGTGGTATGACGGTGGCAAATGGCACCGCGATCGGTGGCGAGACTTTCTCCAGTGATCCTTTTGCCGCCGGCGCCCGTGAGGCCTACCAAGTGGATCCCACCAAGATTCTGCCTGTCTCCCAAGTCTCGGAGAGCGGTCGTGCCGCCTTCATTCCCATCAGTCGCGGCAAGGAAGTGGTTGGCGGCACAAATACCTATCCATTTTTCGACCGCTTTGCCAATACGGCTGAGGCCAATGTACTCTCCAGCACAACTTGGAACAGCTACTCCAGCGGCTCCATGCAGGCTGCCATGCGTCTGGATGTGACCCAAGTCGTCAGTGCCATCAACCAGACTCCAACCATGTTGAAGTTCCAATATTATCCACCAACCGGTAACCGCTTGGAGATGAACGTGCCTCAGAACAACGCCGTCCTCTCGGTGTTGCCAGTCGGGTTTAAGGAGATCTGCCTTGAGAATCAGAGCTACAACCTAGATACCCTTGCCGGTGGTACTCCGGTGGACGTGGCCTACGGCATCGGCACGGGAAGCCGTCCCGGCTGGACCTTCCGCCAAGGACTTTCGGGAACGATCAGATTCGACAACGCGACTTTCGGTGACCCGAATGTTAACCAAGGGAAAAAGGGCTACTGGCGACCACGTGCGCCTTTCGGGCTCAAGTCTCTTGCCAGTGGACAGACCTGTGTGGCGGTTTATCCAGAGCGTTTTGCCACCTTCCTTGATGCCATTTCTGCGGCCACCACCGCACGCAACCACTCGCTGGTGGTCAATGTGGACTACCGAAACATTGGCCCAACTTATCCACTGCGCCCCCAGATTGATCCCTGCCGCGACCTGCTCGACTACGGCGTCATCCTTCAGGAATGCGCGGATCTAACCAGTTTCTCCAAAGGCTTTTCATTGGTCTCCAATCTGCGGCTCTACTTTGGTGATGACTTCAACGTCGTGCCGACGACGCCCCCAACAGGCTACACGCCGTTGGTCACCACCACCAATCCAACGGGTCGATTCATGCCCCCTTGTTCGTTGTTTGCTCCAGAAAAGCGCTACGGGGTGGACGTAAATCCGTTCGGCGTTTCGCTCAGCGGGCAGATCGGATCGCTCGCCCAGGGCGACAAGGTTCAAGCCTCAGACACACTCAAGACGGTCCGCCCGCTTGATTCGAAGACGATGAACGGCACCGCCATCGCATCCGACCGCATTGAGGTGAACCTCAGCCAACTGCGTCATCCTGCCGAACTTCCGCCCATCACCATGATGAACTGGCTGGTGCTGCTCGAAGAACGCCGCAGCGAATACTACTGAGTTCGCCGCATGCATGTCCGCTAAGTCGAGTGCGCAACGCATCAAGGGTTGCGCATGACGCATCAACGAGGCGTTAGACAATCACCGGTTTCTTCTACCGCGTTAGAGGTGAAGGATGCTCGCCGTGGGATTTATCCCACGGTATGGGCGATGTAGAATTCGTGTCGCGTTGCGACACCGGAACCTGCGGGGAAAACGCGCCGAGCTAGGGCTCGAGTCCTCCTGCTGGGACCACGTTACTCCTCGGAATAGAGGATGCGTCCGCAGTCTTCGCACTGCGCGAGTTCCTTCGCCGCGTACACCTTCATCACTGTGGAAGCGATGAGTTTCATGTGGCAGCCCTCGCACTTGCCCTCACGCATCGGCGCGATCGCCATGCCGTCCTTGATCTTCATGAGTCGGTTGTAGAGCGGGATCAGGTTTTCGGGGACGCGCTGCACCAAGGTCGCGCGTTCCGTGGAAACTTCGGCCTTTTCCTGCTCCATTCTGCCGTGGCGTTCGGCCACCGTGGCGAGGTCTTCGGCGACCAGGGTTTTGGTATGGGCCAGCGCGGCTTCGGCCGTTTTCAGCGCAGAGCGGTATCCATCCACCTCTTCCATCGCTTCCAGCTCCTTGGTCTCCAACCCATCGAGTTCTTTTTCGTAACGGGTGATCTCGTGGCCGAGCGCGACGAACTCCTCGTTCTTGCGTGTCTCGAACTGCTGGTTCTTGAGCCGTTTGATCGTGGTGCGGCGCGTTTCCGCATCCAGTTCGATCTTTTTCACGCGCAGTTCGCATTCCATCAACTCTTGGTGGGCGCGGGCCACGGCTGCCTCGTCGCCCGCCAATTTCGCCTTCGCTCTGGCTTCGTCCTGCGGCAGTTTCGCAAGATCCTTCGCGAGGGCCAGCAGGCGGCGGTCACGGTCTTGCAGGATCAACAACGCACGAACTTCATCTGTCATGCACGTTGCGTAAACGCCACGGCGGAGCATCGCAAGGATTGCTTGCGAGTCATGCCGCAGACGGCTTTTCCTGGGGCTTCAACGCGTCTGCCGCGTAGATCGCGATCGCCAACCAGATCATCCCGAACGACAGCAACCGCGCTCCGGTCACCGGCTCGCCGTAGAGCCGCCAGCCGATCACGAACTGGATGGTGGGCCCGAGAAATTGCAAAATGCCCAAGGTCGTCAGGCGGATATTGCGCGCCGCGTGGCTGAAAAGCAGCAAGGGAAATGCCGTGGCAAAGCCTGTTCCAACCACCAGCGCCGCATGGCTCCAGTTTCCGCCGAAGGCTTCCGCCACATCCCGGTGGCCGACCGCCAACCACGCCAATGCCAGTGGAGCCAGCAGCAGCGTTTCCGCCGTCAATCCCACCACGGGCGAGGTGGGTGCCTGTTTCCGCACCACCGCGTAGAGCGAAAACGTGAGCGCTAGCACCAGCGCCACCCACGGGAAATGCCCGACGGCTGGCACTTGGACCGCCACCCCGGCCAAGGCCAGCGCGATGGCCGCGATCTGCCAGCGGCTGTTCCGGTCACCAAACCACAGCGCGCCGAAGAGCATGTTGAAAAACGGATTCAGGTAGTAGCCCAGCGCCGCCTCGATGATGCGACCGTTGAGCGTCGCCCAGACGTAGAGCAGCCAATTCGACGCGAGCAACGCGCCAGATAACAAGTGCCAGGCAAAGCCGCGCGGCGTCGCCAAGGCGATCCTCAGCGCCTTGCCCTCACGCCTGAAAAACAGGACCACCAGCAACAAGGCCAGCGACCACAAGGTCCGTTGCGCGACGATGGACGGCGGCGGCAGGAAATCCATGGCCTTCCAAAATAGGGGCAACACGCCCCACAGGAAAAACGCCCCCAGCGCCGCTACCACACCTGATCGGGACCTGTCCACGCGCGCAACCTGCGCCATCCGCCACGCCGCCAGAAGGGAAATTTCCGAGTCCCGGGATTTTGCGTTTGAAATCCAGATTTCCTCCCCATCCTCGCCGCATGTCCGCCAGCCGACTGTCCATTCCCCAATACGCCATGGCGCTCGCGCACGTCGCCAGCCTGCGCTCCGAGGATCCTTACCGCAAGGTGGGTGCCGCCGCTCTGGACCATGACAACCGCGTCATCGGCACCGCCTACAACGGCCTGGCTCCCGGCTTCGATCCGCCGCCTGGATTTTGGGACGACCGCGAGGCACGCCAGAAATTCATGCTCCATGCCGAGGTGAACCTGTGCAGCCTGTTCCGCCGCGGTGAGGCCAAGATCGTCGCCACCACCACCATGCCCTGCACTGCCTGCATGCAAACCTTGTGTGCGTATGGCATCCGGGAAATTTACTACCGCGAGGTCTATCATGTCTCCGACGCCCCTGCGATCGCCGCGCTCTACCAGGTGAAGCTCGAGTGCGTTCCCGACTTCCCGCTCACCGGCAATGCGGTGGGATGAAGTCGGGCCTTTGGATGATCGGGATGCGGTTTTGAGCCCCGATGTCGAACGATGTCCGATGGCCGTTCTTGTTAAAGTGTCACCTCAGCGCCGCCATTCGCGGCGCTTTGATAGATCGCCTCGATGAGGGCGACGGCCTTGCGGGCTTCGGTGGCGGAGGTGGTCGGGTTGCGGCCCTCGCGGATGGACTGGACGACGTCCTCGAAGTTGCGCCGATGCTGGCCGCTGGCGATGGCTTTCGGATCGTTGCCGCCAAGAGCCGCTTGATGGCCACGCATCAGGGTGGATCGAACGATTTCGTCCTCGGGCAGGGGAGTTTTGAAATCCCAAACCTCGAAGCATTCGTCGGCGAGGAAGACGGAACCTTCGGTGCCGCAGATTTGGACCCGCGCGGGATGGCCGGACGAGGACCAGCAGGCGGTGGAACCTTCGATGACGCCACGGGCACCGCTTTCAAACTCCAACAGCGCCACGGCAATGTCTTCCACCTCGATGCGGTCATGGGCGAGGCACGCGGCATTGGCCCGCAACGATTTCACCGGGCCTGCGAGATGGAGCAATTGATCGATGGTGTGGATGGCCTGGTTCATCAACGCGCCGCCGCCGTCCAGCGCGAGTGTGCCACGCCAAGGGGCGGAGTCGTAGTAGGCCTGGTCCCGGAACCATTTCACATAGCACGAGGCGGAGGTAATGCGGCCGAATCGCCCCGCGTCGCAGGCCTGCTTGAAAGCATGCATCGCCGGGGTGAAGCGGCGGTTGAGAATGGGTGCCAGGGTTTTGCCGGATTGATGTGCCGCTTCGAGCAGGATGTCGATGCGTGCGGTGGAAATCTCCAACGGCTTCTCACAGATGACATGCTTGCCGGCGGCCAGTGCGGCGAGCGTTGGTTCCAGGTGCGCCCCGGAAGGGGTCGCGATGGTGACCATGTCGAGCGATGGGTCTGCTAGAAAAGTAGCGAGGTCCGAGACGCAAGGAACGTCATAGGTGCTTGTTAGGGCTGCGGATTTTTCGGGATCCGGGTGATGGATGGAGTGCAGGATTCCGCCGTCCATGGCGCGGATCGCTTCCGCGTGCAAACGACCAATGCTGCCAGTGCCGATGATGCCGATGTTCATTTGTTGAGAGGAAATGGATGGGGTTTTTGGATGAAGCTGTGGGTTTCTATGAAACAGCGGAGCCGCCGTTGGGACGGACTCCGCTGAAAGAGGGACGGATGGGAATCGGCCGTCACGGGTTAGGCGAGGATCTGGTTGAGGACGTAGGGTAGGATACCGCCCGCGTTGAAGTAATCGACTTCGGCCGGGGTATCGAGGCGCACTTTCAGCGGGATTTCGACGCTGCCGCCGTCCGCCTTGTGGGCGACGAGGGTGGCGGTCTGCATCGGCTTGAGTTCTCCGGCGATGCCGGTGATGTCGAAGGTGGCGTCGGCGAGGTCATTGAGTTTATCGTAATCCGCCTTGTCAATGAAGTTGAGTGGCAGCACGCCCATGCCGATGAGGTTAGACCGGTGGATGCGCTCGAACGATTTGGTAACGACGGCGGAAACGCCTAACAAACGAGTTCCCTTGGCGGCCCAGTCGCGCGACGATCCCATGCCGTAGTCCTCGCCGCCGATGATGACGAGCGGCGTGCCTTCTTCCTGATAGGCCATCGAGGCGTCGTAGATGAAGGTCGGCTTGGCACCGGCGACGGCGGCGATTTCCACATCCGGCGCGGAGACCGAGGCTGAACCGAAATACTGCGTGTAGCCGCCTTCAATGCCGGGGCACATCAGATTTTTGATGCGGACGTTGGCAAAGGTGCCGCGTGTCATGACGCGGTCGTTGCCACGGCGTGCGCCGTAGGAGTTGAACGACGCCTTATCGACGCCGTTTTCCATCAGATACTTGCCGGCGGGCGACGTGGCCTTGATGGATCCGGCGGGCGAAATGTGGTCGGTGGTGACCGAGTCGCCGAAGATACCGAGCGGACGCGCGCCGATGATGTTCTCGCTGGCACCTTCCTTGGTGGTGAAGAAGGGCGGCGACTGGACGTAGGTGGATTTCTCGTCCCAGGTGTAGGTCGCGCCGGTCGAGCCGGGGATTTCGCCCCATTTGGGATTCGCGGTGTCGATACTGCCGTAGAGCTTCTGATAGACGGCGGGCTTGAGCGCGGCGTCGAGCTGCTCGCGGATTTCCGTTTGGGTCGGCCAGACGTCTTTGAGGAAAACGGGATTACCTGCCTGATCGTTGCCGATGGGCTCGGTGCTGAGATCGATATCGACGCGACCGGCGAGGGCGTAGGCGACGACGAGCGGCGGGCTCATGAGGAAATTCGCCTTGATGGAGCCGTGGACGCGGGCCTCGAAGTTGCGGTTGCCGGAGAGGACGGACGCGCAAACGAGGTCGCCTTCCTTGATCGCACCCTCGATGGCTGGGTGCAGCGGGCCGGAGTTGCCGATACAGGTGGTGCAGCCGTAGCCGACGGTTTGGAAACCGAGTTGATCGAGTTCCTTGGTGAGGCCGGTGGCGTCGAGGTAGTCGGTGACGACGCGGGAGCCGGGTCCGAGCGAGGTCTTGACGTAGGGCGCGATGGTTAGGCCGAGGGCGTTGGCCTTTTTCGCGAGCAATCCGGCGGCGAGCATGACGCTCGGGTTGCTGGTGTTAGTGCACGACGTGATGGCGGCGATGAGGACGGAGCCGTGGGTGAGTTCGACCTCACGCGGGCCGTCGGCGAAGGAATCCTCGTCGATGGCGTCGGGCGTCGGACGATTGGAAACCATCTCGGTTTCGTTGCGCGAGCCGCCTTCAAATTTCTCGTGGCTGGAGTCGGTGGAAAGCAGCGAATCGATGGAAACTCCGGCCTTTTCCTTCATCGAGAATTTCACGCGGCGCTCGCGTTGATCGGCGGCGAGGCCGAAGCCACCGGCGGACCCGGGAGCGGTGAAAAGTTCGTTGAACGTGTCGCGCAGGGCGGGGACATCGATGCGGTCCTGCGGGCGTTTCGGACCAGCGACAGCGGGGACGATGGTGGAAAGGTCGAGTTCGAGGTCGTCGGTGTAAACGCAGTCGCCCTTGGCGGGAATGCCGAAGAGACCTTGGGCTTTGTAGTAGGCTTCGACGGTTTTGCAGAGTTCCTCGGAACGACCGGTGCCGCGGAGGTAGTTGATCGTTTCGTCATCGACGGGGAAGAAGCCCATGGTCGCGCCGTATTCGGGGGCCATGTTGGCGATGGTCGCGCGGTCCGGCAGGCTGAGCGCGGTGGCTCCGGGGCCGTAGAACTCGACGAATTTCCCGACCACGCCGTGTTTGCGGAGGATTTCCGTGACGCGCAGCGTGAGGTCGGTGGCGGTGACGCCTTCGGCAAGCGAGCCGTGCAGATAGACACCGACGACTTCGGGAACGAGGAAGGTGACCGGTTGGCCGAGCATCCCGGCTTCCGCTTCGATCCCGCCCACCCCCCAACCGACGACGCCGAGGCCGTTGATCATGGTGGTGTGCGAATCGGTGCCGACGAGAGTGTCCGGATAGTAAACGCCGTCCTTCGAGAGCACGCCCTTGGCGAGGTATTCGAGGTTCACCTGGTGGACGATGCCGATGCCGGGAGGCACGACGGAGAAGGTTTTAAAGGCTTGTTGGCCCCATTTCAGGAACTCGTAGCGCTCGCGGTTGCGGATGAACTCGATGGCCATGTTGCGGTCGAGCGCCATCTGCGAACCGGCAAAATCGACCTGCACCGAGTGGTCGACGACGAGGTCCACCGGGACGAGCGGCTCAATTTTCTCGGGCGAGGCTCCACGGGCGACGGCGGCGTCGCGCATGGCGGCGATATCGACGAGCAGCGGCACGCCGGTGAAATCCTGCAAAACGATGCGGGCGACGGTGAAGGGGATCTCATACTCGCCGGGCGCCTTGGCGTTGTAGTTGGCGAGGTTTTTTACATCCGCTTCGGTCACCTTGCGGCCGTCCACGCAGCGCAGCACCGACTCGAGCACGATGCGGATGGAAACTGGGAGTTTCGCGAGGTTGGGGAATCCAAGTTCGGCGAGGGCGGGAAGGGAATGGAATTGGCCTTCGGCTCCTGAGCCAGTGGTGAAGGTGCGGAGTGTGTTCATACTAGGCTACCTTACAAGAACCCTGATGAATCTTCCAGAGGCATTCCGCATTATGGATCGCGCACTCTTGGGTCTCCCGGACCCAAGAGCCAATATGGTCCGTTTCGTTAAAAGGCAGCGACCATTTCCTTCACCGGTGGGGCGAAGGTGGTGAGGTCGATGCCATCGACGGCGGTCTTGTATTCCTCCAGGCTCGGGGTGCGGCCGAGGATGGCGGAGAGGACGACGACGGGTGTGGACGAGAGCAAGGACTCGCCTTTTTTCCGATCGGAGTCTTCGACGACGCGGCCTTGGAAGAGACGGGTGGAGGTGGCCATGACGGTGTCGCCTTTTTCCGCCTTCTCCTGGTTGCCCATGCAGAGGTTGCAGCCGGGGCGCTCGAGATACATCATGTTCTGATATTCGGTGCGGGCGGCGCCTTTAGGGGCGTTGTCGTCGAACTCGAAACCGGAATATTTTTGCAGGATGTCCCAGTCGCCTTCGGCCTTGAGTTCGTCGATAATGTTATAAGTCGGAGCGGCGACCACCAGCGGAGCTTGGAACTCGACCTTGCCTTGGGTGAGCTCAAGATTCCTAAGCATTTTGGAAACGATTTTAAGGTCTCCCTTGTGAACCATGCAGGAGCCGACGAAGCCGAGATCAACCGATTTACTGCCTCCGTAGTAGGAGAGTTCGCGGATGACGTCGTGGGTGTAGCGCTTGGAGACATCCTCGTTGTTGACGTCGGGGTCGGCGATCATGGGTTCGTCGATGATATCGAGGTCGACAACCATTTCGGCGAAATATTTGGCATTGGCATCGGGGGCGAGGGGGGGCTTTTCCCCGGAGCGGATCTGGATGATGCGGTTGTTCGCCTTGTCAATGAGGCCTTGGAGGACGTGCGTCGCATTGTCCATGCCCTTGTCGATCATGATCTGGATGCGGCTCTTGGCGGTTTCCAGGGATTCGATGAGGGTGTCGGGCTGTGAGATGCAGATGGAAGCCTTGGCCTTCATCTCGGCGGTCCAGTCGGTGAAGGTGAACGCCTGGTCGGCGGGGAGGGTGCCGATGTGGACCTCGATGACGCGGCCTTGGAAGACGTTGTCGCCGAATTTTTTCAGCATCTGCGCCTGGGTGGAGTGGACGACGTCGCGGAAATCCATATAGGGCTTGAGAGTGCCCTTGAAGGTGACTTTGACGGACTGGGGAATGGGCATGGTGGCCTCGCCGGTAGCGAGGGCGAGGGCGACGGTGCCGGAGTCCGCACCGAAGGCGATGCCCTTGGACATGCGGGTGTGGGAGTCGCCGCCGATGGTGATGTCCCAGTCGTCCACGGTGAGGTCGTTGAGGACCTTGTGGATGACGTCGGTCATGGCGTGATAGCCGTCCTTCGGATCGCGGGCGGTGATGAGCCCGAAGCCTTGCATGAAGGACATCAGCTTGGGGATGTTCGCCTGCGCTTTTTTATCCCAGACGGAAGCGGTGTGGCAGCCGGACTGATAGGCGGCATCGACCGTCGGCGAGATGACGGTCGCAGCCATTGCCTCTAACTCCTGCGCGGTCATCAGGCCGGTGGTGTCCTGCGAGCCGACGATGTTGACCTTAACGCGGACATCGGAGCCGGCGTGCAGGGTCAGGCCGGGAGTGCTGCCGACGGCGTTGCGGTTGAAGATTTTTTCAACTGCGGTGAGTCCTTGTCCCTCGTGGGAAATTTCCTTGGCGGGAGCGAAGACGGTGGGAGTTGGAATTCCCAGCGTCTCGGCGGCGAAGGTCTGGAGCTTCTTGCCGAAGACGATGGCGTAAGAGCCACCTGCCCGGATGAATTCAAGCTTCTGCGGGGTGAAAGCGGAGGAAATATCGGCCAGCACTTTGCCATTGCCGTAGAGTTTTTTCTCCTTGGTGTTGATGGTGAGGAGGGTTCCGGTTTCGACTGAGTAAGTCTGCTCCAGAACGGGATCTCCATTGGCATTGGTGACGGTCTTGCCCTCGGCGTCGGTCTTCTTGACCCAGTTCTTGAGATCGAGGCCGATGCCACCGGTGACGCTGACGGTGGTGAGGAAGATGGGGGAGATGCCGTTGGTTCCTGCGACGATGGGGAAGAGGTTGACGAAAGGCACGTAAGGGCTGGCTTGTTTGCCGGTCCAGAGCGCGACGTTGTTCACGCCGGACATGCGGGAGGAACCCACGCCCATGGTGCCTTTTTCAGCGATGAGCATGACGCTCTTGTCGGGATGGAGCTTTTGCAGGGCTTTGATTTTTCCCTGGGCTTCTTCGTTGATCATGCACTTGCCGTGCAGCTCGCGGTCAGAGCGGGAGTGTGCCTGATTGCCGGGAGAGAGGAGGTCGGTCGAGATATCGCCCTCGGCGGCGATGTAGGTGACGACCTGGACTTCCTCGGGAACGTCCGGGAGCTTGGTGAAGAACTCGGCTGCGGCATAGCTTTCGAGAACGTTTTTAGCGACCGGGTTGCCCGCCTCGTAGGCTGCTTTGAGGCGAGCGGCATCGGCATCGTAGAGGAAGACCTGGGTTTTGAGAACCGCGGCGGCTTGGGTGGCGATGTAGGCATCTTCACCGAGCGCGAGGTTGAGGAGAGTATGGATGGACGCCCCGCCCTTCATGTGGGAGAGCAGCTCGAAGGCGAAGGGGGTGGAGATTTCCTCCAAGGCTGATTTGCCAAGAATGATTTCCTCGAGAAAGCGGGCCTTCTCGCCCGCCGCGCTGGTGGTGCCGGGGAGGGTGTTGTAGATGAGGAAATTGAGGGATTCCTTCCGGTGCTCGTTGGAGGGGTCTTTGATTTGAGCGATGATCTCCGCCGTCAGCTCGCCGCTATCGATGGGTTTGGGATGCAAACCTGCGGTTTTGCGTTCCTCAATTTCTGCCAAGTAGTCCAGATACAGGTTCATGTTTTAAATCGATCGATGGGAATCAAAGGGAAATCGGCGGAGTCTCGGACGGCCGATGCTAGGTCGGCGCGGAGGGTAGGGACGGAGGGGGAATTGTCAAAATCGATCACCGGGCGGGCGCGGGATGATTTCCGAGGTTGAGTGAGAGGTGGGGGAATGGCTAGCGTCCGGGTATGAAGTTCGTTTGGCGCGAGGCGGTGATGGTGCTGGGGATGTGCGGAATGGTGTCGTGTGGTGGCTCAGCTCCGCCCGCGATGATGGGCGACCTCCCAGCAGGAGACGAGCCAGCGGAGGGAGGAATTGCCGAGGTGCCAAACCCGAATCCCGAGATGGCAAAAAAGAGCGGCAAACCGCTTTCCCAGATCCAGCACGGGCACGTCGTTTACATGCTGAAATGCGGCGAGTGCCACAGCTACCAGTTGCCTGAGGATCTGGATGTGGACGAGTGGCAGGACACGATGCCGAAGATGATCCAGCACGCCGGGTTGGAACCGGCGGACGAGCAGGCGGTGCTGGATTATGTGGTTGCGGTGAAGATGCAGCAGGGGGAATGAGCGGGCCGCTTGAGTTGCTCGCGTTTGCTGGAGTGATGGCGCTCGGGCAATTCAGTCCGGGGCCGGATATGTTGGTTTTGACGCGCACCGCCTTGAAGAGCGGTGCGAGGGCGGGGGTGGAAATGGCGGCGGGAATCGCCTGCGGGCTGGCGGTTCACTCGGCGGTCGCGCTGGGGGGATTGGCGCTGGCGTTTCAACAGACGCCGATTTTGGCGGAGACGCTGCGTTGGGGCGCTGCGGCCTACTTGCTGTGGATTTCCTGGAGCATCCTGCGCGAGCTGTTCGTGGTTTGGTATTCGGGTGCGATCTATCAGGTGGACGTGGTGCCGCCGCGCCAACGGCCATTCTTGCGGGGGCTCACCTGCAATCTGCTCAACCCGAAGGCGGCGATCTTTCTCGCGGCGGTGAGCGCGCCTTTTCTATCAGGAAATCATCCGCGTGGATGGCCGTTGGCCTTGGGTGGCATCGTGGTGATTCAGGGTTTCCTGTTGTGGTCGCTGTGGGCCTGTCTGCTCCAGTGGAAACCGTTGGCCGCTCGCTACCGGAAGATGGAGCGTGGCATCGACCTGATGTTCGCTGCGGTGTTGGTGGTCTTGGCGGTTGGGCTGATTTTTGGGTGACAAAAAAAGCCCCGCCGGTGGGCGGGGCTTGGAGGAAATCAAAAACGTTGCCGTGGTTCAGCGATAGCTGGGCGATTTGTGGCGGGTGAAGTAGCCGTCGCCGACGTACATCGAGCTGTTGTAGTCGGGGAGCGGGCCGGCGTCGGGAGGCAGTGGGATGTTGCCGGCGGTGGCGTCTTCAGGTTGCGAATAAGCGATGTTGACCGGCGTGCCTACGCTGACGAGGCGGAAGAATTTGGGCGACAGGTTTTCGTGCATGCGGATGCAACCGTGGGTGCAAGGCGTGTGCTTCACCCATCCGGTGTGGAAGCCGTAAGCGGGTTTGAACTCACACCAGTAAGGCATCGGCGTGCCTTTGAACGACCATCCGGCGGGCTTTTTGGAAAGCAGGGTTTGCTTCACGTTGTTGCCGCTGTAGGCGTAGCCGTGGGTGTTGGCGCGGTGCTTGTGCTCCTTGTTGAAGATGGTGAAATTGCCCTTGGGGGTGGGGGAGCTGGGAGCTCCGACGGAAACGGGCATGGCCAAGAGCATTTCTGAGCCTTCCATGACGTAGACGCGCTGCTTGCTGATCGAGACTTTGACGCGGACGCTGCCGGGGTTGGATGGCAGCTTGGTCGGAACGTCGTAGGCTTGGTAGCCTGCCAAACCGGATCCACCGGAGGGGACGTTGGAGCAGGAGGAAAATAAGGCGGCCGAGGAGGCTGCGACGGCGAGGGTGAGGATGGTTCGGAAATTCATGATGCCTAGAAGTGACGGGAGGATCAGGGAAGGGCGTAGGATTGCAAGTCAACGTTGCGTGACGGATGGTGTCGTGAGCCGAGACGGTGGTCTAACGATGGTAGGCGGAAGAGCGCTTGAATGGGTTGTAATACTTGCTGTCCCGTTTCTCCGCGAAGACGAAGCCATAGCGATCCGCTTTCTCGTCGACCGGTTCCAGAATCAGCCCCTTGAAACCCGCCGCTTCCTGATATTCTAGCAACACGCGAGCGGTGCCGTTGATGCCCCACATCTTGAATCCGGTGCCAAACAGGCCGCCATTGGGAAACAGCTCGGTGAGTCCGGCCATGGCATGGAAGCAGTTGATGGCGGTGCGATCCTTGCGGGTGAGCCTGTCATCGGCACGGTACTTGATGGTGCCGCCTTCTAGCAGGCGCAGGCGTTTCACCCCGAGATCGAACCCATCCTTGGTGATTTCGTAAGGTCCCCACATGCAGATGGCATTGCCGACGTTGACGCCGAGCTGAAGAGTTTCCTCCAAGGTGAAGCTGCGGCCCGGTGACAGCGGGCATTGGTTTTTTGAAGGGATAATCCGGCTGCCGAATCCTTTAAAAACGCAGAGGTTGGGGTTTTTTCCGAAATCGGCAGGCAGCCAGCTGATGGTGAAGGCCTCGAAGCGTCGGTTGCCACGCTTGCCTTCAACAAGGCCGGCGGTGCGAGCCGGGGCGCGCTTGTCCGCGAAGACGCGAATTACCGTCATGAAGGAGTGAGAGAGCTCGGGATCGTTGCCCTTGTTCTCATAGGCGAAGGGGATGATGAAATAGCGATCGCGCTTGTTGTGGGCCTGACCCAAGCGCGAGAGGATCTTTGCTTGGATGCGCTGGGTGACCTGTTGATAGAGCGGCTTGTCGTAGTTGGAGAAATCCACGTTTTTCTCGGCCCCAAAGGCACTGGCTGCGGGCAGGATGGTTAGGAACAAGAGGCAGCCGAGGAAAATGCGGGTGACGGCGGATCTCACGTTTGTGAAGCAGGGCAGGGTAGATGTCATGGCGGTCGGGGAAGAAAAGGCTGCTGAAGGTGAAGCGGAATCCTTGCCAGAAAAGCCGTCCGCGCAATTCAATTTTCCATGCGGAAAGGTGCCTTGCTGCCACGGCGCTTGCGATTTGACCGAAGGCCAGTATGGTCCGGCCAACCGAACGAAATCATGTCCGAAACCAAAGCATCCCCACAAATCACCGCCTATCTCAAGACCTTCTGCGGCTGGAGCGAAGGCGTCCGTGCCATCATGCGCAAGTATGAGCTGCCTTACGAAGAGAAGGACATCATCAAGAATCCGGCCTTCCGTTGGGAAATGGAACAACGCAGCGGGCAATCGCTTTCCCCCTGCGTCGAGATCGATGGCACCATGCTGCCCGACATTTCCGGCGAGGAAGTCGAGAGCTGGTTGCTCAAAAATGGCTATCTTGAAAAAAGCGATGCCGCACCGGACGCGCCGATCAATTCCTCCTGCACCGACGAGCAACACGCAGAAATGGCGCTGGGACGCACGCCGGTTCCCGGAAAGATCCGGTTTTTGGATTGAGCAAAATTTCCGACAAATTCCGGAGCGGGAGGCATTCTCCACCCTGAACGATGAACTCTCCTGCAAGCGAATGGAAACAGTGGCTGGCCGAAAATGGCCCGCGGTTGTTGTTGTTCGCTCGCGGCTGGAGCAATTGCCGCCAGGACGCCGAGGATCTGGTGCAGGAAGCGATTCTGCGGATGTGGAATTACCAAGCGGAGCGCGACGCCTCGCCGCCTGACCTGCCACTGGTTTTTTCCACCATCCGTTTCTGCGGACTCAATCACCACCGCAGCGAGTCGCGCCGCCGCAAGCGCGAGGAATCGGTGATCTACCTGAATGATTTCCAAGACGTCTGGCTGGACCCAGTGCTGGAAGAGGACGAGGAGGCGCTGATCCTGCGCGACGCGGTGCAGAACTTGAGCCAAAAACTGCGCGAGGTGGTGGTGATGAAATTCTGGGGTGGGCTGACTTTTCTGCAAATTTCTGAAACGCTGGCGATCTCGCCAAACACGGCCGCATCCCGCTACCGTTACGCGTTGGAGCAACTGTCGCACGAGCTGCGACGCATCAAGGAGGAACGTCATGCCAGCGCCTGATCCCATCGAAACCGTGCTCGCCCGGCTCATGCCGCCGGCTTTGAGCCAAGAATGCCAAGACGGACTGGATGCCATGATTGACGATCTGGCGGGACCTGAAAAATCGCTGACAGCATCGGCGATACGCGGGACGGGCCGCTGGCTGTTGATCGGCGGGATGGCGGCTGCTGTGGGAGCGATGTTTGCGATTTTCCCGCTTCCCGGTGATGCTCCACTTCAGCAGTCCGCAGGAGTTCCTGCGGTGGACCCGCCCTCAGGATTGGTTCTGCTCAGTGAGTCCGATCGCGTGGAATCGATGACGGATGAAGGATGGCAGGAAGATGCCACAGGCTCGGCCTTGCACGCGTTGCGGCTGAATATGGTCGAAGAAAACCAGCTGATCGACGAGGAGACGGGCATGCAGATGCGAATTTCCGAACCGCGCGAGGAGGTTCTGCTCGTGCCCATCAGCGAGTTCTAAATCATGAAACGGGGTCTCCTCATCGCTCTCATGCTCGCTCCGGCCGGATTGCAAGCGGCTGAACCAGCGGAGAAACAAGCTTCCGCTCCGCAGTGCCATGAGGCACCGCGCGCTTGGCTTGGGTTGCGGCTTTCCAAGCCGGACGAAGCGATCCGGGCGCACCTGCCAGCCTTGCCATCCGGGGTCGGCTTCGTGGTGGATGCGGTGGACGCCAGTGGTCCTGCTGAGACGGCCGGGCTGCGCGCGCTCGATCTGCTGTGGAAATTTGGCGACCAGATGCTGATCAACGAGGCTCAGCTCGCGACCTTGCTGCGACTGGCTTCCCCGGGCGAGGAGGTCGCGATTTCGGGATTCCGCGCGGGTCAACCGCTGGAAGTGAAGCTCAGGTTGGGCGTCGCTCCGCCGTCGCGCCATTCTCTCAAGGGCGAACTGACGGAAGCCGCCATTTTGCCAGATGCCTGTGCTGGGCCGATGCGCGTGGTCAATGTTTCGGAAAAAGTCGCCAGTTTCACCGCCGACGAAGGCAGCGCCTCGGTCCAGTGGGATGGTCGAGTTTATCAAGTGCGCATCGACGGGCCGGACGCAAAACCGGTGTTCACTGGCGAACTGGTGCGTGACGGTCGGCTGGACGCGGTGCCGGAGTCTTGGCGGCGAAAGATCCAAGTGCTTTGCCGCACCCTCGACCAAGCGATCACCGGCAGCGAGTCGTCCACACGCCAGCCGAGGCCGCGTGTCGTCCCGCCGCCCGCAGCGTCGCGCTGATTTGGTCGACGTGGCAGATTTCTCAAGGGAATGCCTTGCGTTTTCCAACCCGTCTTTCCATGGTCCGCCCCATGCATCCTGACGTGGCGAAGCTGGTTGAAGCCGGTCGCATCCCTAATCCTGTCGGCGAGCGCCTTTCTCAATTGGCTCCCGGAAACTTCTGTCTTCACAAATCCTTCGGTGCTGGAAAAGTCATCGACTGGGATCTCCCCGCGAAGAAGGTCACCATCGATTTCGAAAAGTCCACGGGCCAAGTCATGGAACTCCAATTCGCGTTCCAAAAGACCGAATGGATCCCCGAGGACGACTTCCGTGCGAAGAAAATCGCCCAGCTCGAGGAGCTGCGCGGACTCTCGAAAAAGGATCCCATCGCGCTGGTCGTTCATTTGTTGGAAAGCCACGGTGGCACTCTGACCGGTGACGCGCTCGAAAAGGAACTTTCCGGAACGGTGATCCCAGAAGCGGGCTTCAAGAAATGGTGGGATGCCACCAAAAAAGCGCTGCGTGAAAGCCGTTTGGCGGTCGTGCCGCAAAAGCGCACCGATCCCATCGTCCTACGCAGTGGCGACCGCAGCCCGGCGCAAGCGCTGGTGGCGGATTTCGAAGCGGCCCGCGACATCAAAGGCATGATCCGCGCCCTTGAGGCGATCGCCTCGGACATCGGTGCCTTCGACGATGATGTCGATGCTCTGAAGCGTCTCCTCAGCGACATCGACGAGGGCGCGAAGAAGGCGGCTCGTGTCCAACTCGGCCAAGCGCTCCAACTGGTCGCCGCGCGCGACGAAGTGATCGGCAGTTCCAAGGCTCTCGAGCTGGATCCCGCCGCTGTTCGCCTGTCCGATCTGCTGCTTTCTGCCGACCCGGTGAAACTGGCCGAAGAGGCCGGCGCACTGCCGTCCGGCCGCCAACGTGCGGTTTACGAAGCCTTCCCGACTGCCTTCGCCGAAGATTGGGTGGGTAAAATCGTCCAGGTTTTCGATAGCGTCGGTGCCCGTGGTGTCACCGAAATCGCGCGCATTCTCCAGGAACGCGACGAAATGGCCGCACTGGTCAATCACCTGCGCTCGGCCATCGCTCGCCGTGCGCTGGGACCGGATGCCCTGATTTGGGTCTGCCGCGAGCGCAAGAACGCCTCAGCGGAAATTTTCAGCGCGGATGTCGGTGCTTCGGTGCTCAACCTGTTGGAAAACGACCACCTCTCCGACGGCCCGCGCAAGACCTCGCGCCTGCAATCGTTGCTGGGCGACGACAAAACGTTGCTCACCGATCTCGTCGCCATCATGGACGTGAACGAGTCGCGCAACTTCAGCCGTCGTCTGCTCGACTGCCCGGTGTTCGGCGATCTTGAGAAAAAATCGCTGATGGCGCGCATCATCAAGGCGCGTCCAGAAACCGCCGAACTCGTCAGCGGCAACAGCCAGAAGCGCCCGGATGAAATCCTTGTCGTTTCCTGGGACAGCTTGGAAAAGAAGAAGGCCGAACTCGACGACCTCATCCGCAACAAGATCCCGCAGAACCGCGAGGACGTGAAGATCGCCAAATCCTACGGCGACCTGCGCGAGAACTTCGAATACAAGTCCGCCAAGGATCTGGAGAAATATCTCAACCACCGCCGCAACGCGCTGGACAAGGAAATCAACAACGCACGCGGCACCGATTTCAAAGGATCGGACGCCGCCTCCGTGAACATCGGCACCATCGTCACTCTGGTGGATGCCGCCGGCCAAGAAACCGACATCACCGTCCTCGGCGCGTGGGATTCCATCCCGGAAACCCGCACGGTTTCCTATCTATCCGAAGTCGGCAAAGCCCTCGTGGCCCGCACCGCTGGCGAGCAGGTCGAAATCCGTGACGAAGAAACCGAGGAGATGCGCACGCTCACCGTGAAGGCCATCCGTCCTTTCAATCCTTGAACAAGACACAAGACTGAAGAAAAGACCGGTTATGAATCTCAGCCACTTTTCCTTCTAATGTCCTGTGTCTGATCTCTTTCGCTAACTCTCAAAAAGCCCACCTATCTCATACTAACAGAAACATATATGGACTATACCACCATTGTTGAAATCCGCGGTCGTGAAGTGATCGATTCGCGTGGCAATCCCACCGTCGAAGTTGATGTGCACCTTGAAGGTGGCGCCATCGGCCGCGCCGCCGTTCCATCGGGCGCTTCCACCGGTGAACACGAAGCGGTCGAACTCCGCGACGGAGACAAGTCCCGCTACCTGGGCAAGGGCGTGCTCAACGCGGTTGAGAACGTCAACGCCAAGCTGGCTCCTGCGTTGCTTGGTTTCGACGCCACCGAACAAGCCTCCATCGACGCCGCCATGCGCGCGCTCGACGGCACCTCGACCAAGAAGAACCTCGGCGCCAATGCCATCCTCGGCGTTTCCATGGCCGTCGCCAAGGCTGCCGCTTCACAACTCGGCGTGCCACTCTACAAGTATCTCGGCGGCCCGAACGCCAAGGTGCTGCCCGTCCCGATGATGAATGTCATCAACGGTGGTGCCCACTCGGACGCCCCGATCGACTTCCAGGAATTCATGATCGTGCCCATCGGCGCGCCAACCTTCCGTGAGTCGCTCCGCTATGGCGCGGAAGTTTTCCACTCGCTGAAGAAGGTTCTTCACGATCGTGGTCTCTCCACCGCTGTCGGTGACGAAGGCGGCTTCGCTCCAAAACTCGACGGTGTCGAGGACGCGATGAAAGTGCTTTGCCAAGCCATCGAACAGGCAGGCTACAAGGTGGGCGAGGACATCTCCTTCGCGCTCGACGTTGCTTCCTCCGAGTTCTTCAAGGACGGCAACTATGTCTTCAAGAAGGGCGACGGCTCGGTGCGCAGCGCGGCTGAACTCGTCGATTTCTACGCCGACCTCCAGAAGCGTTACCCCATCATCTCCATCGAAGACGGCTGCGCCGAAAACGACTGGGACGGCTGGAAGATCCTCACCGACAAGATCGGTGCCAAGACCCAGCTCGTCGGCGACGACTTGTTTGTCACCAACGTCGATTTCCTCAGCAAGGGCATCAAGCTCGGTGTCGCCAACTCCATCCTCGTCAAGGTGAACCAAATCGGCTCGCTCACCGAGACCTTCGACGCCGTCGAACTGGCCAAGGAAAACTCCTACACCGCCGTCCTCAGCCACCGCTCCGGTGAAACCGAAGACAGCACCATCGCCGACCTCGCGGTGGCCACCAACTGCGGCCAGATCAAGACCGGTTCCATGAGCCGCTCCGACCGTATCGCGAAGTACAACCAACTCCTCCGCATCGAGGAAGAATTGGGTGATGACGCGGTCTTCGGCATCAGCAAGCTGAAGGTCCTCAAGTGATCCAATTTGGGTAGGCAAACGGCCTGCGGCTCTTGTTTCTCCAGCGGCGGTTCCTGTGAAGGGACCGCCGTTTTGGCGACCCGAGGTCGGGCTTCACTGCATCGCCGCGATCTCTTCGGCAGACAGAGCGCGCGAAAACAACGCGAACTCATCGATCCTGCCATTAAAATTCCGCACCATCCTGCTATCGGGTGTTAGGGGGTCGAAGTTGCCGAGATGAGTGAGTCCGAGCCGAATGGGGACGCGTCGTTTCATCGGGGCCCGAGCCACTTCCCGGCCATTGACGAAATGGCGCATTTCCTGGTGGTCCCCATCAATCACCGTGGCCAGATGAATCCATCGGCCGAAATCGTTAGGCGTGACGACTTGCGGACTCTCTAGGCGCTCCCACGATTTGTATTTGAGCGCTGGCGCGGCTCTCAATCCAAGCAGCAGGCGACCGGACCTATCCAATTTCCAGTGAACTTCACCTATTTCTCCCGCAGCCATGGATAGCAGGGAATTGTGATCTAACGGAAATCTGTCCACTCGCACCGAGGCCATCAGGGTGATGGATGAAGTGCTTCCTGTGGTGCGGAATATCACCCGATCGCTGGTTTTTGCGAAACCAAGAGCGGTGTTTTGATCCCATCGTCCCGAAAGTTTTTCGCAACCGATGACCGTGCCATGGGAGTTTTCATCGGCGTTCAAGGCTCGGTTAGGAAGGGTGACGCTCGAAGCATCCCAATCTTCAAAATCGAAATAAGCGAGCAAGCCGGGAGCCTCGATCAAGGAGCGTGATCGGGCACGCCATTTTTCCCATTGCACTTCGGATGCGCTTGCAGCGGCTTGAAAAATCGCCACCGGATCCGCAAATGAACGAGGGTCTGCGCGAAATGCCGTCGATTTGCCGGCACGCAGCGTGACGGCATCTCCCTGATACAAGTGCCTTGCTGTGGCTTCCGGCACCTCTCCTTGAAGTTCCACCTCACCCTCGAAAATATGCACGGTGCAGTCGTTTTCACCCGCCACGCTCATGCGGGACCATCGAAAGAACAAAGCCACGAACCGCAGACTGGTAATGGAGGAATAACCCCTGAACCTTCGCGGTGTGGTCGCTTTCGTGGCCGGATGTCGGATCAGGCAGGGAATCCATCATATTCCAATGAGGCGAGGCGCTGAAAAATTAGCATGGGATAAACGGAAAACTTCCAGATGATGTTAAGCCCCTCACGATGTTGTCCATGATCGTCTGGACGTCTAAGTCCTGATCCGCCGCGAATCTCATGTTGGACTTCGGCCATCCGTGTCACCCCAAGCCTCGATTCTCTAGCCGTTCCTGAGATGGTGAGTCATCCGCGGAGCGTTCACACCTCGGGCAAATGAACGATGCCCCGGCGCAGGGCCACCGTGACCGCCTCCGTGCGATCACGCACCTGAAGCTTCGCGAGGATGTTTTTAACATGCGACTTCACCGTCTGCTCGGTGATGCCAAGCGCCGCGGCGATCTCTTTGTTAGCCTCTCCTAACACCAGTAGTCTGACGATTTCCCGCTCGCGCTCCGATAGGATTTCTCCCCGCTTGCGGGACGCCAAATTGTCCGCCACTTCCTGCGGGATCCAGCGTTTCCCCCGCATCAACGAGCGGATGGCGGGCGTGATCTGGTCTCCCGAACTGTGCTTGAGCAGATAACCCATCGCTCCAGCGGTTAGGGCCGCGTGGATGTCCTCGTCTCCCTCGAAATTGCTCAGGACCAGAATCCTGGCTGCCGGGTCTGCGGCACGGATTTTTTGAATTGCTTCGACTCCCCCGCAGACCGGCATCCGCAGGTCCATGATGGTGACGTCGGGTCGAAGTTTCGCATGGGCGATGGCGGCCTCGTGGCCGTTGGCGGCTTCACCCACAACGGTGAAATCGGCTTCCCGGCGGAGAATGCTGCGCAGTCCCTCGCGGACCACGAAATGATCATCGCTGATCAGGATGCTGATGGAGACTGCGGAACTCATGAGGATTGGTGGGTTAGAGGCACTTCGATGCGGATGGTCGTTCCCTCGCCGGGCTGGCTGATGATATCGAGTTTTCCGCCGATCCGCTCGATGCGTTCCCGCATTCCCAGCAGGCCGAAATGGCCTGTTCGTTCATCCGGAGTGCTGGTGGGCAAGAAGCCGTTGCCATTGTCGCTTATCGCCAAAATAAGACGGTGGGCAGCGGTGGTTAGATCGATCTGCAGAACCGAAGCATCCGCGTGCTTGAGCGCGTTGGTAATGGCTTCTTGGCCTATCCTCAGCACGTTGTCGCCGACCAGTTGCGGGATTTTTATGCCCCCCGTCTGCTGGCGGAATTCCACCCGGGTCCGGGATCCGAGGAACAGAGACTGGGCCGCACGGTGGAGCGCCTCGCCGAGGTCGAAGTGTTCGAGCGCCTCCGACCTCAGGTTCCAAATGGAACGCCTGATTTCCGAATGGCATTGCTGCACCAGCCGCCGCGCTGCGCCGACTCGCTCTTGGGTTTCTCCAGATGCCTCTTCTTGTGAGGGGCCGATGGCGTGGAGCTGCAAATGAATGGCGGTTAGTCCTTGCTCCAGAGTGTCATGAAGATCGCGAGCCAAACGGCTGCGTTCCGCCGAGACCGCCACCTTTTCACGCATTTCCGCACGCAGGCTGAGATTCCGTTGCGCGAGAAAATACGCCCACCAAGCGGCTGCTAACAGGATGGCCAAGGTGATGCTCAGAAGGATGAGCAGACGCCTCGGCGTGAAAAAGGGTGCGGACTCGACGACGGAGATGGATGCTGCATCCGGAACCAGCATTTTGAATCCGGTGGTTTCACCCGTCATGTCGGTTTGAACCGAGCTGATCCCCGTCACGCGCAACAGACTGCCAGTTTCGAGGTGGGCTAACAGCCCGGAACTGCGGGCGTCCAGCTCAGCGGTGAAGACGCCATTGTCGGATTGCAACGCCAACACCAAACGCCGATCCGCGCTTCCGATCGGAGCATCGATACGGTCCAAAAGATGGCCCGTCACCACCACGAAATCGCCGTGATGCAGCCCTTCTCGCAGGCTCGCCGCTTCGATTTGCTGGGGGCGCAACAAAATTTCTGGCCCGTTGTCCGGGCGAATCTCTACGTCCGACAGCACGGGAAGGAAATCTTCGAGATCGCGGAAACCCACCGCCCCCACTTGATCGCCGGGCCGTAATTTCATCGCAGCCGCTCCTCGCATCGCCAAACCGGACTCCCCGTCATGCAGCCATGCGATGCCGTCTGCCACCATCACCACTTTTCCACGGACGTGCAGACGTTCGCCCCGCGTCTGCCCCGGATGATATTGGAACGCCTTGCGCAATGGAATGGGGGCGAGCTTCCAAGGCAAAACGGCTTCTCTCTGGTCGGCAAAAAAGTCCTCCTCTCCATTGCAAAGCACTTGCACTTCCACCAGTTGCCGTATCGTGCCGCGTGATCTAACGGGGCTGGCGACGCCACGCACCCAGGATTTGGCGGCAACGAGTTTTTCCGGTTTTAGAGACTTGATGTTAGGAATTTGGAAGCTGATCCGCGAAGCCCCGGAATCCAGCACACCCACCATCGTCGTAGAGTCGATCATCTCCGCCGAGCGGATCCAGCCGTCCGTTTCCACCCGTTCGCCATTGAAGGATCCGTTCAGCAAACCTCCGCCGGACGCCCGTGCGATATCGGGCATCACGCTTGGCCCAAGGCTTTGATATTCCGCGTCCGCGATCAACGGAGCGAAATCTCCACGGGTCAGCCTTCCCCGTATCCGCACCCGTTCGGCCACCTTCGGGCTGGGACCTTCTTTCCGTGTCACCAGCAATCCGCCGCTCGGATCTTGGATGTAAAACCTGGGTGCTGCTCCGTCATTCACCCAAGTCACTACCCCTTGCGCGCTCACTTGCGATTCCTCAAAAGGCTCGACGGTGGAGGCAGTTTGAATTTCTCGGATCGGCTGTAATTGGGATTCGGAGAGGTCCGCGCCCGAGGAAATGCCGGAGAGGCAAAGCACGATCAGCAGCAGCAATGGGATATTCATGCTTGGAGGAATCTTCGGGTTATACGGGACGAACCCTTGTCCAAGGCGAGGGAAAAAAATCCTCCAAGGCTCACTCGAAAGAGGGATTTCAGGCCCTCCTGCCGCCGCCAGTGTCCGTCTACTGCGCCATTTCCAACTCATGTTTCGTTCCTGCATTCCATTTTTTTCGTCCCATCGACGTAGCATTGCCCGGCTGCTCGCTTGTGCGGGCTTCTCCGCGGCGTTGGTGTCCGCCCATCCAGAAGATTTCGATCTGGTCGTGTATGGCGGCACCTCCGGCGGCATCACTGCGGCGGTGGCAGGCGCGAAATTGGGCAAGAAAGTCGCGCTGGTCTCTCCCACGGTCCATCTCGGCGGGCTCACCACCAGCGGCCTGGGATGGACGGATCTGAAAAACGCCGCGATTCTCGGCGGCCTCAGCAAGGAGTTCTACCACCGCGTCTATCAGCACTACGCCGCGCAGCCGAACTGGAACTCGGTCAAATCGATGGCCGGCCAGCACATGGCGGGCTTCGATCAAACGAAGCAGCTTGGCTACATTTTTGAGCCGAAGGTGGCCACGCAGATCTATCATGACATGCTCGCCGAGACCACGGTGCGAATCTTCACCGGCTTGCTTGATCTCGAAGATGGTGTGGCGATGAACGGCCAGCGGATTTCCTCGATCCAGTTGGAGGACGGTCGAGTTTTCAGGGGGAAGATGTTCATCGATGCCAGCTACGAAGGCGATGTCTTGGCCCAAGCGGGCGTGAGTTTCACCGTCGGTCGCGAGGCGAATTCCGTATACGGTGAGACGATCAACGGTGTGCAAGTCAAGGCGGCCAACGAAGTGGTCGCCGGTGTCAGTCCCTACAACGTGAACGGAAATCCGGTGAGCGGACTGTTGCCCGGCATCAAGGCCAGCGTCGCGCCCAATGGCACCGCTGACGGAAACCTCCAAGCTTACTGCTACCGGATGTGTCTCACGAACGTTGCCGCGAATCGCGTGATGGTGGCACAGCCGGCGAACTACAATGAGGCGGATTTCGAACTCGTGATCCGTGCCGTCGAAGCCGGGCAGACGGTGTTCATGAAAATGGATGCCATGCCGAACGGGAAAACCGATTCTAACAACAATGGAGGTGTCTCCCTCGATTATATCGGGAAAAATTGGGGACCGGGTTGGGACTGGTCCACCCTCAACCATCAACAACGGGCCGCGCTGGCAGCCGAACACATCTATTGGCAACTCGGCCTTCTGTGGACCATTCAGAAGCATCCGCGGGTGCTGGCGAAAGTCGGATCTAACGGACTCTACTCCAGTTGGGGACTGGCGGCGGACGAGTTCACTGATACCGGAAATTTCCCTCCCCAACTCTACGTCCGCGAGGCGCGGCGAATGGTCTCCGACTATGTGATGACCACGAAGAACTGCTCGGGACTGGTCGTCGCACCGGATTCCGTCGGCATGGGTGCCTATGCCATGGATTCCCATCACACGCAGCGTTTCAACGACAATGGCTCCGTGAAAAACGAAGGTGGGGTTTACGAAATACCCCCCGCTCCTTACCCGATCTCTTACCGCTCGCTGGTCCCGAAGGTGGGACAATGTGAAAATTTGTTAGTTCCGTGGTGCCTCTCGACCTCGCACATGGCCTTTGGATCGGCCCGGATGGAACCGGTTTTCATGACGATGGGACAATCCGTCGCCACCGCCGCCGTGATGGCGATCCATGAAGGCATCAGCGTGCAACAGGTCTCTTACGAACAATTGTCTTCCGTGCTCCGCGCCGACGGCCAGGTGCTCAGTTTGTCCGCCCCCGCGTCCGGCATCGTCGTCGATACCGAGGATACCACCGGCGTCGTCACCACCGGGACTTGGACCGCCTCCTCCGCAACGGCGGGCTTCAATGGCCTCAGCTATCTCCACGACGGTAACGAAGGACGCGGGCAGAAATCCGTCCGCTTCACTCCAGTCATCCCCGCCACCGGAAATTACCGCGTCGCCCTCCGTTGGGCAGCCAACACCAACCGCGCCACCACCATTCCTGTCGCCATCACCCATAGCGGCGGTGTCGCCAACACCACCGTGAACCAGCAGTCGAACGGCGCCACTTGGTACAATCTGGGAGTTTACTCCTTCACTGCGGGGACGACCGGCAACCTTCTTCTAACCAACACTGGCGTGAATGGCTACGTCATCGCCGACGCCGCCATGTGGACATCGGTGGACCAGCTACCCATCGTCCAAGTTTACAGCCCGGTTCCCACAGCCATCCGTGGAGACTCTGTGCCGGCAGCCATTGTTTTCACCCGCGAAGGTGATACCGCCGCGCCGCTCGAAATTTTCTATCAACTATCAGGCAGTGCCGATCCATCCGGTTTCGCACCGCAACCCACAGGATCGATCACCATCCCCGCCAGCAAGTGCGAGTTCAAGCTGCCGCTTGCCGCCCTTTCCACCGCTCTTCCGCAGGGGGAGAAAACCCTCATCCTGCAAATTTCCGCGCACGCCTCCTACGTGTTGGCTGGAAACACGTCCGTCTCCATTGGCGTTCGCGACACGCCTTTTGATTCTTGGCGGTTCACCCGTTTCAGCTCCGCGGAGCTGGCTGATCCTTCGATTTCGGGCCCGTTCGCCGATCCCGATGGCAGCGGTGCAGTCAATCTCTTCCGCTTCTTCAGCGGCACCGAAAGCTGGCCGCGCACCTCCATCGCCGCGCAGGGAGACATTCTCTACTTCCAGTTCGAGCGCCACCGCAGCGCCGCCGACCTAGACTATCGCATCGAGGAATCCGGCGATCTCCATCAATGGAATCCAACCTCACGGTCGGCCCTGCACGCTCCCATTCAGGAACACGGCGATCTCCAGCAGATTCGTATCCCGATCCGCTCGTCTGACCCTTTGGCCGAGGGAGTAAGGTTTTTCCGGCTCAATATCTCAAACTAGCAGATTCGCTCCAATCTGATCCCTACTCTCACTCCATCAAAACCCATGAAATCCAAAATCAATCCATATATAGCGCTTCTCATTTTCACCCCCAGCGTCCACGCGGCTGTCAAAATCTGGGACGTCGTTCCAAGTGACGGTGCCACGATCACCGCTGGCAGCGGCACTTGGACAACCGGTGGCCCCAACTGGAACACCGGATCTACGGACTCGACATGGGGCGCGGCAGACACGGCCACCTTCCAAGCGGCGGATGATGTTGGAAACCACCTCGTCACCGTTGGTGGTCCCATCACCACCGGCCCAACTCCGGGACTTACCTTCAGCAATTCCGGCTTCATCTTACAAGCCACCACCGCCCAGGCCGTCACGGTGGGGACTAACAACATCACCTGCTCCTTGAATGTGGCAACCGGTAAAACCGCCACCATCGGTGACCATGTGACCGTCAAAAAGAACAGCACCGCCGGAGCCTTTGTCCTCCTCGGCGGCGGAATATTGAACGTCGGTTCCGGCAGCGTCAACGGTGGAGCCGCCCTAGAAAACACCACCACCGGTACCAGTTTTGAAATGCGCAATGGCACCACGCTCGATCTCAAAACCGGTGGATCACTGGCATGTGCAAGGAGTTTTGTCGTTGGAACCCTCTCGACGGTGGAAACCAATACGCATCGGCTGATCGTTTCCGGAGGCGCTGCCCTGTTGACTAACAGTTCTTCGATCGCCACCAACATTGTGATCGGCAACAACACCAGTGGCCAAATTTCCACTGCCGTCATTGACATCACGGGCGGTGACCTCAAGAGCCAGACCGCTGAAGGTTCTATCCGTTTCGGCCCCACATCAGCGGGCAACGACACGAATTGCACCGGTACTTTGAACCTCGACGGCGGCACTCTAACGATCAGCCGGATTTTGCAAGGCGCCCAAACCGGGACAGGATTGATCAACTCCACGTTCAATTTTAACGGCGGCACCCTGAAAGCGTTTTCAGGAACCAGCTTTGCCGCCACTTTCATGACAGGCTTGGATTTCGCCTACGTCAAATCCGGTGGCGCGATCATCAATACCGATGGAGTCATCGGCAACAGTGGCAATGTGATCATCGCCCAGCCCTTGCTTGACGGCACCGGCGGTGGCGGACTCACCAAGGAGGGAACGGGCACCCTCACGCTAACCGGTGCCAACACCTACACTGGCGCCACAACCATCAACGGTGGCAAACTCGCCATCACCGCTCCCTACAACGCCATCACCGCCACGACGGTCAACAACACCGGTCGCCTCAAGGTCAACTCGTCCGGCGTCACTCCATCATCGCTGGCCACCGTTTCGCTCAACACCGGCAGCGGCCTTGAATTCGACGTTGGCACTTTCGATGCGGCCAATCAACCCGCACTCGCCATCGGCACCCTCAATGCCAACGCCAACTACGCCATTGATCTCAGCGGAACCAACATCCCTAGCAGCACAACGATCACCCTGCTGACCTACACCACAAAAACGGGTTCCGGCATGCCCACGATCGGCAATCTGCCCCCGGGTGTTTCCCTAAGCGGACCGCCGGTCGATACCGGCTCCTCCATCCAGATCACCGTGAACCTCGGATCATCCACACCCTTTACCTGGTCGATCGGTGACGGCGATTGGGACACCACCTCGCTCAACTGGAACGCCAACTTCGAGGCCTATTCCGAACCGGCGGTGGTTACATTTCCGAATCTTGTGGATGGGTTCGATGGCACCAACAACGTCGTCCTGACCGCCAACCGCTCTCCTTTCGTAGTTGCTATTTCTAACGGCGGTGATCACGACACCAACGCGTATGCCTTCACCGGTCCTGGCGCGATCACCGGTAGCACAGGCATCACCAAGACGGGCTCGGGAATCGCGAAATTCTCCAATGCGAACAACTCTTATGCTGGGCCTCTCGCCATCAATTCAGGAGCGGTGATCAAGGAGGTGGCGGACAGTACCACTGGAAATATCACCGTCGCGAACGAAGCCACCTTCGTAATCTCGGGTGGCATCACTGACGGTAGCGGCCAGACCGCCACCATTACAGGTCCGGGGTACATCAATACCAATTATTTCTACAACGGCTCCTTCAACCAACGCGGCGCGTTCCAAGCCCAAATGGGCGACAGTACTTGGGCCGGCAATCTTGTTCTCTCTGGAATTTCGGGCACTGCTGGAAATACCCGCATCGGTGTGCAGAATGGCGCCAGCCTCACCCTCACCGGTACCATCTCCGAAGCGGAGGCTGGAATGAGTCCATATTTCCGAGCAGGTGATAGTTCCTTCGATTTCATCACGATCGCAGGCAGCTGTTCTTGGACAGGCCCTACCCGCATCTTCTCGAATGGCGGAGTCGTCGCGATTGCCGGCAATAACAAGCTGCCAACGACTTCGGACTTGATTGTGGGACCGACCGCTGGCGCAAGCGGCTCGCCCACTTTCGACCTCGCCGGATTCAACCAAACCGTGGCCGCCCTCAGTGGTTCGGGCGGAAACTTTCCTGGTGTCATCAAAAATTCCGGAGTTCCCCAGTCGATCCTGACCTTAAATCCCACGGCTGCTAGCAGCTATTCCGGCATCGTTCAAGACGACGTGAAACTTGTCATCGGCGGAACCGCCCCCCAGACCCTTGCCGGAACTAATAGCCATTATGCCGACACCATCATCAACAGTGGGGCCAATCTGACCATCAGCAATGTCGGCCAGTTGTCATTCTATCCTATGACCGACGGCGTCACCAACTCGGTCGGTGGTACCGGCACACTTCAATTTGACGGCACACTCTGGATCGATATGGCTGGCACCGATCTCACCCCCGGCAATTCGTGGACGCTGGTCAATGTCGGCAGTCTGGCCAATACCTCCACCTTTGGCCCCACCTTCGCGGTGATCGGTTGGGCCGGTGTCTTCACCGAGACGGCAGTGGATTCCGGGATCTGGAAAGTGGTGGACGGCAGCCTCGAGTGGACCTTCACCGAATCCAACGGAAAGCTCTCGGTTGATACCTATGTCGCGGATCCCTTCTCCAATTGGATCAGCACCTTCTTCCCGGGCGAAACCGACCCCGCCATCATCGGCAAGGATGCGGATCCCGATGGCGATCAATCCCATAATCTAGCGGAATTCGCATTGAACGGTGATCCTAACAATGGATCTGACAACGGCTATCGTGCCATCGCCACCGAGGATACCGACGCGGACACGCTCAAGGAACTGACGCTCACCATCGCGGTTCGTAAGGCCGGTGGTTCACCCAACTTCGCGGGCTCACCGCTGTCAGCCACCTCGGATGGAGTGAAATACACCATCGAAGGATCGCTCGATCTTGTGTTCCCGACCAGCCCGGTCAGTGTGCTGCCGCTTGCCACTGGTCCCGGCGGACTCCCTGCGGGTTATGAATATCGCCGTTTCCGACTCGATGCCTCGGAAGGGCTCGCCAGTAAAGGATTCCTCCGCGTGAAAATCGAAGCCGCACCCTGATTTTAACTTCTCAATGTCCATCTGGTCGGCGTGGTTTCCTAACGGAATCCACGTCGGCCGACAGTGGAATCGTATTTTGTTATCGTGAAAACTCCATGTTGTTGGCTGAGCGCAGCCCTGCTGTCCTTGCCCTGCGGTGCCGCGCAGATCGCCGACGAGTCTTTCGACTACGCGGCGGACTCGTCCCTCACGATCCAGGGAGGTGGGAGTGGGTGGTTAGGCGCCTGGTTCCAGGATGGGGAATCGGCGGTCACTGGTGCTGCCGGATTGGGTTTCACCGATTCGCGGGGGAATGTCCTGAACACGTCCGGCCTTTCGGCGGACACGTCCGGCAGCGCCACCACCCGGAGCCTGCGGGACTTCGGCAGCGGCTTGCTCAACAACGTCTGGATTTCCTTTCTCTATCGACTTCCCGCGGTCAACAGCAAGTTCGAGGGCGTGTCCTTCTACCGAGGAACCGTGCCGACTTTCTCGATCAACAATCCGGGCTACGCGACCACCGCTGCCATCTATCTCTCCAACAACCTCATCGCGGATGCTGGTCTAAACACTGGACGCGGCACCATTTCTCAGACCCATCTCATCGTGCTGAAGCTGACAAAAGGTGGCGGCACGGCAGGAATGGACCGTATCGAGGCTTTCATCGATCCAGTCCTCGCGGACGATCCCTCTTCGCCGCTTGCCGCCATCAATGGAGCGAACTTTGATTTTGACCGAGTTCGTATCGCCGGCCAAGACGGTAGTAGGCTGCTGGTAGATGAGTTGAGGGTGGGAGACAGCTTCGCCGACGTAACTCCCCATTCCTCGGTGGTTGATATCGATGGCGACAAAGACGGACTGACAGATTCCCAAGAAGCCATCCTCGGTCTCGACCCGGAAATGTCCGACGCCGTCCTGATCGCAGGGATCCGGGAGCATCCGGACTGGTTTGACCTTTACACGACTCCCGGTATTCTCGGCCTTGGAAAGGGCGGGGTGGTTCTTCCGGGCAATTCAAATGAACCGGTGAATCTCATCTTTGAGGTTCAACACAGTGAAAACCTCACCCAGTGGGGAATCCTAGAAACGATCAAGTGGCCGATCACGCTGCCCGCCGAGAAAAACTTCCTTCGCGTCACAATTCAGTGATCGATGACGGAATGAAAATTATCGTTCTATCCCTCACTGGCTCACCCAGCAAACGCTTTTGCCGACTCAAAATTGAAACACTTTGAAACAATTTCTTCTACTAGCAGCATCCATTCTCCATGCCTCAGCAGCGCCGTTGTCTTATGATATCGTTGTTTACGGTGGCACTTCCGGCGGAGTGGTCGCAGCCGTTCAAGCGGTGAAATCCGGGCGTTCAGTCGTCCTTATTTCGCCGACGCCTCACCTCGGTGGACTCACCACCAGTGGCTTGGGTTGGACGGACCTTGGGGAAAGTTCCATCCTTGGGGGGCTGAGCCGTGAGTTCTATCATCGCCTGTATCTGCACTATCAGAATGATTCTGCATGGAATTGGCAGACCAAAAACCTCAGCATGGGCGGGCAAGGCGCTCCGGCGTTCAACCCCGCCACGCAGATCGCATCGGTGTTCGAGCCGAAAGTGGCGGAGGCGGTTTTCCAGACGATGCTCAGCGAGCAGAATGTTCCGATCATCACAGGGCGTTTGGATCTGGATGACGGCGTGGTGATGGACGGCCAAAACATCGATTTTCTTCGTCTTGAAGATGGCCGTGAGTTCGCCGGCAAGATGTTCATCGATGCCAGTTATGAGGGAGATCTTCTTCCGGGTGCGGGAGTTTCATTCACCATAGGCCGCGAGGCGAATGCGACCTACGGAGAGGACTACAATGGCGTTCAGTCTGCTAGGGCGACCAAGAACCAGCTTCGCAACGGGATCGATCCCTTCGTGATGCCAGGCAATCCTGCCAGTGGATTGTTGCCAGGGGTCAACCCGAATGCAGGTGGGGCCGACGGTGACGCGGATACGAAGTTGCAGGCCTATTGTTTCCGTATGGTTTTGACAGATGTTGCGGCGAACCGCGTGGCGGTTGCGCAACCGCCTGGCTACAACGAGGCGGACTACGAATTGCTCTTCCGCTCCATCGAGGCGGGGCAGACGGGAGGATTTTTTAAACTCGATTTGATGCCTAACCGAAAAACGGACTCAAACAACACGGGCGGACTTTCGACGGACTTTATCGGCAAGAACTATGGGACCGGTTGGAACTGGGCCACTCTCGATCACGATCAGAGGCTTGCGCTCGCCAAGGAGCATGAGAACTGGCAGCGCGGCTTGATCTGGACGCTCCAGAATCATGCTCGGGTGCCGTTATCGATTCGTAACAGTTATGCTTCATGGGGCTTGCCCGCGGATGAATTCACCGATAATGGAAATTGGCCATGGCAGCTTTATGTTCGCGAGGCGCGACGCATGGTTTCCGACTATGTGATGCACCAAGGCCATTGCAGCGGTGAAATGGTGGCGGAGGATTCGATAGGCCTCGCCGCCTACGCGATGGATTCGCACCACGTGCAACGCCAGGTGAAGAATGGGGTGGTGAAAAACGAAGGCGATGTGCAGATGCCCGTGCCGAATCCCTATCCGATTTCTTATCGGTCCATCGTTCCTAAAGTCGGCGAATGTCGCAATTTGCTCGTGCCGTGGAGCCTTTCCGCGAGCCACATGGCATTCGGATCCATCCGCATGGAGCCGGTTTTCATGATCCTTGCGCAATCGGCGGCCATCGGTGCGGATCTCGCGATTCGTGACAACCTCGCGGTGCAACAGGTGGCTTATGAAAAACTCCGGCCCGCATTGTTCGCGGCTGGACAGGCGCTGGGCGATCCCTCTGTTGGCTCGCCAGATATCGTGGTGGACAACTCGGATGTCGCACACGTCAGTCTGACAGGGGCTTGGATATCGGCGAACAGTGCAACTGGATTCATTGGCAGCGATTATCTCCACGATGACGACATCGGACAGGGAAGTAAATCGGTGACCTATTCACCGCCAACCTCAGTGGTCGGTGCGCAACGGGTCTATGGGCGGTGGACGTCTCACTCCAACCGGGCATCTAACGTGCCAATGCATGTTGTGGACAGCAATGGCACAAGGACTATCTTGGTGGATCAGAGAAGCAACGGTGGAAAATGGAATCTGCTAGGAATTTTTAGCGGCGTGCAGAGCGTCAGCGTTAGGACAAGCGGAGCGAATGGCCATGTGGTGGCGGATGCGGTCGGCTTTGCTCCGGTCTCAGTTGAAGACGATAGCGATGGCGACGGGATGAGCGACTTAAGAGAACTCGAACTTGGGCTGGATCCTCTGCGGTCGCATGCCTCTTTGTTCGACGCGGTGCGAAGCCATCCCGATTTCTTCAACCTGCATTCTGCTTCCGAGGTGTTCGATCTTCAGGTTAGGCAACCCATTTACACGCCGTCCTTGTTTCAATTCAGCATCACCCACGGGCCTTCATGGGAGGTTTTTGAAAACTTTCAACTGAGCATTGCTGAGCAAGGTCCGAAACAATTTTTTCGCGTGGCCTTGCAGACCGAAGCGGCGAATTTAGTCGCGGATCTCGCCGCAGGGCAGCCGCGTACCATTGTCGTTTACGGCACCAGCCTCACCGCCAACGGTGCGTGGGTCGGGCAGATGAGTGGGTGGCTTTCGGCGAAATATCCGGGCCAAATTTCTATCATCAATAGCGGTCTCAGCGGCAAAAACTCGGCGGAAGGGCTGGCGCAACTGCAAACAAAAGTTCTGAACCACCATCCAGACACGGTATTCATCGAGTTCGCGATGAACGATGCTTTTCTCTACAGCGATGGCACGCCGCAGCTCAGCGTCACGCAAGCCAAGGGCAATCTGGAGGCGATGATTTCTGCGATCCAACAGCAAAATCCGCAGGTTGAAATCATTCTGCAAACGATGAACACGGTGTGGAATTCACCGACGGGTAGCAACCAGTCTGCAACCTTGCGTCCGAATCTAGCGGACTACTATCAGATGGTGCGCGAGGTTGCTGCTGCGAGCGGACTGCTGCTCATCGATCATGAGTCGAACTGGGCGACCCTGCAAAACGAAGCGTCGAGCACCTTTCAGTCCTATGTTCCAGATGGCGTCCATCCGAACGCGACGGGTTGTTCGAAAGTCATGCTCCCGCTTCTGCAATGGAAGCTATCCGGCGGGCGTCCGCTTCCGTGAAACGACGGCCATTGGATTCCATCAGGCCTCAGCCGTTGCGTCCAGCTGTTGGATGCCATTCGGCGGAAGGGTGATCCATGCGAGAAACTCCTGGTTGCCATCCATGCCGGTGATGGGGGAGGGGATGACGCCGCGCCATGGGAGCGCCGGGTGCCTGCCCTGCGGGTTTTTCATTGGGGGCGTGGACGTCTCGTCCACATATCCGGCTTGGCGGATGAAATCCGCCGCCACGCTTACCGCTGCGCCGCCCCAACTCCACTCTTCCCCAATTTCACCATTACCTGCGCCACCACATCGTCCATGTCCAGATACTTATAAGTCGCCAACCGCCCGAGAAAGGTCACCCCGCGCTCCGCCTTGGCCGCCGTCCAGTATTTTTGGAACAACTCAGTATTACCCCCGAACGGCTTCGGATAGAACCGCACATTCGTCCCATCCCACTCGCACGGAAACTCCCGGCCTATCACCGTCTTCTCCACCGCTTGATCCAGCCAGTGCGAATGATCCACCGCCCGCGTCCACGGGTTCTCGCGGTTGCACTCGTTGATCTGGAAATGCTCCCGCTTCGCCTCCACCGAATACTTGAAATCCAGCGACCGGTATTCCAACACTCCCAGCGACTTCTTGAAATAGTCATCAATGGATCCCGTGAAAACCACATGGTCCGCCTGCCGCCCGCGCCATGCCTCCTCCGCGCAATTCAGATGTACCGGAATCCCCTCCAATATCGCCTCGAACAGTTTGGTGAAACCCTCCACCGGCACGCCCTGCCAGCGGTCGAGATGATAGCGGCAATCCCACCCCGCCCGCCGTTGCGGCACCCGCGCCGTGATGGCCCGCGGGATCTCCGCCCACGGAATCCCCCAATGCTTCTCGCTGTAGTCCACAAACAACAACTCCCGTATCTCCTCCCCCGATAGATCCCCGGCGGTTTCCGCCGAAATGTCGTTGAATGGAATCGGGATCATTCCGACCGGCGTGTTTGCCACCACGCAGAATCCGGTTTCCCGAAACTTCGAAAACCGGTTCACAAAGTTCCACACCTCCGGCTTGTCCGTGTGAAAGCAATGCGGCCCATATTGATGGACCATCACCCCGTCCTGCCAAGCATCATAACAATTCCCCGCGATGTGGCCCCGCGATTCGAAAATCTCCACCTCATGCCCCTCGTCCGTCAAGATCCGCGCCGCCACGGTCCCTGCCAAACCCGCTCCCACCACAATAATTCTCATGATTCCGAAGAAAGGTTTTCACCAACTCTGGGGGGTAACATTGCGCGTCCATTTTTCTCCGAATCGTAATCATCACTCTTTGGAAATTCTACGACATCATCCGCCGGATAGCCCGCCAGCTTGCTTCGAACAGGGCCACAGCATGACTCTGTCGGGAAGATCACGAGTTGGCTATTCGGGTTCGCCCATGTGGCATATTCGATGTCCAGCAGAAGCAGTGACGAGCTTGCGCCTGTTGGCACAAATGTCAGCATGCCTGCTCCGGCCATTCTGGGATACATCACAACCGTGAGGAACCATTCCTCGAAACCGAAGTCCGGCCAATAGCCGTGATTGATGGGCATCACTCCGCAGCCCGGAACGTCCACCAACGTCGGCAGACTGCCGCGCCTCGAATGCCACGTAAAAGCGTGTAATAGACGCTCCATCGGCCAGCCACCTTCCGCTCCTATCTGGCAACCGATGAATGATTTATAGACGACTTTGCCCGCCCCATCGGTATCGATCATGACCGGCACGCGCCAGCTTTTCAGACCAGCGCGATCCATTTCCCTTGTACGTTCGATGTCCGCGATTACCTCGTTCAACCGATCCGAATCCACCATGGTCACCAGCCGGTCTTTTTCCGCAAAGGCCAGCACGCGCCAGACCACACCCGGAGCATGGGCCAACGAGGGATGACGCATCAGATACACTTCACAGCCCACATTGACGAAATCCTCCACGAGGAAATCCAGATCCGCCGCCAGATAGACGCGCACCGTCACGTCATCGTATTTCTCCATCAATACCGGCATCGCGTCCAGCACCGGTTGAATGTAGTGCGGCCAAGGCTCGAAGCGCAGGTCCAGCCCCAGCTCGCCTGCGGTTTGCAGAATCTCCCGTGTCGGCGTGGGATAAACCTTCTTGCTGGCGCTGCTGGGTTTCCAGAACAGCGAGAAGCTCACTAGATGCCGCTTGTCCTGTGCGTTGAAGATTTCCTTCACACCATACCATTCCTCCAGCTCCGCCTTCTCTTCCGGAGTCGCAAGGTTCTCGTAATCGTCCACCATGTCTTCGCCCATTACGGGAAATGATTCTGTCCAGCTCATGTTATTCTAATCGGTTTTGTGGTTAGTTGAAAATTTTAAGGATCGCGTAAACCGCCATCCCGATCAGAGCCGCGCACGGCAGCGTGATGATCCACGAAAGGATGACCTTGCGGATGACTGAAAAATCGGCCTTCCCGTTGACCGCCCCGATGCCGAACAATGCGCCCACCGCGACATGGGTGGTCGAGACCGGTAGGCCGATCACGCTGGCTGAGGTCACCAGCGCGCTGGTTGCCAGATTCGCAGAAAACCCCTGACCGTGGTTCATCCGGGTGATCTTGTGGGCCATGGTTTCCGCCACCCGCCGGGCACCAATCAGCCCGCCCAGCGTCATCGCCACCATCACCGGGAGCATCGCCGAAGTTGCGTTCAGATAGGGCACGGTGAGCAGCAGCGCCGCCATTTTCGGAGTATCATTGAGTCCTCTGGCGAAACCCACCCCGCCCGCGCTCAGAAAGTGGCCGACATCCATCAGCTTCTGGCTATCCAAACCAATGAATTGTCCGTCGTAGCGTTCCTTGCATTCCATCGTCGTGCCACAACTCGCGACCAGCTCCGGAGCAGCCACCTGCCGCGCCATCATGGATCCCGGACTCGGCACCGCCATCTCCACCGTTTCAGCCCCAAAGCAAAAACACCACTTCTTGGGAATTCGGCAGACCAAGCGGAAAGAATGCAGCGTCAGATAGATGATCGCGCCCAGAACCACCGCCAACAGAGGACTCACCAGCAGTGGAAGCAGAAATCCCTTCCCAAGCACCATCAGATTCACATCTTTCCCCACGGCGACGAGGCCGCTGCCAAGCATCCCGCCGGTCAGCGCATGGGTCGTGGAAATCGGGAATCCCAGCCAGGTGGCGAGTTGCACCGTCAGCCCGGCAGCCAGCGCTACCGCAATGATGAAGTCCGGCGAACTCACCAACTCAGCGGGCACCAATCCCTTGCCAGAGAATTTCCCCAATAGCCCCGCCGCCAGCACAATGGCCGCCAGCGAACCCGCCGCCGTGGAAATCGCCCCCCACCCCAGCGCCGTCCGGTAGCTCGCCGCCCCGCTGCCGTAAAGCGACGCCACCCCCTTGAACATATCGTTCGCCCCATTCGTCCACGCCAGAAAGCAGACCGTCAAAATCAGAAATAAGGTCATCTTGAATCAGTTAGTCAATTGGGTTCAAAAAAATTCTTTCTTTGCGTCTCTCAGCGGCCTTTGCGCCTCGGCGGTAAAAATCTTTGTTCAAAGCACCGTCACCCGCTCCACAGGCACCGGCTGCCCAGGCCGGAATGCCGACATCTCTCGCAGCTCCGCCGTCACGCCATCCTGAGAGATTTTCCTCACGCACGCTTCGACGATTTCCCTTAACCGGTCGGGATCTCCCTCCGCACGCAGGTTCACCGTGAGCATCCCGTGGCGGAAATCCCCACCGAAGGAACGTGAAATCTCCGGAGCCGTCCCACTCAACACCTGATTGATCACTCCCAGCCGCCCATCCGCATCACGGAGCGCCATCTTGAAGTGCGCAATCTCTGTCGCTTGCCCGGCCAGAGCATTGGAAATCTCCAACGAAAGCCGGCCCAAAAACGCATCACCACTTTCCGGATGCAAGCAGGTCACCTCCGCCTCCGCATTGCACCAACCCAGCAACGCCTCGCCGACTCCATAGCGTTCATAGTCCACCTCCATCAACCGTTGCGGCGCGGTTTCCGCCCCGGTGATCCGTTCCGCCCACGCCTCCAAGCCTTCACCGGTCCTGGCCGATAGCAGGAAAACCTCCTTGCCCGGAAAATTCGATTCCAGACGCGCCAGCAGATCCGCCACATCCTCCTCCGCGAGCAGATCCATCTTATTCACCACCACCAGCTCCGCCTCCTCGATCTGTTTCCGGTAGATGTAGCCGACATCCTTGGAAAAATCTCCCGGAGTCCGCCGCCCGCCGAGACTGGCCAATGCCCGCCTTCCGTCCAACACCACGCTGAAGGGCGAGATCACCACCTCCTCGCCATAGATACGCCGCAATGGCAGCACCACCGTCGCGATCAGATCAGTGCAACTCCCCACCGGCTCCGCCGCGATCACATCTGGACTCGATGCCGGATCGCGCTGCCATTGCCCGGTGAGCATTTCCTCCAGTTGATCCAGCTTGCAGCAGAAACAACCGCCCGCGATCTCCGAGATCAACGCCCCATCCAGCATCTCTGCCAGCGCTGAATCCACCAACCCCGCCGCTTGATCATTCGTCACCACCCCGCAGCGCAGGCCCGTGGATTGGAGGTAATTAACCAGTTTTCCTATCAACGTTGTCTTGCCCGCGCCGAGGAATCCTCCCACCACCGCGACCCGCCGTTCATGTACGATGCCGTCTCCAGAATTTTCTACGAACCTCATAAGATTGACATGGACATACCCCCCCCCCTTCGCTTAACCAAGCACAAATCCGATTGCGCTCGGGAAAAAATCTAACCACCAAAACCATGGATTTCCAAAAACTATCAAGACGAGACTTTCTAAAGAAAACCACCGTTCTCGCTGTTGGCGCAACCAGCTTGACATTGTTTTCAGGACTTGCGTTTGCAAGTATTCCCAGAGGATATCAAACATATCCAAAATGTGGATTAAAAAAAACCCCGGGTCAATTTAGTGTTTATATCGGAAATGACCCAAATGCCACCTATATCGATATTTGGAATTGTGAAGCTAGCGGCCCCGTATGCATAGATACTGTAGAATGCGGAGAAATGAATGAATATGACCCTCAGCTAAAAGACTTCAAAAAAGATGCTAATGGTAAACGAATAAAAACAGCAGTTGTTGTCGATTGCTGGTCTGACAATGGCGTTGACTCGGAAGGCTTGCCGAAGTCGACAAAAATGTGCTTGCGTTAATAATAATTCAAAACCTCGAAACATGACCATTAAAGGCCAAAATTGGCGGGTTGTAGCATTGTGTTTTTGTTCAGCAGTTTTAAGCAGTTTCCTGACGCTGCAAACACAAAATTCGCTCAGGTCTCGGAATATTTCTAAAAACGTGACCACCAAGTCCGGTGCTCGATTACATAATGCCTCGGAAATTTCAAATATTAGAGAAAAATCCCAAAATTCTTCCATATTGCCCGCCGACACTCTATTTAACCCCGATAAGGAATTTAGCATATATAATTTCAAGCCGGAACAATTTGAAGATGCATGGTCTTTAGCTTTTGTAGGCAGCACGGAAAGAAACAGGCTTATCGACTTGGGAGAGGTTGTTTCAAGGATGGAAAAAGCAGGATTCGGCAATATCGCAATCGATAAGATCATGAATTCATTCGGCGCCGGAACCTCACGTTCTGTTTTAATCTCGAGATTATTCCAATTAAGCGAGCATCCTGAAAAACTGGCTTTGGCTTACGGAAAGCTTGAATTTGATGATGAGAAGGCTGGCGCTCGCAAGGGGCTTTCCTTTGGATTAGCCGATCAACTCGTCATGGAAAATAAGCCATTTCATTTCGATATTCAAAGATTTCCTTATTTGAAGGAAGGCGTGGAAGAAATGATTGCGCTAAGTATTGAAAGATATATTCAAGGAAATAGATCCAAGTCTCCTGCGGAACTTAGTTCAGCGATCCAATCAGCCTTCGGAACAGAAATGACGGAGGCGACCGAAAAAAATTTAGTCGTTAGAATGTCGCAAATGTCTCCATTTGATTGCTGGCGACACATCGAGTCGCGCAAGCTTGATTTTTCAGACTACGAATCAGAAATTATTGCCACTAATATGGTTAATACTAATCCTACTCAAGCAATGGATCTGTTTGCAAGCAGTGCAAATTCAAGTCGTTACTTCGAGAGAGCGTTTAAGGTATGGCTAAATCAAGATGCGCACGAACCTATTTTGTGGTTGGAAAAAAACCAGTCGTCGTTGAATAGTGATAAAGTTAATAAATCACTTTTTGTAATTTCTGAGTTCGCTGCCAGTCATGGTGATTTCGACATAGCTAAAAAGTGGGCAGAAAGGATTTCCGATCAGGACTTGAAAAATAAATCGATTGGCTCTATCAGCACATCGGAAAAGAAGATATCACCCAGTGGCCCATAATTCGTTGGCGGATCTTGAAATCTTCTGTTTTCGGCTACACTACTGTGCCGGACGTGAAACAGCTATATAGAGCCGGTGAATCATACGAGTGAACGGACTTAGTCCTTGGATACCAATAATTATTGCTGTGGTTGCAATGCGATTCAGTCGTGTCGCGAGAAGTTTGATTTTACAGGACCGGATAGGGCCATGATATGGTGAAGCGATGAAGATGAAATCACACGATTCTCTGGCGAAAAAGCGTATCAGACCGATGCTTACCTCTCAAACCCGTAGAAGCCTTTAGACGGTTGGTCCAATTTATACAGAACCGACCGGGTTCTCAAAACTCCTCTCATGGGAAGATCCCAGCATTCAGACATTAGCCGACGCATGATTGAAATCGCATTTCCGTGCGGAAAGGTTGCGGATTGCGAACTGGTGAGTGCCTGGCAAGATGGCGGTAATTCGATCTACCAGTATTTGAACGGGCACCTATGGTTGTTGCGTTGTGAACTTTCTGCGGATTGGATTTCGTTGACAGCGCTGGTGAATGAAACGATTTCGGCGGGAGCGGATGTAGCGGTCGTTTCCGTTGCGTGGCGGGATACCGAGAGCCCCCCGTTGTGGGCTGAAGGCATCGCCATGATTCGAGAGGAACTCTGGCATCGAATCCTAGCCGACGACGCCACATCCCGTCGTCTGACTGAATACGGGATAGTTGTAGCTGCTAAGTTGCTAGATCCCGACGTAAAAATCCTAGAATGGAGCAAGGACGAGAGTTTCCAGCGGCACTTTCATCCAGACTATCCGAACTGCGGGGATACGCCGGTAGTTCCGGGCATCCGGTTTCCGGTGATGGATGCGGCGATTCATGCGGGGACCTGCGGATTGTATCTGGATCTGGCGGACCGGATGGGTGGCCGGGTTTCGCGCTATCAGGGGGAGAAGATGCGGGGATGGTTTTTGGAGGATTACGGGCGATGGCAGGAGCAATTCGGGATGGAAGGCGCGGCGATGGTCTTGGAGATCGGCGCGACGGATGGCGTGAACACGAACGCGATGTTGGATCTTTTGTTTCCCCATCCTCATAGTGAGGTGCACGCGATCCGGTCCGTGGTGGCGGACGCGGGCGAGGATTTTTTCGAGACGAACGCGGCGGCAGGCGGACACGAGGGACAAGTTAGTTTGTATCAAGGGGAGGCGGTGGAGATCCTGGCGTGGATGATTTCCACTGAGGGATTCTGGGAGAGCTTCGATTTCATGCACGTCCGGCCCAGCCGTGAGCCGCTGACAGCGTTGACCACCGCCTGCCAGGCGTGGGCGCTGCTGAAGCCGGGCGGAACGATGGTGGTGGATTTCAGCGGGAGGGCGAGTCTGGGGGAACACCCAGCGCTCGGCTCCCTTGCGGATTTCGTCCGGGTCGCCGGAGGACGGGCGAGCGGCATCGAAAGCCACTGGATGGCGCTGCAGAAAGGAGTGGCCCGTGAGTGAGTGTCCCAACCATCTGACCTTCGAGGTGAAGAACGGCGAGGTCGTGAACGTGGACTGTGACGGCTACGAGAGTCGCGGAACGAATGCGGTGGCAATGCTCAAAGAGCTGGTGGCCCGGATGCCAGAGCCATTCGAGGGACGACGAGGCTATGTCAATTTCCAGGACTTCCCGCCGGTGCCGGTGCCGGAGGGATTTGACCTGATGTTCTGCGGCACGCGCTGGGTGGACGAGCCTTCGCCCTTCCTGCCTTTTCCCTCCAGCAATTCGCCGGCATGGCCGCAGGTCGGGATCACCGACGGGCCGGGACTCATCGACGAGCTGCTGGCATGGGACAAGCCGCCGGAGGATCAACGGGCGTTCTGGCTGGGAACCAACCTGCATCCGGCACGCGTCCGGCTGGCCGGGCTGTCGCGGGAATTCCCAGAAGCCATCGACGCGGAGCTGATGGACTGGAAGCGGGACGCCGGGCAGGTCGAGCATCAATCGACGGCGCGCTTCGTCTCGATGCGTGACCAGAACCGCTACAAATATCTCATCGACTGCCCGGGACTCGGGTATTCCGGACGTCTCCGCTGGCTGCTGGCAACGGGGCGGCCGGTATTCGTCATCGACCGTCCGTGGGTGGAGCATTGGCATGCGCGGATGAAACCATGGGTCCACTATGTGCCGGTGCTGGATGATCTATCGGACCTGATGCGCGCCTATCATCGGCTGGAGGCGGATCCCGTGCTTTATCGGATGATCTCGGAGAACGCCCGGATGTTTGTCCGGCAGAATCTCACCCGGAGTAAGGAACTGGAAAGAATCGCGGAATACATGAAGAGCGAGGGGGCAAATTTGAAATGATCGATGATTTGAAAAATTCCATGATCCTATCAAGAGGTGGCGGATGGGCTTGGCGGATGGAATCCGCCGCCACGGGTGGCAGAACCGGCAGGAGCCGTCAAATCTCATGAAAGTCCTTACCTCGGTTACCCCGGTCTACGGTGAGATCTGCGAACGGTGGCTCGAGCCTTCGCTCCGGAGATCGAATCCGGATGTTGTCTTGGAGGTGGTGGTGGATTCGTCCGCGGAGGCGGCGGGCAACGGAGATTTCCGCTCGGCAGGATTCGACGCGCATGTGGCAAACAAGATGGGTCTCATCGCTGAATGGGCGCGGACGGAAGGGGAACCGTTTCTGGTCACGGATGCGGACATCGTTTATTTTCAACCACTGGAACCCATCCTGGCGGAGATCTTGGGAGATGCGGACATCCTGTTGGCACGGGAATGGCTCGGCGAACCGCATGATTACAACATCGGTCAGATGGTGGTCCGGCCTGGCCCGCGGACATCTGAGTTTTTTCTACAGGTGGAGGCTGTGCTACGGGCCGGAAGAAACGCGGTTTTCGGGGGCGATCAGCCAGCCAATCAACTCGTTCTGAACCAGATGATACGGGAAAGCGGATTGAATCACGGCTTCCTACCGCCGGTTTTCGCCAACGGAGCAATCTTTGAACAACTGGATGCCGCCCAGCGGCTGGAACTGGTTTCCTATCATGCGACCGCGAGTTTTCCCCAGCCGGGCAGGACGAGCATCGAGATCAAGCATCAGCTTCTCGCGGAGGCGGTGTATGCGGTGCGATTTCGGGGCGAAAGAGGCGGAGAGGATGATGACTTGGGCGGTCTGGATCTACTTGCGCCTCCAGGTCCCAGACGTCGGATGCTGGTGGTGGGAGCGGGGAACGGACGAATCGTTTTCGAAACTCTCACGCATCTATTTCCAGATACGGATGCTGAGGTGCATGCCATGGGCCACTACGTATCGACCGACCAAAAGACGCTCCATCACCCGCAGGCGAGGGAGACGCTTCTTCGCATGGTCGAGGAATGCTGCCTCGGCGAGCGGGTTCATTTCTACGATGGAGAGATTTCCGAGGCGCTGGCATGGATGATCTCGGAGGAGGGATTCTGGGAGACATTCGCGATGGTGTGGCTCGAGTCCGCAGATTCTCCGGCGGAACTTCTGTTGTCTGCCTGTGGCGCGTGGAACCTGATCCAGCCGGGCGGTTGCATCGTGTGGGTGAAGGATCGCATCTCATCCGCCGCACTGGATTCGTTCCTTTCCGCCTTCTGGGATCGCGCCGAGATCATTTTTGACAGTCATGTGATGGTGCTTCGCAAACACGCACGACCCACTACTACGGCACTGCGTCCCATCGCCTCGGTTCCGAGGGTGGAATTCCGCCCGGCGTGTCGGAGGGTGGAAATGGCGGAAAGGGAGAATGGTCTGTCCGCAGTTTTGCTAAACTGGAATCGACCGGAGAATGTGCATCGCATCTTGGACGGTTGGAGGGACGGAGGGCTGGTGACCTCGGCGACTGTGTGGAACAACCAGCCCGGATTTGAGATTCGCCACGATTGGGCGCGTGTGGTGAATGTGAACGAAGATTTCGGACTGTATTCTCGCTTTGCGGCGGCCTTGCTCGCACCTGACGAAGCGGTGTGGATTCAGGACGACGATTTGGAGTTCGCGACGGAGGCACTGCAGATGTTGCTCGCGCATTGGAGGAATGATCCTGAGATTTTGCACGGCGTGTTCGGCCGCGCTCCGAAGGCGGACGGGAGCTACGCGGAATTCACCGACGACCAAGAAGCGGAGGTGCCGGTGGTGCTCACTCGCGGATTAATCGCCTCCCGCTGCCATTTTACGCGTTTTTTCGAAGCGGCGGGACGCTTCGCCGGACTACAATGTGGGGCGGTACCGGCGGGAAATGGCGAGGACATCATTCTGAGTTATTCCTCCTGCAAGCATGCGGGCAGACCGAACCGGGTGCATTCGGTGGCCTATCAGGAACTGCCGTCAAACGAGGCTTCCGCGATTTCCCTGCGCGGGGGATGGGAGGCCCATCTGGCCCACCGAAGCAACTTGATGAGAGCTGGAGAGGAATGGATCAGGTGCGGGTGAGGTGCGGGTGAGGTGCGGGTGAGGTGCGGGTGAGGTGCGGGTGAGGTGCGGGTG
>JAZKEG010000025.1:110450-164462 GCA_040387215.1 Verrucomicrobiota bacterium | reverse complement strand
GGGTGAGGTGCGGGTGAGGTGCGGGTGAGGTGCGGGTGAGGTGCGGGTGAGGTGCTGACCGGCCTTTCCTGTATGGTGGACGAACTTGCGGGTGATGGAGAGATTCGCCGACCACCCCAGCATTGATGATGTGGGGGTTTTTAGGATGTTTCCCGCTGTATCCCGTCATCCGGAATCGTAACCCATGCGAGGAATTCCTGGTTGCCGTCCATGCCGGTGATGGGGGAGGGGATGACGCCGCGCCAGTCGCAGCCGAATTCGGTGGTGACGAACTCTCGGATTTTCTGGACCGCGCGTTCGTGGAGCAGCGTGTCGCGGACGATGCCGCCCTTGGTGATGTCCTCGCGCCGCAGCTCGAACTGCGGCTTGATCAGGCACACGACGGAGCCGCTGTTTTCCAGAACGGAGAAGATGGCGGGCAGCACCTTGGTCAGGGAGATGAAGGAAAGGTCGGTGACGGCGAGACGGCATTTTTCGCCGATGTCCTCCGGCGTCATGTGGCGGGCGTTGAACTGCTCTTTGACGATGACGCGCGGGTCGTTGCGCAGTTTCCAGACAAGTTGGTTGGTGCCGACGTCCACGGCATGGACACGGATCGCACCGCGCTGGAGCAGGCAGTCGGTGAAGCCGCCGGTGGAGGCGCCGACGTCGATGCAGACCCAACCGGCGGGATCGATGCCGAAGGCGTCTAGCGCGCCTTCCAGCTTGAGTCCGCCGCGACCGACGTAGCGTTGCTTTTCCTTCACCTCCAGCGGCGCATCTTCGGCCATCTTGGTGGCGGGCTTGTCGATGACGCGGTCACCGCTGCGGACCTCGCCAGCGAGGATGAGGCGCTTCGCCTGTTCCCGGGATTCGCACAGACCGCGGGCGACGAGCAGCGCGTCGATTCTTTCCTTCTTCATCGATCAGTGCGCGTCTTCCTTGAAGTGCTCGCCGAGGATGTCGCGGCCGAAGTCGCCGGTGAAATCGCGCCATGCGGCGTGGACGTGGTTGGCCTCGTTCTGGACGTTCGCGCATTCCATCAGGAAGGTCGGTCCTTGGATGCGGTAGTAGTAGGCCTCGCCGGCCTTGGTGCCGCCGGCCCAGCCGAAACGGATCTTGTCGATGCCGGCCTTTTCGATCTGCGCCATGTCGGCGGCGGCGATGTCGGAGCGGTAGCGGCCGGTGTAAGCGGAAACCAGATCGAGCAGCGCCTTGCGTTGGGCGTCGGTCATGTCGGCCGCGGTGATGCCGACGGGATCGAGAGCGGTGACCTCGCGGTTCTCGGCGCTGAGGATTTCCCCCGGTGGTGTTTCACTGAAGACCGCTTCCTTTTTGCCCGCCGCCAGCAAGGTGGTGATGAGGGTGCGGGCGAGATCCTCTTCCTCCGCCAGGACGCGCAGTCCCTTGTGCTGACCTTGGCGGACTTCGCCGGGGTTGGAGCCCATGAACGACGGCGTGACGGCGATGTCCTTGCCTTCGACCAGCGTGACGCTGACCGAAAGGTGGTGGCCCTCGAAGCGCCAGCCCCAGCCCTTGGCATTGCCCGGGGTGCCGAAGATGGACACGAAATAGCGGCCGTCATCGCGGTAGGTCGGGTTGTTCTCCATTTCCGCGAGCACGCTCTCCAGGATCATGATTTGTTTCACCTTCAGCTTGCCCTTGTCGCTGAGCGCGGAGTCGAGCAGGGCCATGGCGGCGGTTTTCTGCTCCTCGGTCATCTCCTTGAGCGGCAGGCCGGCGCGGTTGCCCGGCGTGTATTTGAATTTCGTGCGCTCGTCGTCTCCGAACGGCATGGCCGCTTTGGACTTCCGCGCGTCATCCAGGCTGGCGAGGAATTGTTCCGCAGCCTTCGCCGGGGCAAGGGCCGGAGGCGCGTCCTTGGCCGTCAGCGGGATGGTTAGGATGGCGAGCAGGAGGAGGTTTTTCATCGGAGGACGAGGCAAGCAGGAAGCCCGGAAGGCGGCAAGGAGAGTCTCGGCAAACAAGGATGCGCGGAAACTTGGCCTTGCGTCGCGGGCCCAACGCCGTCAACGATCCGCGGCGTGACGCGCCACCGCACCGACGACCTCCGAATCACTGGCTTGAACCCGCTCATTTCCCCGGCGGTCCTGGCCTATTACCTGCCCATCACCGAGGCTGCCTCGGAACTGGTCGCGACCACCCGGGCCCAGGCCGATGCCATCCTGCGGGGTGAGGACGACCGTCTGCTGGCCATCGTCGGCCCCTGTTCCATCCACGATCCGGAAGCGGCGATCGAGTATGCGGAGATGCTGAAGGCAGAGGCAAAGCGGCTGGAAAAGGACGTGCTCGTCATCATGCGGGTTTATTTTGAAAAACCGCGGACCACCGTCGGTTGGAAGGGACTGATCAACGATCCGAATCTGGACGACTCGTTCGACATCAACCAGGGTCTGCGCATCGCCCGTGGCTTGCTGCTGGACCTCGCCAACATGGGCGTGCCCGCAGGGACCGAGTTCCTCGACACGATTTCCCCACAGTACATCGCGGATCTCATCACCTGGGGAGCCATCGGCGCTCGGACCACGGAATCCCAGATCCACCGCGAACTGGCGTCGGGACTTTCCATGCCGGTTGGCTTCAAGAACGGCACCGGCGGATCCATCCAGATCGCGCTCGACGCGATCCAGTCGTCGTCGCGACCGCACCATTTTCTCTCGGTGACCAAGCAGGGCGTTTCGGCGATCGTTTCCACCTCCGGCAACGAATCCTGCCATCTCATCCTGCGCGGCGGCAAAACCGGCCCGAACTACGACAAGGCGGCGGTCGACAGTGCGGCGACCATGCTGCGCGAGCAAGGGCTGCCGGAAACGGTGATGATCGACTGCTCGCACGGCAACTCGATGAAGGATTTCCGCAACCAGCCGATGGTGGCGCGCGACATCGCCCGCCAGATCGCCGAAGGCTCGCGAGTGATCACCTCGGTGATGATCGAATCCAACTTGGTTGAAGGAAATCAAAAGCTCTCCAGCGACCTGTCCAAGATGACGCGCGGCCAATCGGTGACCGACGCGTGCCTCGGTTGGGACGACACCGTAGCGACCTTGGACGACCTCGCGGAAGCGGTTCGCCAGCGACGTAACGGGTGATTTTGGGAGCTTTTTTACGGCGGTTGGATGCCGCGTTTGGTAAGTGCAAAATGCCTGATATTCAGTGTGTCTGAAAATTTAGGTTTTGGGCGCTTGCGGTGAAAATAAGAAGCGGGCAACCTCCCGCGTCGTTCACCCACGCAGCATGGATCTAGCAAGCGAAACATCCCAAAGCGTCATCACGTGCCGCAACAGCCAAGGCACGGAATTGACCGCCAACCTACTCCGCATCAAGCGGTATTCGGTGGTTTTCGAGGTCTATAACCCTTACAGCATCTTACAGTTATCGGAGGTTCTTTCGGACTTCCGCATCATGGCGTCAAGGCGTTTGCTTTACCATGGCAAGGCGGTGGTGAGCAACTTGCTCAACACTGGCATCGTGCTGGTGTGCGAGGCGATGCTCGACGAAGGCTGGGTGGAAGTGGACTTCTTGGCCGGGGTGACCGGAGGCGCGGCACCGAGCGTGGGAGGCGACCTTTCCTCGCAGTTTGGGAACTTCATGGGGGAGTGGAGGTCCGCGAACCAAGTGCAGGATCCGTTCAAGTTGGTGGTGGCGGATCTTGCCAGCATGTTGAGCGGCGTGCAGCACTGGCTTACCGGGGTGGACGTGGGCATTCGGACCACGGTGACTCGCCGCCGCGACGAGCTGGAGCATGAGATTTTTTCTGGCATCGAGAACCGAGTGGTCGAGGAAGTGCTGCCATCCATGGAGCGCTTCGAGGAAGTTTCGCGCGAAGTCAGCGAGGCGGAAATGGCGGTGCACAAGGCGTATGTGCGCCGCGAGCTGCACCCCATCGTGCTGTGCTCACCCTTCCTTTACCGGACCTACACCAAACCGCTCGGCTATGCGGGCGACTATGAAATGGTGAACATGATGCTGCGCAATCCGTACGAGGGTTCGTCCGCCTTTGCCAAGCTGCTCAACTTCGCGCTGCTCAACACCGAGCCTGTCGTCGCCCACCGCAACCGCATCGATTTCTTGGTGGAAAAACTTCGCTCCGAGTGCGCCCGCCGAGTTTCCCGAGGCAAGACGCGCGTCTTCAACTTGGCCTGTGGCCCGGCGATGGAGGTGCAGCGTTTCCTGCGCGAGTGCGAGGAAAGCGACTTGGCCGAAATCGACCTGCTGGATTTCAACCCGGAAACGCTGGAATACACGCGCGAACGCATCCAGGAAGCCAAGATGAGCGGTGGCCGCGAAACGCAGGTCCGTTATTTCCAACGCTCCGTCCATCAGCTTTTGCGCGCTGCCACTCAAGGCGGCGACGATGAGTTTGCAAACTACGACATCGTCTACTGCGCCGGGCTTTTCGATTACCTCTCGCAGCGGGTGTGTAAGCGTCTGGTCGAGTTGTTCTGCTCGATGATTCGCCCCGGCGGCATCGTCATTGTCACCAACGTGGCCGACAGCAATCCGCGCAAGGCGTGGATGGAATATGTGATGGAGTGGAACCTGATCTACCGCGACGAGGACGAGATGAACGACCTCGTTCCCGATGGGCTGAATCTGAAGGGCACCACGGTGAAGGCGGATGCGACGGGCGTGAACCTGTTCCTTGAGATCGAACTCGCCCATGGCTGAAGCCAGCGTCATTCCCAGAGAAACGGATGCGAACCTGCGGCGGGCATTCCGTGACTATGAAAACGGGATCGCGCTGAACAACGCGCGGCGAGCTGCGGTTTTTGCCGGAGTTTTCATGCTCGCGGCGTCGTCGTTAGACTGGGTGATCTTGCCGGACTATGCGCAAGAATTTCTGGTCATCCGGATTTTCTGCGGTTTCCTCTTGGCGTTCATCTTTTGGTATCTGGGTATCAGTCATCGCTCTGAGGTCCGCCCAAAAATTGCCGCGCAGGGGATCGCCTTGCTGCCGCTCGTTTCTATCTGCGCGATGATCGCGGTGACCGAGGGCGGAAATTCGGTTTACTACGCCGGACTGAACTTGATCTTGGTGGGTCTTTCTCTGCTGCTGCGGTGGACGTTTTGGAACTCGCTCGGGATGATCTTGGCGACCTTCATTTGCTACTCCACGAGCGTGTTGCTGTCGCCGGTGACGTCCGATTTTAAGACGCTTTTCGGCAACTCATACTTCCTGTTCGTGACTTCGGTCTTCGTTCTAGCAGGAAGTTATTTCTACGAAAAACTGCGCTTCAGCGAGTTTTGCCTGCGCAAGCAGGTCGAGAAATCGCGCGAGGTGGTCGAAGCGCAGAACCGTCAGCTCAGCGAGCTGGACGAGGCGAAGACTCGCTTTTTTGCCAACATCAGTCACGAGTTGCGCACGCCACTGACCATCATGCTCGGCATCACCGAGAGGCTCGGAACCATCCTCCGCCGTGAAACGTTAGAGCCCGTCGTCGGAGAAATGACTCAGATGCTTGAGCAGAATGGCTTGCGCTTGCTCAAGCTTATCGACGATTTGCTCGATCTCGTCCGTTTCGACACCGGCCATGCGGATATCAACCGCCAGCCCACGCTGATCGAACCGCACCTTGAGGGGCTGTTGCGTTCGTTGCGTCATCTATCCGAACAGGATCGTGTGGCGCTGGTTTGGGAGTGTGAGGCTGAAAACGAGGTGATCCATTTGGACCGCGACAAATTCGACAAGATCCTGCTCAACCTGGTGATCAACGCGATCAAGTTCACCCCGTCCGGCGGGACCATCGGCGTGAAGGTGAGCACGCGGAACGATGAACTGCGGCTGGTGGTCGAGGACACCGGCGTGGGCATCCCGCCCGACGTGCTGCCGCGCATTTTCGATCGGTTCTGGCAGGTGGACACTTCGTCCACTCGGAAGTTCCAAGGCGCTGGCATCGGTCTTGGGCTGGTGCGCAGCTTGGCGGAAGCCATGGATGGCGACGTGAAAGTCACCAGCGAACTCGGCCAAGGGACGACCTTCACGGTGGATTTGCCCGCGAAACCCGCGTCTGCCCTGCCGGAGATGGAAGAGGATCCGTTGAAGGACGGCGGCAACATTGCGAACCTCCACCGCCGTGCCGCACTTTCCATTCCGGGGAAAATGGCACCGCGCCAAGTCGCTGCGGCACAACCACCCATCCACCTCTCCGGCCCTGTCATCGGGACTCGTCCGAGTGGAGCGCGGCCCTTGGTGCTGATCGCAGATGATGAGCCGGACATCCGCCGTTTCCTGCGCATGCAGCTTGAAGATGTGGACGTCATCGAGGCGTCGGACGGGGCTGAGGCGTTAGAACTGGTGCGCTTGCGACGGCCTCAACTCGCGCTGTTGGACCACATGATGCCGGAAATGGATGGGGTGGAAGTTTGCCGGCGCATCCGCGAAAATCACACCACGCGTGGAGTGGCTGTCATCATTCTAACGGCGCGTGCGGATGAGCAGACGAAATTGTCCGCCCTTCAAGCCGGGGCGAACGATTTTCTAACAAAACCGTTCTCCACGGCAGAACTTGCGCTGCGGTTGGAAAACCAGATTGTCCGTGCCCGCCTACGCCGCGAGATGATGGACCTCAACACTGAACTCCACGCCGCGCTCGAACAGATCAAGGAGAACGAAGTGCTCATGGTGCGTAACGAGAAGCTTTCCGCGCTGGGTCGAATGAGCGCCGGCATCATCCACGAAATCAACAATCCGCTCAACTACGCGACGGCTGGCCTGCATGCGTTGGAAACGTTCACCCGCTCGCTGCCAGAAAAGGACCAAGCCGATTTCGTCGACATCCTCGGCGACATTCGCGAAGGCGTGGCGCGGGTTTCCCAAATCGTCATCGATCTGCGCAAGTTCACCCGTGAGGACCAAACAACCAGCGGGGATGCGGACCTTGCCGAGATTGTCGGTCGCGCCCACCGCATGGTCGGCCACCAAGTGGGCAAGGAGATCGAGTTTAATCTAACTGCTCCGAGCCACGCATTGATCAGCGGCAATCCCAACCAACTCGTCCAAGTCTTCGTCAATTTTTTCCAGAACAGCATCGATGCCATCCACCAGCGCATTGAGGAACTGCAGGGGGCTCCTGGCAAAATCGATGTTTCGCTGGAACCTGCGGGCGAGGGTTGGCAAGTTACCATTCGCGACAACGGCATTGGCATTCCGCCGGAAAACTTGCAGAAGATTTTCGATCCGTTCTTCACCTCCAAGGACGTTGGCAAAGGGATGGGTCTCGGCCTTTCCATCACCCATCAGATCCTCCAAGCTCACAAGGGATTGGTGGAAGTGGACAGCCGCCCGACCGAATACACGCGCTTCCGCATTGTCTTTCCCGCCCCCAGCTTCACCTCCACCGAGGAATCCGTCCTCGACCACACCGCCTGAGTCTAGCAAACTTCAGCCATTAGAATTCATCCATTTTAAAAATCCTATCCCTCCCCTACGACCATCATGAGCAACGAGATCGACTCCTATGACTATCAACGCTACGCCATCCTGTTCGTGGATGACGAAGCGAATACCCGCAAGTACTTCAAACGACTCTTTGGGGAAAAGTTCCGCATCCTCGAGGCCGAGGATGGTGTCCAAGCTCTCGCGGTTTTCCGCCAGCATGCGGCCGAGATCGGCATCATCGTGACGGACCAACGGATGCCGAACGAAACGGGTGTCGGCTTTTTGTCGAAGATCGCGGACGACTATCCGGACGTCATCAAAATCCTTTCCACCGCCTATTCTGACATCGACGCGGCCATCGGATCGGTCAACCAAGGCGGCATTTTCCGCTACATGACCAAGCCGTGGGACATCCCGCAGCTTGAGGTCACGCTGCGCCGTGCGATGGAGTTCTTCACGGTGAAGCGCGAACGCGACGCGTTGTTAGGGGCGAAGATGCAGGCGATGGGCAACGTGCTGCTTTCCAGCCGACTGGCGGCCTTTGCGTTGGCTCCGGTGTGCGCGGGACTGCCTTGCAAGCGTGGTGCGGAAGGCATCGCTGCGTTCATCAAGATCGGGGTTTCAGGAAAACGCCCCGCCGCAAAAGGCAATGGCGACTTGCGCTCGCCGGATTGGGCGCGTTTGCATTCCCGCCAAGTCGCCCTGGCGGGCGGTTTGGAGAAGCAACTTCCCACCGCCCTTGCGGCAGCCGATCTCGCCGACCGGACCGCCGCGCTCGCCAAGGCGCTGGAAGGCGCGGGTGCCAAGGGCATCACTTCGAGCATCACCGATGGCACCACGCGTTTGGCGGCTTCCTTTGATCCCATGCCGCTCCTGTTGGATGCCTTGTTAGGTCGCAATGACGAGACGGCGGTGGGTGAACAAGCTGTTGCCGTGCTTGCTGCCGCGATGGCGATTTATGATGCAGGTGGCGTGGTGCGCCGTGTCCGCGGCGAAGGGCTCACGCTCGACATCACGCTTTCGACCGCACCGGAGAAAGCCTCCAATCCTGGGGCGGAAACCGCGAAATGGCTCATCGACGATGACCTGTTGATTTCCGCAGCGCTCGGACTGCTTTGAGATTCCCTGTTTCCAGTGACGCCGGAACCACTGGTTCCGGCGTTTTTGTGTCCTCATCCCGGGATGGCTGCTGCTTTTGCCACGAGGATGACCTAGAATCGGAATGACGATGGGTGGGGAAGGCCAAGTCGGTGGGGAATGGGATCTCAGTTTCTTTTCCGCCTGAAAGCCGCTGAAATGACTGCTTACGCTGCGATCGTTCTCTGCTAAACCCGTTTGAGCATCCTTCTAAACCCATGAGACGCTTCTTCCTCCTCCTCGTCCTACCGTTCTTTTGTAGTCCTTTGCTTGCTGGCACGAATCTCGTCATGGACTCCGCGCAGAAGCGCATTGCGCAATTTCACGCTGGCGAAAAGCCGAACGGTGCTTTTGTGCGAATCGTCTATTTCCATGCGGCGGATCGCGAACCGCTGCCCGATTTCGCCGCGCGGTTGGATCGGGTGATGACGGACATCAGCGAGTTTTACCGAGAGGGGATGGAGCAACGATTTGGCGTGAAAACCGGCGGCATTCCGCTAGAGCGCAAGGATGGAAAACTCATCATTCACGTGGTGCGCGGCCAGCATGCGTCGGCTCATTACAATTACGAATCCGGCAATGAAACATGGGCTGAAGTCCAAGAAGCGCTCACGGGCACTCTCGATGTAAAGCGCGAGCATGTTCTCATTCTCTACGGCCTGTGTGAGCGTGAGTCGGATGGACGTTTCGTTTTCAACGCGCCCTATTACGGAGCGGGTTGGAGCGACCAGAGTCACGGCCTTTGCCACGCCGCCGATTGCGATCTCCTTGATCCCGCGCTGCTGACTCAGAAGGACAAACCCTTTGTCTTTACCGAGCACTACTATCCGCGGGTGGAATCGACGGTCGCGAAATTTAATTCGTGGTACATCGGCGGCACCGCTCATGAGCTGGGACACGGCCTTGGCTTTCCCCACGACAACGGCGCACCTGGCGAAGCTCCAGGAGTCGCGCTGATGGGTGGAGGAAATCTTCACTACCGCGAAGAGCTTTGGGGCGGCCGCAGCCCGGCCTATCTTTCGCTCGCCACCGCCCTTCGCTTCGCTGCACACCCGATTGTTACCCATTCCGATAAAGCACGTTGGCAGCCTGCCGATGCGGTGGTGGAGGATCTAACGGCTTCCGTTGAAAAAGGGAAACTGCGACTCACGGGAAAGGTCCGCGCGTCCGTTCCGCCCTGCGCCATCATCGCCTCAGCATGGCCTTCGAGCGCCAAAAGCGATCACGGGGCGATGACCTTCTGCGCGGCGGTGGACGACGACGGAAAATTCAGCGTGGAACTCACGCATTTGAACGCTCCTTCATGGAACATGACCCTCGGCAGCTTGCTGGTGAATGGTGCGGAATCCAGTGAGCGATTCACCTTCGAATGCAATGCCCGCGGCGAACCCGAAACCGATTTCCTCTCCGTCCGCGCAGTGGATCTTGCCGAGCAAGCACTCATGCGCGATCCCGCGCAGGCAAAAAAGTTTCTTACCGATGAGGCCATCCTCGCCTCGAAAGACGGGGAAATTCGCCGTCGTTTGCGTCTTCTCGACGCGATGCGTAAGCCAGATCCAGAGCCTATCGATCTAACTTCGGCAACTTCCGGACGGGCTTATCTATCCGATGCGCGCTGGACCCAAGCCGAGGTGGGCTGGGGTAAAGTCACCCGCAATCGTTACTCTTTCAGCCGCGAGCGCTGGGAAGGCTTGTTCCTCAAGATGGATGGAGAAGTTTTTGGAAAAGGACTCTATGCCCACGCCGATTCCGTGTTCGCATTTCCTATCGGCGGGAATTGGAAAACCTTCTCGGCGGTTATCGGCCTGCGTGAGGGCGCGCTCGATCAAGGTTCCGCTGTTTTTACCGTCGTCGGTGACGGCAAGGAAATCTATCGCTCAAAAGTCCTTCGTCCCGGCAAAAGAGAAGTGCTGCGGCTCGACATTTCCGGTGTTCGGCAGCTTGAACTTCGCGTCAAAGGCGGCGAAGGCCACCCGCATAACTGTTGGGCCATCTGGGCCGATCCGTTGGTGGAACGTTAATCCATTCTATCAGAGGCTAGATCCACGCTGCCGCTCGTTGCTCCGCGTCTTTTTCAGCGCGGTTGATCTTTGTTCCAATCCTCGGGAACGATGCGCGCGCGCGGCGGGTCGGCAACTTCCTGCGTTTTGAGGTGATCCTTAATCAGAAACCAAATCGCTGTCGCCAGAAGGAGCGAGAGGATCTTTGCGATCCAGTTTTTTGTCAGTTTCAGTTTCATGGGTGGGCTTGCCGGAGAAGAAGATCTCCGCGATTTTTTCACGGAATTGTTTTTCGGTGAGGTTGCGCTGGAGGCCGCCGTTTTCGGAAATCGAGATGCCGCCGGTTTCTTCGCTGACCACCACGGCGACGGCGTCGGTGCGCTCGGTGAGGCCGATGGCGGCGCGGTGGCGTAGGCCGGTCGAGCGGTCCTGCATTTCCTTTTCCGTCACGGGAAAGACGCAGGCGGCACCGGCCACGCGGTCGTCGGCGATGATCATGCCGCCGTCGTGCAGCGGGGCTTTGGGGAAGAATACAGCCATCGCCAGCTCGGGGGTGAACTGCGCGTCGAGAACCACGCCAGTTTCCAAGTGCTCCTTCAGACTGATGTCACGCTGGATGGCGAACAACGCGCCGACACGCCTTTTCGAAAGCATGATGACGGCGTCGGCGAAGCGCTCGAGGAAAGCCAAGCGGCGTTTGCTGGTGAACGAGAAGAACTTGTTGCTGCCCAGCCGCGCCAAGCCATTGCGCAACTCAGGTTGGAAAATCACGATCAGTGCGAAGGCGAGGATGGTCGCCGCGCCTTTGATGATCCAGCGGATGACCTCAAGCTGGAAGATGGTGGAAATGAAGGTCAGCACCACCAGGATGGTCCCGAGGCCGACGAGGATTTGCGCGCCACGGGTGGCGCGGAAGGCGCGATAAATCTGATAGATACAGGTCGCCAGCATCAAAATCTCGATGCCGTTGCGCACTGGGTCGTCGATGAATTTCCACATGGTAGCAGTTCCGACGATCAGCATACGGCGGACCGCAAGGAAGTGGCAATCTCGTAAATTTTTCCGAAGGACTGCGCTCCCGCGTGCAGAGACGGCTCAGTCTCTAACGAAAGTGGGCGGGATCCCATGCTGCAGACGCCTCAACGTGGCCCGAGAAGGATGGTGCTGTGCTGGGACGGCGGGGGAGGATTTCCCAGTGGATCCCGAGTGAGGAGAAATCCGGATGGAACGACGGCGGTCGCGCCTAGGCTGAAGTCGATGGAGTCCGCGCCTGGCTTGCTGGACTCGGGCAGACGACCGACGTAGATGGGCTGCTTTGCGTTGTCCGTGGTGACCCACAAGTTGTAGCTCTCGTCGGCACCTTTGACGGGCAGGTTGTTGACGACCAGGGTGCCTTTGTCGCGGGCGGCGTCGTAGATGGGGATGGCGGAGGCGGTCGGCGGAGCGGGCACCGGAGACGCCTTGGGCACGCCGGCGGATTCGCGCGCATAGGCCAGCGCATCACCGAGCATCGCGGCCATCGGTGGATCATCCGAGGCGGTGGCAACCTGCGTATCGGCGGCGGCGAGGGCGGCGGCGTTGAAAACCGGTGGCGCGTTCACGGGTGGATCCGGTGGCACCATGCGCATGACGATGGGCCAAGCCATTCCTGGCGTCGGCTCGAAACGTTCGCGATCGCGGATCTGGAAGCTCTCCAATTGGCCGCGCAGCACCTCGATTTCCTGGATGAGTTGCTTGGTCTGGCCTTTCACCAACTGCGCTTGGGCCAATTCGGTTTCCTCGACAGGCTGGTCATGCAGGATGGGGAAAGGCGATGGCTCCAATGCGTCGGCGTCCTCTTGGATTTCAGTGACAACCACCGTTTTTGGCATGGCCAATTCTGAGGCGGGGGAAACTTTTGCGAGGGTGGTGGTGGGAAGGGCGGGGGTGGGGCGCAAAATTGCGAATCCCGCCAGCGCGGCAGCAGCGGCCCAGCCAGAAATGGCAGGCCAGTTGGTGCGTTTGACGGTGGCGAGACCGAGCCGCCGATGCAGGCGGTCGAGCTGACCGGCACGTGGCGCGACCGGTTGGCTATGGGTCACGGCGATGGCGGCGGCGAGCCTATCCATCTCTTGGCAGGCATGCGCCAGTCCGGGATCGCAGGCAGCGGTTTCGTCAAAGGCGGCGGCCTCGTCCGCGTCGAGCATGCCGAAGGACCGCCAAGCGGCGGATTCGTGAGGATCAGAATTCATGACGTGAAAGGTGGTTGCGGGTTTTTTCCAAGGCGCGGCGGAGGCGGTTTTTCACCGTGCCGAGCGGCGTGCGAAGTTGGGCGGAAATTTCGGAATGCGAGTATTCGAGGAAAACGGCGAGTTCGAGGCATTTGCGTTCGTCGGCGGGCAAGAGGTCCAGTGCGGCACGCACCCGCCGCCAGTCGTCCAAGGCCATTACGCGAGGGTCTTCCATTTCCTCGGGCGGGGAATGAAGATGGATGGGCACGACCTTGGAGGAGTCGCGTTTGGCACGGTGGCGGTAGCGCAGGCGATCGATGCAGTAGCCTCGCAGAATGGCGAAGGCCCAAACGAAGGGCGGCGATTGGGCGGGATCGAAATCGCCGGCGCGGTGCCACATGCGGACGAAGGTGTCTTGCACCGCTTCTTCTGCCTCGCGGCGATCCCCCAGCATGCGACAGGCGATGCCCAGCAACACCGGACTCCACATGCCGTGAAGTTCATCCAGCGCGGATGCTTCCTCACGCGCGATCCGCACGATCAGCGCTGCCGCATCGCCGTGGCGGTCGTCCGCCAGCTCCAGCGGAAATCGAGCCGCCGCATCCGCTGTCGGGTCACTGTGGGAGGGAGAATGGAACATCGGGGGTTGGGGCGCTTCCGGATTTCAGAGTCAATCTTGGGGATGATCCGTTGTTGCGGCGCGATTGGATCCCGCGAATTTCCGTCCCAGCACCGGACAACTCACCCTTGCCGTCGGTCGGGGGCTGGTCTTTACTGCGCCCCATGCACGAGGAAATCAAGCTTACCCGCGAGGTCGCGGCCATTCAAATCCCCAGCGGTGACTCGCTCACGTTGCCTGTCGGCACATCGGTTTTCATCACCCAACGGCTCGGTGGAACTTTTACCGTGGCGACTTCCCAAGGCTTGGCGCGGATTTCCTCGCAGGACTCGGACGCGCTCGGCGTGAACATGGAAGTGGAAGCGAAGAAGCAAGCTGAGGCGGAACGCCTCAAGGACGCGCCGCTGGAGGAACAAGTCTGGAATCAGCTCAAGGGCGTTTATGATCCAGAAATCCCAGTGGACATCGTCAACCTCGGTTTGGTCTATGATTGTTCCATTGAGGAAGCCGACGGCAAGAAGACGGTGGCTGTGAAGATGACGCTCACCGCACCAGGCTGCGGCATGGGACCTGTCATCGCCGCCGACGCACAGGCAAAAATCATGACCTTGGACGGCATCGATGATGCACGCGTCGAACTCGTTTGGGATCCGGCTTGGAACCAAGAAATGATCTCCGAGGAAGGCCGCATGAAACTGGGCATGGTCTGATTCCATGCCCAAGCGGGGCTCATTCCTTGGGCGCGCTTTGGTCGATGTAGGCGACGATGGCCGGGATGGCGACGCTGAGGATTTCCGCGACCTCTTCATAGGCGCGGCTGCCGAGACCAATCGGATCTGGGATGTCCGCACCGATGCCTTCGCCGGGAATGTCGACAAACTCGCAAGTCAGATAGAATTTATCCGAGTGCTGCGGAAAGCGCGACTCGAGGACCTGCAGATGCCCTTGCGTCATCGCGAAGACATGCGTGGCTTCGGCGAGGATGGCTTCGGAAACGGCGCGGCTGCCGAAGTCGTTGAGAGGGGCGTCGCGGCGGTTCAGGAGAGCTGCGGTTTCCGGATTGCACGGTGCGCCGCGCGAGGCGGAAACCCCGGCGGAACTGACGGTGAAATCCTCGCGGTCGCGAGTGGCAAGACGGAACAGACCCTCGGCCATCGGGCTGCGGCAGGTGTTTCCGGTACAGACGAAGAGCACGTGCTTCATGGCGGACATGGCGGCGGACTCTGGCGGGCGTCGGCGGCTTCGTCAAACGACAATGGATTAGGAATGGTTGGATGCTTGCAGATCCGAAGGAAAGAGCTAGGGTCGCGGCAAAACAGGTGGAAGAACTCGCAGATCAGATCGGAGAATTGTTGCGAAAGGCACGCGAGCAGGCGGACCTGGTGGTGGAAGATGTCGTTTTCCAGACGCGCATTCCCAAGTCGGTGGTGGTGGCTCTGGAAACTGGCGATTTCTCGGTGTTTTCCAGCCCCACCTATGCTCGCAGTTTCTTGTCCCAATACAGCGACTTCTTGCAGGTGGATGCCCGCACGTGGTTAGACGCGCTCGAACCGCTGTCGTATGCGTCGGGCGATGTCGAACTTTCCGGCGGCGGTGAGCAAACGCGGCGCAGCGTGGTGCAAGCCGCGCCGGGACCATCTGGCGGTTGGCTCGCTGCGGTCGGCATGCTGGCCATTTCCTGCGCCTTCGTTTTCGCGGCGATGCGTGGCTACCATTTCTTGGAGCAAAAACTCGGCAGTGAGGACAAACCTTCAGTTGCCGTGGAAAAGGATTCCGCACTTGATGCGGAGGTCGCGGCACAGCCACCCGCCCAAGTGAGGACCCCCGTGCCGGAAGAACAACGCCAGACTGCCTCATTGCCCGCCCCGGGAATCGCCGAGCCGCCGCCCCGTGCGACGGTCGTCCGCGAACCTTGAGCCGACGGAGACGGCCTCAGAGATTTTCGCGTCTCGCTCCTTGCCATCCCGGCGGCGATGCCTTCCCATCCGTGGCAGCGATTCTTTTCGCCGAACGTCTATGACTCTTTCCGAACTTCAAGCGCTTCACGACCTGCCCTTTTTCGATCTCCTCAAGCGCGCCCGTGAGGTCCATGAGGCGAATTTCCCGCAGGGCAAGGTGCAGCTGTGCACGCTGCTTTCCATCAAGACCGGCGGTTGCTCGGAAGATTGTGCCTATTGCACCCAGTCCGCCCGCTACGACACCGATCTCGAAAGCCAGCGCTTGCTGTCCAAGGAAACGGTGATGGAAAGCGCCCGTGCGGCCCGTGCGAACGGCTCGACGCGCTTTTGCATGGGCGCTGCATGGCGTGGCGTCCGTGGCGGCACCGAGCGTTTCAACCAAGTGGTGGACATCGTGCGCGACGTTTCGTCGTTGGGCATGGAAGTCTGCGTTACTTTAGGCGAACTCGGACCTAACGAAGCCGTCCTGTTGAAGGAAGCTGGCGTCACCGCCTACAATCACAACTTGGACACCTCGCCCGAGCATTACCCGAACATCGTCACCTCGCACACCTATGAGGACAGGCTCCGCACCATCCGCAACGTGCAGGACGCGGGCATGTCGGTGTGCTGCGGCGGCATCCTCGGCATCAGCGAAACCATCACCGATCGCTTGCGCATGTTGGAGGTGATTTCCAGCTTCAATCCTCAGCCCGAAAGCGTGCCGATCAATTCGCTCATGCCCATGCCCGGCACGCCGCTGGCCGACAATCCACAGGTCGATCCCTTCGATCTTGTCCGCATGATCGCCTGCACGCGCATCGCTGTGCCAGGGGCCAAGGTGCGTCTATCCGCCGGTCGCACCCGCTTGTCCGACGAGACGCAAGCGCTGTGCTTCTTCGCCGGTGCAAACTCGATTTTCTACGGCGACAAACTGCTTACCGCCTCCAATCCAGAAGCACGCAAGGATTTGGAACTCTTGAAAAAACTCGGGCTCGAAACGCTGGAACCTGACCCATTGTTGGAAGCGCCGATCGCCGATCCTGCTGCGGCTCCCAGCCCATGCTGTTCGCCCGCAGGCTGCTGCTAGATCGGTGGATTTCGCGCGATGGGCTAAAGCGGTTAGCCCGACGCGCGATCCTGTCCGCCTAACTGAGATTGTTCGCCCAGAAAGAAGTGGCCATCGAGACTCCAAACCCTGCGGCGGAAGCTGACTCCGATGCCCCCACCCGAAAGTGGTTGCCTGAAGTCACGCTGGCCGTAGGTCTCGTCACCATGACGATTATCGTCGGCCGGATGATTTACCATGATTCATTCGTCGATGGATCGACCTACTCCAATCGCTCATTCGCACTGCCGGGAGCCGGATTCTCCCTCATCCTTGTGGTTTACGGCTGCTTCCGTTTGAGCTTTCTTCCGCTTTGGCTCCGGGTGGTAGGTGCCCCGTTTGCCTTCTTTGCTGGCTACCTCGGAATCGGCCTGATGCTAATACTGATCAACGCTGCAATCTGATTTCCGGCTCAAGAACAAAACCCAGGCGAACACGTAGTGGGTGGCAACGGCGGATAAGCTCCCTCGTTCGCTTCGCTCTGTGAGTCCTACGCCGCCGTGCCACCACATTTAACGTTAGGCTCCGCGCATCAGGGAGATTTCCGCAAGGGAAACCAGCGCTTTGTAGAGGTCTTCGCGTGGCGTGGTTTTGAGATCGGCGACGGGCACCGCACGATCCAGCGTGAACTTGCCGGAGCGGGTGCGTCGCAACGCGCTGAGGTGGGCACCGCAGCCGAGAATCGCACCGATGTCGTGGGCGTAGGTCCGCACGTAAAAGCCTTTCGAGCAGTTCACCACGAAGTCGATTTCAGGCAGTTCGATGCGGGTGATTTCGAAGCTCGTGATGTGAACCTTGCGCGGTTCGCGAACGATTTCGATGCCCTTGCGCGCCAGTTTGTAGAGTGGCACGCCGTCTTTCTTGATCGCGGAAACCATGGGCGGGATCTGCTCGAAATCGCCCATGAAGCTGTTGAACGCAGCTTCGATTTGCTCCTTGGAAAGCTCACCGACCGGCTTGGTTTCGAGCACCTCGCCCTGCCTGTCCTGAGTGCTGGTGGTCGCGCCTAGCGTGAGCGTGCCGACGTACTGCTTGTCCTCGCTCATGAGGAGATCCTGGATCTTGGTGGCGCGGCCGATGACGAGCATCAATAGGCCGGTGGCCATGGGATCGAGCGTGCCGCAATGGCCGATTTTTTTGGTATTCAGCGCGCGGCGGGCGATGGCCACGACGTCGTGGGATGTCATGTCCTCGGCTTTGTCGATGAGCAGTACTCCGCTCGGGCCGTCGTGTTCCTTGGGTTGGTTTCGCATGGGAAATTTAGAATGGTTTCAGAGGCCGGCGGCTTGGACGTGGCGGCGCAAGGCGGCGAGGACAAGAGGTTTTGCCTCTTCTAACGGGCCTGCCATGCGGATGCCGGCAGCCAGCGCGTGGCCGCCGCCACCGAATTCGAGCGCGACGTTAGAAACATCCACGCGCCTGTCCTTCGAACGCATTGAGACGCGGATTTTGCCAGTTTCGAGTTCTTCGAAAAACACGGCGATCTGGACGCCGCGGATGGCGCGGATGATGTCGATGAGACCTTCGCTGTCTTCGGGCAGGAGTTGCAGGTCGATGCGGGTTTGATCGCGCATCTCCCAGTTGGCGACGAGGCCGTCGGGGGAAAGTTCCAGTGTGTTGAGCAGCGCGCGCATCAGCTCGACGCGGCGGTAAGGATGGTTGTCGTAGGTGTCGGAGTTGATCTTGCCGACGTCGAGACCGCGATGGATGAGGTCGGCCGCCATCTCGTAGGTTTTGGCCGTGGTGGACGGGTATTGGAATGAGCCGGTGTCGGTGGAAACGGCGACGTAAATGGCATCGCGCGACTCGGCGGGCAGCGGTAGACCGAGGCCGATGATGAGTTGATAGAGAATCTGGCCAGTCGCTGGGCTGCTAGAATCGATCAGGTTGAGATCGCCGTAGGATGGGTTCGACTTGTGGTGGTCGATGTTGAGCCAAATCTTGGCCTTGGACGCTGCGTGCAGCGCGTTGTCGCCGAGGCGAGGCTTGGCCGCGGTGTCCAGCGCGATGGCGACTTCCACGTCGAGCGGTTCGGTCGGCGGCAGCTCAATCTTGTCCGAGCCAGCCATGAACGTGAGGTTGTCGGGCAGGCCATCCTCGTTGATGAGGCGGACGGATTTTCCAAGGGCCATGAGCGAATAGCCGAGCGCAAGCTGGGAGCCGATGGCATCGCCGTCCGGGCGGACATGGCTGATGAGAACGAAGGACTGGTGATTGCGCAGCAATTCGCCGATTTGGTCGAGGCTGGCTTTGGCAGGAGGAGTGATGGAATCGCTCATGGGGTGGAACCGCGGCGCGGGGCGCGGATTCTTCCCGGCAAGCGGGAGCGTGCAAGGATAAACCCGGAAAACGGGCCGTGATCGCATCCGTTTCTATCAGGCGTTGGCTAGCGCAACCTCGAACGCCGCGACCAGTGTCTCGAACGGCTCAGTGCCGCAGGAAACCCGCAGCAGGTGAGGGGAGACGCCGCAGCCTTCGGTCCATTCCAGCTCATGGTAGTGGGCGAGCTGGGTGTACGGGCAAACGAGCGTGAAATGGGTGCCGAAGCTCGGTCCCTTACTCAAGCGCAGCGCGTCGTAAACCTTTGGCGTCTTCTTCGGCTGCTTCAGGACAAAGGAAAGCAAGCCGCCGTAGCCGCCACCCTTGCGCATGACTTTTTCGTAGTTCTCGCGGTTGGTGAGCGACGGATGCCAAACCTCGGCGACGGCTGGGTGTTCTGCGAGCCAAGCCGCGAGGGCGGTGCCATTGGCGTTCACGGCGACCATGCGTTTGGCATAGTCCTTCATGTTCGAGAGCAGTACCTCGGCGTCGCCAATGTAGAGCGGTGAGGTTTCGGTGGAGTCGGCTTTGAGCGATTCGCGCAGGGCTTCCGCGACGGGCGAGTCTGCACGGACGGTGGCCATGCCCGCCATCACGTCGCCCTCGCCGGAAATCCATTTGGTCAAACTGCCGGTGACGACATCGGCAAATTTCAACGCATCCACGTTGGCTGGACCGGCGGTGGAGTCGTCGATGATCAAAGGCGTTTTGCTGTCCTCGCAGGCTTTGGCGACGCGGTGGAGGTCCACCGTGCGGAGCAGCGGATTGCTCGGAACTTCCGTGAAAACGCCGGCAAAGTCACCTTGGCGGATGCGTTGGAGCGCCTCATCGAAGGATTCGCCCGTCGCCTCGTTCAGGTAAACGACGCCGTGGCCGAAGTATTCTTGGACTTTCAGGCTGTCGACGTAGGGAAACTCAAGCTGGAGCGTTTTCTTGCCTTCCCGCACGCCGGGCAGGGCGCGCAGCACCGAGGTGACGGCCGACATGCCGCTGGCAAAGATAAAGATGTCCTCGGCCGCCGCTCCGTTGATCTTGGAAAGGGAACGGGAAATCAGATGGGATTTCGATCCCTCACGCAGCGCGCCGTCGAGGAAATCGGTGGCTTGGCGGCTGCTGACGACTTCGCCGGTGAAACGCCAATAAGCATCGGCCTCCGCTTTGGCTTTGGCGGGGACGACGAGGACTTGCAGGCCGTGCAGGCTGGTGATGCGCACGGCCGTTTCGGCGCGCAGTTCCACCCAGCGATGGGCGCGTTGCACCGAGTTGCGGGTGGGCAGGACGATGACTTCTTCGTTGTCGCTGGCGACTTCCGCTTTGGCAGCGGCAAACAAACGTTCCACCGCAGGGTGTTTGAAAAAGCGGGGATAGCCGGTACGCAGCCGTTTGACCACCTTCTCGCGGCCTTCTTCGTAGCCGATGATGGAGTCCCAAGTGGGAAGGCAAACCGAGCAGGCATGAGCGGAATCCGGGAGTGGGTGTCCCAGATCCTCTTCCTGCCATGCCGGGTTGGCTGATAGGTCACGCGTCATGCCCCCTCCATGGCGCGCCGACGGGACAAGGGCAAGCCGGATCAGCCTTGTTGGAGCAACAATTGCGGCCCTTTTTGCGATGGGGCCGCCAAATCTCCGGCGACGGGCACTTTCTCGGCGAGTGGCGGATCAGGAATTGACCTTGATCATCGCCTTCTTGCGCAACGTTTCCATCCACCGCTCATACTCGACGGAGGTCTTTTTGCGGGTTACCTGCTGTTCGAGCATGGCGCGGATCTCGTCGTTCATCGGAGGCGTTGGGCCGAGTTCGATCTTGATCGGTTTGACGATGGTGAATCCGCGTGGATCCAGCAACGGGCCAGCAATTTTGCCAATGGGTGTTTCAAAAACAATGGAGGCAAACTCTGGCGAAAGGTCGGTGCGCGGGATGTCTTCCTGAAGACCGCCATCTTCGGCATAAGCGTCCTTGGAGTAGCTTTTGGCAAGGTCGGTGAAGTCCGCGCCCTCGGCGAGTTTGCGGGCAAGGTCCTCGGCCAACGCGAGTTGGGTGTCCGGCGTGTTGAGCGGATTGTCAGGATCCGACGCCGGGATGAAGATTTTTTGGAAGGTGATGACGTCCTTGCTGGTGTCGCGCAGCGAAGATTTCATCTCCTGATACTCCTTGCTGACCTCGGCAGGCAGCGGTGGTGGCGCATCAGAAAATTTTTGGGTCCGCATCGCTTGGACGACCATTTTTTCACGGGTCATTTCGCGGTAGCCTTCCATTGTCAGGCGGCTTTTCTTGAGCTCGTCGCGGAATTTCCGTTCGTCGCCGTTGTAGAGTTCGCGCATCTGGCGCTGGATTTCCTCATCAATGACGTTGGGCTTGATGGAAGCGCCCATCTGCTTGAACTCGTCGAGAATGATCTGACGGTCGATGAGTTCCTGCATCACCTTGTCGCGCGATTCTTTGAACTTGGCTTCGAACTGCGGACCGCGGCGGGGAAACTCGGCGGCGAGCTTGGCGTAATTGGGCGCGAGCAGGAAGTTGACCTGATTTTTGGTGATCACGCGGCCGTTCACCTTGGCGGCGATGCCGTTGACCTCGATCGGTCCGGAGGGAACGACGGGGCCGAGGCCTTGGGCGGCGGTCCATTGGGCCGGAAGAAAGGCTCCGGAAATCAGGAGGGCCAGGGCAACGCGCGATGGGGTGGAAGTCATGGATCGGATCAGAAGTTTTGAAGCAGGCCGACTGCCTCGGAGAGCTTTCCTTGCGGACTTGCGGATTGCAAGCGGGGAAACCTGCGGCCTTCGAGCAAGATGTAGTCGCCATTGCGGTGAAGCATGAGGCGCTGGCCTTGGATTTCGACCGACGAAATTCCCTCGGCGGCGGCGAGCGCCTTGATGCGGGCGACGAGTAAAAGTCGTGCGGCGGCATCCGGGATGCGACCGAAGCGGTCACGCCACGATTTCTCCAACGCGTCGATGGCCTTTTCTGTGCCGGCTTCGGAAAGCTCGCGGTAGGCGGTGATGCGGAGCTTGGTTTCCGACAGCCACGCGGCCGGCAAGAACGCGGGTAGCACGTCGCTGGCAGCTTCTTTCGTGAACGTGGTCTCGCTGAAACAAACTATGTCCGCCTTGAAACCCACATCGCCGCGCGGTGCGTCCTTGCGGCCTTTCAATCGATCCACCGACTGGCGCAAGAGTTGGCAATACAGCTCGAAACCGATCTGAGAGATATGGCCGGATTGCTTGGTTCCTAACAAATTTCCTGCGCCACGAATCTCCAGATCCTTCATCGCGATTTTGAAGCCGGAGCCAAGCGCGGTGTATTCCTTGATGGCGTTGATGCGCTTGCGAGCGTCGCCACGGGTCATCATGTCGCGTGGCAGCAGCAAGATGGCGTAGGCTTTTTCCCCGGCTCGGCCGACGCGACCGCGGAGCTGGTAGAGATCGGCCAGGCCGAAGCGATCGGCGCGGTCGATGAGGATGGTGTTGGCGTTCGGAATATCGATGCCGGTTTCGATGATAGTCGTCGCCAGCAAGACATCGGCACCGCCATTGACGAAGGTGTGCATGACCACTTCCAAGTCGTCTTTGTCCATCTGCCCGTGGCCGATCAAAATCTTCGCTTCGGGCACGAGTTCGCGGATTTTTGAAGCCATCAGGTCGATGGTTTTCACCCGGTTGTGGAGGAAAAACACTTGGCCGCCGCGCTTCATTTCGCGGCGGATGGCGTCGCGGATGACGCGTTCATCGTAGGCGCAAACGGTGGTGGAAACGGGGACGCGGTTGGGCGGCGGGGTGTCGATGGTGGACATGTCACGCGCTCCCATCAGCGCCATGTAAAGCGTCCGTGGAATGGGCGTGGCAGAAAGTGTTAGCACGTCCACCTGGCGGAAGAGCTGCTTGAATTTTTCCTTGTGCGCGACGCCGAAGCGCTGCTCCTCATCCACCACGACGAGGCCGAGGTTCTTGAAACTCACATCGCCGGAAACCAATCGATGCGTGCCGATGACAAGGTCCACCGAGCCGCTTTTCAGGCCTTTCAACGTCTCTCTAACTTCTGCGGCGGTGCGGAAGCGGTTGAGCAGATCGATGCGCACCGGGTAGTCCGACATGCGTTCGCGGAAGGTCCGCCAATGTTGCTCGGCGAGCACGGTGGTCGGCACGAGGATGGCCACTTGCTTGCCGCCGGAAATCGCTTTGAAGGCCGCGCGGATGGCGACCTCGGTTTTGCCAAACCCGACATCGCCGCAGACGAGTCGATCCATGGGCCGCTGGGATTCGAGGTCGAGCTTGGTTTCCTCGATGGCGCGGCGCTGGTCGGTGGTTTCGGTGAAATGGAAGGACCGTTCGAATTCCCACATCCAGCGGGTGTCCGGGGGGTGGGCGTAACCTTGCTCGGCCTGGCGCTCCGCCTGCACGCGCAGCAGCTGGGCGGCGTAGTCGAGGATGGATTTTTCAGCGGCCTTGCGGGCGTTTTTCCAAGCGGTGCCGCCGAGCTTGGTGAGTTCGGGCGTTTTCCCGCCGAGGCCGACGTATTTGCCGACGAGGTGTGCCTGTTCGAGCGGCACGCCGAGCAGCGAACCGTCTTTGTATTCGAGGACCAGTTCGTCGCCCTCGTCGCCTTTTTCGATGCCGCGGAAGCGCGCGACGCCGTACTCGTAGTGGACGACGAGGTCGCCTTCTTCCATTTCATCGACGGTGGCGCGGGCGCGGGCGGCGCGCGCTTTGTCGAGCACGGTGCGGCGGGGACCGCCCGCTGTGCGATAGCGACCGAACAGCTCGGACGAGGACAGCACCGCGAGTTTTGAAACAGGAATGGTGAATCCGGCTAACAGTTCGCCCCGCACTGGCAGCAGGCCGAGGTCGCGCTCCAGCTCTTTTCCCGCCAGCTCGGCGAATCGCTCCTCTTCGCCCTTGTTGCCAAAAACCATGGCGACCTCCCAACCGTCGCGTTGCCAGTCGTTGAGTTGGCGAAAGAAATTCTCGCGGCGGCTTTCCTCGAGCACGAAATCTCCGGCGTCGAAGGTCCCGAGCGGGCTGCCGAAACAGGCGAGCGTGAAATCTTCCTCACTGTTGTACTCCGCTGCGTCTTCCAAGATGCGGACATCGGGCCGGGCGATGTCGGCCCCGTAGGAAAAGATCAGGTCAGTGGCCCGGCGATAATCCGCCACGGTGGCCTCGGACGACGGCTCGGCGAGTAACAGGTCGGCCGAGCTCAGTTTGCGCGTGGAGGCCTGCGAATCGAGGTCGAACTCGCGCAACGATTCCAGTTCGGTGTCGAAAAACTCAAGCCGCAGCGGCTTGGCGGCTTGCCAGGCGAAGAGGTCGAGGATGCCACCTCGAACGGCGAATTGGCCGCGTCCGGTGACCGTTGGAACCCGCTCGTAGCCGTTTTCCGCCAGTGTTTTTGCCAGCGCATCGGGATCGAGCTTTTTGCCTGGTGCGAGCGGTGTGCGGCTGGCACGCAGCGCGGCGGGCGACGGGGCCTTGCCGTCGAAGGCCTCGCTGCCGCAGACGACGACGCATTTTTCTGCGCGAGCGAGGATTTCGAGCACGGCAAACCACTCGGCGGCGGATTCGGGATCCGCGATCGCTCCATCGCCGGTTTCCACCGGGCCGTCGGGCAAGATCAACGCGTTGACGCCCCACAGGTCGAGCTCAGCGGCGAGTCGTTCGCGGTGGCGTGGCATCTCGGAAACCAACCAGACGCGCGATTTTCCATGGTCCGCAGCGGCCAGCGTGACCACGGCGGTGAGAAACGCATGCGATGCCTCGGCGGCGTGATCGAGCACGACTTCGCGTTCGCCAGTGGTGAGCGGGGCCAGGCGGGCAGCGAAATCGGGCTGAGTAACGGCACGGCGGACCCAAGCATGCGTGCGGTGCTCCGTCTGAGACACTGCGCAGCCTTACCGGCGAACTTCCGCCGCCGCAAGCGGATTGACCGCCATGGAGTGCGTGCAGCCTGCTGCGGGCGAAAATGCGTCTCCACCGCCAGCCAAGTCCACCCCCGGCCAGCAGGCTGGCAGAGGAAAGCGGCAGCAGGCTGCGCGCAGTCCATGGAATTTCATCAAGGTGCTTCACAATTGGGCTAAGGGATGCCTGACGATCTGCTTCAACACTCTCATCTAACGGGGTTGTGTGAAAATTGCACCTCGCATGGAGGCCGCCACTGGGCCATTGACTTTTCATCCGCTGACTTCTCTGAATCATCCGCTAAAGACCATGCGTTATCTTTCTCTGATTCTAACAACATCTGCGCTCTTGCTCGTCGGCGGGTGCCAAGAAAAGTCTGACGTCGTTTTGCCGCCTGCACGCGCTGAAGCCATTTCTGATAAAGAAAAACCCATCATTCGAAGTTTTCGATTTGTCGGTACCAACGACAACTACGGGATTGAGCTCAACGGTGGACGAGGATTCTTGCGTCAGGATGGTGGAGGAGAGAGTCAAGTCGAGGTGCCCTCCGAAAAGGTCTCTGCCCTCATTGAGGATTTTTACGGGATTCCAGACATTGAGAACTTTCGCGGCAAGAAGTCAGACAACCGACAAGCTGCGCTCCAACACTTGGTCGCGGTTTACGATGAGGCGATGGGCCATGGTCGGGACGAGTATGTGGATTACGTGATTCCCAAGGATTCCGTCGCATCAGGATCACCGCTTTATCTCTGGCTGCAGGGCATGGAAGCCTTAAAAAACGAAGTGAACCGCAAATAGACCGATGGTTTTGAACAGGCATCATTTCGCCTGTTCGACCCATTCGGCGAGGCGGGTCTGCAGGGCGAGCAGCTCGGGGCGCAGCGATTCGAGCGCAGGATCAGCCGCCCAGCCAGTGACCAAGGACAGCGCCGCGCTGTCGCCAGCGGCGATGCGCTCCATTTCATAAGGAGACGGGGCAGGTGAATAGAGGCGGTTGCCGGTGGTGGCGCTGCGGAGTGGAAAGGATTTCAGGAAAACTGAGGCATCCTCAGTGTCGAGTTGGGGATCGCGCAAGTAGCGGTCGATGGCGGTGAGTTGCGCGGGCTCGGCGGGATCCAGCCTGGCCATGAGGTTGGCGCGGACGACGGGAGCGACGGCCGGATCTTCTTCAAGCGCCTGCAACATTTCCGCCGGGTGATCGGCGGCGAACTCGTGCAACGCCATGGATTTGAGCGCCGGGTTGCCATTCCAGCGGAGGAGTTTCGTTGCCGCCGGGCTGGTGCCGATCGTGCGGGCGAGGTCGAGTGATTCGGCGAAACCGCCGGACGCTTGCCACTCGGGCTTGGCCAAGGCGTGGCTGAAGCGGTCCAGCAGTTCTGCAGTGGAAGAGTTCGTCGCTTGGTCACGGGTGAGTGACCTCAGGGCGATGGCGTATTCGTCCGGCGATTCCGTGGAGTCGAGAATGCCCCTCGCGATCTTGGCTGCGGTCTCGGGATCGGCGACGACGAGGGCATCGAGCAGGAAAATCCGCAACGTGGGCCAACCGTCGAGAAATCCATGTAGGCCGACTTGGATTTTCAGGCCGGTGGTGGCGTCACGCTGAAATGCAAGGAGCCGAGCAATTGTCTCCGCGACGAGAGTGGGGTCCATTTCCGCCCATTGGGTGCGCAGGGCGAGCAGCTTTTCGCGGATCTCGCTTGCGCTGGGAGGCGGGTCGGATCCAAGCCAAAGCAAGAGGTCATCCCAGTCAGATTCGATCATTTTGCCGACAGAGCGGGCAGCGAGTGAGTCGCCGTCGGCCGCGGAAAGTGAATTCCCTTTGCGGGCGGCTTGTGTGCTGTTGCCGAGCGGTGAGGTGCTTGGCGAAACAGCGGTGAAAGCGAAGTTCCTCCATGCGACCAGGACGACAGTCGTCAGGATCGCCAGGCTCAGCCACGTGTTGCGCCCCGCCATGTCAGTTGCTGAAATCTCCGCCGCCTGTTTCGTCGCCCTCGCCGGCCGGATCGGCCGCGACTTCGAGGCGGAAGGATTTGAGCGTGCTGACGTCGCCCTTCAAGCGATCCCTGACGCGGACGGCCCATTTGCCCGTCGGATCGATGCCGGCGAAGGCGCCGGTGAGATCGTAGTTTTTGAAAACGAGGTTATTTTCTCCTGCACCTTGTTCGTTTTGGAGCACCACGCCGTAGCCGCCGGGGGCGATGAGATAGACTTGGAGGTCGCCGCGGTGCTTGGTGAGGATGGTGAGGTTGAGTTTCAGACTGGTGAGGGTGGCTCCTTCTCCAAAACCGCGAACTCCGACGACGAAACTGCTCCACTTGTCACTGCCATCCGGGAGCGCCTGGGAGCGATTGTAAGGGAAGAAAAGGGTGGACGCGCTGACGCCCTGAACCGGGAAAGGGCTTTGTTGTTTTTTGCGCACTACGGGTGCCACGGAACGGGTCAAGGCCTTGAGGTCTTCGGAAAAGGCATACACCTCGGTCTCCGAAGGCAGGCCCCCGACGAGGATGCCTGACGCTTGCCAGTTCTTGTTGGAGTTTTGGGTCCAAATCGGTCCACCGCTGTTTCCAGGACCGGTGGTGACGCGGGTGGTTTCCAACGATCCGTTCGAGGCGTAGTTGAAGGGATTGTTGATGGGGCCGGTCTCGTACAGGTGGTATCCGTCGGTCGGCGTATCGGTGTAGGAATTGATCGCGGGATAGCCGGTGATGAGCTTTTTGCCTTTTTGGCGCAGATTCGTGGAGCCTTTGAAATCCACTTTGGCGGGCTTGCCGGGAATCAGATCTTGGAAGGCGAATGCGAGGATCACATCCTTACCGAAGGCGGCGGATGCGCCCTGTTCATCGACAATTTCTGCGTAGCGATTCAGCCGATAGTAGCCGCGGCTGAGGATGGCGTCATCGATGGACACGTCATCGGCGTTCACGGTGGGGAGCCAATAGGGGGGCGCGCCCCAGCCCGTGTCTTCGTAAACCATGTGAGCGGCGGAGAAAAAAGTCCGCGAGTTCCAAGCGCAGAAACCGCTACCGCGAGATGTTTCCGTGCGCACCACGCCATTGAATCGGTAGGGCGATTGATCGATCGCTGCTGGATCAATTTTGACCGGGGATTGGGTCTTGGGGCCTGCGGCGACGAGCGGGGTCGCTAAAAAAAACGGGATGCAAAAGAGCGGGAATCTCAAATTTTTCATGGGTGTAAGGTAAGGACAGCTGAAATTTTGATATTTATTTAACTTTTAGTTGTCAAGCAGGCGGAATGACGGGTTCGCGGGATGGGTGGGGAGGGATGACCCAGAGGGTATTGCTTTTCGGGTTTGGAAATGGGCGAATCGTGAGAAGAATCGCCCGCGATGCGGGTGTTCGAGAAATTGCAGTTGTGGGTGGATGCGGTTGCGCGGAGCGGGCCGGCCGCGATGGCGGTGGATGAATGGCTGCTGGCGACGGTGGAATGTCCGGTGCTGCGCGTTTACGACTGGGCGGGGGAGTGGGCGAGTCTCGGGTATTTCGGGAAAATCGATGAAGCGCGGGTGGCTTTTCCGGGCATGAATGTGGTGCGCCGTTGGACCGGCGGCGGGATGGTGGATCATCGCCATGACTGGACCTACAGTTTGGTGATTCCGAAAGGGGAAGCGCTGGCGAAGACGCGTGGAGCGACCAGCTATGGGGTCATCCATGGAGTGCTGCGGGACGTCTTGCTGCGAGAAGGCTTGGCGTGCGAAGTCAGTAAGGGGGAGGGCGAAACTGGCGCGGCGAGCTGCTTCGAGAATCCTGTCAGTTTCGACCTGATCCTGCCGGACCGGAGTAAATTGGCGGGTGCTGGGCAACGCCGTTCTCGCGTCGGACTGCTTCATCAAGGATCGGTGTTGACGGCTGTTTCACGCGAGGCAAGCGAAACCCGAGCGCGCGAACTCGCCCATGCGCTCGCAACAACGGTTTCTTCGTATCCCCGCAACAGGGAGGATGAGGCTCTGCTGGAGAAAATGGCAGATCGCTACACGGCCACTTCATGGACTTGTCGCCGCTGAGCCGATTCCAGACTTATCCAGATGCAAACGAAGATAACTCGCAAATGTCACTCATGATCCTGCAAGTTTTGCAGTATTTTGGATGCGTTTTGCACCAGTTGCAGGATTATGGTACGTTTTTACGTGACTTTAAGATACTGCAAGATCGTGCAATTTGCTGTTGGTGAATGGGTTGTGGTCTAGGTGGAAATCTTGGCACGTTCCATGCGATAAGAATGTCGTTCTCCGGGGGGAGAAAAACAGGGGACTTCGGTCCCGATCAATGAGCCAGCCTGTCGCATGTGTCAGCTTACCTTGAGTAAGCTCCGTCGACAGGTTGGCTTTTTTGATGTCCGCAAGGGGTGCGTGATTTTCGCGTGGTAGGCAGTGCTAGGAATTTCGGATGAATGGTGTAGAACTCGCCGATGTGGGACTCTCACTTGGCGTATCCGGTCCGATCAGCGACAAGGAAGAGTCGTTTCCGCACGATGGAATGGAGGATTTCATGAACCGAAAAGCACCGCATCTGCTGCTGGTTGAGGAACACGACAAGCCTGTGGATGATCTGTTAGCGAGGCTTGGGCCGCATGGTTACGGGGAGGGATGTGTTAGGGTTAGTTCGATTTCAGGATACCGCGCGGCCTTGGAATCGAGCCGTTTCGACGCGATTTTGTGCGTTTTTCCGCATTCCGAAGTGGAGTTGTCTGAGGCGTTGGCGCTGCGAGGCGAAGTGGATGGGAATGCGGTGCTCATCGGCATTGCGACTTGTTGGGATGGCTCGCTGGCATTGGATGCGATGCGGCACGGCGCGGCGGATGTTCGCGCCATCACGGATGTGGATGGGATTGTCGAAGCGCTGGAACGTGTGTTGAGCGCAGGCAAAATTCAGCGCCAGAAGGAGCTGTCGGAAAAGGTCGCGAGGGGGCAGTCCGAGATTTTGGAAATGATTTTCCGGCGCATGCCAGTCAGTGCCATTTTGGATCATGTGGTGCGACGGGTGGAGGCGCTTTCCCCGGGGGAAGTGATGGCGTGCATCATGCTGGCGAGTGCGGATGGAACTCACCTGACCTTCGGCGCGGGACCGAGTCTGCCAGCGGGTTTCAGGGAGCGTTTGGAATCGGTGCCCATCATCGAAGGTCATGGATCCTGTGGAACGGCAGCTGCGCTGGAGCGCTTGGATATCGTCGAGGATGTCTCGGTCCATGCGGCTTGGGGCTGCGTCCGCGACTTGGCGGAAGAGATGGGAATACGGTCGTGCTGGTCGGTTCCGGTTTTTTCAGCGGACCACAAGGTGCTGGGAACCTTGAGCATTTACCATCGCTCGAAGCATGTGCCGAAGTCGGTCGAACTGGAGTGGGTGGAAATGGGCACCGTGTTGGTCAGCCTCGCGATTGAACGCGGCCGGGCGGCGGAGCAAATGAGGCAGAGCGAGGTGTTGTTTCGGATTGCGGGCGAGGCGGCGCATATTGGCGGATGGACGGTGGATGTTCCGGACGGTCGCGTGACTTGGTCGGACAAGGTGCGAGCGATCCATGAGGCTGAACCCGACTACATGCCAGATTTGGAAGGGGGGATGAACTTTTATGCGCCTGAGTGGCGGGAGCGTATCCGTGCGGTTTTCATGAAATGCCAGGTGGAGGGGATTCCCTTCGACGAGCAGCTCGAGATCATCACGGCGAAGGAGAAACGGGTTTGGGTGAGGGCCATCGGCGAGGCGATTCGCAATGCGGACGGACGCATCACTCGCATTCAGGGGGCGTTTCAAAACATCGCACTCGAGAAGCAGGCGGAGATGGCGGAGGAGGTGACCCGGTCCAACGAGTTGCGCTACCTGTCGCAGAGAAACGCGTTGATTTCGCTCAATCTGGACATTGCGTCAGAGCAGCTCGACCTCATGGCCGCGCTGCGGCGCATCACCGAGACGGCGGCGCGCACCCTGAACGTCGCGCGAGCGAGCATTTGGCGTTACACGCCGGATCGGTCGATGATCGTGTGCATCGACCAGTTTGATCTGGCGAGTGGCGAGCATTCGTCAGGCAGCGCGTTGATGGCGGACGAGTACACTGAGTATTTCGACCTGCTTTCGCGGATGGAGCTGATTGCCGCAGACGATGCCTACCACGATCCCATCACGCAGCAGTTTGCGGAGAGCTATTTGATTCCCAATGGCGTCACCTCCACGCTGGATTTGCCCATCCGGTTTGGAAGCAAGATCAACTACTTCATGTGCAATGAGCACATGGGACCGCCGCGCCATTGGACGTCGGATGAGAAAACTTTTGGTGTCGCGGTGGTGAACCAAATTTCGCTGGCCTTGGAAAGTAGCGAGAGGGCGCGGGCGCAAGCTGAAGTGCTGCGAAGTCACCAGCGTTTCCAGTCGGTGGCAGCGGCGACCAATGACACGATTTGGGACTGGAATTTAGAAACCGACGCCTTCTGGTGGTACGACGGGTTTGCCAAGCTTTACGGACGCTCGGTGGCGGATTCGGAGGCCAGCATCCATCTCTGGATTCGGCAGATTCACCCGGAAGACCGCGAAAGAGTGGTCAAAGGAATCTATGCGGCCATCGGTCGTGGGGAAACCCATTGGTCGGATGAGTATCGCTTTGTCAGCATGGATGGGACGATTTTCCATGTCCGAGATCGAGGCGAGATCCTGCGTGGGCAATCCGGCCGCGCGATACGCATGGTCGGCGGGATGACGGATCTTTCCCAAAGCAAGGCGGCGGAAGCGGAGTTGCGGCGCTCCCACCGGGCGTTACGCATGTTGAGCTCCTGCAATGAGATGCTCGTCCGTGCGGCATCGGAGGCTGGACTGCTCGAAGAGGCATGTCGGCTTGCGGTCGAGGTTGGGGGCTATCGGATGGCTTGGATTGGCTATGCGGGCGAAGATCCGGAGCGGCGAGTGGTGCCAATGGCGCATGCCGGGCACGAGGATGGCTACTTGTCTGAAGTGGTGATTTCGTGGGCCGATGACAAGCTGTCCGGGCAAGGGGCCGCAGGGCGTGCGATACGCAGTGGTAGCGCGGTGGTGGTTCCAGACATCAAGAGCGATCCGAAATTCCAAGTGTGGATGGAGAGTGCTACGGCGCGCGGCTATCGCAGCATTGTTTGTCTGCCGCTGCACAACAAGGTGCGGCCCTTCGGTGTGCTTTGCCTTTATGGGGCGGACGTGCACCACGCGGGTCAGGACGAGATGAAGATGCTGCGGGAAATGTCCAACGACATTTCGTTTGGGATCGAAAACATCCGTAGCCGTGAGGAAAGGAACCGTGCCCAAGAGGTGGTGGTCAAGGTCGCCCAAGCGGTTTCCAGCGGAGTTGGCTCGGAGTTTTTCGACCTGCTCACGCGCAACATGGTCGAGGCCATGGACGCCCATGGCGGGCTCATCGGTCGCTATGATGCCAGTATAAACTCGGTGGAAACGCTCTCGTTCTTCCTCGATGGAAAGCTGATGGACAATGTCACCTACGGTCTCGAAGGGACCCCGTGCGAGGAAGTCGCCGCCGGTGAGATGTGTGTGTTTGAAAGCGGGGTGCAGCAGCGATTTCCGGAGGATCACTTGTTGGTGCACTATGGCATCGAATCTTATGTTGGGATTCCGTTGATGCACCGGGATGGCAAGGTGGCAGGTATCATGGTGGTGTTCTTTTCGGCGAAGCTTACGGAGACTGCGTTGGTGCAATCCACGCTGCGCATCTTCGCCGCGCGGGCTGCTTCAGAATTGGATCGCCAGCAAGCGGACGCACGCATCCACGAACAGGCATCGTTGCTCGACAAGGCACGCGACGCCATCATCGTCCGCAGTTTGGACCATCGCATCACGTTCTGGAACAAGGGCGCGGAAAGGCTCTACGGCTGGAGTGCGGAAGAGGTGATGGGGGAACCGGTGCATGAACTTATCTATCAGGGATTGGCGGAGTTCACCAAAGCTCACGAGCACACGCTGGAACACGGCGAGTGGATCGGTGAAATCCGGCAGGTGAACCGGGAAGGGCGCGAGCTGACCATCGAAGGGCGCTGGACCTTGGTGCGGGATGAACAAGGGAGACCGGAGAGCGTTTTTGCCCTCAACACCGACATTTCGGAGCACCGCAAGCTGGAGCAGCAATTTCTCCGCGCCCAACGCATGGAAAGCATCGGCACGCTGGCCGGTGGCATCGCCCACGATTTGAACAACATTCTTGCGCCCATTTCGATGTCGATCGAATTGCTGCAAATGCAGGTGACGGACGCGCGTTCGCAGGAATTGCTGGCCACCTTGGCCACCAGCGCGCGGCGCGGCGCGGAGATGGTCGGCCAGGTCCTTTCCTACGCCCGCGGCGTGGAAGGGCAGCATGTGGAGGTTCATCCTCTGCCTGTCATCCGGGAAATCGAAAACATCCTGCGTGGCACCATCCTGCGTGGCATCGAGTTGGAGGTGCGTGCCAGTCGAGATCTGTGGATCATCCACGGGGATCCCACGCAGATTCACCAAGTCATCCTAAATTTGTGTTTGAATGCCCATGACGCCGTCCGCGAGGGCGGGAAAATTTCCATCCTCGCGAGCAACGTGCAAATCGACTCCTCGTTTGCTGCGATGAATTTGGAGGCCGACGAAGGCCCGCACGTTTGCATCGAGGTCAAGGACAGCGGTGCGGGGATACCGCCGGAAATCATGGACCGCATCTTCGATCCCTTTTTCACCACCAAATCCGTCGGCAAAGGCACCGGCCTCGGGCTGTCCAGTTCTTTGGCCATCGTGCGCAGCCATGGCGGATTCATCCGAGCCACCAGCGAACCGACCGCAGGCAGCCGATTTCGAATTTATCTGCCGGCCTCGCCCGAATCTGGGATTCGTCCGACGACGGACGAGGTGCACCACCTGCCGCGCGGTGCAGGCGAAACTATCCTCGTCGTCGATGATGAACCGACCATCCTCGCGATCACTCGCCAGACGCTGGAGACCTTTGGTTACCGGGTTCTCGTCGCCGCCACCGGAGATGAAGCGGTGACGCAGTTCTCGCAGCAGCCGTCGGCGATCGATGTCGTCCTGACCGACATGATGATGCCGGGAATGGACGGTTCTGCCACCATCGAGCGGCTGCGGAAAATCGATCCTGCCATCAAAATCATCGCGACGAGTGGTGTGCGTTCCAATCGTGACCTGATTGACCGCAGCCCGAAAAGTGGCGTGATGTTCCTCGAAAAACCCTATTCCTCAGAAGCCCTTCTCAAATGCCTGAATGATCTTCTTGCCGTCGAATCGTGAGCTTGTTAGTGTGTTAGGGTTTCGCGCTTGCTCCTACCGCCCAGGTTCCTGAAAACTGTGTCCTCCACCCCCGGAAACTCCAGATGTCATCTTCAGCCGCCCAAGCTCCCAACCTCCTTGTCATTGATGATGACGAGACCATACAGCGCCTGCTGGTGATTGCCGCCCAAGACCTTGGGTGGCGTCCCGTCGCTGCTTTCAACGGGCAGGAGGGACTGGAGCTCTTGGATGTCGGCATTGAGGCGGTGATTCTGGATCACGGATTGCCAGGGATCGACGGCATCGAGACCTTGGTTCGCATCCGTGCGAGGGCTCCCGAGGTGCCGGTGATCATGCTCACTGGCTTCAACGATGCGGAAACCGCCGTGCAGGCATTGCGTGCCGGGGCAGACGACTACCTGACCAAGCCCTTCGAGTTGAAACGGCTTTTCGATCTGCTCGGCCAAGCCCGTTCGAAACGCCGCCGAGCCGTGGCTTCTGCTCCTGCCGTCGAGCGCAGGAAAGCGACCCCCAGCAAAGCACTCAACAGCGAGAATCCAGCTCTGCGTCAGCTGCTCAACCACATGACCAAGGCCGCGAGCCTGCATTCTAACATTCTTCTTACCGGTGAAAGCGGCACCGGAAAATCGTTCTTTGCGCGGGAAATTCATCGCCTCAGCCCGCGCGCGGCGGAGGATTTCATCACCGTCAGTTGCCCGGCATTGCCGCGGGAATTGTTGGAGTCCGAGCTTTTTGGCCATGAAAGGGGGGCCTTCACCGGAGCCACCGCGTCCCGTGCCGGGCGCTTCGAGCAGGCATCCAAAGGTACCATTTTTCTCGATGAAATCGGCGATCTTCCGTCCGGCCTGCAACCAAAATTGCTCAACGTGTTGCAGGATCGCGAGTTCTTCCGCGTCGGCGGCAGCAAGTTGCTCAAAAGCGATGCACGGGTCATCGCCGCGACTCATGTGGATCTCCGCCGCCGCGTGGAAGAGGGATCGTTCCGTGAGGATCTTTACTACCGCCTAAACATCATTGAGCTGCGCATCCCTGCATTGCGTGAGAGGCGCGAGGATATCCCAGAAATTTCTCGCAATATCCTCGAGCGCATCGCCATGCGTCGCGGGGTTGATGGGTGGGAAATGTCCAGCGGAGCGACGGAAACCTTAGTGGCCTTCGCATGGCCGGGCAATGTGCGGCAGTTGGAAAACGTGCTCGAGCGAGTCACTGCGTTTGCGGAAGATCCATTGCTGCAGGCGGAGGATTTTGCCTCGCTGCTGGTCGATCCGCGGGACAGCACGGCCGCCGCACCCGCCGTCGGTCGTGGTTTGACGCTTCAAGAAATCGAACGCGATGCGTTCATTCAGACCTACCTGAGGACAGGCAAAAACAAGGCCAAGACCGCCCGCGAACTGGGCATTTCCGAACGTTCAGTCTACAACTTGTTAGGTCGGCATGGCGTGAAATGAAAGTCACTGTTAGATGGGGCGCGGGTTGGTCCGATTCTCTTGTTTCATCCGTGCAAGCGCTTCCGTCGCCCAAGGAAAGCGATGGATGTTAGGGCGAGCAGCAGGGCACCGGAGGGTTCTGGAATCACGGTGACCGTCACGGTTCCAAACAGGGTGTCTTCGGTGCTATAGGTGCCCGGGAAAAGCGCGTCGTAGCTGATGTTGGTAGGAACGGGGCCGGCAGAGATCGCCTCGAAGCGGATGGACGCCGCGAAATTTGGAATGACGAAGAGTGAATTGAATTCGAGCAGCGAGGCGACGGCGGAATTGGAGGAAACACGCAGCCGATCAAGTTGAAAGCTCTGTCCGGAAAAGGTCTCGTTGATGGTGGCGAGCGAGTTCCCGAGTGGACCGGTGATGTCGCTGGAAAACCCCGCGCCAAGACCAGGGATGTTGAACATTGCGGTCGGAATGGCCATTCCCGAGGCGTAGCCAGAAAGGCCGGCGACCGTGAGGGTGAGCGGCGGAGAGGTCTGCGTCAGCGTGAACAAGGTGGTTTCCGGCGTTGGGCCGGGTTGGATGAGGATGCTGACGGCGGCCTGGGCTGGAATGGCCAGCAGAAAGGTGAGGAGAAGGAGGCTTTTCATGATGGGGAAATGAGGAATCCGGGGGATGTTAGGAAAGGCGTCTTGCGAGAAGTTTTCGAGCATGTTTTCGGTGGAAATGGATGGTCTTCCAGACATCGCAAAATAGGCTTAGACCCATGATGGACGACGCGCAAGATTCCTCCGCCCGCGAATTTGAGTTGGCGACGCTGCATCCGTTGGCGCGAGAAGTGCCTAACATCGATTGCGCGATCGCAGAGATCGCGCGTTTCTCCGCCGAGCTGACGCTGCCGAAAGGAACCATCCATGTGATCAGCGACATCCATGGCGAGGACAAGAAGCTGCGCCATGTGATCAACAACGCGTCCGGCACGCTCAGGCCTTTGGTGGAACGTTTGCTCAAGGACAAGCTGCCGCCGCAGCGATTTCAGGAATTTCTCAAGCTCATCTTCTATCCGGCCGAGGTGGTCGGCGTTTTGGAAAAAACGCTGCGCGATGAGGAGGAACAGAAGGCGTTCGCGGTGGAGACGCTGCACGGGTTGTTTGACGTGGTGCGCGTGCTCGCGGCGCGGCGCAGCCTGAAGCACGCGCGCCGCTTGTTTCCTGCGGAGTATCGCGAGTTGTTCGGGGAAATTTTGCATGAGCCGTCCACCGAACGCGAAAGCGCCTATGTGGGGGCCATTGTGGACACATTGGTCCGCCGCAAGCGTGTGTTGCATCTCATTCATCTAACCAGTCGACTGATCCGCAACCTCGCCATCGATGAACTCATCATTGCCGGGGATTGTTGGGACCGTGGGCCGCGCGGGGACAAGGTGGTGGATTACCTGATGCAGCAGCCGAATGTCTCATTCGTCTGGGGCAATCATGATGTGGCGTGGCTGGGAGCCTGCCTGGGGCACGAAGCACTCATCTGCCATGTGCTGCGAGTGTCGTTGCGCTACCGACGCTTGATGCAGCTTGAAGAAGGTTATGGCATCCCGCTGATGCCGCTGGAAGCACTGGCACGCGAGGTCTATCAGGATGATCCGGCGGAATGCTTTATTCCTAACGGAAGTGGCATTCGTGAATTGGTCTCAGTGGCGCGCATGCAAAAAGCGGTGGCGGTGATGCAATGGAAACTGGAAGGGCAAGCGATCGCCCGCCATCCCGAGTGGGGGATGCAGAACCGCATGCTGCTGCACCGCATCGACCACGATGCCGCAACCATCGAGGTGGATGGGGTGGTCTATCCGTTGCGTGACGGCCATTTCCCAACCATCGATTCTGCCGATCCTTATGAATTGAGCGAACAGGAACGGTTGTGCATCAACCGGATGAAGTCCTCGTTTCTGGCCAGCCAAAAGCTGTGGGACCAGATGCGCTGGATGGTCCGGCGCGGGTCCATGGTGATACGGCGCGAGGAACAATTGATTTTCCATGGCTGCGTGCCGGTGGACGAGGCGGGCGCGTTCTTGCCCATGATCATCGATGGGGAGCCGCGTTATGGGCGAGAGATGTTCGAGTCCATCGACCGAGTGGTTTATCGAGTGATGGAAGGCAAGCCCGCGCGCGAAGATCTCGATCTGTTATGGTATCTCTGGAGCGGGCCGCAGTCGCCCCTGTTTGGCAAGGATCGCATCGCCACGCTGGAACGGGATCTCATCGCCGACAAGGCGTCGCACGAGGAGATGAAGAATCCGTATTTCGCGCTGATCCATGAGGCGTGGTTCTGCGAAAAAATCTTGGCTGAGTTCGGCGTGGATACGGAGAATGGATTGATCGTCAACGGCCACGTGCCGGTGAAGGTGGAAAAAGGTGAGTCGCCGATGAAGCGGAGCGGCAAGGCGATCACCATCGACGGCGCGTTTTCCGAAGCCTATGGCGATCATGGTTTCACGCTGGTGCTCGAACCTCACCGCACTTTTCTGGCGCGGCATCACCATTTCGAATCCGTGGAAGATGCGCTCGAAAATGGTGCCGACATCATCCCGAGCATTTCCGTGGTGCGCGAATGGGATGCCCCCAGAAAGGTCGCGGACAGCCGTCGCGGGAGGGATGTGCGGAGCGGGATTGCTCAGTTAGAGAAGCTAATCGCCGCCTACCGGAACAACGACTTGCAACAGCGTGCCTCGCGGTGAGCGGCGGGAGTATTCGTCACAGCGTCACACCGAAGGGAAGTCGTTTCGATGGTGCTGCGGAGGGGGTGGGCTGTGGCTATCGCAGAATGGGTTGGTTGTGGGCACGGTTAGTCATTCACCCGCTCATTCATTCTTTTAGAATCGCTCGATAGGCACGTGGGCGACACTCCATCACCTCGCGAAAACAATCGGAAAAATAGCAAGGATCTCGAAATCCGACTTTCATGGTCACCTAGATCACCACCGCGCTGTTGCTCCATGGGTGGCGAATCCATCGTGGGGCAAGGGCTCCTTCGTCATGAACATGCGGCGGGAAAGCGCGACGGATCTCTGTGCCCAGTGGTATCGGAAACTTCATCCTCGGACTCAGGCTCGCTTGTATCTTTCACTCTCATGGGAAAACTAGGCTCAGCATATGGACAGTCATTTGTTTTCGAGCGCCCTGATCTACCTCGTTGCTGCGGCTGTGGCCGCGCCGCTCGGCCGTCGACTTGGGCTCGGCGCTGTAATTGGCTATCTGCTGATCGGGGTGCTGATTGGTCCACAGGTCGGCCGACTCGTCGGCGAGGATTACGAAGAAGTCATGCACGTGGCCGAGTTCGGGGTGGTTCTGATGCTCTTCGTGATCGGTCTAGAGATCGACTTGAGCCGATTGTGGCGGATGCGCAAGGGAGTGCTCGGTTTGGGCGGTTTGCAAGTTTCCCTCACCTCACTGGCCATCGCTGGGGTTGGCGTGGCATTCGGGTTCGACTGGCGGCAGGCGCTCGCGGGTGGGCTGATTCTCTCGCTTTCGTCCACGGCGATCGTGATGCAGACGTTGAAGGAGCGGGGACTTTCGGAAACGGTCGCCGGCCAGCAAAGTTTCGCCGTCCTGCTATTTCAGGATATTGCGGTCATCCCCATCCTAGCATTATTGCCCCTTCTTGCGGTGGAAGCACCTGACCATCTGGGGGGAGCTGACCCCAATTCTGTCCAAGGGTGGATCGACACGATGCCGATCTGGAGCCGTGGGTTGATCACCGTGGCTGCGCTTGCCATCATCGTCGTGATTGGCCGCTATCTCCTTTCTCCATGGTTGCGTTGGATCGCAGGGTTGAAAGTCCCGGAGGCACTCACCGCAACGACCCTTGCAGTGGTGGTCGGGGTCGCATTGCTGATGGACTCGGTGGGGCTGTCTCCAGCTCTCGGAACCTTCGTCGCCGGGGTCGTGTTGGCCAGCAGCGAGTTTCGCCACGAACTGGAGAGCGACATCGAACCGTTCCGATCGTTGCTACTCGCCGTATTTTTTCTATCCGTCGGTGCGGCCATGGATTTTGAGCTCATTGCGAACGATCCGGCAGGCATTGCCGGATTGGTTGCCGTATTGGTGGTGGTGAAGTTTGCCGTGCTCGCCCTTTTGGGGCGAGGCGCGGGCATGTCGTTCGACCAGAGGTCGCTCTTTGCCGCTGCGCTGGCCCAAGGCGGGGAATTCGCCTTCGTGCTGGGTGGGTTTGCTTCCGCCCGAGGGGTGCTGGACGCGGAACTCGCGGCCAAGATCATCGCCGCCACCGTCCTCTCCATGGCGCTGGCTCCAGTGTTGCTTCTGGTGATGCAAACCGTTGTCTTACCCCGATTCGGCACCCTTCGACTTCCGGGTGATGATGAAAGCCAAGAGCGAGCTTCGGATGTGGAGAATGATCGCGCGGAGGTTCTTCTGGTAGGCTTCGGGCGCTTTGGCCACCCAATCGCCCGACTTCTCCGCAGCGCCGGCCTTCCGCCGACGGTGCTTGAAAAGGACAGCGATCACGTCGATTTCCTACGGCGTATCGGGCTGAAGTGCTACTACGGCGATGCGACCCGTCTGCCCTTGCTGCGCGCTGCGGGAGCAGCTGAAGCCAAACTCATCCTCCTCGCCCTCGACAATGAGGAGGACTGCGTGACGATCATCCACCATTGCCGACGGCACTTCCCGCACCTGAAAATCCTGGCACGAGCCTGCTCCCGCGACCATGCATACCAGCTTCATGATTTGGATGTTGCGTTTTTCGTCGAGCAGCTTGGCTCGTCCCTCGATTGTGCAATCCAAACTCTGATAGAGTTGGGCCATCAGCGAGATCATGCCAACGACGCCGCACGTCGGTTCAAGGAAATGGAGATTCGATCCATCGCTGAGCTGGCGCTCCATCAGGGCGATGACGCCCGTCACCTCAGCGAGGCACGCCGTCGCATCGAGGAACTTGATAGCCTGCTATCAAACGCCCCTTTACCGGTGAGGGGGGCTGAAAAAGTCGCCAAATGGTAATTTCGTGGCGGATCAATCGAGCGGGCAACTGCGGGGGAAGGCCCGGAGAAATGGCGGAGCAGGAATCACAAATCGAAACAACCACTCCGTATTCCCTGATACCGGCAATTTACAGGGAGCTTGGGGCTAAAATGGAGATTTTCGGCGTTTCAAGGGAAATCAGAGCTCTCCTAAGCCCGCCGCTTGGGCATTTGCGGAGAAAATTCCCTGCTTCCCTGTTCCCCAAAATATCAGGGAATTTGACGGGGCGGCGGAAGCGATGCAGGGTGACCGCACAGCACATGAACGAGTCGCATTCCTTACCGAGTTCTTGCCGGAAATCCGATCAGGCACGCAGCAGGATTTCCCGCAGTTGACCGGGACAGCGCTCCGAGGTGGGCATGGCGTTGGGGTGTTCAGTGAGATATAGGTGTTCTTGATCCGCAAAAATGGCGAAGCGGGATTATCCGAACTGGCAGAGAGGCGATGGCCAGAGGAAAGGCCGGTAACCGGGTAAATCCCGCCAGCCAAAGGATGTTCGATGACCGAGAAGCTCTTCATGTTACGTTTTCAAGTGGGTTTTCACGGCCAATGGCATTGGTTGGCGTGTACCGTTCAATTCATCATAATCATTTGATAGACCTTTCCCATACTTCTTGCACATAATCCGAAGCAGACCCACGAATGCCTTCTGACAGTTTTTCAAAGTAATTTTTTGCGATGTTTCTTCTTTCCTCAGCGGTGAAATTGGATTCTTTGAATGATGCTAACAACATGCGTTGATGGGCAAGTAGCCTGTTGCCGGATGTATAAGTGTCAAACGATATTCCAAGCTTATTGAGAAATGGATACTTTGCCATAACTGTGACATTATCATTTGGTTGCGTCCCTGGAGCGGCAAACAAGAAAGAAAATGCCCGATCATCACGATTGTACCGTGAAACAAAGGGAAAAATCCTTAATTCCTCAGTTATAGCTCCACTACTAGTTGATATTAGCGTCACTTTACACACCATGGAAGCAGACAACAAATAACCAACAACGACACCAAATAAAATTAACATTATATTTTTGTGTTTCATTGACCATTAATGTATTGTTTGTATCGGAGTTCTACACTGTTGGTGAATCTTGGGAGATCCTCATACAGTTCACCATATCCTAATGATTGTATTAGTTCAGTCCCCGTATCGGTCCAGTCAGATCCTGCATGACCGGTGTTAAGCATAGCATGAGACATTTCGTGCGCGAAAGTTGCAGCCTGCTCCAAGTCGCTTTGTTCTTTGAAAAACCTGGGACAAAAATGAATTGTTTTTGCAGGTGTGTATGCGTATGTTTCCGCAAATGTGACAGTATCCACGAACTTACACGAGCATTCGCATTCTACATTAACCGAGCCATTATCCACAGCATCCATTAATATTTTAGTATTATTTGCTAACTTAGCCGTAAAGTTTTCGGCCATTTTGAAACTTTTGTTATTTCCAGCAAGATTGGGAAATGTACCAGTTAGATAATCATCATCTACTGCACTCGTGAAATCATGCCAAGCTTCAAACGCTTTTCGAGAAGCTGATTCCGCCGCCTTTAGTATTTTAATCTGCTCTTCGTCACAGTCAGTAGCTATTCCCCAAAGTCCCACGTAATCCCACTTATTTACTCCATTACTCCCCACGAACCCATACAGGTTAACCCCGCCTTGTTCCTCAATCGGATCTCTAGATGGCCACCTGCCCGTCTTCGGATCGTAGTAGCGCAAGCCGTAATAGCTCAAACCAGTCTCCGCGTCCTTGATCTTCGTCGAGAACCCAAACTCTGGCAGTTTCGTAACGACTCCAAAATTCTCTACCATGACCTCGTTGCCAAACGCATCGTAGTCAATTTTCCGAATCAGTGAACCATCCTCAGCCGTCCAGGAGATAATATTGCCGTTAGCATCGTAGCCCGGCAGGAAGTGTTCCCGCGAGCTGGGGCTGTTGTGATAGGTGCTCGCGATCAGACCTGCCACGCCCCCGGCCTGCTGGAAATCCCATTCAGGCCCATAACTGACCTTTCCAGACGAAGCAATATCAAGTCCCCACAGATGGGTGTGCTTCAGAGTTAGCGTGGCTCCCGTGCGCTCCCACTGGGCCACCGGATTCCAGCCGTCGTATGCATAAGAAATATTCCGCGTCACAGTCGGAGTGACGCGCTTGTCCACGACGGTTTTGCCAATGCGGCGATTCATGAAATCGTAGGAAAAATACATCTCAACGTTCGGAGCGTTGTTGGAAACGGCTGTGGAGGTGGGAACCATGGAAACCAAGCGATTTTCGCCGTCCCAAGTATAAACCCATCTGCCGTCATTGGTCAAGTTTCCATCCAGATCATAGGTCGGGCTGAAGGTATCTTCAGGCACCCAGGTCTCGACACTTCCCGGCACCGGAACCCCGCTCCGAGAGAATTCCACATCCACCCCCTGTCCGCCCGCCGAGTTTCCGACCGTCACCTTCGCGCCGTAGAAATTCCCCACCTGGGTCACACCCGCGATGCTTCCCTCACTGGTCGTGGCCGTCACCGCCGCGTCAGAACGAACCAATGCCCAGAATTTCCCGGAGTGCGTGAGGGTCTCGTATTGATTGAGCGCGTTGGGGGTGTATCCCAGTTCCGTCTCATGGCCGGGCGAGCCGATGGTCGCGGAAACGCGGTTTCCGATCCCGTCATAAGCATAGCCGAATCCGAGGCCGGGAACCGTCGTGCCGGTCCCGGTTTTCTTGACGACTCCCACCACTTCCGAGAGGGTGTTGTAGCTGTATTGCCAGACCGTGCCATCCTCACGGTTGGCCCTTTCACGGCGGCCCGAGGGATCGTAGGAATGGCCGACTGATGCTATGGTGATCAGAGGGGATCCCGGTCCCGAACCCGGCACCCGGTTTTCCACCCCTACGGTCCGGCCGAGCATGTCGATGGCAAGGCGCCGGTCGTGAATGACCTGCCCCCCCGTCTCCTTGATCGTCTGCTGGCGAAGGATACCTGTACCATCCAAATAGCCGATTTCAGCAAGCAGGTCGTCAGATGATACGGATTGAAGCCGACTCAGAGTGTCATATTGATAAGCTTGGTTGGCCTTGGTGACATCTGAAACCTTAGTCTGGAATCCGGTGGGCCGCCCTAGGGAGTCGTCAGCAGACTGCACCACAGATACGGACGGCAACCAATCATGGGAGGCGTCATAAGTCGTGGATACTGCGCTGCTGTATCGCTGGTAGGTAAGTTCCTGAATATTACTTGGGCTGTCATTCTCCACTACTTTTTTTGGGCGACCAAAATTGTCGAACTCCGAATAATTGATATCTGGTGTGTAGTCTCCATCACCCGTGTAATGTATTGCAATTAGATCGCGAGTGGCAGGGTCGTAGTTGTAATCCGTAACTACATCTCGGGCAGAGGTGCGCCTAGAAATTTTCCCATCGGCTGTGTATAATAGATTATAGCCGACGCCGCTTCCGAACTCGTCATTGTAGCGTTTCCCCGCTAGTAACCCGGTCGCCGGCTGATAAATCCAGCGGGTTAGAGCTGGAGATGCTCCAAAGGTTTGAAGAGTAATCTTCTCTCCATATTCGTTATAGCCGAAAACCTGCCGATACTCCGCTGATCCTTTGATTTCCTGGATCTGGCCAAGATTGTTGTAAATCGTCTCCGTTTCCGCTCCACCAGGGTGGATCACCTTGTGAATTTTTCCTGCGTTGGCGGCATTTGAAGGGTAATAGATATAGGAAGTCTCCCGGCCCAGATGATCAATTATTTTGTCGACCTGGAAGTTATTGTTGATTGTCCGGCTGGCCGCCCCGCGAGAATCGGAGGCTTTGACGAGCCTTCCCAAGGTGTCGTATTGAAAAGTCTCGCTCTTGGTGAAGCCAGCCTTCTGGATTTTCGTCACATAGCCGTTGACCGCCGTTGTGGTGGTATCGACTCCCGTGGTAGCCGAATCGTCATGAACGGTTACGATGGTGGCGCTGCCAACGTCTACGGTGGTTGTTGTGGTGACCGATCTGCCGGAGGGCTCAATGACCTTCTGCAAATCAATATATTCGCCAGTTCCGTCAGGCACGAACGAGAGCCTTTCACGGGTCTCGGTAGTGAGCTTATTAGCTTCGGTCCCGTCGGGATAGCGATGGGATAGGGTTCTCCGGAATATCTTACCATCATCCACGATGTAAGACCACTCCCGCTTGGAAAAGCGATCGGTGGAACCGAAGGTGAGTTCGGAATCCCCATCCATGTCAAATCCTTCGAACTCCTCAAAACCTACAAGGTTCTCGAGTGAGAAGAAGAAAGTCGGTGCGTGAAGCCGCCGGGACAACATGACGGGGGCCGACCCGTGCTCAGTGGTGGTTTCGGCAAACAAATGGTCTCCATACCACTCATATTCCGTTCCCACCGTCCCACCCGCGGGGGACGGGGTAATGATTTTGACACGATTTCCGGTAGAATTTTCAAATTCTTGAATTGTCTTCCTCACGGTGTGGTCGGTGGCGGAACCCAAACTGTGCGAACTGCTGATCATGTTGTCATCCGGATGAACATCGTAACTATAGAATTCAGGCACGACCCCTGATCCTGAAATAGATTTGGTCCGGCCGTCTAAGTAATTTTCTGTCCGCTTTGTGATACCTCCCGGAGATAATTTTTCCGTCGCAATCCCCCCGTCGGGATAGCTGTAACTCGTGGTAATTCCGCTGGCGTTCTTGCTTGAAACTATTCGCCCTATCCCGTCGACGATTGTTTCGGAAGTCACTGTCCCGTTCTGTAGGATGGTGGTTTTTAGGCCGTCTATTTGATAGGTTGTCTGTTGTGCCGGGACGCCTCCGCCGGGAGACTGCGTTACTGAGACTGTTTCTCCTTGTGCATTTTTCACCGTTGTTGTGGTTCCTCCTGTAGAGTTCGTCTCCACCATGGTGTAGGCATCGAGGTTCACGATTTGATGGGTTACGACACCATTGACGATCGTTGAGGAATAGCTTCCGTCCGCATTGTAGTTTCGCAACTCCAGCGAGGCGCTGGAGAAACCAGACCCAGTATGATACTGTTGTTCTTTGCTCAGCAATCCTTGAGGTCCATAAACACTAATAACGCGGTCACTGCGACCTGACACCTCAAGGAAACGAGTAGATCCCACGATTTTCCCTCCCGATGCTTCCCAGTTGAGGATGCCTGAAGTCACCGTCTTGGTTATGATGCCGCCCATTTTTGTATATTCGTGGAAATATGCTAGTCCTGTATCGCTAGTGGTTAGCACCGGCTGGCCCGCCAGCCACCGATCCGCAGAAGTGGCGTCCATCCCCGACGAGTAGTTAATGTCGCCGGATCTCGAGACCAAACCGACGCTGTCAGGAAGAACCGCATCCGTGGTCACGTTTTCAACTGCCCATCCCCCGCTTGATCCTCCCCCTTCTGGTTTGATCTGAAAATCATTCACACTACTCCCGCTCAAATCGGATGAAACATAGGTTGCAGTCTTTGAAGGCTCTACAACTAATTTTTGATACCGCCCCGCCGTGCCGCCAACACTAATGATTGGAAGAACTGTCTGGCTCTCCTCATCAGTATCAAGAATGGTTTCTGATGCGAAAGCTGTAAATATATCTTCGCTATCAGCGGTGTAACGATAAAACTTCCAGCTACCATCAGGATAAGATGCCCAGCGAAGTTGGCCGGGCAGTGTGCCATAGGGCAACGCTAGCCCGGAATGGTAGTAGTTGTATTGAGTGGCCAACACTCCTGTTGCGAGCACCGGATCCGCATACTGCCGTTCCTCGGTCATCTTGAATTTTCCATCAATCATAGAATAATCCACTTCGTTGCGCGAAACGATAATTCCAGATCTCTTTGATACCTTCACTCTCGTAAAGACACTCTCAGAAAGCCCGCCGACCACGACCTCAGTCTGGTTCAATCCATCATCGGTAACAAGTTCATTGGAGGAAGGTGCTTTCAACGAGGTGTAGCTCTGTTTGCCTTTCACAGACTTCTCCAGTTTCAGTCCGGTAGTTGTGTCTGGAGTGATGACATACCAAGAGATCACAGGTCGGCCAAGAGTAGTCGACATTGTCTCCGCGTTGCTCGCCCGGACGTACTCACGGATGTAGGTTCGGGTTGCGGTAGCATAGTTGACCGCTGTGTCACGATCGGATCCGTTGAAACCCGTGATGCGGAACAGCCGAGTTGGGGTAACTAGGTGCTTCTCGGTCGCTCCACCTACCACTGGAGTTGCTTCGTCGAACATGACTCCCTGATTTCCCGTCAAGGCTCTAACTTCAGAAACGCCTAGGTATTCCAAATGAGAGGGGCTGGCCAGGCCACCCGACAATTGCCCTGTCCAGAAAAGTACTCCCGCGGACCGGTAAGGTGCCGTTCCTCCGCTACCGATTCCGATCTTTCCCAATGGAATGGTCAAGCTAGCGCTGGCCTCTTTCAGATTAACAGTGGTTGAGGGGGAGGGCTCTTTCTCATAGGTAGGCTCGCTGGCTGCCATCGAGGAATCGTTTTCGCCATCCCCGTCCCCACCATTGGTTAAACTTTCGTCGTCTTCTCCGTTTGACAGCCGGACAACGAAGGCGGAGGGACGCAGGCTCTGACCCGCGGGCATGGGATTTTCTATTGGTGCACCGTCAAAGACTTGGAAGGATCCGTCTCCATGCCAGCCATTACCGTAGTCCATACTGGATTCGTTCGCAGGAAAGTAGTCGATCAATTTGAACTCAGTCCCACAGCCAAGATAAACGGTGGAATCGCCGCAGCCGGAAGAAACGACAGTATTGGTGAGGTCGAAGGTATACTCCGTTTCCGGTTTGAGCTTAACGTCGATGACCTCTCCGCGTGGATGACCAACTTCGTCATCTCCATCCATCTCGAGCGTGAGGCCACAAGTCCGGGTTGACTTGAATGTCTTCTCAACGAATCCGCCGACACAACTGTTACAAGTGGATGACCAAGAGGGGGTAACAGACGCTGTGAACAAGGCAGCGAAAAGCATACCTTGTATAACGACGGATGTAGTTGATCGATTCATAAAATTATAGAGGTCAAAGAAGGATTTTGGCTATTTCTTTTGCAGAGAGATATGCGTTACTGTTAGTAACGATGATTGTTCAACGTCGGAGGGACCTGAGATGGTGACGCGGTTGATCCCGCCAGAGAGCGCGAAAAACTTCGAGATGAACCTCCGACGATCCGTAAACTTTTGTGACTTATCAGAAGTCAGGTTGGTGCCAAACGTATCAATTTTTTTACCATTGATAGATAGAACGAGCTTCATGTCTGTTTCCGGCACACTAGGTATGCCCTCCAGTACCATTCTGAGAGAGCTTGGCTCGTCCACGTGGATTTCCCATGTGGCACTGTTGGATTCATCTGTGAATCCGGTGACGCGGAGATTAGCGGATTCTGCGGTTCTCCCGATGGTCATTTCCTGCCCAGATAGGGTGGCCCGACCGAGCCTCAGTGAGTAGTTGCCCTCGGCATTACTGCTAATCGGGCCCACCCCGATAACAGGGCGTGTCGGGAGTTTCACTTCCACCACCGAAACGCCTCCATCATATGGGACTTTTGATAGATCGAGTTTCCACGCCCCGAGTCTACCGCTCACCGGAATCTGAGTCTCCGTTCCCATCAATTTCGCCTCCAGCGGCTGGGTAATCAGGTCAGGCAAAACAAGGCTGGTACCGGGGCTCTCGAAAAAGTGGAGGTAGAGTTTGCAGCCCTTCTCCCCTTCATCCCGTAGTGTGGCTCCCCCGTTCCAGGGATGCCGAGTAAATGGGGTTTTTGAAGATCCATAGACCGAATCACCGTGAGTTCTCAGCCAGGAGCCGATAATGTCTAGCCGTTCGAGCGCTTGTGGTGGGATTGCTCCATCCCCATCCAGACCAATATTGAGGAGGTAGTTTCCTCCGCGGGTGGCCGTTGAGACGAGTTCTTTCAAAAGCGTTTCCGGGCTACGCCATCTGGCAGGCTCGCTACGATAGCCCCAAGAATCATGCGTTCTTTTGCATTGCTCCCAATCCACCTGATTATAGTTGGGTCCGATTGGGTTGGAGTCCGTGTAAAGATAGTCTCCCCCTGTGCGCCCAATAAAGTCGTAAGAGGTTACAGCTTGCGGGCCGACAGCTTCGATAAAACGCGAGGCAAGCCTGGGAAATGGGGCTGGGCCATTGTCGAACATCATCACGGAGACCTGTCCGTAATTGCGTGTCAGCTCCTGAACCTGCGGCAGGGCGACCTTTTCGAGGTATTCCGTCTTCGAACCCTTCTGCGAGGCATCCCATGAGGGCATTCCGATATCTCCGCCAGGGTGATACCAGTCGCGATTGAGTGCGTAGGAAAACCCGAATGGCATTTTCGCATCCTCGCACGCTTTCGCGAATTCTTTGATTAAATCACGCTTTGAAGGTAGTATATCTACGGCGTCGAAATCGCTGGCCTTGGAATCAAACAAGGCGAAGCCGTCGTAGTGTTTCGCAGTTAGTATAATATACCGGAACCCAGCTTTCTTAGCAAAGGCAACGATCGCCTCCGGATCGTAATTTTTTGGATCGAAATCGGCCGAAGCCTTTCGGTAATCCTCTCGTGAAATTTTTGCAGCCCCCATGATCCATTCTGTATTGCCGGGGAAGACCTTTCCCTCGTAGCTCCCCGCCAGCTTGGAGTAAGGCCCCCAGTGGATAAACAACCCGTAACGCCAAGTGCGCCATTGTTCCATCCGCGCCTGCTTGTTGGACTCTCTAGGGTCATTTTTGATTGGCTGGTAGGGATGCTGCGCTCGGAGTGCCGGACCTGGGACAAGGAGAAAGGTGATCAGCGACAGAAGGCCGCTTGCAAGGGCTGTTCGTTTCATGAAAAATGGGGTAGCTCGCAGCGATCAGGGGCGCGAAGGGGTCAGAATGCGCAATGCACCGCTGATAGAGGTTTCGGTATGATTCCTAACCAATGGATTTCCATCCTCAAAGTCCGAAATACCATCGCCGTCGGTGTCGACCAATACGGGATTGGTTCCGGCAAGGAACTCTTGAAGGTTAGTCAACCCATCGCCGTCATAGTCACCATCCGGATCGATCCCGGTTTCTCCAAAATAATAATTCTGCCACCAATCAGGGAGTTGTCCCGAAGGTGCGGTTAGGTTAAAATCAAAAACTTTCTTGAGTTGGCCCAGATTCACCAGCTGTTGGTCGGTTGCCGGATTCACAACTAGCCAAGATGGTAGACTGCTTTCGTAATGTACATCCACCAGCCGAATGTGTATTTTCTGTGCAATCCATTTGAGCTGACCTGCATTCATCGCCGTGAAATCGGCGGGAAGCTTGTTGGTCGAATTGTAGCCGCCAGTCTGATATTCGGTCGTCCATCCACTGAGAATACTGTTGAGGTCGGCTCCTGCGCCGCCAGGAATCCGGGCGTTCAGCTCAAGAATCGCCGTTTGGGTGAATCTTTTGAATTGGCCTTGGTTAACCACCGCAGTGTCGTTGATCGGGTAGGCATTGGTAGCTCCACGCGAAGCCCACCATGCGGGTGGAGCAGCAGAGATAAGTCCTAGGCTTGCAAAATACAGGCTCAAGCAAATTACACGTGGGTTCATCAGGGTTGATGGGGTAGGAGCTGGCGACAGGTTGCCGGACAGGGTTGTGACGAGAAGACCGGTGGCTTCAGTTCCCGGTGAACATCGGGATATTGCCACCCGGTAGGCAGGTGACTACACCCTTCACATTCATTTTTCCGTCTTTGAAGACTTCCAACGCGTTGGACGGAACAGAGGAAGTTCCATTTCCCAGAATCAGCAGCTCGTCCCCTCCTGTATCCTTGTTCCAATGTCCTATTACTGCAGAATCCGAATCATACCCGATATTATACGATCCTGTTACGAGAATGTTTTGTGCTGGATAGCCGTATGAATACCCGTTAAAATCATTGATTGCATTCTGTTGTCCCACCATAAGGATTCCCAATGTACTATAAGATGAAGATAATCCATAGGTAATATTGCTACCTACACTGGCATAAGTAAAGAAATCCGCAGAATAGTCATACATACCAGCGTAAACGGTCAGTGGTATTGTAAGTAGTGCCCCCACTGCACAGAGGTTCTTGAGGTTTAGGAGGAATTTGATCCTTATCTTTTTCATGTCGAATTTATTGATTTTGGATTTATTTTAATAACCTGGCTCTCAAATCGGATATGCGCTGATCGACCTCGGCGGAGGATTCAAGGGCATCATGCATGGAGATGAATCGACGTCTTTCTTCAATCCATTCGTTGTAAGGAGCGATTCTATCACGAATCTGCTCACCTTTCGCAAGTGGCTCTCGGGTGAGCTGGTAGATAAGGGTGAAGATTTCCTCGTCTGCTTGCTCCACCGGCCCCAGAGTCGCAAACGTCTGAGCATCGACGAGGATATTTTCATCGATTGCGGGTGCTTGGATTGCTTTCGCATCTTTGATCGCCTGTTCGGTTTCAATCTCCAAGGCAACGATGTCCGGCTGCTTCAACCGCCGAAAGATAGCGAAGCGTCGTTCCTCCTTCACCTTGCCGACAGCAGCCGGAATGGCAGCAATCACTTCCGCTTTGTAACGATCTGCCGATTCAAGGAACTCTTCGGGTCCAAGTTGTCCCCTGATCGGAGCGGGACCAGGCTCAACCGCCGGAGCCGGGGGCAAAGCCGCGGATTCTGCGACTCGGAGTTCTGCCAATTGGTCGAATTGGTCCTGGTTCGCCACATGCCATTTGAAGACTTCAGCGCGCACTCGTTCCGAAGTGGCCTTGTCGGCGGCAAGTGCTACGCGAAGATCGTAAAGTCCAATCTCTAACTCGGCAGCCAAGCGTTCTGAATCGGACAGAGGTGCGCGCTCAGATACCTGTATCAAGGTCGGGGCCGAGAATGCCAACATCGTCAACGAAAGCAGAATCACCACGGGTTTTACTTTCATGGAGGACGGTTCTAATTGATAGAGGATAGGGTGCAAGACGTTTCTTCGTGAAAAGCATTTACGCGGTCTAGCCGGGGCCTGAGATCCGTGCCTCCCGGCGCTAAACGGATGTTTGAATGGGGTGTGCCGACTCGCTGCCATCGACCTTGATGGCAACCTGTGCTGAGCGGGCGACGAACCTCATCCACAGTCACCCACAGGTGTCGTTGTCAGTTGCCATTCAACATCTTATCTTGGGGAGGCTGAAGAGCTTTCCGGAGCGCCTATCGACTCAACGTTCCCGTCAGCGGGTGGAGTGGGCTCTCCCTGCGTGAACTCGAAAATGCGGGCTTTGGGATCGATCTGCCTCAGATTTCGAACCATTTCGGACTCTTGTTCCGACATTCCCAAAGCGCGATAAATTCCTCCGAGAAGCTTAAAGACTGCGGGATTGAAATCTCCCGAGACCTCTTCGTGGTTCCTCCGCAGAACGACCAGCGCCTCAGCCGGGTCACCCGATGCTGCTAGAGCATGAGCAAGCGCGAGATGAATTCCCAAAGGGGGTGGATTGGCCGAGGCCAGGCGAGCGAGGACCTTCACGGACTCCTTCGCCTTGCCTTTCTGCAAGTCGGCAAGGGCACCAATCAATTCTGCCGACATGGCCAGATCCGCACGATTCAGACGGCGTGCTACTAGATCGAGTTCTCTCGAACATTTAACCGCCTGGTCCGCCTTGTCAGCGGAGACCCACGCAAAGCCTAGGTTGACCAGAGCCTTTGGATTTTCTGGGGTCTTTTGCCAGGTATCTTGCCAAAGGATCACCGCGTCCGCGTAGACCCGGTTTCTTCTCATGGAGGCTGAAACCTCCACCGCCAAGACAGCCAGCGGAACCGCAATTGCTACCAGGGGTCGAATTTTCCAGCGAGGAACAATCGTAGCAGCTGTCGCTAGCAGGCCAGCAACCACGAAGGCCAACGGGAGATACATCCTGAATTCGGCCTCCGGTTCTAGTGGAATGGGAATGAAGGAACTCGTCGGTGCCAAGATCGCGAGAAATCCAGCGAGGCAGAGCCACGCCCACCGTCGGCGGAAGCCCGCAGCAAAGACGGCACCCATTCCGGCGAGGAGCAGCGCCAAATAGGGAAACGCATCCGCCAAACCTGGAACCACGGTCATCCTCGGCAGAAAGGCGAGTGGGTAGGGCCAAATAACCAGTTTCAGGTAACGGACAAGAACCTCACTCTGCGTCAGAAAATACGGCCACGGTGAGTCCAGCGCCATGCCCGGTTGATTCAGCTCGGTGAACCTCACGCCCGATCTCACCCAAACTGCGATGAGGAGCATCCCGGCAAAAAGCATCAGCCAGTAACCTCTCTGAGAAGGCTCCCACATCTTGCGGGGGTGGCCATTACAGACCCACGCGAAAAGCGGCAGCGCTAGGACCAAAGTGAGACCGATCTCTTTGGAAAGCGCCGAAAGAAACGCACAGAGACAGGAAATTGCCAGTAAGCGCGCGGGGCGCGGGTTCCCATCCGCGCGCAACCAGCAATCGACCGACAGCACAAAAAATAGGGACATCAGGATTTCCGACCGCTGGAAGATGAAACTGACGGTGTTCGTTGCCAACGGATGGACCATCCACAGCAAAGCCACCGCGAGGCCGAAAATGCGACTGCAGTTGCAGTCGAATCGACGGGCGAACTGCGTCGTGAGGCGAGCGATGGCCACAGCGCAGAAGAAATGCAGAAACAGGTTGGTCATGCGGTACCCCGTCGGGGCGAGTCCCCAGAACTGAAAATCCAGCCAAGTGACCAGTCCGGCGATCGGGCGTCGGTCAAAATGAAGGGAGGTTTCATGATTGCCGAAAAAGCGCCCCAATTCTCCGAGACCACTTCTCAGGTCCCCGTTGGAAACGATGGCCGCATTGTCGTCGTAAAGAAACGGTCCTTTGAGCGCTGGGAAGTAAGCGAGGCACAGCAACTGAAAGGCGACTGCCCAGATGACGCACATGCCCGCGCCTCCTATCTGATTCTCCCAGCGCTGCAGCAATGTGCTCGACTGATCTTTGGACTGCTGGGGTTCGAGTGGAGTGTGAGCTGACATCGACAATGGAGTTTAAGAAGCCCCTGAACCCTCCGACAAGGGCCGAGGCCAGGTCGAGCGGAAACCGCCTGCGCAAACCGAACGGCTTGGAAACTATCCAGATAACAGAAATATTCTTGTCGGATGGCATTGCCTAACTTGTCCTGCTGAATCCATGTCTGACCAAACGGACCAAGAAACCATTGCTCTTATCATCGGGGCGGGGCCGGCGGGACTGACGGCAGCCTATGAGCTGTTGGTTAGGACCGACATCCGTCCGGTGATCGTCGAGATGGGGCCTCACCTCGGGGGAATCTCGCGAACGGAGGTCCACAACGGGAACCGGATCGACATTGGAGGGCATCGCTTTTTCTCCAAATCGTCGAGGGTGACCGACTTCTGGCAAAAGTTCTTGCCGCTCCAAGGGCCTCAGGGAGCTGGCGTAGAACTGCCTGTCGATCCCCTTGGACCGGATCCAAGGAGCACGGACCGGGTCATGCTGGTGCGTGAGCGGTTGTCCCGCATCTGCTATTTGGGAAAGCTTTTCGATTATCCGCTGACCCTGTCGGTTGAACTGCTGCGGGGGCTGGGGTTGGTTCGGTCATTTCGCGTTGGAGCAGGCTACCTGTGGGCCCGATGTTTTCCCATCAAGCCTGAGAAGAATCTGGAAGCGTTCCTCAGCAACCGGTTTGGAGGGTTCCTTTATCGCACCTTTTTCAAGGACTACACAGAG
>JAZKEG010000025.1:0-110440 GCA_040387215.1 Verrucomicrobiota bacterium | reverse complement strand
CGAATCAAAGGTCTCTCGTTGCGGAAGGCGGTGGCTGAAGCCTTGTTCCCACCGAACCGGGATAAGCGGACCGTCGAAACGTCGCTGATTCGCCATTTTCACTACCCGAAGCTAGGTCCAGGCCAGATGTGGGAATCGGTGGGTAGCGAGGTGCTGCGGCTCGGCGGAACCATCATTTCCAACACCCAAGTGACGGGCATTTCATTCGAGGAAGGGCGAGTCACCAGCGTCACGGCAGTGGATCAAACAGGTGCGGTCAAATGCTGGAACCAGCCAAAGTGGGTTTTAAGCTCAATGCCGATTAAGGATCTGTTGGGGGAGGCCAAGGGCATTCCGGACCCTATCAGGGAGGTGGCTGCTGGGCTTCAATACCGGGACTTCATCACGGTGGGTCTTCTGGTGCGGAAGCTCTGTCCGGATTCTGGTCTCAACCTGCGTCCCGACAACTGGCTGTATGTTCAGGAGCCGGGCATCCGCATGGGGCGCGTCCAGATCTTCAACAACTGGAGCCCCTATCTGGTGGCCGACCCCAGCACCACTTGGCTTGGTCTGGAATATTTCGCCAATGAGGGAGACGACCTCTGGACCATGGCAGATGAGGATCTGATCCGGCTGGCGGCTCAAGAACTTCAGGCATTGGGTATCGCCTCCGCAGTGGATGTTCTCGACCAGGTGGTGGTCAGGCAACCGAAAGCCTATCCGGCCTACTTCGGAACTTACTCGCGGATGGATGAAATCCGGAATTTCACGGACGGAGTGGAGAATCTGTTGCTCGTAGGTCGCAATGGAGCCCACCGCTACAACAACCAGGACCATTCGATGTTAGCAGCGATGACTGCCGTCGATCTCATCCTCGACCCCTCCCGCTCAAAGTCGGAAATTTGGTCGGTCAACACGGAGGAGGCTTATCATGAATCACCATCGGAGCCCCGGATTCCCGACTCGATCTCAGCCGACAATACCCAACAGCAGTGCAAGCTCTCCAGCCCCGTGAGGTAGATTCGGCAAGAGGATGCACCTTGATCGGCATCAAAGACCTTCACTGAGCCAACAGGGTTAAGCTTGTGATTTGTCCCAGCTGAAGGGGAATGGATAATACGGCCAGAGAAACCTGCGTCCACCAAAGTGAGATCTGGTAATTCGCACGCTTTGCCTCATTGTTCGGTGTGGACTTGGACAACATCACCAAATTAGTGGAACTGGCAAAGGACGCTACGGCGTTGTTGCTGACGTTCTTAGCTGTCCGTGTGGCCTTCAAAAAAAGACCCATTTGTTTGCGATTGCGCAACAACTGCAATACAGCATTTCGCAATCTTTCCGCCGCAATGGCAAATCTTCATCGAAGTTCTCATCATCAAATTTTGAAAGGTGCAAGTTGTCATTCATATCGGTGTTACAGCGGAATCCTACATTCAGGAGAGGCGGTGGGAGCGTATCTCCGCTCCTGAATATTGCCCTAACTGCAAGATCCAGAGGTGTCTGAGATCGCTCGGCTACTACGAGCGAAGTATTGCTTCGATGAAATCGGTGAGGTGCATGCGGCTGCAGGTCCGTCGGTTTCGTTGCTTTGAATGCGGACGCACGACCAGTCTTCTTCCAAGCTTCTGTCAGCCTTACAGGCTATTGCCGAATGAGATGATCGCTTCGTATTTCAGGCAACAGCCAAAAGATAATTTCAAATCATGGGATTTTCTTCTGCACCGTTATTGGTGTTGCTATACCGATTGGCTAAACGAGATCCAGGATCAACTGTTGAAGGGCTTCGACCTCAATGTCCGCAAGCATGGACCTGATGAAACGTGGCTGGCAATTGAAGCTGCATTCGATGGCCTGGCTGATGCCACGGTCAGGCTCGTCGAGAGATCGAAGATCACTTTTTTTGGGATCTATCAATGCCATCAACCCTTTGGAGCTTTTGCGGCTGTGGAGAAAGTCCACACAACTGCTATATTTCGATCTGGAAAAGATCCGCCACATTTCGGAGCAACGCATGAAAACGAGTGTTCTCCATCTTGCTGAATCGCCCATCAGGGTGCTGGGAATAGCTTCGAACCCATCGGTTAACGGCTTTGGTGCTCCTTCGTGCAAGGAGGATGTGGAGGACAATCTTATTGTAAGGGCTTGCGATAGAATCCTTGAATTAGAACCCGAAGCTTAATTCCATGAACTCTTCGCCGTCACCCTCAGAACCTGGACGCACCCGTTCGAGCGCGGCGGCTTATGTCCGGATGTCGACCGAGCATCAGAAATATTCCACGAGTAATCAGATGGACATCATCGAAGAGTTTGCTGCTCGAAGGGAAATGGACATCATCCAGATCTACTCCGATGAAGGGAAAAGCGGCCTCAGAGTAAAAGGTAGGGACGCCTTGGCTCGAATGATTGCCGACGTGACGTCCGGGAGGGCAAAATTCAGTTCAATCCTCGTCTATGATATCAGCCGTTGGGGGCGATTTCAGGACGCTGACGAAAGCGCCCATTACGAGTTTATGTGCCGGAGACAAGGGATCTCCGTCCATTATTGCGCCGAGATGTTTGAGAACGACGGCAGCATGATGGCGAACATGAACAAAATGATGAAGCGAATGATGGCTGGGGATTACAGCCGAGAGCTTTCTGTTAAAGTTTTTCAAGGAGCCTGTCGGTTGATCCGCATGGGGTATAAGCAGGGAGGTACCGCGGGTTTCGGCTTGCGGAGGATGCTGGTTGATCAAGCGGGACAACCGAAAGGGATTTTACGGATGGGGGAGCACAAGAGCATCCAAACCGATCGGGTCGTTCTGGTTCCGGGCCCTGACGATGAGGTCTCCGAAGTCCGGTGGATTTACGACGCATTCATTCGTGAGGGTCTGTCAGAAAGTGAAATTGCCGCGATTCTCAATTCCCGGGGCGTCTTGACGGATTACAACAGGGGGTGGAACCGCGCCACAGTTCATCAAATTTTGACCAATGAGAAATACATCGGTAACAACGTCTACCATCGGACTTCGTTCAAGCTGAAGTCCAAGCACTTGAAGAATGAACCTGACCAATGGGTGCGTGCGGATGGGACCTGGCCAGCGATTGTCGATCTCGAACAATTTCACGCTGCTCAGGAAATCATTGCAGATCGGGCAAGAGTTTTCACGGATGAAGAACTGCTGGAGCAACTGAGGTCGATTCTGGGAACCACCGGTCGCATTTCGGGGATTGTGATTGATGAGACTGATGGAGTGGCATCCAGCGCGGCTTTCCGGCATCGATTTGGGAGTCTGGTAAAAGCATATTCGCTGATCGGATATACGCCGGCGGTGGACTACTCATTCCTTGCTCATAACCAATCGATCCGTCGATTGCGCCCAGAGATGATCGAGACGGTCATTTCTCGGTTGGCCGAGGCAGGAGCGTCCGTGGACCGGCGGCGCGACGACGATATGATTTTGGTCAATGACGAGCTGCTGATTTCCATTGTCCTCTGTCGTCACGTCACAACATCGCGGGGATCTTCTCGTTGGTTGATACGCCTCGATTGGGGGCTGGGACCTGACCTCACCATCGCGGCCAGGTTGGAAGCAGGTAATGACAGGATACGCGATTTCTACCTGTTGCCCATGATCGACATGACTGCCGAAAAGCTTGGCCGACGGATGGCCGATCAGAATGGCGTGGAAATGGATGCTTACCGGGTTGATGATCTTTCCAAATTTTTCCGTATGACAGAGAGAACTCTAATCCATGAAATGACATGAAACAGGAAGTGATCAATATACCTGTCTCGCACATCCGGGTGGTCAATCCCCGGCACAGGGACAAACGGAAGTTTGGGCTTGTCGTTGAAAGCATCAGACAACTTGGACTTAAGAAGCCCATTCAAGTCACCTTGCAGGACGGAGCGGATGGTGGAGAGAATTGGTATAATCTGGTTTGTGGCCAGGGAAGAAAGGAAGCGTTCGAAGTTCTTGGATACCCGGAAATCCCTGCGGTGGTAATAGAGGCTGATCGGACAACCGGCATGTTGATGAGTCTGGTGGAAAACATGGCACGCCGCCAGACCTCATGCCTTGATCTGGTGCAGGAGATTCTACGCCTGAAATCGCAGGGACTGAGCCAGGCAGCGATCGGGCGTAGATTGGGGATGTCCGATTCTCTCATCAGCGGCCTTCTGGTTCTCAATAGATCCGGAGAAGAGCGGCTGATACTTGAAGCCGTCAATGGTCATATTCCTATTGGAACGGCGATTGAGATATCAAAAGTGGAAAACCCGCAACAACAGCGGGAATTTCTGGAAGCTTACCAATCGGGTGGATTGAATCTCGCCGAGATCAGGACCGTTCGTCGGGTCCTCGCTCTCCGGAAGGTATTCAACAAGAAGATCACCAACAATCCCGATCAGCACAAATTACCAACCGCGAGTGGCATTGTTGAGACGTTGAAGAAGGAGAGTCATCGACAGAAATCGCTCATTCGGAAAACCCGAGTTTGCGAAGAAAAAGTGGCCTTTGTCGTGGGTGCATTCAGCCGACTGATGGTTGATGAGGACTTTCTAACGCTTTTAAGAGCCGAGAAGTTGGACTCAATGCCCAAGGAACTCAGCGAGAAATTGAACCTGAATTCGTAAATTATGAAAACGGAACCAAATAAACCTGCTCGGATCGCCTTCGAAACGGAACTATTTGTTCTTCGATTGGAAGATCTGCTTCCCATCCGGCAGGTCGACAAAAAGGGTCACCGTTCAAAGCGGTATGAGTCAATTGTCACTTCGATCCGTGAGATCGGATTGATTGAACCTTTGATGGTTTTTCCTCACAAAGGTGAGAAGGGACGCTATCTCGTGATGGATGGTCATTCGAGACTTCTAGCCTGCCAGGAAATCGGAATCACCGAAGTCGCGTGCTTGATCACTCTTGACGACGAGAGCTACACATACAATGCGAAGATCAATCGACTCGCTCCGATTCAAGAGCAACGGATGATTCTCAAGGCCATCGAAAACGGAGTGCCGATAGCGAAAATCGCTTCGGCCCTGAATTTGAAGGAAAAGGATATCCGTGCGCGAATGAGGGTCACTGAGGGACTTTGTCAGGAAGTGGTTGATAAGTTAAAAGACAAGCAGGTTCCTCCACCCGCGCTGAGGCTGTTACGGAAAGTAGTTAAAACTCGTCAAATTGAGATCGCGGAGCTACTCGTTGCGGCTAATAATTATTCTAGGCCGTATATCGAGGCCATGGTTTTTGGGACGGCGAAAGAGAAGCTAATCTCCAAGCATCTTCCGAGGACGAAGAAAGTGAAGGCTGAGGATCTCGAGCGGATGCAAGGGGAAATGGAGGCGTTGACGAAAGAATACAAAATGTGCGAACAGACGTTTGCCGCCAGCATGCTCCATCTGACGCTCTTCCGTGCCTTCCTCAAAAAACTGCTGAGCAACCCTAAGGTTGATCGTTTTCTCAATAACCGTCACGGAGATTTGCATCGGGAACTGACCGAAATCGCTGCAAGCGAGGTTGTCTGCTGAATGATTTTCGAGCAGCAAACTCTTATTAAAGTCATTCTCAACTTTTTATACCAAATGCGTCGAACTGTTGAGCTATAGATGCTAACATATTTTGTCATCTTCGGCGGATTTGGTCGAGTGGAGAAGGTCTGCCACCCATTTCTGGTTCCTAACTTTTGCATCGAAAAGAGGCCTTGATTGGTCTTGGCAATTAAGTGGGTTGCTGCTCGAATTCACTGGAAATGAACCCCTCAGTGACTCTCCCTGAATCTGGACAAGTGGTTCGTGTTCGTACCCGAACGTGGTTGGTGGAGAGGGTCGAGGCTGATCCCGGTTACGGTTCGACGGTTTCCTTGGCCTGTCTCGACGATGATGCCCAAGGCGAACAGCTTTCCGTCGATTGGGATCTGGAACTCGACCGAAGGATCGTCAGCGAAGAAGCCTGGAAGGACATCGGGAAAAAAGGCTTTGATCCGCCACGAGAGTTCGCGGCTTTCTTGAACACCCTTCGGTGGAATTGTGTCACCGCCACCGATCCACGCTTGTTCCAATCTCCTTTCCGTGCCGGCATCCGGATCGACCCCTACCAGTTGGTGCCGCTTCGCAAGGCCCTGCGCCTGCCGCGGGTGAATTTGTTCATCGCAGACGACGTTGGTTTGGGGAAGACAGTGGAAGCGGGCCTCATTGCTAGCGAACTCCTTCTCCGCCGCCGTGTCCGCGACATCGTCGTGGCATGCCCGCCTTCCATGATTCTTCAATGGAAGGATGAAATGGAGAGCCGCTTCGGACTCACTTTCGAAATTTTCGACCGCGCCTACATGGAGAAAATCCGCCGCGAGCGAGGACACACTGTGAACGCTTGGGAAACGTTCCCGCGCTTTCTGATCTCCCACAAGCTGCTCATTGATGAAACGTATGCCGGTCCGATGCGTGACTGGCTCGATAATTTTCGCCCGGGTTCGCTCCTGATTCTGGACGAGGCCCACCACGCGGCACCATCCAGCAGCTCGAAATACGCCATCGACTCGCAAATCACCAAGGCGATCCGAAATCTCGCCTTCCGCTTCGAGCATCGGCTTTTTTTGTCCGCCACCCCCCACAACGGTCACAGCAACAGCTTTTCCTCACTTCTCGAAATCCTTGACCGCGAGCGCTTCGTGCGCGGCGTGAAAGTGGATGGGAAACTTAGGGACGACGTGATGATCCGCCGTCTCAAGGACGACCTCCGGGCCATCGGAGTTCCGGGATTCCCCGACCGCCGTGTGATCCAGGTGAACCTGCCCCAGGATTTGGGGTTCGAATCGCTCCCGGAGGAAACTCCCGAATTGGCGCTGGCCACATTGCTCGACCGCTACCGGACGATTCGTCTCGATTCCATGGCCGCGGCCACGAAAAAACAGCGTGCCCACTTTGAGCTGCTGACCACCCAGCTTCAGCAACGCTTGTTGTCATCCCCCGAGGCTTTTGCTCGTTCGCTGCGGGTACACCGCGCCACGATGGAACGGATTTGGGCGAAGGAAGCCATCATATTGCCGGATGCAAAGGTCCGCTCGGATCAACTACAGGTTGTCGATTCCGAGGATGACCGATCCACCCTCCCCGAAGAACAACTCGGCGAACTTTTCGATTTGGAAACGGAAAAGGCCACTTTGGCTGCGGCTTCGGATGTGGCCCCTTCGGAAAATGAGCGGCGGCTGTTGGAGGAAATGACCGTCATCGCCGAAAAAGCCCGCCTCGAACCCGATGCCAAGATCCAATACTTGGTGAAATGGATGATCGAAAATCAGTGCTCCGGTGCGTCGCTTCCCGCGAACGGTTTACCCCAAGCAAATGTCCCGTGGACCGACCGCCGCCTGATCATCTTCACGGAATGGGACGATACGAAACGCTTCATCGAAAAGCACCTCAAGTCGGCTATCGCTGGCACCGACCGCTGGGATGAGCGGATCGAAATTTTCCACGGCCCCACGCCATTCCAAAAAAAGGAGGATTTGAAGCGGGCGTTCAACACGCCACCGGCAAAACATCCGGTGCGCATCCTCATCTGCACGGACGCCGCCCGCGAGGGACTCAACCTCCAGGCGCACTGCTACGACCTCATTCATTTCGACGTGCCGTGGAATCCAGCCCGCATGGAACAGCGGAATGGCCGTATCGACCGCAAACTCCAACCGAATGGCGAGGTTTTCTGCCGCTACTTTTTCTACACCCAGCGCCCGGAGGACAAAGTTTTGCGCGTGCTCGCCCGCAAAACCCGAACCATCAAGAATGAACTCGGCAGCTTCACGGACGTCATTTCCAAGAAACTTAAAACCGGGATCCGCCGTGAAATTGCCGCCCGCACGGCTGATGAACTCGATCACCTGACCGATGATGAAGCGGATGCGATCCGCGATGAGGAACTCGAATCCACCCGCGTCCGCCACAGCGCCCTCCGCGACGAAGTGGGTTTGGTGGAACGCCAGCTCAACGAGTCACGCAAGGCGATCAATTTCAATGCCCCGATGCTTCAGGACGCGATTTCCTGTTCTTTGAAGTTGCTGGATGTCGAGGGCCTCGAATCCACCGGCGGCGACCGTTTCATCCTTCCCGATCTCGAATCTCGTCGTGGTGCAGATCCGAAATGGGCGTCCACGCTCGACACCCTCCGCCCGCCTCCGGAAAACGGGAAACGCGATTACCAGTGGCGCAAGGACTGCCCCATCCGGCCCGTCACCTTCGAGTCGCCGGACGGCATCGACGACAGTGTCGTGCAGCTTCATCTTTCCCACCGGTTGGTTCAGCGATTGCTCGGCCGTTTCACCTCGCAGGGATTCGTTTACGATGATCTTTCCCGGGCCTGCCTTGCCACTTCGGATGATACCATTCCCCGCGTGGTTCTTCTTGGCCGGCTTTCGGTTTATGGTCCCCAGGCGTCCCGCTTGCATGAGGAGTTGATCACGATCACCGCCCGCTGGACCCCGGCGGAAGAACGCAGCAAGCCACTAGTTCCGTTCGCCCGCGATGGTGAAAACCGCACCATGGAACTGCTCCAACAAAACCTCGGCCCGGGCAAGCAACGCGAAGTCCCCGCAGCCGTTAGTGAGAAACTCACCGCCGCCATCCGCCGCGATGTCGATGACCTCCATGCCCACCTCAACCCGCGTGGCGAGGAGGCCTTGGCAGATGCCGTGAAAAAACTTCGTGCCCGTGGAGAAGCAGAGGCAACGGATCTGGCCCGTATCCTTCAGGACCAGCGGAAGCGCGTCATCACCGAGCTCGCGAAAAACAAGAACTGGCGGGAACAAGAACTCGGCCTCAACGACGACGAACAAAAGCAACGCGAATCTGACATCAAGCATTGGGAATTCTGGCTCAAGAACGTTGATGGCGACCTCCAACGCGAACCCGACCGCATCCGGGAATTCTATTCTGTTAAATCCCACCGCATCGAGCCGGTTGGGCTCGTTTACCTGATGCCTGTTTAAGACCATGATTCCCGATCCCCGCAAACTCGCCATCTCGGAGCACCAGCGCTGGCTCGGCTACCTTCAGCCGGAAGGCCTTGTTGTCTCGCCGCTGGCACTGGTGGACAGCCAGGTCCAGCTCGATACTGGCAGCTACGCGGCGGTGCAGGAACGCCTGATCGGTTCCCTCGACAGCGATCCCACAAGCGGCCGTCCCGTCATCGGTCATTTCGCGTTTTTCGCCCGTGAATTCCTCGGTTGGAAAGACGAACTGCTTTCCATTTTCTCCGTCTCCGCAGAAGTCCCGGATGTCCTCCGAATTTCCACCGGCGAACATGGTGAAATCCTCCAGCCGGATGCCGCCTACAAGTTCTTCCATCCGGTCGATCCGGCCACGCCGTGGATCCTTCTAGTCCGCCAGTTAGAAATCGGCACACCTCTGGACGAAATTCCCGATGGCAGAAAAGAGCACGGCTGGAGTGCCACGCCCCATCAGAAGTTCGAGCGGCTGTTGCGTGAAACGAGAGTGCCCATCGGCATCCTTTGCAACGGCCATTCGATCCGTCTAACCTATGCGCCCAAGGGCGAAAACTCCGGCTCCATCACTTTTCCGGTGGCCTTTATAACCGAGATCGCCGGTCGGGCTGTGGCCAGTGCGTTGGATCTGCTGCTCTCCCACCGGCGGCTCATCACGGTTCCGGAAGGTCTCCGTCTTCCGGCACTCCTGAGGAAAAGTCGAGACTATCAGGCCAATGTTTCCACTGCGCTGTCGGGGCAGGTGCTGGAATCACTCTTCGAACTTGCCCGGGGATTCCAGGCTGCCGATGAGAAATCCGGGCGCATGCTGCTGGCTCCCGTCTGGCAACGCGATCCCCAGGAAATCTACGGCGGCCTCATCAGCAGCCTGCTGCGTATGGTCTTTCTGCTTTACGCGGAGGACCGCAGCTTGATGCCTTCCGGGGAACTCTATCAGCGGAACTATTCCGTCCAGGGTCTCTTCGAAAGTCTCCGCTCCGACCATGAACGCTACCCGGACACCATGGATGACCGCTATGCGGCATGGCCGCGTTTGTTAGCCCTGTTCCGTGCCGTGCACGGAGGCTGTCGCCATCGCTCGATGACCCTGCCGGCACGCCGTGGCCATCTCTTCGATCCCGATCGCTTTCCATTTCTGGAAGGTCGGGCTTCGGCTGCCGACGATCTGCCCGCATCGCTTCCGCGCATTTCAGACGGCACGCTTCACAAAGTCCTCGAACTCCTCCTCTACCTCGATGGCGAGCGTCTTTCCTACCGGACCCTCGATGTCGAGCAGATCGGTTCCGTCTATGAAACCATCATGGGTTTCGAGGTCCAGAAAGCCATTGGCCGCAGCGTCGCCCTCAAGCCCAAGAAATCCCACGGCGCGCCCGTCCACCTCAATCTCGACGCCCTGCTCGCGAAGAAACCCGCCGACCGCGAGAAAACCCTCGCCGCCGAGGCCGATACCAAGCTTCCCGATGCCGCCGCCAAGGCACTGAAATCCGCCGTTACCATCGACGACCTGTTGGCCGCCCTCGACAAGCGCATCGACCGCCGTGCCACCCCTCATCCCGTTCCCGCCGGTTCGATCATTCTTCAACCCACCGACGAACGCCGTCGCTCCGGCTCCCACTACACGCCGCGCTCGTTCACCGAACCCATTGTCCGCAAAACGTTGGAGCCCATTCTCGACCGCCTTGGCCGCCATCCGCGCCCCGAGGCCATCCTCGATCTCAAAGTCTGCGACATCGCCGTGGGGTCCGCTGCCTTCCTAGTCGAGACCTGCCGCCAGCTTGCCGACGAACTCACCGCCTCGTGGCACTTCCACAAATGCCTGCCCGTCATCCCGCCCGATGAGGACGAGGTGCTCTTCGCCCGCCGTCTCATCGCCCAGCGCTGCCTCTACGGCGTGGATCGTAATCCCATGGCCGTGGACCTTGCCAAGCTTTCCCTCTGGCTCGCCACCATGGCCAAGGATCACCCGTTCACGTTCGTCGATCACGCCATCAAGTGCGGCGATTCCTTGGTCGGCCTAACGAATAAGCAAATCGCCGTCTTCCATTGGGACCCGTCCCAAGCAAAGCAACTGATCATGGGACAGTCGGAAATGGAAAAGCTGATGGCCCGAGTCTCCGAATCCCGCAAGCGCATCCTCGACTGGACCGAAGACACCGAGACCGGCGTCCTCAAAAAGCGCGATTTCCTCGCCGCCGCCGACTCCGCCGCCGCATCCCTCAAGACCACCGGCGACCTCGTCATCGCTGCCTTCTTCGCCGGCGAAAAACCCAAGCAACGTCAGCAACTCCGCGACGAATTCCTCCAGCGTCACCTGGAAATAAAAAATGGAGACGCCCAACAAATTCCTGCGGAGATCAACACGCTCAAGCAGCTCCGAGGCGGCAAGAATCCGATCCGTCCATTCCATTGGGAAATCGAGTTCCCGGAAGTGTTCTCGCGCGAAAATCCGGGCTTTGATGCGATAGTGGGGAATCCGCCGTTCGCAGGCCGCACAACCCTCTCTCAAGGTTCTCACGCAAACTACATTCCTTGGCTACTTCATGCACATCCCGAAACACATGGGAATGGTGACTTAGTTGCTCATTTTTTCCGTCGAGCGTTTTTGATTTTACGGAATGAAGGGTGCTCTGGCCTGATAGCTACCAATACAATCAGACAGGGTGACACCAGAAGTGGGGGACTACGGTGGATTTGCCTTAATGGCGGCGTGCTCTACTGTGCCAGTCGGCGGATGCCGTGGCCAGGAGATGCTTCAGTCATGGTATCAGTCATCAATTTTTGCCGCGGGCCCTATCACGGAGACAAATTACTAGACGGAGTGAGCTCTGAACTCATCACGGCATATTTGTTTCCCTCTGGCGGTCATGAAACACCGCCACGATTAAATGAAAATTTTCAAAGGTGCTACTTGGGAAGCGTCGTAGTCGGGATAGGGTTCACATTCGATGACAATGATAAAACGGGACTCGCATCCTCGTTGAATGACATGCGCCAAGTCGTTGAGAAAAATCCGAAAAACAGCGAAAAAATATTTCCTTACTTGGGTGGTGGAGAACTCAACGAGAGACCAACATCAGATCCAATTCGCTACATAATCAATTTTGGAAACCTGACTCTTGATGGGGCTGCTCAGTGGCCAGATCTTCTACAAATTGTTGAAGAGAAAGTAAAGACTGAGAGGGAGCAAAAACTCTCGGAATCCTGGAGTAAGGACAAAGAGAAGCGAGCTAAAATCTGGTGGCAGTTTGCGCGTCCAGCCAAAGATCTCTATTCGGCGATTTCAGGTATGAAGTCAGTTCTTGCCCGATCATTGACTAGCAAACATCACGAAGTTTTCGTGCGAATCGAGAGTCCAGAATCATTCACTTTTGATCAAACGCTTATCACCTTTTCGTTCGACTCATACGCGGCATTCACACTATTGACGAGCCGCCCCCACGAGTGCTGGTCTTTGTTCTTTGGATCGACTCTTGAAGATCGGCCGCGATATAATGTCGATGACTGCTTCGAAACCTTCCCTTTTCCCTTAGACTGGGAGGAGAACGAGTCCTTGGAGGCGGCAGGGCGAGAATACTACGAGTATCGAGCGTCCTTGATGGTTCGAAACAACGAGGGCCTGACGAAGATATACAACCGCTTCCACGATCCCGAGGAGCGCTCGCCTGATATTCTGGAACTGCGCCGACTGCATGCCGCCATGGATCGCGCTGTACTTGATGCCTACGGCTGGGACAGGGTTTCCACCGCCTGCGAATTCCTCCTCGACTACGAGGAAGACGATGACGAGTCCGAAACAACCACTGGCAAGAAGCGCAATAAGAAGAAGCCCTACCGCTATCGCTGGCCCGACGAAATCCGCGACGAAGTTCTGGCCAAACTGCTCGCTTTAAATTCCGAACGAGCGGAACAAGAACGGCTCTCCGGCACCATCAAGAAGGCAGCGAAAAAGGTTGCCATAAAAGTCGCCCGCCCGAACCACTCAGGCGACGATTCGCAAATCGAGCTGTTCCCGGTCCGTCCGATCGTCACGCCATCACTGCCAGGGGATCCGTGGCGTGAGAGCATTGCGGCCTTTGCTTATCCTATGCCCACCGATTCGCCGTACTTCGGCAGCAATGCCGTGGATTACTACCGAACCCTAATCCCCGCGCTGATTGGTGAGGCTGGCGGACGCCTTCCTTGGAATCTTTTGTATGCCGCGGTTCTCTGGCTGGAGAGCGAAACCCGTCCGGAAGATTTGCTGCCGTCTCAATCTTCCAAGGTCGCCAAAGCCTGGGCGAAAAAGTTCCATCCTTCATCCGATCCCATCGCATTTAGAAAAACGCTCGAACATCACGTGGTGACCGGCGGCAAGGTCAAGCTGGTAGGAATCGCACCGGACTTTGAATTAAGGATCACCGACGATGTTCCTCCCGCACTTCCATGGTTTGCATTGACCGCACGTCTGGCGCTTGCCGCCGGGCTGAAAGCCGTCCAGCAAGAAAGCAGCACCGCTACGGAAATCATCGAAGAAATCGCCCGGAAATCCATGACCGCCTGATGCCATGCAACCCCACCCGACCCTGCCACTCGTGAATGCTTCCAAACCCGTAAGCCGTTCCGAACCGCGTCTGTGGGTGAAGGAGTTTGCCATCTATCATGAGTTCAAGCCGGATGGCGAGCTTCGACGGATCACACTGCGCAAGGGCCTCAACATCATTTGGGCGAAAGAATCGGAGACCGGTGCCTCCGGCCATGCCGCCGGCAAATCGACGTTTTGCCGGATGCTCCGCTATCTAATCGGCGATGGCAATTATGGTTCGGAAGTTTTCCGAACCAGTTTCCGGGATAAATTTCCGAAAGCTTACCTCGTGGGGGAAGTCTATCTGGAAGGAGTTCCCTGGCTCGTCGTCCGGTCGTTCGGGCGCACGGGAAACCACTGGTGCGCCAAGGGCCACACTTGGGAGTCGTTGTTCGCGGAGGATTTGAAGCATCAGAAATACACGGATTTCACGGATGCTCTGCACGCCGCATTTATCCTCCCGTTAGCCTCAGCGAATTTTCCCGGGACAGAAAAACCGATGGAATGGGCTCATCTCCTTCAGTGGCTCACACGCGATCAGGATGCGAGGTATTCTAACATTCTGGAATGGAGGCCCAGCTCCGATGGCGCTGAGAGCAAACACCTCTCGGCGGTTGAGAAAACCAACTTGGTCCGGATGGTTCTCCATCTCCTGAGCGACAAGGAACACCAAAGGCAGGTCGCGCATTCCAATCTTCTCTCAAAACAGACATTGCTCGAATCGGCAAACCCCAAGCTCGGTTTCGTTCGGGACCGCGCCATTGAGAAGCTGAAGGAGAGTTTTCCTGAATTGGCGGATCCGAAATCCGATCTTGCCACGAATTTGGATGCTGTGGTGAAGCGCCTCAAAGAAGAGGAAAGTGCGCTGCAAAAGGCGTTCACCAAAGCGAACAGCCACGATGGAGTCGGTCAGGTCCTCACCACGAATCTGAAGATGGAAGAAGATCGCAGGATCAAACTTGAAACCACCCTGGAGAACCAAACCAAACGGTTGAACCATGCGCGGTTGCATTTGAAACTGGAAAAGAAGGAGATTTCCCAGAAGGAGTTCGCCAAGCAGTCTGCCAAACTCGGTGACATCGAAGGAAAGTGCAGTCGCAGCCTGGAATGGGCTCGCGCCGCAAGGTGTCCCATCGCCCCCCTGGCGAATCGAGATGAAATCCAAGCGATGCGTCTGGAGCAGGCTCGCTCGGTGGCGGAGAACCTCCAAATTCAGATCGATCTCGAAGTGGCAGCGCGCAAGCCGGTCAAAGTCCAACTGGCAGACGCGATGAAAAGTGAGAAGTTGTTGGGAATTAAAATCGCCAAACTTCAGAAGGACCACATCGATCTCCGGCAGAAATTATCCACGTCCCTGTCGGGTGTCCGGACAACCCTCGAATCAGTCGAAAGTGCGGTAAAGGTCCACGAGGAAATTCAGGAGAACCGGAAAAACCTTCAGACGGTGAAGAGTGATATTGTCGGTTCCACCAAGCTTCTGGCAAAGCTTCGCAAGGAGTCTGGAAAACGGCTCACCGATCTGCGTGATCACTTCAGCGAGGTTTCTTCCCACATGCTGAAAGAAATAGTGGACGGATCTGTGACATTCCACTCGGATAGAATCGTGCCATCCTTGGCCTACGTGGGAGATGAGAGCAGTGCCGCCCTCGTCACGCTCCGGCTCCTGATTTTTGACCTCGCCTGTCTGGTCGGCAGTTCGAGTTCATTTCCATTTCATCCGGGATTTCTGCTTCACGACAGTCCCCGGGAGGCCGACTTGTCAGCCGCGATTTACCGGAGGATTTTCACCTTGGTCGCCGGTGAAGATGACAAGCCGGAGAATGAGCTGGTGCAATATATCGTCGCCACCACGGAGGCTCCACCGTCTGCCTTGCAGGACAAGCCCTGGTTGGCGTGCGATCCTTTATCTTCAGCCAATGCCAAGGGCCGGCTTCTCATGGCGGTGATCTAAATCGCATGTCTTGGTTTTTTTCCTCATTCTCGATCCACCCGCTAAACTCCCGCCATGCTCGAAAGCTCAACCTCCCGGAGTTGGAAAAGCACTTTTCCCACCGTTGCCGATGGCTGGTAATGAGATCGGCCCAACCGACCCAAGTTTGGACCCGGAAGTCCTGCGGCGCAGGCTCAGGAAGAAGCTTTACGGCTACACGCCGGAAGGAGACGGCGGCATCGACCCGTGTGCGATGCGCCGATTGAACGCCACGCAAAATCGCGAATTACTCTTCGATGTTATCGACGAAGACAGCTATTTTTACGTCTTTGTTAAAGTAGGTCACGACCGTGTCGGGGAACTGAAGGCGGAGAAATTGGACGAGGGTCGGGCGAGACTTAGTGACATTCGGATTAAGGATGATTGGCTGCGCCGTAGGACTTGGGTAGAACGGCTGCGCTCGCGGCCATTTGTTAAGATCGAGTCATGCTCTTTCCAAGGGGTGGGGATCGGGAGCGAGCTGCTCGCGGCGTTTTTCGCTTGGTGCTGCCGACAAAACATAGATCACGTTTACGGCTCCGTTGTTGCTTCAGACCTAAACCAGACCCCGGCTTTACTCGATTGGTATCGGAAGCGAGGGTTTCGAATTGAAGAGCCATCCAAGGAGTGTCTTCCAATGGCGGTAAAAATGGTCGTTTGGAACCGCAATGACCCGAGTCTCAATCGGTGATTTCCACGGCACAGATCGGGATTTAAGCCGATAGTGCGCTGGTATTTTACATTTTTTGTGGATTACACACAAAAAATCTTTTGATCCTGCGTAATTGGCGCACAATCTCCCTGTGATTCTCAGGTTTACGTTTTCGAACTTCCGCGCCTTCAAAGAAGTCCAGACCCTGAATTTGGACGCTGGGAAGGCGGATAAGGATCTTACGGGCAATTGTTTCTCCCCGGAACTGCCCGGGATGAAAGATGCCTGTTTCGTCAAAGCGGTGGCGTTTTATGGAGCAAACGCCAGCGGCAAGAGCAGTGTGCTCGATGCGCTGAAGTTTCTGGCCGGGTGGGTGGCCGGCTCGGCGAACACGGTCGATCCGGAGGAGCCCATCGCAGGGATCGAGCCGTTCGCGCTGGCCCCTGGCAGTGCCGCAGAGCCGACGGCATTCGGCATCGTCTTCGTTACGGGTGGGTTGCGCTACGAATATCGGGTGGCGGCCACCCAGGAGCAGATTTTCCATGAATCGTTGCGCGCATTCCCCAGTGCGAAGGGACAGCTCTGGTTTTCCCGGGATTGGGATGACGAAAGCAAGAGCTACGCATGGACCCCGGACCGTCCCACCGGTTACCAACCGGACCCGAAGAAGCGCGAGTTCACCCTGCCAAACGTGTTGTTTCTCTCGAAGGCTATCAGCTTGGGTGACACGCAACTGGAGCCGATTTTCCGTTGGTTCAAGGAAGGTCTGCGATTCTTCGACCTTAGCGTGAGGATGCGGGGACTGGACAATGAATTTACGATTGAAGAATTCGCAAAGGGGTCAGAGCTGGCGGAGAAAGTTGTCGATGTGTTGCGCCATGCGGACATCGGCGTGGTCGGTGCGGAGTTGCCGGAGCGCGAGGAGGCGATCCAAGAGATGTTGGATAGAATTTGGGAGTCGTTGCCAAAGAAACGTCAGACCCCGGATGGCCTGATGCGGGAAATTAAAAAACTCAACGTAGCACGGCAATTGGAAGAAATTCGCTTGGCGAAAAAAGGGAGTTCCTCCGGTTCCGACGAGCGAATCAAACTGATCCACCGCGGCAAAGATGGCAGCCCCATAACGCTGCCATGGGCCTCGGAATCTGCGGGAACCCGGCGTCTGTTCACTCTAGCCGGTCCTCTGTTGGACATTCTCCAGAAGGGGCAGGTGGTGTGCATCGACGAATTGGACACGAGCATGCACCCGAAGATGGTTTATGAATTGTTGCGGCTGGTTTTCAGTGCTGAAACGAATTCCGGCGGAGCGCAGGTGCTGTTCACGACGCACAATCCACTGCTGCTCGATCCGACATTGCTGAGACGGGACCAAGTCTGGTTCACGGAGAAGGATGAAGACGGCGGATCTCATTTGTATCCGCTGACGGATTACCAACCGAGAAAGGACGAATCGTGGGCGCGGGGCTACATGGCAGGCCGCTACGGCGGGATTCCCTACATCCCGCAAGGCCTGCTGGGTTCACCTGAAACGCTAACCAAGCAGAGGGAGGGGTCCTGAGCAATGGCTGGCGAGAAGTGGTGGATAGCAGACGCCGCTCTGGGCTTGGAGCGAAAGGCCGCGGGGGAACGGGCGGCGAGGGGCGTGAACCCGGGGGACTCGTTTCTTATCGTCACGGAAGGAACCGTCACGGAGCCTGAATATTTCCGGCTGCTGCGGGACGATTTGAAGCTCTCGATGGTGGAAATCCACGTTCAGCCTGGCGACGCCTCGCATCCGCTTCACGTCATCGCAACGGCATTGCGCTTGGTGAAAGAACGAACTGCGGAGATGAAAAAGTACCGGGAGGAGCAGTCGTTTTCCAAGACTCCCTTCGACCACGTGTGGGCCGTCATCGATACCGATGTGGCGGTGCGGGACGGCATCTGGAATGAGGTGAAACAGGCTGCGGCGGCAGGGAATGTTTCTCTCGCTCCTTCGACGCCTTGTATCGAGTACTGGCTGCTGCTGCATTTGAAATATTCCACCGCCGGTCTGACGAACGGGAATGCGGCGAAGTCGGCGCTGAAAGCGGCGGGCTTTGATTGCTCGACGACCAAGGCGGCGGAAGAGTCAGTGCCGAGATTGATTTCCAAATGGCCACAAGCGGTGAAGCAAGCGGAACGGGTGCGAAAGTATCATTTTAGCGGCAAAACTCCCGAACCGGCAAATCCCTCGACGGACGTGGATCTCCTGGTCCAGGCGCTGGATGACTCGGTGCCAGCGCACCGCCGGAAACTTTAGAACTTCCGGGAAAAGCCGGACCGTGAGAATGCTTTTAAAATCCTAACTGATGACTGCTTCCCAACAAGTCCGCTCCGCGCTCGTGGAAACCATCGAGCTGGATCTCGTCGGCCCGCGCAATGACCATCCATTTGCCCACGAGCTTCTCCCGCAATCGCCCCAGCGCTGGTATCTGACTGGCTATCTAGTGCCGCAGTCCGCCGATGAGAAGGACCGGAAGACGGATGAGGAGGAGTTTGTGCCGGAAGTTGCCACGGGCGTCAGTGGCGATGACAACGATGAGGTTGAGCCACAGGTGCAGGTGAGTTACCTGCCTTCATCGATGGGGCTGAGTGTTCTGGTAGGTCCGCAGTCCACCGCGCTGTCCGCCGTGGTTCGATGGGGCGACTACTTCGGAGAAAACGAGGAGGAGGGTGCCGGTGATTTTGATCCGAGCGTGGTGGACCGCGAGCACGAGGAAGAGATGGCGAAACAGGAGGATTTGCCGACCGCCGAAGCCGAAGGACTGATCGCGGCGACCCTTGCGCAAATCAAGCCAACTCGGAAACGTCCCCGTCGGGGATTCCGCCGCGAGCCCCGTGAGGAAGATGTGCCATTCACGCTTGAAGGAGATGACGGAGTCAAGGATGTGCCCGTTCCCAACAGCAGGGGATTGAAACTGGTGGTTTCGTGGACCTCGTTGCCCCATCTGCCTGAAACGGGTCTGCCTGCCGGCACGAAAACGGTGTCGGTTTTTGTGGTCAACGATCGCCCTAGCAGCGGGGTCAACGGGACGTTTCGTGACATCGCTTTCCAGGTGGAGTTGGAGTTGGCCAACGAGACGGGATTTTACGGCCGCCCGGATCTGCGGGGCGCGGCTTTTCCTGAAGAAACCGATCACGACGAGTTGATCGCGGATCTTCACTATCGGGATGTGTTGGAATACGCGGTGGGCCACGGGGTGGCGACGGTGGCGGATAACGGCGGCTCATGCCATGTGGTCCGGACGACATGGATTCCGTCGGCAGAGGTTCCCCGGGTGGATCACGCCGACAAGGAAACCATCGGGGCGGTGGAACTCAGTATGGAACGGTTGGGTGAACTGGTCGATCTAGCGGACGCCAAAACCTGCTTGGGCGGGGTGCTTGTTTCTTATCGCACCTGGATCACGGTTCAGGAAACGGCGCTGACGAATTCGAATTTTTCCTCGAAGCAGAAGGCCACGACAGGTGATTTGATCATCGGGGCCAAGGTCGCGGCAGATCGCATCGAAGAGGGAATCCAGAGTCTGGCGAATCCGCAATGTCTGGAGGCATTTCGAATCGCTAACCGCGCGATGGCCCGGGCCGCACGCCAGCGTTTCGCCGTCCAGCAGGGAATCGCGCCTGCCGCAATGGATGCGCCACGATGGCGGGCATTCCAGCTTGCATTCATTTTGATAAATTTGAACGGGCTGTTCGATCCGCGGCACTCGGACCGGAAAGTGGTGGATCTTTTGTTCTTCCCAACCGGCGGGGGCAAGACGGAGGCCTATCTGGGACTTTCCGCGTTCACGGTGGTTCTGCGGCGGCTTCAGAATCCGGGAATCGATTCAGCAGGGGTTTCAATCATCATGCGCTACACATTGCGGTTGTTGACGCTCGACCAGCTTGGCCGGGCCGCGGCATTGATGTGTGCGTTGGAGTTGGAGCGGGCCGGTAACAAAGCGCTGGGAGAATGGCCGTTTGAAATCGGTTTGTGGGTGGGTGCCGCCGCCACGCCGAACCGGATGGGGAAAGCCAATGACGATAGTCCGGGAAAAGATGACACTGCTTACGCGAAGCTGACAAAGTTCCGGAACAATCCCCGGAAACATCCCGCGCCCATTCCCATGGAGGAATGCCCGTGGTGCGGCACTCGTTTTGTCCCCGACTGTTTTCATCTCGAACCTCCTGGTGCCCAGGAGCCGCGTGACCTCCGGGTAGCGTGCGACAATATGCACTGCGAGTTTTCCGCAGCGAATAACGATTCCTGGTTGCCGATTCTTGGGGTGGACGAACCAATCTACCGCCGCTTACCCTGCTTCCTCATCGCCACCGTGGACAAGTTCGCCGCCCTGCCATGGATGGGCCGGACGGGAGCGTTGTTTGGAAACGTGGACCGCTTCGATGGCCATGGGTTTTATGGTCCGTGCGACACTGGGAAGGGTTCCGCTCTTTCCAACGGCAGGTTGCTTCCTCCCGACCTGATCATTCAGGACGAGCTTCATTTGATTTCCGGCCCGCTCGGCACGGTCGCAGGCATTTATGAAACCGCCATTGAGGAATTGTGCAAACGCGACTTGGGTGAAGGGCTAACACGCCTTCCGAAAATCATCGCATCGACAGCGACCGTGCGAAGAGCGGACCGACAGATCCGCGCCCTTTTCGGTCGGGAGCAAACCGCGATCTTCCCGCCTCCGGGGCCGGATCGCACCGACTCGTTTTTCGCACGCACGATCCCGTCGTCGCCCGAGAATCCGGGGCGACTCTACCTCGGCGTGGCGGCTCAAGGGCGAAGCATGAAAGTGGTCCTGCTCCGCACCTCGCTAGCCCTTCTCGCCGGAGCGGAGCAACTCTATCACGAGGCAGGAGGCAAGCGGCCCGACAATCCGTGTGATCCTTACATGACGCTGCTATCGTATTTTAACAGTCTCCGTGAACTCGGGGGCAGCCGTCGGATTGTGGAGGATGAAGTTTACGTGCAGGCACAGTCCCGGTGGAAACGCCGACGGAGGGAACCTCAGGACGATCTCTTCCGCAGCCGTTACATCAACCGCAATCCAGTGGAACTGACGTCTCGAGTCAGCACTGACGAAGTGGCGAACGCGAAGCGCAGATTGAGCGCGGACTTTTCCAAAGATGATAAGGTGGATGTCGCGCTCGCGACCAACATGATCTCCGTGGGTCTGGACATTGTCCGGCTCGGTTTGATGGTCGTCCTCGGCCAGCCTAAAACCACCTCCGAGTATATTCAAGCCACCAGCCGCGTGGGACGTGACAAGAACAAGCCGGGCTTGGTCGTTACCTTGTTAAACTCCCACAAACCACGCGACCGCTCCCACTATGAACGCTTCGGAATCTATCACAGGACGTTTTACCGCGCCGTTGAAGCGACCAGCGTGACTCCGTTTTCACCGCGGGCCCTCGACCGGGCGCTGGCAGGGGCACTGGTGGGACTGTGTCGGCACATACTCTCCGATATGGAAGCTCCTACCCGGGCCGGCAATGTCCAGAGCCACTTGCCGGCACTTCAGCAAGCCATCCGGGTGTTTTCCCAGCGGGCAAAGATCCATGACGTGGACAAGGCCTCGACCCAGGAAGGAGCTAATCTTGCTGCCCATGTCGATGCGCTGGCCCAGAATCTAATCGCAAAGTGGGCTAAGATCGCAAGCGAGTGCGCCAGCGATGGCAGCGCGCTGACTTATCAAAAGTTCGAAGGGCCTCGACAGGGAGATGCTCTGATCCGGGACTTCCTGGATTCCGATCTACTGACCAAGCCCCCGATCTATCGAAATTTCCGGGCGAACCGTTCGATGCGCGATGTCGAACCGGCGGTCGACATCCTTCCTCTCAAATCCAGCACGGGAACCAACCGATGAGCCGCCAACAGATCCGTTCGAACCAGTTGATCACAACCTTCGGCCCCGGGGCCATGGTGGATCTACCTCATAAATCCATCATCGTTGCCGGACTTGAAAAGTGGGCTTTCGAAGCTGGCAAACCCTGTGTGGTCGAGGAGCCCCGGCTCGCGGCAAAACTCGCACGCTTGCTCCGCCAACAGAACAGAAATTTCAAGGGTCACACCGTCGAACTACGGACACCGCCACCCTCCGGCGATTCCATGTTCCAAAAAGGTCTGATCACACCTGGAGTCACGGGTTTCATTTTCCCGCACTGGTTTATCGTTCAAAACGTGGTGCTCTCCCCACAAAAAAACCGCCGGCGGCGATTGGTGATGCAAGGGCAACTCGAAGACGGCACCGGGAAGTTTAAGGACAAGAACAAGAGCTATTCGGTCGTCCCCATTCGTTTCGTCCGAGCGTGTCGGAAGGGGCACGTCGGGGACATCCAGTGGCGTGAGTTTGCCCACGGCGGGCAGACCACCTGCCAACAGGATCTATGGATGGAAGAACGGGGCACCACGGGCGACCTTTCCGACGTGTGGATCATCTGTGACTGTGGTGCGGTGCGCAGCATGAGTGAAGCGCCGGAAAAGGGAACCCTTGCCACCTGCAACGGAAGCCGGCCGTGGCTCGATGACACCGAAGGCGTCTGTGGTGAAACGAACCGGCTACTTCTGAGAACCGCCAGCAATGCCTATTTCCCACAAACCCTTCCGGTGATCTCGATCCCGAACGGAATGAAGAAAGTCGAAGCGGTGGTGTTGAGTCTCTGGGACACCCACCTTTGTAAGATTACCACGGTGGATCAACTCGCCTTGGTGAAACGATTGATTCCGGAACTCACCGAAAAACTGGGGACCTTGCCGGATTCGGAGGTTTTCGAGGTGATGCAACTGATCCACGAAGGGAAACAAACTTCGTCAGTTGCCAAGCCGGTCAAGGAAGTTGAATTCGACGCACTCAGCAATGCGGACATCGAGCAACAGACGGATGAGCCCAACGGGGATTTCTTTGCGCGGCGTCTGCCTACCGCAGGGTGGCAACATGCGAAAATCGCTGCGGTGGAAAACGTGGTGCTCGTGCATCGCCTCCGGGAGGTGGTGGCGCTTCTGGGCTTCACCCGCTTCGAGCCGGAATCTGCCGATGTCACCGGGGAACTCGACATGCAGGTGCAGCGCGCGCCTATCGTCCGAGATCCGAAGTGGATGCCGGTTTCGGAAAACAGGGGGGAAGGGATTTTTCTTCAGTTCGACAATGATGCCATCGATTCCTGGGCTAACACCGAGCCCGTTCTACGTCGTGCCATGGAACTCGAACAATCACTGGAGAAATGGAAAAAGGATCATCCAAACAGCCAGGCTGAATTTCCAGGGGCGGCTTACATCATGCTCCATTCGCTTTCGCATCTACTCATCAGTGCGATTTCGTTGGAATGTGGCTATCCACTTTCGTCGCTGCGTGAGCGGATTTACGCGCCTGATGGCAAGGGTGCGATGGAGGGGCGATACGGCATTCTGATTTACACCTCATCGTCGGGTTCTGAAGGAACCTTGGGTGGGTTGGTACAATCGGCACGCGACATACGGAAGCATCTTTTCCGGGCGATGCAACTGGGCACGCTTTGTTCCAACGACCCGGTCTGCTCCTCACACGGAGTAAAGCACGGTGGAATTGATCGTATTGCCGGCAGCGCATGTCATGGATGCCTATACATTGCCGAGACGTCATGTGAGCGTTTCAATCAGTTTCTTGATCGGTCCTTGGTCGTTCCCACCATTGATCGCCGGGGTTGCGCGTTTCTCACCGTATGACCCATGGGCAATGACCTCTCAAGACTGCTCGATTTCCCGGCGTCCACCTTGCTGGAACTGGGCACCGCGTTGCAAGGTGGTTCTCTCCGATATGGTATTTCCCCAGGACTGCTTGCCACGTTCGCGGGGAAGAGGGCGACCGAGCTGGCCACCTTGCTGCAAGCGATCTTGAATGACGGTTGTTCGTCGGCCGCTTTGGGAAACATGTGCCTTGCGCTCCACAATGCAAAAGCGCGGATGGAGTCCAGCGATAACGCGCTTTATCTAGCGCTCAGTGGTCCTGATGTCCCGGGAACTCCGGCGGTTTCTACGCCAACAGTGGTGCGTGCTCTTTTTGAGGAGGCAAAGCAGGACGTGATCGTAGCAAGTTACGTATTTTCCCAATGCAGGGAGTTGCTCGCTCCATTGGCGGGCCGAATGGATGCTGACCCTAAATTCAAGGTACGATTCATCGTTGATCTATCCCACCAGCGGAGGCATTCAACCGAGCCGTTGCCAGTCGTGGCCAACCGTTTCAAAGTTAATTTCCTCCGAGAGCTATGGTCTGGAAATCGGGCGCCAGAGTTCTGGCATGATCCGCGCGTTTTCAAGGAAAAGGATCGGAAGAAGGCAGGAGTCATGCATGCTAAGGTGGTGATTATCGATTCGCAAGTCGCGCTTGTGACCTCAGCTAATTTCACCGAAGCAGCCCAGAGTCGGAATATCGAAGCCGGTATCATTCTCCGTCAGGAAAATCAAGTTGATCGGCTACGCAGCTACTTCGAAGGTTTGATTAAAATGGGTGATTTACTTTTGATCACATAGGTTTACATGCACTACCTCACAGGTTTGCCATCCAAAACAGTTGGGTTCCTAGTATGAAGAAAGTCCGCGATTTGATTCCAGTTTTCACGATAGTGCTCTTTATCAGGAAGTTTTTTCAGATCGACCTTACTCCACAGCGCATCGCGGGGAAGGCCCCGTATCAGCTCAATGGGAATCACGTAGCACACCGGCTTCAAGATCCCCTTCTTTCCGTCCTTTGACCCACGGTTCAGAAATGCTGCGACCAAGAAATCGCAATCAAAATTCTTGATCGGAAAACCAGTGGCTCCTGTTCTCCAGCGACTTTTAACTTGAATCTTTGCTGACGTGTTAGTATCCGGATTTGTTGCCACCAAATCATAGCCCGGCATATTGGTGTAGGTTTTGTAGGCGGCAATCCGATGAAGGAGCAGCTGTCCGAGGACGAGGAACTCCGCGCCCTCGCTTTCCAAACGTGTATCGAGTTTTTTCATTTGAGCTGATTTCTTGGAACGGTCGGGCGTTCATCGGGCGGCTTGCACTTGCTCGAGAAACGCGGGGAATTTTTTGCCCACAAGGGCGTCCGTCGCTGTCCCAAATGACGAGACTCCGTAGGTATTTGCGCCGGAAACCTTCATTTTAACCATTGGCGCACTGGCGATGGTCGCGAACTCCCCGTAGCTGACAACAAAGCGGCGGGTGGACCACGGGCCTAATTCGGTCGTCATGCTGGCGGACGGGGCAGAGATCGTTCTTCCACCCACGTTGAATTCCAGCCCGAAAATATTATTGATTCCATGCACCCCTATCGTGAGGAACACCTTGTCGGGAGTTCGGGAAGTCCAATCGAAGCCGAGGGTATGCCAATCTTCTGTCAGGCTGTTTGAAGAACTTACGGGTTCTTGCCTGACCACCTTTGACCCGTCAAAGTCGTCGGTAGTGACCTGCGTGGCTGGTGTAAGGGCGGAATTCACTGTCTGGCATCCAGTTAGGACGGGCAGGGCGAACAAGATGGCCAAGAAGTGGGGTTCGATTTTTTTCACGATTTTTGAATGGGTGTTAGGAGGTCGTGGCAGCGTGATCGCTACTTTCTGTATGTCGATTTAAAAGTAGCGGCGCGCTATAAACTCGTGCTTGGCCTCGCTGTCAGAAAATTCTCGTGAGATCGCCCGCGATATTGGTCGCGTGGTGAGGCGTTTGCGTGAGATAAAAGGACTGTCGCAGGAGGATTTTGCAGAGCTAACGGGTCATCATCGCACCTACATCGGCTTTCTCGAACGCGGAGAGCGTTCACCCAATGTCGAGACCGTCAACCGGATCGCACGAGCTTTGGAGATGAAGGCCTCGGACTTGCTGCGGGACGCGGGATATTGATCAGGAGTGACGAATTTCTTCTGCGGAAGTGTTCTTTTGCAGACTTCCCAACGGTCATGAACGGGTGGCAAACTGGGGCATGGATCAATCTCAGTTCCCTTCCAATACCGCGACATGGCACGACGATGGCATTTTCCGTTACCGGAAGCCGATGATGCATGATGCCTTTGTGCCTATGGATAGAATGGCTCTTAACCTTATCGATGCTTTCCGGGAAAGAGAAAGTAACTGGGCTATTGAAGCGGAAAATCTGAGAAAAGAGTGGGAGAGGTTGCCAGAGACCGAAAGGTCTAAACCTTGGGTAACGGTGCAGCCTCCGGTTCGGGCGCGGAAGGCTTGGGAGCGCCTCACCGACATTGAAGAAAAGGCCGAGGAGGAATACATGCAAAATCTTGTGGAAATGAGGAATCGCATGCCCGGTCGCTTTCGTAGCATTTGGCTGGAACTGACGAATCCGAAAACTTGTTATGAAAATCGAACCGCATGGGAGCACCCAGTGTTTCCTCTTCCCTACGAGCCGGATTACTCCGATCTACTGACAGCCGGATATTACCATGAAGAATTCTGCTGGGCTGTAGCTTTGCGCAGTGCTTTTCGCGCCCTTGATCTACTTGGTACCCAGGGTGTCGAATATCCACGTGGCTGGGTCCATGTGCGATACAGTCCCGAGCATTCCGGGCATACTCAGCTGTTGGCTTCGGCCTTTTATCTAGTGGGAATTTATCATGCGAAAGCTCAGGCGATGCAGAGGGTGCCGCTCATAAATCGAGCTGTAATAATGACACGACCAAGAAAGGGCAAGATCGATCAAGTGGGTGAGGCGATCTGGGATGCATGTGGTAGAATGCATGCACTGGGCCAGCCCCTATCAGGCAAAAATGCGTCTCAGCGACTTCTGGCCTTTCTCGTTGAAGAAGGGAAAGCGGAAATCAATCCACCTACCATCGGGGGGAAGGACGCGCCCAGTTGGAAAATTTGCAAGCACATGAAGGAGTTTCGGGATAAAAACGGACTTTCCATTGGTAAAACGCGTTCCGCCAAAGCTGCGACGTAGCGCTGAACGGAAAAACCTCCTTCTAGATGGTGTGTCAAACGGACACATCACATGAATACCGCCCTCCATATTGAATCCATCCTCGTTTCCAAGCTCGTTCCCCACGGCCAAAACCCTCGTAAACACTCGAAGAAACAGATTCGGCAGATCGCTGACAGTATCCGAACCTTCGGCTTCAAGGTTCCAGTCCTGATTGATGCCCACGACCGTCTTATCTGCGGCCACGGGCGGATCGAGGCATGCAAGCTTCTAGAGATCGACCGAGTGCCTGCAATTCGGACCGACGATTTCAACGAAGCTCAGATCCGGGCCTATATGATCGCCGACAACCGGCTTACGGAGAATTCCGAATGGGATGACGTGTTGCTCGCCGAGAATTTCAGAATCCTCATCGACCTTGATTTGGACTTCGACGTTGAAATCACAGGCTTCGATTATGGCGATATCGAAAAGCTGCTGATCGAGGACGAAGAACAGTCCCAGTCGGATGAGCCACCGGTTCGCGATCCCACCGATCTCCCTGCTGTTGCGCGAATTGGAGATGTCTGGTTGCTTGGAAAGCACCGGATTGTCTGCGGCGACAGTCTTGACCCAGAAGCCTATGCCACGCTCATGCCTACGGGAGCGAAGGCGGCCATCGTCTTTACCGATCCGCCCTACAATCTACCCGCCAAGGATATAGGAAAGACCTGTGAGACAAGCCATGGTGATTTTGCTATGGGTTCGGGTGAAATGACCCCAGCGGAGTTCACCGCGTTTCTCGCCACGGTTTTCACCCGCCTGAAGGAAAACTCGAAGAGCGGTTCCATTCATTACATTTGTATGGATTGGCGGCACGCCTCCGAACTCCTTTCTGCGGGCAACCAGACTTACGAAGAATTCAAGAACCTCTGTGTCTGGGCCAAAACCACCGGCGGGATGGGAACCTTTTACCGCAGCCAGCACGAACTCGTGTTCGTGTTCAAAAGCGGGCAGGGCAAGCACCAGAATCACTTCAAACTCGGTGAGCACGGCCGCTATCGATCCAACGTGTGGAGCTATCCATCGGTAATGCATCTCAAGGAGAAAGACGGTGATAAGAGCGGAAGAGATGCACTTCGTCTCCATCCTACCATCAAGCCTGTCGCGCTGATTGAGGACGTTCTCCGCGATTGTTCACGGAGAAACGAAATCGTTCTCGACGCCTTCCTAGGCAGTGGCAGCACCTTGATCGCTGCAGAAAAAACCGAGCGAATCTGTTATGGGATCGAGCTTTCGCCCCGATACATGGATGTCGCCATAACACGCTGGCAGGATTGGACCGGCAACGACGCTGTCCATTCGGAAACTCGCCTCACTTACAACGACAGCAAACTTCTCTGAACTCATGAAGGATAACATTCCAAACGACTGCGATGAGGTTGGATACGGCAAGCCACCCAAGCACACGCGATTTCCTAAAGGCCAGTCCGGCAATCCGAATGGTCGCCCCAAAAAGAAGAAATCCGTGAAAGACCTTTTCGAGGATGTCTGGCAGACCGAGGTGAAAGTAAACGGGGCGAAAATGACGAAGGCTGAATTGTTCATCACCCAGTTGGTAAATGACGGCATCAAAGGCAAGGCGAGCGCCCGGCATCTGTTGATGGCGCATCTCCCGCAAACCCAGGACGAACTAGAAGACTTCGAGCCCTCTCTCGACGACAAGATCGAAATGATCAAAACTGTGCGGCGGATAGAAAAGCAGAAACCCAATAAGCCGAAGGAGGGAGAGTCATGAGCGATTATGTGATGATGTATCGCTGTAATTTCGCAAGTTTCGTGGATTTCGCATTTCGTGAACTGCATCCTGGGGAGCAGATGCAGGACAATTGGCACATCCGGCTGATTGCCAATTTCCTGCAGTTCACGTGGAGCAGTCCGGACCTTGAGGTCGTCCGACGGATTATATTCAATCTCCCACCCGGCTATCTCAAAACCCACATCTGTTCCGTCGCCTTTCCCGCATGGATCTTGGGTCGCGATCCCCGCAAATCAGTTTTGATCATCTCTGAGTCTCTTGACCAGGCCTTGGAGATTCGGGAGCGTTGTGCCGAGCTGATGGCCTCCCCACGCTATCGGAGAATCTTTCCCCGTTGTCAAATCGCCTCTTCGCGACGGGATCTGGAACTCACCTACGGCGGTCGCATCCGCCATGCCGGTGTCGGCTACAGTTTACCACAACGTCGTAGCGATCTGGTGGTGATCGACAATCCCCAAAGCTTGCACAATTTGGAGAGGATGGATCGTTCCGCCTTTGTCGAGATCGGGCGAACGCTGAAGGATCCTAAAAGGGGAGTCATCCTTCTTGCCACCCGCCGGCTAGCTGAAAATGATCTAAGCTCGTTTTTGAGAGGCTTGGGGAACTGGGGAAAGATCGAGATGCCCGTTGTCGCCAGGAGAGAGCCGCGCTGGATGTTTCCTCCTCATGACAATCACCAGAGAATGGAAGGCGAACCATTGCACTACTGGTATGAGAACTGGGACAAGATTGAGGCGAACATCCGCGAAATTGGGGGAGAAGCGTTTGTATGGCAGTATATGCAAGGCACCTATACCCCGATCACCACCGGTCAACGGACCCACTACGTTGACGGCAATCCAGTAGGTTTGTTGATTGGCACCTTCGATCCCACCGCAGTGACGCTCGAGGATTTTGCCATGTTGAAAGAGGAATATGAGTTGAAATACTATCCGATGCAGGTGGATCTGCCAGATCTTCCGCAGGATAGGCCCTGATTGTTAGCGATTGTCCGGAGATCTCTCTGAATGACTTGATTTCTCTCGATGGTGGAGCGTCTGTCGCGGGGAAATGACCTCCATCAATGAACTGCAACACCTCGCGAAGGTGGAGCTACTGGCCCGGTGGCACAAGCTGCCAGGCGGCCAGCCTCCGCCTTCGCGTGTGGATCGCCTGACCCGGGAGCTTGCCTACCGCGAACAGGAACGAGACCACGGAAGACTCGACAAGAACACATCCGTTTCGCTCCGCCGCCACATGACCGAGTTTGAGAAGTTCCTGGTTAGCGGGATCCCCCGAATTCCGTTCAAAACGCCCTCTAGGATCCGCCTCGAGACTGGCGCGGTGCTTACTCGGCAATGGGAAGGACAGACCATTACGGTCCAAACGTTGGGAACGAAACACTTCGAATTTGAGGGGCGGAAATTCAAATCGCTCAGCGCGATTGCCAAAGCAATCACCGGCCAGCATCTGTCCGGTCCGCTCTTTTTCGGTCTAAAGGAGGTGGCGAATGGCTAACTCTGTTAGGCGTTGCGCCATTTACACTCGCAAGAGTTCCGAGGAGGGGCTGGAGCAGGAATATAACTCCCTCGACGCGCAGCGAGACGCTGGGGAAGCGTTCATCCGCTCCCAAAAGCACGAGGGCTGGAAAGCCCTCAAGGAGAACTATGATGACGGCGGCATCTCCGGCGGCCATCTTGAGCGTCCCGGCCTGCAACGGCTTCTTGCCGACATCAAGGCTGGCAAGATAGACGTGGTGGTTGTCTATAAAGTTGATCGGTTGTCGCGTTCGCTCGCCGACTTCGCACAACTCATGCAGCTCTTCGACAAGCAGAACGTCTCATTCGTCTCGGTCACCCAGCAGTTCAACACCTCCAGCAGCATGGGAAGGCTGACCCTCAATGTTCTGCTCTCCTTCGCCCAATTTGAGCGGGAAGTCACTGGCGAACGCATCCGGGACAAGATCGCTCTCTCAAAACAGAAGGGTATGTGGATGGGCGGTGTACCGCCACTCGGATACGACATTTTCGAACGCAAGCTCGTCATCAACACCACCGAAGCCGAGGTGGTGAAGACCTGTTTCCATACTTACCAAGATAAATCCGGATTGATCGAAACCGTGATTGAGCTCAATCGGCTCAGTTTGAAGACCAAGGCGTTCACCAGCGTAAAAGGACGGGTTCAGGAAGGGAAGCCTTGGGTGGCGAAACAGCTCCATCGAATACTGACCAACCCTGTCTATCGCGGTAAAATCCAACACAAAGAAAAACTCCATGCGGGGGAGCACCCTGCCATCATCGACGAAACACTCTGGAGTCGGGTTCAAAAGAAACTGCGGGAACATCAGCCGGAATACCGCAAAACCGGTGGTCACCTCAACGAGATCGCCATCGGCAAGAGTCGTCTCATCCATCCCTTGAAGGGTTTTGTTTACGGGATTGATGGCCAGGCACTCACACCTACTTACACCAACAAGAGTCAAAAGAGGGCCGATGGAGGCAAAGTCAGGAAGCGCTACCGCTACTATATATCGCAGCAAGCCATCCGGCAGGGATACAAAAGTTCGATCCTCAAAACGATCAACGCGCATCTCCTTGAGGAGAGCGTTCGTCAGATCCTAATCCAATCAATGCCTGGGTTCGGATGTATTGTTTCGTCTGAGGGACTTTCCATGGACCAAATCCAGCACCGACTCGCAATGCATGCCAATGCTCTGTCACGAAGCGCTTCCGCCCTCGATTTCACACGCTGGATTGAAGCAATGAGTCCGAAGATTGTCGTCGGCCCCCAATCCATTCAGATCCATATAAGTCATCCCAGACTGAATCAACTGGTAGAAACTTTTCCCGAGTATTCGGAAAATGAAACGCCCGAAACAATTGTTCGCCCAACGATTCCGACCGTGGTTCACCGATCAGATTACGAGACAACCCTCACCGCCAAAATTGAATTCAAGCGACAGCGTGGAAGGGTCGAAATCATTGACGGATGCACGGGGAATTCCATCTCCCCATCCCGCAGCGAGCCGAATGCCACACTGATTCAAACCATCGTCCAAGCCGAGTTTTGGCGTGCTGAACTCCAGAAGCAGCCGTCGAAACCGCTGAACGAGATAACCCGAAAGTTCAATATCGAACCTGCCTACGTCCGGAGACTGCTGAATGCCGCCTACCTTGCCCCGACGATCAAAGAGTCAATTTTTCAAGGAACCCAACCTGCTAAGCTGCAAGTTCAGGATCTGATCCAGCAGCGCTCCGCCGACTGGCAGCTCCAAATCCGAGAACTCGGGTTCGAGAGAATTGATTTCACTGCATGCCACTGACTGGGTTGAAAAACCCTCTCGAAATTCCCGGAAATCGGAAAGTGAACCACGGCCTGCTTCAGTTTGAGAGACCGACCGCAGGAATCGAATCGATGGGCTCCAAATCAAAGCAGCGGCTCAAACAGAGAGACCAAAAAATCCCCACATTTTGGGGGTAAACGGGCGAAAAAAGTGAACTGAATCGTTCATCTCTCGAATAATGGCGGAACGGGAGGGATTCGAACCCTCGGTAACCTTTTGAGCTACGTTCCCTTAGCAAGGGAGTGCTTTAGACCACTCAGCCACCGTTCCGTGAAGCAGGTCGGGAGGTTTGAACCATAGCGGAAGGGGCGCGTCAACCCTTGGCCGATGGAAACCTCATGAATTTTTAGGGACGCGAGATCAGTCGGTGGACTGGGGCTTCGCGTCGTCGTCAGAAGCGGATTCCGGAGTCGTTTCTTCAACTGGAATGGGCGTGGATTCGGATGAATCTGAAAGCTCGGAGGCGGGGATTTCGGGTTCAGCCAATGCCGCGGCCTCGGGCACTTCGGCGGGCTCTGAGTCTGATCCTGAGGGTTCCTCGGCAATGGAATCCGTGGTCGAAGGTGTTGTCGAAGCGGCTTCAGGTTCGAGATTTTCTGGAGCCGCAGCCTCGGCGGCATCGGCCTCTGCGGCGGGAGTTGGATTGCCGTCGGTTGAGGCTTCAGGAGCTTTCTTGGCCTTCTTCTTTTTCTTTTTCTTCTTCCCTTCGCCGGGTGGGTTTTGGGCGGCGGCTTCACGGACTTCCTGCACCATCAAGGTGTCGTCGGTGAAGAGCAGGATGTGACCTTGGTGAAGCAGCCAGAAGAGGTCTGCGGCATACTCGGATGGAGGTGCGGTGCTGCCTTCGGGCAGGACGGATTTCCACAGGCCTTCCAGCTTGGCGGGAGTGTTTTCGCGGATCCAGCTGACCATTTTGCCGGGGCGTTCGGCGAGCACCGCGTCGGGTTGGAGAGGGTGCGGTCGGGCGGGACCGGTGTGGAGTTTGCCTTGGCGCTTGAAGACGGGCAGGTGTTCGGCCTCGACGGCACGGCACACGGCGGGAATGAGGGTGGCTGGATGATTGCGGGCATGGGTGCCGGCAAACTTCAGCGACATCAGCAGCGAAGGTGAAAGGTGGCTGATAGGAATGGCCCCGGAAACGTTGGCGGAGCGGGTTTCCTCAAAGGCGGAGTCGAAACAACGGCTGGCGAGGGCGCGCTCGGCAGCAGCGCGGTCGTCCATCCAAGCGTCGTCGGCATCGCCCTTGATGCGCCAACGGGTTTTGGATTTCATGGTTTCAAGCCATGCGTTGACGGCTTCCTCGCCACGTTCGGTGCGCACTTTCGCGGCGTAGGCTTCGAACGGCATGCGGGCGAAACGCTCACGGTGAAGGCGACGCAGGTTCGTCTGATAGGAATGGAAATTGACCGGGCCTAGACACTCACCAGAGATGCCGCAGCGGGCGATGGCTTGGAAATTGCCGGTTGGAGGCTCGACCTCGATGGTTTCCTCCTCAATGAGATCTTGGCGCTTTTCGGAGTTCCACAGATGGGCAATTGCTTCCTCGCGGCTGAGAAAGACGCATTCCTCAAGCTTGCCACGGATGAGCGGCGCGTGAGGTTCTGGAGCATCGAAAATGGCGCGGACGCGGGCTTTTTCGGCGAGCAAAATCTTGGCGACATCGAACAAGGCGTAAACCCGGGCAACCTGATGGACTTCTTTGCCGATGAGATGCACTGCCTCCGCATCGGGAATCAGGGAAACTTGGATGCCGGGTTCGGGAACGATTTCTTGAGGCCGCTGTGGGGCGTCGCGATGGTCATCGCGACGTTGGAAAGGTTTGCGAGGAGCACCGCCATCCCGGTCGCGCGGGCCGCCGCCTTGACGCGGGCCGCGGTCTCTATCGTCGCGGCGTGGCGGTCTGTCATCGCCGCCGCGGAAGGACTTGGGTTTCTCGTCCTGCTTGTCGCCGGTGGCACGTGCCCACGAGGGTCCTAGCGCAAAACTGGACAGGAGGCTGCTCAATGGGTCTTTGTCGGAATCGGTCACGACGCGGAGACTAGGAGGAAATTTTGAAATGACAAACTCCGGTTGCACCAAAAATCAAGGGCCGGAATTAGCCGATTAGAAGGTCCACGATGCGGCGGGTGGCTCCGGTGTGGCGGCTCAGGATGGCCGTTCCGGCGGTGGTCATGGCGGCGGCTTTGGAGGGATGAAGGGCGGAGGCAATCGCGGCGGAAAGGGTTGTCGAATCGTCCACTTCGAGACAGGCCGAAGCGGCGACTAGGCTGCGGGACAGGGGTTGGAAGTTTTCCATGTGAGGGCCGAAGATGACGGGTTTCTCCGCGAGGATGGCTTCACACGGATTTTGCCCGCCGGTGGAAAGGAAGCTTTTCCCGATGACGACGGCGTCGGCGTGGGCGGTCCAGTCGCGCAGTTCGCCGGTGCTGTCGATGACGAGCACCTGCGGTTTTTCGGACACTGCGGGTGGTGCTGAAAATCCCGAGCGCAAGATCACGTGGAATCCCGCGTGTTCGAGAGCGGCCTTCACCTCCGCCCGGCGTTCGGCATGGCGGGGAACGATGATGGGAAGGAACTCCGCACTCGCGGCATGGATGGCGTTGGCAATAAACGTTTCCTCGCCCGGATGCGTGCTGGCGGCGAGGATCGCAGGACGATTGGAGCCGAAATTTTTAAGAAGTTCTTGGAACTCGGCGCGCCGCTGGGGACGGGCGCCGCTGCCGGGATCGAACTTCAGGCTGCCGGTGTCGTGGATGTTTTCACGGGCGACGCCGAGCGTCTGCCAGATTTCGGCATCGGCCGGTTCTTGCAGGGCAACGGCATCCAGCAGTTGATAGATGGGCCGCAGCCACGGGGCGAATTTGCGAAATCGGCGTGCCGAGCGGGGCGACATGCGGGCGTTCACCAGCGCTACGGGAATGCCGCGTCGCTTGCACTCGCGCAGCAGGTGCGGCCAGACTTCGCCTTCTACCAGCACGATGTGGGCTGGCTCGAAGCGATCGAGGTAGCGCCTGACCATGGAGGGGAAATCGAGCGGGGAATAGGTCACGCGCACGCCGTTCAGACCCGAAGAGGTGGCGACGTCGTGGCCGGTGGAAGTGCCAGTGGCGATGACGAACTGCCGCTGCGGCTCGCGCTGCCGCCACTCGCGGATGAGTTTGAGCGCGAGCATCGTTTCGCCGACGCTGACGGCGTGCAGGTGAATGGCTCCGCAAGGTTCATACTCCAGCTCGTTTCGATAGAGAGCGACACGTTCGCCAAGGCCACTGCCAAATCCGCCGCGGCGCAGCATTTTGACGATCCATCCAGGGAAGGCCGCTAGAAATAGCAGCGGCAGCAACAGCCGATAGAGGGTCAGGGCAAAGGCGGCACGCATCGGCGGAGAGGCGAGAAATTAGCCCGGAGTGGCCTGATAGATCAGGATCGCGCTGTTGCCGTATTCGCGGCGCGCGACGAGGGATAGATCATCGATTTCAGGCGACTTCTGATGGGAGGAAATTTCCGCGATGAACCAGCCGTCCTCAGTCAGCCGCGGTGGGATGAGCCCGCTAGCGAGGAGTTCCGAGACGTGGTCCTTGTCGCCGTGGTATTTCCAATAAGGAGGATCGGCGAAAATGAGATCGTAGCGGGCCGCGTCCTTGCGCAGGAAATGGATGACGTCCGACTTGATCGCTTGGCCTCCGTCGAGGCGCGCCTTTTTTAAATTTTCTCCAATGATAGAGACCGATTGGCGGTGATCATCGACGAAAGTGCAGGCGGTGGCACCGCGGCTGAGCGCTTCCAGTCCGAGTGCGCCGGACCCCGCGAAGAGATCGAGCACGCGGGCATCGGCGACACGATCGGCGAGGATGGAGAAAACCGCTTGGCGGACGAAGTCGGTGGTGGGGCGGGCGACGGCGGCCGGCACTCGGATGGCGGTTCGCCCGGCCTTGCCCGCGATGATCCTCATGATGGCGGGAATTACTTTTTCTTGGCGGGCTTCGCGGCGACCGGTTTTGCTGCGGGCTTTGCCGCCGTTGCACTCGCTGCGATCGGGAAACGGATGACGAGGCTTTTGTCGAGCAGGCGTGTGCCCTCGGTCGAGGTTTCTTGGGCGCGATAGACGATGAGGCCGAAGTTGGAGTCGGTGAAGCGACCGAGCGCGAGGTTTTCCTTGGTTTTGCCAAGGCCGGTTTCCTCCTCGAATCGCCATTCCATGCCGGTCCATGCGCCGAGGATGCTGGAGGAGTCTGCCTTAATGTCGTCGATGCGTTTGAGCACGCCGTTGGGCGAGGAAAAGGTGTCGTCCTCGGCGGAGTAGCGCAGCGTGGAAATGGTGCTGGCCTCGCCGGTGGAGGTGATGCTCCACGTGTCGCCGGATCCTTTGCGAAGCAGCAACATGACTTCCACCATGCTCTTGAACGCGCGCTTGCCCCAGAGCTCGATGTAGTCGTCGTATTCCGCCTTCGTCAGTCCGAGACGTTCGTCGTAGGGCAGCGGTTCGCCTGGCTTGGCGGCTGCGGAAAATTCTTTGAACCACTTGCTGTCGGCACGGGCGGCTTTCTCGACCTTGCCCACGTATTTGTCGATTTCCGGTGGCGGCAGCACCACGCCGATCTGGCCCTTCACCGGAACGTCTTGTTTGAAGAGTCCTGAGAAAATTTTAGGAGCCTCGGCCGCCGCAAGGCTGGCAACGAGGGAAAAGGCGACGATGGGAACGTGGAGTTTCATAGGACCGGCGAAAGGCTGTCCGCCGCCCCGACAAAACTCAAGCGGCAATGCGGACCAGACCAAACGCACTCGGCGCAGGATGGCGCTGTGTTCATCGCAACCTTAGAGGGCAAAACTAACTTTGGGGGGACCGTGGGCGGGCCTGTCAGGCGTGAAAGCGTCTTCATTGCAATCACACACACAACACGGGTACCAGGGGGGAACTGAGGTCCGGTGCATTTCGCGCCGTGCCAGGCCCGCGCCACGACCGAACACCGTGAAGAATGCACGATCAAAGCGCAAGTACCCAAATCAGGGGTCTGCTCACATGGCGCAAATTTCAGCGGTCGCCGCCGTCGCCTTGGGTCAAACGGGCGATGAGTTCCGACTGCGAATGGACGCCGAAGTGCTTGAACACGATTTTGGAATAGCCGTGGACGGTGTTGACGCTGAGGCCGAGGTGTTCGGCGATTTTCTTCCGGCTCCAGCCCTCGCAGAGGCAATTGAGGACGGTCCGGTGGCGCGGATAGAGGTCGACGATTTCTTTGCTGCGCGCATCGGGAAAGGCTTCGAAATGCAACCAAGGAATCTCGCTGAGAATGATGTGGGCAATCTTGGCTTCGCGTTCGTTGAAATGCGGTTGGTCGAGTGTCCGATACAAGCGGATGGCATTCACGCCACCGCCTTCCATCGGCCGCAACGACATGATCAGCGGACCGATGTCAGCCTTGATCCACAAGGGGGCGGCCTCGGAGCGGTCGAGTCGGCCTTCAGGATCCATCTGGGCGCGGGTGCGGGTGAGATGTTTGCCTTTTTCCATCAGCTCCAGCGAGGACGGGCGTGAAACCTGTTCCATCGCAGGATGGTTGATCGCTTCCAAATAGCGTGCCATGCGGGTCTCATCAAACCCGCTATGGATGAGGCCGACGGACGAGGGGGGCTTGTCCGGATGGAATTCGGAAACGGACCAAACCCATGAAGAGGCACCGATGAGGTCGCACAGGCCTTCCATGACCAAGTGGCGTTTCTCATGGATGCTTCCGGTCGATGCGATGACCGATCCCAGCAGGCTGACGATTTTTCTCACGTCGTCTTCCGGCAGCATTGGTGTGGAATCGGTCGACATGGCGCGGCGTAACCTCGCATGGACGGCGGTCTCGGCTCAACGAAAAACCTGCCTTTTGCACGCTAGGGAAACAACGGTTGGCAGGCCTGTGCCATTCCCCTAGGCTGCCATGCATGAGCTGGGTGCTGTTCTTCGATGGGGATTGCGCGTTCTGTTCTGCATCGGTGCGGCGGGTTGCGCGTTTGGACAAGCGTGGACAGGTGGAGTTTGCTCCCTTGCAAGGCAAGCTCGCCGCTCAGATGGGCCTTTCCTGCCACGCGGCTCAGGTGGGTGGAACCATGGTTCTGCTCCGCGAGTCGGACGGGAAAATCCTCACTCGCAGCGACGCGCTGGTCGAGTTGGCGCGGGCTTTGGGTGGATGGTGGAAATGGGCGACGTTTGCTCGCTTCATTCCTCGCCCGCTGCGCGACGCGGTTTACGGCTGGATTGCTGACCATCGGCACTGGCTGATGGCGAAATCCGCCACCTGTGAGCTGCCGAGTCCAGAGCTGGCGAAACGGCTGCGGGAGTAGGTCGTTCCAAGCCTAGCGTAGAATCGGCGCGACAAGCTTGGATTTTCCTCGGACGCTGGCCGCATGTGGAAGCTGCTTTTTCTATTCTCGACGATTCCCATCGTCGCTTCGTTGGCGGCACGTTGGTGGTTCGGGCTGCGCGTGCTGACGCAATATGGCGGCAGGCCCTGCAAGTGCGATCTCGCGCGGTGGAATCCTCCGGCCGCCGAGGGCGAGGTGATTCAACGGGAGGAGCAATCCGCCTACGAATTCGGACGCCAGCTCCGGCTGAAGGCGCTGGAGGAATGGAAAGAGGTGGATCCAAAAGGCGCGGCATCGCGCGCGAGCTCCAAGCGTTTCGGCATGGCTGTGCCCCCGTTGAGCGCCATCGTCGCGACCATGGCCGTCGTGGTCGCAAAAATCCCGTTGTTTGGCGCGGTATCGTGCGCTCTTGCTGCGACTTCGTTGGCCGCTGTTCTAGGCATCCTGTCTCTGGCTCCCGAGCTGGCTGCCATCAATCGTTTGGTACGCAAGTTTCGTGAGTCTCGCTGCTTTCCTCGCAGCGATGATGAGGAGGCTGCGATCCGCTGCGCCACAGCGCATGCTTGGAAAGAAAGTTTGCCTCCTGTCATCGCGATGTTTCAGAGGTGATTGATTTAAACGGTTGTTTCGTTGGGTGGGTTTTCTATTTAAGGTGTGAACATGCTCTCTGAATAACTACTCATTTCATTTACCATAAAAGAGTTGAAATGAATTTTATGGTAAATGCAGATATTGGAAATTCAGCTGACCGATTGAAAAGTTATTCTCCAATTCATTCACAACAACGCGCAGACGTCGATCGCATGGCCTTGAGGTCCAAAGTGAACGCTCGCTTGAATGGGGTGTTTGGGCGTGTCGCGAGTTGCGTCGCTACAGACGTGGAATCTGGTGGGTCTGAGAACTCAACGTGAGTCTCAAAATGACCACGGGCGTCGGATCCCTATTTCCGACGCCCGTGGGCCCTTTGGGGGGGGCTTTGTTTGTGCTATCCCTTACGACGGTGGAAGCTGGCAGAGTTTTGGGGATTGGCCATGACGCGATCGCGTAGGTCAGGGCACTTTTTTCGAAGGAGGAAATCCGCCGGAGAAACCGGGGAGAAGAGATGACCGCGGGCGTCAGATCCCTATTTCCGACGCCCGCGGGCCCTTGGGGGGGCTTTGTTTGTGCTATCCCTTACGCCGCTCATCTTAGCGCGGATCGGGGCTTTCACCATACCGTGATCGCGGGTGAAAGGTTCTCTGTTTCAACGAGAAAGGAAAAGGGAGTGCCGCTCCCCTGTAAGCCGGATTCTGTCCACCCCTTGCGGAGCTGGACGGCCATTTCTCTCACCCCGCCGAAGCGGAGCGCCCTGCTTGCGCAGAGTGCGACTAATACCCGGGAATGAACGGGCGGGCAGCCCTTTCCCTGTTCTGTCTTGCACCACGCGGGGTTTGCCGTGCCGTCCGGTTACCCGGATTCGCGGTGGGCTCTTACTCCACCATTTCACCCTTGCCTGTGCCTTGCGGCCATCGGCGGTATCTTTCTGCTGCACTGATCCGTCCGGGTTCCTCGCGTTACCCGTCCCTCACTTTCATGAGGCGCGTTGCCCTGTGGTGTCCGGACTTTCCTCACCTCCACTTGCGTGAAACTGCGACCGTCCGGGGAGCGGCGCGCGCACCGTGGGGGAGCCCTTTTGATTTTCCAATCAAAATGTCATCGGGGTGGAAAGGGGATCGAAACGCGGAGGCGCGGAGAGCGGAGAGGGAAGATCGCGGAGGCGGTAGAAGGATGAGAGTCCTTCTCCGCGCCTCTGCGTTTCGCTTCCTTCACTTCCCGATCCAAAACACATCGAGGAAGAACCACGCGATCATGAGCAGGCCGACGACGATTTTGAAACCCATGCCGGCAATCGTCCCGACGACGGATCCGACGCCAGAAATGGCCGCGTGATGCGTCTGCTTGCGGGCGACAATCAGCTCGCAGGCGAAGGCTCCGATGAGCGGCCCAAGCAGCAGGCCGAAGGGCATGAAAAACAACCCGACGAGGCTGCCGACGATGGCACCGGCCGCGCCCCAGCGGGTGCCGCCGAACCACCGCGAACCCGCCGCGCCGCTGACCATTTCGAAGCCTTGGGAAATCGCCATCAGCACGACAAGAACGACGAAAGACCACGCATTGAGGCCGGACTCGGCACCCAGCATGAGGCGGTGGGAAACGGCGGCGATGAGCAGGATGAGATGACCGGGCAGCACGGGTAGAAGGCAGCCGATAGCACCGGCCACCAGTAGGCTTCCGGTGATCAACCAGGCGAGTCCGGTGCCGACGCCTTCCATCACGCCGCTGGATTGAAGAGATTCCCACATGCGGGCTTGTCTATACCGAGCTAGGGGGCCGGGGCAACGCGGACTGCGGATTTTAATGGCATGGCCATTTCGTCGGCCAGCCCGAGTCACTTAAGCCTCTGAAGGAAGGGCTGCGCGGATGCGCTCGGAGACCTCGTCGAGCGTGCCATCGGTGTCGATCACGCGGACGAACGGCTCGTCGCGCAGGGAGAGAAAAATCTCGCGGCAACGTTCGAGATTCTCGCGCTTTTCAAACTCGTTGGCGGTGTCGCCGCGGGCACCGATGCGGCCAAGCGCTGCGTCCACATCGAGGTCCATGATGAGCAGCAGGTCGGGAACCGGGGCAAAAGCCTCGTTTTTGCGGCGAATTTCCACTGGATCGAAGCCGCGTGCGCCTTGGTAGGCCATGGTGGAGAAATAGTAGCGATCGAGGATGACCACTTTCCCGGCGGCGAGGGATGGAGCGATGACTTCCTCGACGTGCTGGCGGCGATCGTTGAGGAAATACTCGAGTTCGTCCTCGGGCGAGAGACGGCCGGTGGCGGCGGATTCGCGGAGTTTTTTCCCCCATGGGCCGTCGGTCGGTTCGCGGCTGTGGACGACCTCGCGGCCTTGGTTGCGGAACCAGTCGGCAAGGCGAGCGGCTTGGGTGGATTTGCCGGTGCCGTCGATGCCTTCGATAACGATAAAAAGTCCTTGAGGCATGGCGTCAGAGGTAGCGGGATTCAAGGTGGGCGAGGTAGTCGTCGGTGGACGGTGGGCGGCCGGTGGCTTGGGCGATGAGTTCCGCGGGATCGAGGGTCGCGCCGTGGCTGTGGACGGATTTCCGCAGCCAATCGAGGAGCGGCAGGTAGTCGGCGCGGGCGGAGGCGGCGGCGATTTGTGGGTCCTTATGGGCGGCGGCGAAGAGTTGGGCGGAGTTGATGTTGCCGAGCGTGTAGGTGGCGAAGTAGCCGAGGCCGCCCATGGACCAATGGATGTCTTGCAGGCAGCCGTGTGCATCGTCGGGCGGAGCGAAGCCGAAGAGATCGCGGAACCCTTCATTCCAAGCGGCGGGGACGTCGGCGACGGCGAGAGTGCCATTGAGCATGCGTCGTTCGAGGCCGAAACGGAGCAGGATGTGGAGGTCGTAGGTGGCTTCGTCTGCTTCGACGCGGATGGGCGAAAATTCGGCGCGCCAGAGGTAGCGGAGGAAGCTTTCGAGCGGGAACGCGGCGAGCTGGGGAAAGCTTTCCTGGGCGGCGGGGTACCATTTTTCCCAGAACGCGCGTGATCGACCGACGTGGTTTTCCCACAGCCGAGATTGGGATTCGTGGATGCCGAGCGAGACGGCGTTGCCGGATGGCAGGCCGAAATCGTCGGCGGGCAGGCCTTGTTCGTAAAGTCCGTGGCCGGCTTCGTGGAGCACGCCGAAAAGCGACGACGTGAAATCCGATTCCATGTAGCGGGTCGTCAGCCGGACATCGCGGGGGCCGAGCGTGGTGCAGAATGGGTGAGTCGTGGTGTCAATGCGGCCGGCGTCGAAATCAAACCCGATGGCGGCGGCGACGCGGGCATTGAAGTCTTCTTGCGCGGCGACGGGGTACGGACCGGGTGGCAAGCTGGGGGCGTGGGAATTCGAATTTTCCACGGCACGGGCGGCGATGTCGCGCAGGCGCGGCCGCATGGTGTCGAAAAGGTGGGCGACGGCAGCGGTGCTGGTGGCGCGTTCGTAGCCTTCGAGCAGCGCGTCGTAAGGTTCGTCTTGGTAGCCCCAGAGTTCCGCCTTTTCGCGAGCGATGCCGAGCAGGGTTTCGAGGTGCGGGGCGAAAATGGAAAAATCCGATTTCGTGCGGGCATCGGCCCAGGCGTGCTTGGCCATCGAACTGGCGATGGAGTCGCGGGCGACCAGCTCGGTGGGGAGTTTTGCGGCGCGGTCGAACTCGCGGCGTAGCTCGCGCAGGTTGGCAGATGCTTTGAAATCGTTGTCGGCGGCTTCGGCGGCGGTGAGATCAGCCAGCCAAGCGTCCGAGGTGGCGAGTTCGTGGGCGCGCGACGAGAGCCAAGCGAGTTGGTCGGCGCGATGGCGGGCGGCGGCGGGTGGCAGGTAAGTTTCCTGGTCCCAGCCGATGACGGCGGCGGACGAGGTGATGACCGCCAGCTCGCGGGCTTTTTCAAAGATCGACATGCGGCGGTTCTGACGGAATACGCCGCCGAGGCAAAGGCGGAAAAGTGGGAGGATGCAGACGGCTAGGCGCAAACTGGATAGGCCTGAGGGGGAAGTAGTCTTGGTCATTTCGGCTGTGCCCTTTTTACATGTCGAAGGACGCGCGCAGAAATTCGACTCTCTTCGATAAGCCGCGCAAGCAACTGGCCGAACGCCATCACATCAAAGATAACGGGTGAGGATTTTCTTGAGGTTTAGGGGGTAAATAATGGTGTATGGAAATTATTATCGAGTAAGACGGATGTGATTGTGCTGTGGGCTGGATACTAAAAAATAGATAGCGAGGCTCTGCCTACCTCGAATAATATTCGATAGATTGATGCACAGTGCTGCATAAAAAACTTGTGCCGCATCCTGTCTTTTGGCTGGCACTTGCGAAGTTGTTAGTCGGAGACAGTTTTCCCGTCGGCATTCTTCCGAGTATGAAATCAATCCAGTCATCCAGTCGTCCAGTCGTCCAGTCGTCCAGTCGTCCAGTCGTCCAGTCGTCCAGTCGTCCAGTCGTCCAGTGGAGGTGTTTTCTGGAGGGGCTTGGGATTTTCTCTGCTGATTGTGGCGTTGGGTCTTTTTAATCCAACAGCATCCGCCGAATGGGGCGGTGTCGGTGGGTTCGCCATGCCGATGCCGCTCCCTGTTCTCGTTCCTACGGCAGACGATACAGACGGGGATGGAATGCTCAACACTTGGGAAGCTGACAATCATCAGGATCTCGACAATCCGGCGGATGCCGCTAGCGATTTTGACCTAGATGGTCTCACCGCGCTTCAGGAACACCAGCTAGGAGTGGCAACCTCCGGGCAATATGGATATCCGAACGGACGTCGTTCCCTTGTGACTCTGCCAACAATCCCCGGATACGTAGCCGATCCCGCTTTAACCCTGATCTCATCTGCCAGCAATGGAACTATTCTCATCAGGGCGAACGGAAGGCGAATTCAGGACGCCGCCACAACCAATCATCCCTACATTTGGTCTCCTGAAAACGAAACTTGGACGCATGTGAGAATGCCAGAGCCATACACAAACAGTCCTTACATCATTCCAACAGACGTGAATTCCATGGGACAGGTTGTGGGTTACTTTCTTGGTGGTGGGTACAAGGGGTTTCTTTGGACGCCGACTTCGTCAGGCGGTCAATCCGTGATTTTCACTCGTCAATCTTCCACCTGTCTACCGATGCGTATAAGCGACACAGGCTATATCGTCGCAAGGACAGGCTCCCCCTCAGGTCCGACCGTAGCAATGGACGAGAATGGAAACGACGTCATCTTCTCGGAAAACTGGGCCTCTCCCATTTTTAGTGACGTGAATGACTATGGGGAGTTCGTGGGAACTTTCCTCAACCCAGTAACCGGCTATCGCGATACCTTCCTTGCCATGCCGGGTGGAGCGGTGTTTTCAACCGGCATCGCGGCGGATTCACTCTCCGATCTGGGTGGCGTCTGGGCGCTTGGGCCTGACGTCAATCTCGACTCCGCTTTGTGGACGCCAGATCCAAATGGACACGGCATGATGACTATCGTGGAAGACCTCACAACGGGCGATCCAGTCCACCTTCGTCGAGATGGAGGGGATATTTATTGGGCATCGTCTTATGGAACCTCATCACAAACCTGGTATTCACTTCCGATCATTTACCAAACGTTTGGAGCTATTAATGACTGGGGGGAATTCGCCAGTAGTTTTGACGCCACCATCTTGCAAAGCGATTATTTTAACTTCGATCCAGATTATGAGCATGACCCCTATGGTTGGAATCGGGAAAATGGAATCTACTTCTTCGATGGAAATTATCACGCAAAACGCCAAGGAAGCGTACAGGGCGTCTCAAACTCTCCACAGGTTCTGTTGCAATCTCCCTACAAACCCTGGTCTGGATCTGTGATGATTCCTATTACGGATCTTCTGCCGAACGGGTCATCAAGTTCTATCAACTATGCGCGCATCTCCGATCACGGGAATCTCACTCTCCAGCAGGGCACTCAAATCACAGTTCTCAAGATCGATCACGACGCAGATGGCGACGGTATGCCGGATGATTGGGAAGTGTTTTATGGGCTAGATCCGCAAGATGCGGGAGATCGATATGGCGATCTGGATCTGGATGGGACTCCTAACTTGATCGAATTTCGGTATCGCCGAAATCCGGCGGATGGACTCGATTTATGGACAAGCGTCCCGTTGGTGGTTCGAAATGGAATCGATAGTGATGGCGACGGCTTGCCAGATACTTGGGAATGGGCCAATGGCCTGGATGGCAATGACAGCGCGGACGCCGATCAGGACGATGATGAAGATGGAATTAAAAATCGGGAAGAATATCGGATAGGAATCGATCCGCAAGTCAGCGATGCAGAACAGGGGTATCTTGGATTTCTCCAGATGGACGATGATCTGTCATTGGTGCACTACATTAAGCTGATGTGGAGTTCTGGGCCGATGCACGTCGTTCCTGACAAACAAGGGCGTCATAATATGATCAATTTAGGCTGGCACACTCCTGCGGCAGCAGGCGAACCCGAAAAGTTCGGCGGATACTTTATCGAAGACTGGGATGGCACTTTTGAATCAGCGGTCGCTATCAATAATGAAGAACAATTGGATGTCGGTTACTTAGCGACCAAGATCGTAGATAATGATTGGGAGTATGGGCGCGGTAATATTGCTGATGGATACTTTAGGGTTGAGACGGGTGATTCAGCTTCGATTATTTCAGCTGTCTTGCGCCAACAGAGAAATCGGTTGGTTGCAAAAGAGAAAAAGTCTTACGCCCGGGATTGGCTAGTATTCACGGAAACGGAAAGAAAGGCAGTTGCCGTAGGAGCCCCCGATATCTGGGAACTGAGGGACAGGACCTTTTTTAAGCTGAGTGTATCTCCTGATAAGTTAGTTCGTCCGTGGGTAGAACTACTACCGCCGATGGAGGTGGGCTTTACCAACAGGATGTATTTTTATCACGTAACGGGAAGTGTGGAGGAGGTCTGGTTCGGGGGAAGCAAGTATCACGAGCTAAAGTCGGATGACGGCAATACGGCTTACGATGCCCCTCAATGGTTGGATGTCGATGGCGATGGGAAGGCCACTACGAATAGCCAAAGTGGCGATAAAAATTATCCTGTTGCTTACACACGAAACACTAAACCCATGCTTGGAGGAAAGTTTAAAATCATAGGACTACCTGCTGGGCAACCGGTGAAAATCAGGGCAACCTCCGATCAAGGACTTCAGACCCCAGAAGTTACAGTGACTCCAGCTGTGGATGGAACTGTTATGATGCCGTCGACTACAACATCGGAAAACCTCGTCAACACAATTAGGTTTTATAATGTAGATGATAATACAGCATTCAAGATTGATTGGCAGATCAGCGTCGGGACAAGTGGATGGTGCACGATAGGTAGCACTAAGCACACGGTTTACGTCACAATGGCGGATCCGATAAAAACGGCGGTGACTCTCTCACGTGAATCGTTATTCAATATCGGCTGCAGAAATGCAAGCGTCAAAGGGGATGGGGCACAAGCTGTTGTTGACTCGATTTATAATGAATTCAAAAATAAAGACGTCCAGAGAGTGAAGCCGAGCGGCGGATCACGTGATGGCGCTGGGATGAAATACTGGGGGGTGCCACCCAATTCGAAGCAGACTACTCCTGAACTGCTGTCCGATGGTGATGGGCGTTGCGGGGCTTGGGTTCGACTATTTATTGACGTTTTGAGAGCCCAAGGGATAGATTCAAAACGTTACTCATTTCAACCGCCCAAAATGACTGCTTCAATCGCTGCGGAATTTAATGCTTCGCTGGCTGTCAGATATCCAACTTATCAAGGGCAGGCCACAGAGGTATTACCCCAGTTGTTGGTGAAGAACTGGAATGTTGGAGCAAATCCGTTTGCTCCTGTGGACAATGATGGCAAAGAGGCTCAAAGAAATAAAAATCCTCAGGCGTATTTTCAAGATCACTCAGTAGTTGTTTATGGAAATTATATTTATGATCCATCGTAAGGCTCGAATATCTGCAATACTCTGGTTGAGTGGGAAGATGATGCTTTGGATGGTTTTGGTTTTCTTGTCACTATGAATCCACCTTTGCCGGATCAAGCTCAAACGGTCCCCGCCATGGCGGCTGGCGAGACAATCTGGGTGTGGAAAGCGGATCCAAAGGGCACCGCAGAATCAATTCCTTACGAGGCTCCTTATGAAACACTCGAAGACTAAGATTTATGACAAAACATAGTTGCTTATTCATTTTAATCCTTCTGGCTAGAAGTTTGAGTTACGCATTCGGCGGTGATTTAGCTGTTGTTGAAAATGACTCTTCCGTCGCAACTCAATATAGCCTTAGTAGAGCTGTCGACGGGAGAGCGAAACAGGTGATTTGGAGCAAACGAGTCGATAAGGTTGATGGGGAAAAGCCAAATTTATGGTGCCGCTTGGGTGCGTGGGATGAAAATGAACATGGAATCATTGCCATTTTGGAGTTCAATGAAGGTAAGATGGGGGTATTGCAGTTTGATGCGCAAGCCAAGCTGATCTCTGAAATTTCCGTGACAAATGGAGATTGGAATCGAGCCGCTGGGGGGAATGGTTCATTCAAGCCAATAGCTCCTGCCGAAATCACCCTGAAAACGCTTTTGGGAAAGGTGTCAAAGTTCTACATTCGTGACGGAGAATTGATAGGCGAGGACGGCGCAAAGGTGGATCGAACGGGGGGGGCTTCAGAGTGGTTGGGTACCAAGGAGAATTTGAAAGACCAAAATCTGAAGCTAAAGTTGAACGAGAGTGGGTCCTCAAAGATACGTGACGCTCAAACTTTTGATGACTCCAAGCCACCAAGAGCGAAGACTGAGGCTTCCGGACAACTCGACAAGGCTGATGCGGAAATACTGTTTTCAGTTGTTGCTTTATTGATCCTCGTAATGTTCTTGGCTGCACTATGGCTTTTAAAATGGCGAAAAGCTTAAGTCTCTTATTCGGCTAAGTCTCAACGTCTGAATTTCCAAATGAGGCTGTTCAAGGACGTTTGCGGCAGTGATGATCGGATGGCGACAGGCAGCTTGGAACGACAAAAGTAATGGCTAGCACTCACGGTGATTTCTTGCGTCGGTGGGAATCGTGGGACAGCTTGCGGCATGACGGACTGGGAGAGCCGCTATTTGGCGGGGGACATGCCATGGGAAAAGGGAAGCGCGGCCCCGCCGTTGCTGGAATTGCTGGCGAAACGCGGCGTCGCCATGTGGGGCACGGGGGTGGTGTTGGTGCCCGGTTGCGGGCTGGGCCACGACGTGAGAGTGCTGGCGGAACTCGGCTTGGACGTGACGGGCGTGGACATTTCGCGCAGCGCGGTGGAGCGGGCGGAGGATTTCCCGGTGCTGGGGAAGGAAAGCTACGAGGTCGGCGATTTTCTGGAACCGGCGTGGCGGGATGAGCGTCAATTTTCCGCGATCTGGGAGCACACGTGCTTTTGCGCGATCGATCCATCGCGGCGGGGTGACTACGCGGCAGCGGCGGCGGCTTGTTTGGAGGATGGCGGCGTGCTGGCCGGGGTGTTTTTCCTCACACCGCATGATCCCGGCGAGGAAGAGGAAGGGCCGCCGTTTGCGACGACCATTGAGGAAATCGACGCGTGTTTCGCGCCATACCTCGAGCGGGTTGACGCGTGGGTGCCGAGCGCCGCTTATCCGGGCCGTGAGGGACGGGAATGGATCGCGGTGTTTCAAAAACGGGCGCAGGCATGAGTTGCCGGGGAGACAGACGGTCGGTAGCGTGCCGCTCAAGCATGGTGAGGAAATTCTTCGGAACAGTTGGATTGCTAGCGTTGTTGCCGCTGTGCGGGTTTGGCGCGGAAGGACGGCTTTATGTGAATGACAAAAAAGCACCGGACAGCCGCAAGGACTTGGAGGCGATCCAATCGGCGCTGGGAGCCGCGTTGCCCAAGGCGCGCGCGGCCACGGTGTGCATCGAAATCGCGGAAGGCTCGGGCACCGGGGTGATCATTTCCGCGGATGGCCTGGTCCTAACCGCGGCGCACGTGGCGACGGGCGTGAAGAAAAAGGTCACGGTCGTTTTAGAAGACGGCACGAAGCTCAAAGCGGAAACGCTGGGGCTGGTCGCGGACAGTGACGCGGCGATGCTGCGGATCACGGAAAAGGGAACCTATCCGTTTGTCGAAATGGATAGAAATGCGACCACGCGGCTGGCCGACTGGGTTTTCTCGCTCGGGCATTCTGGCGGTTTCGACAAGAACCGCGGCTCGGTGGTGCGGCTCGGGCGGCTGGTGCGCATCGCGGATTCGACGTTTCAGTCTGACTGCATGCTCATCGGCGGCGATTCGGGCGGGCCGCTTTTCGATTTGAATGGGAAGCTGATAGGCATCCACTCGCGGGTCGGCCAGCAGATGCCGGTGAACATGCACGTGCCGATGAGCGAATTCATCGAGCACTGGGATGGGATGATGGCGGGGGAGTTTATTGGCGAGGGGCCATTCGCGGAGAAACCGGTCAAAGGCAGCGGATTTCTCGGGCTGGCGACCGAACCTCACCAAGGCGGAGGCTTGCGGGTGACCAAGGTGGGCAGCAAGAGCCCGGCGGAAATCGCGGGCATCCAGGAAGCCGACCTCCTGCACAAGCTCAACGGGACGGTGCTGGAAAACCGCAAGCAAATGCAGGATCTCCTCGCAGAAATGGCCGCTGGCGACGAAATCACGCTGGAAATCGAACGCGCTGGAAAAGCGGAAACCCTCACGCTGAACCTCGGTGAGCGCTAACAGAATTGCTGTTTTTCTATCCGCCGTGCTGCTGCTTCCGGCCATGGCGCAGCAAAGTCTGGAGACGACCTATCGGACGACAGGAGCGACAGTGGTCGCCGCGTTCGAGGGGCCGCGCGCGGTTTTGCAGACGTCCAGCGCGGTGATTGCCGACGGTCGCAAGGAAGCGGCTTACGGCGTGGTCATTTCTCCTAATGGTCACATCCTCACCAAGGCGAGTGAAGTGCTGGAGGTGAAATCCTTGGTGGTGACGGTGGATAAGACCGTTTTCAAAGATGCAAAAATTTTGATGATCGACCCGACTTGGGACGTGGCGCTGTTGAAAGTGGATGCGCAGGGATTGATCCCGGTGAGCTACGCGCCGACCAGCGAGCTGCCGCAAGGAACCTGGGTGGTGGCGAACGGGGCGACCAGCCGTACGGTGCGGCGGGCACTGGCGGGAATTATTAGCGCGAAGCCCCGCGAAATCCCAGCCGCCGGAGGTGCTGCGCTCGGCGTCATCCTGAAGGCAAAGGCCAAAACGCTCGAAATTTCTGAGGTGAATGAGAAGAGCGGTGCCAAGGAGGCGGGATTGATGAAGGGCGACGTTATTTTGTCGATCGATGGCACGCGCGTCCGGAAAATCGAGGATGTCGGAGCCGCGTTGAAGGACAAGAAGGCGGGCAGCGTGGTGAAGCTGGTTTACCGCCGCGACAAGGTAGAGACGACGGTCGATGTTAGGCTGGCGGTGCGTGGGGAAATGTTCACGGAGCAGGAAAGCCGCAACGACCAGATGAGTGGTGATTTCTCGCCACGGCGCAGCGGATTTCCACGCGTCATCCAGGATGACATTTTGGGCAGCCGCAAGGTCCAAGGCGGGCCCTTGCTCGATCTTGATGGGCGCTGCGTCGGCATGAACATTGCACGCGCCAACCGTGCGGAGAGTTTCGCCATCCCGGTAGAGGATTTGCAGGAACTCGCCGCGCGATTGATGAAGCAGTCCGGTTTCTAACGATTCAGCGCTGCTCGGCGCGGTGGTTTTTAAAAATCGCGAGAGTGCGGTCGCGCTCGGTTTTGTGATCCACGCAGGGCAGGGGATAGCCGGGGGCGATCGGTTTGCCGTCCTTGGGCGGTTCAAGAAATTTCACTGCGGGAACGCCTTTGAGTTCGGGCACCCATTTGCGGATGTAGTCGCCGTTCGGGTCGTAGCGAGCGGTTTGCGACCACGGGTTTTGGATGCGGAAATAGGGCGCGGCATCCGCCCCTGTGCCGGCCGACCATTGCCAACCGCCGTTGTTCGACGCGATTTCACCATCCACCAACTGCTGCATGAACCACGATTCGCCGAGTCGCCAATCGAGATGCAGATCCTTGGTGAGGAACATCGCGGTGATCATGCGCACGCGGTTGTGCATGAAACCGGTCTCGCGCAGTTCGCGCATCCCGGCATCCACGATGGGAAAACCGGTGCGACCGTCCTTCCATGCTTCGAATTTTTCGCCGGGTTCATCCCAAGGCAAGCCACGCCAATCGGCGTTGAACTCCTCGTCGAGCACGTTCGGGAAATGGTGCAGGATGGCGAAGTAGAATTCCCGCCAAGCGAGTTCCTTGATGAAGATGTCGATGTTCGTTTGGCCGACGAGATCGGTGGTGTGACGTGCCTTGATGCAGGCGGCGTAGACGGTGCGGATCGAGATCAGTCCGTAGCGCAGGTCTTGGGAGAGGCGCGACGTGCCATGCTCTGCCGGGAAATCCCGCCGCGAGCCGTAGTTTTGGATGGTTTCGGCGACCGCCCTTTTTAACCGGTCCCGTGCTGCTCTTTCCCCAGCTTCGAGAAGCATCGCTTGCGGCGCCTCCAATCCCCACGTTTCCACGGTCGGCAAGGGCAGCGATTTCACTGCGGCGGGCGTTTCCAACGAAGTGGGCTTCGTCAGAGGGGAGGGTTTCGGGAGACTCAGCCAGTTTTTCGAGTAGGGCGTGAAAACTCGGTAGGGTTGATCGGTTTGGGTGAGCACCTCGTCCGGAGTGTGCAGGGAAACGTCGTGATGCCCGTGGCAGAAAACGCCCAACTCCGCGCACATGGCTGCCACTTGCTTTTCGACGGACTTGCCGAAGGGATCAGGATCCGCGTTGAAGTGCAGCGCGGTCGCTCCGCTTTCCTCAATCAGCTTTCGCAGCTCGTTGACGGCTTGGCCTTGGCGCACCATGAGGCGTCCGCCTATCGTTTCCAGATTTTTCGCCAGTGATTCAAGCGACTGACAGAGGAAGTGCTGGCGGTTCGGACCCGTCCAAGAATGACGGTCGCGCCAGTGACTTACTAGATAAAGAGGGATGACAGGCATCCCGGGTTTCGCCGCGCTCCACAGCGCCGTATTGTCAGCGATACGAAGATCGCGGCGAAACCAATGAATGACCGGGGCTTTCTTTTCCGACATGCGCCGAATTAGGTGAGCGGTCGGGACCGCGCAACCCTCGAAAGCCCCGGATGTGGATCAAACTGCCTCGGCCAAGATCTTCTCGCCCTTCTTGATGGTGGAGGCGGTCAGCTTGCCGTCGACGCGCTTGGAGCCTTCGATCAGCGTTTTCAATTCAGCCAATGTCTTCTCAGCTGCGGCCAGGGACTTCTTGCCACCGCCGAACTTCTTGTCAGGGAAGTACTTGGTGAAGGTGGTTCCGGCACGGCTGATGCAGAGACGCCATCCTTCAAAGGCTGCGCTCTCATAGGTGAATCGAGTTAGGTTACGTTTGCTTTTCATGGTTAGTGTTGGTGGATTGCGAGGGCAATCTGCAACAATTCTGCTAGAGGATCTAGCCAAATTTTCGAAAATAGTGCCGAAATGGTAAATTTCTGGTCGAGATGGCGGAAAAAAAGGCTTTGCAAGCTGGCGGTGACCGCATTTATTCGCCGCCCCGCGGGCTATTGCATCACCGCCGTCGGTCCTCTGGACTGCTTTCTTCACCGATCGCAGCCCGCCCGCAAGAGGGTAACCCGGCTACCAAACAGACCATGTCAGCTACCAAACTTGCTCGTTTCGAGCTACCTAACCGCCTCGTTCGCAACGAGGAGACCGCCTCCGACACCTACGCCCAGTTCGTCGCCGAACCCTTTGAGCGCGGCTACGGCCACACCATCGGCAACTCGCTGCGCCGCGTGCTCCTTTCCTCATTGGAAGGCGCATCGATCACTTCGGTCCGCATCGCCGGGGTCCAGCACGAGTTCTCCAGCCTTCCCGGCGTGGTGGAAGATGTCACCGACATCGTGCTCAACCTGAAGAAGGTGAAGTTTTCCCACAACGAGAAGGAGCCACGCATTCTCACCATCAAGGTGGAGAAGGAAGGCGTCATCACCGCTGGTGACATCACTGCGGATCACATCTACGACGTGGTGAATAAGGACCAAGTCATCTGCACCCTCGACAAGAAGGTGAAGTTCGACTGCGAATTCGAAGTTCGCGTCGGCCGTGGTTTCTCCACCGGCGACGAAAACAAGCGCAAGGACCAACCGATCGGCGTTATCGCCATCGATTCGATTTTCTCGCCCGTCACCCGCGTCAAGTATGCCGTGGAAACCACCCGGGTCGGTCAAATGACCGACTTCGACAAGCTGGTCCTCGACATCTGGACCGACGGTCGCATCACGCCACAAGACGCGCTTCTCCAAGCTTCCGCCATCCTTCGTCATCACCTCGACGTGTTCGTTAACTACGACGAAAACGCCGTGGACTTCGAAGAAGCACCTGCTGAGTCCAGCGAAGAGAACGCCGCTCTCAAGAAGCTTCTCAACATGTCGGTGAACGAAATCGAACTTTCGGTTCGTGCCGCCAACTGCCTCAACAACGCGAACATCACCTCGGTCGGCCAGCTGGCCATGAAGTCCGAGGCCGAAATGCTCAAGTACCGCAACTTCGGTAAGAAGTCCCTCAACGAGATCAAGGACAAGCTCGTCGAGCTGGGCCTTGGACTCGGGATGTCCTTCGAGCCATCGTTGCTCTCCGGCCCCGCCGCCGCCTCGCGTGGACCGCGCCTCGGTGCGGAAGACGAAGCACCTGTCGGCCTTGCCGACCTGATCGCCCAAAACCTCGACGACTAACACATTTACCTAGAAAAGGAAGCACCCGATGAGACATCGCAGCAAGACAGTTAAACTCAAACGCACCGCCTCGCACCGCAAGGCTCTGCTTGCCAACTTGGCATGCAGCCTGATCGAGCACGGCCGCATCAAGACCACATTCGGCAAGGCCAAGGCGCTTCGTCCGGTGGCGGAAAAGCTGGTCACCCTCGCCAAGCGCGACGACCTGCACTCCCGCCGCCTCGCGATCGCGTTCCTGCTCGGCCGCAAGGACATCGTCCAAAAACTTTTCTCCGAAACGGCTCCCGCTTCGAAGGATCGTCAAGGCGGTTACTGCCGTATCACCAAGCTCGGCGCTCGCATGAGCGACTCCGCACCGATGGCGATCATCGAGTGGGTCGATCAGCCTGTCGCTGAAGAGGCACCGGCTGTCGAAGTCGAAGCCAAGGAAGAAACCCCTGCGCCGAAGAAGGCTGCCAAGAAAGCCGCCCCAAAAAAGGCTGCTGAAGAGGTGGTCGAAGTGACCGGAGAGTAATCTCCCCGCGAGAATCATTCTGAAAAGCCGTCCGCGTTCACGCGCGGGCGGCTTTTTTTTGGATGTCATCGATGGGATGCGGCAGATCCGACCGATAATTTCTCGCCCGTCCTCCGCTTCACCTCTAGAACCCCGCCATGAGCGACTCGATTTCTGATCTAACCACCCGCATCCAGTCCTTTGTGGACGCGCGGGATTGGCGAAAATATCACAATGCGAAGGATCTTGCCGTGGCGATCTCCGCCGAGGCGGGCGAGTTGATGCAGCATTTTGTGTGGCAGCAGGAAGAGCAAATTGAAGCGCGGCTGAAGGACCATCGAGGCGAGATTGCGTCGGAGATTGCAGATGTCGCGATCCTGTTGTTCGAGTTTGCGGACAACTTGGGATTCAAGTTAGGCGAGGTGATGGAGGACAAGATCGCCCACAACGAAGTCCGTTATCCGGTCGAAAAATCACGCGGCAACAACCTGAAATACTCGGAGCTTTGAGTGATGAAATTCCACGCCCACCGCGGCGCAAACGCTACAGCGGCAAGAACCCGCGCAAGTTTCAGGACAAATACAAAGAATTGAGCCCGGAACTCCACGCGGAAACGGTGGCCAAGGTGATCGCTTCGGGCAAGACGCCTGCGGGATCACACATTCCCATTCTGATGGACGAATGTTTAGACGCTCTGGCGTTGGCACCGGGGATGATAGGAGTGGATGCGACGCTCGGTTACGGCGGTCATGCTGCACGGATCTTGGAGAGAATTTCTCCCGATGGAAAACTCGTCGGGTTGGACGTCGATCCGGTGGAAATGCCAAAGACGGTGGCGAGGTTGCGGGCTGCGGGATTCGGCGAGGAAAGGTTGCGCGCCGTGCGCTCCAATTACGCTGGGATCGCCCGTGCGTTGGAAACCGAGGGAATACGCGGCGTGGATTTTGTCTTCGCCGATCTCGGATGTTCTTCGATGCAGTTCGACGATCCGACGCGCGGTTTCAGTTTCAAAACAGCAGGTCCGCTGGACATGCGAATGAACCCATCGCGCGGGCTGTCCGCTGCGGATTGGCTGGCCAAGGTGAGTGCGAGCAAGCTGGAGTTGGCTCTGCATGAAAATGCCGACGAACCGCGTGCGGAATCGCTCGCGGCGGCTCTGGCGGGCAATCTTTATGGCGACACATTGGCGCTCGCCTCCGCCATCCGCGAGGCGGTCCGGGTGAGCGACGAGGCGGAGCGCGAGCTCACCGTGAGGCGGGTTTTTCAAGCGATACGCATCGCCGTAAATGAGGAATTTCCCGCGTTGGATGCGTTTCTCCGCAGCCTGCCGGAATGTTTGAAACCGGGCGCGAGAGCCGCCATTTTGACCTTCCATTCGGGCGAAGATAGGCGAGTCAAACAGGCGATGAAAATCGGGCTGCGCGATGGCATTTTCTCCGAAATGAGCGAAGGAGTGATCACGGCGGGACCTGCGGAACGCCGCGCAAACCCGCGCAGCAGCTCAGCGAAACTGCGCTGGGTGACCCGCAGCGGCGCTCCTTGATGGCTTTTCGCGTGCGACGCAATTCGACGAAAAATTTCATTCCTAGAACCGTAACCCTTGCCCCGATGGTTTTGAGATCCGCGTTTTTTCAACTGCTCATCGCCTGTTCTGCCATCGCCGAGCCGGCGGCGGAGCGCATGGATCCGGTGGTTCCGGAGAGCATAATTCCTCCCAGCCCGTTTCTGACTCCGGATGAGGCGCTCAAGTCGTTCCGGCTTGCTCCCGGCTTCATCATCGAGCCTGTCGCGACCGAGCCGATGATCGAGAAACCGGTCTGCCTGGATTTCGATGCAGCGGGCCGCATGTGGGTTTGTGAAATGCGTGGCTACATGCCGGACATCGCCGGCAAGGGCGAAAGCGTGCCGCACGGGCGCATCGTCATCTTGGAAGACAGCGATGGCGACGGAAAGGCCGACAAACGCAGCGTTTTCCTCGATGAAATGCTGCTGCCTCGTGCCGTATCTGTGTTCGAGGATGGCGTGCTTTATATGGACGAAAAGCGGCTCTGCTGGATTGCCAGAAAAGGGGATCAACCGTCCGGCGATCCGGTGGAAATTCCCTTCGATCTGGTCGCCACCGGCAACGTTGAACACAAGCCTAACGGATTGCTTGCTGGGCTCGACAACCGCTACTACCTGGCCAAGGCCGACCAACGGTTGCGGCGCACAGCCACGGGATGGGAACTTGAGCCGACCGCCTTCCGCGGCCAGTGGGGAATCGCCCGCGACGATTTCGGCACGCTCTATCACAATAACAACTCCACATTGCTTTTTGCAGATTTGTTAGCTCCCAACCTTCTTCAGGGAAATCCAGGCGTCCGCATGAAGACCCCGGAATTCACCCAACTCGGCAGCAACCGAGTGTGGCCCGTGCGGGTAACGCCAGCGGTGAACCGTGCTTACACATCCAAGGCCCATGGCTTTGATTTCGATGTGCTCGACCCAGAGACGTTTAAGCTCATCAACTCCACCGCAGCCTCTGGCATGACGATCTATCGGGGAATGAATTTTCCCAAGGAATGGCAAGGAGTCGCTATCGTCACCGAGCCTGTTTGCAATCTGGTGAAAGTGATACGCATCGCGGAGAAGGACGGTAAACCGATAGGCTCGCATCCCTTCGACAAGTCCGAATTTCTCGCCTCCACCGACGAAAGATTCCGCCCGGTGAATGCCTACAACGCGCCGGATGGATCGCTCTACCTCTTGGACATGTATCACGGCATCATCCAGCATGAGACCTACATGACGCCGTATCTGCGTCAGCAAATCCTGTCTCGCGGGTTGGAATCCCCGGCCCTCGAAGGGGGACGCATCTGGCGCATCCGCGCGGAGGAAAAGCCGGTCGAGAAAGTCACCGATCTATCCATGTACGACGCTGCCGCCTTGGTGAAATCACTCGCCAGCCCCAATGTTTGGGAACGGGAAATCGCTCAACGCCTGCTCGTTGGGCGCAAGGACAAGGCGGCTGTTACTCCGCTCGTCGAATTGGCAAAGCATGGAGAACGCATCGCTCGCATCCACGCAATCTGGACGCTCGAAGGGATGGGGGAACTGAAGGCAGATTTTCTAACTTCTGCGCTCCTCGGCACGGACGCGAAGGTGCAATCATCCGCGCTGTGGGCGACAACCCGACTTTCCCCGACGGAACTGGCAACGCTGGAAACTGATCTAACGGAAGTGAAGCCGGCGACAGCGGAAGTCGTGCCTTACTTGGTGCGTGCGCTTGGCCCCTTGGGAACTCCCGCAGCGCTCGCGCGTGTGGCGCAGTTGCTCCGTTCCCATCGCGAGATCGCCTTGGTGCGTGAAGCCGCTGTTTCAGGACTGGATCAGCACGAAAAGGAGTTTCAGGAATCTCATCTAGCAGGTGTTGATGATCCCGATTTGGTAAAATGGCTCACGCAAGGACGTCGTGAGTTTGTCAATGGACAGGCCGTGAACACCGCGCTGACGGGGGACGACCTTGCTTCCTTCACGCGCGGCAAGCAGTTGTTTCACGGCATGGCTGCCTGTTTCGGATGCCATGGCGCGGACGGCGCGGGCGTGCCCAATCTGGGCCCTCCTCTGGCCGATTCCGAATGGGTGACTGGCGATGCGGAAACACTCGTCAAGATCCTACTCCACGGGTTAACAGGCCCCATCGAAGTGGACGGAATCATCTATCACACCACCGCCGACATGCCCGGTCTCGCGACCAATCCCACGATCAGCGACACCGCTATCGCCGACGTGGCGACCTACATCCGCAATGAATGGTCGAACCACGCGCAGCCCGTTTCGCCCACCCAAGTCGCGCGCGAGCGCGAGCTGGGCAAGGATCGCGGCGGGCGCCCGATGACGGCGGCGGAATTGCGGCGGTGAGGATGGTCCCAGTTGACGTGGCATCCGAAAAATCTTCGCATCTCGCTTCGTAGTCACCGCTCCTGTTGCGGGCACCTTGAAAAACACCATGAAAATCCATCTTCGCCTCACGTTCCTTTTGCTCACCGCCTCCAGTTCTGGGATGGCTGCCGAAAATTGGTCGGACCTCTTCAACGGCAAAAATCTGGACGGCTGGGTCCAGCGTGGCGGCAAGGCCACCTACCAAGTCGAAGACGGCTGTGTCGTCGGGACGTCCACCCTCAATACGTCTAACACATTTCTCTGCACCGGTCGTGACTACGGCGATTTTATCTTGGAATATGAGTTCAAGGTCGATCCACGGCTCAACTCAGGTGTGCAGATTCGCAGCCGCAGTCTCTCTTCACCCGAGGAAATCACCTGGGACGGCAAGAAAATCCAGATCCCGGCGGACCGCGTGCATGGCTATCAGATCGAGATCGATCCCAACCCCAAGCAGAACCGCTGGTGGAGCGCGGGTATCTATGACGAGTCCCGTCGCGGTTGGCTCTATCCGGGAGCGCTCGGCGGCAATGGCAAAGAGTTCACTGACCAAGGTCGCAAGCTTTTCAAACAAGGGGACTGGAACAAGGTGCGCGTCGAGGCCATCGGAGATTCCATCAAGACCACGCTGAATGGCACGCCGTGCGCGTCCATCCAAGACTCGCTCACGCCATCCGGTTTCATCGCGCTGCAAGTCCACGGCATCGGCAATGACAAAGCGGTCGATGGCTCGCAGGTGCGCTGGCGCAAGCTGCGCATCCAAGAAGTCGATGCCCCAGCGGCAAATGTTCTAACGGACGACGAAAAGGCGCAAGGTTGGGCGCTGTTGTGGGATGGCAAGACCTCGCAAGGCTGGCGCAGTGCACGCGGCCCCGAGTTTCCCAAGGCCGGTTGGAAGATGAACGACGGCATCCTTTCCATCAACGAGACCGGTGGAGCGGAATCGTCCGCTGCGGGTGACATCATCAGCACGGAAAAATTTTCCGACTTCGAATTGAGCGTGGATTTCAAAATCACTCCGGGTGCTAACAGCGGGATTAAAATTTTTGTCGATCCATCGATCAACAAGGGCGAAGGCTCAGCCATCGGACCGGAGTTCCAAGTGCTGGACGATGACCGTCATCCGGACGCCAAGCTGGGCAAGGACGGCAACCGCAAGATCGGTTCGCTCTACGACCTCATTCCCGCGCCGAAGGACAAGAAGGTCAACCCGGTGGGCGAATGGAACAACGCCCGCATTTTGTCCAAGGGCAATCATGTCACGTATTGGCTCAATGGCGTGAAGACGGTCGAGTTCGAGCGCGGTTCCAAGGCGTGGAAAGAGCTTGTGGCTGGGAGTAAGTACAAGGTTTGGAAGAACTTTGGTGAGCTTCCGCAAGGTCATATCCTGCTGCAGGACCACGGCAACCAAGTGTTCTACAAGAACATCAAGTTGCGCGATCTAACGAAAAAGTAAGCCGATGACGCGGACCTCGTCCGTTTGATTTATTTCATCCACGACCGCTCCGGGATTCCGGCGCGGTCGTTTTGGTTGTTCGTTAGAGCGTTCCACCGCGCTTTGCCAGCGCTTCAAAAACAGCGCTCGGCACGTAGCGGCGGACGGTTTCCTCCCAGCCCGCAGGACCGATGAGTCCCTTGATCATGTTCGATGAAACCTCCGCGAAGTCGCGTGGCGGCATCAGGAAAACCGTGGTGATCTCGGGGGCCATGTCGGCGTTGATCTGGCGCATCACCCGTTCGTATTCGTAGTCGTTCGGTGAGCGGATGCCGCGCAGCACATACTTCGCGTCCATTTTTGCAGCGTAATCGACCAAGTAGCGGTTGTCGAAATGGGCGATTTCCAACCGCTCGCTGCCCGCCGTGGAGGCCCGCAGCAGATCCAGCCGCTCTTCCACGCTGAACGAGTAGCTCTTAGCCGGGTTGCTGCCTATAGCGACGATGAGCCGATCAAACATCTCCAACCCGCGTTGGATCATCCACAGATGTCCGTTGGTGGGAGGATCGAAGGAGCCAGCATAGACCGCAGTGCGCATGGTCGGAGCGTAAAGGGAATTTCCTGCGGCAGGAAAAGCAATTTTCAGCGTCGATGTGGGTGATGAAATCGATCAAAGGCGGGTTTTGAGTTCTGGAGAACTGCTTGCTATGCCCTCGCCGCGTTGTGGTGCCCGTGGGCGCGACGGTGCCGGAGAATCGCGGGGTGGTTCGGCTGCGCGGTGATCCGCACGTTCAAGGGCTGCTGGATGGATACATGCCACTGGCAAGCGCGATAGTGAGGTGCTAGACATTGAAGCCGTTGATTTCGAAAGAGGGAAGACAAACAGAAGGATAAAACTGTTCTGGTGAACACTAATTGATTTTGACGACAGGGTTTTCGATGAGACAGATTTGCCGACGTGAACCTTCCTCTGACAGCCCTTTTCATCGACTGTGACAGCTTCTTCGCATCGGTTGAGCAACATCTCGATCCCGCGCTCCGTGGAAGGCCGGTGGGTGTGGCACCGGTCATGGCGGAAACAAGCTGCTGCATTGCAAGCAGTTATGAGGCCAAGGCGTTCGGGGTGAAAACGGGTACCGGGATCAAGGACGCGCGGATCATGTGTCCCGGCATCGTCATCGTGGAGGCCAAGCCGACGGAATACATCAAGGTCCATCATCGCATCATCGAGGTGGTGGAAGAATGCATCCACGTGGAGGCGGTGCTGTCGATTGATGAGATGTGGGCATGGCTGCCCTTCAACTGGAGAGATCCGGATTTCGTGCGGCAGCTTGGCCGCAAGATTAAGGACGCTGTCACCCAAGAGATTGGGGAATCGGTCAAAGTCTCCGTGGGCGCGGGGCCGAACCGTTACCTCGCGAAGATGGCGTCCAAGATGGGAAAACCGGACGGGCTTTTCATTCTGGAGCACCACCAGCTGCCCGATGCCCTGCACGGTCTCCAGTTGCGCGATCTCACGGGCATCGCGAAGAACATGGAGGCACGCTTGCACGCGGCGGGCATTCACACCGTGGAGGCGCTGTGCGCTGCCCCCAAGCAGGTCTTGCACGGCGTCTGGGGTGGGGTGCAGGGAAATCGGCTCTGGCACCTTCTGCGAGGGGATGTGATCCCAGATCTGGTAACGACACGGAAAAGCCTCGGGCATTCTCACGTTTTGCCGCCAGATGCTCGCCCGCCAGCAATGGCCTGGCCCATCCTCTGCAAGCTGCTTCACAAAGCCTGTGAGAGGTTGCGATCTTATGGATTGCTGACAGGTTCACTCACCCTGCAAATTGCCTTTTTCCGTGGGGTTTCTTGGGCACCGGAAATCAGTTTCCCGCAGACCGATTCCACCTTCCATCTGGTCAAAATGCTGCAGCGGCTATGGGGCGACCGACCCGAGCCGAGAAGCCCCTTGCTGCAGGTGGGAGTTGTCCTCTCACGTCTCGTGGAGAAGGGCAACTACACGCCGGAACTGTTCCATGGCGAAGTCGCGGCTGCGATGGCAGGTGATGATGACAGGCATCACCGACTGGATGCGGCGATCGACAAGTTGCGACGTCGTTATGGCAAGCAGGTGGTTTACTTTGGGGCAGTGCAAGATGCCCGGAATGACGCAGCAATGCGCATCAGCTTCACGCACATCCCTGATCTCGCGTTGGAGAGTGATGTGTGAAGCATCTATCAGAAGTTGGTAGGTCTTATTTGACAACCCGCGACATCAGCACTATCTGATAGAGCATTGCGCTTCATAGAGTAGTGTGCGGATGGCTGGACAGGCTGTCCGCGCTCCAATTCTGCCCGTCGCAGGCTGGAAAGGCGGCGGGCGGATTTGTGAGCAAATTGGCCACTGAGGGGCAATGCGGCCACTCTCGATTGACGACCTGACAAATCGGGAATGGCTTCGTGTATATGAACCTTTGCCCCTGTCGGCTCCGCTTTGCCGCCCCGCTTCGACCAACTTGTCGCCGCCTCAATCACTGTAGAAGATGCGCCGAGAATGGATGCGGGTGGGCACTCGATCAACATCCTGCTCGCGCGTGACTGGATGCTCTTTCTTTCCCGATTCGGCCATCCCGCTTGATCTTCCTGATACGCAAATCCTTCGTTTTGAGCGAAACCGGTAAAGCCTTGCCAAGAACGTTGGCGCGCAGGTAGTAAGTGCCGTTCGCATGCCTCACGATATTCTCACCCCCCTGTTGCCATCTCCCATGTGCAGATCTTGCGATGGAGCCAACGCGTGGCAAAAGCGGTGGTCAAGGTGACCCGAAAGAGTTGATTTGAATCTGCTAAGTCGCACAATTTGAGTGTATTGCGCCCGTAGCTCAGTTGGATAGAGCATCCGCCTTCTAAGCGGACGGTCACTGGTTCGAATCCAGTCGGGCGCGCCATGCATCACTCAGGCATGCGGATGGGGAGATGGGCAGTATCGGTTTCGACCTGTTGCCATTTTGCTCCCCCCCTTTTGGTTTGGTTTTAGCTGCTGGCTGGTGGCTCCTGAAAACTGGCGTAGCTTGGCCAAAACCCCAGTGTTTCCCACCATGCGAAAAACCTTTCTAGCCTGTCCCGTGCCGAAATATCTAGGAGATCAACGGTGTCTGAGTGCGAAGTTTCCGAGGATGGTCGCTGTCACGTTGCTGCTGCCATGGGGATGGCTGAGTCCTGCGTATGCGCAGCTTCCGGCGGGGACGTGGCAGTATGCGTGGGGCGATGATTTTTCTGGGCGCACCTTGGATTTGACGAAGTGGAGTTACAATTACCCGTGGGGGACGACCCACAACCACGACGCGACGATGACCGCCGACAACGCGCGGCTCGGTGACGGCACGCTCAGCCTAGTCGCGGAGCGGACGGGCACGGCGGCAAACTTCAAATCCGGAGCCATTTCGTCTGGCTACACGAACGAGACGATCAACGGCGGTTACATTGAGGCGCGCATCTTGCTGACCAACACGCCCGGGTCGTGGCCGGCATTTTGGGGACTCTACAATGGCTGGCCGCCCGAGTGCGACATCATGGAGTATCCCATCGATACCGCAGCTGGTGCTGGCTATGCGCAAGATCAGTATCACACCGCATTTCATTACTCGACGGGATCGGGCAACGCGGCGGGCGCGGGGCAGGTGAATCCGGGAAGCGCAGGGGATCTCGGTGGCAGCTATCACACGTTTGGCCTCAGGTGGATCGAGGACGACTATGTGGGATTTTATTTCGATGGCGCGCTGGTGAGTTCGTTTGATGTCGACGCGGGTGTCGCGCAGATGCAAGCGATGTATCTGATCTTCAACCAAGCGGTCGGCGGATGGCCAGGGACGCCTAACACCACCGAGTGGCCAGTCGGGCATACGGACACCATGAAAGTGGATTGGGTTCGCGTTTGGACATCCGCTGCGGCGAAAACTAGCAACTGGGTCAACGCGACCGCTGCGGAAAACGCGAGTTGGGACACCGCAGGAAATTGGTCCAACGGCGTGCCGAATCTCGGTGGTGTGACATCCTCTTTCAGCTCGGTGAACGCGGCGACCCAGTTGATCGATTGGTCGGGGCGGCGCGCATTGAGCGTGATCAATCTCGACGGGGCCACGCGCTATCGTTTTGGTTGGCCGGACGATAGGCTGGTGTTAGGTGCTGGAAATGGCGGGGCCATTGCGCCGGCGATCAACATCGCCGCCACCTCGACGGTCGCGCATGAGATCTGGGGGGAACTCGAATGGACAGGCACACTAGGCATCAACAACAACTCGGCCTATCCGCTCCAACTTACCGGCAAAGTCATGGGCGGGGATGGCATCACCATCGACGGCTCGGGGGTGGTGAGTTTCGATGGAACTAGCAGCTACAGCGGTACCACCGTGATTGACTCGGGCGCGCAGGGACCGGGAGTCGCCCGTGCTCGCGGTCAGCATGCCTTGGGACGTGGAGGGCTTGTCGTCATCGGCCAGAGTGGCAACGCCACCACGGCACGGCTCGAACTGGAAAACAGCAGCCTCGTTTCTAACGTTGTTCACTTCAATGGCCGCACCAGCAGCACGCCGGGCATCGTCAACAACAGTGGCACGAGCACGATTTCCGGAACCGTCATCGCCCAATCTGGTGGCTCCGAGTACTGGATCCAATCGGACGCTGGCCAGCTCCGACTAACAGGAAGTCCCGCGATGAGCAGCCAAGCGTCAGGATCGCGTGTTTTCACGCTGCGTGGAGCGGGTGACGGAGAGGTTGGCGGTAGCGTGGAAAATGGCAGCGCCACGGTCGGGTTGGTGAAAACAGGAACTGGGAAATGGACCTTCGCTGCGGCGAATACTTACACCGGCACCACCACGGTTTCCGCAGGCACTCTCCAAGTCAATGGCAGCACCGGCGCTGGCGCGACGACGGTCGGTAGCGGAGCCACGCTGGGTGGTCGGGGAACCGTTCGTAATAATCTAACGGCTCAAGCGGGGGCCACCGTCCGTGTCGGGGAAATCGGATTTCCCTCGCTGGCCAACCAGCCGTTTCAAGGGATCGAGGATTTCCAAGGCTATCCCGCCGGTGGCATCGGACCGACGACCACCACGCAAAATACCACCGGCCAAGTTTGGTTAGGCGCGTTCGACGGCACCGCGAATGCCGAAATTGCTAACAACAGCGGCAATCTTGCGATGTCGGCGCGGGGCACGAACGCCGCCAGCGGCTGGCGTGGGGCGATCACCGATTTGAAAGCCGCCCACGGCAGCGATTTTAGTCTGCCTCACGGCGCAACAGGCACTTATTTCTTCCGGGTTCGTCGCATGGGAACGGCGACCATCGACGCGGTGTTCGGTCTCACCGACCAAGCTGCCAAAACTTACACGGCACCGGGCAACGACACGGTGAGTCCGTGGGACGAATACGCCGTTATGCTTTCGATTGCCGGTAGTTCGGGCAGCAGCATGCTGCGCGCCTTTGACGACGGGGATGGTGATGTGAACATCACCTCGGCCGCACCGGATCAATGGCTGAATGTTTGGATCACCGTCAACAACGCGGCAAAGTCCTTTCGCGTGGCAACCTCCACGGGTTCTAACTCTGGCATCGATTCAGGGCGGGCCTATGACTTTGGACGGCGAACGGCTGCCACGGTAGGCAGCAATGCGCTCGTGACCTTCGGCATGCATGAGGCCAGAAACGTGGCCGCACAGCTCGATGACCTGTCTTTTACTGCCGGAACCAACCTGACGAACCCGCTTGCTACGGTGGCTGTGCCTACGGCTGAGACGCTGACGATCGAGAATGGTCTAACGATCGAGGCAGGAGCGACGCTGGAGTTCGATCTTGCAAGCGCGAGCATGCGTGATCGCCTCGTGGTGGGAGGGCTATTCAATGCGGCGGGAAATATGCGTGTCATCCTAGCTGCGGGCGCGCCTGCTCCTGCGTTGGGCAACAGCTACGACTTTTTCGATGCGGCGGGCGGCACCGTCCAGTTCTTAAACTATGATCTTCCTCCTCTTGCCGCCGGTCTGAAATGGGATACCGCTGCGATAGGCAGTGGCATCCTCAGCGTGGCGGCGGATCCCACAGTCTATGCTGGATGGGTTCTTGGAAAACCCTTCGCGCCGGGAACCGACGGTCCCGCCTTCGATGTCGAACCCGATGGAATTGCCAATGCTTTCGAGTGGTTGTTAGGAAGCGATCCGTTTGTTTCCGATCCCACCTTTCTGCCGCTTGGCACCACGCGGACGGCCACGGGGAGCGAGTTTCCCGCAGCGGTTTCGGGCAAGACCTATCTCAGCCTGACCGCTACGATACGGAAAAATATCTCCGGCATGACCCTGGTTCCGCAGGCCGCTTCCTCGCTTGAACTGCTAGGTTCTCCCGGCTCGTCCAGTCAGGTGGACAGCGCGCTGCTCCAGGATCTGGGGGGTTTCGAGAAACGTGAATGGTTCTACACCGTCCCCGTCGAGGATGCCGCAGCCGGCTTCATGAGGCTCAAGTTGGAGGGCAACTGACCACGGCGGGGTTGCCATTCCCGTTACGGCTTGCTTGGGAAAAGCGGCTTGCCCGCCGCTGAGGCGCGGTGGGCTTCCGGCGTGTCGAGCGGGATGCCGGGATCCTTTTGGTCGGCCAGCAGGCGGTCGAGTTCTGCGGCAAGGCGGATCTTGACCGCAGCGTGAGATTCATCTCCCGCGAGGTTGGTCATCTCGAAACGGTCGCTGCTAGTGTGATAGAGTTCCTCGGCCGGGCGGTGGAGATAGCGTTCGACCAGTCGCAGGATCTCGGGATTGGAGGACGCGTGGAACATCCATGTCAGCCAGTAGGGATTGTGGTCGGTTTTTCCCATCAGGTGCTTTTCGATGTAAAGGTGCTCCGGCGTCAGGTTGCGGATGTAGCGCCACTCACCATCGCTGATCGAGCGGATGGGGAAGGGCGGACCTTCGGGGAAATTGTTGTGCATGCCGTAGGTGAACTTTCGGTGCTCGTCGGTGTGGCCGGTTAGGACTTTTGAAAAACTGCTGCCATCAAAGGATGTCCCATCCATTTCGCCACCTGCTAGGTCGATCAGGGTGGGCAGAACGTCGGCATACTGGACGAGCGCGCGGCTGTGTTTGCCTGCGGCGACGACGCCCGGCCAGCGGGCAATGAGCGAGGTGTGCAGGCCACTGTCCCAGTTGGTCCATTTGTTGCCGGGGAATTGGGCACCTTGCTCGCTGGTGAACAAGACCAGCGTTTGGCTGGCGAGTTTTTCGTCATCCAGCAGTTTCAACAACTCGCCGACTTGTGCGTCCATGTAGGTGATTTCGGCGAGGTAGCGACCGAAGTCTTTGCGCGTCTGCGGGGTGTCGGCGAGGTAGGGCGGTAGTTTGAGGTTTTTCGGAGGATAGGATGATGCGTCACCCATCACCCATGGGGCGTGAGGTTCGGTGAGTGCGACGACTAGGCAGAAAGGTTGCTGCTCGTCACGCGTGATGAAATCGCGAGATGCGGCGAGGTCGTGCGGCAGAGTGGGATCGTTGACGCAGTTTGGATCGAAGCCCGCGACCTTTTCAAACGGGAAGACCTCTTCGGGCTCGATGTGCGTCTTTCCCGTTAGGCCGACTCGATAGCCGAGCTTGGCGAGATGCTGCGGCATGGACAGGGTGCCCGGGCGGCAGACGCCGTGGTTCCACGCGCAGCCGTTGCGCATCGGCAGGCGTCCGGTGTAGAGCTCGGAGCGGCTGGGCGAGCACATCGCCATGCCGAGGTAGGCGCGGTCGAACACCAGACCTTGCGAGGCAAGAGAATCGAGATGGGGAGTTTTCGCGTTCTCGCCGCCATGGAATGGTAGGTCGCTGTAGGTGCAGTCGTCCGCAACGATGAACAGGATGTTAGGTTTCGATGGCGCGGCGCTGGAGTTAAGTGCGAGATGGAACGAGAGAAGTGCGAGAACGAAGGCTTTCATGGATCGTGTGGAATCGGGAGATGGCTAACGCGGTGGTCATGCCGCTAGGCCGGACGAAATGCCTTCAACGGATGCTGACGCTCATTCCTTTCCTGAGGAAACAGGGCATTGCCACGACAGGGGCGCCTCACTTCTTCCCTGTCTTGCAATTCTCCAGTTTCACGTTCGCCTCGATCACGGTATCTGGTTGCGAGATCCCGTTGAAGGTCGAGTTCACGACGCGGATGCCGCTGATGCTGGAACCGGGGAAGCCTCGGATGTCGAGCACGCGCTTTGCGTTGTCCACCGTCATGTTTTCGATGACCACGTTGCGAACGGTCGGCTGGTGCGGGCCGTTTGCGCCTTCTTCATAGACGAAATCGATCTGCAACGCGGCGTCGCGAACGGTCCCTACCTTGACGTTGCGGACGAAAATGTTCTCCACCAAGCCTCCGCGCACGGCGTTGGATTTGAAGCGGATTGCGCGGTCGAGATTGGGGCTGTCCATCACGCAGTTCTCGACGAAGACATTGCGACAACCGCCGGAAATTTCACTGCCTATGGTCACGCCGCCGTGGCCTTCCTTCATCGTGCAGTTGCGAATGATGACAATTTCGGTGGGCGTGGCGAGGCGGCGGCCATCATTGTTGCGGCCAGACTTGAGGGCGATGCAGTCGTCGCCGGTGTCAAACACGCAATCTTCAATCAGCACATCCTTGCAGGCCTCCGGATCGCATCCGTCATTGTTAGGTCCGTGGGTCGAGATATGCAAACCACGCACCGTGACATTCGTGCACAGCACGGGATGAACCTCCCACATTGGAGATCTGATGATACGAACCCCTTCGATGAGGACATTGCGGCACTTGAACGGCTCGATGAAACTGGGGCGCAGGAAACTGCCAGCACCGAAGCGGCGCTGCTCCACGGGCATTCCTTCAGCGACCATTTCCGCCAACCGCAGTCGAGCGACGTTCTGAATTTTCATGCCGACCGTGAGCTTCTTCGCATTGACGCCTTTCCACGCCCACCAATTGTCATCTGACGCTTGGCCGTCGAGAGTTCCTTCACCCGTGACGGCGATATCTTCCGCCTCGTAGGCATAGATCAGCGGGGAATAGTTGTAGCATTCCATGCCTTCGAAAAACGTCCGCACCACTGGCAGATAGGCGTCAGGGTCTGTCTTAAATTTCAAGGTAGCACCGCCGTCGAGGTGCAGTTCGATACGGCTCTTCAGGTGAATGGGGCCGGTGATATACTCGCCCGCAGGGACGACGATGCGTCCGCCACCCGCCTCTGAGGCGGCGGCAATCGCCTTCGCAATGGCTTCACTGCTGTCGGATTTTCCATCGGCTGCGGCACCGAAGTTGGCGATGCTAAATTCCCGCGATGGAATGACGGGCGCTTTGATACGGGCGAGGATTTCAGGGACTCTATCCCATTCCTTTGCCGTGGGTGAACTCGACGAAGCAGACGGTTTGATGTCGTGTGCAGCCGTCATGGGCAGTTTCAGCAGCTCCTGAAGTTCGATACCTGCAAGGATGAGTGGACCGACACCCTTGAGGTCGTTTTTCACAATGGGCTCGCTGAGGTAGTAGTCGTAAGATCCGTCACGACCGTAGCCAAGCCCGGCGACCGAGCAGCATTGAATGAGTGATATCTTGCCGCTAGAATCTGTTTTAACGAGTCGATTGATGATGCCTTCGTATCCCTTAAGAATAGCTGGGATATAGTCACGTGAGAGATCGCCGTGGTTCACGGCTTTGGCCATGGAGTAGACATACATCGCGGCGGCGGTGGCTTCGAGGTAGTTGCCCTTTCTATCTCCTTGGTCGAGCACCTGCCACCAAAGGCCGCTTTCGGCATCTTGGTGTTTTACGATGCCATCGGCAGTCCTTTGGATCGATGCAACGATCGCGTCGTGCCCCGGATGATTTTTGGGTAAGAAGTCGAGCAAATCGACTTGTGCCATCGCCCACCAACCGACGGCGCGGCCCCAAAAGTTAGGAGAGAGTCCGGTGGTCTTGTCGGCCCAATCCTGTTCGCGACTCTCGTCCCAACCGTGCCAGTATAGCCCACTTTTTGCGTCATACAGGTGCTTGTTGACGAGGTGGAACTGATTCACCACATCGTCGAGATCAGCGGTAGCACCCTTGAAATCCACCGTGTATTCTGCATAAAACGGCGCACCCATGAATAGGCCGTCGAGCCACATTTGCGACGGATAGCGCTGCTTGTGCCAGAAGCCGCCTTCGCGGGTACGCGGATGGGTTGTTAGTTGCTTGCGCAGCAGATCGGCGCATTTGCGGTAACGTTCCTCATGGGTGAGTTCATAAAGCGCGATGACCGTCTTGCCCGGCGCGATGTTGTCGATGTTATAATCTTCCAACTTGTAGCCCTTGATGCTGCCGTCGTCGCCGATAAAGGATCCGATGCTGTCCTTGGTGAAATCCACGTATCCCGCTGTTGGTACCACTTCGTTAAGCTTCAGTAGGGAAAGCGTGAACAAGCCAACGGTGTAATCCCATTTGGCAGGCTTTTCCTTTTTCCAGACATGCTTGTCACTGAGCCGTGTGATTTCGGAATCCGCCATGCGCACAGACCATTGGAGTGGACTCGCCCCCTTGAACTCGACCGGTGCGGCGGTGCTGCTTGGAATGGTTGTTAGGAGCGAAGCGATCGTCGCGACGGCGAGCAAGCATGGACGGGCGTAAAAGGTCATCGGGGAAGGGACAGTTTTTTCAGTTAGTGGCGGATGTCACCGTGATTTCAATGGGGGAGGCGAGGCTCTGGACGAATTCACGGACATGCTTCTGCCACGCTTCTGCGGATGGGATGTGGCCTGCCTTGTCCCAGCAAGATCCGGCATGATAGGTGATGGAGTCAGCATCTCCCGCACCTGTTAAAACGAGATGATTTAGGTCGTTTTCGGCATCCTTTACCCAGAGTTCGGGTGCGACGACGATGGCGAGTCCTTGATTTCCGCCGTTAGAAGCCACTTTCTCCCACACGGTCAGCGTACCATCGGCAGCATTGACCTCTTTTTTAGCATCGGGCGTTTTCCGCAGTCCAATCGCAGAAGTGAGCTTTTGCTTTTGGCCAGGACGGGTGAATGGCTTGTAGGTGCTTTGAAAGCGGTTGAACTGGGATCCAGCATCGAGCGAAACGCGTTTCATCTCAGAAACGCTGATTCCGTTTACCTCGAACGGCTGATAGGTGAGTTCAAACAATACGCGGATGGGGCCATTGGAGAGCACATTGGAATGGCTGAAATTGCGGGATGTCCACAGCTTGTCCGCGGCCCAGACACCATTGCCACCACCGCCGCGAGATGCCCCGGCAGAGTAGAAGTCTGCGCCCTCACCGTGGTCGGAATGATAGTCATCGGTCAGATACCAGTCATTGATGACGAGTCGTGACGTGCCTTTGGACCAAACATCGATGGTGCTGCTAGAAAGGGGTTCGCCCTCCCAAGTTTCGAGCGCCTTGCCGTAGGTGCGATGGGCAACGCGATCGTTTTCCCAGGCAAAGTCGTCGAAGCGCTCGCGGATGAAGCGGCCGTAGGCTTTGTACTGATCCTTGGTGTAATAGCGCTTCTTCCCGAGGGACGCGGTGAAGGAATGCGATTCGTTGGCGGCGAAGTCGGCTTGGAAGATCAGGATATCCGGCTTGCGGTAGGCATCACCGTCGGTGTCCACGGCTTGCACGACGAGTTCCTTCCCTGAGGCGTCTTGGACGTGGATAATTGTTAGATCATCGCTGCCAAGGGAGGAGAGTTGCGCGGCAGTCAGCTCGAGCGTTTGGCTGCTGCGGGAGATGGAAAGCTTGTTTTCCGCCGTAATCTTGAGGGGGGCGGCGGTGGATGCTGGGGAAAGCAGCGCGGAGAGGAGGAGAAGCGTGGTGGTGGGTTTCATGGTTCTAGGGTTTCAAGTCTTGGTGTTTCGAATGATGGGTGGCCTGCTGGAATCGGACAAGCTTGCTGCTGAGTGAATGATTCACGCAAGAAGTGACGCTGAATGGCGGCCACGGAAAACCCTTCATTGTGTCGGCCATCTTGAAAATGCCCGAGACACTCTAAAAAAGGGATAGCGGACGAAGCCGCATGAAGAGTCCGTGCGGGGCCGGCATCTTGAAAATGGGGAAGAATGGAGCGAGGTGGCTTATGCGTTGGTGCGTCGCCTCGACCGGTCAAGTCATGCATCTTCGTCACGTCGCAGCCTCATGGATATGGCTGTTTCTGCATGATGGATTGAAAAATTTGCACTCCATCCTGCCACGGCTTATGGATTCCAACCGTTCAAAACTTCCGTCCGGGTGATCTTCTCTACTTCGGTTTGGGTCAATTGTTTTGCCCACGGTACCCGTTTGTCTGGCTGTGCGCCGGGCCCGTGGCTGTTGGACTCGGCATAGCGAGATGTCTTCTCTCGCTCCGGCTGATCCCAATTATGCCATGCTTCGGGACGTATGCCCGAACCCATCTTGGTGTTGATGAAAATTGTGCTGGCGAAGGGTCTCCACGGTCGCCCGAGATAGACCTTGATGTCGGGAGATGTGATGATGGTGCAATTGGCAAACACAAAGCCAAAACGACTCTCCGCCGGGGTCGAGGACGCCGTGATGTAGCCATTTCGAATACAATCTAACGTGCAACTCTCAAACCAAGCGGTGGCACCGCCGAAGATAAAATCAACATCGCCTCGCACGGTGCAGTTTTGAAAATACTGCCGACCTCGATTCAAGAAAATGGTGTCCTGATAGCCGGTGAAAACGCAGTCGCGAAAGACGACCCTGTCGCCATCGACTCGCAATGCGAGAGCTTGTCCGACCGGGCCTGCGCTGTTCGCTAGGGTGAGTTTTTCGACCGTGAAATCGTCGGCGTCGATGGTCATCGTCGGGGTTCGAAACGTGCCAATTTCGAGGCCATCGGGGCCTTTCATGCGAGCGAAAAGGCCGAAGGAGATATGGGTTGTTGCCGCATCCTCCCCGATGAGGCGGATATGGCGTTTTTCCCGTTGGACATAGACGCGTTCCGCGTAGGTGCCAGGTTTGACGAAGATAACCCACGGCTTTTCCGATGAAGCGGTTTGTGGGGCCTTGTTGATGGCTTCCTGCACGGTTTTAAAATCTTCCTCACCGGTGGCGGAAACGGTCGCGTCTGCATGGTGATCTTCTTCGACCGCGTACAATGGCAAAATTGCTAGCAGGTGAGTGAACAGCAGGAAGATAAGGGTTTTCATGAGGTCAAATGATTCACTTCACGAGCCAATGCCACTGCGTGCCTGTTTGCGAAACTCGGCCGGAGAGAAGCCGGATAACTGTTTGAAGGCGATGAAGAAGTTGTTGACGCTGGGGTAGCCGCTGGCGTTGGCCACGGATTCCACCTTGTTGTCTGTTCGCAGAGCAGGGTCTTGGCATGTTCCATGCGGACATTGCGGAAGTGCTCGCCAGGCGTGCGGTTGAGGTTGTCGGTGAAAGCTTGGTGAAGGCCGCGGCGAGACATGCCTGCACTGTGTGCGATCACCTCGATGCCGATGATCGCCACTACGGCGCAGAAAATGATCTCCGTGGTCGTGCCAGCCGAGCGCGAGGAGGACGCTCTGCTGGGATCTCATGGAGCTTTAGGTAAAAAACCGCGTGGATTCTGGCAATGACGAAAACCGCAGGCCGGGTCTTGGATTCTGCAAGATCCCCATTCCGTCGAATGGCCACTCTGCCGGAAAAGCAATGAGAATTGCCGCAATTGTATGTATGAAATGCCCGTTTTGGGGAGGTAGTGTGTGGCGATGAATCGCCCCAGCCTCGGATTTCTCGCTTTGCCCGTCGCGCTTGTTTGCGTGTCCTCTGTTGGTGCCGATCCGGTCACGAGCCAGCGGGTGGAATCGTTGCCGGCGGCGGAGCAAGCGGCTTGGCAGACTTACCTTGAGACTTCTCGCTTCAGCGCTGTGGCAGAACAAAGCGTGCTGCAAGCGGAGCTTTCCGCGAACGGCATGAGCGTTGCACTTCGGCCACCCAGCGGTGGCGATTTTAAGGTGAAACGCAAGCCTGGCGATCCTTGGTTCAGCAGCGATGAGGCGAAGCAGCTCACCGATGCCATCCTTTCCTATCAGACGCCGAGCGGTGGGTGGTCCAAGCATCTTGGGTTCAGCCGTGGACCGCGGAAACCGGGCATGCAATGGACATCCCAAAGCGAGCCGGGCAAACCGTTTCATTATCCGGCGACGTTTGATAACCATTCGACCACGGGGGAAATGGCCATGCTCGCCTGTGTCTGGCAAGCCACGGGACGGGACGATTGCAAGCAAGCGTTCGTCAAGGGACTCGACTACGTGTTGGCCGCGCAATATCCCAATGGCGGTTGGCCGCAGGTCTATCCGCTAGAAGGGGGGTATCATGATGACATCACGCTCAATGATGACGCGATGACCCACATTCTTGAGCTGCTTCATGGGATCTCATCGAAGGCCCCCCATTTTGCCTTTCTCGACCAGGCAAAGCGCAAGCAGGCGGCGGATGCGATGGGGCGAGGGATTGCATGCCTGATCCGTTCCCAAGTGGTGCGTGATGGGGAAAAGACCGTTTGGTGCGCACAGATGGATGCGCTGACGTTGCAGCCAGCGGCGGCGCGCAAGATGGAACCCGCGGCGTTGAGTGGTTTGGAAAGTGCCAAGTTGCTGAAATTTCTGATGACCCTTCCCGCGCCCTCCGCTGAGCTAACGGCATGCATCGAAAGTGGATTGAAATGGTTTGAAGAGGCCAAGGTGGAGCATCCCGAGTTGTCCGAGGGCCGGTGGGCGAGGTTCTACGATTTGAAGTCGGGAAAGCCGATGTATCCGGGGCGCGATGGGGTGATCTATCACTCGTTCGAGGCGTTGGCGGCCAGCAACGAGGTGGGCTATGACTATTTTTCCACGCTCCCTAGCAGCATCGTCGGCAATGGTCAGAAGAAGTGGCGCAAGATGGTCGCGAAACAGGGCAAGTGAAGGGCGAATGAGGTTCGCAAAAGTGGGATAATTTTGGGGCTTGCCCGGGAGGAATGCTGTCGAAGAGTGGCTGGATTTTGCGCGCTCGGTGCGTCGAAGTCCTTGCCCATTCTCCTCATGATCCCCATCAACGACATCCTCGCCAAAGGCGTCATTCCTGACGCGTTGATTCGCGTCGGCATCCGCCAACGGCTCGCCGCAACGCTCGTTCCGTATGAAAAAATGGACGTCGAGTGCCGCCAAGACAGGCTGATGCAGCATGTCCGCGAGCTACGTGCCAGCCCCATCGCCATCGCCACGGACGAGGCGAATGAGCAGCACTATGAGCTGCCGACGAGGTTTTTCGAAAGGGTGTTAGGAAAGCACCTGAAATACAGTTCGGGCTACTGGGACGAGGGCGTCACGGATATCGACGCGTCGGAGGCGAGGATGCTCGGGATCACCTGCGAGCGGGCGAGTTTGGAGGATGGGCAACGCATCCTCGAACTCGGCTGCGGGTGGGGATCATTGACGCTTTGGATGGCGGAGCATTTCCCGAATGCACGCATCACCGCAGTTTCTAACTCTCGCACGCAGAAGCTGCACATCGACACACAACTCGCCGCTCGCGGATTGGTCAATGTCGAGGTCAAAACCGCGAACATGATCCACTACGAGGGCGAGGGGAGTGGTGTTTTTGATCGGGTGGTTTCGGTGGAAATGTTTGAGCACATGAAGAACTACGAGCTGCTCATGCAGCGGGTGGCGGATTGGCTCAAACCGGGTGGCGCGCTCTTCGTGCATATTTTCACCCACCGCGAGATTGCCTATCATTACGAGGTGCAGAGCGAGGACGACTGGATGGCGAAGTACTTTTTCACCGGGGGGCAGATGCCATCGGACGATCTGTTGCTCTATTTCCAGAATGACCTGCGCATCGAGGGCCACTGGCAGGTGAGTGGTTGTCACTATCAGAAAACCTCCGAGGCCTGGTTGGCCCGCATGGACGCGGCGCGCGATGAGCTGCAACCGCTCATCGCCGAAACCTACGGCAAAGAGCAGCAGACGCGGTGGTGGGTCTATTGGCGGGTGTTTTTCATGGCCTGCGCCGAGTTGTGGGGCTACCGCAACGGCGAGGAGTGGATCGTTTCCCACTATCGTTTTCGCAAGCCGGCGTGAATTTTGCAAAGGCGGCAGTGCCGGAGAAATGGCCATCTTGCGGGCTTGTTGCCGCGCTGGGATCGCCTGCTCCGGGGCGAAAACCCGTTCTGGACAGGCTGGGAGTCCGTCTCTATTTTCCGCGCTCTTCCATTAAAACATCCATGATCCGCAAACTCATTCCCGGTGCCCTGGCCCTCGGCCTCATCGCCACCGTCCACGCCCAGAAGCCCGACGCCGAAGCCAAACAGGAGGCCACGACGCCACCGGTTGAGGTTCCAGCCAAGCCGAAGCTCGACCCCGCCGTCGTCAAGACCGACTCCTCCTACGCTCTCGGCTTCCGCACCGGCGGTGGCTTTGCCCAGCAGTTCGGCAAGTTCGGCGTGGGTGCCGACGATCTCGACACCGAGAGTTTCCTCAAGGGCTTCATGGCCGCCATCCGCGGTGGCAAGCCCGATCTGGAAGAAGCCAAGCTGCAAGCTGCCATGGAAGCACTCGGCGAAATGTTGCAAGGCCGTGAGAAGGAAGCTGCCGCAGCCAACTTGGAAGCCGGTAAAAAATTCCTCGCGGAAAACGGCAAGCGCGAAGGCGTCACCACCACCAAGAGCGGCCTTCAGTATGAAGTGATCGCCAAGGGCGGTGAGGAAAAATACGTCGCTCCCAAGGAAGGTGCGGAGGACAACAAGCAGTTCCTCGTCAACTACAAGGGCACGCTCATCAGCGGCAAAGAGTTCGACGCCTCGCCTGCAGGCCAGCCAGTGCCGATGACCCTGCAGGTCGTCGAAGGCTTCAAGGAAGCTCTCACCACCATGCCCGTGGGTGCGAAGTGGAAGATCTTCATGCCCAGCGAAATGGCCTACGGCGAAGAGCGCCGCAGCGCCGACATCGGACCGAATTCGGTGCTCATTTTTGACCTCGAACTCGTGAAGATCGAGGACGCGCCCGCCCCGCAAGGTGGCATGCCGTTCCCAATGCCCGAAGGTGCCCCACAAGGCGCGCCTCCAACCGGCGAGTGAAACGCGACCGTTTTTAGTACGACTTCCAAAAAGGCTGCCAGGCGACTGGCGGCCTTTTTTTTGTGCGATTGCGGAAATGGAAGGGGATTTTTCGTCATCGACGTTGTGGTCTAACGGTCGTGCTCGTCCCCGGGGTCATGGCGACTTTTGGGCAAAAAGCCGCTGGATAGCGCCGCAATCGGCGAGGGCGAACAGGGCCGCCGCCGAAAAATTTCCGACAGGTCAATTTTCCGGTTGTCAAACGCCCGCACCGCACTCTTACTGCCGCCGCGCCCGCAAGGGTGGCATGAGAGGAAGGCCCGATAGCTCAGTTGGTAGAGCAGTGGATTGAAAATTCACGTGTCCCTGGTTCGAATCCGGGTCGGGCCACCTCTTCATATTCCCGCCGGTGGCGGAGAGTTTTTTGATAAGGAGAAAAGCTGCGCGACGACCGGTGATCGCCGCCACGTTATCGTTCAACCTTTGAATCTCGGCGACTGGCTGAGGAAGGCGCGCGGGTTCTGATAGGTGATTTTTTCGATGGCCTCGGCGCTGTGGCCGCGACGTTTCATCTCGATCGCACACTTCGGCACGGCGAGCGGATCCGAGTGGCCCCAATCGCAGGCGGAGTTCATCCACAGCCGCTCGGAGCCGTAAATTTCCAGCATGTCGATCGCGCGGTTAGGCGAGCACTTGCTTTCCGGATAGAGCGTCATGCCGGCCCAGTAGCCTGCGTCGAGTACGTGTGAAATGGTGTGTTCCTCGACGTGGTCGATGATGACCTTGGCGCGATCCAGGGCGGAGAAATTGGCCAACGAATCGACGATGATGCGGGTGCCCTTGAGCTTGTCCTCGAGGTGCGGCGTGTGGATGAGGATGGGCAGGTCGTGGTCGAGTGCGAGCTGGACGTGAGCCTCGAAAATTTCCAGTTCGTTGCGGGTGTTCTTGTTCAGGCCGATTTCGCCGATGCCTAACACCGATGGGCGGTCGAGGAAGGTGGGGATGAGGTCCATCACCTCGCGCGCGAATCCTGGGTCGTCCGCTTCCTTCGGGTTGATGCACAGCCAGCAGTAATGGTTGATGCCGTATTTCGCGGCGCGCTTCGGTTCGTATTCGGTGAGCTGGCGGAAATAGTCGTAAAAGCCATCGGCCGACGAGCGATCGAAGCCAGCCCAGAACGCGGGTTCGCAGATCGTCTCGCAACCGGCGATGGCGAGTTTTTCGTAGTCATCCGTGGTGCGGCTGACCATGTGGCCGTGGGGCTCGATGTATTTCATGGGGAAAGTTCTAAATGCGAAATCTCAAATTCTAAGCCAAGCGGTGAATGGAAAAGCCGACCGCGGAACCGCAGATGCGTCGGCTTTCGTTGAGGATTTCGTGCTTAAGATTTCAGGTTTGGCGTAGGGGCTCCGAAGGCTCCTTGGAAGGGCGCGCTTTCGGTGAGTTCCGTGCTGTGGTCGGAAAAGGCTTCCAGCACGGCTCGCGCACGGTCGGGGCGTTCTTCCAGCAGGATGGGCAACGCGGCTTTAAGAGCGGCGAGGCGGTAGTCGTCATCGCCCGTGTGACGGTCGATGCGATCGAGGAACGCGGCGACATCGATGAGCTTGTGGCGCGCGTCGATAAACTGGAGGTCGAGGAGGTCCTTCTTGCTCGGCATGGCGGAAGGTTAAGGGCGGATTTTGCGAATTCCTATCCCGAAGGTCTGAGAAATTTAACGGCAGCCGACCCGAGATATCACCGCTTGCGGCAGGCCGCGGTATCGTGTGAGCTGCGCCCGTGTTCGCGACCTATGTGCATGATTTGAATCCCATCGCGCTGCCGATTTACGGCGGCTTGGCGCTGCGGTGGTATGGCTTGGCTTACCTGATGGGATTCGTCTGCGGGTTCTTGTTGTTGCGCAACTTGGCGCAGCGCGGGCTGTGGGTGCTGAAGCCGGAGAAGACGGCGGATTTCATCGCGGCAGCGGCGTTGTTCGGGGTGTTTCTCGGCGGGCGCATTGGCTACATCCTTTTCTATCACGTGCCGAATGTCGGTTGGGGCGGGTTGGCGAAGGATCCGCTGCTTGTGTTCCGAGTGTGGGAAGGCGGCATGGCCAGCCACGGCGGCATTCTTGGGTTGGTGATTTTTACGTGGTTCTACGCGCGCAAGGAAAAGGTCACTTGGACGGGCCTCGGCGACGGGCTGTGCGTGGTCGCACCGCTCGGATTGTTTTTCGGCCGCATGGCGAATTTCGTGAATGGCGAGCTCTATGGGCGAGTGACGCAGGGCGTTTCTTGGGCGATGAAATTTCCGCTCACCTTGATGGATGGCAATGCGCCGGAAGCGATGCGATTCGACGCCGCAGCTGCGGCAGCCACCGCCGTGGATGCCAAGCTGCAAGGGCCATGGCAGGTCTATCAGTCAGCCTCGAATGCGGATTATGGACAGGCAAAATCGGTGATGTTCGAGGCGTTGCTCGATGCCAATCGCAACTCCGACAAAGTTTCCGAGGCCATCGCGCCTTATCTGGAAACGCGACATCCTTCGCAGCTTTATGAAGGCTTGTTAGAGGGGCTATTGCTCTTCATCATCCTGTATGTCGTGCGGGTTCGTTTCCCCAAGGCTCCAGATGGCCTTCTAACCGGAATGTTCTTCGCGCTTTACGCGATTTTCCGCATCTTCGGCGAGCATTTCCGTGAGCCGGATGCGGCGATGGTCGGAGCGTTTTCAAAAGGCCAATTCTTCTCCTTCTTCATGTTCGCCTTCGCCGCAGCATTTTTTGTCCACGCATGGCGCGGATGGAAGGCTCGTGTCTAGAATCCACAGTCGCGAACCCAGAATCAAAAGAGGAAGAGATCGATCTTCGTTCGACTTCTTCCTCTTGGTTCTGGCCTCTTGAATCTGGCCTCTCGACTGTTGGCTTTTAGCGATCTCCAAACATCTCGCGCGCCGTGTAGGCCATGCCGATGGCGGCGGCGGCGTCGCCACCGCTGGCCCACTCGAAGCGAGTGGTCACTTTATCCGCATCGATGGGGCTGTTGCGATACACCGGCCAGGCGCGGTCGGCGAAGCCTTCTTGGATCCATTCCATGTAGGTTTCGCGGAAGGTGGTTTCTGCGAGGCCGCCGCCGATGACCACCAATCCGGGATCGAGCGTGCGCACCATGTCGGCGATGGCGTAGCCGAGGATGAAGCCTTGTTGCTTGAAAACTTTCACGGCAAGCGCGTCGCCTGCTTCGGCGAAGTTGCGTAGCTTGAAGGCCTTTTCTTCGACCGGAATGTCCGGGCTGTTGAGCGGGTGAGTGGCCCACTCAGGCTTGGCGAGTTCGAGACTGAGGCGGCGGCGCAGCGCGACGAGTGAAACCCACGCCTCGGCGCAGCCTTTCAAGCCGCACGAGCATTTCGGCAGCTCGCCGTCGTCCTCGCGGAAGGGCACGCTGATGTGGCCGACCTCAAGCGCCATGCCGTTAGCTCCTTCATAGCCGCGACCGCCGGGGAGGACGAGTCCGCCACCGAGGCCGGTGCCTGGCGCGACTAACAAAAGACCGCCAACGTGCATTTTGCGCAATGCGTATTCGCCCAGCGCCGCGGCATTGCCGTCGTTGGTCATGTAAACGGGCACGCCGGTGCGCGCAGAGAGTTTGCCGCGGATGTCGGTGCCCACCCAATCGTCACCGAGATTTGCCTTGCCCCAGATCACCCCATCGCTGCTGGGTGCGGGCACGTCCAAGCCGATGCCGGCGATGGCGTCGCGGGAGATTCCTGCGCCTTCAGCGAGTTGGCTAAGTGCCTTGTCGAGCTGGCCGAAGGTGGCTTCGTATCCGTCCTTCACTTGGCTGCGGACTTCGGTGAGCGGGCCGGCCTGCTCGGCAAGGTGGTTGACCAAGACTGCTTTGACCGTGGTGCCGCCGATGTCGAGGCCAGCGTAGAAGGAGGAATCGTTCGCCATAGGTCGCGGAGCGTGTTTTCCGGCTGGGGGAGTGTCAAGGAATTGGGCAAGGGTGGTTGGATACCCCCCCCAAGCGGGGGGTATTTCTTGAAATCCGTTGCGACAGCAAAGGGCTGGGGTAGTCTCTGCGGCCCTTCTGACGGGAGGCCTAGTGGTTCCTGTCAGATAGGGATTATTTTTCTAACAAATTCTTATCCCAAGATGGTTCCGAGACAAATCAATGTCTATCGGAACTGACCCCAAGATCATCCATGAAACCTACTCGCAATCCCTACCTCCTCGGTGCCGCCTTCGCCACTCTCGTTCTTTCTCACACCGTCACTCATGCGGCAGGCATTTGGGATGGAACGGTTGGCAACTTTGACGTCGCCACCAACTGGGACAACGACGCCGTGCCTGTCGCCATCAACACCGACGTCAGCAACGGAGGCACCATTCAGGTGACCACGGACCATACCACCAACGACATTCTTGCGGGAACGACAGCATCCTCGACGGGCACGTGGGAGCAATCTGCGGGGAATCTCACAATGGGTGGCGGCTGGTTCCGCTTGGGCACCGCAGCTGGCGCGACTGGAAATTTCAATCTCTCAGGTGGAACGCTAGCGACCACGGGGGAACAGAACATCGGTGAGGCTCCGGGAGCTTTTGGAAATGTCGTCATTTCAGGTGGCACATGGAACAAGGGTGGTGGTGCGGACGTTCGCCTCGCAGTTGGCGGAAATTCTAGGGCTGTAAACGGGGGAACAGGAACCTTGGCCATCTCGGCAGGTGCTCTCAATAACAACGCTGCTCTCATGGTCGGGGCTGGGCCTACAGGTGATGGCACGCTAACCAGCACAGGTGGAACAATCACCAACGCAGGAGTTCTTGCTATCGGCTTCGCGGGCGGCAAAGGCAGGATGACCGTTTCGGACAACGGATTGGTCAATATCAACAACGAAATCTGGGTTGGTGATGGAGGAGGGAGTGTCGGAACTCTGAACTTCAATGCCGGACAGGTCAATGTGACCGGGTGGTTGGCGGTCGGCAGGACTGGTGGCACTGGCACATTCAACATGACAGGCGGCACGTACACGAAGAATGCCAATCCGACCAATGCCTCGATCATTGGAGCCACCGGCCCAGGCACGTTCAACCAAACGGGTGGGAATTTCAACATTGGCTCCGGGCCTACTTGGCTTGGAGAAGTCAACTCGGGGGTCTGGAACATTTCTGGTGGAAACGCAAACATTCAAGGAGTTCAGCTCGGGGTGAACAACGGGGCGAGTGGTACCATTAACCTGCAAGGCAATACGGGTCTAACGGGAGCGCTCCCCAATGGTGGCGGCACGGGTGTGATTAGTGCAGGTGTGGTCACCATGGGTGGACCGAACGGCGGAACCGGAACCTCTCTGATCAATCTGGACGGCGGCACACTGGCTGTGAATCGCCTTGTTGGTGGAGGAACATTGGCATCCCGTGTGGTCAATTTTAACGGCGGTACTCTTCGCCTTCGCGCCAATGACGCCCCTCTAGCACCTTCCGTTTCCGACGTGACCACCAATGTAAATGTTGGAGGTGCTAAGATCGACTCTGGTGGTTTCAATGGAACCATTGGAACGGTTCTCGCCCATGCGGGAGTGGGGACAGACGGTGGCCTCACCAAGGGCGGTGCAGGTACACTCACGCTGACCCAAGCAAACACCTACAACGGCCCTGGCCTTGTCACTGGAGGGGCTCTCGTCGCAGCAACGACGGCATCGCTTCCCAATTGGAATGTGCTCAACGCCAACACTGTCCAAGCGGGTGGCGCGCTCGGTGCTCGCATCGGTGCTCCTGGTTTGAGCTTGGGAGATTTCAGCACCCTGATCAGTTCGGGCAACTATCAGAACGGCTCGTCGGTCGCATTCGACACCACCAATGCCGATCTGTCCTACGATGTGAGCAACCTCCACACCGCGACCAGTGCGGGGGCAACGGTGGGTCTCTACAAATCGGGCAGTGGCGTGTTGACCGCAACGGGCACTCCTTCCTTCACCGGCCCCATCGCCATCAGCGGTGGCACCTTGGTTTTCACGGGCGGTATTCCTGCTAACAGAACCCTTGCCGTGGACGGCGGCATTCTCGATCTCAACGGGGTTTCCGTTAGCGAGACCAGCCTGACCGTGGGCAGCGGCCAGTTGATCAGCACCGGTGGCAGCACCCTGACGCTCACCAGCACTGGCAATGCCATCACCTTCAATGGCACAGGCACCTTCACTCCGCCGTCGATTGCGGCCACGGTGAACATCAGTCTAACCGGAGCCACCGGTGGCAACATCATCAAGTCGGTGAACACCGGAACGCCTGCGATGAATGGCAATCTCAATCTTGGTGGCCAAACTCGCACCATCGCTCTCGCTGACACGGGTGGCGACGCGTTTCCAGAACTCACGTTGGGTGGAGTTGTTAGCAATGGCGCTATCACCCTCGACAATACCTTGGGCGGCACGAGCCTTCAGGAATGGGGGAGCCTGCTGCTTTCTGGGGCTAACACCTATGCCGGTGTCACCAATATTGCTGTCGGACGTTTGGAAATCACCAACGCCATGTCCCTCGGGACCACTGCTGGCAACACCATCATTGGCAGCCGCGGCACCTTGGCCTTCGGCGGATCGGGTCAAAACATCGATCCCGGCATCAGCGTTGCTGAAAATCTTACGATCAACCGCAATGTGGTCGGCAACTACGGCCTGATCGCCATCCAGAACAACAGCGGTGTTAACACACTGACGGGGACCATCACCACCAGCGGAGATCTTGAGGTGCAGTCGAATGCTGGATCGTTGGCATTTGCCAACCCCATTGTGCAGACCGCGCCATTCGCCTTCACCAAAAGCGGTGGTGCAGACGTGATCTTCAACGCGGCGAACACTTACACCGGCCTCACCACCATCGTGGGCGGCGGTTTGGTTGCGAATAACGCCAACGCCCTCGGGACCAGTGCCGCAGGCACCGAAGTGCGGGACACCGGACGATTGGTGCTCGGCAGTGGACTCACATTTGGCGCGGAATCGCTTGTCATCAATGGTGCTGGCGGCAACGGCGGCGGTGCTTTGCAGGCGGCTGCGGGCGGAACCTCCGTTTGGACTTCCGACATCACCTTGGGCAGCATCGGCAACGCCGGTGCTCGTATCGGTGCCCAAGCAGGTGGCACGCTCACCGTCAACGGAGTGATCAAAGATGGAACCTCCACCCAACTCGACCTTAGCGGTTTGGCATCCACGGGCACGATCATCCTCAAGGGCAACAACACCTACACCGGTCTCACCTCTTTGATCCGTGGAAACGTGATCCTGGACGGAGGTCAGATCAACAGCGGTGCTGATGTTCAATTCGGCACCTCGGCATCCAGCGAACCAGCCTCTGTCACTATCCAAAACGGTGCTGTCATCAACGGCAACACGGTGGTTCTTGCCTATCCGGCTGCCGCTGCCAGCGTTGACACCGCTGTCTGGACTCAGAACAGCGGTGTGGTGAATTCCAAACAATGGATGACTTTTGGACGCAATGGAGCAGGCACCGCAGTCGCGAATATCAGCGGTGGCGAACTGAATGTGAAGACGGTTGCGACCGGCGATCCTAACAGTGAGCAATCGCTTGAAGTCGGAGTTTTCGATTCCGTGAAAGCCACCGTCAACATCAGCGGCACTGCCACAGTTCGCTTGCTGAATGATGCGAACATCGCCATCGGCTCTCAGGGCAACAACGCGGCCAACACCCTCAATCAAGACGGTGGAACCGTGACGTTCTACAGCGACGGCGGCACCACGATTGGCGGCACGGGTGAACTCCGCATCGTCCAAAACGGCACCGGCAATAATGCTTACAACCTCAACGGTGGAACCTTGACCGTGCCCAAGATCACCAAGGGTGGTGGTTCGGGAACCGGCACGCTCTACTTCAATGGTGGCACTCTGAAGCCCACGGGCAGCGCGTTTGACTTCATTCAATTGGTGAATGCCCAAGTTCGCAATGGTGCGGCCATCATCGATTCCAATGGTTTCGATGTGACGGTCGCGGTGCCGCTGGTGCACTCCGCACTGGCCGGTGATTCGCTGAATGACGGCGGATTGACCAAGCTTGGAGTTGGCACGCTGACCTTCCTGTATGCCTCGACTTACACCGGAGACACCCGCGTCGATGCGGGCACCTTGCAGGTGTTCGAAGCATCCACCTTCAGCGACGCCGCGGCAGTGCGGATTGGCAGCACGGCCACTTTGGAACTCCTTGTTCCAGGCACCGACACGGTGAACAAGTTCTTCATCAACGGCGTTGCTCAAGCCACCGGGGTTTGGGGGCCTTTGGGTTCCACCGCGCCGAACAAGACGGCGAGAATCACCGGTGAGGGCTTCCTCAACGTGACCAATGCGGTGATTTCCACGCCGTTCCAGACTTGGGCCGGTGACAATGGGTTGGCGGGAGCGGATGCGGCTGTGGGTGCGGATCCCGACAAGGATGGCTACAACAACCTGGGTGAGTTCATCTTGGGTGGTCAGCCAAACCCAGCAAACGCGAATGCCGGATCCACCCCGCAAGGGCCGACCGTCACCGCCAGCGGAGGCAACCACATCTTCGCCTTCCGGCGCAGCCAAGTTTCTGGCACTCAAGCGGGCCTGACGGTCAACTACGAGTATGGCAACACCCTTGTCGGTTGGGCCACCGCTCCGAGCGTGCCGGATGGCGTGACCGTGGTCGGACCTGTGCAAAATCCGGCTTACGCCAACTTCTATGGACCTGGTATCGACAAGGTCGAAGTCATCGTCCCAGACAGCTTGGCACCCGTCGGCAAGCGTTTCGTCCGCATGAAGGCGATCCAAAATTGACCCGAGCCAAAGCCTGATCGAAACAATCATTCCCTCCTCGGCGGTCGCATCGTTCTGCCGGGGAGGGATTTTTTTGTGCCCATGCAGGACCGCTTCAATGCACAAATGTGCATGCTGAGTGGATAGCTTAACGTTCCTAGAATCAGTCGTTCACGCAGCACCCCCCGTTCGGGTTGATTGCTGGATAGATTTTGACAGAAGTGTCACAACTCGGCTTCTGGGCAGAGTCAAACCCGAAAACCCATGGGCGCGTTCTTTGACAAACGCGTTCACCCCCAAATACCCGCACCCGTCTGCAAATCTATGAAACCCACCCGCAACCCCTACCTTCTAGGAGCTTCGCTCGCCGCTCTGGTTCTTTCCCACACCGTCTCGCAAGCTGCGGGAGTTTGGGATGGCACGACCGGAAACTTCGATGTCGCCACCAACTGGGACAATGATGTTGTCCCCGGACTCATCAACGTTGTGGTGAATAACGGCGGCACCATCCAGGTGAACACCAATCACACGGTCAATGATATCTTGGCCGGAACTTCTGCTGGTGGCACCGGCACATGGGATATCTCCGCAGGAACACTTGCCATGGGTGGCGGTTGGTTCCGCCTGGGCACCAACGCGACTGGAGAAGGCACCGTCAATGTCACCGGAGGCACACTGACCACCGTGGGTCAGCAAAACATCGGTGAAGTGACCGGCGGCAAAGGCAATGTCAATGTCTCCGCAGGCACTTGGAACAACAACGGCGATAAACTCGCGGTCGGCGGAAACAGTGGCGCGGGTAACGGCGGAACCGGTGTCTTAACGCTTTCCGGTACAGGAACCATCAACAACAACAACGAGCTTTGGATCGGTGTTGGAGCGGGCGGCAATGGCACCATGAACATCTCCGCTGGTATCATCAACCAGAAGGGCTGGTTGGCGATCGGTCGCACGAATGGAACCGGGACACTCAACATGACCGGTGGTACCTACAACAAGACCACCGACAATTCGGGGCAAGCGACCATCATCGGTGCGGGCGGCTCAGGCTCCGGAACCTTCAACCAAGCCGGTGGTAATTTTAACGTTCAGTCCGGAGAAACTTGGGTCGGTGAAGGCAACGCCGGCACTTGGCGGATGTCAGGCGGCGCTGCAAACCTCCAACAACTCACGGTTGGCCAAGACAACAACGGCACGGGAGTTCTTACCTTGCAGGGAGCAGCAGACGGTCTCACCGGAACTTTGGCCAATGGCGGCGGAACTCAAGTCCTCACCGCCAACGGAGTGACCCTTGGTCGCCTCGCGACATCCAACGGAACCATCAACCTCGATGGCGGAACCCTTGCGGTGAATGGCATCGGCAAAGGCGCGGGTACAGGAACCTTCCGTTTCAACGGCGGCCTGCTGCGTGCACGCACCAACAACGCGAATTTCATGGGCGGCCTGACCAATGCCTTCGTCAAGGCGGCGGGCGCGAACATTGAGATCGACGGCGTCAACGGCAATGCCATCGGCATCAGCCAAAACCTCCTCACCGATGCAGTTTCGACGGGTGGTGGCTTGACCAAGACGGGAGCGGGTGTGCTTACGCTTTCCGGTGCGAACACCTACACCGGTGCCACCACCATCTCAGGCGGCATGGTGAATTTCCGCAGCACCGGCGCACTTCCTGGCTACACCACCGTCGGGGGGAGCAGTGCGCTGACGACCATCGCCGATGGTGCTGGCATCGGTCTCGGTGTCGGTGGCCCATCCTCGTTCACCGCCGCAGACATCACCGCGATCCGCAACAACACCAGCGGCAAGTTTGCCTTTGCCGGAGCCTACACGCTCGGCATCGACACGACCGATGCCACGCTCGCCAATGGCAATTTGGACAACACTTTCACCTACGCCGACGCGATCGATAACGCGGGGTCCTCGGTGGTTGGCTTCAAGAAACTCGGTGGCAATACCTTGGTTCTAACCGCCACGAACAACTACACCGGCGGCACCGAGATCAAGGGGGGCACACTCAGTGTTGCAAGCATCGCCGATGGCGGCACCGCAAGCAGCATTGGTGCTTCCAGCGCGGATTCGGCCAACCTCGCCATGAACAATGGCGGCACGCTGCGCTACACCGGAACGAGCACCACGACGAACCGCGGCTACACCGTCGGAGTCGGAGGCGGCGGCATCAACAATGCCAACGACCTGACCTTCACCGGCCAAGTTCTCGGCAATGGCAACGGCTCGTTCACCAAGACCGGTGCCGGAATCCTCAGCCTCACCAACACCAGCGGAACCAACACGCTAGCCGCTGGTAACAACGGCAACGGCCTCGGTTTCATTGTTAATGAAGGCACGGTCCGCATCGGCGGCACCGCTGGTTCGCCGCTGGCTCAGACCAATGCGATCAACGCGGAACTCATCGTCGGCTCGATCAACTCGGCAAGCTCGCCGGGCGCGGCCATGGAAATCAACGGTGGCAACACCACGGTGACCAGCTACATCGGCGTGGGCCGCGGCAACGGCACCAACAATGCCGTGACGAGCTTGACTCTCAACAACAACGCGGTGGTCAGCAGCGGCAACTTCGCGATCGGCTATGACAACGGCGTGGCAGGTTACACCTCGTCGCCCACCGTGAACTTCAACGGCACGTCGCAATACACCGACGCCGGTTTCTTCACCCTCGGTGAATCGGTCAACGGCGCTGGCGGAGTTTCCACGGTCAACGTGAATGACAACGCGTCCATCGTTCTAACGACCACGAACGCCACCCACATCAACATTGGTGCAGCGGGCGCTTCGGTGATGAACCAAAACGGCGGCAGTGTTTCTGCGGTTGCGGCGGTGACCATCGCCCGCGATGCGGCATCCACCTCCAGCTACAACCTGAACGGCGGCACGCTCACCGCTCCGACGGTGCGCAAGGGGGCTGGCTCCGGCACCTTCAACTTCAACGGCGGCACGCTCAAGGCGGCCGGTGCTAGCCCGACCTTCGTCACCGGCGTCACCACGTTGGTTAAAGAAGGTGGAGCAAAAATCGACAGCAATGGCTTTGCCGTGACGGTGGACACCGCGCTCAACCACGGTGGCGTGGCGGCAACCGACGGTGGTCTCACCAAGAGCGGCAGCGGCACTCTTAGCCTGAACAAGGCGAACGGGTACACCGGTGCGACCACCATCAGCGGCGGCACCTTGGCGCTCACCGCGACAGGTTCCATCGACTCGACCAGTGGCGTCTCACTCGGCACTGCCGGAACGCTGGATGTCTCGGCCAAACTGACCGGCTACACCGTGAACAACCTGACCGGATCCGGTAACGTCATCGGTGCGTTGACCATCTCGAACTCGCTGGCCATCGGCAACTCGCCGGGCACCATCGATTTCGGCGCTTCGGTCACGCTCGGTGCGGCTTCCACCTTCAACTACGAAGTGGACAGCACACTTAACCTGGCAGACTTGGGCAACGTTTCGGGCGATCTGAACCTCAACTCGTCCGCCTTGAACCTGATCCAACTCGGCAGCTATGAATTGGCGGACAAGTTCACCTTGTTCTCCTACTCGGGCATTCTCACGGGTGAGTTCGCCAGCCTAACCGATGAAGACACGTTCACGGCCGGTGGCGGACTGTGGAGAATCAACTACGACGACACCTCCGCTGGTCTCAACGGTGGCAGCCAGTCGAAGTTTGTGACGATCACCGCCGTGCCAGAACCGTCCTCCGCAGCGTTGCTCGGTCTCGTCGGTGCGGCCATGCTGCTGCGCCGCCGCCGCAACAGCTGATCCTCGCGATTCATCTATCAGGCAGCGGTTCGGGTCATCCGGGCCGCTGCCTTTTTTGTGTCAGAAACCCTGGACTGCGTGCAACCTGCTGCCGCTTTCAGCAGCCAGCCTGCTGGCCGGGAGTGGGTGTGGCTTTTCTTGGTAGAGTGCACCCATTTTCGCCCGCAGCGGGCTGCGGCACCAAAGCGGCAACAGGCTGCGCGCAGTCCACGGATCGACGAAGTGGCATGCGTTAGGCCGGTCGGACGTCGCACCAGCCGCCGGACCAGCGGACTTGCAACTGGGTTTGGTAGAGCGTGCTGAGGCGGTCGCTGGTGAGGATGGCCTTTTTGTCACCATCCGCGAAGACCTGCCCGTCTTTTAGCAGGATGACGCGATGAATTTCGGGCGGGATTTCACCGGGGTGGTGGGTGACGAGAACGAGGTCGCGGCCAGCTTGCAACAACCCGCGCAAGGTGCTGCCGAGTTGGAGCGCGGCGGCGAAATCGAGAGCCGTGGATGGTTCGTCGAGCACCAGCACTTCCGGTTGGTGGACCAGCGCGCGGGCGATGAGAATGCGCCGTCGCTCGCCGGACGACAAGGTGCCGAAGCTGCGGCTGGCGAGGTGGCCGACCGCCATGGTTGCCAAGGCGGCGCTTGCCTTGTCCTTTTCGGCGCGGGAAAATTTCATGTCCCGCGTCCGCCCGTAGGCACCGCGCAACGAGGAAAGCACCGCATCCAGCGCAATTTCCTCCGGGTGGAAACGGCTGACTTCTTCCGGCATCACCACGCCGATGCGATGGCGGATTTCCAGCAGCGACCACAGTTCTTCGCCAAACAGGCGGCAGGATGTGCGGGGTTCAGCCGCTGCTCTGACTTCGCCAGTCAGCAGCTTGAGAAAACTGCTTTTCCCCGCGCCGTTGGGGCCGAGGATGGCCACGCTCTCGCCGTGCGTGAGAGTCAGGGAAAAATCGCGAAGGGCCAGCGTTTCGCCGCGCCAGACGTTCGCGTGGGTGATTTCAAAGATGCGGTCCACGACGCGAGCGTCCGCGACGCTGGGCCGGAGATCTATCGAAAAATCCCGTATCGGTCCGAACGAAGCCGGGGTGACAGAATTGGCTGACGAGTTTGGTGGCAAGTCGGCACCCAACTTGCTATTTCCAGCCCAGCCTATGTCCATTCACGTCGCCCTGCATCACCGCACGAGTTATCAATACGACCGTCCGGTCGGACACGGACCTCACGTGGTTCGGCTGCGACCCGCTCCTCATTGCCGGTCCAATGTCTTGGCCTACAGCCTGAAAGTCGGGCCGATGGAGCATTTCGTGAATTGGCAACAGGACCCACAGGCGAACTATCTGGCGCGCTTGATGCTGCCCGAACCGACCGATCGCTTGGACATCGAGGTGGATCTGGTGGTCGAAATGTCGGTGCAGAACCCGTTCGACTTTTTCCTGGAACCGTCGGCGGAAGAATATCCGTTCACCTACGAGGGCGACCAAGCGAACGAACTCGCGCCGTTCCGTTTGGTCGGCGAGGCCGGGCCGAAACTTCAGGTGCTGGTGGATCGCTTCAAGGCCGCGAAGGGCCGCACCATCGACGTGCTGGTGGAAATGAATTCCGCCATTCAACACGCGGTGGACTACAAGATCCGCATGGAGCCTGGCGTGCAGACGCCAGAGGAAACGCTGGAGCTTGGATCCGGTTCGTGCCGCGATTCTGCATGGCTGCTGGCGACCTTGCTGCGGCATGTCGGATTGGCGAGCCGCTTCGTTTCGGGCTACCTTATCCAGCTCAAGCCAGACGTGAAATCGCTCGACGGTCCGGTCGGCTCGGAAGTGGATTTCACCGACCTCCACGCTTGGACCGAAGTCTATTTGCCGGGTGCCGGATGGATTGGCTTTGATCCAACGTCCGGGCTGCTTGCAGGGGAAGGGCACTTGCCGTTGGCTTGCTCGCCGGACCCTTCCAGCGCCGCGCCGGTGACCGGTGGCGTGGAAAAGTGCGAGTCGACGATGGAGCATGAAATGACCGTCACGCGCATCTACGAATCGCCGCGCACAACCCTGCCTTACCGCGAGGAGCAGTGGCAGGAAATCCTCCGCACCGGCCGCAAGATCGACGAGGATCTCGACGCGATGGACGTGCGCCTGACCATGGGCGGCGAGCCGACGTTCATTTCGATGGACGATTTCGACGGCGACGAGTGGAACACCGCCGCCAATGGGCCGACCAAACGCCTGCTTTCCGGCAAGCTCATCAAGCGGCTGCGCGCGAAATTCGCCCCCGGTGGCCTGCTTTTTTACGGCCAAGGGAAATGGTATCCCGGCGAAATGCTGCCCCGCTGGTCGCTCGGCTGCTACTGGCGCAAGGACGGCCAACCGATTTGGGAAGACGATGCGCTCATCGCCGACGAAGCACGCGACTACGGGTTTGGCGCGGATGAGGCGAAGCAATTTGGCGTCGCACTGACTGAAGCGCTGGGCGCGGATGCCAAGTGGCTGATGCCGGCCCACGAGGACGCGCTTTACTACATGTGGCGGGAAAAACGCCTGCCAACCAACGTTGATCCGTTGAAATCCAACCTCAAGGACAAGCTCGAACGCGATCGCCTGACGCGGCTTTTCCAACAAGGCATCGACGAGGTCGTCGGCTACGCCTTGCCGCTGGAACGGCGTGTCACCGCACAAGGTCCGCGCTGGACCAGCGGTCCGTGGTTCCTGCGCGACGAGACGCTTTACTTGCTGCCCGGCGACTCGCCGATGGGCTACCGCCTGCCGCTCGATTCGCTGCCGTGGGTGAAGGAATCCGAATACCCGTGGCACATCCCGCAGGATCCCACGCGCAAGGTCTCCGATTTTCCAGCCACTTCCGCCAGCATCATCGCTCATCAACGGCGCGACAAGGAAAGGACCACCGCGCGGCTGACTTCCCAGCTCGACCGTGAAGGCGAGAAATCATCTGCCGACCGACCGTGGGAACGCGCGCCGAAAGACCAGCAATCCGCTGCATGGATCACTCGCAGCGCGATGTGCATCGAGCCACGCGACGGACGCCTGCACATTTTCCTGCCGCCGGTGAAGGAAACCGAGGATTTCCTCGACCTCGTCGCGACCATCGAGGCCACCGCTGCGAAGTTGAACATGCCCGTCGTGCTGGAAGGCACGCCACCGGAGTTCGATTCGCGCCTCAGCGTGGTGAAAGTCACGCCTGACCCCGGCGTGATCGAAGTGAACCTGCATCCCGCCGCGTCGTGGGACGATCTGGTTCAAAACACGACCACGCTTTACGAGGAAGCTCACCTTTGCCGACTCGCGACCGAAAAATTCATGGTGGACGGCCGCCACTGCGGCACTGGCGGAGGCAACCACATCATCATCGGCGGAGAAACGCCGTCGGACAGTCCGCTGCTGCGGCGGCCCGATTTGCTACGCAGCATGGTCACGTTCTGGAACCATCACCCGTCGCTGAGCTACCTGTTTTCCGGCCTTTTCGTCGGCCCTACTTCGCAAGCACCGCGCGTTGACGAGGCGCGCAATGACTCGATTCACGAGCTCGAAGTCGCGTTCAAAACATTGGAAGGCGACGAGCCACCGCTGCCATGGCAGGTGGACCGCGCGTTCCGGAATTTGCTCATCGACCCGACCGGCAACACGCACCGCGCCGAGTTCTGCATCGACAAGCTCTACAGCCCGGACAGCTCGACTGGCCGCCTCGGGTTGTTGGAGATGCGGAATTTCGAAATGCCGCCGCATTACCAAATGAGCTTGGCGCAGCACCTCGTGCTGAGGGCTTTGGTTTCGCGCTTCTGGCGCGAACCCTACACCAAGCCACTCGTCCGTTGGGACAGCGAGATTCACGACCGCTGGATGCTGCCGCACTTCGTGTGGAACGATTTTTGCGACGTCTTGGCCGACCTGCGCGAGCAAGGCTATTGGATCGAGGAAGACTGGTTCGCACCGCATCTTGAATTCCGTTTCCCGCGCATCGGCGAGTTCGTCCAGCGCGGGGTGGAAGTGGAAATGCGGCACGCCATCGAGCCATGGCACGTCCTCGGCGAAGAAGGTGGAGCCGGTGCCGCGGTGCGCTACGTGGACAGTTCGGTGGAGCGCATGCAAGTGCTCGTCCGCGGCCTCACCGGTGAGCGCCATGTGCTCGCCTGCAATGGCAACCGCATCCCGCTGCGCCCGACGGGAACTCACGGCGAATTCGTTGCCGGCGTGCGTTACCGCGCCTGGCAACCGCCGAACTGCTTGCATCCGACCATCCCGGTCCACACGCCGTTGGTGTTCGACCTGGTGGACACGTGGAACGACCGCTCGATGGGCGGCTGCACCTACCACGCGTCCCATCCTGGCGGCCGCAGTCACGACAGTTTCCCGGTGAACTCGTACGAAGCAGAAGCACGGCGGCTCGCTCGCTTCTTCCCGCATGGCCACACCGGCGGAAAAATGACCGTCCGCGATTCGCCCGAAAGCCCTGATTTCCCGTTCACGCTGGACTTGCGCATGATCCCATAGAGCCTGTTGCGTCGTCCGCGACGAAACTCGAATTTATGGCTGAAAGCTCAGGATTCACCCAGCAATCCTCGTCCCAATCCGGTGGCGGAGGGACGGTGATTGCGTGGGATGAAATGACCGATCCCAAGGGCGGCTTTCGTCCGCATTGGCAGGGGATGAGCCAGAAAATCCACCGTTGGAGTGCGGAGGAAAGGAACGCGCTGCTCGCCACAGGCAGCCGCATGATCGAAGACCTCGGGACGACCTTCAATGTCTACAGCGACGTTGCAGGATCGGCTCAACCGTACGAGCTGGACCCCATTCCTTTGATGGTTTCGCCCACCGACTGGGCACAAGTTTCCGCCGGATTGGTCCAGCGAACCCGCCTCATCGATGCCGTTTTGGCGGACATCTATGGCCCGCAGGAATTGCTGAAACAAGGACTGCTGCCGCCCGACCTCGTTCATTCCAGCCCCGCATTTCTGCAATACGCTCGCAGCGTGCAACCTTCAGGCGGGCGCTTTCTCGTCACCACCGGCTGCGATCTCGTCCGTCGGCCGGATGGCCAGTGGACGGTCTTGCGCGATCACACTTCCGCGCCGGGCGGCCTCGGCCAAGTGCTGGAAAACCGCAACGTCACGTCCAGCCTGCTGTCCGACCAGTTTGAAAGCCTGCGCATCGCCCGACTCGGCGATTTTTTTGACTTGGAGCGCGCCACCTTGGAATCGCTGGTGCCTGCGCGCCACGAGCCGCCGTGCGTGGTTTTGCTGACGCCGGGTTTCCGCCATCCCTCGTATTTCGAGCATGCCTACAAGGCGCGGCTGCTCGGATTTCCGCTGGTGGAACCGGCCGATCTCACGGTCCGCGAACGACGGCTTTTCCTCAAAACCTTGGCCGGGTTGCAGCGCATCGACGTGGTTGCCAGCCGCATCAATGACAACGGTCTCGACCCGCTTGAACATTGGGGACTGGGCGGCGGAGGTGTGGCCGGCATGGTCGAAGCATGGCGGTCTGGCAATGTGGCCCTCGCCAATGCGCCGGGCGCAGGCTTCGCCAACACGCCCGCGCTGATGCCCTTCCTGCCCGGCATTTGCCGCAAATGGTTCGGCGAGGAAATCAAGCTGTCCTTCGTGGAAACGTGGTGGCTTCACCCGACGGAAGTGCGCCGCCGCGTGACGGAAAACCTCCATCGCTACGTGCTGCTTTCCGCATTTGGCCGCGATCCTTTGTTGCCGATTCGCGGCTCCAGCCTGTCGCCGGCGGCGCGCAAGCAATGGATCGCGACCATCGAGGAGCGGCCTTACGATTTCGTCGCCCAGCTCGACGTCACGCCCAGCGTGGCTCCCTCGTTGGAAGCGCGCGGCATCCGCCAACGGCCCGTCCTTTGGCGTGCGTTCACGGTCAATGCGGCGGACGGTCCCGTCACCTTGCCCGGTGGTCTCGCGAAAGTGGGACGGACCGCGCAGGCACCGCAGATGTGGCCCGGCCACGCCGGTTTCACCAAGGATGTTTGGATCGCCGAAGGGGCTGTGGGGACGGGGCGATCGTCCAGTTTGAAAACGCTCAGGCGGGAATCTGGGCGTCATCCGGCCGCGCTGGAAGTGCCCAGCCGCATCGCCGAGCAGTTGTTCTGGGTCGGCCGTTACCTCGAACGCACCGAACTGGCGACGCGTCTGCTGCGAGTCACCCTGCGCAATCTCGCAGGCGAGGCCGGGCGACTTCAGCAGCAGCAACTCGCCGCCTGTCTCACGCTCATCCGCAGTTCCGGGCTGCTGCCGGAAGAGGTGATCATCCATCCCTCGCTGGTCCTCCGCACGCTTTCCAGCCTCATCCACGACGAGCAGGCGAGGGGAGGCATTCCCGGGCTGACGCGTTCCTTGTTGCTCAACGCAGCTGCCGCGCGCGATCGCCTATCCGACGACACGTGGCGTTTCTTCAACCGACTGGAGCAAGTCGTCCACTCGACTCCAGAATCGGCGGGGACGACAGATTTGTTGCGGACGCTCGACAATCTCATCCTGCATCTTTCCGCCATCGCCGGGATGCAGGCGGAAAATATGACTCGCGGCCAAGGGTGGCGCTTCCTCGAAGTCGGTCGGCGCATCGAACGCGGACTCGGCGCGCTTTCTCTGCTGGGGGCCGCGGCCGGGCAGGGGAGCGGCGATGCATCGTTGCTCCAGCCGCTGTTGGAAATTTGCGACAGCGTGATGACCTACCGTCGCCGCCATTTTTCCCGTCCGGAACTTGAGCCGGTGGTGCGACTGATCTTTTTCGACGTCTCCAACCCGCGTTCCGTCGGCTATCAGATCGGCATCCTCACCCACGAAATGTCGTCCTTTCCCGGCGATCCCGGCTTCGGGCTGCTGCCAAAAATTCGCCTGCATCTCGAAGGTCTCGCCAGTCGTTTTGCGAATCCATCGCTACCGTCGGAGGACGAGTTCGGCGAAATCTCATCCTCGCTGGAATTGTTCGCGGACATGGTCACTCAGCACTACTTCAGCCATTCCGTGAGGAGGGTTTACTGATGAAATACCAGCTCACCCACCGCACTCGCTACCAGTACGAGGGGGCCGTCACGGTTTCCCACAACCTCGCGCGCCTCGCACCGCGCAGCCTGCCCGGCCAGCGCTGCCCGTGGCATGCCTTGGAAATCAATCCCATCCCGGTGGGCCGCAGCGTGCATCTGGATTCCTACGGCAACGTGACGACCTACTTCGAGATCGAGGGCAGGCACGAGGAACTGGAAGTCATCGCGCGCAGTTTCGTCGAAGTTTTCGCCACGCCGCCGCCAGATCCCTCGCGCACGCCTGCTTGGGAAAGCGTGCGCGATGCCTGCCAGGCCGAACGTCTCAATGGCTCGTCCGAAGCCGGCGCATTCCGCTTTTCCTCGCCCATGGTCCCGACGGGTGCCGACTACCAAGCTTACGCGTTGCAGGAATTCACCCCCGGCCGTCCGGTGCTCCAAGGGTTGATCGCCCTGACGCAGCGGGTTTTTCGCGAGTTCAAGTTCGACCCACGCGCGACCGACGTCTCCACCCCGGTGTCCGAAGTGCTACGCAACCGCGCCGGGGTTTGTCAGGATTTCGCCCACCTGATGCTCGCCTGCCTGCGCTCCATCGGCCTGCCCGCTCGCTACGTCAGCGGCTATTTGGAAACCTTGCCGCCGCCAGGAAAGGTGAAACTCGCCGGTGCCGACGCGTCCCACGCTTGGATCTCCGTTTTTTGCGGCGAGGGAGCCGGATGGGTGGACAGCGATCCCACCAACAACCTCATCCCCGGCGATCGCCACGTCACCGTCGCTTGGGGCCGCGATTTCTCCGATGTCAGCCCCTTGCGCGGCGTCACCCTCGGCGCTGGCGGCCAAAAACTCTCGGTGTCCGTCGACGTCGTGCCAGTGGAGGAATGATGCCCAGAAAATCGTCGTGAAACCCGCTGGCGATCATCCCCGATTCTGATTAGCCTCCGCCACGCCTCATGGAACCCCGGGAAGCCAACAAACGTTTTAAGATCGAGCCGCTGTTGGGTGGCTTGGCGTTGTTGCTGTTATTGGTCGGTTGTTTTTTCGTTTTGAAGCCGTTCATGGCGGCTTTCATGTGGGCCATCGTCTTGGCCTACTCGCTGCATCCCTTGCAGCGGCGCTTCACGCAATGGTTTCGCGGATCGCGAACGCTGGCGGCCTGTTTTGTCACACTGACGCTCACGGTGATGCTGGCCGGTCCCATCCTGCTGGTTGCGTTTAGCATCGCGCAAGATGGCAAGGATCTGGCGGAGGCGACGCGCAAGTGGTTCCTCGCCGCGCCAGAAAAAGCGCCGGAATGGATCGCCGACACGCCGCTCATCGGTGCCCAAATGGCGGATTACTGGGCAACGATTTCTGCGGACCGAGATCGTTGGATGGAGCAGCTCGAAAAAGAGGTGAAAACCGCGCCGCGACCGCGCATCGTCGTCGAGGACGGCGACGAATTGACGGTCCAAGACGCGCCACCACCACGCGGCGTGGAGGCGTCCGAAGATGCGCTGGAAGAAAAGAAGAATGACGCGGAGCACATCGTCACGCTGATCGGGAAATTTCTCGTTTGGGCGAAAAGCGGGTTGATCGCGGTGGGGCTGGCCGTTTGGGCCGGGGTCACGCAAGTCGTGCTCAGCGCGTTTCTCGCATTCTTCCTGCTTCGCGATGCTCCGGTGCTTTCCGAACGCCTTGCCAATGCGGTGGAACACTTGGCGGGCGAACGTGGGCAGCATCTGATCAAGGTGGCTGGCGGCACCGTGCGCGGGGTGATTTACGGCATCCTCGGCACCGCCATCGCCCAAGCGTTGGTGGCGGGACTTGGATTTTGGATCGCGGGTGTGCCGGGCGCGGTGCTGCTCTCGGTGTTGACGTTTTTCTTCGCGGTGATCCCGTTCGGGCCACCGCTCATCTGGGTGCCGGCGACCTTGTGGCTGTGGGCGCAAGACAAGCCAGGGATGGCGATTTTCATGCTGCTCTGGGGCGCACTCGGCATCAGCGCCGTGGACAATTTCCTGCGGCCTTACCTGATCAGCCAGAACAGCAAAATGCCCTTCGTGCTGATCTTTTGCGGCGTCATCGGCGGCGCGCTCGCCTTCGGCTTGGTCGGCGTTTTCATGGGGCCAACGATGCTGGCGGTGGCATTCCGGCTCATCGAAGAATGGTCGGCCCACCGGTCGCGGCGCGAAAAACTCGGCGATGGGCTGTCCTCATCTCAGCCAGACAGCCGCCCGGCACAACCCCTGAAAGATGCGATTTCCCATGGCGGCGGGTCCCTCGGAGCTGGGTAAATTGCTAGACGCCTTCGAGCTGAATTTCCGCGATCGGGGGGAAATCGGCGCTTCGGTGAGTGTGTGGTGGGAAGGCACCGAGCTGCTTTCGGAAGGCCATGGTTGGTGCGAGCGCGAGCAATCCCAACCTTGGACCGTGCACACGCTGGTGCCGGTCTATTCTGCGACCAAGGTGCCGTCTGCCGCCGCTTTGTTGCTCGCACTGGCCGAAAATGGGCTTTCTCACGCCACGTCGGTGCGCGAGGTTTGGCCGGAGTTTCCCGTGCCGGAAGCCAACTTTGCGCATCTGCTTTCCCACCAATGCGGACTCGCCGCGCTTGATGCCAAGGCGGACTTGTTCGATCACGCGTCCGTGGTCGCCGCGATCGAGTCCCAGACCCCGGCTTGGCGTCCCGGCGATGGCCACGGCTATCACCCACGCACTTTCGGCGCGCTGGTGGACGAGCCGGTTCGCCGATTAACGGGCATGGCGTTGGGACAATACTGGCGCAAGGCGATTGCTGATCCGTTAGGACTCGATTTTTGGATAGGCTTGCCGGAACAAGCATGGCCCCGCGTCGCCCGACTTTATCCAGGCAAAGCGGGGAAACCCGAACAGGAAGATGCGTTCTATCAGGAAATGACGAGCGAGGGCACTCTGACGCGCCGTGCGTTCACCTCGCCCGCCGGTTTGCGCTCCATTCAGGACATGAACGACCCGGTCGCGTGGTCCGCCGGGCTGCCGGCCATGGGGGGCATCGGCACCGCGTCTGCATTGGCGAAATTCTATCAAGTCCTGCTAGGTTCGATTCCTGGCCCCTTTTCCGCCTCCGTGTTGCATGCCCTAGCGACGCCCGTTTCTGCGACCGAGGATAAGGTGTTGCTGAGGCCCACCGTGTTCACCTGTGGCGCGCAATGCGATCCGGTGGACGCAGCGGGCCACAAGCTGCGCCGCATTTACGGCCCGTCGCGCAGCGCCTTCGGTCACCCTGGCGCAGGCGGCAGCCATGCGTTTGGCGATCCTGAAACCGGGATTTCCTTCGCCTACACGATGAACCAAATGAACCTCGGCGTGATGCCCGGCGCGAAGTGTCTGGACTTGGTGGACGCCTTGTTTTCGGGAATCTGAGGCTATCTAACGAGGACTTTCGGCCTTTCTCGCCAAGGCCTCTTCAATGCCGCTGACGAACTCGAGGTCCGCCTCGCTGAGCCGTTCCAGCGCGACAAGGACGGCTTTCTTGCCGACTAACAGGCGTATGCTTTGATTGCGAATGACGGTGGGGCGGGCTGGAGGCGCAGGCATCTCGGGCGTTGCTCCCGGCGGGGCTTCCGCGACCAAATCTTCAAACGCAATCAACTTCGCCTCCAGTGGCTTGCCCTCCGTGCTCGACCACATCCGCGTCTCGAACAGAACGATGTGCGCGACATGCCGCACCGGCTTTTCCACCGCCTGCACCGTGGCTCCGGTGTTGGTGCCGCCGCCCACAGCGCGCGTTTTAAAACCTTTCGGCTCGACCATGGGGTTGCCCGGAATGTCCATCTGTCCAACCAGCGTCTGTGTTAGAAGGGGGCTGAGCAGGAGAAGAAGCTGCGGTTTCATGCCTGAAAGCTTGGATCATTTCGGCGGAGGCACAATCGTCAATGCTCAGGGGGCGATCGTCGCGGAACTCACAAACGCGCCCTTCTTGTTGCCCACCACAATTTCAGGTGGGGCCTTGTCATCCAGATCCACCACCATGACTTGAGTGCCGACACCGGATTGGCTGTCGATGAGCTGGGGGATGAACTCGGCAGCACCGCTTTTGCCGCCGCGTTTCACCACGAACGCATAAAGCACGGGCGGATTGTTCATGCCGACGTCACCGCCACTGCCGTCAGGTTGCGGGGCGTGGGCCCAATGGCGTTGCCCGGTCACGATGTCCTTCACTCCATCGCCATTGAGATCGGCTAGATCGATGGCGTGGATGGCGCTGAAGAGCGGCACCTTGGAAGGCGCGTTAGGATCGGTGGGCATCAGTTCGTGTTTCAGGAAACGGATGGCACCGGACTCATTTTTGACCTGCTCATACCAAGCGAGGCCGTAGGCATGTGCGTTGAGGCTGGTGAAGATGTCATTGTCGCCGTCGCCATCGAAATCATCAGCAAACATCTGTGCGCCCCCGGCCTCACTGAATGCAAAGGGATGGAAATTCCACACCGCTTGCGCAGCCGCATCAGCCGGGTGTTCCCACCAACCATTTTTCTCCAACAGATCCAACCTCCCATCGCCGTTCACATCGCCGACGCCGAGGCCATGGGTGAAGCGACCGCTGGAAGCCGCTGCTGCGGAAATGCGCGTGAATGGCCATTCTTGGGTTGGATCTGCGCCCGGCGAGGCGTAGCCGAAATAGCCGTCTTGGGCACAAACGATCTCGGGCTTGCCGTCTCCCGTTAGGTCGGTCCACACCGGGGATTCACCATCGGTGACCTTGAGGATGTCGTGGCGCTTCCAATCGCCCGTCGCGCCTTGCGGGTTTTTAAACCAATAACTTTCCTCACCGGGAAATCCGAGCACCAACACGTCCGCCCAGCCGTCGGCATCGAGGTCCGGGGTGTAGGCGAAGAAATTGCGCGAGTACTTTCGCGGATCGAGCGGAGTGACCGGATAGATCGTGTGTTTTTTGGTGAAGCCTGGCCCTTCGAACCACCACGGTCCGTAGACCACGTCCATCACACCGTCCTTGTTGAAGTCGCCGGCGGCCGCTCCTTCCGCTTGGAATTCAGAGGTCAGTTGGTGGGTGGTCCACGTGAGCGTGGGAGCGGCGAGGCACGGGGAAAGGCCACTGAGCGCGACGGCGGCACGGAGGAAGATGGATTTTTTCATGATGAGGAAAGCTCGGGTGGAAGTCGCTCCAGGCGAAGCGGATCACGTGATACGTCGCCGGTCGGCCCTTTTCGCAAAAATCTCCACGCACTCTGCTGTCGCCCCCATTTATCGAAAAGGCGTGAACTCGACAGCATCCGTGCTTGGATGGCCGAGATGAGCCGCCACCCAGGAAGCAAAGCCGCCAGCCAAGAAGTCAGCCCGGGCAGGAATCCATTTGAGGCTCTCGCCGGGCTCAGCGATTTGCCGACAGGGCCTGATCCCGCGCCGAATTCCGTTCCGCTTGTTCCCGCAAAAACTTCCCAACGCGGCCAGAAGAACACCAACCGAGGTCGAGTGGACATTGTCCGCCAAACGGCACATCGCGGCGGCAAGGGAGTCACCATCGCTCGGAATTTTGTGGGCATTGGTCTGCCCGAGAAACAACAACTCGTGAAGCTGATGCAGAAAGCCTGCGGCGTGGGTGGCACCGTGAAAGACGGCTGCATCGAAATCCAAGGCGACAAACGCGAAGAGATGAAACGCATCCTAACGGAAGCTGGCTTTAGGCCGGTTTTCGCCGGCGGGTGACGGCCATTCGAAGCTTGGCTAGCGACCTGTGGCACCACTCGGAAAGGGAGGAAACTTTCGAAAATCAATCCAGGCCGACGATCCAAAAAGGGAGCCAAGTTTGTGTGATGCTGGGATCGGCTTTAACGAAATTCTTGGGTTTTGGCGCTACCTGCCTGGGCTGCCCTTTGAGACCCGAATGCGATCGCCGGTTTTCATTCCCAGCACCTTGGCCGCGTGGCCGCCGTTGATTTCCACCAGCGCCCAACCGTCGGGCGTGAGATAGAGCGCGGCCTTGCCTTCTTTCACCTCGCCGCGATTGCTGACCACCGCCGCTTCCAGCCGGTCTTCACCGAGGTTTGAGAGGATCGCCGTGTCACCGAGCTTCAGACCAAGCGTTTCGAAATCTGCGGCGACGAGGTCGGTGGAAAGATTGCCCCACGCTTCGGAAGCCTGACGTATGCTTCCTTCAAGCGCGACATCGTCCACCTTTTTCGCCGTGCTTGGGCGTTGCCGCTGGGGCAGCGTGCCATCCTTTTCCCGTTCCGCAGCCTTGCCGTCGATCCAGGCATCGACCGCCCGCAGCGCGTTCAGCCGTTCGGCATCTGAGGTGTTGCAATGACCGTCCCGCTTGACCGTCCACAGGGCGGTCTTTTCCTTCCCGGCCTTGGCGCGGTAGGCCACGGGATGGTCGAGTTCGTCCTGATTCGTTAGGTAGAGGATGGGCACTTTCGGCTGCCATGTCAGTGCTGGGTGGCTGGCATCCGATTGACCGTCGCCCAGATAGGCTCCGATGGCGACCACGCCATCCGCGCCATCCAGCGCGCCCTCGGCGATGCGGGTCACGATCAGTCCACCCATCGAATTGCCGACCATCACGCAGCGCTTCACCTCGCCATGTTCCTTGGCGATGTGATCGCGAAGCGCTCCGAGGTCCGCAATCGCGTCCTCAATGATCCAGCCGTTGCGGCGGTAGCTGGTGATCGCCACCGCCCATCCGTCCTTGAGCAACGGAGCCGCGAATTCATCGGTGGGGTCCAGATCCGCGCCCAAGGCGGCGTTCTCCGGGCGGTAGCCGTGTGCGAGGAGCACCAGCTTGCCTTGCCAAGGTTTCGCCGCAGGCATGACGATTTTGAACTTCGCGCCTGCAATCTCACCCATTTGAATTTCATCCGCCCGCAAGCATGGCAGAAGCGCCAATAAGGCAAGGAGCAAGGCTTTCATGAGGGGCCGCATGTTGGAACAGCGTGGGCAGAGAAGGTGAAAAGACGTTTCGTTCATGCGCTGGAGAGATCGTTTGATTCACTAACGAAAAGTCCCAATCACACTACTGCGTGTTCAGCTGTTGGAAATTCAGGATGGACTCACGCAGCGGCGAGTTGGGATGGCTTTTCAACCAAGAGTCTAACGAACCTGGATTCCCATTCATGGCCTGCTCCAAGGCCATCTGCTGCAATCCGGCCATTTCGGGTAGCTCCGCGAAGCGTGGATTTCCCAGCAGACCTTCCATCAACTCCAGCGCTTGCGGCGATTTCGCGCCTTCGAATCCAGACAACACGCGCTGGGCCAGAGGCGGCAGCTCCGCCGCATCGGTCGCGAGAAATTCCAGATGTTGCAGCGCCAGATCTGCTCGTCCCGAGGAGGTGGCCGCCCACACGAACTTCTTCTCAATTTCCCCGCGCAAGCTGCCAGCGAGGCCAGCAAGCTGCGGGTCCTCCGCATGCGCACGCGCATACTCGAGCCAAGGTTTCAGCTCCTCCAGCCCACCCCGAGCCGTTAGGTTCCAGACCAAATGGCCGGCCGCACTGTTGCGCCTATCCTCCGGCAGGCTTTCCAGCAGATTCATCGTCGCCTTGCTGTCGTGCAGCCCCGCTCCGGCGATGAGCGCTTGATAGAGCCCTGTCGATGGAATTTCCCCCTCCGCCTCGCAGCGCTCTAGCCATTGCTTGGCGGCGCTTGGATCGACCGATGCCCAGCCGTAGATCGTGTGCCACGGCTCGTCGTCAAGACCGCTCAACCCTTTTTCGCGCCAATGATTCATCGCCTGCTCTCCTGCCACTTGGCCGGACCGCATCAGGCAACTCTTCCACGCCCCGTATTGATCCCGTCCGGTGACACCGGTCGCTTCCGCAAAAGCATCGAGCAACTTGTTCCAATTCGAAGGCTCCATGAACATCAAACACTCGGCCATCAGCAGCTCCTTTTCGACCGGGTCTGGACACTCGATGGCGCGGAACATCAGTGCGCCCAATTGCTCGGGCGTTGAGCGGCGGATTTCTCCCAACAGCACCCGCCCTGCGCCGCGCGAGGCGGTGTCGGCCACGGCGACGCGTTCCCGTGGGCGACCGAAACCCGGCTCATCGACGAGGTTCTTTCCTTGAGTTTTTTCGCTTCCGGCCCGCTCGCCGATGTTGCGGCCTGCTAGAAATCCGGCCAGCAATGCGGTGCCCACAAGCAGGATGACTTTTTGGTTTTTCATCAGGCTGTGGTTCTGGCGAATTCTCTATCGGGTGTCAACGGGCATTGATGCGCCCGGCAGGGCCAGGTCGGCGGACCGTGGTTGCTGCGTCTCGCAGCAACGTCATCTTGCGCGAGACGCCGACCCCCTTGTCGCGAGTCTCTCTACCCTCGTGGATGAAATTTGCGATGCACGGCTTTGAGGCGTTGGGCATCGACGTGGGTGTAGATCTGAGTGGTGGAGATGTCGGCGTGGCCTAGCAGTTCTTGGATGACGCGGAGGTCGGCACCGCCTTCGAGCAGGTGGGTGGCGAACGAATGGCGCAGCAAATGCGGGTAGATGTTCTGTTCGATGCCAGCGAGTTTCGCCCGCTCTTTGACGATCTGGCGCACGCGGTCCGGCGACAGCGGTCCGCCACGCACGCTGATGAAGACATGCGACGAGGTTTTCTTGGTGACCAGGCTCGGCCTTTCTTGAGCAAGGTAGTGGTCCATCGCCTCGCGGGCTTTGTGGCCGACGCGGACGATGCGCGTCTTGCCGCCCTTGCCGGTGACGCGGACGAAGCCTTCTTCGAAATCCACCATTTCGAGGCGCAGCTTGCAGAGTTCCGACAGGCGCAGGCCGGACGAGTAGAAGAGTTCGAGAATCGCGAGGTCGCGTCGGCCTAACGGTTTGGTCGGGTCGATGGATTCGAGCAGGCGGACCAGTTCGGTGGCATGCAAGGTTTCCGGCAGCGTCTGGTCGGGACGCGGGGCGATGAGCGGCTCGGCGGGATCCATTTCGAGATGGGCCCGGCCGACCAGCCAGCGGAAGAAGATTTTGAGATGGACCGTGGTGATGCGCAGCGACGCGGCGTTGAGGCCGTCCGCTTTGCGTTTTACCAGAAAGGCTGCGAGCTCATCGGTGCCGATGTCGCGCAGGGCGATGCCCTTTTTTTTGAGCCAAGCGGCCAAGGCGTCGAGCGTTTGCCGAACGGACGATTGATAGGCGTCGGACAGCCCCCGTTCGGTGGCGAGGAAGCGGATGAAGCGATCACATTCGGCTTCCATGAGGATGTTGATATCGACTACTCGACGGGCGGGTTCAGCGAATGAACTTTGAAGGAGCTGTCCTTGGAAAAGTCCGCATAGGGAGTTTTCAGATACTTTGAGGAGAATTTTTGGAGGTAGCTGGCCCATTGATCCTGGGTGGTGATTTGCCCTTGGCCTTCCCAACCGAATCCGGCGAACCAACGAATGGCTCCTTGGTCGTCGGTGCGGGAAAGGCAAAGCGCTTGGGCTTTGCCGCTGGCGTCCTTGTGGGGAATCATTTCCACCACCTTGGCGGGATCGATGACGATGGCGGTGCCTAGACCGTGGCCGTCAAATTTTTCCCACAGCATCATCACGCCATTGTTCGGTGAGTGGATGGCGGTGCTGCCTTCGACCTGCGGGCAGAGTCCGATGGCGACGTCGAGGTCGGCGGCGGGCTTGCCGTCGAGGGTGAACTTGGAATCCACCTGAAACAGGCGCACGCCCATGATGAGGGTGATGCGCTTGGTTTCGCGCAGCACCTTGCCGTCGAGCGTGCTGGCGAAATCTAACTCGAACACGCATTTCTCCGGCGTGTTCTCGATGACGCGCTGGGCGATGTAGGTTTCCGAGTTGTGGAGTTTCCCATTCGCCCAGACCGAGATGCCGCCGCAGCCGCGCGTGTCGCCGACTTTGTAAACATCGTAGCCTTCGCCTTGGTCGTCATGATAGGGCTTGTTGACGTTGCCGTAGGGCAGTTTTTTGGCGTCTTCGAGATACCACTTGTCGATGATCGGGTAGGGGACGCGCTTGAACCAGCAGTCGATGCCGCTGTTCTCCGGGCCAGATCGCAGCGCCGGACCGTAGGTGCGGAAGGCGACGAGGTCGTTTTCCCAAGTGAAGTCGTCAGCGCGCTCCGCCACGTGACGGGCGAAGACGCGTGGCTGATAGGGGAGAAATGTGTCGGGCAATTTCACGCCATCGAAACTTGCTAGATTTTTGCGCCGCTTCGTGGGATCGAGCAGGCGGACGATCTCCGAACCGGCGAGCAGGAAGGCTCCCGAGCCGTAAACTTCGGTGGAATCCGCGCTGGTGGCGGCCGGCGCGTCACCAATTTTTTGGACGAAGCCGAGCATGCCGGATGGCTGGATGTTTCCGACCAGCGCCTCGTAGCCTTTGATCACCGCAGGGCGATAGCTTTCCTCGTGCAGCAGGCCGCGGTTGAGTCCCCAGGCCATGCCGTAAACGAAGAATGCGGTGCCGGACGACTCACCTTGCGGATCGCTGGGATCGAGCAAACTCGTGCGCCACAGCCCGTCCGGGTTCTGAAGTTTTAGCAAGGCGCCCATCATGTCCTGATAGAGGCCGAGGTATTTCCCGCGCGATGGATGGTCGGCGGGCAAGTAGTCGAGCATGTGGACGAGTCCGCCGATGACCCAGCCATTGCCGCGCGCCCAGAAGACTTTGTTTCCGGTTGCGGTCTTCTTGGTGAAAAAGTTGTTGTCGCGGTAGTAGAGGCGATGCTGCGGATCGTAGAGGACATCGGTGGTCGTCCACCATTCCTTGTCCGCCCAATCGAGGTATTTCGCATCACCGGTGAGGGCGGAAAGCTGGGCCCAGACGGGCGGCGACATGAACAGCGCGTCGCACCAGCACCAGGTGAAACAACCGCCCGTGACGGAGGCCGCGGGCTTGTCCGCGAGCTCTTGCTGGATTTTTTCAAACTGGGCGATCGCAGGCGCCTGCTTCGCCTTGTCCTTGTCGTCGGCGGCTTGCAGCAACCACGCTTGCAGCACCGCGTGGTCGTCCGCATGGGTGACGCGCGGGCCGGGGCCATAGCTCAGTTGCTGGCCGAAGCCATCGAGTGCCTCGGCGTATTTTGCATCGCCGCTCACTTGCTGGAGGTGGTGAAGGCCGAGGAAAAAGGGAGCCTGCGTCCAGTCGTGCAGGGCGTGCTTGGAGGGGGTGGCGAGCTGCCAATCCGCGACGCGGCACATCTCTTTCACGATCGCGTCAGGCTTGAGTTCTGCCGCTCCGGCGGCGGTGACGGCGATCAGAATGCCTAGCAAAATCTTGCCGGGCAAGAACCTCGGGCTGGGGAAGAATGGGGTGTGCATGGGTGTTTGGGAAAGTGGGGTTACCCGGGAAACCGAGATTCCGGTTGCCTCCGAACGGGTCCAATGAAGAATGGCGGTCCGTCCGATCAAAGGAAATTCGACCCTCCCCAAACGTGGGAAGATCGCGGAAATTTCAATCCATTCTCCCACCATCCTGCAATTTCATGGAAACCCGACACATGCCATCCACCCGCGAGACCGCCGTGCTCGACACCGCCGAACTCCGCGCCTCCTTCCTCATCGAGGACCTGTTCGCTGCCGGTGAAATCCAGCTCATCCTCACCGACCTCGACCGCGGCATCGTGGGCAGCGCCATCCCGACGGGCAGCGCGCTGGAATTGCCGAATGACGACGCGTTGAAGGCAGAGTTCTTCTGCGAACGACGCGAGCTCGGCATTCTCAACCTGGGCGAAGCGGGCAGCGTCACCGTGGACGGAGAGGTTTATGAAATGGGCGCGCACGATTGCCTCTATGTCGGGCGCGGCAGCAAGGAAGTTCGCTTTTCCAGCGCCTCGGCTGGCAGCCCGGCGGTCTTCTATCTGGTCAGCTATCCCGCCCATGCCGATCACCCCACGGCCAAGGCGACACGCGCCGATGCCAACCGCGTCGAGCTCGGCAGCAAGGACGAGTGCAACGAGCGCACGATTTTCCAATACATCCATCAGGCCGGCATCAAGAGCTGCCAGCTGGTGATGGGCTTCACCGAGTTCAAGCCCGGCAGCGTGTGGAACACCATGCCCTGCCACACCCACGATCGCCGCAGCGAGGTCTATTGTTACTTCGATGTTCCCGCCGCGCATCGGGTGCTCCACATGATGGGACATCCGCAGGAAACCCGCCCGCTGTGGGTGGCGGACCGCCAAGTCGTGCTCTCACCGCCGTGGTCCATCCATTGCGGCAGCGGCACCGCGAGTTATCGTTTCTGCTGGGCCATGGGCGGCGAGAACCAAGCCTTCACCGACATGGACCGCGTGGAAATCTCCGATCTCCGCTAACTCGCCAAGAAGGCATCCAACCGCAGATAAGATTCCTAAACTCTTATTCGCTGGATTCGCCCGATTCGCGGTGCCTCAAACTCTTCATCCCATCTTCCATCTGCGTATATCCGCGTTCATCTGACTCATTATTAGAATCAATCAGTTCGTCCATCTCCGCTTCGCTTCGATTGTGGTTAAAACCTCCTCAATCTTCATGAAATCCTTCGACCTAACCAAGAAGGCATCCAACCGCAGATGGACACCGATGAACGCAGAGAAGATTCCTAAATTCTTATTCGCTGGATTCGCCCGATTCGCGGTGCCTCAAACTCTTCATCCCATCTTCCATCTGCGTATATCCGCGTTCATCTGTGGTTAAAAACTCCTCAATCTTCATGAAATCCTTCGACCTCACTGGAAAAATCGCCCTCGTCACCGGCTGCAAGCGCGGCATCGGATTTGCCATGGCGCAAGGCCTCGCGGAAGCGGGAGCCGACATCATCGGCGTGAGCGCCAGCTTGGAGAAATCCGGCAGCGCCATCGAGAAAGCGGTCACCGCCTTGGGCCGCAAATTCACCGCCTATTCGTGCGATTTCTCAGATCGCGAGGCGGTCAAAGCCTTCGCCGCGCAAGTCATGGCAGATCACGGCACCCCGGACATCTTGGTGAACAATGCGGGCACCATCAAACGCGCGCCCGCCGCCGAGCATCCCGATGCCATGTGGTTCGAGGTCATCGATGTGAACCTCAACGCGCAATTCCTCCTCAGCCGCGACATCGGCGCGAAGATGATAGAACGTGGCAGCGGCAAGATCATCTTCACCGCCTCCTTGCTCACCTTCCAAGGCGGCGTCACCGTGCCCGGTTATGCCGCTTCCAAAGGGGCCATCGGTTCGCTCGTCAAAGCGCTATCTAACGAATGGGCCAGCAAAGGAGTGAACGTCAACGCCATCGCCCCCGGCTACATCTCCACCGACAACACCGAAGCCCTGCGCGATGACCCCGTGCGCAGCGGGCAAATCCTCGCCCGCATCCCGGCTGGCCGTTGGGGCGACACCGAAGACTTCAAAGGCCCCGTCGTCTTCCTCGCCAGCGAGGCATCGCGCTACGTCCACGGCGAAATTCTTGTCGTCGATGGCGGCTGGATGGGCCGGTGAGTTTCCCTTGAGACGCCGCGCTCCTACGACGGGCCGGAATGAGGGAATTTGAACAGAAGCAAGCGAAGGGAACGAAGTCATGTCATCCTTTGGCCGGAGGGATCGAGAGGTCAGCACCCCATCCAACCCTCTAGCCGATCCTTCATGGCTTTTTCCTTCATGGCCTTTGTTTCCTTCTGTTCAAAACCATCAGGTCCCTAACATGACCCGGTAGCAGTTCTTCATCGTTTAAAAGTTCTAATTTACCGACCAATCATCCACCAGCGCCTCCGCCTGCTTCTTCACGGACCGCAATCCAGTGCCTGCGCTAGCAGGCTTCAAACAAATAGCGAAGCCCTCATCGGCTGGCCGTAGGCAAAATTCATCCCGGCTTTCATTCATTCATTCATCAAATCTCCCCCGACCAATCATCCGCCAATGCCTGCGCCTGCGCCAAAACCAGCGCAATCGCTGCCTCCTGCCCCTCCGGCGGATACTTATACTTCCTCAATAGCTGACGGATCTCTGCGGCCTTCGCGTCTCCGCGTTTCGCTCCTTCCCCCCGCTTGGTGTTTCCTTGGCGGCCTTGGCCGCTTCGCGGTGAACTTCCTCGCCCCCTGACAGCGGATCCTGCGGAGGCGGTGCGACATTTTGACGCTCTGTCCTTACGATGGCAGGCCTTAACCTTACGATGGCAGAGCCTAACCTTACGATGGCAGAGCCTAACCTTACGCTGGCAGAGCCTAACCTTACGCTGGCAGAGCCTAACCTTACGCTGGCAGAGCCTAACCTTACGCTGGCAGAGCCTAA
>JAZKEG010000024.1:0-106730 GCA_040387215.1 Verrucomicrobiota bacterium | reverse complement strand
GGATGTATTCCTGTTTCAGGCCGAGTGCTTCGGGGGCGTGGAGGACAAGCATTTTCATGCGGGCGTCCTTGGGCACGGTGGCGCGGGTGGCTTTTGAAATGACGACCATCAGGGTGATGGCAAGCGGCACGGCCCAAATGGCGGGTTGCTCGCAGAGAATGCGCAGCAGCGGGTGGGCTTGCCAGAAATCGTTGATGCCTGCGAAGCCGGCGAAGATTTTGCCCATCGGTCCCTTGTCGAGGGCAAGGGTGCTGACGTTGACGACGGCGGCGGCGACGAGCGCGCAGAGGCCGCCGGTGAGCATGCCGGTGGCGGCTCCTTTCATGGTCATGCCACGCCACCAAACGCTCATGAAGAGCAGCGGGAAATAACTGGCAGCGGCGATGGCGAAGGCTTGGCCGACCATGAAGTTGATTTCTAACGGCTCGACCAGCGATCCTAGCAGAACGGAAACGCCACCGACGAGCACGGCGCACCACTTGAACATTTTCATGCGTTCCTCAGGCGTTGCGGATGGCTTGAGCATGCGACCGTAGACATCGTGAGCGAGAGCGCTGGTCATGGAAACGAGCAGGCCGGAGAAGGTGCTCATGAAGGCGGCAAAGGCACCGGCGCAGGTGATGCCGCTGAGGATGGAACCGAGGATGCCGTATTTCTCGCGGATGAGGATGGGCAGTTCGAGCACGACCTTGTCCGGTCCTTTCGCTCCGGTGGCGTTGTAGAGTTCTGGCAGAAAATTGCGGCCCAGCACGCCGAACACCGGCGGGAAGACATAGAACACACCGATCAAAATCATCACCCACATGGTGGTGCGCTTGGCGGCGACGCCGTCGGGATTGGTGTAAAAGCGCACGAGGATGTGCGGCAATCCAGCGGTGCCGCAAACGAGCGCAACGATGAGCGAGAAGGTGTAGAGCAGCGAGTAAGGACGGCTTTCCTCGGCTGTTAGGCCGGCGGCCTTGGTGGCTTTCGTGGTCAGCGGGCCGAAGGGCGAGATCCAAGCTTCGTCCTTGGGAGCCTTTTCTGGCAGTGCGAGGCGTTCCGGTTTGGCGGGAGTGATCGTCTGTTCGATGGCAGGTGGCGAGGCTGTTTCCAGCGGCGACTTGTTGGTGGAAAGGTTTTTCCCGTAGCCACCATAAACGGCGAGCAGCACGAAGATGGGCACGGAAATGGCAAACATCTTGATCCAATACTGAACCGCTTGCACCAGCGTGATCCCTTTCATGCCGCCGAGCGCGACGTTCAGCGTGATCACCGCGCCGACCACGGCGACGCCGACCCAATAGGGCAGGCCGGGGAAAATGTAGGCGAGTGTGGTGCCCGCGCCTTTCATCTGCGGCATGGTGTAGAAGAAGCCGATAAAGAGCACGAAGCAGACGGCGATCTTGCGGAAAACCGGCGAGTCGTAGCGACCTTCCGCGAAATCTGGAATCGTGTAGGCACCGAAGCGCCGCAGCGGCCCGGCGATGAACAGCAGCAAGAAGAGGTAGCCGCACGCATAACAGACGGGGTACCACAGCGCGTCATAGCCGGACAGCATGACCATGCCGGCGATGCCCATGAAGCTGGCTGCTGATAGATATTCGCCAGAAATGGCCGACGCATTCCAACCGACCGAGACCGAGCGACCGGCGACGAAGAAGTCCGAGGCGGATTTGGAGGACTTCGCGGAACGGAAGCCCATGATGATGGTCACCACCACGGTGACGGCGGAACAAACGAGGATCCAAGGATCGATTTGGGAAAAGTCCATGTGCGTCAGAAAGTGTTAGAATTGGCGCTTGTTGCCCTCGGCTGCGTGGTGGACCTCGGCGTTTTCCAAGCCGATGGAGCGCGTGATGAAGACGCGAGCGATGATCCAGACATAAGGGAAAAACAACACACCGAGCACCAGCCAGCTCAGGGTGAATCCGCCCACACGCTGCGCCATGAAATCCGGCGCGAGGTAGTTGGCGAAGGGTAAGCCAATGAGCAGCACCAAGAACGCCGCCGCGCAGGAAATGGAGAGCTTGAGCTGGCGTTTCATCAGCCCATGGAGGAATTCCTCGCTATGGATGAAGTCGTTGTCCTTCGGTGGTGTCGGGGTCATGCAGGGTGTCGTGTGGAATGAGCGCGGAACGGGAATGGCCGTGACGTCGCATGAGAACAGGAACCCGCGCCGGAGCCGTCAAGAACCATTTCCCGTCGCTGGCCAAGGCATCCAGCTGCTGGAAATTCCGGGTTTGCAAGCCGCTCCATTCCATTACCGTCCCGCCATGCCGTTGCTTGAATCCTTCTTCGATCCCGCCACCGTCTCGCTCAAAATTTGCGGCGTGACGACGCGTACCGATGCCGCGTCGTTGGCGCGCATGGGCGTGGATGCGTTGGGCGTGAATTTTTGGCCGCAATCGAAACGCTATCTGCCAGACCACGAAGCGATCTGGCTGCGTGAGTTGGCGGGAGAGATTCTGCGCGTCGGCGTGTTTGTGAACGCGTCGCCCGAACTGCCGCTGCGCTTGGTGCGCGAAGGTCTGCTAGACGTGGTGCAACTTCACGGCGACGAGACTCCCGAAGACGCTGCGGTTTATCGCGATGCCGGCGTGCCGTTCATCAAGGCGATCGGTGTGAAAACGCGCGACGATCTTGAGCGCGCCACGGAATACGGCGCGGCGGCCATCCTGCTAGACGCGCATGCGCCGGGCATCTACGGCGGCACCGGTGAAACGTTCGATTGGGAAATGGCGTCCGAGTTTCGACGGGATCATCCGCAGTTGCCGGTGATCTTGGCTGGCGGGATTGTTCCGGAAAACGCCGCGCTCGCCGTGATGAGCGTGGGGCCGGCCGCACTGGACATCGCTTCCGGCGCGGAAATTTCACCGGGCGTGAAGGATTTCGCGAAAGTGACCGCCTTTCTAACTGCTTTGCGCCGTTCCCCGACATGCTGACCGATTCCCACTGCCACCTCGCTTCGCACAAGTTTGCGGCGGAAGAAATCGCCGAGTTGTTGGCCCGCGCGCGCGAAGCGGGGGTTTCCCGCATGGTCTCGCTCGCCACCAGCTTGGACGATGTGGCGGCCAATCTAACGCATTCGGAAAATCCTGCCGTGCACGCCTGCGTCGGCATCCACCCCTGCGATGTCCACCACGCGCCGGACGATGCGGTGGTGCAACTCTCCCGATTCGTTGACGACGCGCGAGTGTGCGGCATCGGCGAAACGGGCTTGGATTACTATCATCCCGCGCCGGACGGTTGGACGGAGCAAGATTTTCGCGCGCGGCAGCAGGATTTCCTGCAGCAACATTTCGCGTTGGCCGCCAAAGCCGGTCTCAATGTGGTGATTCACACGCGGGACAAGGATGGGCACGCTTCGTTTGAAGACGCGCTCGCCATCTACGAGGAACATCGTGGATCGGTGCGCGCGGTTTTCCATTGCTTCATCGGCCCGTGGGAAAATGCCGCGCGCGTGCTGGATCTCGGCGGCTTGGTTTCCTTCGGCGGGGTGGCCACGTTCAAGAACGCCAAGCTGGTCCACGACACCGCCGCGCGTTGCCCCGCAGGAGGCTTCATGCTAGAAACCGATGCGCCTTACCTCGCGCCCGAGCCCTTTCGCGGCAAGCGCAACGAGCCTGCCTTCGTGCGGCAGACCGCAGAGCGCCTCGCCGTGTTGCGCGGTGAAACGTTGGCTGAACTGGCAGCACACACCGCCACCACGGCTGAGAAATTCTTCCGCTTCCGCTAGAATCCGCATTGAATAAACCGTCACGCTGAACACGTTTCAGCAAGACTTGCTGAAACGACCCCATCCCGCGGGCCAGTTCCGCCCTTCACAATTCCCATCCAATCCCCTACATCACCAACCCATGAAAGCCATCCGCTTCCTCGCTCCATCCCTCCTTTCCTTGGCCATCGTTTCCTGCGCTTCCTCGGACAAGCCCGGCCAGTACGACACTTCCGATCCATACGGCACAGCGGACAGCGGCCAAGCAAATGCCAATCCTGTCTACGACACGCCGGCCGCCTATGAAGAAAGCGGATCGACGGCAGCGACCACCGCACCGGCGGTCAACGCGCCGCTCGCGCCGTACGATCCCGCAGCCGGTTACAGCACCCAGACGGCTCCTGCGGTCCAGCCCACCGCACCGCCAGCAAACACCAACGGAGCGGCGATCATTCACACAGTTGTCGCCGGTGACACGCTTTCCGGTATTGGATCAAAGTACCGCGTGCCCATCGCGGAAATCAAACAGGCCAACAGCATGACTTCCGATGTGGTGGTGTTGGGCCGCAAGATGGTGATTCCGCCCGCCCGTTGATCCATCGCATCCGCCGCCGCGAGCCATTGGCTTTCGGCGGCTTTCCTTTTTAAAGCCATGCGTTCCCACACGTTTCTACTCCCCTTGTTCGCGCTTGCCGTTTCTGCCGTGGCCCAACCCGCTGCGCCGCAAGAAGGCTCTAGCATGAGTCCGCGCGAGGTCGCCCTCGACAATCTACTCTCCGAGCGACGTTCGGTCGCCGAACTCGACAAGGTGATAGACGCTGCGCGCAAGAATGGCGTCAGTGAGCAGTCCATTCTTGAGGCGCGTTTCCTCTATCATGTGGACCGGGAAGAGGACGATGCCATCGCCGCGATGCTTCCCGCCTTTCTCAAGCAGCGCGAAAAATTCAAAATCGCCGACTCGTCGATCTTCAGCGTGGAGGAGGATTGGTTGGCCGTCATCGAGTACGTGCAAGCCATCGACTCGTTGAAGCAGGGTGACAAGGCGGCGTTCAAGAGCCACATCACCGAAGCGTTTTGGCTCAGCCCGAGGCAAGCATCCGCATTCGCGCCGCACATCGAGCGACTCCGCACGGAGGAGAGCATGAAGTCCGTGAAGATCGATTTCGACGCGCGCATGGCGGAGCTCGACGGCGAAGGCGTGAAAAATTTGCAGAGTTTGTTAGGGGGCAAGAAGGCGATGATCCTGCACTTCTGGTCGCCCTCTAACCGGGAAAGCGAAGCGAGTTTGCCGGATTTCGCAATTGCCGCTGGAACTTTGGAAAAGGCTGGAATTGCAATGGTTTCCGTGTTGCCGGAGGACTCCGCGGCCACCGTCACGGCGGCTCGTGCCATGGTGAAGGGTGTCGCTGGTGGCTTACCCGGGACGTGGTTGATAGATGGGCAAGGCAGCCCACTTGCGCGAACCTTGCGCGTCCAAACGTTGCCGACCTTCGTTCTCGTTTCCAAAGAAGGCTCGGTGCTCTTCAATGGTGAGCCTGACGACGACGCATTGTGGAACTCGCTCGGTCGGATAGATCCCGCCATCGTGCGGCCGCGGTTGGAAGAGAGCCCTGGCGAGTAGCAAGCGGTTAGCTACGAGGTTCGTAGTAGTTCGAGTGAGGTGGCGCGCGTTGCTAAACCTTTCTTGAAGATCAGTACGTTTCAACTTGACGGAAACTAGAACTACTAGTTTTCTCGTCGTTAGCGAAGTGACCCCCTTTTATGGCACGGCCCACCCACCCATCCAATCTTGAGCTACAAGCGCTGTCCGTGCTTTGGCATGAGGGACCGTCCACCGTGGCCGCCGTGCATGGGACTCTGCCTGATAGAAAAGATCGGGCCTACACCACGGTGCTTTCCGTGATGCAAAGTCTGGAGCGCAAGCAGCTGGTGCGGCGCGCACGGGTCGGCAGGGCGCACGTCTATGAGGCGGCCTACTCGCAGGAAGTGATAGTGCAACGGGCGACGCACGACTTCCTCACCAATGCCTTCGGAGGACGTCTCGGTGAGGCGCTCCTCGCCATCCTCTCCGCCGGGACTTTGACACCGGAAGAGAAAACAAACATCGAACGCGAACTCCAACGACACAAAACTATGGCTGCAAAAAAAACAGCGAAGAAGACGGCGGCCAAGCCCGCCAAGAAGGCCGTGAAGAAGGTTGCAAAAAAAGCCCCGGCTAAAAAAGCCCCGGCCAAAAAGGCAGCCAAGAAAGCGGCGAAAAAAGCCCCCGCCAAAAAGGCTCCAGCGAAGAAAGCTGCCGCCAAAAAAGCGGTGAAGAAGGTGGCCAAGAGCGCCAAGAAAACCGCCAAGAAGGCCGCGAAGAAGACCGTAGCCAAGAAGGCCGCGCCAGCCAAGAAGGCTGCTGCGAAGAAGGTCGCCAAGAAAGCGGCCAAGAAAGCAGCGAAGAAGGCCCCAGCCAAGAAGGCAGTTGCGAAGAAGGCGACCAAGAAAGCCGCTGCTCCTGCCAAGAAGGCCGCGAAGAAAGCTGCCAAAAAAGCGGCGAAGAAGTAATCCACCGTTCGTGGGGAGCTATGGGCAGGCACCGCGCCGTGGCGGGCTGTCCGGACGTTTCCGCCACTCGGTTCATCGACGGCGGGGGATCCAAGGATTCCCCGCCTCTTTTTTTGCCTGAAAAGGGATGAAAAAAGGGATTGCATCCCCGGCAGGCTCCATCCTAGCTTCGCGCGCCCTCAGCGGGCATGATTGGAAGCGCGGTTAGCTCAGTGGTAGAGCACCTCCCTGACACGGAGGGGGTCACTGGTTCGAACCCAGTATCGCGCACCATCTGCCGCTTTTCGGGTCTGCACCCAGAACTGTTCGGGTCAGGGGCTACACCAAAGATTCGGTCTAGACCAAAGTGGGGTCTATCCTAAAAGGGTCTAACGAAAATGGGCCTTCTCAGATCGCTTGTCTTGCCCATGGCTCTCCGTCCGCATTGCGGGGACGGGGATTGCAGAAATCGTCAGCTTACAGGCCGGTGGAGAGGTCAGGGAAAAACCGCGCGATAGAAACGAGCGGGTGGCAGGGTTGGGACGTCGACCAATTCAAAGGTCCCGTCCTCATCCGCTTGGATGGTTGCCCGCGTCGTCCATGACAACGGCCCATTCAAGGTTTCGCTCGATTCGATGCGATAGATGCGACCTGGCTCGCCCGAGAAGAGGACGCGGCGCGAGCCATCGGGCAGGCTCTCGAAGGAGAGCGTTTTTTGGACCGGAGCGTCTGCGGGAATGACATTCACTTGGACGCTGCGAGTGCTGATTCCGCCTGCGGCATCGCGGATGGTGTAGGTGAAGGAATCGGTGCCGCTGCTCCCGGCTAGGGGCGTGTAGAAGACATAGCCGTCTTCCATCGTGATGGTGGCTCCGTCCACACTCAAGGGGCCGGCGGAGACGAACTCAAACGGTCCCGCGCCGTCATTGGCGAGCAGCGTGCTGATGCGCATTTTCACGGGAGCACCGGCGTCGTGCCAGGCTTCGTCCGCTCCGGGTGCGATCGCTGAGCCGACGGTGAACTGATAGCGACCGGAGCCGACCTCAAACCGTGCAGCACCATTCTGAATGCCTAAAAACGTGATGCCATTCACGCCTGTCGCGGGCATTCCGGATTCCATGACTTGCATCACATCCGTGGTTGGCACGTGAATGACGGCGGTGGTGTTCGTCGGGATGGTCGTGTCGAGCGTGAAGCCGCCAGCGTAGTTTCGCCATGAACTCGAAACCCGTCCATGCATGGTGATCAGGCTGGCTTGGGCGCTGTCGATTTCGCTGTTAGGCTGTGGGCGGATGATGATTTTTTTGTAACCTACGCTGGAGGGATCTTGGCTGATGCCGGCGACAGAGCCATAGAGCCATTCTCCACACGATCCGAGCGAGTAATGGTTGAATGAATTCATGATAGGCGTCTGGAAGCCATTCTCCGGCGTCCATCCGTCCCAGCGTTCCCAGATCGTGGTCGCACCATTTTTCACAGAGAACAACCACGACGGAAACGTGTCCTGCCTGAGCAAGTTGTAGGCGGTCTGATTTTTGCCGCCTTCGGTCAGTGTCGGCAACAGGTAGCCCACTCCGACAAAGCCGGTGGAAAGGTGGTTGCCCTTGGCGATCACGTCGTCTTCAAGCCGCTGCACGACCGCCGCGCGTAGGTTTTGTGGGAGCAGATCGAACTTCAAGGCCATGACATAAGCGCATTGTGTGTTGCTGCCCGTGCCGATGAAGGCACCGGTGCTCGTGTTGACATACTTGCTGATAAACGCGGCTTTGATCGTCTGGAACAAGGTCGCGTAGGCCGTTGCGTCTGCGGTGTGGCCGAGCACGGCTGCGGCCTGGCTGAGAAGGTGGGTGGAATAGGCGTAGTAGGCGGTTCCTATCAGCTCTTTATTCGTGTCCGCGGCGATGGACAACCAATCGCCGTAGTCGGCTCCGCGACCGCGATCACGGATCGAGTTGGTCGAGTTTGCACGGCAGTATTCCACCCACGCTTTCATCGAGTCGTAGCAGTTGGCGAGGACGCGTTTGTCGCCGTATGCCTGATAGATCGTCCATGGACAGATCACGCCAGCATCGCTCCACGCGGGTGTGCCGGAACTCGGTGCTGCGTTCGGGGCGACGTCGGGGAAGGTGCCATTCGCGAGCTGACTGTCCGTCACGTCGCGGCTCCACTTGGTGAAAAAGGCGGCGATGTCGGAGTTGTAGGTGGCGGTTTTCACGAAGACCTGCGCGTCGCCCAGCCAGCCGAGGCGTTCGTCACGTTGTGGGCAATCGGTGGGCACGCTCAAGTAATTGCCACGCTGGCCCCACTCGATGTTCGATTGGAGTTGGTTGACCATGCCGTCGGAGCAGGTGAAATCGCCGGATCTTGGAATGTCCGATCCGATGACGATGCCGGTGATGGTGTCGAGTGGCGGTTGCGCAGAAACGCCCGAGAGCTCGACGTAGCGGAAACCGTGGAAGGTGAACTTCGGCTGCCAAATTTCCTCGCCGCCGCCTTTGCAGACATAGGTGTCGACGGAAGGGGCGCCGCGCAGGTTATCGGTGTAAAGCGTGCCGTCGGGATTGAGCATTTCCGCATGGCGGAGGGTGATCTTGGTTCCTGAAGGCGCGGTGATTTTTAGCCGCACGAAGCCGACCATGTTCTGGCCGATATCGTACACCCATTTGCCAGCAACGGGTTGGGTGATGCCGATTGGCGCGATCTCCATCAGCTTGCGGACTGGTTCCATCGTCTGACCGCTCATCGGGCGCGGTGGTTCCGCGCGCAGCACGACTTGCGACCACGTGGTGTCGTCAAATCCCGGCGCGCTCCAGCTGTTGATTTCGCGCCGCGCATCATAGTCCTCGCCGAGCATGAAGTCGGTGGCGAGCGTCGGGCTGGTTGAAATTTTCCAAGATCCGTCGCTGACAATGCGCTCGCTGGATCCATCGTCATAGGTGATTTCTAACTGGGCGAGTAGCGCCGGGCTGACGCCCCAAAACTGATAGCCACCATTGCCGATGTGGCCGGAATACCAGCCGTTGGCGAGCTGCGCGCCGATCACGTTCTGCCCGGAAACCAGCTGAGAGGTGACGTCGTAAACCTGATAGTTCAAGCGCTTCGAGTAGTCGGTCCATTCCGGGGCCAGCACGTGATCTCCGACACGGCTGCCGTTGAGGTGCAGCTCGTAGAGGCCGAGTGCGGTGACGACCATCGTCGCCTTGCGCACGGATTTGGTGACGGTGAAGGGTTTCCGCAGCACCGGCACGGCTGACGCGGATGCGAGGTCGGCCGGGTAGTTGAACACCTTGTTTTCGGCGATGAATTTGACCCAAGACCGGCCATCGCGTTGGAACTCCAAGCGCAAGCGCTTCACCTTGAGATAGGCTGGATCGGGACCAAAATTCGCATTGTTCGCGGTGATCGAATAGGAGCCGTTGCTTGCCATCGCTGTTAGCGTGGCGAGCACGTCGTTGGAAGCTGAGCCATCGACCGCCTCATACTGAGCGGCGGTGATCGTCGCGACGATGGGTCTGGGAAGATCGTCTGGAAAATGGAAGGTCGTGTTCTCCGCCTTCGTGATCACTCCAGCAACCCCATCGACCGTGTATTCGATCTTGAGGCGTTTCACTTGGTTGGGGGCAGGATCGGGATCAAACGTCGTGTTGTTGACGCCAATCGAAAAAGACGAGGTGGCCAAGGAGGTCAGCGTGGACGTGACATCGCGGAAGCGAGTTTCCGGATTGCTGACCGATTCATAACGGGCGCTGACGATCATCGGAGCGGTTAGGTCGGCTGGCAGCATCACCACGGATTTTTCGGGGAAACTGCGGGTGAGTGTGGTGCCGCCGCGCTGGTATTGGATCCTCAGCGCTTTGACGGTGCCGAAGGCGGGGTCGCTGCCGAAACTGCCGTTGGTGACAGACAAGGCGAAATTGCCATCCGCGATCATGCTTGTCACTTGGGCGGTGACATCGAGCGCGCCAGAGCCGGCTGCCACTCCTTCGTAACTGGCTAACAGAATGGTGGGTGGTGAGCCGCTGCTGGATGCGGTGGCAAAGGCCGATCCGTCGATCCATTTGGCGCTCCAATCCGCAGATTCCAGCAGGCCGACGGTCCATTTGGCCGGTGCGCTCCACGCCGACGGCTGATCCTGAGCGTCCCACGAGCGGACTTTCCAATGGCATTCCGAGCGCGAGGACAATGCCACGCCGGCGTATTCGATCTGGCTCGTCGCATCGCCCAAAACCTTGCCGCTGTCCCAGAGATCTCCTTGATCTGCCGCCAGCGCTTCGGGCGTGGATGCGACGAGAATGCGCCACGCGGTCTGAGCTTGTCCCCGTTCTAACGAATCAAGCCGCCAAGACAGGCGTGGCTTCACCTCGTCGATTCCCAGCGGTTGGGTGAGGTATTCGCAACGCAGGTGGTCAATCTTGACCGCCCCGAGGGTGATCTGGCCAAGGGTCAGCAAAGCCAATGCGCAGAGTCGCAAGGGGCTGCACTTGGTTGGGCGTGAGTGCAGGTGGGTTTCCGAAGGTGGGTTCATGGAGCAGGCCCGGCCGTTGTGTTACGACCGGTCGCTGATCCTAGTGGATACGCCCGCAATGCCTACCTGCCTGAATCTGTAGGACTGGCCACATGCAGCCCATCCAGCTCAACGGCCAATCGAATCCATCACCTCCATGATGGGCAGGCGCACCGGCCCGATCAGCCCAGCGGGGAGCAGTGGTTCGTTTTCAGGGAAGGCCGGAAACGCGCTGGTCCAAACTTTGGGGGCACCGAGGTCTTGGACTCCGAGGCGCTCGCCAACGAGGCGGTTGTGCCAGGTGTTGACCACCCGGATCGAAAGTTCGTTAGATCCGGCTCGCAAGGCTGCGCTGATATCGAGGCGGTAGGGTGGTTTCCAAAGAATGGGAAAAGTTTGGCCGTTGAGAGTCACTTCGGCGAGCGATTCGACAGTCCCGAGATCCAGCAGCGTGATGGTGTTTCTGCCCGTTTCCGGCTGCTGGAAATGTGTGCGATAAACGGCTTCGCCGGAATGGTAGCGGATGTCGGGTTCCGGCCTATCCGACCAAGACCTCAGCCGATCGAGGACCACCTTGCGGGGGCCAATGGCAAGTTCCCACGGGCCAGAGATTTCCACACCCGATGATAGATTGAGACGCTGGCGTTCGGGAACGATGAATGAGGACCGCTGGCCATTGATCACGGCATCAACACGCAGTTGTTTGACATGGCCGAAAATGGGATCTCCTCCCATGTCCTCGTTGTTGACCGTCACCTCAAGCCGTCCGTCTTCTGCGAGAGCCTCGAGCCGCGCCGTCACATCCAGCGCACCCGCGCCGTCCACCGCTTCGTAGGTCGCCGTGAGGATTTTGAGATTGCGCGTCCGTTTGGCCACGATGCGCAGATTCGTTTCTTTGCGAAACACGACGAAGACCGAGGCTCCGGCATCGAGGTAAAGCGGCACGCGCGTCACTTCATCCTCATACACGCAAGGCGGGCGTTCGATTTCGCCGCTGTCCGGATGCCAAAGTTCGGGCACCTTGCCGACGATGCGGAACACGGGTTCAAAGCGCACTGACGTGTCGCCTTGGTTGGAGAGGAAATAAAGATCGGCGTCCTCGCTGCGGCGGTGGGTGAAAATCACCTGCTCTGGCTTGCCCGCGAGATCGGGTGGCAGCGCCAAGGCGTCTTGCAAGTTTCCGGTGTTGACCACCTTGTCTTTCAACGCTGCGGAAAGTTGGCGGACTTTTTCGTCGCTGCCAGGAAACCCTTGCAGGCTGGGAGAGCGTGTCGGCAAGGGGCCGATCACCGTTAGGCCGGCATCGACGAAGGCCTTGATCTTTTCTAACATTTCGGGCCGCATCGTTTCCGACGGTGGCAGTACCAGCACGCGGTAGCTCATGCCATCTGGCAGCACCAGCCTCTGGTTTTCGACCTTGGCGCGGTGGAGCAGCGTGTCCGCATTGATGTAGTCGAAATCATAGCCAGTCGGCAGGGCTGGGTTGCGAGTGCCTGTCATTTTAGGCGCATCTTCGCCGATGAAATAGGCGACGTCGGCGACATGCAGTCCTTGTTGCAGCAGGAAACTGCATCGGCGCAGGTAGTCGATCCAGGTTCGCGACATTTCAAACCAGGTGTTGTGGCGATTGAATTCCGTGCCGAACCACGCGCTCACCCCAGGCAAGCGCTCGTCCGATGGCTGATGGATGTTCACGTGAAACACGAACTGGTTGACGCCTTCGCACAGCGCCCAGTCGCCACGTTTTTTCAGACTGGCCGGCGTGCTGCGGAAGGGTGGGCCACCCGTCCATGCCTCAGCGAAAACTTGGCGTTTGCCGTAGATGTGAGCTGCTGACGAAGCTGCGCGAAGCTCCACCTGACCGAGCTCACCGCTTTCCCAAAACTCCCCGCTGACCTCGTCGGCTTGGCCGCCATAGTGGAGAAACTCGCTGGGAAAGCCCCAGTGGCCGTAGTTTTCTAACCAAAGTTTCAGGCCGTTCTCATGACACAGATCGCGCAGGCCGCCGACATATTCCGTCGCCACTCGGTCGGCCACGTAGCGCCGGAGATCCCACAGAAACCGATCCGATGCGTCCGAACTCCCGACCATGCGTCCGCGCATCACAGGCAGAAAGCGCGTGGGATCGTAGCCAAATGCTTCGCGGAAATCTGCGGCGAACCCATCCGTCCAGTTTTGCGGCCCCATCTCATAACTGTCCGCCACGACGTGCTTCCAAGACTTCCTGTCTTCGGGTGTTAGGCGCTGGATCAACTCGCCGATGTAAGCGTCGAAGTGCGCTTTCAAGGCGCTGCGGTTCATCTTGTCCACTTCCAAGCCGGTGGCTTCCGGCGCGGCAGGACCATTCTTGGTGCCGGTGGGAACCATGCTGACGCGCTGCACGATCCAATCGCCCGCCGGCACGTCCCAACCGAAAGAGCCATCCTCTGCCAGGTTTTTTCGCAGATCGACGATGGATTCCGGTGCGATCGCGCAGCCTTTCGCGACGGGCTCGGGTTGCAAGGGCCACGAGTAGAAATCGAAAGGCGGCAGCGGATCTTGGAAGGCCTTTTCCAAGGACTTTTCCGCCACATAGTCCACCGTCGTGGCGGCCGACAAGCGCACCTCACCGAGGTCTGCGGCCGAGTTGAGCACGATGCGAAACACGCGTCCCTGGACTTCTGGAAATCCGATCGTCACTGGTGCCAGCGGCGTCGGACCGACGTTGAGTTCGAGGTTGTGCCTATCGACGGTGAAGCTGCGGACTGTGGTGAAGAACTCGCCATCTGCGGATGCTTCTAACCGGGCTGCCACGCGAACCGCCGCGGTGGGAGTGATTCTCAAACTGCGTGCTGTGACGGCTTGAGGCAGGGTGATCGTGACGCTGGTCGGCTCTTGGATCACCTCGCCCTCGAAGGCGGCGATGGATTTCGCATCCTCACCTGTCGGCGCGGGATAGGCGATCAACGAGACGTCCTGATAGTCGCCCTCTGGCGCGGGGAGTTTTCCGTCATAGCGCTGCGGCCCTTTCAGTCGGAGCTCGGAATGAACGAGGTGGCGCATCGCTTGATCCGGTTTCACCCAGGGCCCGCCCGACTGACTCCATCCGGGCGAATTAAAAACTCCGATGTCCACGCCCGTTCGTGTGCCTTCGCGCATAGCGTGGGTCATGGCCTCCCAGAAGGGCTCTCCTAACACTTTGACGGGGCCCGCTTCCATCTGGCTTTGCCCACTGATGGCGGCGATGTAGGCTTCACCGATGCCGACGCGCTGCATCGCTTCCAGATCCTGGGTGAGGCCCTCTTTGGTGACATGGCCATCCAACCAATACCAATAACAGCGTGGTTTGGTGAATTCTGGCGGGGTTTTAAAATCCTCTTCCAGTGTGCCTGCGGCGGAGCATGCGGTGGCTGCGCTCAAGGCGAAGAGCCCGGCGAGGAGGCGGTGTTTCAACAGTCGATTCATGGGTTCTAGAAAAGGATGGATGAGGCGGCAAAGGTGAGCCTTTCCGAGCATCAACCACCCGCCGTGTGATTCATGTACTTCAGGATGGCCTCGCTGCGGGTTCGGACATGAAGTTTTCGATAGATGTTGCCGAGGTGGAAGGCCACGGTGTCGATGCGGATTCCGAGTTCTTCGGCGATCTCTTTGTAGAAATACCCTTTAACGAGCAAATCAAGCGCCTCGGTTTCGCGTTGGGTGAGATGGAAATCTTCCGCCGGTCCGGGCACCGGGATCCTGAAATGTTGCACCACCTTGCGGGCGATGGCGCTGGACATCGGCGCACCGCCGGTCAGCACATCATCGAGTGATTCTAGCAATTTGGAATGCACATCCCGTTTCAAGACATAACCGGAGGCTCCTGCGGCGAGCGCCTCGAAGACCTTGTCCGCGTCCTCGAACACGGTGACCATCAGAAACTGGGTGGACGGACACAAAGGTTTGAGTTTTCGAACCAGCTCGATGCCGGAGATGCCGGGCAACTGAATGTCGGTGATCACTGCGTCGGGAGGGTCTAGCGGAATCGCTTCCAAGGCAGTTTCCGCACGCACATGAGAGCTGCCGACCACCCAGGCGTCGGTGGTGGCAATGGTTTCCAAAAACGATTGCCGGAACTGGGAGTCATCCTCGACGATGACCACGCGATGGGGTTTCTGTTTCATTGGATCAGGAGTGATGAAGTTTCGGCAGGGGACAACGCAAGACCACGCGCGTGCCTTTGCCTGGCGAGGATTGGATCTCGCAGGTGCCACCCATGTCGCGGGCGCGGGAGTCGAGGTTGCTCAGCCCGTTGCCAGCTTTTGGATTGGCGGTATCGAAGCCTGCGCCGGAGTCGTTGATGACGGCGGTTAGGTAGAGGCCGTCGAGCGTTAGCTGCAGCGAGGCGACGCATTCGCCGCTGTGTTTTAAGATGTTGTGCAGCGCCTCTTTGACCGCCAGCGAGAAATGGTTGCGGAAGTCCGAACGGATGGAGAGCGCGGGCAAATCGGTGGGGATGGAAATTCTCAGGGTCACCGGAGCGTCGCGGAAAATCTCTTGCGCCACGCCGGATAGATGACTCGCCAGATGGTCGAGCGAGTCATTTGCCGGATTCACCGCCCACACCAGCCCATCCATGGCGCGAACCAGATCGGATGCGGCGGATTCTAACCGCAGCGCCTGTTGGCGGGTCTTGTCCGGTTCTCCACCGATCGATTCGCGGACGACGGAGGCCGCATGTTTCATCAATGAAACGCGGGTGCCGAGGTCGTCATGCATGTCGCGGGCGATGCGCGTGCGATCGCGCTCGACGGCGCTGGCCAGCCGGATGGCGGCAAGGCGTCGCCGCAGGCGTCGGCGGTAGTTGAGAAACAGCAGGCAGGCAATGACGCCGACACCCATCGCGATCATCAGTGGGGTGAACCACACTTGTTTCCAAAATGGCTGGCTGATGACGATGGGGAATACCAGGTGAGCGGTGCGTGCCACGGGCTTGTCGGCCACGGCGATGGCGCGGAAGGAAAATTTTCCGGAGGGGACGTTGGTGTAGGTGGCACGAAGGGAGGCGCCCGGGATCACGTTGTAGGCCTCCGACCATCCTAGCAGAAACACCTCGCCGCCTGGCGCGGGGACGACGGATAGATTTTGGGTGCAGGTCCAAGATGCGGAGTGGTTTTGCGCGGCGTCGAGAAATCCGAGCCCGGGGCTTGTTCCTAACATGACGCGAGCGATGGCGGGTTCGCTGCCTCCGCGAGTCCATCCGGTGGGCACTCCGCCGATCTGGTCGACGCGTTCGCCGGTGCCAAAGTCGCCGTTTTGCCACAGATTCACCTCTCGCTTGGAGGAGCGTGTCAGCGAGAGATCATCGATCACCCAGCAGCCGGTGGTGTCCGGTGCGCCTGACGACATCACGGCGCGGATGCGGCGGGTCGCTTCAGGGACAAACAAGGGTTCCGTGCGTTTCACCCACGGTGAGTTGAGGATATCGCTTTGCCACCCTGGGCTGGAGCGGGTGGAGGAAAACGAGGTGCGCCCGAGCATCGCCTCATTTTCGCCTAACATTTCGAGGGTGAGCGTCATTCCCTGCGCGGTGGGATGCCAATCCTCGTCGAGGCCTTCCAAGCGGCATTTCACGGTCAGTGGATCTGCTGGAACTTCGGCGGGAAACCCGAAATCAAAGTCCAAGCGGTGCGGTCCTGGTGGGAGCGTCAGCGGCGAGTTGACGCTCTGGGTGATGGGGATGTCATCGACCAAGACGCGCTGGAGTTTCAACTCCGCTTTGGGGGGCTCCAAGCTTTTGCGGGCGAGCAAGGCCTCGGCCTGTTTCTTCGATTCTGGACTGACAAAGAAGAAGTCGTGCGGGTGTCTGGCAATCTCACTGAGGCGCACTTCGTCGATGCATCCCGGAAAGAACTCCAACGGCCCTTGCGGATTGAATTTACCGCTGTTGCCGATCGCGAAATCGCCGAGTTCACGGCTCAAGTCGGCAGTTAGAGTGCCGCGTCCGATGGGATTGGCCGCGGTGGTTTCTGAACCAATCCGTGTCCAATAAAGCTTGAGGTTGTCTGGCACGTTTTCATTGCCGGCATAGGTCACGGCGACGTGGAACCAGTCGCGAGTGTTGATCGCATGCGGTCCGGAGGTCGGAATGGTGGCGAGGCCGCCGCCTTGCACGGAGTCTCCGGAAATTTGGATGAAGGAAAGGAAGCCGGGTTTTTCAATGCGGAAGATGAACACGCGATTGTTCCTGTCGTCATCGTCCATGCTGACGATGTCACAGGCGAGTCCTGGCGAATCGGACGGCAGCATGTCCAGTTTGACCACGGCTTCCATGGTGAACGCGCCGTCTTTGCCCATGATGGGGAATGGCGCGTCGAGGTTGTCTTTGAGGTCCAAGCTCAGTTCGGGCTTGGCCAGCAGGATGGGGCCGTAGGGGAGTTGCGCGCCGAGTTCATCTCCCGGTTTCCGGACGAAGGAAACGGAGGATCCGAAATTTTTCAGGGAGGCTTTGCCCGCTTCCGCGCCGTTGAGCAAGCCGCGCAAGGATGTCGGGGTGTTGCCCCAATCTTTGAAGGGCGGTGCGGCTTCGTCGAAGTGCCACAGGTGCAGCGTGGCGGAATCCGCGCCATAAGCCTGCAACGGCGGTGCGGCGAATCCATTTCCCGCAATGGACAGGAAATACCCCGCGACGATGAAGCAGCTGCGCATTCCAAAGACCATGGTTTCCGAGATGGCCTGCGGCAAGCATCCGGGTGGCAAAGCTCAGGGGGCCTCTTTTTCCGGCGCGGCTTCGCGGAAATCTGGCAGCCCGAGGATGCGCGGGGTGCGGTTGCCATTCTGGTTGATCACGAACATCAGGCGGCGCGCCTGGTTGTCATGCAGCCATTTGGTTTCGCAGAGCGGAGAGAGCTTTTCCGCGCCGGGCATGCGGTAGGAGAGGTTGACGTTGTAATCCTCATTCTTGCTGGCAGGGGATTTCACGATGGCCCGCGATTGAGGCGGCATCGCGAGTTTCTCGCTGCCCAACTGGCCGCCCACTTGGTTCGCGGTGAGATTGAACCAGAGCATCTCGCCCTTCTTGAAATTCGCGGGATTCACGTCGATGACCTGCATTTTTACCGGCGCGACCTTGTTGGAGGGATCGGAACTGACGAGCAGATAGAAATCGCTGATCGACTCGGCAAGCTTGGCCGTCGGCGCAGCGGGGTTGACCTCTTCAGGCTTGGCTGGAGGGGTTGGCAGCATGCGGATGGACAACGGGCCAGCGGGAAGATGGTAAACCGGAGACAGGTTCATGCTCGGCAGCTCGACTTCTTGCGAGGCCTGGCCATCGAACAGAAAGAGCTTTTCAGGGGCACCGGCGGGAGCGCCGAGAAACACGATGCGGCAAGTGCGCGGACCTTTGGATTGGGCGACCGCGAGCGATGGGAAAAGCAACAGCAAGCAAAGAAAAAGACGCATGAAGGATGGGTTGGGTGATGGGGATGAGTGTCAGAGTTCGCCTTGGCCGAGCCAGCGGAACGAAACGAGTTGGAAGCGCCGACCAAAGGTCTGGTTGATGGTGCTCACGGGAAGAGTGGTGATCTCGGCGCGATCCGACGAGTCGATATAATCCCGTGTGCGGCGAACCACCGCTTCACAGGTGGCGGTCGCAGTGACCTTGCCACTGGCATCGCGCGAGTCGCCGTAGGCACGAATGGTGAAGGTGTCATCACGAGCCGTTAGGATGGGCGCGATGGCGCGGAGCACATCGGCCTGGCGTGTCCAGCCGGGCAGGCCGTAGGAGCTGGAGCCCACCGCTGCGTCGGGATAGCTGTATTCTGCCGTTCCGGTCGGCTGTGGATTGGCGGAGGCGATTTTGGGTATCACGTTGGTGATGCCGGAGTAGGGACTCGTTGAGGAAGATTTCGCGAGTTCATCGAGAGCGGCTTGGACAGTTCCCGCCAAGGCAAGGTCACCGCTGGATAGCTGGCGGTTGACGAACTCGGACAGCGAGAGAAACGGGCCGCGCAGCCGGACCTGCTTGACGATTTCCTCGGCGAAGTCATCGAGGACATCGTCATCCAAGATGCGGTAACCGGCGAATTCCGCAGCACCCGCAAACTCTCCCGAGGAGCCGGTGTCTTTCGATTCCACATCACCCGCGATGCTGAACCGTGAGAACGCGTAGTCCGATTTGCTGGAAAGTCCGATATCCCATGAAGTTCCCGATGGGCGGATGAAGGGGACTTTTTGGTTGCGAGCATGGCCGAGCAGCGCCCGCCATGCGGTGACCGACGTCGAGTTCACATTGAACATGCCTTCCACTTCCAAGCGCGAGGCGATGGTCTGCCAAGAATCGGTCTTGTTGACATGTTCCTGATAGAGCAGGTCGGCGTTCGACGCTGCCGCTGCGGTGAACGCGATGTCCTCCGCGATCGCCTTGTAGGATTGGTTGCCGAGGGGGGAAGTGCCGGTCACGAAATCCATGAAGGTGTTCTGCAGGCTCTTGCCTGATCTGCCGAAGCTCGTGGGGTCGGGAGCAATGGACGAGAAGATCCAATCGTCGAAAAGCAGGTGGTTGGCGCAGTAGGAATCATCGTGCTGAAGATTCACGTTGAGGCCGGCATCGTTGCTGTTGACGACGGCGTTCGAGGGAAGCAACGGAGAGGCAGCGCTGTTGCCAATGAGGTTGAAGGCGAAGGGCGGAATCGGGTTGTCATAGCGGAGGTCCCAGTTTTGGAGTTCTGCAAGAGATTGCAGCGGTCGTGTCGGCAGCTCGTCGATGACACAGCGGGAGAGTCCGTCGGCCTTGATGAATCCGGTGACGATGTAGCCGCGGCCGGAGGTGTCGCTTTGATTGGGAATCAAGCTGTCGTTCGCGGTGAGCGGCTCAAAGCTGTAGTCAAACGGTGAGTTCACCGGGTGGTTGGTGCCAGCATAATGCCGTGCAATGGTCCGCTCTAACACGTCTTTGCCGCCCATCGCGGTGTAGTTGACCAGCGGGCTGGATTGGACGAGGCCTTTCGCGGGGATGTGGGTGCTGCTGGCCATGCGCGCGCCGAAAATCGTGGTGAGATAGGGGATTGGATTGGCGGCGATGGAAACGAGCGGCGGCGATTCGGGCAGTCCCGAGATGGCGGGGTAAATCGCGGCGGCAGCGGCGGGTTTGTAAATCATGCGGTAGGCGAGTCGCCTCGTGCTTCTGGCCACAAGGTCGAGGTAGATTCCGACGCCAATGCCCGTTCCGGGGCTGCCGGCTGGGCTGTCGTCATAGGCCGTATCAAAGCGCGCCGCGGCCTTGATGGTGGCGCTGCCAGGCATCACCATGCTTTTGCCGTTATCCAGCTTGAGGGGAAAGTAGTGACCGCCGCGGCTGCGATAGCCGGGTGACAACACCAGTTGGGTGCCGGCAGGAACGGCTGAACTGGCCGGGCTGTAAACGCGAGTTTCGCCCGGTTGGAGGATGAACGCCCCATTGATTTTGTAGTCCAGCGAGGATGCGCTGGAAAGCGCCGGGCTGTTGTTCGTGTTGCCGCTTGTTAGGCTGTTGTAGTTGGCGTTGGTGTTGCCGTTGACCGTGTACTTGAGCGCTGCTGGGAGCGGTTTGGGAATGTTGATTTCCATCGGCACATCGGCAAAGGACATCTCGACGCTGTAGGGATTCCACAGGGTGATCACCGGGGTCAGCAACACCCGCGGTTCGAGGTAGCCAGGAGGATTGGCTGGCTGCCCCTGGGCGGGTGGCGGGGGCGTGCCGGCGGTGTGGGAATAGACCCACTGGATGCGCGCAATGACCGGCATGATCCTGACGCGGTGAAGAAAGTTGAATGGATCGCCATCGATCGCGACGGAAGAGGATATTACCCTAGCTTTGCCTGAGCTCGGGATGCTCATGCGGCTGGAGTTGCTGTAGAGGGTGGCGTAGTCCTTGAGGTTTTCCCAACTGCTAACAGCGCCGTGGCGATAGATCGGCCAATCCGATCCTGAGCCGCGGTAGGAGGACCAAGGATAGAACATCGATTTGGCCGACGCCGGATTTCCGGAAGTGGGCTTGGTGTAGACGATGTCTTCGCCCGGCTTGACGCGGAAGAACGGTAAATTCGCCGAGGGCAGATTGTTCCAATTCTCGGTGAGCAGGGAGAGATCTTTTTTCCATCCTCCAGTGGCCACATTGGTTAGAAGTCCGACCGACGAGGTGGAAAGGTCATGGAAAAATTCCTGCGAGACCGGCAGGGCGGCGGCGGTGGTGAACAGGTCGCTTTGTTTCAGGCTGATGCCCAAAAGTGCGGGTGACGCGTCGTTCAGGAGGCTGTCCATGCGGAACGGTTCGGTATCGGCGATGGCGTGAGACTTCGCGTTGACCGCCCAGCGCGCGGCGTCGTCGGTCGTCGGTTCGTAGGGTTTGGGCAATCTCGCCTTTTGGTTTTCGCCGCCTATCCACCAAGCATAGCCGCCTTCTTGTTTGCCGCGGGCATTGGCGATGGAGGTGGGTGTGAGGTGGATTTGCAGTTTGGACCGTTGGCCCACCGACTGGTCGCCGACCAAGATCGCCTTGCCGGAACCTTTTCCCGTATCGGGCAGCGCGGTGCTGGTGGTGTCCCCCGAGACGAGCCAATGGAGAAAGCGATCTTCCTTTGCCGATTGATAATTCCCCGGCGAAATCGGGCGGCCTTGGGCGTTGCCGGACGGCTCATGATCGTCGCCTTCCCAGCTTTTCCAGACTCCCGTGATCGGCGGATGATTCTCATCCAAGATATCGGCGCGGGCGGTGACGCGGGTGTCGGGCCCGGCGTGCTTTTGCAAATCCCCGATGGCCAGCATGAGCGCCAAGCGGGCATTGCTGCGGGCGGTGAGCATGTCTCCGGCCTGCGACGACGAGCGCAGGCTGATGCTGGCCAGGGAAAGCAATCCCACCGCGATGACCGTCAAAAGGATCATCAGGGAAAGGGTGACAACGAGCGCAAAGCCGCCTTGGCGGCCTCGAATCGCGACGGCTTGTAGAGGCGTCTTGGGTGATGAATTCATGAAATTGGGTTTGGAGTCCGAATCGATGGATGCGGGTGGGTTTGAAAAATTCCCGGATGGAGAATGCACGGACCATGTAATCACGATGAATATCTCATCCGTTCACAACGCCGCCCGAAAACCATCTCGGAGAATGACGAAAATTATCCCTTTCAAGCGCGGGTGTATACCTACCCATTTCTGTAGCCAAGCTGTAGTGCGTTGGTTTTTAGAAGGTTGGGAATTTCGAATCCACCGCGCATCGTCCTGCCTCGGAGGGGATTTCTGGGCGGCCTTGCAAAAATCGGCTGCCTTTGCGCCGCCTCAGCGAATCCATGGGCGATGGCTCGCGAGGCGGCGGTGATATTCGTCAGTTCCTGGCTTGGTCGGGCTTGTCGCTGGCAGCGGTCACGACGTTCACGGTGCGGGTCGCAATGCCACCCTTCGAGTTCCGCAGGGTGTAGGTGAATCGATCCGAGGCTGGTCCGCCTTCGCGCGGTTGGTAGACGATGGATCCGTCGCGGACGGTGAGCGTGGCCCCGTGGACGCTCAACGGGCTGACCGACCGAAACGCGTGATCTTGTCCGTCGTTGCTGAGCATCTTCTGGATCGAGATTTCCACCGCAGCTCCGGCTGCCCGCTCAATCGAGTCGTTGCCGCTGACGGGATTTTGGTTGGCCACAAATTGGTAACGCCCTGAGCCGACGGAGAACACGGCGGCCTCCTTTTCCATTCTCAGGAAGGTCACGCCATCGGCGGCGGCGATGGGCTTGCCGCTCTCGGTGATGGCATTCGGGTCCTTCGCGGGCACGTGGATTTCGGCCGTGGTGTTGGCTGGAATGGTGGTCGTCAGCGTGAAATTTCCGTTCGCCGTGCTCCATGCGCTGGTGATCAAGCCGTGGACCGATCGGAATTCTCCATCAGCTTCGGTGATGCTTCCTCCGCTGATCGGACGAATGATGATCTTCTTGAACGCGGGTTGATTCGGATCGCAATCGATTCCAGCCACCGTGCGATAGAGCCACTCGCCACAGGAGCCGAGAGAGTAGTGGTTGAATGAATTCATCCCAATGTCTTGGAAGCCTTTGTCCGGCGTCCAGCCGTCCCAGCGCTCCCAAATCGTGGTGGCTCCCATTTTCACGGAGAACAACCAGGAGGGGAAACTGTCCTGAGTCAGCAAGCGATACGCCGTGTCGATTTTACCGGCCTTGGTGAGTTCGGGCAGCAGGTAGCTCACGCCGACGAAGCCGGTGGAAAGGTGATAGCCCTTCGCGATGATGTCCTTTTCCAAGTAATCCGCCGCCTTCTCGCGCAACTCGGTGGGCAGCAGGTCGAAACTCAGCGCCATCGCATAGGCGCATTGGGTGTTACTCGTGATGCGTCCGTCCGCCGAGACATACTTTTGGATGAAGGCCTGCTTGATCTGTTGGAAAAGTTGTTGATGCTTTTCGGCCTCAGCGGATTTTCCGAGCACCCGAGCCGCCTTGGCCACCAGGCTGGTGGAATACGCGTAGTAGGCGGTGCCGATGAGTTCCTTGTCGGTGTCTGCCTGGATGGATAGCCAATCCCCGTAGTCGCTGCCGCGATTGCCGCTGCGGATGAAATTCGGGCTGCACGACGCGGTGTAGTTCACCCATTCCACCATCGACGGAAATTGCCGCTCTAGCAGCTCGCGATCGCCGTAGGCCTCGTAGAGGGTCCATGGGCAAATCACGCCTGCATCGCCCCAAGCAGGTGTGCCGTGCGATGGCCCGGCAAAAGGGGAAACATCGGCGAAGCGACCATCCGTCCCTTGGCTGTCGGTCACATCGACCAACCACTTGGAGAAGAACGCCGCGACATCCGCATTGTAGGTGGCAGTTTTCACAAACACCTGCGCGTCTCCCATCCAGCCAAGGCGCTCGTCACGCTGCGGGCAATCGGTGGGCACGCTGAGGTAGTTGCCGCGTTGGCCCCACTCGATGTTCGATTGCAGTTGGTTCACTTGCCCATCCGAGCAGGCGAATTTTCCAGTCTGCGTCGTGTCCGAAGCGATCACGATGCCGGTTACAGCTTGCAGCGGCGGCTTCTCGGTGATGCCTGTTAGTTCGACGTAGCGGAAGCCATGGAAGGTGAACTTCGGCTCCCAAGTTTCCTCCTCGCCGCCCTTGCAAATGTAAGTGTCGATGGATGGCGCGCCACGCAGGTTGGCGGTGTAGAGCGAGCCGTCGGGGTTGAGCATCTCGCCGTGGCGCAGGGTGATGCGTGTGCCCGCAGCGGCGCGGAGCTTCAAGCGCACGACGCCAACCATGTTCTGGCCGAGGTCATAGGTCCAGCAGCCGGGGTTCGGTTCCGTGAGGGATTTGGCTGGGATTTCGGCAATCTTGCGCACCGGCTCCATCACCAAGCCATTCATGACGCGCGGCGCTTCCTCTCGCTCGATGGCGGATGCCCATTTGGAATCGTCGAAACCAGGCTGGTCCCAGCCAGGGATTTCGCGCGTCGCGTCATAAACCTCACCCATCATGAAGTCCGTGGACAGCATCGGGCTTTCATGAATTTTCCAACTGCCATCCGTGACGATGCGCTCGACCGTGCCGTCCGCATGGGTGAGTTCCAGTTGGGCGAAGAGCGCGGGCACCTTGCCCCAATACTGATAGCCACCGTTGCCGATGTGGCCAGCAAACCAGCCGTTAGAAACTTGCGCAGCGAGAACGTTCGCGCCTTGGGCAAGCACGTCGGTCACGTCATATTCCTGATAGTTGAGGCGCTTTGAATAATCCGTCCATTCCGGAGCGAGCACGTGGTCGCCCACCCGGCGACCATTGAGGCGCATTTCGTAAATGCCAAGCGCGGTCGCATAAACGGTGGCTCGCACGACCGACTTGTCGACCGCGAACGTTTTGCGCAGATACGGCACGGTGGCAGGTGCCGTTAGGCTGGCCGGGTAGCTGAATGCAGCGTGCTCCGCGAAATTTTTGGTCCACTTGCCGGTGGCCGTTTCAAACTCCACCCGCAGCCGTTTCGGGTGATCCTGCGCAGGATCGGAACCCAGGTCAGGGTTGCCGACGTTAATCGAAAAACTCCCGGACTCCGCGCGCTTTTTCAAGGCATCGGTGACTTCCACATAGCCCGCGCCATCCACGGCTTCATAAATCGCGCTGCGTATGATAGGCGGCGGCCCGAGATCTCCGGGATAATGGAACTCGGCCTTTTCGGGGAAAACTCGCTCGCCCGCTTTGCCATCGAGTTCGTACTTCACGCGCAGTTGTTTCACATGATTGTAGGCGGGATCGCCTCCGAGCGTGTCATTGCCAACCGCAACCGAGAAGGTCCCGCTCGCTTGCTTCTTGAGCAATGCCGTCGCGTCGAGTGAGCCTGCGCCATCCACCGCTTCATAGGCTGCGCTGAGAATGACTGGCATCCCTTTCACGTCGCCCGACTTCCTGTGGATGCGTGCTCCATCGATCCATTTGGCACTCCAGTCCGAGCGCTTGGTCAGTCCGACCGTCCATGTGGCGGGCGTGCTCCAGTCCGACGCCTTGCCGTCCTTATCCCAAGAACGGACCTTCCAATAACAACGCGATCGAGAGTTGAGTTCCTTGCCCTGATAGGGGATCAGGCTGGTGCTGTCGCCCTCCACCTTGCCGCTGTCCCAGAGATCGCCCTTGTCCTGTTCGAGCAGTTTTGGATCCGACGACACCAGCACTTGCCAAGCGCTTTGTCGGCTGCCGCGGTCGAGCGATTCCACTCGCCACGACAAACGCGGTTGGGTGGCGTCAATGCCTAACGGATTCTCCAAGTGCTCGCAGCGCAAGTTGACCGTCGTGAGTGCGATCGCTTCGGTGGGAGTGATGATGGATGAAATGGCAGTCATGGCTGTTGCCATGAGAATCGATTTTCTGAGTTTCATGAATGGATGGTGAAGAGTTCGCGGTTAGCGGAAACGGAAGCGAATGAAGTGGCGGTTCGCGCCTACGGGTGCAGGGATGCGGAAGGTCAATCTTTCGACTTCTGGCGTGCCGGACTCGCGGACATTGCTGATCTTGGAAAGTCCGGCCGGAGTGCTCCACTGGACGAGATGGATTGAGCTCTCTGGCTCGATGGTCACGCCCTCGGCATCCGCGCGGCGGGTGATCGAAACGAGCATGGAACCGGCGGGTTCCAGCACGAAGCTTGGAGCGATGTTAGGATTGGCGATTTGCGGATCGCCGCCTAACGCATATTCGACGCGTGTTGTGAAACCATCGCCATCTGCGTCGTCGCCGTCTGCTGGATTTCCATGGATGGATTTCCAATTCGCGTAGGAAAGCGCATCGCTGCCGCCGGGTGAACCTCCCACGATGACGCTGGAGCGCCAGCTCATCGGATCCGAGTGATCGGGGTTAGAATGGGGGGCAACCAGCACCAGCGAGTAACCACCGCCGTCCGCGATCACCGGCCAAGGGGCATCGTCGCTGTAGGCAAACGAGCGGACCAGCGTGTTGTCGGCGCGGCGCAGGGTGATCGTTTCCCCAGAGTTTTCCAAGGAACCGGTGAACACACCCGCCACCGCATGGCCGGAGCCAAACTCGGCCGCAAACCCGGCGGCGCTCTTGATCACCAGGATGCGTGCTCCGGGCGCAAGTCTCGTTTCGTTAGGAAAGGTGAAGGCGATGCCTTCGGTAAACGCGAGACCGCTCAGGTCGAGCGTGGCCGTTGGCGAGATATTGAGCAGCTCGATGTATTCGCTCACATCATCGGTGACCTGTGGATTGTAATAGATCTCGGAAACGACGAGATTGCTAGCTGCTGGCAACTGGGTGTTGCCGCTGTTCGTCACGGTGATGCTGTCAGTCCCGACCACCATGCCGGAGAAGTCCACGGCTTCGAGCACGAGGGTGGTCACTCCCCCTGATAGAGGCACGACCGTTTCCCACGTGTTGGCTGAAGTCCACTGCACCGCCAGCGGTGTCGATGAACCCGCTTGGCGGATTTCCCGGACGTTGACCCAACCCTGCCCGGCAAGCGCGACCGGAGTGTCATCGGTGGTGAAATCCGCGCCGCCATTGGTGGTGATGGCGAATGCTTGCGGGGCAATCTCCGCGTTGATTTGGGAGAGAATGTAATTCGAGCGCGTGTTGATATAACTCAAATGTGCGGGGAAATTTTCACCCGCTAGCAGCGAGCCGAAGTGGCTGGTCCATGCGGCCATATAAGACTGATTGAAAACCGTGGTGCAGATATCATAAAGATGCCCCAGATAGAGTCTCTTGCGCACTGGGTCGGCCGTGAGTTTTTGCAGCTCCGTGTTGGCGAAGATGGGAAGATTTCCATCAAAGTAGTCCAGGTCGTGGGGGAAGTAGAGCATCCTGCCATCGGACGGGCGGGCATAGAACTGGCCGTTGTGGTTGGCGTTGGAGAAAAACGAATCCACCGCGCCACTGGCACACGAATAGGCGAGCGCCCGCAACCATTGATCGACATCCAGCACTTCATGGACCGAGGTATCGAACTCCGCACCGGATTTGTCAAAGAGCTGGCACATCTCGATGACTCCCGCGTAGTCATTCTTGTCCTCGTTGTTTTTGGAAAGGTAACTCCAGCGGTAGTTCTCCTGATCCTCGCCGAGACTTGTCATATCCACTCCCACGACGTCGTCCGGTTGCGGCAACTTGTATCCCTGCGCATCGGCCGTCGTTGGATAGTAGATAAGTTCATATTCATACACCGTGCCGTCCGCGCCATTCTCAAACTGGGAGTCCAAGAACTCGGATCCAAAGCGCGCCAGCTGAAGAATGGCGGTGCTGGTATGCGCGGGATCCGGGGCGATCACCTTGATGAGATCATTGTATTCTGCGGGAATGCCTCCGCTGGCATTCATCATGTGGTCATAGATAATTTCCTGCGCTCCTACCGACTGGCCTTCGGAGCGGTCGATCGCGATGGTCTTGTGAATTCCTCGGAAAAGCTGGTCGTCATTGAACGAGAGGTTAAATCCGACTCGGCTGGCGACAGGGCGGCCTCGTTGACTGCTTTTCAGGCGGACCCCCACATTGTAGTAAACTTCGTTTTCCTGATAGATCACCGTGCAGCCGATGCGCCCGTTGCTCATGAGGTTGGTTGTTTGATAGAGCCTAGCCTTGTCCGACGGGTTCATGATGATGCGGATGTTGTGCAGGCCGTTGGTGGCAGCAAGGCCGTCGTTCACCTGATAGATTGCGTGCGACTGCGGACCGCCCGCCGGGAAAAACGCCGTGGCCGGTATGGCCGCAGCGTCGCTGGCTTCGACGTAGAAGTTCACCACCGAGGCCGCGAAGAAACCAGGAAGAGTCGCGCTGAAGCTGCCGTCGCCATTCGCCGCCATCGCCACAGCGTTGTATGCGCCACCGTTGTGTGAGTGATGAAGCGTGAGTGAACCGAGACCATCCGCATCGACGGCGCGGGCGGTGACGGTGACCGCTTGTCCCGGTTCCGGCACGGTGGGCGAGTGGGACAGAGCCGTGAATCCGGGTCCGATGTTAGGCGTCGCGGTGGAGTTGGCGGCGCAGGGTGTGCCGAGCGTTTGAGGCCGCTCAAGCGAAGTGGTGCGGGCGAGCCGGTTGAAATACAGGCGAGTGTTGAGCTTGTTGCTACCGCTGAGCCAGCGTGCTCGGAAAGAAATCTGATAGGTTCGACCGTTGACGATGGAACGGGCTGCGGCGAGTGTCGTCGCGACGTGGTTGTGCATGTGTTCGGTGGCACCAGTCGCATTCAGATAGAGGACGTGGTTGGCAGCATTCTCCGGGTCGGTGACAATGCGTGCATCTTGGTGGTTTCCTAAAAATTTCCAGTTAGGAACGCCTGACTCGAAGTCTCCGCCGGTGATCATTGCGACAGGGCTGCTGCCGGGGTTTTCAGTGACAGTGATGTCATCCAGCAGAACCTCGCCTTCATCAAGCAGGCCGAGAATGAACTCGCGCCATTGGCCATCCGGCCCGACGGCGCTGGCCGCAGCGACGCCCTGATAGGTGAAGGTTTGCCAAACTCGGTTCGCGCCTTCATCGCTGGCGGCCCACGATTCGGGAAGCGCGTTGTCCGAGCGTGCGTCGCGCAGTTCGAGCGTGGATCCGCCGCCATCGGCCGTTCCTGGCCAGCGTCCGCCGTCAAGATAGGAAACTTCGTCTGCGGTATTTCCCGAAGCGTCTAGCAGTCGCACCAATTCGCCCTTGCCTGATAGGCCGCCTGACCACGGACCGAGAACCACCCCCGCAGCGGTGGGAACCAGCGCTGGGTCACCGGCGACAACCAGAAATTCGCCTGCCCCCAGCGTCGTTCCCGGTGGAAAGTCATAGGTCAGACCGGTGCTGAATTTCCATCCTGATAGATCGACCGGCGTGGTGCCTCGGTTGAAAAGTTCGATCCATTCCTGCTCCGATGAGCGTTGCGGGACATGAGGAATGCCGGGATCCGTGACGATGATGCCGGTGGCTTCGAGACCGAACACGATGTCGCTGCTGCTGGTGGTGGAGCCTTGGTGAACTTCGACCGAGAGACGGTTGGTTCCGGCAATCGCGGTGCCGGGTGGCACAACAACGGCCGTCGGGCCGACCACTGCGGGAGTGCCCACGCCGCTTGCCGCAGGCATGCTTGAAGTGATGGTCCCGGCAGGCATGTTGTAGCGGGTAAGCTCGACGCCATTCAGATAGATCACCGCGCCGTCATCAATGAGATGGTTCAAGGAAAGCTGCGATAAATTGGCCGCTTGCAACGCGGATAGATTGAAGTCGGTTTCGAAATAGTAGGTGACAATGAATGGGTTGTTCGCGGGCGGACTGTTGAGCGGGGTGGCGATCGCGAGCGGCAAGGGAGTGGTCGAGTAACCGAGCGTTCCGGGCCCGGAGAGCCAGCCGCCTCCGACCGGGTGGGCGACGGAAGCCCAGCCTGCGCCGAGGTTGGGGCCAGACGGGTTGTAGCGCCACGTGCTGCTGAAAGAAACCAGCGGGATCGACGAAGTCACCGGCGCGGTCCCGGGAACGGGGGCGAGATCAGGTGCCTTATAGCAGATTTCGTGGATGACGATATCGGATGTTAGGTTGAACTGATTCGCCGTGCCTGGCGTGGTGGCCGACGGGCGCTGCCATGGGTTGGGATAGGTTTCACGGCGTCCACCGGGAAGGGTGGTTGCCACTTGGGCGTCCGCGATTCGGGATGCGGATGCAAGCAGGACGATTTTGTCACCGGCCGCTGGGCGATAGCCGAGCTGGGCTTCCGTGAAGCTGACGATGCCTTGGGCGGGCACCATCGCAGTGGGTAAGGCAAAGCTCGCGCCGCCAGCGATGGAAAGCGTGTAGCCAGCCGTGGAAACCGGCATGGAACCCGGATTGCGAAGCTCGATGAAAAATGAGGCGTCGCCCGTTCCTGCGATTTCATTCAGCTGGAGAATCGCGGCTTGTTGGGGACTGGGAGGAGATTCGATTCCCGTCAGAGTGGCGGCAAAGAATGCGCCTTCTCCAGCGGTTGCCTTGTGCAGGGAAACAGCAAGCACGTTGGTTCCTTGCGCCAAGTGGGTGGCGGGAAATGCTTGGGGTCCGCTTGCCGCGGGCTGCGGGATGTCGGCGAGTGCGGCGGTGGCATGCGTCACTGGGCCTGCTGCGAGATGAGTTCGCGAGACTTCGTGACCATTCAGATAGAACACCGCTCCATCGGCCACCGTTTGATCCAGCAGGAGTGCGGTGCGCGCTGTATCACCGGAGAAATTGAAGGTTTTGCGGAAGTAGCTCGTGGTGGTGGAGGGGGCGAGCACAGTGGCCACCGAGGTGTCGGGAAAGGCGGTATCGAGGCCGTAACGGGCTTCCAGATAGGCACCCGCAGCTTGGAAATCCGTCTCAGACAGGGCGTCGCGGTAAACAAGCAACTCGGCAATATCTCCGTTGAAACCTTGGTTGATGTCCTCCGCATGTCGTCCGATGACGATGGGCTGGGGCGTTAGGTTTCCGCCTAGGTCTGGAGTGCTTCCTTCCATCACCCCGTTGACCCAGATTTCGAAGCGGGCGGCAGTGGGGTTTCGGCGAAGCGCGACGATTTGAAACTGATTGGCGGAAACTTGAGTGTTAGAAACCGGTCCGCCGAGGTTGCTGTTGTCATCGTTGCGTTTTTGAAATTCGTAGCGATTGTTGCTCACTTTGAGCGAAACCAAAGGTGGATCCGCGATGCTGTTGTTTCGGTCGATGAGGTAGCGTCCTTCGTTCGATAGGGAATTGGCCTTGCAAACGATGAAATAGGCAAAGCCGGAGGTGGGAGAAATCCCCGGGGACTGAGTGGTTCGGAATTCATCATTGCCATCGAAACGGACCGCAGGCTCGGAGGTTTGGGTGACGTTCGTCTGATAGGTTGGATTGCCACTGGCTGTCGCATTCTGGGAAACTCCGTCGGCGGTGGCGGAATCGTTCCATGGGCTGAATGTGCTGCCGTTGGCCACGCCGACCAAAGCGCCTGCGCGGAAGCGCTCGACCAAGGTTGAGGTGACTGTTAGCACAGGGCCGGACGACGCGGTGCCAAACAACGCTGGGCCGCTGGGCCATGCGGAATCATTATATGCCACTTGGCTCCAACCTGCGACGGGAGCGGTGTTGGTATCGTTGTATTTCCAAAGGGAATCTCGGGCCACCAGCGCATGGCTGACGGGCGCGCCAGGTGGGGTGAAATTGACAACGGCGGGATTGCCTCCGGAGGTGAGGCTGGCGGTCCAGCTCACCGCCGTGTCTGAGCGCATGCCTGGCCGACGTTTCGCGAGCGTTGCCCCGACACCATCGGCAGCGACGGGCCAATCGCCGATGTCGCTGTAAGTTAGGGTATCCATCAAACGGCCGGAGCGGTTGAGCAGTTCGAGCGTTTCACCGGAGTTCGAGAGGCTTCCTGAAAACGGTCCGAGCACGCCCGTCACCCCAGAGAATGCGGCATGGCTGGGATCCTTCGCGACGATCAGATAGCCTCCTGCGGGGATGACGGTGCCGTGGGCGAAGGTGTAGTTGACGCCGTCATCCAGCGACCAGCCAGACATATCCACATTCACCGCCATCTGGTTGTGCAGCTCGATCCATTCGGTTTCCTGCGCGCTTGCCGGGTTGTAGTTCAGCTCGTTGAACGTCACGACGGCATCGGCTAACAAAATGGATGGCAGCAAAGTGGCCGCAAAAATGGGGAAGCGCGCAAACGCAGAAGAGTACATCAGCTGGTGTGAAAATTGAGGAACACGTGTTCCAAGATGATAAAAAGGCCCCCGGTAGCTCTTGTCAGTCTGGGCTACCGGGGGCGGTTGGACGGGCAGATCGGATGTCGCAGCCAACCCGGAAGTTGGCTGCGAATCAGGCGGCGTCATTCGGTGGCTTGCACGCGGACGAACTTGCGCACGCTGTCGACGGGCACCGTGGCTTCCTTGCGGATGTAATCGGTGATGTCTTGCACAGGGTTATTCGTGATCGGCGCGGTGCTGGTCGGCCATGGGTTCTGCAGCGTGGTGCTCTCTTGGAGAACATAGGTGCTGGTTCCTGTGGCACGTTGATTCCAGCGGATGATCAGGCCGGAGCCTGTTTTTTCCATGGTGGCCAACGATGCGGTCGAAGCGTTAGGCGAGGTGCCGAACAGGAACTCCGAGAGGTTGGTGAAACCATCGCCATCTGGGTCATCGGTGCGATCCCGTTGATTCACATCGGGGATCACAGTTGCCCAAGCATCATAGTTGCCAACTGGGGTGGGGCCCGTACTCACGACGAGCAATCCATCGCCTTTGATGCGGGCGGTTTTGATGATGCCAGGCGTGCTGTTGTCCAAGGCTCCATAGGTTCCTTGAGCGACGGTGACGCCATCAAGAGTCAGTTGGTTGATCGTATCCAACGAGCCGTGCAGCAGGTTGAGTGTGGCATTCGTGTCGATGGTGACATTCGCGCCGTTAGCCAAGCAGGCCACATCCATTCTGAGTTCTCCTTGTTGGATCGTCGTGCTACCGGTGTAGGTGTTGGTCCGGCGCAGCCACATGGTTCCAGCGCCGGTTTTGGTCAGCGAGGAATCCGTGGTCTGAACATTTCTCAGCACTGCGGCCACGTCCAAATCCACAGCGGCCGTGCCGGTGACATCGGTCACATTGAAGGTCGTGCCAATCAAAGCCCCGGATCCCAACGCAATATTGGCATTCGGTCCAGGGGTTGGAGTGACGATGGTGGTCGCGAGGTTGCTGTCGCCTCCAACGTTGACGGTGCCGACCAAGGCCAAGGCGGTGTTGAAGCCGCCAGCGGCGTCGCCATTTCCAATGGTGACTTCAGCATGGTTCAGCGTGAGGTTGGAAACAAAGGTCAGGCCGGACGCTCTCAAGCCCGAATTGTTGACCACGACCGAGGGTGCGAATTGGGGCAGCACAGATGATTCACCGAGGGATGCGATGCCATCGAGAGCCAGAGTGGCACCACCTTGGACCGTGATCACGTTGGTTGGAATCATCGCTCCACCCACGCAGTTTTGGCCGAGCGCCGTTCCTGCACCTTGTGGACCGGTGGAAACTAGGGCGACGAAGCCGTTGTAGGTTTCGACTCCAGGCGATCCGATGGTCAGGCCGTTCGTGAACGAATTGCCAGGACTTCTGAAACGAATCGCGTTCGTGCCGACGGCGGTGATCGTGCCTGCGCCCGCGATGTTGCGGTCGAAGTTATAATCTCCCCCCACCGCGTTGAAGGCGAGTGCGGCTCCAGAGGCGACCGTGATGTTCGATCCAAAGCCGGTGTTGCCGCCGGAGAAGTTGATACTCAGCGTGCCCTCGTTGACATTGGTGGGGCCGGTGTAGCCGTAGCTTTGAACTCCGATGTTGATCAGCTCTTGGGTTCCCGGGCCAGTTTTGATGAGGGAAACAGCACCTGCATCGTTGCTGCCATTGCGAATGATACCGCGGAACACATGGTTCGTGGCAGCATTGATCGTTAGAGTGACAGGAGCCGCATCCGGGATGTAGCCCGTTTGGTTGCCCTCATCATTCTGCAGGATGTTGATATTGCCGGAGTATGGAATGGTGCTATCGAGACCCGCAATGGTTTGATTGAAGCCACGCAGATTGATCGTGCTGTCGTAGAAAGTGCCATTGTCGATGGAGATGACGCTGTTGGCACCAAACTGGTTGGCAGCCGCCATATTCAGATAGACATCGAATCCGCCGTTGCCGAGCACCACGTTACCGCCTGCGGCGGTGGTCGTGCTGCCGAGATCGAGCACGCCCTGATAGACCTTGATTGGGCCAGTTGCCGCAGCGTTGTTACCGGTCACGTGCAAGGTATCTAGGCCGGTCTTGCGCAGTCCCATGCCGGGATTCAGACTTTTCGAAAGCGTGGTTTCAAAGATGGTCTGAATGCCCAAGGTGGACCCCGGTGCGAATCCGCCGAGTGAGAGATCGGTGTTGAGGTTCTCTTCCGTGAATTCAAATCCGACGCTGAGGCCGAGTGTTGCGCCATTGCCCACCACGATGTTGGAAGCCGTCCAAGCCGCAGTATTCCCATCATAGAGCGACGAGAGCTGGGTGAAATCCAAGGAGCCGCCCGTCACGGTGGTGGGTCCGGTGTAGGTATTCTGGCCGGAAAGCGTCAGGCTGCTGGCACCCGTCTTGGTCAGGCTGCCGACCGCATTTGGGGTTTGCGAGATGTTCCCGACGAAGTTGGTGACCGCAGTGGCATTGCCAATCGACAGGTTGGTGTTTCCGAGTGCGCCGTTGCCGAGCACGATGGATCCATTCGCACCGGCGATGCTAGAAACGGTGGGGGCGAGCGACGTGAAGGTGGCTGTGCCGCCGCCCATGCTCAGTGCGCTGGTTCCCAACGAGCCATTGCTCGCAGAAATCAGCGTGCCGTTGCTCACCGAAGTGATCCCGGTGAGGGCGTTGTTCTGGGAGAGCTTCACCGTGCCGGCTCCCGTAACCGTCAGCGCACCTGCTTGAACCGTGCTGTTGAAATTGAGATTGCCAGAACCGGTGTAGGTCACATCCGCACCAAAGGTTAGAGCATTGTTCAAATTGACGTTGCCGGAGTTCGCAACGGTGAGTCCGTTGCTCACCGTGAGTGTGGATCCGCCGATGGTGTAGGCTGCGGAACTGTCAAACGCGAGGGAGAACGCGGTGATCGGTGCGGCGACGTTGATGGTCTTGTTCGCACCGGTGCTGTCGAAGGTGAGTGCAGCGGTGGAGCTGAAAACACCCGGTCCGCCACCGACGGTTTGCTTCCAGTTGGCATCCGCACCCGCGATCCAGTTGGCACCCGTGCCGCCGGTCCAGGTGAGCGGCGCAGAAACCGACTCAGCCGATCCTAGGGCGATGAATTCGCGATAGCCGACCCAGCCGTTTTCCTGACTGTCGAAATGGATTTGGATCGCCGCAACGCCGGTGGCCAAGAAGCCGGATTCTGCGGCCAGCATGGTGTGGGTCGCATTGTTAGGCGCGCCGGTGTGGTTGACGACATGGGTGAGTGGCAGGAAGACCCCAGGGGCGTCCCACTTGGAATAAAGGATGGAGAAATCTTGGTTGTCCCGTCCGCTGTTGACCCACGCTCCGAACGAATCAAACGACTTGATGTTGTAGCCCTTGGTGTTGGTGGTGGTGTCGAGTGGGAAGATGACGGACGTGTTGTTCAGCGGGGCGACGCTGGTACTGAGATCGGTGTAGCTCCCGACCGAGCCGTCGGTGAGAGGAGCCCAGCTGGCAGAGGTGATCTCATTGTTGCCATGATTGTTATTGGCTGGTGCGGCGGGCGTGTTGGCCGTCGCCGCGTTGAGCAAGTTGAGCCCACCGGGCAGCGTCCAGATATTGGTGTCGTTGGATTCGTTGAGGGTGGTGATGACCGGGGCTGGAGGCTCATTCGCCCGCAGCACGAATTCACGGAATCCCGTGTAGCCGTTTTCCTGACCGCTCGGGAAGGAGATCCTCACCGAGTGGACGTTCAGGGCGAGGTAGCCCGAGGTATCCGCCAGATTGATGTGAGTGCAGTTGTTCGGGTTCCCCGAGTTGTTGGAAAAAGTTCCAATGGTGAGGAAGTTGGTTTCATCGCCCACCGCAGAATACGACAAGGTGTAAAACTGGTTATCCCGTCCACTGTTGGGCCAAGCGCAGTAGGAATCGAACGAAGTGATATCGTAGCCGTCGGGCTTGCCCGTTAGATCTAGGGCGAAGGTGACCTGGCTGGTCGGGCTCCCAGGAGGCGCGACGCTTTCGGCTAGCTGCCCTGGAGTGCCGAGGGTGTTGTTGACCACGGTGGACCAATTGGGTGAGGTGCCTTCGCCGAGCCCGCCGCTGGCATCAGCCGTGGCCGGGGTGATGGTCGCAGTTGCGAGCAGGTTGGTTCCTGAAGGAAGCGCCCAAGGAATAGGATCCGTCCCAACAGGAACGCTTGCCTGCTCGTTGAACTGGATGACCGTGGCGGACGCGGTCGCGCACGCAACGAATGGGGCGATGCAAACGACGAGCGTCCGCGGGAAAAAGCAATGGGAGCGGGGTTTCATAGGTTTTTATGGTTTTCTATCAGAATGCGCCCGTGGTCACGGGTGCAGGCTAGTTCCCTAGTCACGATCTGAGGTTCCGTGAACCTCCATGTTTCTGGAGTAAGCGCGTAAAGCACTGAAGTTCAACGATCTGAGATCCATCTGAGATCTGGGTTCGATGAAATGACCCGCAACGTCCACGAGCGGCTTGCGCAGAGGATTGCCACTCGGAGAGAGGGCAACGCTTGCTGTGCAGCGGTCCTCCCTAAACTGGGAGGACAATAGTTCTGGCTGATTTGAATCCGTGCCAATCAAGCTTGAGTCGTTTCGCTGCCAGCCTCCGAACTGGTCTAACAAAAACCCAAAACCTTGAAAATTTCATCATTCAAACTCTGCTGGATGATCGTGGCCGCGTTGGTCCTCACGATCCTAGGCGCGGCTCTGCTGCGACAATCGCCCATTTCCGTCACTCGCAAGCCATTGCTTCCTGCGACGGAAGACAAGCCGATGAGCGGTGGATCGCCGAACGAAAAAGCGCTGCCAGCTGCTGCCGCGTCACCCGTGGCCGAGGGCGACAGCGTTCGTGCCAACGCGCCCTCGCCACCAGCCAGTCCGCTTTCACGGGAAATGGATATCCGTGTGAACCCTTATGCCGGAGGTTTGCGGGAGCCTGGGAAATCGAAGCGGACGTGGGATGCGGGTTTCATCGGCACCTTCAAAAATACGCCAGCGGAGAGTTCAGTGCGGTTTGAGCTAACAGATGGGGCGATGGCTGAAGGACGCGTGAAGGTCGTTCGCATCACGGGGGATGACGTCAGTTACGTCTCCGGGGAATTGACGGCACCGGAGCCTGGCAAGTTTTTCATCATCGCGCCGCCGCTAGGGGGACGAGCCGGTCAAGCGGTCGCCGTGGTGGAATTTCCCGGCAGCAAGACGGCCTATCGAGTTGAGCCGACGGGGCTGAACGGCGCGCCAGAATTGTGGCAACGGCGGCTAGACGAAGTGGTCTGTTTGGAAATGGCGGAGGATGAGCACGCGGTGCAAGCTGCGGCAGAGGGTGACGATCTAACAGAGGATGCCGTGCCGCTGCGCCCGGATGAAGTGGCGGATCACGTTCCGCCCTACAATGCGGAGATCGTATCCTTGCAGAGTTTGCCTGGTTCGCCTGCGGTGGTGTTGCTCGATTTCGCGGGGGGCTACACCGCCAGCTGGGGCGGTGTGACCTATGCGCGGCCTGCTATCGACAACGCGGGCATCAAGGATGTGTGGAAGCGTGTGGCGGAGGATTTCATGCCGTTCAACATCAACGTGACCACGGACATCAAGGTGTTCGAAGCGGCACCGGCGGCGAGTCGGCAGCGTTGCTGTTTTGGTCCGAATCCGGTGACCGGCGCGGGCGTGGCGTATTTTGGTTCATGGAATTGGGGCAACGACACGGTGTGCTGGGCGGCTTACTACATTGGCAAGTCTGCGGCGGAAGTCGGGTCGCATGAGATTGGGCACACCTTGGGACTCGCGCATCAGGGACAGCATGGCGGCAACGAATACTATGGCGGCCACGGCGGTGGGGAAACCGGTTGGGCACCCATCATGGGGGTGGGCTACTATCAGGCGGTGACCGCTTGGGCCAAGGGAGAGTATGTGAATGCCAATCAAGGCCAGGATGAGTTGTTGGTCATGACCACCACGAACAACAATGTTGCCTATCGAAATGACGACACAGGCGACAGCTTGGCGAGCTCGCGCTACTTGGAGATTTTTCCGGACAATACCGCGTTTGCCGAAGGCGTCATCGAGCGGACGGGCGACACGGATGCGTTTCGCTTCACCACCACGGGTGGCGCGATCAGCCTAACGGTCGATCCGGTGGCTCCGGGCGCTTGGGGAAATTTGGCGACCAAGGCCACGTTGGTGGACGAGGCTAACAACGTCATCGCCACCCACGACGCGCAAGATGATGTTTCATCGACAATCACGGCGAACCTCGCGGCGGGGAGCTATGCCTTCCGCGTGACGGGTGTTGGCAAGAACAACCCCTTGACCGACGGATTTACGGACTACGGCAGCCTTGGTTATTATTCCATCCGGGGCAATGTGGCAGGCGCGCAGCAACCCACGCGCCTGAGTGTAGCGGAGCGTGCAGCGAACAACAGCGTCGTCGGCACCGTGCCCGCAAATAATTCTAACGGAAGCTCGCTGGTTTACTCGATCACTTCCGGCAACACGGGCACGACCTTTTCCGTGAGCAACACCGGCGTGGTGAGCGTGGCGAACAACTCGCTGTTGGACTATTACGCGTTGGCAGCGGATCCGAATCTCTACGCTGTGCAGTTCGAGGTGTTCATGAACATCACCAATGTGAATGATTCGACTCTATCTGAAACGAACCGTCGCGTGGTGATTGCGGTGCAGCAGCTTTACGCACCCATGCCCACGGCTTTGACCGCGTCTCTGGACAGCAGCTTGCGGATCAACTTGGAGTGGGGGGCGAGCCACGGTGCGACTGGCTACAACGTCAAGCGATCGACGACCCCAGGCGGTCCTTACACGACGGTCGCCCTAACATCCGATACGCGCTATTCGGACGCGGCGCTGATCCATGGCGTGACGTACTACTATGTGGTGACGGCGGTGAATGCGAATGGTGAAAGCCGAGCCTCGACCGAAGCCAGCGTGCTCGCGCTGGCGGTGGCGGGTGGTTTCGAATCTCCGCGGCTGAGCTCAGGCACTTTTCGCTACAATCCTGACGGCGAGAGCGGTGGATGGACATTCGGCGGGGTGGCTGGCAATGGTTCTGGCATCGTTTCTAACGGAAGTGCGTTCAGCAATCCGACGGCCCCCGAAGGCGTGCAGGCGGCATTTCTGCAATCTCACAGCGAGATTTCGCAGACCTTCTCCGGCTTCACGCCGGGGACGCTCTACACCATTTCCTACCTCGCCGCGCAACGCGGGGCACAGACCGGGCAAACGTGGAATGTTGTCATTGATGGAAACGTGATCAAGACGAACGCTCCCGGACCTAACCACTACACGGTTTACACCGCCACTTTCACCGCCACGGCAGCGACGCATGGTCTGTCTTTGGTCGGGACCAACATCGCGGGTGGCGATAACACGGTCTTCATCGACAACGTGCGCATCAGCATCGCAACGCCGACAATCGCGAACTTCAGCTTTGAAACACCGGGAATCGGCGGCGGGAATTTTCGCTACAATCCGACCGGTGCCTCGTGGGCTTTCAGTGGCGCTTCTCCTTCCGGCTCGGGCATTGTGGCGAACGGCAGTGGCTTCGGCAGCCCATCCGCACCGCATGGAACCCAGGCGGCATTTCTCCAACAGTCCGGCACTTTCTCGCAAACGCTATCGGGTCTCATCCCGGGTGACGCGTACACCTTGACCTATCTCGCCGCCCAGCGGTCCGGCAATCAGCAGACATGGGATGTGAAAATCAACGGCAACGTGATTCAGTCTAACTCCGATGGAAGTGCTGGCTTCACCAGTTATTCCGCCAACTTCGTCGCCACGGCGGCGACTCAAACGTTGGCATTTGTCGGCACCAATCTCAATGGCGGCGACAACACGGTTTTCATCGACAACGTCAGCATTGGCCTGCGCACGTCGTTGCAACCGATGGCCGCTTCGGTCGTCTTGAGCAGCCCAGCCCAGAACGAGGTGATCGGGGTGAATGCGCCAGTTGATCTAACCGCATCCGTGAATGCGAACAACAATGTCATCAACGCGGTGCAATTTTTTGTCGATAACGTGATGATAGGGCAAATTTCCAGTGCGCCGTACGTCTGTGCTTGGGGGAATGCCAGCGGCGGCCAGCACCGCGCGTATGCCCGGGTGCTTTTCAACAACGGCAGCTCGGCAGAATCCGCGGCCTTAGAATTTTTCGTCAGCCATGCGAATCCGAATCTTGGCTTTGAAAGTCCAAGTATTGGCGGCGGGCAGTATCAATACACCCCGGTCGCAGCCTCCTGGAAATTCACCGGCGCTGGCATTCTCGCCAACGGCAGCGGATTCAACAATGCAAACGCACCGGAAGGGACGCAGGCGGCATTTCTGCAAACCGTCGGGAGCTTTTCTCAGGTTCTAACGGGCTTTGTGCCGGGGAACAGTTACACCCTCTCCTACTCTGCCGCCCAGCGGTCCGGCAATCAGCAGACATGGGACGTGATGGTGGATGGAACGGTGATCCAATCCGTTGCGGGTGGAGGCTCGACCTATGCGGCCCGTTCCGCAATTTTTACGGCCACCGCGTCGTCCCACACCTTGACGTTTGCTGGCACCAATCTCGCGGGCGGCGATAACACGGTGTTCATCGATGCGATCGGTTTCAACCCACCGCTCACGACCGATTCGCGCCCAGCGTTGGTGGCGAACACCTCGCCCGCCACTGCCGCAGATGTCGTCGGAGGCGACGTGACCTTCGTGGCGGCCTTCAGCAGTCCGCGCCCCACCACTTATCAATGGCAGAAAATTGAGAATGGGTTGATCATCCCTATTCCCGGGGCGACCACACCAGAACTCGTCCTTGCCAATCTTCAGTTAGGAGATTCGGGCGTCTATCGACTCCAAGCGACTAACGAATTCGGCGTTTCCGTCAGTGCGGTGAGCACGCTCACCGTTTCCGGTCTCCCCGCTGCGGTGGGCAATGTCATTGTCAGTCGCGCGGCGCAAACCGGGCTTGGCAGTGTGGCCCCGTTGTTTTCTCCCACGTGGGAACTGCCGGCAGGTAGCATCATTTCCACCAAGGCACCGACGAGTGTTGGAATTGGAAACTTCAACCAGAGCGCCAACGTGCTAACCGATGGTAACGTGGGTAGGTTGACGTTCGCCGCAGGAGGATCCAACGCAACGCAAGTCACCTGTGGCAATGGTGGCGGTGCGGGCGAATCGGTGACCTACAACCTCGGTCCTGCTGCGGGCGGCTACGAGGTTTCTCGTATCGTGGTCCATGGCGGCTGGTCTGATGCGGGTCGCGACCAACAGGCCTACACAGTTTCTTATGCCACGGTGGCCGATCCCGCGACCTTCCTCCCGCTCGCGGTGGTCGATCAAAACCCTGCGAATCCGGCCGGCGTCCAATCGGCGACCCGTGCCACTCTGAGTTCCGCCAACGCCGCTCCACTTGCCAGCAGCGTGGCCGCGCTCAAGTTTGATTTCACGGCACCCGCATCGGAAAACGGTTACTGCGGCTACACAGAAATTGCGGTTTACGGCACGTCGCCACAGCCGTCGGTCGTCCAGCAAACGTCGCCTGCAACAGCCACGGATGCGGTGGGCGGACAAGTGACTTTCACCGCTTCGATCATCGGCGCGGCTCCTTTGAGCTACCAATGGCAGAAGGTCATCAATGGGGTGACGAGCAATATCGTTGGCGCAACTCAGCCAACTTTGAATCTAACGAATATCCAATTTGGCGACACTGCGGAATACCAGCTCAGGGGGAGCAATTCCCAAGGCACGATCACCAGCGCACCCGCCAAGCTGACCGTCGCCGCTGTGCCTGCGGCGGTGAATCAAGTGATCGCAACTCTGGCTGCGCAGACGGGCTTGGGTGGCAACACCACTTTCCGGCCCAGTTGGCAACTTCGCGCGGACGACAGTTTGATCGGTGGCATGCTGCCATCCGTTTCCACCGGCAATTTCAACCTCAACGCGAATGGCAAAACCACCGCCGCGCTCACCACGGTGCGCAGCTTGGCGATCAGTCCGACCAGTGGTGGCGGTAATAGCTTCAACTATCTGAGTGCTGGAAATGGCAATGGAGCTGGCTCTGCGGTGGTTTACAAACTGCCCGCCAGCGCCAACGGCCACTCGCTCACCAAGATCCTCGTTCACGGCGGATGGAGTGATGCGGGACGCGACCAGCAGGCTTACACGGTTTCGTACTCCAAGGTGGCGACGCCGACGAGCTTTGTTCCATTGCGCTCGGTCAATTACAACCCGGCCAATGTGGCGGGCGTCCAATCCACCACGCGCTCGACGTTGACCCCCGCAAATGGCGTGCTCGCCTCAAATGTGGCGGCGGTGCGGTTTGATTTCACCAATCCCGGATCTGAGAACGGCTGGGTGGGCTATGCGCAACTCGGAGTTTATGGTGCGCCGACGCTCAGCCCACCGGTCAATCTAGCAGCCATGGCGGCGCCAGGAGAAGCGAGCCTAAACTGGTCGACGGTCGTCGGAGCCACGAGCTACAACGTGAAGCGATCCACGGTGAGCGGCAGCTCCTATGTCACGGTGGGAAATGTCACGTCGCCCGAGTTTGTAAACAGTGGGCTGACCGATGGGATGACTTATCATTATGTGGTCACCGCGCTGAACGCCGCAGGAGAGTCTGCCAATTCCAACGAAGCGTCTGCGACAACTCCTGCGGTGGCCTACGAAGGGTGGCTCGCTGCATATCCCACGATCACCGGCGCGGATCGCGCGCCCGACGCCGACCCAGATCACGATGGCGTGGCCAATGGGATTGAGTTTCTAACGGGGTCCTCGCCGGCCGCTGCGACAGGGACAGCGCCGCTGGATGTTTCGCGCGATGCCAGCGGAAACTTGGTGCTGCGCTTCAAGCGAGCCGACGCCGCCAAGGCCTACTCGGTCACGGTGGAAAGCTCACCGGACTTGCAGCCGCCATGGGCGTCACTGGCGGTGCCTGTTGCTGCGATTTCAGGCCCTCCAGTGACGGTGGTGGAAAATGGAACGGACGCCGACGACATCACCGTGGTGGTCGCATCCGCTGGAGCTGCGCAGCGATTTGCGCGGGTTCGGATCGCGATTCCATTCGCTCCCTGAGCGGAGCAGGGCGTTCGGGTGGCACTGCGATCCTGCATTTTTTGCGAGTCATCTAGCTTCGTTGACATCGGTGAATTCTCTGGAAGCATGGCTGAAGCGTGGCGTGCCGCCCTCCACCTTTATGCCCCCCGAAACCATTTCGACTCCCGCGACGAACGTGGAGCCTCCCGCGCCAGAGGAACTGGATGCGCTGCTTCGGCTGCTCGATGACGAGACGCCTGAGGTCCGCAGCCGTGTCGCCCAACGCCTCGCGCAATGCGGCGGTGACATCAGCGAGTGGTTGGCCACGCGACCGAAGCAACCGTCTTCGCGCGAGCGTGAATTGCTGATCGAAATGCTGCATCCTCCACGGCGGGAAATCCTCGCCCGCGAGTGGATCGCTCCCACGGGAGGCGCGTCTGCCTTGCAGGAAGATTGGGAAAGCTTCGAGGCGCTGCTGCGGCTTCTATCCGATTTCCTCCACGACGGGATTACCCTGCGCCAGCCCTTGTCTGATGCGCTCGATTTGCTGGCAGAAGAGGCGGCGGAGGCAGGCGTCGCAAGCCCGCGTGCGCTGGTGGCCTATTTTTTCCGCGATGGCCGCTTCTCCGGCAATGTGCAGGAGCCGCAAAACTCAGACCTCGCGTGGTGCATCGCGGAAGGGCGATCAAATCCGTTAGGTCTTAGCCTCATTCTCATCCTCGTGGCACGGCGCTTGGACTTGGAAGTGGAAGGGGTGAATTTTCCCGGCCATTTCATGTGCCGAATCTATCAGGATGGTTTTCCCGTTATCGTGGATTGCTATGATGGCGGCAAGCTGCACCCGCAGTTCACGTTGTTGGAGAGTCCAGATCTTACGCGCGTTCAGCGGGCCATCCTGCGGGAGTCGGTGGGGCCGGGGACGATGTTGGCCAGGCTGTTGAACAACCTGCGGCAGTCGTTAGAAAAGGCCGGGCGAGTGGCGGACGCACGGTTGATCGGCGAGTTGTCGGCCACCTTGTGAAATCACCAGACGCCGAGCGCGGCGAGCTGACGTTCTGCGGCTTCCGCCCAGCCGCGATTGGCGGCCGGTGAAGCGGGGGATGGATGCAACACGCGGCCGATGCGCGCCCGGCTGCCGCAGGTTTCCGCCGCCCGTTTCAAGCGTTCTTCCGCGAAGGCACCGACGCCGATGAGCCACTCCGGTTTGAGCAGGGTGATCACTTCGCCAAGATGTTTCTGGCAAGCGGCTTCCACCGGCTCCATTTCGCTGGCGGCGAGCTTGTCAGGCGTGAGGTTTGCGCCGGTCGCGCTCATCCAGACGAGCGGGCAATAGTTCAGCACGAAGTGATCGTTGAAAAAGGCATCTGCGGTGCCGAAGCGATCGGCGAAATAGCCCCACAGCCGCCGCCCGCTCACTTCGGAACGTTGGCAGGCAAAGCCGTCCACCGGGCGCTTCGGGTGCTCATCGGCCGGTTTGGCAATGGCCGTTTCGATGCCCATCCAGTCGCGCACCACGGCGACTTCACCAAACGGCACGCCGGTTTGCGCCATGCCGAAAGGGCCCGGATTCATGCCGAGAAAGACGACGCGTTTGCGCCCTTTGCCGTAGCGTTTGAGATAGGTTTGGTGCGCGTCCCAGGTGTAATCCAGCGTCCGATAGACGTGGGTGACGGGCGGCGAGAAACGCAGGTCTCTCAAATCGTCCGCCAAGCGGCGCGTGGATGCGATGAGTTCCTTCATGGGAAATTTTTCAATCTAACCTTTCCACGCGAACAACAGCGCCAGCAGCGCGGCTGGCAGATAGAGCAGGGTGAAGAAGAAGAGTTTGCGTGCCGATGGTCGCTCGCCGTCGCGCGAAAATTTCAGCGCCAGCCCCATCATGATGAAGGCTAACAGCGGGCCGACGATGGTCCACAGCAGCCCGGCGAAACCAAGGAAGGCGGGCATCAGCGAGAACACCGCAAGCATGAGCGAAAACATCGCGGAAAGCAGGCCGCTCTTTTTGCCGGTGAGGTCGCCGTTGGACCACATCTTGTAGCCGACCGATTCGTATTCCTCGCGGCAGAGCCAGTTGATGGCGATGAAGTGCGGCAGCTGCCAGAAGAACAGGATGCCAAAGAGGAACCAAGCTTCCGGCCCAAAGGAACCGCCCGCGCCCACCCAGCCGATGACGGGCGGTACGGCGCCGGGAATCGCACCGACCAGCGTGTTCACCGAGCTGAAACGTTTCAGCGGCGTGTAGATGAAAACGTAGATCGCCACGGTGGCAGCCGCGAGGTAGGCCGCGAGATTGCCGACTTGCACGGCCAGATGGATGATGCCGATCGCGGAAAGCACCCAGCCGATGCCGAAGGCGACGAGCGGATCCATGCGGCGGGATGGCAGCGGTCGGTCGGCGGTGCGTTTCATCCGCGCGTCGAGGTCGACTTCCATGAGCTGGTTGAACGCGGCGGAGCCGAAGGCGGCCGCGGCCGTGCCAAGGATGGTGTGCAGCAGCCGCATCCAATCCACTCCGCCCGTCCCTTTTGAATAGAGCAGAAAGCCGAAAAACGTCGTCACCAGCACGAAGATGTTGAGCCGCACCTTCATCAGCACCGCGAGGTCCTGCCGCAGCCCAGGCACGGGCAGCAACGGTTCTGCAGCGGCTTCGGGTTTGGAAATGTTGGCGGGATCTTCCATGGGACGCGGCGGGATGATGCCGGGCAGCGCCACTTTTCCAAGCCGCGACTTCGCAAACTGGAGCGCGGTTTTGCAAGCCGCTCTTCATGTCTCCTTGAGAATGGCGCGAAGGAGCTGCGTCGTCTCGCCGCAGTGGGTGGACGGCGTCTTTCTCCCCAATGAGATCAACCGCGCATAGGTCGCGAAGAGATGGAACCGCCAAGTCAGGGAGAGCGCCAAGGGAAGATGGATCTGAACTGGTTTTTCCTAACTTGTCTTACTTGGCGTCTTGGCTGTGCCCTCTCACTCAACGCTTGAACTTGGCTGCGGCCATTTCCTCGAAGCTAACCGCATCACATGCTTCTCCAAAATAGGCGACCACGCGAAAGAGTCCGCCGCCGAGGGTCTGATCGATCAGATCCTCGGCTGGCAGGCAGAAGCGGCCCGCCTGTTCGCCGAGTTTGAACTCCATGCCGGCCAAGCCATGCCAGCTGCGGTAAACCAAAGCCCTGCATGCCAGCCGATCCGCCTGGCGGAAATCAAAGGCGAAGTCGAAGAGCTTGCCCACATGGCTCATCGCCCGGGAGACGACCTCGGCGAGCACCGCATCCTCCACGTCCGCGCGCAGCACGACGAACGCATCCACTTTCAGCGTCTCGTCCAATGCCCTGAGCAGCACGCCGTCTTTTTTCGCCTCCACCACATTGCCACCGCCCGCTTGCTCGCCCACATGCAGCGCGGCATGCGGCCAGTAGCCCGGCAGGAACACATTGGTCAGGGCATCCCGATGGCGCGTCACGATGATGTCGCCCGGTTTCAAGAAGCCGCGTATTGCTTCGAGCGGTTCCCCGGGAACGCGCTTAGGCATCGCGATGAGACCGGTCATCGGATCCCGCAGTTCGGAAACGCTCCTGCCACCGATTTCAAGGATCTGGAACATCGTGTTTTCAAATCCGGATCGGTTCCTCCGGAGAAACGAATGCAGACGGTAGCGGAATTTCTTCGCCAAATACTCACGCCTGCGTTTCTCCATGAAAGGCTCCTCCGCCCTGAGCAAGGGAATGACTGGCCCGACCCGTCCATCATCCGCCATCGCGAGGATGCGTCCGCGGTATTCTTCGTAGAACCGCCAGGCGATGAAGAATCTCCACATCCGCCGCACCGAGCTTTGCGCGCGATAGATTTCCGTGAAGGACTTCCGCGCGATCCCGAAGCGGGGTTCGGCCTCATCGAGTTTTTGCGCGACCACCGGTCTGTCCTCCGCGATGGCGACCAAATACGACCCGCTGCGCAACAACATGCAGGCGGCCGTGAACCCGATGACAAACGCACGGAGCCTATCCTCGGCACTCAGCCCGTCCTTTTTGTCGACCCACGGCTCCACCCTCGCCAAAACCATTTTCAACCCCGCCCGAATCTCCAGATAAGCGGCGAAGACATGCCGCAGCCGGTCATCCTCATCCGGCAGATAGTAGCCCCGCGCCTGCGCCGCATTTGCATCCTCAAGTTGCCTGACCAAATCCTTCTGTCGCGGCATCCCCTCATCCACCGCCTGGAGAATACGCACACAGCGCTCGATGCCCGTTCGTGAAAGCCTGCCCATCGTTTCGGCGAGTATTCACCACCGTCACGACACATCCAGAACGATTGTTTCGCCACTGGCAGCGGGATGGGTGCGGAGGCTGACGGGATTTTATCAGGAATCCCGGTGTGCTGCCCGAGTCGCTCGTTGTTCCTATGGAGGAGAGGGGAACGAGTGCCGAGTCCGGCGCCGCTCAGCGTTTGCGGGATTGCTTTTCCGCGAGGTCGAAGAGTTTGGCGGCTCCGAGGATGAGCAGGGCGGGTTTGGCAGCGAGCGCGGTGATGCGCAGGGGGGCGGCAATCAGAGCGGCAAGCGGCAGGCGGCTCAGGATGTAGCCCGCACCGAGGGCGACGGCGAAGGCTTTGGCCGGGGATTCCCGGATTTTTGCCTCACAGACTTCGAGCTGTTGGCTTGCCTCGCGTTTTAGGCCGTCGCCGATGGTTTTGGCTCGGTCCGAGAAGTGACCGGCTTGGCCGGTGGTAGGGTTGTCGGTCGTCATGGCGGTTACCAGAATTTGAGGGTGTCGTAGATGGAACGAAGCGAGTCCTGAACGCTTTCGTTGGCGTCTGACAGCGGGCCGGAAACGTAGCGATCCCGGAAGGACAGTTGGTGGCGGTTTTCCAGGATGAGGTAGGCGACGGCCGCTCCGACAAAGGCGGCTCCGATGACCGATGAAATGGGGTTTCTGCGAATGGCGTTGGAGGTGGACTCGCAGAGTTGGGAAGATTGGCTGCAGATTGAATCGCAGCATGAGGAAACGGACTCCTTGCCCTTTTCGAGGGAGCTCTGGGCCTTCACTTCGCGGGGATTGTCGATGGTGGCGTTCGGGTCGTAGGGTAGTGCGGTCATGGTTGTAGGGGTTTAGGGTTCCTGGACGGGGTTTGCAGATCCTGTTCCGAATCTGAAATGGGCTGAAACGCTTATGATTCGCAGGGTTGTGGGATCGCGATTGAATGTCAGATGGGCGTTTTGCAACGATGGCCGGCAATGTCGTGCGGAATCCAGCGGGACGTCCACGGTGCGACGGGGAAGGGTTTGCTCGACTCGGCGGAGATCCCGGTTAGTCTACCGCGACTCTCCAGCAAAACCCACCGTGCGCCATTCCATCCTTCCCCTCGTTTCGCTTTTCCTTTGCCACGGCGTGAGCGCCCGCACTTGGACCGACAGCCAGAACCGCAAGATCGAGGCGGAGTTGGTGAAAGTGAACGGTGACTCGGTGGTGCTGAAGCTGGCGGACGGTCGCGAGCTGCCCTATCCGCTGGCGAAACTGTCTCCCGAAGACCGCAAGGTGGTGGAAGAAAGCCGTGGCGAAAAGGGCGCGGAAGCCAGCGAGGAATCCACCGCGTTGAATTTCGACGCGCCGTGGCCGGACAGCATCCGTTTCACCGAGGATCCTGAAATCAACACGGTGGAAGAGGATGCGGAGAAGAAGAGCTTCATCTACGAGAGCGCGCATTATCGGTACATCTGCGACGTGCGGCTCGCGCGATCGGTGGTCAAAGGCTTCGCGGTGATGTTTGAGGCGACTTATTTGTATTGCCGGACCTTGCCGCTGGCGATCAACGGGGGGACGCAGGTGGACGGGAAATTTCAAATCCTGCTGTTTGAAACCAAGGAGGCCTACATCGCGGCAGGCGGTCCGCCGAGCAGCGCAGGTGTGTTCATCGGCCGCAAGAACGCGGTGCTGGTCCCGCTCGATAGCTTGGGCGTGAAACCGGTCGGCAGCAGCTACATGTTGGATCGGGACAAAAGCAGCAACACCATCCCGCATGAGTTGACGCATCAGCTATCGCCGAGAGGCTATTTTGTGGAAGGTGCGATGGGATGGTTTTCAGAAGGGATCGCCGAGTATGTGGCGGTCACGCCGTATCGGGCGGGAAATTTCAACGTCCGTGGCAACCAGCGGCCCATCATGGAATACGTGACGGGTTATGGGGCAAAGGACCAAGGCGGGCGCGCGTTGGGCACGGAAATCAAGATGCCTGCGCTCAAAGCGTTCATGATGCAGGACTACGCGAGTTTTCAGGAAGAACCGCAGCTCGGCTACGGTTGCGGCCTGCTGCTGGTGACCTATTTCCTCCACATGGATGGCGCGGGCGATGGCAAGCGCATGAAGGCCTATCTCAAGGCGTTGCACGACGGCAAGGAAGGCGAGGAGGCGTTGGCGGTGCTGCTAGATGGGCGCAGTTTCGAGCAGATGCAGGAGGAAATCATCAAGGCGTGGAGCCGCAAGGGCGTCGATTTCAGTTTTGCTGGGTCGTGACGGCGGCCTGAGCGTCGTTCACTTTCGCCCATTCCTCACGCACCACCGGCTCTAGCAGTTCCAGCCATTTTGCATAGCCCGCCGCGCTGAGGTGCAGTTCGTCTTCGCGATAGTATTCACGGATGGGCAGGCCATCGGGGCCGGTTAGGTAGCTGGTGCCATCGAGGTAGCGGACCCAGCTGCGGCTGGCGGCCCATGCTTCGAGGCGGCGGTTCAGCTCGTGGACGTGGGGAGTGGTGGCCGCGCGGCTGCGGGCGACTTTCACCGAGTTGAGGATGACGCGAAGGTCGGGAAAGCGCTCGTGGGCCATTTTTAAAAAGCCGACGTAGTCGTCGAAGGCCTCGCTGACGGTGAGCTTTTTGTCGAGGTCGTTGCCGCTGTAGGTGACGAGCAGCTTGGGTTCGTCGCGCGCGACAAGGGTGTCAAAATGGACCATGAGGTCGTTAGAAACGCAGCCACCGAAGCCGTGGTTGATGACGGGCAGGCCGACGAAATCGCGCTTCAGACGAGGCCACATGCGGATGCTGGAGCTACCAACGAAGACGATGCCGCCCTTTTGCGCCGGACGTTTTGCGAAGGCCTCGACCTCGTTGGCGAAGGTCAGCGGATCGGGGCGTGGGGTGGGTTCCAAAGCACAGGCGGTGCAGGCGCAGAACGAGAGAAGGGCGAGTCCGTGGAGCAGAGGCGTGCGCATCGCGGGTGGAAATAAGGAAAGCGGCGGGCAATTTCCAGCGCGGAGTTTTCTTGAGAGAGTGGTTTTGACGCGGCGCAAATTTCCTATCAGTCTTCGCAGCCTGATGACCTCGCGTGAAGCTCTTGTGGCGCTGAATCTCTTGCCGAAGATAGGCCCGGTGCGCGTGCGGCGGCTGTTGGAGGCATTTGGCGACGACCCGGCCCGCATTCTTGGCGCAGCGATGGACAGGCTGCAGCGGGTGGATGGCATCGGTCCGGAAACTGCGGCCATCCTGCACCGCTGGCAGGATCACGCGGATCCCGTCGCCGAGATGCGCGAGGCGGAGTCGCGCGGGATTGCCATCATCACGCACGAGGATGACGACTATCCGGCTCCCTTGCGCGACGCTTACGATCCGCCGTTGCTGCTTTATGTTTGGGGAAAATTGGAGCCGCGCGACAGGCACGCGATCGGCATCGTCGGTTCACGGCGAACGACGCGCTACGGCCAGCAGGCGACGAAAAAGTTTTCCTATCAGCTCGCGCGGTCGGGATTCACGATCATTTCCGGCCTGGCCCGCGGCATCGACACGGCGGCGCACGAAGCGGCCGTCGCGGCGGAGGGCCGCACCATCGCCGTGGTTGGATCCGGCCTCGGCAAACTCTATCCGCCAGAAAATTTGGCGCTGGCGGAGAAAATTGCCTCTGGCTTCGGCGCGGTGGTTTCCGAGTTTCCGCTTAACACCGCACCAGACAAGCAGACCTTTCCGATGCGCAATCGCATCGTCGCCGCGTGGTCGCGCGCGGTGCTGGTGGTGGAATGCCCAGCCTGGTCCGGCTCGCTCATCACCGCGAATCTTGCGACCGAATACGGCAAGCCGGTTTACGCGGTGCCGGGTCCCATCGACAGCCCGACCTCAGCCGGTTGCAACCAACTCATCCGCGATGGCGCGACCTTGGTGGCCGATCCATCGCACCTGCTCGACGACCTCGGCGAGCTGCCCTTTGCGCGGCAACCCAGCGCGGCGGAACCGGCGGTCGAAATCCCGGAACTGCCCGAGGAAGAGGCGGCGGTTTTCGCGGTCGTGACCGTCGACGAAAGTCCGGTGGACCTCATCATCGAGCGCAGTGGCCTGCCCGCCCACACGGTCACCGCGACGTTGATGAAGCTGGAAATGCGGCGGCTGGTGCGAGTGTTTCCCGGTTTCCGCTACGCCCGGCGCTGAGATCGGCATTGGCGCAGTACGAGGCGAGTGGCTGCACGATGGCGCTCTGCAATTTGCGCGAAAGGGCCGCGCATGGGTGATCACTTGGACTCGTTGCCATCGCCGCAACTCGTTGTTCTACAGAAGTCTGATAGGTTTCAGGAAATCTTGGCCGCCATCCTGCGAAAGGGTTTCCCGTGTCCGTCGATTCACGGCGGTCGCTTTAACCCCAACTCATCACGACCATGAACAAACTCGAAATGAAAGGCAGCTGGAACGAAATCAAAGGCAAGCTGAAGCAACAGTATGCCGACGTCACCGACGACGATCTCCTTTTCGCCGAAGGCAAGGAAGACGAACTCCTCGGCCGCCTGCAAAAGAAGACTGGCCAATCCAAGGAGCAGCTCCGGGACACCATCAAGGATCTCTAAGCATCCCATCCGATGAGCACGAAAACCGATCACAATCAGGACGGCGAGCTGCACGAGTTGTTCGTGGATCAGCTCCGCGACATCCTCTGGGCCGAGAAAGAGCTGGTGAAAGCCCTTCCTAAAATGGCCAAGGCCGCTAAGGACAAGAAGCTGTCCGCCGCATTCACCGCGCACCTTGCGGAAACCAAGACGCACGTCACCCGCTTGGAAAAAATATTCAAAACGCTTGGCAAGGCGGCGCGCGCCAAAAAGTGCGCGGCGATGGAAGGCTTGCTGAAGGAAGCCGACGAGCTTGCCGAAGACTACAAGGACTCCAGCGCCTTGGATGCCGCCCTCATCACTGCTGCCCAAAAGGTGGAGCATTATGAGATCGGTTCCTACGGCACCATCCGCGCCTTTGCCACGCGGCTGGGCTACAAGGACGTCGTGAAACTCCTCACCGAGACGCTCGATGAAGAGGGCAACGCCGACAAAACCTTGACCAAAATCGCCACGAGCGGTGTCAACGAGACGGCCAACGCCTGATCCTCGAAAGCAACGAATCCTGGACGAAACCCGCCGGCTCCCCCCGGCGGGTTTCTTGCGTAAGTCCATCGCGTGTGGGGAATTCGGGTGGTGTGAAATTTCACCAATCCGCTTGCCAAGCGGGCCTTGTCGAGCCTAGTCCCTCAGCCCATCGCCGCTGAACGGCAGGATTTCATCATGGGAAAAACACTCATCATCGCGGAAAAACCCAGTGTCATGACCGACCTCAGCCGGGTCCTCACCAAGGTCCTTGGCAAGTTCGAGAAAAACGGATCCGGCCGCGATGTGTTCTTCGAAAACGACTCCGCCATCATCACCTCCGCGGTCGGCCATTTGGTCGAGCTGCGCATGCCGATGGGCCCGAATGGCAAGAAACTGCCCTGGAATTTCAATGTGCTGCCGGCCATCCCGGAGAAGTTTGACCTCGATCCGATTCCCGATTCCGAAGCGCGCCTCAAGCAGGTGCTCAAGTTGGCGAAGCGCAAGGACGTGGACGACATCGTCAATGCCTGCGACGCTGGCCGCGAGGGTGAGCTGATTTTCCGCTACATCATGGAGATCGGCAAAATCGACAAGCCGGTGAAGCGGCTGTGGATGCAGTCGATGACCAACGATTCCATTCTCGAAGCGTGGAAAAACCTCCGCCCCGGCGAGCAAATGAAGCCTCTGGCGGACGCCGCGAAATGCCGTTCCGAGTCGGATTGGCTGGTCGGCCTGAACGCAACCCGCGCGCTGACCTGCTTCAACTCGCGCCATGGCGGCTTCAACATCACCGCCGCAGGCCGTGTGCAAACGCCGACGCTGGCCATCCTTGCCCAGCGCGAGGCGGAAATCCGCGCGTTCAAGCCGACGCCGTATTTCGAAGTCCACGGAACGTTCGGAGTCCAAGCGGGCGAATATCTCGGCAAATGGATCGACGAAGCGTGGAAGAAGAGCGAGGACGCACCGCTGTCCAAGCCGGAACGCATCTGGGATCGCCAAACGGCGGAGGACATTGTCGCCCGTTGCACTGGCAAGCGCGGCGTGATTTCCGAGGAAAAGAAGGCCAGCACCCAAATTTCCCCGCAGCTCTACGACCTCACCACGCTGCAACGTGAAGCGCCGTTTTCCGCGAAGGGCACGCTGCAAATCGCCCAGGCGCTTTACGAAAAGCACAAGATGATCACCTATCCGCGGACCGATTCGCGCTACTTGCCGGAGGACTACACCGGCAACGTCCGCGAAACGATGCAGGACGTCGGCAACAGCGATCTCGACGTCGCGAAATACGCCAAGGCCGTGCTTGCTGGAAGCGACGAAAAAGGCCCGCGCTTGCACAAGTCGCGCCGCGTTTTCGACAGCAAGAAGGTGTCGGACCACTTTGCCATCATCCCGACCGGCAAGTTTGCCAAGCTCAGCGAGGCCGAGCAGAAGCTTTATGACATGATCGTGAAGCGCTTCATCGCGGTGTTCTATCCGGTCGCCGAGTTCGAGCAAACGACACGGCTGACCCGCATCGAGAAGGATTGTTTCAAAACTGAAGGTCGCATCTTGGTGAAACCCGGCTGGCTCGAAGTCTACGGCCGTCGCCCCGGCGTCGCCGCTGGCAAGGACGAGCTGGTCCCGGTCGCCGCTGGCGAAAGCGCGTCCACCGAGGCTGTCGAGTTGTTGGAAGAGGAGACCAAGCCACCGGCCCGCATGACCGAGTCCACCCTGCTTTCCGCCATGGAAGGCGCGGGAAAACTCATCGATGACGAAGCGCTGCGCGAGGCGATGGCCGATCGTGGCCTCGGCACGCCAGCCACCCGCGCGGCGACCATCGAGGGACTCATCTCGCAAAAGTATCTCGCCCGCGAAGGCCGCGAGTTGTTCGTTTCCGGCAGCGGCATGCGGCTCATCGAGCTGGTGCGCGAGATGGAAATCGAAGGGCTTTACTCGCCGAAACTCACCGGCGATTGGGAATTCAAGCTGCGCCAAATGGAGCATGGCAATCTCAAGCGCGGTGATTTCATGAAGGAGATCATCGCCTACACCAACGAGATCTGCACCAAGGCCCGCCATGCTGCGGACGAGGCGAAGAGCCAGGTTTTCCCCGATCTCAAGGTCGTTTGCCCGATGTGCGGCGCGGCTTCGCTCAAGCAAACCGAAGCGACTTACGAGTGCCGCGAGGCGGAGTGCAAGTTCAAGGCGAAGAAGCACATCGCCGGCCGCCTGCTCACCGAGGAAGAGGCCATTCAGTTGTTCACCACGAAACACGTCGGACCGCTGACTGGCTTCAAATCGAAGTTCAACAAGCCCTTCGACGCCGCGCTGGAGTTGGATCCCAAGTTCAAGATCAACTTCGTGTTTGAGAACGACGACCGCGATGGCCCGCCCGAACTCAGCGAGGAGCAACTCATCGGCGTGGCGACCACCGAGGACGGAGCTTCCCACCAAGTTTACGCGACAGAAAAGGCCTACCACGTGCCCGGCATCGTCACCAAAAAGGACCCGCATGGCATCCGCATCGGCAAGTCCATTTTGCAGTGCGAAATCCCGCAGGACCAAGTGCTCAAGCTGATTTCCTCGGGCAAGACCGATGTCCTCAAAGGCTTCGTTTCCAACCGCACCAAGCGCAAATTCGACGCCCATCTCACCTTCGATCCCAAGGACGGCAAGATCGGCTTCGACTTTCCGCCGCGTCCCGCCAAGAAGGCCGCCGCGAAGAAAACGGCCAAGGTGAAGGAGTAGGCGGAGAAGGGCCTCAACGTTTCTAGCGGAGCACGGGATTCGCTCTCCGGCTTATTCCGCGTTGTCACTCAATGGAATCATCGTCGCGCTGCTTCACCAGCGCGGTGAGGGCTTCGGAAAAGCGGTTGTAGAACAGGCCAAGAACGATCAGGCAGATTCCTAGCAGGATGAAGGAGATGACGCGCATGAACGCGCTGAAATCCCACACGTCGATCAGGAAGAGTTTTCCTAACGCCAACACCAGCAGCGCGATGCCGGCGAAACGCAGCTGCCCGATGCCGCGCCACAGACCGACGCTGACGAAGGCAAATCCGAGCAGCGTCCACAACACGGCGACGGGATGCCAATCCATGCGCCAGACGAGTTGTTGCGTGGTCCACAGCGCGAACAGAGCGGCGGCGCTTCCGGTTAGCTCGGTTCGGCGCTGGACGTAGATCGATTCCCAAGAAAGAACGCAGGAGAAAATTCCGACTGCGGCGATGACTCCAATGCCAATCCATTCGGGCTGCGGCTGGGGTTTCCAGGGGGTGCCCATGAAGACGCCTACCACCAGTCCGACGACGGCGAGACCTAGCAGCAGCGCGCTTTCCCTCAGCATCTGGATCTTGCCGGTGTAGGAAACGGCGAGCAAGGCCACGGCAAGGAGGGCGAAGGTGTCGAACCAATGGGTCGCGAGGAAGGTGGAAATCGAAAACGTGGCGACCAGCGCGGTGGCTAGGGTGAGGAGGATGGAGCCGGTTGGGCGCTCGGCGGATTTGAGAAATCCTGCGGCAGTTCCCAGCATGGCAACGCCAACGATGGCCACCCAGCGTGGGTCGTAAGGCGTCTCGCTGAAAAGAGGGCCCGAGCTGGGTTTGCAGAGGATGAGCGCTGCGGCACATCCCGCGAGCACAGCGAAGAACGCCTCGCTGCGGGCGCGGAAGCGCAAGGCCGCGAGGGCCAGCAGCAAGGCCTCGGCCGAGAGTGCCAAGGGGAGGTGGAAACCCTTGAGCTTCAGCGCCAATGCGAGAGTGATGAAGGCCAGCCCTTGGGCGATGTTGACGTTTCCTGCGGCGGAGTTTTGGGAACGACCCAAAGCCCCGAGAGCGAGCAGCACGGGGCCGAAAACGGCGGGGACCAGCCAGTAATCCTGCCAGCCAAACAACTCCCCCCAAGCCCACGAGAAGAGCAGGAAAAACAACGAATTGTTGGCGGCGGTGAACCAAAAGCGGGCGCGTTCGCCGAGGCTTTCGCGGAAGCGGTTCAACACGCCAGGCAGCGCAAACATCAGCCACAAGGGCGCGAGAAACCAAAGTTGCATCGGCTCATCGAGCCGCATTCTCGAACCGGAAAACCCGCTCATTTGCCAACCGATGAACGCGCCGTAGCTGCCGAGCATGCAGGCCCAGCCGGGGCCAGCCCATCCGGGGCGCAGCATGCACGCCAGCCCGCCTGCCGCGATGGCGACATTGGAAACGCAGGACAACCAACCGAGCGGTTGCAGCATCGTCGCGTAGGAGGCGAGCACGAAGCCGAGCGTGGCGGTCACCTTGGAGTTGCGCCGCCACGAGACGGCGGCCATCCCGCCCGCAGCAGCTAACAAAAGCAACCCAGCCAGCACTGCATTGTCGATGACCTTGAGCCGCGGCACATGGTGCGCGGCGAAGGTGCAGTAGTAGAAAAACGCCATGCCGCCGGCGAGCAGGACGTCGCCGAAATTGCGCAGGGCGGGTCTGGCGGCGAGGCGGCGTCCGGTTTCGGCGATGGCCAATGCGCAAACAAACAGCGCGGCCAAACGCACGCCATTCGACGTGTCGCGTATCCAATTCTGATAGGCGTGATTGCCCAAGAACACCAAGCCGGTGAGCAGCACGACCACACCAATGCGGACAAACCAGTTTTTCCCGAGGCTGGCTTCCACCGTTTCGTCGGTGTCCTGTGCGGGGAGGGCTTCGTTAGGTTCCCAATCCGGTTGGGGAGTGGGCAAGGGGGGCGGAGCAATTGCCTGCTTGGCAATAGTTGCGGGCATCTCGCCGGCGACGCGCGCGCTGAGCGAGGACACCTGATCGCGCAGCTGGGAAATGGCCATTTCGTGGTCACGGCTCAGGGCACCGATTTCCTCCTTCAGGCGGGAAATTTCCTGCATCACGGACGCAAGGTCGGCGGGAGTCATGATGTTAGAGTGGCCGCCGAAAGGCAGAGGGGAAGCAAAAACGGCTGCGACCTGTGATCACGGTTGCACCAACCACGGGCGTTTTGCCGGGGTGATGTGCGGCGGTTTTAGATAGATGGGCTGCGGCGCGGCGGTGGACCAGGATTCGCGGGCATGGGCCGGGGCGGCGGACCACGCCTGCCACAGCCGTTGCGCATCGGGAAACTCCAGTCGGATCTGGGCGATGATTTCCGCAGGCAGCGGGAAGCGATCGGGCGACTCGAAGGTGAAAACCGGAAGCTGGTCCGCCAGCGCTGCTTCGATGGCTTTAAGAAAACCGGCAGCATCGGTGAGTTCGGGATCGGCGTGCAGGTGGGATTCGCCGACAGCGGCGGTCCAAAAACTGCCACGACGAGCATCACCGATGGCCAGACAGCGCGCGCCATTCTCCGCCGATGGCACGGCGAGGATGGAGGGCACGGCGACGGCCGGGCAGCTGCTGGCGATGGCCACGCCTTGGGCGGCGGCGATGCCGACACGCGTGCCGCTGTAGCTGCCGGGGCCGCTGCCGACGAGGACCAGTCCGATTTCCGGTGATGACCGTGCGTCGAGCAGTTCGCGCAGCGGGCCGAAGAGCACGGCATTGTGGCTGCGGTCGCTGGTGAACTCGCGAAACTCGACACGCCCGCCCTCGGCAACGGTGGCAAGCGAGGCGCGCGGCGTGGAGGTTTCCAGAACCAGGGTGAGGGGTTGCGTCATCGGCCTGCAGCGTAGGGGACGGCCGACCGGCCTGCCAATCCGGTTTCGCGATTATCGCGCATGCGGTTCGGCCTTGCGCGGAGCCGGGCAAACCGCTTTGTTGCGCCCGGCTGCCGATTGGCATCTGACGCCGCGAAACTTCCTGATTCCATCGTGACTTTGACTTCCACACTCATTCCCGCGTGCAGCCTCGTTCTCGCGCTGGCGTCCTGCGCGCCCAAGGCTGCCGTGGTTGAGACCGCGCCTGCGGTGAAAAAGGAAACTCCACGGGCGGCGGTGGAAACGGTTCCCGAAGTGGCTCCAGAAATGGATTTGCCAACGGCTCCTGACACGGAAATCCGCGTGCCCGGCGGCATGCTGAACTTGCCGACAGAAAGCGACTTTCGCGCCAGCAATCCCATTCTGCCTCCCAATGGAAGCGGATCGGGTGGCGTCCTGGTCCGCCCACCGACGGATCCTCCGTCGCGCGTGAAGCCGACAGAATGAGCCTCAGCGCTGGTTGAAGCGCGACATCTCGCGGGCCGCCTCGCGCAGCTCGACCTTTTCCTTGAGATCGTGGCGTTGGTCGGAGTGGGTCTTGCCCTTACCGACGCCGATTTCCACCTTCACGCGGCGGTTTTTCCAATACATGCGCAGCAGCGGCAGGGTGCAGCCTTTGACCGCGCTGGCGTTGGCCAGTTTAAAAATCTCGCTCTTGTGGAGCAGCAGCCGCCGCGGGCGCTTTTCCGGATGGTTGAACCAATCGCCGGCGGTTTGCCACGGCTGGATGTTGCAGCCGTAGAGAAAAACTTGGTTGTTCTCCACCCGGGCGAAGGCGTCCGAGATGTTGACCTTGCCGGCCCGTATCGATTTGACCTCGGTGCCTTTGAGTTCGAGGCCAGCTTCGTATTTTTCCAAGATGTGGAAATCCCGCCCGGCCTTCCGGTTGGTGGCGATTTCCGCGCTCATGGGCTGGCTGCGACTCGGAAGTGACTGGGATCAGGGAGCTTCCCGATGCACCAGACGGATTTTGCCCTCAATGATTTCCTGAAGCGCGATGTCGGCCACGCCCATGCTGGGACGGGTGGCGATCAGGGGCGAACGGCCGCTGTTGAGCTGTTTGACACGCTGGGAGACCAGATTGACCAGGACGAGAGGGTCGGTGACAATTTCAGAGGCCTTATCAAGAAGATCGCTTTTCATAGGAGAACCGGGAAATCGCGAATCCGACTTTGCCTGCTCGAACGGGATGACGTTCTCGGGTAGCTTGGTCGGTTTAGTTTCGCTCAAAACAAAGATTTGGGACAGGGAACGGGACGGATTTTCCGGCGATAACGCCGGGCCGATGGTCAAACCAGAGAAATCCTAGGCTGACAAGCCCAATCTGGTTGTTTCAAGAGGAAAGTTGGAGCCTGAGGCATCGGCTTATTTGGGCATCAGGTCGATGCCAAATCGGCGCAAGACGAAGACGGTGAACCAGAACAGGACGATGGTGATCAGGCAGTTCACGGCGAGCGTGCTCCAGAACCCCCAGCCATTTCTCAGCATCCACGGGAAAATGAGAAACATCGGCAGGGTGGGGAGGACAAACCAGAAGGTGCCCTCGGCGTGGTTGGCCAATCGCTCGGAGGACTGACCGCCTTGGTGCATCCAGATCATCGCCAACAACGAGGTGAGCGGCAGCGCGATGAGCAACGCGGACAGGCGGTCGTTGAAAAGTTGCACCTTGTTGACCAGCAAGATGATGAAGGCGGTGATGAACAGCTTGAACAGGTCGAGCGGAGTGACGGCGAGGATCTTGTCCCAGGGGATTCGGTTCATGGCTTGCGACTGGCGGGAGGGTATGGAACGCTTGCGCCCATGCAAGCCGCCACTCTCGTGAGCATCCTGGTCGTCCTCCTTTCCGCCTGCGCGCCGGCTGGTCCACCGGCCAGCCCATCCGCAGCAGGATCGGTGAATCTCAGCGCCTCGCAGAAGGCGGCTATCGGGAAGAAAATTTGGCAAAACGAATGCGGCGGCACCGTCAACGGGCTGACGACGTGGAATGGGGGCGAGGAGTTTCCGTCGCTCGGCATCGGGCATTTCATCTGGTACCCGGCCGGTTTCAACGGTCGCTTCGAGGAAAGCTGGCCATCCTTCGCCGCGTTTGCCCGCCAGCGCGGGGCAAATCTTCCGGCGGTCGCGCTGGAGCGGCACAGCCCGTGGACCAGCAAGGCCGAGTTTCAGCGCGATTTCAACAGCGCGCGGATGAGTGGCTTGCGGAATTGGCTGGCGGGAAATGTTGGCCTGCAGACGGATTTCATCATCGCTCGCTCCCGTGCCGCCTTGCCGAAAATGCTCGCCGCCGCACCGGCCAGCGAGCGCACCCGCATCGATGCGAACTACCGCAAAGTCGCCACCACCGCGCAGGGCAATTATGCGCTCATCGATTACGTGAACTTCAAGGGCGAGGGTACCCAAGCGTCGGAAAAATACCAAGGCCAGGGCTGGGGGCTGCTTCAGGTTTTGGGTGGCATGAAGGACGTTCCATCAGGACCGGCGGCGGCCACCGAGTTCGCCGCATCCGCCAAGCGCGTGCTCGCCCGGCGCGTCGCAAATTCCCCGCCCGATCGCGGCGAGAAACGATGGCTCGAAGGTTGGTCCAACCGTTGTTCCACTTACGGCCGACCACTTTGAACAGGGTGCCCTAGGGATTTGACGAAGCCGCTGGCACGGCAGGTGCTCATGCGGTTTTGGCCAATGCTGAAATCGTTCGTCAAAACCCTCCGAATCCTGCTGCCGGCCCTCATCATCATGGGGGCGTTGTCGGCACGGGCCGCTGCGCAAGATGCCGCCCCGCGCCCCATCCGTCAGGTCATCGCGGCTGCCGTGGTCGCGTCCACTGCCGACGAGCAGACGGAGATCATCCTCTCCTTGCGCGGCAAGGCGACTCAAGAAGCGGTGGACTGGTTCGAAAAGTGGAAGTTGGGATCGATTTTCATCCACGAGGATGCCTCAGGAGAAACCACCGCCGTGCTGCTCACCGGCGAAAAGGGCGCGGACGATTCGTTCGCCACCGTGAAACTCGCCGATGGAGCGCCCATGCTCGCCGCCGACGGCACACCGGTCCGCATCGACCCGATGGCCGTGGATTTCGCCGACACGAGCTCCAAGCTGAGGCGTGCGATGAAGGAAGTTTCCGACACCGTCGCCCTGTCCGATCCCGACCTCGCCACCCGCATCCGGGCGATCCAGGACTCCGCGATCGGCCAGAAACAGGAAAAGCTTCCCGCCCTTCTTTCGCTCCAGGAAACCGAAAAGGATCCCTCCGCCAAGCATGCGCTCGAACAATCCATCGCCATCATCCGGCTGCGTTCGGCCGTCCCCGCCGAGCAAATCCAAGCCTGCGACACGCTCGGCCGCATGGGATCCATCCCCGCCAAAGACACCATCAAATCGGTGCTCAAGGAGGCGCAGGCTGCGGGCAACAAACCGCTCGCCAATGCCGCTCGGAAGGCCGTCGTCGCGATCGATTCCCATATCTCCACCGTCGATGCCGTGGGCACGCTTTTCCGTGGTATTTCGTTAGGCTCGGTGCTGCTCGTCGTCGCTATCGGCTTGGCCATCACCTTTGGTCTGATGGGCATCATCAACATGGCCCACGGCGAATTCATCGCGGTCGGTGCCTACACCGCCTATGTGATGCAGAACATCTTTGCGACGGGCTTGAACCTTTCTCCCTTCGGCGTGTCGATGTCCATTCCCGGGATGAATATGGGCGCGAAGGGCATCGACCTCTACTTCGTCGCTGCCCTGCCTGCAAGTTTCCTCGTCGCGGCGTTGGTTGGAGTTCTGCTAGAGCGGTCCGTCATTCAGTTCCTCTACAAGCGACCGTTGGAATCGCTGTTGGCCACTTGGGGTATCTCTTTGGTGATGCAACAGATCCTGAAGTTTACTTTTGGATCAAACAATGTGCAGGTCACCAGTCCGTCATGGCTTTCTGGCAACTGGACGGTCAACGATGTCGTTTTCGGCTGGAACCGCGTTTTCGTCATTGGTTTCGCCGTGCTTATCATCGTCGTGACCTGGCTGGTTCTCAACAAGACCTCGTTGGGTCTTCTCATCCGTGCTGTGATGCAAAATCGCAACATGGCCGCTTGCATGGGCGTGCGGACAGAGCGCGTGAATACGATGACCTTTGCCTTTGGCTGCGGACTGGCCGGACTGGCCGGTGCTTTCCTCTCACAGATCGGCAATGTCGGTCCTGCGATGGGTCAGCTCTACATTGTCGATTCCTTCATGACCGTGGTGGTTGGCGGTGTGGGCAACATCCTCGGAACCGTGATCAGCGCCTTGGGCATCGGTATGGCGGATCAATCGCTCCAACAGTATTTGGGCAATCCTGTCATCGGCAAAATCCTGGTTCTCGGCGCGATTATCTTGTTCCTCCAGTGGCGACCCGCCGGCCTTTTTGTCACCCGTTCCCGCAGCCTTGATTGATCCGATGACCCGCGAACCCATCACTTCCCGCATCGGGCTGCCTTTGCTGATCTTCTCGGCGATTGTCCTCGTAGTCATCATCCCCGTGCTCAACGCCTGCGGAGTGGTTTCTAACTTTACCCTTGGAAACTGGGGGAAATACCTTTGCTACGGCATCCTCGCCATCTCCATCGATTTGTTATGGGGATACACCGGCTTGCTATGTCTTGGACAAGCCTTGTTCTTCACCCTCGGCGGCTACATGATGGGCATGTATCTGATGCGTGCGGTCGGCGGCGAGGCGATGCCTGATTTCCTGAGCATGCTAGGTCGGCAAAGTTGGCCGTCGTTCTACATTCCTTTCAGTAACTTTCCCTTTGCCGTGTTGATGATGATCCTCGTGCCGGGATTGTTGGCTGCGGTGTTCGGCTATCTGGCATTTCGCTCCCGCATCAAAGGCGTCTATTTCTCCATCCTGACGCAGGCGCTCACCTACGGCGCTGCCTTGTTGTTCTTCCGCAATGAGATGCTGATGGGCGGCAACAACGGATTCACCAAATTCACCAATCTCATCGGCTTTTCGCTCAATGAAACCGCCACCAAGCGCGGCCTCTACATCGCCACCGCGCTGCTGCTCGTCGGCGTGGTCGCGTTTTGCAAATGGCTAACAGGGACGCGTTTCGGGCTGATCCAACGCGCGATCCGAGACTCCGAAAATCGCGTGTTGTTCTCCGGCTACGCCACCGCGAACTACAAGCTCTTCGTGTTTGTCATCTGCGCGGTCATCGCTAGCTTTGCCGGTGCACTTTTCGTCCCTCAAGTCGGTATCATCAATCCCAGCGAAATGGACACCGGGAAATCTCTCGAAGCCGTGGTTTGGGTCGCGCTCGGCGGGCGCGGCACCATCATCGGACCGGTCATCGGCGCGATCTGTGTCAATGCGATGAAGAGTTGGGCCAGCGTTGGTGCCACCGCAGACTTCTGGCCGCTCATGTTAGGTGGCTCCTTCGTGCTCATCGTGCTGTTCATGCCCGGCGGCATCGTCGGCCTGCCTGGACAGATCCAGCGCGGGATCAACCGCCTCCGTTCCAGAAACTCGCAAGACGAGGATGCGCCTAACGCTTCCGCAAAAACGTCCGAGCTGCCGCCATCGAACCCCTCCAGCGTCACCGAGCCATGAGCCAAAAACCCTTCCTCCTCGCCGCCGAGGGGCTGAACCGCGCCTTCGACGGATTCAAGGCGATCAACGACCTCAACTTCTATCTGGATGAGGGTGAGTTGCGCACGGTCATCGGGCCTAACGGCGCGGGCAAGACCACCTTCCTCGATCTGATCACCGGCCGCACCCGGCCGGATAGCGGCACCCTCACTTGGGACGATGCCAAGCATGATCTGCTGAAGTTGAATGAATATGAAATCTATCGACTCGGCATTGGTCGCAAGTTTCAAACGCCCACGGTCTACACCGACCACACCGTCACCGAGAACCTCATCCTCTCACTCGCCGGATCGCGCGGGATTTGGCACAGCCTGTTTGGAAAAGTGACCTCAACCCAACGCGATCGCATCGCAGAAATTCTAACGACCGTTAAATTGACCGATCATGCGCAGCGCAAGGCTGGCACCCTGGCTCATGGTCAGAAGCAATGGTTGGAGATTGGCATGCTGCTCGCGCAAGAAGCTCGCCTGCTGCTGGTGGACGAGCCTGCTGCTGGTATGACGGATGAGGAAACCTATCGAACCGGCGAACTTCTGCTCTCGCTTGCCGGAAAGCACACCATCGTGGTCATCGAGCACGACATGACTTTCGTTCGCCAAATTTCGCAAGGCCGCAAAGTCACCGTCCTCCACCAAGGGCACGTCTTGTGCGAGGGACCTGTCGACCAAGTGCAGGCCGACGAGCGAGTCATCGAATGCTATCTCGGTCGTAAATCCAAAGTCGCATGATCGCCGCCCCATCCGCAACCGATTGCCTGACGGTCTCGAATCTCCGCGTTTCGATCGGAGGCAGCGCCATTCTGCGTGGGGTGAATCTCACCATCCGCCCGCGCACCGTTTTTTGCCTGATGGGGCGCAACGGCGTCGGCAAAAGCACCACGCTTAAGGCGCTGATGGCCTTGCTTCCAGCGGACTCCGGAAAAATCAGCCTTGAAGGATCCTCCATCGACCGCGCCGCCTCGGCGGATCGCGCTCGGTTAGGCCTGGGATACGTGCCGCAGGGACGTGATATCTTTCCTCATCTGACCGTGGAGGAAAACCTCTTCATCGGTCTCAATGCGCGCGGCAGGAAGCGCAACTCTGCTGAAACAGACCGCATTTACACGTTGTTTCCCATCATCAAGGAATTCCTCCATCGCAAGGGCGGCATGCTTTCCGGCGGCCAACAGCAGCAACTCGCGATCGGTCGTGCGCTGCTGACGAATCCCAAGCTTCTCATCCTCGACGAACCCACCGAGGGCATCCAGCCTAACATCATCGATCAGATCGGGGATGCCATCCGCATGCTTCGCTCGGAAGGAAAGATGAGCATCCTGCTCGTTGAGCAATATCTCGATTTTTGCAAGGAGCTCGGCGACGACTTCGCCATCCTTGAGCGAGGATCGGTCGCCGCATCGGGCGAGATGACGGGACTCACCGACGGCATCGTCAAGGAGTTCCTCACCGTCTGATCTTGGCCATCCGTGCATGGTGGCTTTGGTTAAACGACGCTCTTCAAGGAGGGATCATGGTTCGGCTTGAAGCGTGAAATCCGTCAGAATGAGCTAAATTCATTTCTTTGTGGCGAGAGGGTGAGCTGGATTTGTCATCTAAGGCATTTAGGTGAGTTTTGTATATTTTTGATTCATGCGGATCATGAATTTCAAAAAGGTGGCACGGAAGGCGCTTTCGAGATCTTTGTTGTGATATCTCCAGCTAGCACATCATCCAAACACATCAGTTGAACCATGAAAAACAAGTATAGCAAAAATCGGATCCACGCATCCCTCGTCGCACTCACCCTCACTGCAGGCACCGTACTTGCCGGCGAGGTGACGCCTGCCCCTATGGCACCTGCGCCCGCAGCTTGCGATGACGTGATTTCGGGATCCTTCTCGTCCGCCTTCAACTCTCACTTCGTTTCCTATGGTAACGATGTTTGGCGTGACGGTTCCTCCCTGTCGGATCCTACCTACAACCCGAGCTTGTCCTTTGACTTCAAGATCAACGACAATTGGTCGTTCAACACCGGAGTTTGGGCAGACATCAATGATAAGATCTCGCCATCTGCACTGGGCGGACAGTTTCAGGAGATCGACCTTTGGTTCGGTGTTGGATACGCGATCGACAAGTTCTCGATTGCTACCACCTATCAGTCGTGGAACTACGCAAGTCAGACCGAGCATATCTTGGACGTGAAGTTGGCCTACGATACCTTTCTCTCGCCTTCGTTGACGTTCCACAACCGTCTTGATATCAACGACGCTCTCGGTGCAAAAGGAACGATCGCGGTGCTTGGCTTTAGCCATTCCATTGAGGCCGGTCCTGTGACCATCTCCTTCCCCTTGAATTTTGCCTACATGATGGGTGAAAATTACTATGGCGGCGGTGCTGACAATGGACTTGCTTACAGCTCCCTCGGAGTGACGGCCAGCTATCCTCTGACATTCTTGGGATCTTGTTATGGTGAATGGAGTCTCGATACGGGTCTGACCCAGTATTGGACGAACAATGACGTCACCCTCAACAATCCTAAGAACGAGTTTCTGACTTGGAGCGCGGGTCTATCCGCAAGCTTCTAATCTCTTGTTTTCTTGTTGCTGAATCGGTTGTGGCGGGAGGATCCGCGGATCCGTTGGTTTCCGTGACCTCCCGCCATTTTTCTTAAAACAAACTCACTCCCAAAATCCCAATCCTCATGATTTCCCGTATTTTTCCTGCGGCCCTCGCCGCACTATCCCTCACCGGAGCCACGCTCCAGGCTCAGGAAACCGTCAAAGTCGGTGTCCTTCACTCACTCAGTGGGACCATGGCTATCAGCGAGACATCTTTGCGCGATGTGCTGTTATTCACTTTCGACGAGATCAACGCCGCCGGCGGCGTGATGGGTAAAAAGATCGAGCCTGTCGTCGTGGACGGCGCGTCGAATTGGCCGCTCTTTGCCGAGAAGGCCAAGCAACTCCTCGAGCAGGATAAAGTGTCCGCCACCTTTGGTTGCTGGACTTCGGTCAGCCGCAAGTCCGTGCTGCCGGTCTTCGAAGAAAACAAGGGCCTGCTCTTTTACCCCGTCCAGTATGAGGGCGAGGAAATGTCTCCGAATATCTTCTACACCGCAGAAGCGGTGAATCAACAAGCCACTCCGGCGGTCGATTACATGCTCGAAGAGGGCAAGAAGAAATTTTATCTCATCGGATCCGACTATGTCTATCCGCAGACGACCAACTTGATTCTCCTCGAGTACTTGCTCAGCAAAGGTGTGCCACTTGAGAACATCGGCGGTGGATTCACCAAGGGTGCTGATGGCAAAATCATCTCGGCTGGCAAATACACTCCGTTCGGCCACACCGACTATCAGCAAATCATCGCTGAGATTAAGCAATTCGCGGCCAGTGGTGATGCATGCATCATCAACACGCTGAATGGCGATACCAATGTGCCGTTCTTCAAAGAGTATGCCGCCGCCGGTCTGGATGCGGAGTCCTGCCCCGTGGTGAGTTTCTCGGTCTCGGAAGATGAATTCCGGGGTCTGCCAGCCAGTCAGTTGGTCGGTCAGCTCGGCTGCTGGACTTACTTCCAGTCGATCAAGAGTCCCGCCAATGCGAAGTTCATCAAAGATTTCCAAGCATGGTTGGCGAAGTCCGACGTTCCCGGCATTGTGAAGGAAGGTCGCGTGACCTGCTCGCCGATGGTGCTGTCCTACGACGGCGTTTATCTCTGGAAGGCGGCGGTCGAGAAGGCTGGCAGCTTCGAGCCGGAAAAGGTGATGGCTGCACTTGAGTCCGGCATTGCCTTCGACGGACCGGGCGGCACCGTGACCACCCAGAAAAATCACCACCTCACCAAGAACGTCTACATCGGCGAAACTCGTGCGGATGGCCAGTTCAAGATTCTTAAGGAATACAAGAACGTGGTGGGCGAGCCCTTCCTCAAGGGTACCTACAAGTAAGATCTGATTGTTGTTTGGTTTTCAACCATGCCTCCGCTCGCGGGGGCATGGTTTTTTGCTTGCCCGCTTGGCATGTCCGCTGCTCGGGTGAAGCCACTCATCATGAACCGTCTTTCCGCCTCACCCGGGTTTGCTTCCGTTGGACGCCTCTTGTCCTTCATCGTCTGCCTCTTTCCCTCATGGCTGGCAGCGCATCCCGGGCACTATCATCCAGACGAGGTGGACGAGTTTGATTTCTTCCGCGCCACGATTTTCCATTCGCATGGTGCCGTTGATCTCGTGATCGCGGCCGTCGCGTTGGGCAGCGTCGCCATGCTTTGTTTGCATGGAAAACGCTCGGTCCGCATCGCCGCTGCGTTGGTGGCGCTGGTGACGATTCCTCTGCTCGCAGTTTTCTAACAAATTTTCTGATGCACCTATCCCCGCGTGAGCAGGAGAAGCTCCTCATCGTCGTCGCTGGCGATCTCGCCCGCCGCCGTCGCGAGCGTGGCCTAAAGTTAAACTATCCAGAGGCGGTCGCGTTGATCACCGCGGAACTGTTGGAGGGCGCGCGTGACGGTCGGTCGGTTTCAGAACTCATGAGCTTTGGCACCACGTTGATCTCGCGCGACGAGGTCATGGAAGGAGTCGCTGAGATGATCCACGACGTTCAGGTGGAGGCGACTTTCCCGGACGGCACCAAACTCGTCACCGTCCACCAACCTATCCGATGATACCCGGAGAAATCATCACCCCGCCCGGTGCCGCTGACCTCGACCTCAATGTGGGGCTGGCAAAAATTGCTCTCGTCGTTGCCAATGCCGGTGACCGTCCCATCCAGGTGGGCAGCCATTTCCATTTCGCGGAGGTGAATGCGTCGTTGCTGTTCGACCGGTCTGCCGCGCGCGGATTCCGTCTCGACATCCCGGCGGGCACCGCCATCCGCTTCGAACCTGGCGACACCCGTGAGGTGCCGTTAGTTGCCTTGGCCGGGAAACGGGAAGTTCACGGCTTGAACAATTTGGTGAACGGAAAGCTATAGGTCTATCAGACCCATACGGCCTATGAAACAATCCAGAAAAAACTACGCCGGCATGTTCGGCCCGACGACCGGGGACCAGGTCCGTCTCGCCGACACGGAGTTGTTCATTGAGGTCGAGCGCGATCTCATCGCTGAAAACGGCGGCTATGGCAATGAAGTGAAGTTCGGTGGTGGCAAGGTCATCCGCGATGGCATGGCGCAGTCGCCGCTCGCGTTGGATGCGGACTCGCTCGATCTCGTCATCACCAACGCGCTCATCCTCGACGCCGCGCAAGGTGTGGTCAAAGCAGACATCGGCATCAAGCACGGCCGCATCGTCGGTATCGGTCATGCGGGAAATCCGCTGCTGCAAGATGGCATCACCATGACCATCGGTGCGGCCACCGAAGTGATCGCGGGCGAGGGCTGCATCATCACCGCCGGCGGCATCGACACCCACATCCATTTCATCTGCCCGCAGCAGATCGAGCATGCCATTGCCAGCGGCGTCACCACGCTGATCGGTGGTGGCACGGGACCCGCGCATGGCACCTACGCGACCACTTGCACGCCGGGAAAATGGAACATCCACCGCATGCTGGAAGCCGCCGAGGCCTTTCCCATCAACCTCGGGTTTTTGGGAAAAGGAAACTGCTCGTCCCCCGAACCGCTGCGCGAGCAAGTGGTCGCTGGGGTCATCGGCTTAAAACTCCACGAGGACTGGGGCACCACACCCGCCGCCATCGACACCTGTCTAACGGTCGCCGATGAGTTCGACGTGCAGGTCGCCATCCACACCGACACGCTCAATGAGGCGGGCTTCGTCGAAAGCACGCTCGCGGCGTTCAAAGGCCGCACCATCCACACCTATCACTCGGAAGGCGCGGGCGGTGGCCATGCGCCGGACATCATCCGTGTCTGCGGCGAGTCGAACGTCCTGCCGTCCTCCACCAACCCGACGCGACCCTTCACCACCAACACCATCGACGAGCATCTCGACATGCTCATGGTCTGCCACCACCTCGATTCGCGCATCCCGGAGGACGTCGCCTTTGCCGAGAGCCGCATCCGCCCGGAAACCATCGCGGCGGAAGATTTGCTGCACGACCTCGGCGCGATCTCGATGATGTCGTCCGACAGTCAGGCCATGGGCCGCATCGGCGAAACCATCACCCGCACCTGGCAGACGGCGCACAAGATGAAGGTGCAGTTTGGCAAGTTAGAAGGGGATAGTCACCCCGCCGCCGACAACTTCCGTGCGTTGCGCTATGTTTCCAAATACACGATTTGCCCGGCCCTGACTCACGGCATCGCCCATGAGATCGGCAGCATCGAGGTGGGAAAACTCGCGGACCTCGTGATTTGGAAACCCGCGTTCTTCGGCGTGAAACCGGAAACGATCCTCAAAGGCGGCCTCATTGCGTGGGCCAACATGGGCGACCCGAATGCCTCCATCCCCACCCCGCAGCCGACGATGTACCGCCCGCAGTTCGGCGGCTTCGGCAAGGCGATCGCCGCTACCTCCGTTACCTTCGTGAGCGCGGCGTCGCTGGAATCGGGATCGCTCACCGAACTCGGCCTCACCAAGCGGCTCGTCGCCGTGAAAGGCTGCCGCACGATCACCAAATCAGACCTCCCGTTCAACAACGCCCTGCCCAAGATCACCGTGGATCCAGACACCTACACCGTCACCGCCGACGGCCGCGAACTGCGCTGCGAACCCCTCTCCGTTCTCCCCATGGCCCAGCGCTATTTCCTGTTTTAAGAGGCAGGGCCTCTCCCCACAGCGGACCGCCTGACCGGCGGGGCGCTGTTTTGGTTTGAGGGAGAGGGCTGAGCTTTGGCGTGGGCTTTTGAGCTTCCACCGAGGATACGGATCGTTAGTCTTGCCGAGCTGATGTGTCTAACGTCCCCTACACCCCTAGAAAAACTCTGCGCGACCGCCAATCCGTTATTGGCACGGCCGGTGGAAACCAATCCTGAAAGCGTGGCTTGAAACGGAGATGAATGGAATTTCCCAAACGGCGAAGGTTTCTGATAGCAAGGCTGTGATCGGTCGGATTGCGGAGTGGAACGATGCGAAGGGTTACGGCTGGCTGGATGCCGGTGGGAAGCGGGTGTTCGTGCACATCAAGGATTTCGAGCGTGGCCAACGGCGACCGGTGGTCGGGGCCGAAGTTAGCTTCACGCCGGGAACGGACGAGCAGGGGCGGTCACGGGCAACGGCGCTCAGGCTGACGAAGCAGGGGGAAGGGATCGCAATCGGAGCATGGCTGATATGGGCCGTGCTGCTGGTGCTGCCGTTGTCGGCAGGGTTGTTCCTGCCGGTTCCAGAATGGGTTTTACCGACGGTGATGGCGTTGGTTTCGCTTGCGGCTTGGTTCGCCTACCGAAGCGACAAGCGCAGGGCGCAAGCGGGTGAGTGGCGGATTCCGGAGGCCAACCTCCATCTGTTGGAGTTGCTAGGAGGCTGGCCGGGCGCGTTCCTAGCTCAGCGGAAGTTCCGGCACAAGACGCGTAAGCTATCCTTTCAGGTCGTTTTTGTGGGAATTGTCTTGGTCCATCAGCTTGCAGCGGTGGATGTGATTTTCGGGCATTTGCCGAGCCGCTTGTTGCTGGCAAAGGTGGGGAAGGTTTTGAGAGAGCCTTGATGGAGGAAGAGGGTTCATCCGCGCTTGGGCGGGACGTGTCCGGGCGGAATAAGTTCTGCGGTCCGTAAGAGGGAGAAACGCTCTGTAAGATGATGGCAGAAAGGTTCGTTGACAGACCGCCGCTTGCCGGGACAAGCGAGGGTGGGTTGAGTCTAACGGAGTTTTCTCGTCAGCCTACATTGCGTTTGCGCTGTCACCAGTTATCCATGAAATCCATCCAAAACCTGATCGTCTTTTTCGGTCTATCCATCTTCGGTCTATCCATCTTCGGGCTTTCTATCCTCGCGGTGTCGGCCAGCCCGGCGGAGGAACAAGCGGCCATGGCCTTCGTCCAGCGTATTCTTCCTTCCACTTCCTCGCAGTTCGCGTGCGAAATGATACCGGCAGAGGGGGGCAAGGATGTTTTTGAAATCGAATCGCGTGACGGCAAAATCGTGTTGCGGGGCAACAACGGTGGCAGCATCGCATCCGCGCTGAACTGGTATTTGAAATACCACTGCCGCAGTGAGGTTTCCTGGTGCGGCGATCAGCTCGATCAGCTCGATCAGCTCGATCAGCTCGATCAGCTCGATCAGCTCGATCAGCTCGATCTGCCGAACCCGCTGCCAGCGGTGACGCAAAAAATTCGCCACGCTTCACCGCATCGCTATCGCTACGCCTTCAACTACTGCACCTACGGTTACACCATGGCGTTCTGGGATTGGCCACGGTGGGAGCGCGAGATCGACTTGATGGCCCTGCATGGGATCAACACGCCGCTGATGGCCACGGGGGCCGAGGTCGTCTATCGAAACGTCTATCGAAATCTCGGGCTGCCGGAGGCGGAGATCGACAAGTTCATCGCGGGGCCACCCTTCCTGCCATGGTTTCTGATGGGAAACATCAATGGCTGGGGTGGACCCAATCCGCAAGCATGGTATGAGCGGCAAGAGGCACTTCAGAAGAAGATCATGGCGCGGGCGCTGGAACTCGGCATGAAGCCGGTGCTGCCCGCCTTCAGTGGTCATGTTCCTGGGGCGCTGAAGCAGAAATTTCCTGAAGCCAAGATCGCACAAATGAAGAATTGGAGCGGCTTTCAGGGCGTGCATGTGCTGGATCCGACCGATCCCTTATTTCGGATATTGGGATCCCAGTTTGTGAAGGAATCGATCAAGCTCTATGGCACGGCCCATTTGTATTCCGCGGATACGTTCAATGAGGTGGATCCTCCGACCGACGATCCTGATTACCTCAAAGGCATGACACATGCGGTCTATCAATCGATGGCCGATGCGGATCCGAAAGCAGTCTGGTTCATGCAAGGGTGGCTGTTTGTGCACAGCAAATTTTGGACGCAACCGCGCATCGACGCGTTGTTATCCGGCGCGACTGAGAAGCAGATGGTGATTCTCGATTTGTTCGCCGACGGCAAACCCCAGTGGAAACGCACAGGAGCCTTTGCAGGAAAGCCATGGTTGTGGTGCATCATCAACAACTGGGGCGGCAAGCAAGGGATGTATGGTCGCCTCAGCGAGGTGGGCGTCAAGATGCCGAAACTGTTGGGAACGCCGGAAGCCGGGCAGCTGTCGGGCATCGGGACTCTCAATGAAGGCGGCGATAACAACCCCATCGTTTATGAGCAACTTTACGAAATGGCATGGCGCGACAAAGCGATGGACGTGCCCGCGTGGGTGGATGACTTTGTTTGGGCACGTTATGGCGTTAGAAACGAAAGCGCGTTGAAGGCGTGGCGCATTCTATCTGAAACGCTCTACGAATGCCGGGATTTGCGCCACGGTCCGCAAGGCAATTTCTTGGCCATGCCACCATCGCTCGCCAAAGACGGCGGCGGCTTCGCCCGTGCCGCCATTTTCTATGACAGTGCGAAGATACGTGAAGCATTTCGCTTGTTGCTAGAAGCATCGGGCGAGTTGGGCGAGCGTGACACCTATCGCCATGATCTGGTCGATGTGGGGCGTCAGGTGATGTCGGACATCGCCCAGCAGCAGTTGCATGCCGAGCTGCGCGCGGCCTTTGCGGCGAAAGACGCGGATCGTTTCAAGCGCGCGGCGGATGCCTACGGCGAGGCCATCCTCGATTGCGATCGCTTGTTGAGTTCGCACACGATGTTCCAGTTTGGGCGTTACTTGCATGACCCGCTCAACGCGAGCAGCCATGCGAAGGACAAGGCGCAGTGGGAGCGCAACGCGCGCCGCTTGATCACCCTGTGGGGCGGCCCGGACAATTCCTTGTTTGGCTATGCTCAGCGGCAATATGGCGGCCTCATGCGCGACTACAATCTACGCAGCTGGAAACTCTATCTGGATGCCGCATCGAGAACTTTGCGCGACGGTGGGAAGCTCAGCGCCGATTCGGAAGTCAGAGCCTTCACCGAGCAATGGATCCACGAATCAAAGCCGTTTCCGGTGCAGGCCGAAGGGGATGCGATCGCGAACGCCCGCATGATTTGGGACAAATACGCCGCCAAGGCGACCGCCACGGACGCACCCAAAGCACCGCTGCAGATCCATGACGTGGAGTGATGGCTGCTTGCCCGCAAGGGGGCGTGTGGTCCATTCCACAAATTTCTGGGCAGACTTTCCTGCGATCTTTTCCAAGCCCCGGCATGAAGCCTGCTCATGAAGAAGTCCCCGATGCAGATCATCCAACGCATGCTCCAACCCTGTTCGTCGCTCCCTGTCGATCAGCAAGTGACGCTTGAGGCGGAGCGGCGAAACTTCCTCAAACGCCGCTGGCGTGGATGCGCCGAAGACGGCACCGAATTTGGGTTCGACCTTGAAAGTCGATTGACCGATGGCTGCGTGGTTTTCCAACAGGAAGGCAAAGATTACATCGTTCGCCAATTGCCCGAAACGGTCTATCAGATTGAGTGGGTTGATGCGTCATTCGCCGCGTTGGTCGGTTGGAAAGTGGGCAACTTGCATCTGCCCGCAGAGATTGGCAATGCCTCGATACGTGTGCTGCATGACGAGGCGATGACGCAGTTGCTGGAGCGCGAAGGGTGGGCATTTACCGAGCCAAGCGTGATCTTTTCCCCGATGAAAGCGATGGCCCACGCCCCATGACCACGGATCCTTGGCTGTGGCTGCTGCAGGCCAATGACACGGCTTATCCATCCGGTGCCTATGCGCATTCGTTTGGGTTGGAGGAACTGGTGGAGGCGGGTGTTGTTAGGTCGGCTGACGATTTGGAGCGGTACTTGCAAAAGCAGGTGATGCCCGCGTTGCTGACCTTTGAAATCCCATTTTTCGCGCAAGCCCATGCGGCTGCGGTGGCGGGCGATGCCGATGCGCTGCTGGCGTTGGACGCGGAACTCGATGCTTGGCGCATCCCGGCTGAGTTGCGCGATGCGTCACGCCGCATCGGATCGCAACGGCTGGATTTGCTCGCTCAACTGAACCCCACGCCGCTGGTGCTGCGCCTGCGCGAGGCGTCGCCACGTTGCCATCATTTGGTCGTCACGGCGTTGGAATTGTCCGGGGTGCCGGTCGCCCAAGCGGGGCGAGCGATTGCTTTCCAAGCGGTATCCAGTCTAACTGCTGCGTCGATGAAGCTGATGCGCATCGGCCAGACGTCCTGTCAGCTCATCGCCCGTCGGACGCTGGACGCGTTAGGCGGCGAGATCGACGCCGCACTTTCCCAGCCTGTCGACGGCTGGTTCAACCCTCTGCTAGAAATTGCCTCACTCCGCCATGCCCGTGCCAACCACCGACTCTTCATTTCCTGAATCCCAAAAACGTCCGTTCCGCCTCGGTGTTGGCGGGCCGGTCGGCTCTGGGAAAACCATGTGCGTGCTGCGCCTCAGCCAATGGCTCAAGGACGAGATCTCATTGGCCGTCATCACCAATGACATTTACACCCGTGAAGACGCCGAGTTCCTGTTGCGCGAAGGCGTGCTGCCGGCGGACCGCGTCATCGGGGTGGAAACCGGCGGCTGCCCGCACACGGCGATCCGTGACGACACCAGCATGAACATGGCCGCAGTCATCGATCTGGAAAACCGGCATCCCGATTTGAAACTCATCCTGATCGAAAGCGGTGGCGACAATCTATCAGCCACGTTTTCACCGGAATTGGTCGATGCCTACATCTATGTCATTGATGTGGCGGAAGGGGACAAGATCCCACGCAAAGGCGGCCCGGCCATCCGCACCAGCGACTTGTTGTTGATCAACAAGACGGAACTCGCGCCCTATGTCGGCGCGGATTTGGACGTCATGGCGCGCGATGCAAAAATTCAGCGCGGAGATAGGCCTTTTCTGTTTGCCGATTTAAAATCGGAGAAGGGGAAGGAGGATCTGTTGGGTTGGTTGAAGCATGAGTATCTGTTTGTCTAATTGGACCGCGGAATTCATTCCGCCCGCATTCATTCATCCCATCCTCGCGGAATAAATTCCGCGCTCCAATTGTTCCATGGCTCACCAAGGCATTCACTCACGCGGTTATCTTCCCCACTGGGATTTTGCCGGTTCTGTCCAAGCGATCACGTTCCGCCTCGCGGATTCGTTGCCGAGCGGTGTCATCCGGGAATGGCAGCGGGAACTTCAGGAAATGATCGACAGCGAGGATTCGCAAATCTCGCAGAAGGCTCAAATCGAGCTTCACCAACGTATTTGCCGTTATGAGGACGCGGGTCACGGTTCTTGCCTGCTGGCCAAGCCCGAGCATGCGAAAGTCGTTCAGGACATTCTCATTCAGGATCACGGCTCGAAATACCAGCTCATCGACTGGTGCATCATGCCGAACCATGTGCATGTGGTGATCCACTTGTTGGATGACACCCCGTTGGGGAAAATCATCAAGCATTGGAAGGCACCATCGGCGGTTTTGATCCATCAGGCTGAGGGGCTGACGGGATCGCTGTGGATGGCGGATTATCACGACCGCTTGGTGCGTGACCTGGATCATTTGCAGAATGCGCTGGCTTATATTCGGAATAACCCGGTCAAGGCGGGGCTTTGTGCCAAAGCGGAAGAGTGGGCGTTTTCAGGAACGGGCAGCCATTGGAGCGCGGAATTCATTCCGCGTGAAGAGATGGAGTTGAGTGAAGAGGTTGGAATGCAGAAGGGATCGAGTAAGGATGAAGAAACGAGTTTTGGTGAAGATGTAAGTTCGCAGGGAGAAACCGGTTCGCGCGGAATGAATTCCGCGCTCCCGGTTTCGGGCTCCGCTCTCAGCGGGCATCTGGACCTGCGCTGCGACTTACGATCGGATGGAGTTCCCTATATCTCGCGCCAGTCGTTTCGAGCACCGGTCCATTTGAGCAAGTCGCATCTGGATGAGGGACGTCTGGTGCAGAGCATTGTGAATCCGACGGCGGGCTTCTTTGATGGCGACAGGTTGGAGATGAACGTTGAGGTCGGGCGAGGCGCGCAGTTGGTGTTAAGCACGCCATCGGCGTCGCGAGTTTACCGAACGCGCTCCGGAGCGGCGGCGGAGCAGGGGCAAAGGTTTCAGGTGGAGGAAGATGGATTTCTCGAATGGATCCCCGAGCCGTTCATCCCGCACGCCGGTGCCCGGTATGTCCAGCGCACCGAGATCCACCTGCAGCCGTCGGCGAGCTTGTTGTATTTCGACTGGATCACGCCGGGACGCGTGGCGATGGGCGAAGTCTTCGCGTATGACAGCCTGCGCTGGGAACTCGACCTAACGGTAAGTGGTGTGCTGCTGGCCCGCGAGCGCTGCACGCTCGGTCCGGGAGCGGAGAGCTTGGAAGCCTTGAGGGCGAAATTTCCCGCCGCGCATTACCTGTCCGTTTACGCCGCGGGAGCGATGACGCGTCACTGGCCTGCGGAAAATCTGGATGCCTTGAGCGGGGAGGATGTCTATCTCGGCCACGGACCTTTGTCCCATGGCGTGTGTGTGATCCGGGCGCTTTGCCGGGACAGCTTGGCGGCGAGAAAGTTGATCGAGGAGCTGCGCCGCGAGCTGCACCGGGCGGCAGGACTGGCACCGGCGGCGTTGGGGCGTATCTCGTGGTGATTATTTCATCAGTTGCGGGGTGGTGCATGTGGTGGCACTGTCGCCTGCCAATCGGGAGATTGGCCGGAACCCGTGAGCTGCGGGTAACTTCCAATGCCCATGCCGTTTCCCATCAATCCCGTATTTCCGGCCCGGATGATTTCCGGAGTCATGTTCACCATCATGCTCACCGGATGCGGGAGTTGGCCGTATGGCGGCAAGGCCACCCGCGACAAGGCGTTCATTTCCTATCGCCCTCCGCGCGAGGGCGGTGGCCTGCGTCTGGCGGTGAAGGATCTCATCGACCTCAAGGGCGAGGTGACCACCGCGGGCAGCGAGTATCTGGCGAAAAACGCCGCACCCGCGACCCGCGACGCGGCGTGCATGGCCATCGCCCGGGAGCGCAATGTCCAGATTGTCGGGAAAACCAATCTCACGGAGTTCGCCGCCTCGGTGACCGGACAAAATGCCTACTATGGCACGCCGGTGAACCGCTGGGACGGCAAGCACCGCTTTATTCCCGGCGGTTCGTCCAGTGGTTCGGCGGTCGCGGTTGCCAACGGCAGTGCGGACGTCGCGTTCGGCACCGACAGCGGCGGATCCATCCGGGTTCCTGCGGCGTTCTGCGGGATTTATGGATTGAAAACCACCTTCGGCTTGGTCTCCACCCAAGGCGTGCTGCCGATGTCTCCCAAGTACCTCGACACCGTCGGCCCGATGGCTGCGGACGTCCCGCACCTGGTTGAAGGCATGGATTTGTTGGAGCGGGGATTCCGCGCGAAGTACCAGAACGCCGTGGCCGAAAAACCCTCTGCCCGCCAGATCCGCATCGGACGCCTCTACATCCCCGGCACTGCTGCGGCCATCGACAAGGCCATCGACGAAGCGCTGGCGGCGACCGGCTTCAAGGTGGTGAAGCTCGACGAAAATTTCCGCAGGGCATGGGCACAGGCGGATGCCGATGGCGAGACGGTGGCGACTTCCGAAATCTGGAACAGCGACAAGCAGTACCTCGGCAAGCCGGGTGTAGCGCGCACGACGGCGACGGTGATCACGGTCGGCAGCCTGAGCGAGGCCGTGGGCTTCGACGCGGCGCTCCAGCGCAAGCGGCCGTGGCAGCGGACCTTGGCGGCGACGTTCCGCAAGGTGGATTTCATCGCCACACCCACCCTAACGGTTTTGCCGCCGCGCCGTCTTCTCTTCGGATCCTCGGCGATCGATGAGAAGCTGGTTTTCAACGCGCAGAACACCGTGGGCATCAATTTCTCGGGAAATCCCGCGATCGCCATTCCCATCGCGATGCCCGCGGAAAAGGACTTCATTCCACGCACCAGCCTCCAGCTCGTCGGGCCTAACCGGAGCGAAGCTCAACTGGTCAACGCAGCCCGTTTGGTTGCTGCCAAAAACTAACAACACACGTATCAAAACCCATGAAACCCATGAAACCCATCATTCGCCCGCTCTGGGCCTTGTTCCTAGCCTTCCTCACGGTGGTATCGCCCGCGCTCGCCGAGTCGTTCTCAAGCTTGGTGACGAAGGGCGACGCCGCAGACCACGCCTTCAAGCCGGCCCAAGCGCTGGAAAGTTATCTTCCCGCAGAGAAGATGGAACCGAACAACGTCGCGCTGTTGTTGAAGATTTCCCGTCAGTACCGCCACCTCATGACGGACACGGGAAACAAGGCGAAGAAGCTGGAATACGGCCACATCGCGTTGGCCTATGACAGCCGGGTGTCCAAGCTGGCGCCCCGTGACTCCGAGGCGCAGCTCTCCGAGGCCATCACCTATGGCAAGCTGATGCCCTTTCTCGGGAAAAAGGAACAGGTGGCCGCCTCGCCGGTCGTCAAGGCAGCTGCGGATAGAGCGGTGAAACTCAACCCGGGCAACGACACGGCGTGGCATGTGCTGGGTCGCTGGCACCAAACGCTGGCGAATGTTTCGAGCGTCAAGCGGGCGCTGGGAGGCATGCTGTATGGCAAGCTTCCCGTCGGCAGCTACGAGGAGTCCGTGAAATGTTTCGACCATGCGATCGCCATCAATTCAAAGCGGCCGCGCCATTACATCGAGCTCGGTCACACCTATGCCTTGGCTGGCCAGCCGGACAACGCCCGTAAGTTCCTGAAAAAAGGCCTCTCGATGCCGAGCAAGGAAAAGGACGATCCGGAGATCAAGGAGCTCGGTCAGCAGACGCTGGCAGGCCTTCCGAAATAGTCGTTCTTTCAGGCCAACGGCCTCCCACAAGCCAGCCCAAGGCAACGCCTTGGGAATGGGTGAGCCAATAAGCCTTGCCCTTCATGAGTCTGGAGTATCGGAGACCGCCACTCTTTGAGTCGCGTTGTTAGGGGTTCAGTCCGCCTCGAAGGTCGGCAGATCGGCGAGGGAGCCGTCGATGAAGGTGTGGTGCCAAAGTTGGGTGGCGACCACGGCGGCGAGTCCCAGTTCCATAGACAGCCGGGCGATCGAATTTTTCCGAAGCTGGCGGAAGGCGATGCGCCAATGGTGCACCGCTTGGGTGTCGAAATACCCACTGCGTTTCAGGGATTCCTCACTCAGCAGCTCCCTGACGAAGGCCGGTTCCGGATCGACGTGGAAGCTGTCGAGCGGTGCGCGGAAGATCACTTTTTGGCGACGCGCGATGTCTTTGGGCAGCCAGCGCTCGGCGACCAGGCGCAGCAGGTGTTTGTCGCGGAAGCCGTGGAGTTTCCACGACGGATGAAGCTGCGAGGTGAAATCGAAGACCTCCTCATCGAGAAAGGGATAGCGCACCTCGACGGAGGAATGCATGGCGACGCGATCGCCTTTGGCCTGGAGCAGGTGACCGGCGAGGGTGACGCGCGCGCCGACCCACAAGCCACGGTTGAGCGGATGCCATTTCCGGGCGCGCTCCAGGTTCATGCCCAGCCCTTGCCACGGCGCGGCGGAACCGGCAAAGTCCTTCAGCGGTTCGCCGTAAAGGCGGAGTTTTGAAAGCGCGAGCACGCCGTAGGAATTGATCCACGCGTTCGGTCCGCCGACCGCGGCTTCCAGCCGGTGGCGGTAATCCAGCGGATACTGCGGCACGCCGGTCGCCTTGAGGTAGGCATGCAGCGCGCGGCCGCTGAGGTCCAGGCCGGGAATCGAGTCCATCATGCCGAGGATTTTTGCGATCTTGTACCACGGGTAGCCAGCGAGCCACTCGTCCGCGCCCTCGCCGGTGAGGACGACCTTTTGTCCGTTCTCATGGACGCGGCGGGCGAGCTGGAGCAGCGACGCGCAGGAGGTGTCCACCACCGGGCACTCGGCGGCGCGTATCAGCTCGGGATACATTTTCAGCGCATCCTCCGGCCTGAACTCCTGGACGATGGGCGGACGTGTTCCGACGTGCTTGGCAGTCTGGTTTGCGCCGCTGAGTTCATCCAGTCCCGGTTCGTCCACGCGGACGGTGTAGGTGTTGATCGCCGGGCCTCTCAAATGGCAGGCCATTGCGACGATCATGCTGGAGTCGAGTCCGCCAGATAGATAGGCACCGACCGGGACATCCGCGCGCAGCCGACGCTCAACGGCGGCGAGTAGAATGGCCTCCAACTGGTCAGTGAGCGTGCGGGCGTCGGTTTCCGGATTTTCCTCGCCGGCGTCGGGGAAATCCATTTCCCAATAGGCTTGGTCGCGGAGGGGTTGTGCGGGTTGCTGCGGGCTGATCTGCAGGTAGTGCCCGGCCTGGAGCAGTTGCACGCCCTCGAAGCAGGTGATGGGCCCGGGCATCCCCGCGAAGCTGAAGATGTGGTCAATGCCTCGCGGATCGGCGGTCGGCTTGAACATCCGTGACGCGAGCAGCCCTTTGATTTCCGAGGCGAAGAGCAGCCAATCGCCTTGGCGTGTCCAGTATAGCGGGCTGATCCCGAAGCGGTCGCGTGCCAACGTGATGCGGTGCCGTCTTTCGTCGTAAAGCGCGATGGCGAACTGGCCGCGCAGTCGCAGGAACATCTCTTCCTCGCTCTCTTCCCACAGGTGCGGGATGATTTCTGTGTCGCATTGGGTCTTTAGGACATGGCCGCGCGAGCGCAGTTCCGCACGCTTTTCCACATAATCAAACAACTCGCCATTGTATACCACGTGGACGTCACCCTGCTCGTTGGCCATCGGTTGCTGGCCGTCCGCCAAGCCGACGACGCTGAGCCGGCGCGAGGCGAACGCCAGGCCGGGCCGACGGAAAAATCCCTCTTCGTCCGGCCCGCGGTGGGTCAGCGCGCGGGACATTCGTTCAATCACACCCTCGGGCACATCTCGTCGCCCTGCCAAATCGATCACTCCCGCAATACCGCACATCGTGGATAAGGAATAAAGGCGGTGCATGCGGAGGCAACCGCAATTTGTCCTGCCGCATCACGACACGCCGGCCCGCAGCGTGTCCTCCATCCAGCGGAACAAGTCGTCCGTCGAGGGCCGCGGGTTCATGCGCGCGCGCGGCATTGTCCGGTTGGTCCAGTGCCATGAAGACGACGAGCTGGGGAATACCGGCGGCCATGTCCTCCATCGGGAAATCCCATTGGTAGGTGTTTCCCGGTTGATCGCGTTTCACGCTGCCGAACCAGTCAGGAGCAGGCGCTGCCCGGCATACAGCGGATTCCCCAGAACTAGCCCGGCAGAGCACAGCCATCGGTTGCGCCCGTGACGGCAGCGGCACAAGAATCCCGGTTTCTGTTCGCAGGCTGGCTTTTCCCGTGCTTTGTGATCCAAGCGTCGGCCGGAAACTTGCGCTTGCCATGCGCCGTCCAAACCCGAAAGTGCGCCGCCCCGTAGAGGGAATTCAACTTTATCGACCATGCCAAAAGAAGGAATCGCAATCATTGGAATCGGCTGTCGGTTCCCCGGCGGAGTCAACGACACCGAAGCTTTCTGGAAACTTCTCGCGGAAGGCCGTGACGCAGTCACCGACATTCCCGCCGACCGTTGGAACATCGAACGGTTCTATGATGCGGAACTTGGCCTAACCGGCAAGTCCATCGCCAAGCGCGGTGGCTTCCTCGACCAGATCGACCAGTTCGACCAGCAGTTCTTCGGGATTTCCCCGCGTGAGGCCCCCTACATCGACCCGCAGCAACGGCTGCTGCTCGAAACCGCGTGGGAAGCCATCGAGGACGCCGGACAGGTGCTCGATTTCGAGAACGGCACGGACATCGGGGTTTTCATGGGGGTTTCCCACACGGATTATCAGAACATCCAGGGGGGCAGCACCGACCGCAAGGGGATCAGCGCGCACTCGTCCACCGGCAACGCGCACAGCATCGGCGCGAATCGGATTTCCTACTGCTTCAATCTCAGCGGCCCGAGTCTTTCGATGGACACCGCGTGCTCCTCCGCGCTGACCGCCGTGCATCTGGCGTGCGAGTCGCTGCATTCCGGAAGTTGCAAAATGGCGCTGGCCGGCGGGGTCACCGTGATCATCACGCCTGACGGTTTCATCGGCTTTTCCCAGGCGGGCATGCTTTCCACCGACGGCAAGTGCAAGGCCTTCGCGGCCGAGGCAAACGGCTTCGTTCGCGGCGAAGGAGCGGGCGTCGTCCTGCTCAAGCCACTTTCCCAAGCCATCGCGGATGGCGATCCCATCCAAGGCGTGATCCTCGGATCCTCGCTGAACCAGGACGGCCACACCAACGGGATTTCCCTGCCCAGCACCGAAGCTCAGGCACGGCTCGTGCGGGATGCCTGCAAGGACGCAGGCATCGATCCCAAGGATGTCAGCTTCGTCGAGGCCCACGGCACCGGCACCGCCGTTGGCGACCCGATCGAAGCCACCGCGTTGGCGGAAGCGCTGTGCGTGGACCGTCCGGAAGATGAGCCGCTGCCCATCGGATCGGTGAAAACCAACCTCGGTCACTTGGAAACCGCCGCAGGCGTGGTGGGCTTGGTCAAGGGCATGCTGGTCCTCAAGCGCCGCCAGATTCCGGCCAGCCTTCATTTCGAAAATCCAAGCCCTCACATCGACATGAAGGGCTTGAAGCTGCGCGTGCCGACGGCCTTGGAATCGTTCCCGGACAACGGCAAACGCCTCATTGCCGGGGTGAATTCCTTCGGTTTTGGCGGTGCGAACGCCCACGTCATCCTGGGCGAACCGCCTGTGGTGGAAATCCAAAACCAAGGCCCGATCACGGCCGACCGTTCGTGGCCGCTGGTGATTTCCGCCCGTTCCGAGGACGCGCTCAAAGCCACCGCCGGACGCTTGGCCGACTGGATTGAATCGCACGAGCTTGGCAACGGCGTTTCTCCGGTTTTGCCCAAACTGACCTACACGCTGGGTGCCCGCCGCAACCACCATGCGCACCGCCTCACGCTGGTCGGCAGTTCCTCGGCGGAAGTCACCGCAGAACTGCGTGAATTTCAGGCCGGCGAACCCGTCACCACGGCCCGCACCTCGTTCACCCCGCGTCCGGAATTCGCGCCGCGCATCGGCTTCGTCATGAGCGGTCAAGGGCCGCAATGGTGGGCGATGGGCCGCGAGTTGATGCGCAAGGAGCCGGTTTTCCGCGAAGTCATGGAAGCCTGCGAAGCGGCGATGCGTCCGCATGCCAGCTTCTCGTTGCTCGAAGAACTCAACCGCGACGAAGCGGAATCGAGAATTCAACAAACCGAGATCGCCCAGCCTGCGATCTTCGCGATGCAGGTCGCGCTCGTCGCGCTGTGGAAATCGCTGGGCGTCGAGCCGAGCGCCGTCGTCGGCCACAGCGTCGGTGAGGTTGCCGCCGCCCACATCGCGGGCATTCTGAGCCTTGAGGAAGGCGCCCGCATCATCGTCCTGCGCGCCAGGATGATGCATGAATGCGCTCGGGGAGAGGGCACCATGCTCGCCGTCAGCCTTTCCGAGGAGGAAGCCTTGGAACTCATTTCCCGCCATGATGCAACGGTGAGCATCGCGGCCTTCAACGGCCCGCGCTCGCTCACCCTGGCAGGCGTCCAGAGTTCACTCGAAGCGATCCGCGCCGAGTTGGAGCCGAAGAACATCTTCGCCCGCTTCGTCCGGGTGGACCATCCGTATCACCACGCGATGATGCAGCCGGCGGCGGACAATCTCGTCACCAACCTGCCCGACATCGCACCGCAGGAAGAAACGCTGCCCTTCTTCAGCACCGTCACCGGCGCGCGTTGCGCGGGCAAGGACTGCGTCGCCGCTCACTGGGGCCGTGGCATCCGCCAGCCGGTGCAGTTCGTCAAGGCGGTCAACGCCGTCGCCGACTTCGGCGTGGATGTCTGGCTGGAAATCAGCTCGCACCCGGCGCTCTCGATGTCCATCGGCGAGTGCCTCACCACGCTCGGCGTCAAGGGCCAGGTGACCGCCTCGACCCGCCGCGACCGCGAACACGAATCCTTCCTCGAAGCCGCGCTCGATCTGCATCGGGGCGGCGTGGTTCTGGATTTCAAGGGGCTCACTCCGTCGCGCGAACTGCTTTCGTTGCCCGCCTATGCCTGGGACCGTGCCCGTTGGTGGCATGAATGCGCGGAACTGCGCGACGCCCGCCTTTCCCCCGGTGGCAAAGGCCTGCTCGACGCCCGCCAGCCGCGCGCCACGCCGACCTGGACGACACGCCTCGACAACCGCCACATGGCGTTCCTCAAGGACCACAAGGTCGATACCCACATCATTTTTCCCGCCGCCGCCTTTGTGGAAATGGCGCTGGAAGCCGGTCAGCAACTGTTCGATGGCAGACCGTTCGCGATCGAAGATTTCGAAATCCGCCGTCCGCTCATCCTGCCGGAACCCGCCTCGGATCTGACCATCGAGCTCACCTACGAGCCCGCCGAGCGCACCTTCACGATCCAAAGCCGCTTTGAGAAAACCACCACCTGGTCGGTGCACGTCATCGGCTCGATGCGCTCGGAGCGCACCGAATCGTCGTTTGGAAATTCCGTGCTCGAAGCGCCGGATGCCGAGTTGGAAGTGGAAGGCGTGGGTGCCTTCTACGGTCACATGGCCGACCTCGGACTGCGCTACGGCGACGAGTTCAAGCCAGTGCGCGAGCTGGCCGCCGGCAATGGCAAGTCCGCCGGCCGGGTTTCTCTTTCGGAAAACATCGCAAGCCGCGCCTCCGAATACGCGCTGCATCCGGTTCTCATGGACGGAGCCTTGCACGTGTTTTCCGCCGGTTCGAAGACCGTGGAAGATCGCAAGGCGAAGATGAAACTGCCGGTGCGTTTCTCGCGCATCCTGTTCCTCCGCTCGCCCGGCGCCTCCGCACAAGTCCGGGCCAAGGTGTTGCATTTCAACGAGGAACTCATCGAAGGCCGCATCGGGATTTACGATGACGCGGGCCATCCCTGCGTCCTCATCGACGGCTTCCGCGCCGTCAGCATGACCGCCGCGCGCCGACCCGGTGCCTCCGGTGGCAGCCGCGATCTGGTTTACAATGTCGATTGGGAGCGCACGGAACCCACCGTCGCCCGCGCACCGCAGGCCATCGTGCCGCTGGCGCGCCTCCACGATGTCGCGGAAGCGGCGCTGGATGAGGTGATCGGCTTGCGCGGCCGTGCCGAATTGGAAGGCGTGATGGCCGCCGAGGACGACCTCGCCGCTGCCCAGGTCGCCAAGGGATTGCGTGAAATGGGCGTGGACGCAGCCTTTTCCGCTGAGTCGCTGAACATCGCGCCGTTGATGCTCACCGTCTTCGGTCGCTTGATGGACAAGCTCGCCAAGCGCGGCCTGCTGACCGCCAAGGATGGCAATTACACGCCGACCGCGAGCTTCACCGAGGTGGCGGAATCCGCCGAAGGACTGCTCCGCGATTTCATCAACAGCCACCCTGGGCATTTGCCGGAAGCGCTGCTCTGCGCCTCCTCGTGCGGCGAACTGGGAGCCATCCTGACCGGCGAAAAGGACGCCGTGCAGGTCCTCTTCGGCGGCACCAATGCCGAGCTGCTCGACCATTTCTACGGCGACGGCCTGCTTTCCAGCCACTGGATGGTCAGCATCGCCAAGGGCGTGCAGGAAGCTGCCCGCCAGCAACCGGAAGGACGCGGCTTGCGCATCCTGGAAGTCGGTGCCGGCACCGCCGGACTTGCGGCGCAGTTGCTGCCGCTGCTCGATCGCGGCCTCCACCACTACACCTTCACCGACGTTTCCGCCGGCTTCTTCTCCGCAGCCAACCAGAAACTCGCGGCTTTCCCGGAAGTGGAATACAAGGTCCTCAACCTCGAAAAACCCTACACCGACCAGGATTTCGAAGCCGGTTCGTACGACTTCATCGTCGGCACCAACGTGCTGCACGCCGTCGCCGACGTCCGCGTGACCTTGAAAATGCTGCATGACCTGCTCGCACCGGGCGGCACGCTGATGTTCATGGACGTGGCCTCGCCGTCGCTCTGGACCGAGGCGGTTTTCGGCCTCACCGAAGGTTGGTGGCACCTCACCGACCGCGACCTGCGTCCCGACCAACCGCTGATGCAGCGCGCCCAATGGGAAGCCGCACTCCAGGAAGTCGGCTTCGCCGAAACCACCTCGCTCCCCGGCTTCCAAGGTCCGGAAGGCGAGGGCCAGATTGGATTGCTCGCCCGCAAAGCCGGCCAAACGGTCCTCGAAACGGCGGTGGACGAACTGCCGCTCGAAACCTCGTGGGTGGTCTTCGCCGACGAAGGCGGACTGGGCCAGGAAATCGCTGCGCAAGTTACCGCCGCGGGCTGCCGCTGCCGCATCGTCCGTCGCGGCGAAAAATTCGCGGCCACGGGTGCCGATCAATTCACGGTCCGCGATACGGAGCCGGAAGATTGGAGCCAGTTGTTTGCCGCCTTGCTTGAGGAGGCCGCTCCCGAGCGCTTCGTTTACCTCTGGTCGCTCGATGAGAAAACGGGCACGACGGAAAACGACGCGTTGATGGGCATCGACTCGCTGCTCCACCTGACGCATGCGTTGGAACAAACGATGGCGGTCGCCAAAATCCGCTTCGATCTGGTCACCCGCGGTGCCCAACCGGTCGGCGATTCCATGGGAGCCACCAACGTCGCCCAAGCGCCGTCCATCGGGATTTTCCGCGTCATTCTGGGCGAACACCCGAATTTCTCGTGCCGCGGCATCGACTTGCCGAGCGAAGCCAGCGCCGCGGATCGCCGCTTGCTGTGGAGCGAGTTGGTTCACATCGACACCGAGCGCGAGGTCGCCCTGCGCGGCGAAGCCCGCTATGTCCAACGCATCAGCCGCGGCTTGCCGCAGCGTGAGCAACGGCTGGATCCTGCGGTCCCGCTGCGCCTCGAATCGCGCGAACGCGGCTTGCTCGACAGCCTGCATTTCACGCCATTCATGCCGCCGACCTGCGCGCCGGGCGAGGTGCTCATCCAAGTGAAAGCCGCCGGGATGAACTTCCGCGACGTTCTCAAGGCGCTCGCGCTCTACCCTGCGGAAACCGAGGATGCGCGCATCTTCGGCGACGAAGTGGCGGGTGAAGTGGTCGCCGTGGGAGAAGGCGTCAGCCACCTCGCGGTGGGTGACAAGGCCTTCGGTCTCGCGGTCTTCGGCCTTGCCACGCACACGCTGGCCCGTGCCGCCGACATGCGGAAAATGCCGGACAACCTTTCCTACGAGGAAGCGGCAACCCTGCCGGTCGTGTTCATGACCGCTTGGTACGCGCTCCACGATGTCGCCCGCATGCGGGCCGGGGAAAGCATCCTGGTTCACGCCGGTGCCGGTGGCGTCGGCATGGCCGCCATCCAGATCGCCCATCACCTCGGCTGCGACGTCATCGCCTCCGCTGGCAGCCCGACCAAACGCGCGCTGCTCAAAACGCTGGGAGTCAAACACGTCATCGATTCCCGCCGCGGCGATTTCGCCGAATCCGTGATGGAGCTCACCGCTGGCCGTGGCGTCGATGTGGTGCTCAACGCGCTGGCTTCGGAAGCCATCCCGATGGGCCTTTCCTGCCTCGCCGAGTCCGGACGCTTCCTCGAAATCGGCAAGCGCGACATTTACATGAACTCCCGCATCCCGCTGTGGGGATTGCGCCGGAACTCGTCGTTCCACGTCATCGCCATGGATGCGATCTTCGCGGGCGACGAAGCCAAGACCCGCGACTTGCTCGCCGAGGTGGCGGATCTCGTCGATCAAGGCGCGCTCACCGCGCTGCCGTTCCGCTCCTTCCCCGCCAGCCGCATCGACGCCGCATTCCGCCTCATGGCCGGGGGCAAGCACACCGGCAAGGTGGTCGTCGGGTTCGCGGATTCGTTCATCGTCCGCAAGGGAGAACCGGCGTTGCCAGCCTTTGAAATCAAGGCGGACGGTGCCTATCTCATCACCGGTGGACTCGGCGGATTCGGCCGCGTGCTCGCCGATTGGCTGGTCGAGGCAGGTGCCCGTCACCTGGTGCTCAGCAGCCGCAGCGGCGCATCCACCCCGGAGGCCGTCGAGTTTGTCGCAAGCCTCGTCGCCCGCGGCATCGAAACCAAGGTCCTGAAAGCTGACATCGGTTCGCCGAAGGACGTCCAAGGCCTGATTTCGGAAATCCGCACGGCAGGCATACCGCTCAAGGGGATTTTCCACCTCGCGATGGTCATCGACGACGCCCCGCTCGCCGCGCTCACCGCCGAACGCCTCCGCACCGTCATGGCTCCAAAGGCGCACGGCGCGTGGTTGCTCCACGAGAACACGCAGGACATGGACCTCGACTGCTTCGTGATGTTCTCCTCGGTCTCCAGTATTTTTGGAAACCCGGCGCAAGGAAACTACTCGGCTGCCAATGCCTTCCTCGACTCGCTCGCCTACCATCGCCGTGCGTTGGGCAAACCGGCGCTCGCGATCAACTGGGGCGTGCTCGGCGGCGAAGGCTACGTCGCCCGCAACGAGCGCGTCGCCGAATTCCTCGCCCGCCAAGGCACCGGCGCGCTGACTCCCGCCGAGGTGACATCGCTGATGGAATCCTTCCTCACCGCCCACGCCACCCAAGTCGCCGCGATCCGCGTGGACTGGGCGAAATGGCGGCAATCGTTCCGCGGCATGCAGGACAACCCGCTGGTCGAGCGCATCTTCGCCGCTGGCGTGGAAACCCAGGAAGCTGGCGGCGGTGGTCACGATTGGCGCGGCAAGATCCAGGCCGCATCGGCCGAAGATCGCAACGCCGTCATCGGCGAGGCCGTCCGCGATGTCGTCGGCGCGGTGCTCCGCGTCAAGCCGGACAGCCTGCGCGAGGATCAACCGCTCACCGACCTCGGCCTCGACTCGCTCATGGGCGTGGAAATCGAGACGATGCTGGAAAGCTCCATTGGCGTTGCGTTGCCACCGACCAGCCTGATGCGTGCCCGCACCATCGGCCAGATCGCCACCCTCATCGCCGAGCAAATGGGCGGCGATGCGGACGCCGCCCCGAAAGCCAGCGTCGTCGCCGAGGTGGTCGAAACCTCGGAACTCGACCTCGAATCGATTTCCGACGAGGACCTCGATCTCTTGCTGGGCGGCGTCGCTGAAGAAGTCCCCGCCGGGAAGAACTGATGGCGCAGGACCCGCGAGCGCTCTTCAAATCATGGCTGGAAAGCGGGGAAGCCCGCCTCCAGCCGATCACGCTGCCGCAACGTGAATTGTGGGAAACCTCGCCAGTGGCGGTGGGGGATCCCGGCAACCACATCTGCGGAATCCTGGAGATACGAGGCCCCATCACGCACGAGCAATGCCAGGCGGCGTTGCAAGGGGTCATCGATAGGCATGAGGCGCTGCGCATCACGTTTCTGCCCGGCAAGGAGCGCCCCTTGCAAATGGTGCGCGCGACGGGCACCGCGGTGCTGGGTTTCCACGAACTGGGTGCGGGGGAAGATCTGGAAGAACGGATGCAGGAAACTTATCGCCAGCCTTTCGATCTGCTGCAAGGCCCGCTCCACCGGGTGCTGATGATACGCCGCGGTCCGAATGACCACGTGCTGGCATTTTGCTTTCACCATGCCATCGCCGACGGATGGTCGCTGGGGATTTTCACGCAAGACCTCTGCACCGCCTACATCATGGGGCTTTCCGGCCTGAAAAAGGCGGTTGCCGTCGGGGTGATGGGGTTGAAAAGCTCGCTGCCGCCCGTGGTCCAAACCTACACCGAGTGGGCCGCCGCCGAGCGCGCGCTGTGGCAACCCGCGCTGGTCGCGCAACGGGCGGAGTTTTGGAAATCCCGGCTCGCGGGAAGCAGCCGGGTTTGGAGCGACATCCCCGAAGCCGCGCCGCTGCAACGCTGGACCACCGCGATTCCCGCAGAGGTGGTGGCCGGCATCAGAACCTTGGCGAAAGACCATGGCACCACGATGTTCAGCGCGTTGCTGGCCGCCTTCCAGGTCACACTCTCAGGGTGGACCGGCAAGGATGACATCCTCGTCGGCACGCCGGTGGCCAACCGCAACAAGGAAGCGGTCCGCGAAACCATGGGCTATTTCGCCGGCGTCGTCCCGCTGCGCGGAAACGTGGATGCCACCCGCAGCTTTTCCGACCATCTGCGCGGCGTCGCGGAATCCACGCTCGACGCCTTCGCCAACGCGATGCCCTTCGCCGAACTCGCCGCCGCCATCGGCGAAATCCGCGATCCCGGAGAACACTCGATCTTCGACGTGCGTTTTGCCCTGCAAAACCACCCGGTGCCGGATGTCACGCTGCCGCGCATTTCCACCAAAGTCCGCATGCGATCCACCGGCACCGCGCGCTTCGACCTCGGGTGCGAGCTCACCGAGATCGGCGATGAGTTAGAGGTTGTCTGGCTATTCAAACCGTTTAGATTCACCAAGATAACCATCGCGGAACTCGATGGCCTTTTCCTCGCGGTCCTCAACAGCGCCTGCAGGAATCCGCGGGCCCCGGTGGCGGAGCTAACGGTCTAACGAAATGATTTCCCCATCGACTTGTGAACAACAATTGGTGCCCCCCGTGGTGGCGCCGGACGAAGACGATCACGGCAACACCCACTGGGTGACGCGCGCCGCGTTCCCGCTGATCAGCGCCTCGCTGACCGCGAGCCAGGTGGCCATTGGATTCGCTTATTACTACGGGTTGATCTGGTTGTGCGTGCCCCTCGCCCTGCTCGCCAGCCATTTCATGCACGGGCTGCTGGTGGGATTTCACGAGGCCTCCCACGGGCACCTGCGCAAAAGCCGATTCCTGAACGAGGTGGACGGCATGATCATCGGGGTTTTCAGCTTCATGAGCTTTTCGCTCTATCGGGCCGCGCATCAGAAGCACCACTCGCACCTCGCCACCGAGCGCGATGTCGAGCTGTGGCCCTTCGTCACGGTGGGCACCCCGCGTTGGGCGCGTCGCCTGGCGGCGGTGATCGAGTTGAATCTCGGCATCCTCTTCACGCCCTTCCTGTTCATCCGCGTGTTCGTGCAAAAGGACTCATTCATCAAGAACAAGCGGGTCCGCCGCCGCATCTGGCAGGAGTTCGCCCTGATGGCCGCCGTCTGGACCCTGCTCTTCTCCGCCATCGCCTGGTTCCACGTCTGGGACTATTATTTTTGGACCTTCCTGCTGCCCGGGGTGATCGCCGGTAACCTCCAAAGCTGGCGCAAATACATCGAACACGTCGGTCTCACGGGCCACACCGCACGCAGCGCCACCCGCAGCATTGTCTCGGACACGTGGTCAGGCCGTCTGCTTTCACTCACGCTTTTGCATGAGCCGCTGCATGGCATCCATCACGTCAGGATGGCCTTGCCTTATGACAAGCTCCCCCATCACACGCGCTTGCTGGATGCGGAGGACGAGGGCGACATCCCGCCCTTTCCGAACTACCGCTCCGCCGTGATCCATCTGCTGCGCAACCTGTCCGACCCGAAATCGGGCAGCCACTGGCCCAAGGCTTGAAATAAGCCGATTTCTTCGCCATCCACCTCATGATGCACGGTGGCATATCATACGGTTGGACGGGGGAGGATCAGCGTGTAGCTTCTCGCAATGGCCGCCGCTGCTTTGACACCTTCCGGAGAATTGATCTACCAGGCCATCGGTCTGAAAAAGCATTTTGACAACGGCAAGGTGGTGGCTCTGAGGGGGCTGGATCTGGAAATCCGGCAAGGTGAGTTCGTCGCGATCGTCGGCCCCAGCGGTTGTGGCAAGAGCACTCTGTTGCAAATGCTCGGATCGCTCGACAAGCCGAGCGAGGGGCGCTTGAACTATCGCGGAAACTCACTCCCGGATCTGGCGGATCACGCGGCCTACCGGTCGCATGAGATCGGCATCATCTTCCAAGCCTTCCACCTGCTGCCCACCTTCACGGTGCTTGAAAATGTCCAAATCCCCATGTTTGAGGGGGATGCATCACGCGCGGAACGCAAGTCGAGGGCCGTCGAGTTGCTGGCATCCGTCGGTCTCAGCCACCGTCTCAGCCATTTTCCCTCCGAACTTTCCGGAGGGGAACGCCAGCGCGTCGCGATCGCCCGCAGCTTGGTCAACAATCCCTCGGTACTGCTGGCCGATGAACCGACGGGCAATCTCGACAGTGTGAGCGCGGTGCAGATCATCGATCTCCTGCTGGAGCTGCACGACAGCTTGGGAGTGACGCTGGTGCTGGTGACTCATGATACCTCCGTCGCCGATCGTGCATCGCGAGTCATACGGATGAAGGACGGGGTCGTGGTTTCCGACCGACTCGCGAACTCCACCGATCCATTTTCGCAATGACATTCTTCACCATCGTTCTCCGCAGCCTGACCCGGCGCCCGGTCCGCACCTGCCTCACTCTGGTCGGCATTTCCATCGGCATCGCCGCCGTCGTGACCTTGGTGGGCATGGCCTGGGGCTACGAAAAAGGCATCGGTAAGCAACTCGACACCGTGGGCATCGACGTGGTGGTCAGCAACATGAGCGGCGGCCTGATGCCCAAGGTGTTTGACGCGTCGCTGGAGGAAAAGGTGGCGCAACTGCCTCGGGTTTCCGAAACGACGTCCGTCCTGATGCAGATGCTCAGTGTGGAGGATGCGCCCATCATGATGGTTTCCGGCCGCGAGTGGGGCGGGTTCACTTGGAGTAAGCTCAAGGTGATCGATGGCCGCCTGCCCACCGATGGTGCTGAAAAGGCGGTGGTGCTCGGCACGCTCGCTGCGGAGGTCCTCAAGAAAAAGGTGGGCGACACGCTGATGATCGAAACCGAGGAACTCGCCATCGTCGGTATCGTGGATGGTCAGGCGATGGTGGAGAACGGCACGGTGTTTCTCTCTCTAACGGTGATGCAGGAGGCCACGGGCAATGAAGGAAAGGTCAATTTCATCGATGTTCGCGCGACGCCGGATCTGCCCAAGGCGGAGCTCACTGGGCTGTGCCAGGACATCAAGGCGATTTTTCCGGAAGGCCGGGCATCGCTCGCCAGCGAGGTGGTGGGTACCAGCCAGGGATTCAAGGTCGCCCGGGCGATGAGCTGGAGCACGTCGCTGCTCGCCATCATCGTGGGGGTGCTCGGCGTGATGAACACCATGTTGATGACCGTTTTCGAGCGCACCCATGAGATCGGCATCCTGCTTGCGGTTGGTTGGCGCAGGCGCCGCATTGTGTACATGGTGCTGTGCGAGTCCGCCTTGTTAGGTTTGCTGGGAGGCGTCACTGGCGTGTTGTTGGGTGCGTTGGGTCTCATCACCCTGGGTTCCCTGCCGGGCGTGCGCGGGTTCCTCGAGCCGGATCTCAGCCCGAAATTGATGCTCATCTCCATTCTCATCGCCGTGGTCGTCGGCGTCGTCAGTGGGCTGTATCCCGCATGGCGCAGTTCGCGCCTGTCACCCAGCCTCGCGCTTCAAAGTTAAATCCATCCATCCCATGAAACTCACCTTGCGATCCCTCGGCAGCGCCTTGCTTGCCGCCACCGCTCTCATCTCGAACGTCTCCGCGCAGGACGCCGCTCCTTCCGCGAAGGAGCTGGCCAAAAGCCTCGCCGCCGGGATTCAGGATGGCAGTTCGGTGGTGCGGCTGAAGCTGGAAACTCCGTCCAAGACGGTGCTCCAGTTGCAGATCAAGTCACGCCGGACCAGTGCGAACACCGAGCTTGTCTATCAGGTGCTGTGGCCCAAGGAGCGCAAGGGCGAGGGATTTCTGCTCAAGAAACCCGGCAGCCGTGCGACCACGGGAACGTTGCTGGTGCTTCCTAACACGTTGAAAAATCTCACGGCGTCGGAGCTGAAGGATGGCATTTTTGGCAGTGATCTTTCGTATGAGGATTTGGTGGAAAACTTCTACGCCTGGGATGATCAAGCCATCATCGGGACCGAGGTTGTGGACCGCGTTCCCTGCCAGGTTCTCGAGTCCAAGCCCGGTGGGCGGCAGAGTCCTTACTCGAAGGTTCAAAGCTGGATCGACGTCAAGCGCATGGTTCCGCTGCGCGTGGACAAGTACGGCAGTTCGGGAAAACTCGAACGTCGTGTCCTAACCACCCGCGTCGCCAAGGATGACAACGGGCGTCAGATCCCCGCCGGTTTTTCCGTCCAAGGCGCGGACCTGGGCTCGCCGACCGTCATTGACGGCTCCAGCAGCAAGCATGACGCGAAGCTCACCGACGCCGATTTCGAACCCACCGCGATCGGTGATTTGAAGTAGTTCTAACTCTTCCGCCCATGCACAACCTCAGCCCCATGACCGCCGTCACCGCATTGTATGCGACGGACGGGCCTGAGTTGGCAGAGGCCATTGTCGCCAGCTTGAGCCAGGCGATCTTTCACGACGACGAGACCCGACCGGCTTGTAAGAAGAAGATTTTCCTAGGACGTGTCTCTCAGAAAGTCGTGCGATGGACGACGCGATCGATGAAGTCCATCGACGAAGCGGGCGGTGAAGTCATGCATTTCAGGAATCGGTTGATGGAGCGCTCGGGGCATCCTTACGCCCAAGCCCTGCTGACCTCGTCTGAGACGCGATCCGCGGCGCTGGTTGAGGGCGGCGATCCGATGAACGGCCCGTACATGATGCTCTCGCCGGAGATCCGGAAAAATGGCGGGGTCTGGGACCGCATCTTCCTGGATTCGGTGCAGGCCAAGGACGTGCAGGTCCGTTTCATCCATGAGACGCGGGCGACCTATCAGGCGGCACGACGGCTGTTGGATTGCGGGCAAGCGGTCCGCATCAAGGCGGTGGCTGCCGGCACCGGCCTCAGCCTCATCCTCGTTTATGACAAGCTCGTGCGGGATGGATATGATCCCAAATCCATCACTGCCGTCATCACCGACCGCGACCGTGCGAACTCGGAGAAATCCAACCGGCTTTTGGCGAAGCTATCGAGCACGCGCAACACCCACAATCTCCCCGGGCAAGGATATGGGATTCTCGCGGTGCCTGAAGATGTCTTTGAAGGGCCGGACCCCGCGATGGATGCCCTCCATGTGCCCTACAACATCGTCACCGCGATCGGGATTCTGGAGTATTTCCAAGGCGGTTCGCACACCACGACCGAGCAGCGACTGATGCTGCACGAGCCCGAGGAAGCCGTTTCCGCAGGGGATTTGGCCGCAAAACTCGGGGAGATGACCACGCTGGGTGGCAACCTGATCGTGAACACCTATCGCGACCACGCCAGCATCCGCATCCTCGAATTGTTTGGGAAACGATTCGATTTCCGCGACCGCGTTCATCTGCATGATCTGTTCGCGCCGTTGAACTTCCGTTCATTCCACCTCGCCGGGTCGGGACATATCTATGATGTCGAGGTGTTTGAAAAGATATGAGAGGAAGTATGGCAACATCCTCATCCGCGGATTCGCGTGAAATGAGATGGCTGTTGCTCCTCTTGCTGGCCGTCTTGCCGCTGGTGGGTTTGCCCGCATGTCGGACGACAGTGGCTGCGCCGGGGCTGCATCAGACGCGGGTTTCCGGCACCGCTGAAAATTTGGAGCAGGCGCGTTTGGCGTGGAACATCATGGCGCAAAGGTCGCCGCGGTCGCTGGCTGCGAGACAGGCGCGCCAGCGCTACAACAGCGCGGTGGCTGCCGTTCTAACATCGATTCATCCGGACCGGGACATCTCGCAATGGGGGAAAAGCAAGGTGGTCGAGGGAGCGGTGCCATGGCGCATCAGCTTCGATGCTTCGCCGCGCGTTCCTGTTTCCACGACACTTTCCCCGCAGGATTTCAGCGGGTGCGAGTTGGCGCGTGACATCACCTTGACGGACTTCGAGCAGACCGTGGCGCGGGACGGGGTGGGTGTTCCTGTTGTGTTGGAGCGGAAGGATGGGGAGGGCACGGCACCGCCGTTCCAGCCACCGGCGGGTGAGTTCCTGCCGGCGACCGCAGTGCTGGAATTTCCACAGGGATCGTCCGCGGGAACGACAGCGGTTAGGTTGCGGTTTTACAACGTGATGGAGGCGTCATCGGTTGCGGTGGGTGGGAGGGATTCCCCCTTGGCCGAGAACCTGACCGCCGCGCTCGAACGCTCGCTCACCAATGCCGCGCCGGAACCGGGGAAACCCGGCGATGCCAAGCCGACCGCGTGGGGTGAGCAGGAATCGCGGCTTTTTTTCCTCCAGCGCTACGACCCCCACAAGACGCCTGTGGTGTTCGTCCACGGCCTGCTCTGCGGACCAGTTATTTGGAAAAATGCGGTGAACGCGATGTTGGCGGATCCCGAACTGCGTCGGCGCTATCAGCCGGCATGTTTCATGTATCCCAGCGGCATGCCCATCCCGGTCACGGCGGCCAGGCTGCGTGACCAGCTGCGCGAGGCCCGCGACACGCTTGATCCCGGCCACCGCGATGCGGGTTTCGGAAACACCGTGTTGGTCGGACACAGCATGGGCGGGCTGGTCTCGCGCATGCAGGTGATCGATTCCGGCAAGGATTTTTGGAACGCCTTCTTCACTGCCCCGCGTTGGAAGGTTGCACGCAGTGTCGATGCTGGAACCCGGCGCATGTTGGATGATTCGCTTTTTTTCAAACGTGAGCCGGACGTGGCGCGCGTCATCTTCATCTGCACCCCGCATCGTGGCAGCGAACTGGCGGATGTCGGGATCTATCAGACGATCCTGCGCTTGGTCCTTTTCCTGCCGAAAACCGCCAAAGACGGACTGGAAAAACTCGCTGAGCTGCCGGTGTCCTTCATCCAGCCCGAGCTGAGGGGGTTCTCGGACCGCGGCGTGCGCGGCACCGAGACGCTGTCCACCAAGCATCCGTTTTTTGATGCCTTGGCCAAGCGCCCCATCCAAGTTCCTTTCCACTCCATCATCGCCACCGACCGCGGATTGGATTTTCGCAGCAGCAGCGACCGCATCGTGCCCTACACGAGCGCCCATCTGGAGGGCGCGGCCTCGGAGACCCTAGTTCCCTACTGGCACGGATGCGTCGAAATGCCCGAGACGGTCGCTGCCGTGCTGAAAATCCTGCGAGATCGTTGAGGCGATCTGCGGTGAAGCCGCAGTGGGCGGGAAAGGAAAAAGGCGCGGATCCGTTGCCGGAATCCGCGCCTTATACATATCCCCTCCACGCAAGGGATAGCGTGCATTGAATTGCAGATGGTTTCCCCCCGGAACCCGATCTGCATGCACGCAAGCGTGAGGTTGATCGGAGGCTGGATATTATTACGGATATGTAAACAATAAAGTCGCCTGAAGTTATGGCTCATTTTCCCGGGTTCTCGGGAAATAGTGGTGGAGAGCTTCGATGGCGCCGTAGGCGTGGCTGGAGCGGGTGAGCAGGCCGCCGGTGGCGAGGACCTTGCGCTTGATGTCGTCCACGGAGTTTGCGGGGCATGCGGTCATGCCAGTGTTTGCGGGATCGAGCATTTCCAAGTCATTGTGGCTGTCGCCGATGGCGAAACGGCGGTCGACAGGCAGTTGGTAGAGTCCGGCGACGTGGGCGAGGCTGCTGCCTTTCTGGATTTCCCGATGGCCGAAGCGCAGGTAGATCGAGTTCCGCTGCCACGAGAAATTTGGCTCGGCGGCGGCGATGGGGCTGATGTGATCGACGATCCATTCCATCTCTTCCTCGGTCTGGGAAATGATGCCGGCGGGCTCGCCTTCCAGTTCGATCCATTGCGCGCCGGTGTGGTGTTCGATTTCGTGGCGCAGGTGGGCGAGGAGCTTGTGCGAGTGCTTGAAGAGTTGGTGGAGTTCCTTGGCGCAGCGCTTGTTCCAGCTCGCATCCGGCAGCCAGCGGCCGAAGGGATTGGGGTGAAACAGCTCGTGCTCGCGGGCGATCACCCAGTCGGGCAGGAAGGGGAAGCGGCTCTCGATGAAGCCCTCGACCATCTGCGCCATCGAGCGTCCGGTGTTGATGCCCCAGACGACGCGGTGCTCGGCGCGGAGTTGCTCGATGAGTTCAAAAAACTCAGGTGGAATGGGCGGGTTCTCGGCCGGGTGATGCAGCGTGCCGTCGAAATCGAAGGACAGGATGGCGCTGGGTGAGGCGAGGGCGGGAAGGGGTTTCATGAAATCAAAGATCGATGCTGGAAACCGCTTCACCGATGAGCTCGAGGATGCTCTCGATGGCGTCGGCCGTGTTGACGTTTTCGAGCATTTTGGAAAGGGTGCGGCGGATACCAAATGCCCCGAAGAGGATGAATAGGACGCCCAAGACAGCTTCGAGGCTTTGGGTGGCGTTGGATTCTGACGGCCATGCAAACCCGCAAGCGAGGAGCAGTCCCAGCCCGACGATTCCCAAGAGGATGCGCAGGAGGGGCGGCATGACCTGCACGCGGAGCGCGAGGAGTTCTTGCTCGGTGACGACGTGGTGGCGCTTTTTTGAAGCCTTGACGCCGACTTTGACCGCGCGCGTCTCGATGACGGATGGGGGGAGAGGCATGGGCCTTAGGGTTTCATCGCCTCCCGACACCACGCCAACGCCATGAGGGAGTAGCCGGTACCGTAGGCTTGATGGTAATCGTAGAGCGGATAGTCCCACCACGAGCCGTCCTTTTCCTGCCGTTCGATGAGGATGGCGGCGAGCTTTTCGGCGTAGGCGGCATGCTTTTCCGGGGGCAAGAGACGCACGGATTCGGTGAAATAATAGATGCCGTAGTAGTAGAAATAGCCGGCGATTTTGAATTGTCCTTCATGCGGGACAGGGCGTTTGCGGACGTTGCTGAGAAATCCCTCGCGGGCGAGGAAGCGGTCGGCCCAGGTGGTTAGGACGGCGTCGGTGACCGCCTTTTCGCCAAACACGCGGAGGGCGGCGTTGCAGGCTTGCGAGCGGCTGAGCGAGCCAGCGGGGCGGTTGATGTCGAGCCGTGGGCGGTAGCGGTGATCGAAGGAATAGGCGTAGGAAAAGTCAGGCGTGCGTTGCCAATTGATCCCGGTGATGGCGTGGCGGACGAGTTTTTCGTTGAGCTTCACGGCCATGGCGTCGCGCGCCTCGTCCATGGCGAGCAGCACGGTGGCGGTGGTGAAAGAGGTTGGGATGCCTGAGGGTTTTTGGGTCGCAAGGCCATCGAAGAGATCGAGGTATCCCCAACCGCCGTTGACGTCTTCGTAACGATCCACCAGGTCGATCTGTTGTTGGCCGAGGCGTTGCCATTCTGCTTTTTTGGCGGGGTCGGTTTCGCGTTGCCAAAGCCGGGTCATGGCGCGCAAGCCGTAGGCATGGCCCCAGACGTTGTAGGTGGTGGTTGTCTCGGCGCGGCGCAGTTGGGGCAGAGTGGCGGCAGTCCAGGTGGAGGCACGGGAAATGGCGGCGTCCACCTCGGGGCGTGGGTCGGCGACATCGATGAGACCGCACAACGCAAGGCCAGAAGTGCCAGCTTGATAGGCGTGATGGGCACCGGGCAGCGGCGCGTAGATGTTGAGATTTTTCGTGCGACGAGCGCTGCCCCAGGAGCCGTTTTGGTTTTGGTGGGAAACCAAGAAATCGACGCCGCGGGTGATGGAACTGGTGATCTCGGTGCGGGTGATTTCCGCGTTCGCAGCGGAGAAACAAGACAACAAGAGGCAAGATACAGCAGAAGAGACGGAAGAGCGCAGAAGGAATGCGGCGACTTGGTGAGTTCGTGTCATGTCGCGTAGCAGGTCTTCTTCTTTTCTTGAATCTTGATTCTTAACGTCTTGAGTCTTTCTACGGGATCAAAATCACCTGCCCAGCTTCGAGGCCGGAAAGGATCTCGGTTTCCTCGCCGGAAATGCGCCCGGTTTTCACCTCGCGGCGCTCGGTTTTGCCGTCGGCGAGTTTTACCTCGACCGTCCAGCCGGTGGGGCCGAACGCGAGGGCCTTGCTGGGGATGACGATGGCCGCCGCTTGTTGGTAGCAGACGATGCGGACCTTGGCGGTGACTCCGGCGGCAACCGGGAGCTCCGGCCAAGTGGCGGAGAAATCGGCACGATAGGTGCCGTCCGGTTCGGGCAGGCTGGCGAGCTTGGCCAGCTTGATCGGGATTTGCACGTCCTCGCGACCGGCGAGGGTGGCTATGCCGGTGAGGTCGAGTTGCAGCGAGCGAGCGGTGGCGTCATCGACGAAGGAGACGAGCGCTAACGGCGTCACTGCGGGCAGGAAAGTGGCAAAAGCTGTGTTTACGGGGGGGCGACCGTGTGGGATGAGGGCCTCGACCAGTTTGCTGGTGGTCCAGCGGCCGTCGTCGAGCGCGCCGTGATAGAAGGTGCCGTCGGCGGGGGCTTTGATTTCGAACAACTTCCTGTCCTTTTCCAAATCCGCGAGGTCGTCCTTCGCGCGTTGCTGAGCGGTGGCCAGTTCTGCCAGCTTGGTTTTTCCCAGCTCGATCGAGCGGGGGATGTCCTGTTCCGCCTTGTTGAGGGCGATGGCGGTGTCGCGCTCGCTATCGGCGAGCCGTTTTGCTTCGCGGGGCAGGGAAACGTCGAGCGTGCGCTTGTGGTCGAGCTTTTCCATGCGCAGGGCGAACTCGGCGGAGGCGACGGCGTCTTGCTGGCGGACCAGGATGATTTCTTCGGTCTCCTCGGTGACGTCGTCCGCCTCGTACATCTTGGACAACTGGCGCAGTTCTTCGCGTTGGTTGCCGAGGATTTGTTCGCTGCGCTTGAGCGCTTGGCTGGCGGATTCTTCGGAGGCCTTGCGGCGGACCTCAGTGAAATAGGTGTTTTCCTCCTTGGCGATCGCGGCGGCGCGTTTGAGCGCGTCAAGCCGATCTGGTGCGGTTTGGACGAGGTGTTTCTGATCGAGCTCCGCCTGTTGGAGCTGGAGGGTGCCGATTTCTAACGCACGCCGAGCATCCGCCAGTTTGAGATCGATGTTCTCCGCATCGAAGCTGACAAGCACGTCTCCCTTGGCGACGCGGCTGCCGTGGTCGGTGATTTTGAGAATTTCAAACTCCGCCCATTTTTCCGGCGAAACTCGGATGAGGACGACTTCACCGACGGGCAGAACGACCGCGTTGAACGATCGGTCGATGCTGAATGGACGTTGCTCGATCGTCACTTCTGCGGCGTGGGATGCGGCGGCGATGAGGACGGGAAGGAGGTGCAGAGGGGTGAGGCGGGCCATGGGAACGGCGCACTCAACCACGCTCACCCGGAAAGATCAATCCGCCGCTTTGCCTTTCCGGGCGAGCCAGATGGGCAGGAAACGCGGGCGTTTCGCATTCGGTGAGGACGGGACGGTGAATTCGGCGACTTCAAAGCCGGATCCTTGGAGGCGGCGCGTCAGCGTGGGGACATAACGCGAGCCGGCGATGGCCAACAGCCCGCCTTGTTGCAGCGCTTCGAAGGCGGCGGAAACCCAGCGGCGTTCGTCCACCCAGGTGCGATTGCGCGGGCCGGTGGGCGAGGCGTCGAGGTGGACGAGGATGGCATGAAGCAGTCCGGTGTGACCTTTGAGGCCGCCGGGACCGCAGTCATTCTCCAAAGTGACGCGCGCATCGGTGAGTAGCGGGCTTTCTGGCAGATGGGCACGGTGCCAATCCGGGATCGCGGCGAGCGGCTCGGCGACGATGAAATTGGCGCGCTTCTGCGGCAGTTCGCGGGCGACGGAGGCGACCATGTGGCCGAGGCCGAGACCGGCGAACCAAATTTGCGGCTGGCGGGCAGGGCGGAATGGAGCGCAGGCGAGGCGGGCAAGTTCCTCTTCTGCGGCGCGGGTCACGGGGCCGCAGATTTGCTGGCCATGGACGAGCAGCGACTTGCGCCCGTCGTGTTCCTGAAGCTCAAGGATGTTGCCGTCCGGAAGTTCGGTTTCTGCAAGAGTGATGCGTGGTTTCATAAGGCGTGGGGCGGTCTTTCCGCGCGGGGCTTAACGGATGCGGCGGGGTCTGTCCACAGAAGCCGAAAATTCGCGGGTGGAAAGCTTGGAAACGAGAAAACCCCGACCATCTGGCCGGGGTTCTTGGGGATTTTTTGAAGCTTTCAAATCGAGGGGACCGCAGTCCCGTAAGCTCACAGGCTGGCCTTGAGGGCAGAGGAAGGCTTGAAGCCAACCGACTGCGAAGCGGAGATTTGCATCGGCTCGCCGGTCTTCGGGTTACGGCCTTGGCGAGCAGGGCGCTTCTTCACCTCGAAGGTGCCGAAGCCAATGATTTGGACCTTCTGATCTTTCTTCACGCCAGCGGCGATGGAGGAGAGGACGGCTTCGAGAGCTTCGTCGGCGGAGCGCTTGGTGGCGTCTTTTCCGAGGGCGTTTTGGATGGATTCGATGAGTTCAGCTTTGTTCATGGCGGGATGTTTCTGCGAACGACCCCGGACGATGGCAAGAGAAAATCCCGGAGAGCGCGGCGGATTTTTTTCCAGCGGACGCTTGACTTGAAGGGGATTTCAAGAGCCGCCGCCTCGCCATCGCCGCGCTCTCGCGGAGGATTTTGCCGTCACCGAGGCAGCTCGCGTCACCGCTGCCGATGGGCCGCTTAGACCCTGCTAGAGGGGTGGGTGGGGGCGCTTGTGAAAATTTTCACAAATAGAACTTGCGGAGACTTGTGACGATCCTTAAAGACCCCGCGCCCTCCTTTCAGCGGGCGTCGTCGCATGCGATTTTTCATTCTTTCAACCTTTTTCTGGATCAGCGGTCCGTTGGCAGCCTTCGCCGCAGAGGGTGGCCACCACGCGCTGCCGCTCGACGCGCAACGCCTCCACGAGACGCTGCCGATCACCAACTCGATGATCATGGTCTGGCTTGCCGTCGGATTGATCGTGTTGTTCTGCCGGGCCGCGACGCGAAAGATGGCGGCCATTCCGTCCGGATTTCAAAACTTCGCCGAGTGGGTGGTGGAGTCGCTCTACGACTTCCTTGAAGGGTTGATGGGCGCGCATCTGGTGAAGCGCACCTTCTGGTTCTTCGGATCGGTATTTTTCTTCATCTTGGTGAACAACTACATGGGCCTCATCCCCGGTGTGGGCACGGTCGGTTGGAACACGGTGGACAGCCATGGCCATCATGGATTTTTGCCCATCCTGCGCGGCGCCAATGCTGACCTCAACATGACAGCTGCGATGGCCTTCAGCTTCGCCACGCTCTGGTTCTACTGGGCGCTGACCGAAAACAGCGTGAAAGGATTCCTCGCTCACATCTTCGCTCCGAAAGGCGCGTTCAAGGGAGTGATGCTGATGATCATGGTCGTCGTTTTCTTCCTCGTCGGCATTTTGGAAATGATTTCCATCGCGATCCGTCCGGTCGCTCTTTCCTTCCGTCTTTTCGGCAACATCTACGGCGGTGAGCAGACCTTGGAGTCGCTCATGGCTCTCGTGCCGAAGTCGATCGCCTTCCTTCCCGCGCTGCCCTTCTACTTCATGGAGCTGCTCGTCGGATTCGTTCAAGCCTTGGTGTTCACGCTGCTCTGCGCGGTTTTCCTCAAGTTGATCTGCGATCACGGCGACGAGGAAGGGCATCATTGATCCTTTCAGCCGCCTGACCATGGCAACGACCGTGGGGGTGGCAGGAAACAACAACAAACAACAGAATAACTAACATCATGGTCTTCTCCAAAGCATTCGCAGTCGCACTGGCAGCACTCGCCGGCGGCATCGGTATCGGCGTTCTCGGTGGCAAAGCCGCTGAAGCAACCGGTCGTAACCCAGGTGCGGCTACGCCAATCCTCGTGATTTCGATCATTCTCGCGGCTCTCATCGAGGGTATCTTCATCCTCGCGGCCTTCGCTGTTCCCTTCTAAGTCTCCCTGGTCGACGGGGACGCCGGCTATCTCCAGGGCCGCTTCTCGGCGCGCGCGGCATTTCTTCTCACGTAACTTTTCACGAAATGATCACCTTGCTCGCTGCCGCCGTCGAATCTCCCGGCGTCCTGGAAAACATCCAGAAGACGTTCGGACTCAACCCGCCGTTTTTCATCGCGCAGGTTGTGAACTTTTTTCTCGTGATCTTCGTGCTCAAGAAATTCGCCTTCGGCCCGGTGCAGGCCATGCTCGAAGATCGCCGCAGCCGCATCGCCGCCGGTGAAGAAAAGCTCAAGCTCATCGAGCGTCAGCTGGCCGAGTCCAAGGAGACCACCGCTGCCGCCATCGCCAAGGCGAATGAAGACGCCGTTCGCTTGATCAACGAGGCGAAGCAAGGAGCTGCCGCTTTCAGCGAACAAAAATCTCAAGAGGCGATCAGCCAAGCTCAGCAAATCCTCGCCAAGGCGGAAGCCGCTGCCAAGGCCGACCGCGACCGCCTCAGCACCGAGCTGAAGCGCGAGTTCGGCCGCCTCGTCGCAGCCACCACCTCGCAAGTCACTGGCAAGGTGCTCACCTTGGACGACCAGAAGCGCATCAACGAGGACGCGCTCGCCAAGGTCGAAGCCTGATTCCACCCCTTTTCCTCCTCGCAGTCCTCATGAAGATATCCAAGTCCGCCGCCGCCGCCGCCCGCCGTTTGTTCGGGCTTTGCCAGACCGGTGGCCGCCTCGACGAGGCGAAGTTGCGCACGGTGATCGCTCGCCTGTTGGAAGCCAAACCACGCGACTACAAGTCCATCCTTTCCGCGCTCCAGCGTTTGCTCCGTCTTGAGCAAGCTCGCCGCGAAGTGACCGTGGAAAGCGCGGTGGAACTGGACGAAGCGACCCGCCAGCGTGTGGTCGCTGGACTTTCTAACCAATACGGACCCGATCTCGCGGTCAGCTATCAAATCACTCCCGAGCTTCTGGGAGGACTCCGCATCCGCGTGGGCAATGATGTGTTCGACGGTTCCGTCAAGGGCCGCCTCGACCGTCTCGCCGCCGCATTCTAACGCCTCTCCAATTTCAGAAACGATTACCGAAACCTCGCCATGAGCAGCATCCTCCAAGAACTCGAACAACAGATCGCCGGCATCACGTCGTCCGTCGAAAAAACCAATGTCGGCATCGTCCGCACCGTCGGTGACGGTGTCGCCAAGGTCGAAGGCCTCTCCGACGTCATGCTCAACGAGATGATCGAGTTCGGTGGCGGTGTCACCGGCATGGCGCTCAACCTGGAAGAGAGCGAAGTCGGTGTCGTGCTTCTTGGTGATTACGCCGCTGTTAAGGAAGGTGCCGAGTGCCGCACGACCGGCAAACTCCTTTCCGTTCCTGTCGGTGAAGCCGTTCTCGGCCGCGTCGTCAACGCCCTCGGTGCTCCCATCGACGGCAAGGGTGACATCGCCGCCGCCGCTTTCTATCCGATGGAAAAGATCGCCCCCGGCATCATCAAGCGGAAGTCCGTTAGCGTTCCCGTGCAAACCGGCATCATGTCGATCGACGCGATGATCCCCGTCGGCCGCGGCCAGCGCGAGCTCATCATCGGCGACCGCGCCACCGGCAAGACCACCATCGCGGTGGACACCATCATTTCCCAGGCCCAACAGAACAAGGCCGCCGAGCAAGGCAAGCTGCAGAACCACAAGCCGCTGTATTGTATCTACGTCGCCATCGGCCAGAAGCTCTCCAACGTCGCCCGGATCAACAAGATCCTCGAAGACGCCGGTGCGATGGAATACACCACCATCGTTTCCGCTTCCGCTTCGGACGCCGCCGCGATGCAGTATCTCGCGCCGTATGCCGGTTGCGCCATTGCCGAGTATTTCATGGATCAGGGCAAGGATTGCTTGATCGTGTTCGACGACCTTTCCAAGCACGCCGTCGCCTATCGCCAGGTGTCGCTGATTCTCCGCCGTCCATCCGGCCGCGAAGCTTATCCAGGTGACGTCTTCTATCTCCACAGCCGGTTGCTCGAGCGTTCCGCCCGTCTTTCCGAAGCCGCGGGTGGTGGCTCGCTGACTGCTCTCCCGATCATCGAAACTCAGGCTGGCGACGTTTCCGCCTACATTCCGACGAACGTGATCTCCATCACCGACGGCCAGATCTATCTGGAAACCGACCTTTTCTATCAAGGTATCCGTCCCGCCATCTCGGTCGGTCTTTCGGTGTCCCGAGTGGGTTCCGCCTGCCAAACCAAGACGATCAAGTCCGTTGCCGGAACGACCAAGCTCGACCTCGCGCAGTATCGCGAGCTTCAGGCCTTCGCCCAGTTCGGTTCCGACCTCGACGCTTCCACCAAGAAAAAACTCGATCGCGGCGCCCGCATCGTGGAGCTCTTCAAGCAGAACCAATACAGCCCGCTCGCGATGGAGATGGAGTCCATCTATCTGTTCGCGATGCAGAACGGTTACTTCGACGACGTCGCGGTTTCCGATGTGAAGCGCTTCCAGGCCGCGCTCGGTGATTTCTTCAACACCCGCAAGGGCGACCTGCTCGACAAGATCCGCAACGAAAAGCCGGACCTCAAGAAGGACGCCGCCATGGTCGAAGCCGTCAAAGGCGGCATCGAGGACTTCAAGAAGAGCTGGAAGTAATTCCTCCATCTTTCCTGATTCTGGTTTCTTGACTCTATCTATCTCTTAATATGGCAAACCTCCGCGACATCCGCCGGCGCATCAAGTCGGTCAAAAACACCGCGCAGATCACCCGCGCGATGCAGCTTGTCGCTGCGGCCAAGATGAAGAAGGCGCAGGACC